>NZ_JBWKEA010000007.1:217556-348856 GCF_056435685.1 Amycolatopsis sp. NPDC043885
GGGTCCCCGGCCCCGGGTGGGTGGGGGGGGTCGGGGGTGGCGTTTCGGGTTAGAACCCGAAACGCCACTCACGACCACCTGGACCGAGCGCTGACCAGGGAGCCTTCGCGTACTGGAGCTACTTGCCGCGCCTCAGCGAGCGCGGGAACAGGCGGCCCTTCCACGACATCGGCGCGTTCCGCTTCAGACTCTTGCGAACCTCGTCGAAGGCCGGGCCCAGCGTCGGGTCGTCCGCGGGCTGGTCCGAGTACCAGGACCGCTCCACGACACCGATGACCGTCCGCAGGCCGGTGCGGCCCTCCTCGTCCAGCCGGTGCTTCTCGACGACCTTCCGGCCCGCCACGCGCACCGTGTCGCCGTCGGAGAGCGGCAGGCCCCGGTCCGCGCATTCATCCATCAGTTCGCGCCACGCCGCGTCGGCCGCGGCGGGGGAGCGGGACGCGATCTTCTGCAGCCGCAGCCGTCGCTTGATCTCCCGGATGGCCGTCGGCGTGCCGAGCCCTCCGAGGACGATCACCAGCGCCAGCGCGAACCACCACGAAACCCACGCCGCCAGGAACGCGAACGCCGCCACCCACAGCCCGATCACGATCAGCGGCAGCCAGTTCGTCACGTTCTGGTCGTCCAGGAACCCGCCGTCCTCCCGGACCGGGGCAGGCGCGTCCGGGGCGGGGGACCGGGCAGGCGACGAGCGCAGCAGCGCCCGATATCTCAACTGCGACCGCACGATCATCACCACGGTCAGCGCGGCCGCCAGCCCACCGAGGATCCCGGCGAGGATCGCGGGCCACAGCGGCTCTTCCTCCTGCTGGCCCGTGCCGCCGTCAGCGCCGAGATCGGCGCCGGGGTCGCGGGGCGTGCCGGTGGCGGGGGCGCTCGACGCGGGTGCGCTCGGCACTTCCTGGGTGTCGTTGGCCGTGGAGCTGCCGGTGTCGTTCTGCAGGTACGGCGGGACGACCGCGCGGCCGTCGAGCAGCGGGGTCGGGTCGAAGCTGACCCAGCCCTTCGTCTGGAAGTAGACCTCGACCCACGCGTGCGCGTCCTCGGAGGTGATCGAGACGTAGTCGCCCTTCGGGGTCCCGGAGGAGAAGCCGATGGCGACCCGCGACGGGATGCCGACCGACCGCAGCATCACGGCCATCGCCGACGCGTACTGCTCGCAGAACCCGCGTTTGCCGTTGAGGATGAAGTCGGCGAGCGCGTCGGAGTCGGTGGCGTCCGCGGTCTTGGTGTCGTAGACGAATCCGTTCTGCGCGGTGAAGAACGACCAGAGTGCCTGCGCCTTGTCGAAGTTGTTGGACTCGTTTTCCGTCAGCTGCTTGGCCTTCGCGACCACGCGGGGGTCGACGCGGTCGATCCGGGTGAACTGCTGCGGCACCTCGGCCAGGCGGGCGTCGTCGCGCCGGAGTTCGTCCTTCGTCGGGTTCTCGATGGACGCGGTCTCGGTGTAGGCGGGCGCGTTCTGCTTGGTCGTGGTGAACACGGCGCCGCCGACCGGGTCGTACAGCCAGTTGTCGGCCAGCCCGTTGAGCGCCCGCGGCGCGCCGTAGATCGGCAGCCAGTTGTCGACCCAGTTCGTCGGTTCGATCCGGATCTCCCGCGCGGGACCGGAGCCGTCGTCGCCCGGAGCGGGCGGAAGGCCCTTGTTGGCCTGCACACCCTGCTGGGCGCGGCCGTTCTGCGCGAGCCCCCAGCCCTTGTTCGGCGTGTACGTGTCGAGGGTGAACGCGCGCAGCAGCCGTTTGTCCGCGCCCATTCCGTAGACCTTGAACAACTCCACGTTCTCGCCCTGGTCGAGCAGGCCGCGCAGTTGCGTGAACGGCTCGACGCCGAATCCACCGGCGCCAGCGCGGCCCGAGCCGGTCCCGCCCGGAAGGCTGCCGACCGTGCCGACCCCGGTGACGGCCGTGCCGATCACCAGGCCCATCGCGATCGCGGCGGCCACCACGCCGACGGGGGCCGACAACGTGCTCGCCGAGTTGCCCAGTCCTGGCGCGTCCCGGTTGCGCCAGCGGCGATGCCGGTGGTTGCCGTCGACGGCGAGGAGGGCGGCGAACGCGGCCGCGCCCAGCAGGAACGTCCACCACGGCAGCATGTCCTCGGCCAGCGCGGCCGGGACGGCGTACACGCACAGCAGTACCAGGCCGGTCGCGGCGGGCGCGGCGGCGGCCACGGCCAGCGTGTCGACCAGGACCGCGACCAGGCCGATCGCGATGGTGATCAGGCAGAGGATCGGCGGGGTGCCCTCGATCGGCGGGAGGCCGACGCGGATCTGCTCGGCCGCCGCGGCGAGGACGCCGCGCAGTTCCCCGAACGCGTCCGGGCCGGGGAAGATCTTCAGGATCCCGCTGGTGGTGAAGGCACCGGTGATCAGCAGCAACAGCACCAGCAGCTGTGCCAAGCCGACGACGATGGTCGGCGCGCGCAGCGAGCGCAGGGCGAGTCCGGTGGAGGCGATCAGGACGACGGCGACCAGCAGGTAGCCGAACCACGCCCAGCCGGAGACGACGCCGGTGAGCGAGGTCGAGGCGAACAGCGTGGCGAGCCCGGCGGCGACCGGAGCGAGCACACTGCTCGTCCAGACCGGGGGCGGGGCGGACGGCCGCGGTTGGGGGGTATGCGGCCGGGGTGGCGCGGTCGCGGTCACAGGCCGCCTCCGATCAGCGTGCCCCGGCGGGTGGCCGTCTGGCAGAGCTCGGCCCAGACCTGCGGCATGGGCGATCCGGGACCGGCGACGACGACGCCCCAGCCCGCGGCTCGCAGCAGCGCCACCGATTCCTCGGTGGCGGCGGCACGGTTTTCGGGCCGGTTGACGCCGGAGGACCAGCCGGGGGTGTCGAGCAGCACGGCGAGGCTCCGGATCCCGCGCGGGCGGTACCGGGACAGCTCGTGCACGGATTCGTTGCTGACGGTGCCGAGCACCGCGATGAGTTCCTGTCCGTCGGCCGGGTCGTGGCCGAGGGTGATGTCGCGCTGGTGCGCGGGCTGGAGCGCGGCGAGGACGTCGAGCACGACGTTGTCGTAGTGCTCGCCACCCTCACCTGGGGTGTCGGCCAGGGTCTGGCCGTGTTCGGTGATCAGCCGGACCCGGTGACCGGAGCGGCGCAGGTGCAGTGACACGGAAGCGGCGAACGAGACGGCCCATTCGAGGCTCGCCGCGGGGCCGTTGCCGTGGTGCGCCGCCGCACGGTGGTCCAGCAGCACCGTGGTGCCGCCGCGCCACGGCCGTTCCTCGACGCGGACCATGATCTCGTCGCGGCGGGCGGTCGAGCGCCAGTGGACCTTCCGCAGGTCGTCGCCCTGCCGGTACTGCCGGACGATCACGTCCGATTCGCCCTGTCCGGCGTGCAGGCGGATGCTGCCGTCGTCGCCCGCGCCGATCCCGGCGCCGCTGGGCAGGCCCCACAGGCCGACCACCTTCGGCACGACGACCAGCCGGGAATGCCCGATCAGCTCACGTTCGAATTCGCACAGCCCGAACGGGTCGGTGATCGTCGCCCGCAGCGGGCCGACCTGCTGGACGCCGCGCAGCACCGGTTGCAACGGGTAGCGCAGCGCGACCCGGCGGTCGTGGGGAAGGCGCTCGACGACGAACCGCGGCCGCGAACCCAGCGCGTAGGGCACGCCGTCTTCGAGCAGCACCTCGCCCGCCGGGAGCCTGCCGTCCCGCCACAGTTCGAGCTGGACCTCGCCCGGCGAACCGACCGCGACCCGCTCCGGGCGCAGCGAGCGGGCCGCGCCCAGCCGCAGCCGGGTCGCCGAGATGAAGAAGGCGACCAGCAGCGGCAGGGCGATGACGAACACCGCGACCCGCAGCAGATCCCGTTCGTTGAGCACGAACGAGCAAGCCGCCGCGGCCACGCCGGCGGCGAGGAGGCAGCGGCCGCGTGTGGTCAGGCCGGACAGCGCACGCAGCATGGCGCTTTTTCCTTACTCAGCGGTGGTTCGAGCCCTGCGGAACGGGAACGCGGTGCAAGATCGCGCGGACCACGTCGGTGGCCGAACGGCGGGCGGCGTGCGCCTCGGTGGTGAGCACCATGCGGTGCGCCAGCACCGGGACCGCGACCGTGTGCAGGTCGTCCGGGACGACGAACTCGCGGCCCGAGAGCGCGGCCTGCGCGCGGGCCGCGCGGACCAGCTGCAGGGTCGCCCGCGGCGAGGCGCCGAGACGGATCTCCGGCACCTGACGGGTCGCGGACACCAGATCGACGGCGTAGCGGCGGATCTCCGGCGACATGTGCACCGACCGCACCGTCTCGATCAGCCGCTGCACCGACTCGCGGTCGGAGACGGGCTCGAGCTCGGCCAGCGGGTTGTGCCCGGCGTGCTCGTCGACCATGGCCAGTTCGGCCTGCTGGTCCGGGTAGCCGATGGACACCCGCGCGGTGAACCGGTCCCGCTGGGCCTCGGGCAGCGCGTAGGTGCCCTCCATCTCGATGGGGTTCTGGGTGGCGATCACCATGAACGGCTCTTCGAGGTGGTAGGTCGAGGTGTCGACGGTGACCTGGTGCTCTTCCATGCATTCGAGCAGGGCCGACTGCGTCTTCGGCGAGGCGCGGTTGATCTCGTCGCCGACCACGATGTTCGCGAACACCGGCCCGGGGCGGAACTCGAACCCGCCGCTCTGCCGGTTGTAGATGGACACCCCGGTGACGTCGCTGGGCAACAGGTCGGGGGTGAACTGGATCCGGCTGACGGTGCAGTCGATCGAGCGGGCCAGCGCCTTCGCCAGCGAGGTCTTGCCGACCCCGGGGACGTCTTCGACGAGTAGGTGGCCTTCGGCGAGCAGGGTCACGAGCGCGATGCGGATGACGTCGGGTTTGCCGACCAGTACCCGCTCCACGTTGGCGGCGATCCGCCGCGCGGCCTCGTGCAGTTCGTCCAGCGACGCTCTGTTCTTGGCGTCACGGCCGTTCTGCCGACCGCTGACCGAGCCGGCGCCCGTGGGGTACGGCGCTTGCCCGGTTGCCTGCTCGCCCTGGTGTTCGCCGGGCGTCGCAGACTGGATTCTCGACGTCACTCGACCTCCTGATGCCGCGTGGCTGGATTTCCGCTGGGTCCTCTGCCGGACCGTTCAGTCACCCGGGCAGCGGTCAGCCTCCCACGAAGTGTGTCAAACTCGGGCGAACTCGTGGGGGGAACCCCGCCAACCCCAGTCGATGACTCTGTGCAACCGGAGACCTTACCTCGATCGGGTTAGTCGAGCGCGTTTTCGGGTGCTCCCGCTGACGGCGGGTTTTGTCGTATGCTCCGGTACGAGGTCGCTCGACTACGGAGAGGCGTAATCGCATATGAGCGAGGTGAGTACCGCCAAACCACGGTTCGATCTGAGCGGATTCGCGGTCGCGCCGGAGCTGGCGGCGGACGCCCACGTGAAGATCTCCGCCCTGCAGGACGTGGTCGGCCAGATGGTCCGCGAGGCCAAGGTGCTCGGCCGCACGGTTCCCCTCGGCGGGGGATACGCGGACGAGGTCGGCAGGTTCATGGCGCAGTACGGGATCGGCGCCGAAGGCTCCGCGGTCGAGGCGCTCACGGCGTTCGGCAAGGAACTCGAGGCGCTCAAGAACCGGATCGAGAAGGCGCTGGCCCGGTACACCCGGCAGGATGAACAAGCGGCGGCGGACGTGGACTGTGTCGGCGGCTGAACCCATGAAGTCCCGCCTTCCCGCGCTCGGCGTCCTCGTCGTCCTCACAGTGTCCGCCTGCGGGCAAGGGGCCGCGGGCCAGGCACCGGTTCCGAGCATGGAGACGATACGCACCGGCGCTTCCGTCGCAGGCACGGTCCCGCCGGCGGTCCTGGATCCGTGCGCGCTGCTCGGCCCGCAGGACCGGTCGGACGCCGGGATCACCGTGCTCGGCGTCGCGAAGGAGATCAACGGCGCCCGCGCCTGCGACTGGACGGTGCCCGCCACCTTCGGCGCCACCATCACCGTGGACGAGCGCAACGGCCTGAAGGATCTCGAGGTCGCGCGCAAGACCGCCACCAAGACCAAGGTCGGCGGCCG
Source organism: Amycolatopsis sp. NPDC043885 (assembly GCF_056435685.1). NCBI lineage: Bacteria > Bacillati > Actinomycetota > Actinomycetes > Pseudonocardiales > Pseudonocardiaceae > Amycolatopsis > Amycolatopsis sp. NPDC043885. Next base: position 223,562 of record NZ_JBWKEA010000007.1, read on the forward strand.
GGACGCGCTCAAGGTCGCCGACAAGAAGGCCGCCGACGGGACCTGCGCGGTCCTGCTCGGCATGGGGGAGAAGGCGAGCGTCCAGATCGACGTGAGCAACACGAACTTCACCGACACCGCGCTCGCCTGCGAGCGCGCGATGACGGTGGCGGGATTGGCCGAACCCAAACTGCCTTAGGAGAACTGCCGTGCCTGAAGGAGAGACGCCGGGCCGCGAGGTTCCGGTCGCGGCCACGCGGTACGCGGCCTACAGCCATGAAGCGCTGGCCGCCGAAGTCGAAGCGGGCAACGACCCCGAGGCGGCGGGCGGGATCGGCGCCGCCTGGGACGCGCTCGCGCGGCGCATGCACGACGCGACGTCCGAGCTGGCCGGGCTGGTCGGCAGCAGTGAAGAGAACTGGCGCGGCGAAGCGGGCGACGCGCTCCGTGGTGTGCTGGCCACCGCGTCCGGCTGGTTGACCTGGTCCGCGGACATCTCGTCCGCGCTCGGGAAGGCCGTTTCCGGGCAGGCCGAAGCGGCGGCGCGGGCCCGTGCCGACATGCCGCCGCCGGTGGACTACGACCCCGGCGCGATGATCCGCGGCGCCGCGGCCGGCGGGAACCTCGCGCTCCTCGCCGCGCTCGCCGACGAGATGGAGGCCAAGCACGCGGAGGCCGAGGAGGCCCGGCGCAAGGCCGTCGACGTCATGAACACCCGCGATGCCTCCCTGCGTTCGCTGACCCCGCAGGTCTCCTTCGGGAAGCCGCCCGAGCTGGGGCGGTCTTGATCCGCGTTTCCGCGTCGGCGTTCGACGTCCTCTGGTCCGACCTGGGACACGCGGCCCCGCCTTGGCCGCTGTCCGTGCGCAGTGTCGGCGCCACGGAAGCGGAGCGCGCCGAGATCCGCGGCGCGGTCTACGAAAACCTCGGCGAACGAGGCCTGTACGACGGGGACCGGCTCGACGCCGCCCTGGAAGCGCGGCTGGACCTGCTCGCGCGCGCCGAGGTCTATGTCGAATGCGAGGCGCTCGCCGACATGACCGCCGAAACCCCGTTCCGCGCGGTCGCGGCCGCGCGCGGACGGCATGGTGTGCTGGCCACGCAGCCGGAACAGACCATCGCGCTGTCCGGGATCACCGATGGCGAGGTGTTCACCGCGGTCGTCGGCGTCCTGCCCGAACTGCGGCCCGGCCCCGGCTACGGGATCAGCCTCCCCGCGGCGCGTTTCGACGACGACCTGGAGGATCCGGTGTTCGGCGACGGCGGGCGATCGTCGGCTTCGGACAGTCAGCTGCGCGAGGTGCTCGCGATCCAGGCACGGCCCGTCTACAGCGCGGGCCAGTTCACCGTGCGGACCCGCGACCGCGACGGCCGGGCGCACCGGGCAGGCGGGTTGACCTGGTTCGACACCGACGTCGGCGCATACTGCGCGGCGCGGACCGAGGGCCGTGGCGGGCAGGCGTGGGTGAACGTGTCCCCTGTGGATGGTCCCCGGCTGGCCGCGCGGCTGGCTTCGCTGCTGGACGACGACCGCTAGGTTGTGACGGGTCGAAAACCCGAGAAACTGGCGCGGCGTCAGCCGTCGTACGACGCCTGGGCTCCTGAACGAGCTTGGCCGCGGACCGGTCCGTGAAGGCCTCCTTGCCTACCTTGAGGGTAGGCAAGGAGGCCTTCGCTACCTCTGGGACCGCCACGCTCGCGTGACCGGACGGACGACACGCGTGTCGTCCGCCGGATCACATGTGTCGTCCGGTCGACCACGTGACGTCGCCGGTGCTGAGCCTCGTGAGTGGTGAGGACGGCTAGAACCCGAATCGCCTCTCAGGGCCAACACACCTCGGGGCCCACGAGAGCCCAGACGGCTGTCCTTTGTCGACACGTCATGGGATGAACCGACGTCACTCTCCACAGTGTCCTCGGCCGTCCCCACCGTGCCCCACCGGATTCCCCACCTTCACCCCCACTTCGCCCCACAGCAGGGTTCCGGCTGCCGATATCCGGACGTGTCAGGCCTGGATGAGGTTGCTTCGATACCCGCCCAGGGGGATCTTGGCCACCGTCCCCCACCATGCCCCCACCTGGCCCCACCTGGCTGACCAGCGAAAACGTCTGACACGACGGAGTGGTCGCGGCTTTTGACGCGTTGACTGTGGTGAAAAGTGGGGTACGGTGGTGCGCAGTGGGGCAGAAGGGAGCCCCGTGGCCGAGCTCGGTTGTTCGCAGCCGGGATCGGTAGGGAGGTGGGGCCGGTGTTCCTCGGCACCCACACCCCGAAGCTGGATGACAAAGGGCGGCTCACGCTGCCCGCGAAGTTCCGCGACGCGCTCGCCGGTGGGCTGATGGTCACCAAGGGACAGGATCACTGTCTCTTCGTCTTCCCCCGGGCGGAGTTCGAGCAGATGGCGAGGAAGGTCGCCGACGCCCCGTTCACGAACGAGGCGGTCCGGGCCTACCAGCGTTATCTCTTCGCCGGGACGGACGAACAACGCCCGGACGGGCAAGGACGTATCGCGATCGCGTCCGAGCTCCGACGCTACGCCGGGCTGAACAAGGAGTGCGTGGTGATCGGGGCGATCACCAGGCTGGAGATCTGGGACGCCCAAGCGTGGCAGGGCTACCTGGACGAACACGAGGACAGCTACGCGAAGGCTCGAGAGGAAGTTCTGCCGGGCGTCTTCTAGACGTGGCCGAGGAAGCACCCACGCCGTCGGGGGGCGCGGGTTCATGCTTCGGACACGCCGGGAACCGTCCACACGGATGCCGTGAGGCCTCTGTCCGCTCAGTGGCCCTGGTACACCTTCCCCGGTACCAGGTCAGCAGGCGGGCGGACAGGGACCTGACGGCATCCGGCATCTTCCCCGGCACTACAGAAAGGGGGGAAGACATGGCAGACGAACACGAGCACGTACCGGTGCTGCTGGACCGCATCGTCGAGCTGTTCGCGCCGGTCTTCTCCGACCGCGAGGCCGTGCTGGTCGACGCGACCGTCGGACTCGGCGGTCATTCCGACGCGCTGCTCACCGCGTTCCCCCTGCTGCGCCTGGTCGCCCTCGACCGTGACCCCAACGCGCTGGAACTCTCCGCGAAACGGCTTGCGCGGCACGGTGATCGTGTCGACTTCGTGCACGCCGTCTACGACGAGATGCCGTCCGCGCTGCAGGACCTCGGACTGTCCAGAGTGGACGGGATCCTCTTCGACCTAGGGGTCTCCTCGATGCAGCTCGACCGTGCCGAGCGCGGTTTCGCCTATTCCAAGGATTCCCCGCTCGACATGCGGATGGACCCGACCACCGGGTTCACCGCGGCCGACGTGCTCAACACCTACGCCCCCGGCGAACTGATCCGGATCCTCCGCGACTACGGCGAGGAACGCTTCGCCCAGCGGATCGTCAAAGCCGTTGTGGCGGAACGAGAGAAGGAACCCTTCACGCGCAGCGGGCGGCTGGTGGAACTGCTGTACGACGCGGTCCCCGCGGCGAGCAGGCGCACTGGCGGGCATCCGGCGAAACGCACGTTCCAGGCGTTGCGGATCGAGGTCAACGGCGAACTGGAGGTGCTGCGGCGGGCGATGCCGCGGGCGCTGTCCTCGCTCGCCGTCGGCGGCCGCATCGTCGTGGAGTCCTATCAGTCCCTCGAAGACCGGCTGGTCAAGCAGGCCTTCGCGGAACTGGCGAAATCCCGGACGCCGGAAGGGCTTCCGGTGGAACTGCCGGGCCACGGCCCGGAACTGAAACTGCTCACCAGAGGGGCCGAGAAGGCCGGCGAGGCGGAGACCGAACTGAACACGCGGGCCGCCTCCGTGCGGCTGCGAGCCGCCGAACGGATCGGAGACCGAGCACGATGACCGCTCCCGCGAAGTCCCGCGGCCGCCGGACACCGGCGCCCGGACGGCGTGCCCGCGCGACCAGCACGGTCGACCAGGCGCCCGGCACCGAGTCCACGACGTCCACCCGTGCCTCCCGCGGCCGCACGTCGGCGGCCGAACGCGCCTACGCCCGCCGCGCCCAGCGCGCCGACCTGCTGCAGCGAGACCAGCAGCGCAACCGTCCCGACGCCGAAGGCGGTGCGGGCAAGGAAGAGCCGAAGAAGAAGTTCACGCTGCGCTGGCCGCGTTCGCGGGCGTCGTTCGTACTGATGATGATGGGCCTGCTGGCCGTCGGCGTGGCGTGCACGCTGTGGCTGACCACGCAGGCCATCGCCGATTCGTACCGGCTCGAACAGCTCCGCACGACCAACGCCGGGCTCGCCGAGGCGAAGGAGCGGCTGCAGCGCGAGGTCGCGAAGGCCGAGTCGCCTGCTTCGCTGGCGCCCAAGGCCAGGGAACTGGGCATGGTGCCCGGCGGCGACCCCGCGCATATCTTGGTCGGCCCGGATGGGCAGTCCACTGTGGTCGGTGAGCCGAAGAAGGCCGAAGCCGAAGCGCCCGCCGCCTCGGCCGAGTCGACGGCGCCGCCGCCCGCCGAGGGAACGCAGCAGGGCACGCCGTACGAGGGCGACCAGCCCGCGGTGCCGCAGGAGAACGCGGCCCCGGCGCAGGGAGGTCAGTGATGTCGCCCGGCCGCCCGGCGCAGGCAAGGGCCCGGTCGGCGGGGAGCGCGCGGCGGACGTACGCCGCCGGGACCCGCCGTGCCACCGCCCGCCGGGGCAACGGGGGAAACCGGAGCCGGTTCACCGGCGTCCGGATCCTGCTGATCGTCGTGATGGTGCTCGCCGGTCTCAAACTGGTGCAGGTGCAGTGGTTCGAGGCCGGCGCGCTCTCCGAGGCGGCGGAACGGCAGCGGACGTCGGTGATCGAAAGTCCCGCCCAGCGTGGGTCCATCCTGGACCGAAACGGCACGAAGATCGCGTTCAGCGTCGAGGTGCGGACACTCGCCGTGAGCCTGAACTGGCTTCACAAGACGATGGACGACTTCGCCGCGAAGAACCCCACCAAGGGCAAGAACTTCGAGTCCGAGGTGGCGGGCGCGGCGAAGCTGATCGCGGCCAAGCTGCCCGGGGTGATCACCGAGAAGGAACTGCTGGACAAGTTCCACAAGCCGGACGGGTTTACGTACCTGGTCCACGACATCGAACCTTCGGTCGCCGAGGCGATCGTCAAGGAGTACCCGTGGATCAGCGTCGAGAAGCGCTCGAAACGGGAGTATCCCGGTGACTCGATCGGCGCGAACATCGTCGGCTACGCGAACTGGCGCACCGACGACAAGGACGTCTCCAAGCACAACCTGCACGGTGGTTACGGTCTCGAAGCCTCGCGGGACAACGACCTCGCCGGGACGCCGGGCCGCAAGATCGTCAACACTCGTAACGGCAACGACAACCTCGTCATCCCCGGCACCGAGCGGGACATCCAGAACGCCGTCCCCGGTTCGGACCTGCAGCTCACGATCGACACCGACCTGCAGTACGAACTGCAGCGGCAGCTGAGCGAGTACGTCGTCAAGTCGAAGGCCAAGGGCGGCCAGGCGGTCATCCTGGACTCCAAGACCGGCGAGGTCTACGCGCTGGCCAACGACAAGACCGTCAACCTCAACGACCCGGCTTCGCGCAGCGAGACGGAGAACCTGAACAACCGCGCGGTGACCACGCCGTTCGAACCCGGTTCGGTGAACAAGATCGTCACCGCCGCGGGCGCGATCGACGCGGGTATCACGACGCCGGAGGCGTCCCTGCCGGTGCCGGGTTCACTGCAGGTCGCGGACAAGATAGTCAAGGACGCCTGGCATCACGGCACGCAGCAGTTCACCACCACCGGCATCTTCGCGAAGTCGTCGAACGTCGGCACCCTGTTGCTGGCGCAGAAACTCGGCGAGGACCGGTACGCGGACTTGCTCAAGAAGTTCGGTCTCGGCCAGCGCACGGGGCTCGGCCTCCCCGGTGAGAGCCCGGGCGTCGTGCCGCCGCGCAACCAGTGGTCGGCCACGACCTTCGGAAACCTGCCGATCGGGCAGGGCCTTTCGATGACCGTCGTGCAGATGGCCGGGATGTACCAGGCCATCGCGAACGACGGGCTGCGCGTGGAACCCAGGGTGGTCAAGGCGAAGATCAATCCGGACGGGACCGTCGTCCCCGAACCGGCGCCGAAGACCGTCCAGGTCATCAGCCCGCAGGCGGCGAAGACCGTCCGCGAGATGATGCGCGCCGTGACGCAGCGGGGCCGCGGGCAGCAGAGCGGCACCGGGCCGAAGGCGGCGCTGGAGGGGTACCAGATCTCGGGGAAGACGGGCACCGGCCAGCAGGTCGACCCGAAGACGAAGACGTACAGCGACCACCTGTACAACATCACCTTCGCTGGCATCCTGCCCGCCGACAACCCGCGCTTCGTGGTCGGCATCCGGCTCGACGCCCCGGACGCCACCCTGCAGCAAGGGCTCTCGGCCGCGCCGCTGTTCCACTCGGTGGCCGCGTATCTGGCGCAGCGGTTCCAGATCCCGCTTTCGGACGGCCCGTCACCCCAGGTGCCGCTGATCCTGTCCTGACGTAACACGCGTGCTTGAAGCCGGAACTCGCGTGCTTGAAGGCGGAACTCGCTCATCCGTCCCGAGACACGTGAGATCCGGCTCCAGACACGGGAGATCCGGCTTCAAGCACACGAGATCCGGTTCCGGGCACCGCGCCGGAAAGTGATCGTCGCTGTGCGTGAAGGGGTCTCCGCGCTGAGCACCGTGCGGAAACGCGGGTCCGCCGAGGTCCGCTGTCCTCAAGCGACAGTCGGAAGCCCTTGCGTGCCAAGGAGAGCTCACGAAACCCAATACCACGCGAGTGATCGTCGCGTGCACACACCGCACCGCTTCAGTCACCCGAATGCCGCGCCGGTAACCTCCTTGGCTGTGTCGGTGCCTACTTCAGATCCCCGCAGCGGTCCCGCCGTCGAAAGCGGGTCCGGCGCGACGGCTGCCCAGGTCCCGGACAGTCCGGTCAAGGCCGTCGCCGCACCCCCTCGCCCGGCCAGGATCGAGCCGATGCCGCTGGGCACGCTGCTCGCCAGGGCGGGCGCGCGGCTCGTGGTCGGCGGCGACGACTACCCGGCCGCGGCCGAGCTGACGGTCACGGGCAGCACGCTGCGCGCGCAGCACGTCCTCCCTGGTGACCTCTTCGCCGCGCTTCCCGGCGCCCGCGCCCACGGCGCGGACTTCAGCGACCAGGCCATCGCCGCCGGCGCGGCCGCCGTGCTCACCGACGAGGCCGGTGCCGAGCGCCCGGTGCTCCGCGACGCCGGCGTGCCGATCCTGGTGCACCCGGACCCGCGCGCCGCCCTCGGCGAGATCGCCGCCTGGATCTACGGCGAGCCGTCGCTGGAACTGTCCGTCCTCGGCATCACCGGGACGTCGGGCAAGACCACGACGTCGTACCTGGTCGACGCCGGGCTCAAGGCGGCCGGGCTCACCACCGGGCTGATCGGCACGGTCGAGACCCGGATCGCGGGGGAGCGGCTGGCCAGCGGGTTCACCACCCCCGAGGCGCCGGATCTGCAGGCCCTCCTCGCCGTGATGGTGGAACGCGGGGTCACGCACGTCCCCATGGAGGTCTCCAGTCACGCGCTGTCGCTCGGCCGGGTCAACGGCACGCGTTTCGCGGTCGGCGCCTTCACCAATCTCTCCCAGGACCACCTGGACTTCCACAAGGACATGGAGGAGTACTTCGCCGCCAAGTCGCTGCTGTTCGACGGCCGTTCCACCGCCGAGGTGGTCGTCGCCGACAGCGCCTGGGGCCAGGCACTCCTCACCCCGCACACGGTGACCGTGTCCACCGAGCCGGGGACGGACGCGCTGTGGCGCGCCACCGACCTGACCCCCACCCCGGCGGGGGAGCAGACCTTCACCCTCCACGGTCCCGAAGGCCTCACCGCCTCGGCGAAGATCCCGCTGCCGGGTGAGTTCAACGTGGCGAACGCCGTGCTCGCTGCCGCGATCCTGAACACCGCCGGTGTCCCGCTCGACGCCATCGTCGCCGGGCTCGCGTCGGTCGAGGTGCCGGGCCGGATGGAGCGGGTCTACCTCGGCCAGCCGTTCACCGCCGTCGTCGACTACGCGCACAAGCCCGCCGCGGTGGCGCAGGGGCTCGACGCGCTGCGTGCCCGCACCGAGGGCCGGATCATCACCGTCCTCGGCTGCGGCGGGGACCGCGACACCGCCAAGCGCCCGGTGATGGGCGAGGCGGCGGTCCGGCGCAGCGAGATCCTGATCGTGACCGACGACAACCCTCGTTCGGAGGACCCGGCCGCGATCCGGGCGGCGATGCTGGCCGGTGCCCGCAACGCCGGTCCGGCTTTGGGCGGCGAGATCCTCGAGATCGCCGACCGCCGGGAAGCCATCGTCCGCGCGGTCGAACTCGCCCAGCCCGGCGACATCGTGCTCATCGCGGGCAAGGGCCACGAGACCGGCCAGGAGGTCCAGGGTGTCGTGCACCCGTTCTCCGACCGGGAAGAGCTGGCCTCCGCCATCCGCAGACGTCTGGAGACAGAGTGATCGTGCTCAGCCTGGCCGAGATCGCCGCCATCGTCGGCGGCAGGCTGCATCGGACCGACGGGACCGCCGAGGTCACCGGAAGCGTCGAATTCGACACCCGTGAAGTCACTCCCGGGGGTCTGTTCATCGCGCTGCCAGGGGCGAAGGTCGACGGCCACGACTTCGCCGCGCGGGCCGTCGAGGCGGGCGCCGTCGCGGTGCTCGCGGCCCGCGAGGTCGACGCACCGGCCGTGATCGTGCCGCCGTTGGACGGCGGTGTGGCCCATGAGCGGGCCTTCGCGCTGGTCTCGGACAAGGACGGGGCGGGTGCCGCGGTGCTGGCCGCGCTCGCCAAGCTCGCCCGGCACGTGATCCGGAAACTCGCCGGCGACCACCTGACCGTCGTCGGGGTCACCGGTTCGGCGGGCAAGACCTCCACCAAGGACATCATCGCCCAGCTGCTGGAGCCGCTCGGCCCGACGGTGGCGCCGCCGGGATCGTTCAACAACGAACTGGGCCACCCCTGGACGGCACTGCGGGCCGACGACACGACGCGGCAGCTCGTGCTGGAGCTCTCCGCCCGCGGGCCCGGCCACATCGCCGAGCTGGCGGCCATCGCGCCGCCGCGGATCGGTGTCGTGCTCAACGTCGGCACCGCCCACGTCGGCGAGTTCGGCTCCCGCGAGGGCATCGCCAAGGGCAAGGGCGAACTCGTCGAAGCGCTGCCGAGCGCCGAGGACGGCGGTGTAGCGGTGCTGAACCTCGACGACCCGTACGTCGCGGCGATGGCGAGCCGGACGAAGGCGCGGGTGGTGTTCGTCGGCGAGAGCGAGTCCGCGCAGGTCCGCGCGGCCGACATCACTCTCGACGACGAAGCGCGCGCGTCGTTCCGGCTGGTCACCCCGAGCGGCGAAGCGCCGGTCAAGCTGCCGCTCTACGGCGAGCACCACGTCGCGAACGCGCTCAGCGCGGCCGCCGTGGCACTGGAAATGGGCTCGACGGTCGAGGAGGTCGCCGCCCGTCTGTCGAACCTCGAACGGCGCTCCGAACGCCGCATGGAGGTCACCACCCGGGCCGACGGCGTCACGGTCCTCAACGACTCCTTCAACGCCAGCCCTGAGTCGATGCGGGCCGCACTCAAGGCGCTCGCGTCGATGAGCGCGAACCGGCGCTCCTGGGCCGTGCTCGGCGTGATGGGCGACCTCGGCGAGAACTCGGTCGAGGCGCACGACGGCATCGGCAGGCTCGTCGTCCGGCTCAACATCGACAAGCTCGTGGTCATCGGCCAGGCGGCCGCGGCGACCCATCAGGGCGCGCAGCAGGAGGGTTCCTGGGGCGAGGAGTCGGTACTGGTACCCGACGTCGAGGCCGCCATCGCCCTGCTGCATGATCAGCTCCGCGCGGGGGACGTGGTGCTGGTGAAGGCTTCCAAAGCCGCCGCGCTGTGGCGGGTGGCCGACGCCGTGCTCGCCTCCCCTGTAGTAGCCCCTTCCCCCTCTCAAGAACGCTCGAACGGTGGTGACGCGTGATCAGCATCCTGATCGCGGCCGCGGCGGGCCTGCTGGTCTCCATCCTCCTCACTCCCTATCTGATCCGGGTGTTCTCCCGGCAGGGCTTCGGCCAGGAGATCCGGGAGGAAGGACCGCAGGGACACAAATCCAAACGCGGTACCCCGACGATGGGTGGTGTCGCGATCATCGTCGCGATGGTCGTCGGGTATTTCGTGGCGCATCTGATCAGCGCGCTCAGCGGCGGCAACGGCACCGGCGGCCCGTCCGCCTCGGGGCTGCTGGTCCTCCTGCTGGCCGTCGGCCTCGGGCTCGTCGGCTTCCTCGACGACTTCATCAAGATCCGCAAGCAGCGCAACCTCGGCCTGAACAAGACCGCGAAACTGGTCGGCCAGCTCGTGGTCACGATCGCCTTCGCGATCCTGGCGCTGCAGTTCGCCGACGAACGCGGGCTCACCCCGGCGTCGGAGAGCCTGTCCTACGTGCGGGACCTCGCGCTGATCACCTTCCCGTCGGTGTTCTTCGTGATCTTCTGCTACATCGTCATCTCGGGCTGGTCGAACGCGGTGAACTTCACCGACGGCCTCGACGGTCTCGCCGGCGGCACCGCGGCGATGGTGCTGGCGACCTACGTCGTCATCGCCTTCTGGCAGACTCGCCTCTCGTGCGCGGTCACCCCGCAGGCCGCCTGCTACGACGTCCGTGACCCGCTGGACCTGGCCGTGGTGGCCGCCGCGGCGACCGGTGCCTGCGTCGGCTTCCTGTGGTGGAACGCCGCCCCGGCGAAGATCTTCATGGGCGACACCGGTTCACTGGCCCTCGGTGGCCTCGTCGCCGGCCTGTCGATGACCACCCGCACCGAACTGCTCGCCATCGTCATCGGCGGTCTGTTCATGGTCGAGATGATCTCGGTGGTCGCGCAGATCGCCGTGTTCCGCACGACCCGGCGGCGGCTGTTCCGGATGGCGCCGTTCCATCACCACTTCGAGCTGGCGGGCTGGGCCGAAACCACCGTCATCATCCGGTTCTGGCTGCTGTCGGCCATCTGCTGCATGTTCGGTCTCGGCCTGTTCTACAGCGAGCAGCTCGGTCTCGGGGGTTAGCAAGTGGAACTGGCCGGGCGTCACGTCCTCGTCGCCGGAGCCGGGGTCACCGGCAAGTCCATCGTCCCCGTCCTGGCGGACCTGGGCGCACGGATCACCGTCACCGACGGCAACGCCGAGCGGCTGGCGGAGCTCGAAGGGCTCGGCGCGGAACTCGTGCCGGGCCTGACGGAGCCACCCGAAGGTGTCGAGCTGGTCGTGACCAGCCCCGGCTGGAAGCCGACGTCGCCGCTGCTGGTGGCGGCGGCCGAGGCGGGGATCGAGGTGATCGGCGACGTCGAGCTGGCGTGGCGCGTCGGGCAGCTGCGCGACAAGCCGCCGGTGTGGCTCGCGATCACCGGCACCAACGGCAAGACCACCACGGTCGGGATGCTGGAGTCGATCCTGCGGTCCGCCGGGGTCGACGCCGTGGCCTGCGGGAACGTCGGTTTCGCGGTGCTCGACGCGGTCCGGGCTGGGCACGAGGTGCTCGCCGTGGAACTGTCGAGCTTCCAGTTGCACTGGTCGTCGACGCTGGCGCCGCACGCCTCGGTGGTGCTGAACCTGGCCGAGGACCACCTCGACTGGCACGGCTCGATGGAGGAGTACGCGGCCGCGAAGGGACGGGTCCACACCCATTCCCGGAACGTGGTGCACAACCTCGGCGAGCCTTGGTCCGCCCGGCTCGCCGACGAGCACGCGCCCGCGGACGCCCGCCGCGTCGCCTTCGGCATGGACACCCCGCGCCCCGGTGAACTCGGGATCGTGGAAGACCTGCTGGTCGACCGCGCCTTCGTCGCCGACCCGGCGACCAGCGCCGACGAGCTCGGCACCCTGGCCGACGTGCGTCCCGCCGGCCCGCACAACGTCTCGAACGCGCTCGCCGCCGCCGCGCTGGCCCGCGCGTACGGCGTCACCGGCGAGGACGTCGCCAAGGGACTGCGCGAGTACCGGCCGGCCCCGCATCGCGCCGAGGAGATCGGCGAGATCGACGGCGTCCGGTACATCAACGACTCCAAGGCGACCAACCCGCACGCGGCGAGCGGTTCGCTGCGCGCCCATCTGAACGTCGTCTGGATCGCCGGTGGCCAGCTCAAGGGCGCTTCCGTGGACGAACTCGTCGGCTCGATCGCCGGGCGGCTGCGCGGCGTCGTCCTGTTCGGCGTCGATTCACCCGTGATCGCCGCCGCTGTCGCGCGACACGCGCCGGATGTCCCGGTCAACAGCCTCCCTTCGGGTGACGATGACACCATGACTGCGGCGGTGAAGGCGGCCCGAGCCCTGGCGCGCCCTGGAGATGTGGTGCTGCTGGCCCCCGCCGCGGCGTCGTTGGACATGTACCGCTCCTACGGCGAGCGCGGCGACGCGTTCGCGCGTGCGGTCCGTGTCCTGCGCGACGGTGCGGGGGAGACCAGTGACGGCGGTTGAGGAAAGAAAGCGCGAAACCGCGCCCCGCAAGCGCCGGGAACGCAAGGAAAGCCCGTTCGTCGCCTTCCGCACCGCGCTGACGGCCTGGCTTTCGCGGCCGCTCGCTTCGTTCCACCTGGTCCTGGCGCTCACCGGCGTGCTGACCGTGATCGGCATCGTGATGGTGCTGTCCGCGTCGTCGGTCGCTTCGTACAACCCCAAGACCGGCACCGGCGTGTACGCCCAGTTCAGCAAACACCTCATGTTCGTCGCGATCGGCGCCGTGGTGTTCTGGATCGGGCTGCGGGTGCCGCTGGAACGCGTCCGGCGGTTGTCGGCGACGGCGACGGTGGTGTGCCTCGGGCTGCTCGTGCTGGTGCTGACCCCGCTCGGCTCCGAGGTCAACGGCTCGCAGGGCTGGTTCCGCCTCGGGGGGTTCGCCTTCCAGCCGGTCGAGGCGGCGAAGGTCGCGCTGGCCTTCTGGGGCGCGCACATCCTGGTGATCAAGTACAACATCATCAACCAATGGCGGCATCTGCTCGTCCCGGTCGTGCCGATCGCGCTGCTGATGTTCGCGCTGGTCATGATGCAGCCCGACCTCGGCGGCACGATCACCCTCGCGGTCGTGCTGATGGCCCTGCTGTGGTTCGCGGGCGCGCCGAAACGACTGTTCGGGGTCATCCTCGCGGGTGGCCTCGCCGGGATCCTGGTGCTGGCGATCATCGCCCCGTACCGGCTGGCGCGGGTCATGTCGTTCGTCTCCGGCGACCCGGACACCAGCGCCGATGGCTTCCAGGCCAACCAGGCGAAACTCGCGCTCGCCGATGGTGGGTTCCTCGGCAAGGGCCTCGGTCAGGGCCAGTCCAACTGGGGCTACCTGCCCAACGTGCAGAACGACTTCATCTTCGCCCTGATCGGCGAGGAACTCGGCTTCGTCGGCTGCGTGGTGGTGCTCGGGCTGTTCGCCGGGGTCGCCGTCGTGGGCCTGCGGATCGCCACCCGCAACCTCGACCCGTGGATCCGCATCGTGTCCGGCACGCTGACCGTCTTCCTGGTCGCGCAGGCGGGGATCAACATCGGCTACGTGGTCGGCCTGCTGCCGGTCACCGGGGTCACGCTGCCGTTGATCTCGTACGGTGGCACGTCGCTGGTGATCACCATGCTCATCATGGGGATCCTCGCCAACGCCGCCCGGCACGAACCGGAGGCGGTGGCCGCACTGCGCTCGCAGGGGCCGGGTAAATTCGGACGCCTGCTGAGGCTTCCCGCGCCCGAGCCGTATCGCCCGCCCGCCAAACGCAAGGGCACCGCGGCCAGGGGAGGCGCCGCCAAGGCGGCGAGGCCCGCGCCGAGGACGGCGAGGCCTTCGCCCGCACAGGAGCGGCGCCGTTCGGTACGGGAACCCGGCAGGAGGACGGCCGCGCGAACGGCGGCGAACCGCGGTACCGCGAAACGGGGTACCGCAAACCGGAGAGGTCATAGGTGAACAACCCCGTCAGAGGTGGCGCCGCAGGCGAGGTCGCCGGCAAGGCACCGGTGGTCGTGGTCGCCGGCGGTGGTACCGCAGGGCATATCGAACCGGCACTCGCCCTCGCCGACGCGGTGATGCGCCTGCGTCCCGACGCGAAGGTGATCGCGCTGGGGACCCAGCGCGGACTGGAGAACAAGCTCGTCCCGGCGCGGGGCTACCCGCTGGAGCTGATCCCGCCGGTGCCGATGCCCCGCAAACCGACACCCGAACTGCTGAAGATGCCGCTGAAGGTCCGCGACGCGGTCAAGCGCACCCGTGAGGTCCTGGACCGGGTCGGCGCGGACGTCGTCGTCGGCTTCGGCGGGTACGTCGCGCTCCCGGCGTACCTCGCCGCGCGCGGCCGCACGCCGATCGTGGTGCACGAGGCCAACGAGAAGCCGGGCCTGGCGAACAAGGTCGGCGCGCGGTTCGCCGTCCGGGTCGCCGTCGCGGTCCCGGGGACGCCGCTGGCGAAGGCCGAGGTCATCGGCATCCCGCTGCGCCGCTCCATCACCTCGCTCGACAGGGCCGCGCTGCGCGCCGAAGCCCGTGAGCACTTCGGGCTCGACCCCGACGCTCCGACGCTGCTGGTCTTCGGCGGTTCGCAGGGCGCGGTGTCGATCAACGGCGCCGTTTCGGGCGCCGCCAAGGAGTTCGCGGATGCCGGCGTCGGCGTCCTGCACGCCCACGGGCCGAAGAACACGCTGGTCGTCCAGGAGTTCCCCGGAAGGCCCGCGTACGTCCCGGTGCCCTACCTGGAGCGCATGGACCTGGCCTACGCCGCCGCCGACGCGGTGCTGTGCCGCTCCGGCGCGATGACCGTGGCCGAGGTGTCCGCCGTCGGCCTGCCCGCGGTGTTCGTCCCGCTGCCTTACGGCAACGGCGAACAGGCGGTCAACGCCCGGCCCGCGGTCGAAGCGGGTGCCGGGCTGATGGTCGACGACGCCGACCTCACCCCCGCCAAGGTCGCGGAGCTGGTGATCCCGCTGGTGTCCGACGCCGACAGGGTCGCGAAGATGAGTGCGGCCGCGGTCGGCCTCGGCCACCGCGAGGCCGACGAGACCCTTGCCAAGATCGTGCTGGAGGCCGCAGGTGCCTGACAATCTCCCCGACACGCTCAGGCGTGCCCACCTGGTCGGGATCGGCGGCGCCGGGATGAGCGGCATCGCGCGGATCCTGCTGGCCCGCGGTGCCCAGGTCTCCGGATCCGACGCCAAGGAGTCGCGCGCGTTCCTTTCGCTGCGTGCCCAGGGTGCCGAGATCGCCGTCGGCCAGCGCGCCGAGAACCTCGACGCGTTCCCCGAAGGCCCGTCCTCGGTGATCGTGTCGACCGCGATCAAGGCCGACAACCCGGAACTGGTGGCCGCGCGGGAACGCGGGATCACCGTGCTGCACCGCGCCGAGGCGCTGGCCGGGCTGATGGAGGGGCACCGCGTCGCCTGCATCGCCGGGACGCACGGCAAGACGTCGACGACGTCGATGCTGACCGTCGCGCTGCAGCAGTGCCGTCTCGATCCGTCGTTCGCCATCGGCGGCGACCTCAACGAGTCGGGCGCCAACGCGCACCACGGCGAGGGCGGGATCTTCGTCGCCGAGGCCGACGAGAGCGACGGGTCGTTCCTGGCCTACTCGCCGTCGGTCGCCGTGGTGACCAACGTCGAGCCGGACCACCTGGACCACCACGGCACGGCCGAGGCGTACGTCTCGGTGTTCACCGACTTCCTCGGCCGGATCGTGCCGGGCGGGCTGCTCATCGTCTGCGGTGACGACGAGGGCGCCGAGAAGCTGGGTGCGCGAGCCTCGGAGCAGGGCATCCGCGTTCGTCGCTACGGGCGTTCGGTCACCGGTGCCGAGGACGCCAAGGTGCTGGACTACGCGCCGGCCCCCGACGGCGGTGTCGTCCGGATCTCCCTGCGGGGTGAGGAAATCGTCCTGCGGGTCGCGGTGCCGGGCGACCACATGGCGCTGAACGCGATCGCCGCGCTGCTGGCCGGGATCGAGCTCGGCGCGCCGGTCGAAGGACTGGCCGAAGGGCTCGCCGCGTTCGGCGGCGTCCGGCGGCGGTTCGAGTTCAAGGGCCGCTCGGGCGACGTCCGCGTGTACGACGATTACGCGCACCACCCGACCGAGGTCGACGCGCAGCTGCGCGCGGTGCGGACGGCCGCGGGCCCGGGCCGGGTCATCGTGGTCTTTCAGCCGCATCTGTACTCGCGTACGAAGACGTTCTCGAAGGAGTTCGCGGCCGCGCTGTCGCTGGCCGACGAGGTCGTCGTGCTGGACGTCTTCGGGGCGCGCGAGAAGCCGGAGCCCGGCGTGAGCGGTGCGCTCATCGCCGACCAGATCTCCGGTGTCCCCGTGCACTACCAGCCCGCGTTCGACGTCGCGGCGAAGCTCGCGGCGGATCTGGTCAAACCCGGCGACCTGCTGGTGACCATGGGCGCCGGCGACGTCACGCAGCTCGGCCCGGAGATCCTGGCCGAACTGGACCGGCGGGCAGGCTAGCCATGACGCAGACCGGGGAACGCCGCCGCCCGGCCGAACCCGGTCGGCGTCCGAGCAGTGCACAACGCGCGAAGGCCCGGCGCCGCAGGCGGTCCGTGTACGACCGCCGCCGCACCGCCCGGCCCGCCAGGCACAAGGAGATGCGGCGCCGCTGGGTCGCGCTGCTGTCGGTGCTGACCGCCGTCGCCCTCGTCTACCTTCTGTGGTTCAGCTCGATGCTGGGTGTGCAGCAGGTCGACGTCGTCGGGGCGAGCTCCGTGCCCGCGGACCAGATCCGCGCCACGGCGGCGGTGCCGGACCAGAAACCGATGCTGCGCCTGGACACCGACGAGATCCGGGACAAGGTGGCGCAGATGCCCGGCATCGCCACCGTCGACGTCTCCCGGTCGTGGCCGAGCACCCTCGAGATCACCGTGACCGAGCGGACCGCGATCGCGTTCTTCGACAGCGGGCCCGGCGGCGACGGCGTGCACCTCGTCGACGGCGGGGGAGTGGTGTTCAAGACCGTCAAGGAGCGGCCCGCCGGGCTGCCCGAGCTGAAACTGCCGTCGGTGTCGGCCGACGACCCGGTGACCCGCGCGGTGACCGGCGTCCTCGGCGTGATCCCGCAGCAGTTGCTCAAGCAGGTCACCACCGCGACGGCGAGGACCCCCGGCAGTGTCGAGTTCGCGCTGGCCGACGGGAAGACCGTGCGGTGGGGGACCTCGGCCGACACCGAACGCAAGGCGAAGGTCCTGGCCGCCCTGCTCACCCGCGAGGGCAAGGTCTTCGACGTCTCGGCACCCGATCTACCGACCGTCTCCTGACGCGTTTCGTCCTCTGAATGCGGTGGTTGGCGATACGAACTACCGCATTCAGAGGACGAAACGCGTCAGGGGTCAGCGGGTGACGAGGGCTTCGATGCCGTCCAGCAGGCGTTCCAGGCCGAACGCGAAGGTCTCGTCGGCGGCCTCGCAGGTGTCCGCGTCGTAACCGCCGCTTTCCCAGATCCGCGTCATCGCCGGATGGCGCTCCACGTCGAAGTACTTCTCCCAGAAGACCGACCGCTGCCCCCACCAGGCGTCGGTCGACTGCCCGGTCTCCTGTTCGACCTGCGCGGTCTCGGCGAACAGCGTCGCGTTGGCCTGCACGTAGATCTCGATGCTGTTCGCGGCCGCGGCCGTCTTGCGCGGCTCCAGCCCGATGTCCGACACCGCCGCGATCAGGTACTCCTGGCCCGCCATCAGCCCGGGGCCGAGCACCGGCCGCACCATCGACGTCGAGCGCAGCCACGGATGCGCGCGGAACACGGCCAGGGTGCGCTCGGCGTAGAGCCGCACCTGCTCGCGCCAGCCGTCCGGCCGCGGGTCGCCGGGGCCGGGGAGGTCCCGCTCGGCGAGCACCGAGTCCACCATGAGATCGAGCAGTTCCGTCTTGCCGGGGACGTAGGTGTAGAGCGTCATCGTGCCGGCGCCGAGTTCCTTGGCGATCTGGCTCATCGACACGGTCGCCTCGCCCGCGCTGTCGGCGAGCGCGACGGCGGTGGCGATCACCTGGTCGAGGGTCAGTTTCGGCTTTCGCCCCCTGGTCGGCTGCCGGGTTTCGCCGCGGTCACGCCACAACAGTTCGAGGCTGCGCTCGAAATCCATCCACACTCCACTCGGCCGTGAAGCTGGATTCTACATTCTCGTATGCGGTACGGTTAAAGTTATCCCGTAGGGCGTACGAAAAGGAGTGGGGAATCGTGACGATCCTGGTGACCGGTGCGACCGGAAGCGTCGGCAGGCTGCTCGTCGACGAGCTGGTGGAGGCCGGGGCGCCGGTGCGGGCGCTGACCGTCAATCCGGTGAAGGCGGCGTTGCCCGAGCAGGTGGAGGTCGCCAAGGGGTACCTGGGCAAGCCGGAGACCTTGCCGGAAGCCCTGAAAGGCATCGAGACCGTGTACCTGGCGCCGCTCGCGGCCAAGGTGGACGACTTCGTGAAGCTGGCGAAGGAGGCCGGAGTGCGCCGGGTGGTGGCGCTGTCGGGCAGCAACGCCGACGATCCGGCGGAGAACTCGAGCGGCGTTGACTACGCGATCATCGAGAAGGCCGTCCGGGAGGCGGGCTTCGACTGGACGTTCCTGCGGCCGGGCGCGTTCATGAACAACACCCTCGGCTGGGCCGAGACGATCAAGGCCGAGCGCGTGGTCCGCGAGGCCTACCCCGAGTCACGGATGACGCCGATCGACCTCGCGGACATCGCCGCGGTCGCGGCGCACGTCATCCTGACCGAAGGGCACGTCGGCAAGAAGCACACGCTGAGCGGGCCGACGGCGGTCAGTCAGCGTGAACAGGTCGCCGCCATCTCGGCCGCGCTCGGCGAAGAGGTGGTCTTCCAGGAGCTGACCCGGGAAGAGGCGAACAAGCAGTGGGCCGCCGCCGGGATCCCGGCGGAGATCGCCGAATGGCTCCTCGACGGCTTCGCGTACTTCACGGAGAACCCCGACAAGCCGACGGGGGTAGTCCAGGAACTCACCGGACGGCCCGGCGTCACCTATGCGGAGTGGGCGGTGGCGAACGTCGAAGCGTTCCGCTGAATGGTCGTGAGTGGCGATTCGGGTTCTCTGGAGGGGTAAGGGCAAAGGGGCCGTTCGGGGCATCAGGGTACGACGTTGGGGCTGCGGTGTTCCCGATGTGGCATTGGGGACGCTCAGCGCCTCCAGTGCCACATCGGGGGCGTCGAACCGGGGTGGCGAGGGCCTCCTTCACTGCTGTCAGGGTAAGCAAGGAGGCCCTCGCGGACACGCCACATTTGCCCATCCCCCTTCCCGAATGTCCATAAGGGACACTTTCGAGATAATGGTGCCCGATTTGGGTAATTTGCACGGCTTGCAAGGGGGCGTAAGTGATAAAGAGGGTTAGAACCCTGCTTGCCACTCACGGCCCCCATCGGAAACCACGCATATAGTCACAACTCGGACATTCAGCTGGAAGAAGGTGTCCTTTGTGGACACTCAGGGGCACGGCCGGCTCCCTCCACTGCCTCGGAGTCAGCGAAGGGGTCCTTCACCGCAGAGGGTCGGTCACGCCGCATTTGACTACCCTCGATAACCCGAATCGCCACTCAAGACCCGCTGTACCGATGACGGTCCGGGCGGGTGATCGCAACAGCCTTACCGGTCCTCAGCGAGCCCGGCGGGGGAGGCGGGTCGGCAGTGGCGCACCACGCCGCGGCTGATCCGCCGCCGGAGCGGGCGGCGAGGACGGCCGCTGCGGCTGCGGCAAGGGCGGCGGGGCCTGTGAATCGCGGGGCCAGGCCGGGGTGATCATCGCCTGTGCCCCGACCCGGCGGACCGGCAGTCCGTGTGCCTCCCGTGCGGGCAGGCCTGGCCAGATCTCGCCCGCCTCCTTGGCGGCGTCGCGGATCGCGGTGCCGTCGAGCGAGGTGTGCGTCTCCTCGATGTCGCGGTCGAGCCATTGGACGATGAGCTCCAGCGGCCCGTCGGGCGGCAGCGGCCACAGGAAGATCTCGTGTTCGACGTGGAACGCCGAACCGCCCAGCCCCTGCGCGCGCAGCACCGGCTGGTCCGGTTTGGTGGCCGACGGCACGGAGATGGTCTCCGAACTGGCGCGTCTGCCGTCGGGGAAGAGCACTCCGACCAGCAGCGCGTTGTAGTCCGGGACCCGGCGGTGGTCGATCAGGCCTTCGCCGGGTTCGTCCAGCAGCAGATCACGCGAGTACACCGACAGCTGGAAGGACGCAGACTCCGGCCACACCTCGATCCCGCGCAGCGCCACGATGGTCCGCTCGGCGCGGCCCAGCGGCATCGACCAGGGCAGGATCGCCGGGACGATGTACTCGTGCGGCGGCTCCACCCAGGGGCGGCCGTTGTAGCCGAACAGTTCCTGTTCCGGCACCGGGAACAGGGGGCGGCTGCGCGGACCGTCCGTGAAGAAGCTCATCGCGGCGCGGCAGGACGCGGGGTGAAGCTGTCCGACCTGCCGTTCACGCCGTCAACGACCACCATGCGCTCACGGTAGCCGATGACCATGCCGGTACTGAACGGTTTCAAGGTACCTTTCGCGTCACCCGAAGCCCTTGATCTTCACTTTCGTGCCCTTCGGCACCTTGGTGCCCGGCTGCGGATCCTGTTCCAGGACGAAGTCGAAACCACCGTTTCCGCCGCCGTGACCGTTCCCGTTTCCGCGACCCTGGCGGTCGGGCTCCAGACCCGCCTGTTTCAGGATCTGAATCGCCTCCTCCATCCGTTTGAAGGTCACGTTCGGTACTTCGACGGCGTTCGAAACGAACACTCCGATACGGCGGTTGCTCGCCTTGCCGCCGCCCTTCGGGTCGGTGCGGATCACCTGACCGGCGGCGAACTGGTCGGAGAACTCCTCGCCGGCCTGGAACGGCTGGAAGCCCGCCTGCTGCAGGATCTGGAACGCGGCGTCCTTGCTCTGCCCGGTGACGTCCGGGACCGGCGGCAGCGGCTCGGGGCCCTTCGACAGGATGATCGTGACCTGCCCACCGATGTTCAGCTGCGAACCGGGGCTCGGGTCGACGCGGATCACCTTGTTCTTGGCGACGTCGCTGTACTCCTGCTCGCCCTGGACCGGGGTCAGCTGTGCGGCCTTGATCGCCGTCTCCGCGTCCTGCGGGCTCGTCCCGGCCTGGATGTCCGGCACGATCGGCCGGCCCTTCGAAAGCACGACGTTGACCGTGGAACCCGGCGCGAGCGACGTGCCCTCGCCCGGGTCGGACCGGATCACCGTGTGCTGGGCGGCGGTGTCGCTGTACTCCTCGGTGTAGGCGGGGGTCAGCTTCGCCGAGCGGAGCGCGTCCCCGGCGGCGGCCTGGTTCATCCCCGCCAGTTTCGGCACCGACGACGAGCTCGGCCCGGTGTCGTTGAGGATGAAGGCGAACGCGCCGATCAGGCCGCCGAGAACCAGCACCGCGGCGGCGATCATGACGTAGAGGCGCTTGCGCGACCCCGGCTGCTCGTCGTCGGCGGCCGGTTGGGGCCGTGGGGGAGGCGTGCGGGGTGGCTGGGCGGCGGGGATCTGCGGCTCACGGTGCAGTGCCTGCGTTCCGCGCGGGCCGGTGACCGGCATGGTCGCCTCGGCGACCGGGGTCAGCACCGTCGTCGCCAGGGCCGGGTTCGCCGCCGGGACGGCGGGGATGCCGGGAGTCGTGCGTTCGGCGTCGGTCTCCCGGTCGGCGTCGGCGGGCAGCGGCACGGGCACCGGGACGGCCGGGACGCCGAGGACGGTACGCAGGTGGTTCAGCTCGGCGAGGAACGCCGCGGCGTCGGCCGGACGCTGCTCGGGGTCGCGGCGCGTGGCGCGCAGGATCAGTTCGTCGAGCAGCGGCGGGATGCCCGGCCGCAGCTCGCTCGGGCGCGGGACGTCGTCGTTGACGTGCCGGTACGCCACCGAGAGGGCGGTGTCGCCGGTGTACGGCGGACGTCCGGTGAGCATTTCGTACAGCAGGATCCCGGCCGAGTAGACGTCGCCGCGCGAGGTGGTCGCGCCGGTCGCGACCTGCTCGGGGGATACGTAGGCGACGGTGCCGAGGATGACGCTCGAACTCGTGGTGCCCGCGCTCGCGATCGCGCGGACCAGACCGAAGTCGCCCACCTTGACCACGCCGCCCGAAAGCGCCGTGCCGCCGCGGCCGATGAGCACGTTCTCCGGTTTGACGTCGCGGTGCACCAGCCCCGCGGCGTGCGCCGCGGCCAGCGCGGAGAGCACCGGTTCGATGATGCTCAGCGCGAGCGCGACGTCCAGTGGACCGCGTTCGGCGAGCAGTTCACGCAGGGTCCCGCCGTCGACGAGTTCCATGACCAAGAACGCGCGGCCGGACTCCTCGCCGCCGGGGGTGTCGAAACCCTGGTCGTGCACCGCCACCACGTGTGGATGATGCAGCCGGGCCGCTGACCTGGCCTCCCGCTCGAAACGCTCGACGAACGACCTGTCGTCGGCGAACCGTGGGTCCATGATCTTGATGGCGACCTGGCGGTCCAGGCGGGTGTCGACGCCGCGGTACACCGACGACATCCCACCGCGTGCGAGCAGCTTGTCCACCCGGTAGCGGCCCTCGAGCAGAGTGCCCACCAGCGTGGGGTCCGTGCGTGTCACGGCTATGGATCGTACGGAAGTACCCATGTTCTGGTGTACGGGACCTGGCTCGCCGGGGATCACGATTCCCGCCATTTCGTCGAATCGGCGGTATACGTGACCGGGTGGGCACTCTCCGTCATGGTCCGGGTCGTCACCCATGCGTACTAACGGAGCGGGAGACGGAATGTGGCACAGTGTCACCTGTGAGTGGTATTCCCGTCGCCGACGACGTTCTCGATGCAGATGTGGCCGTTCTCCCGGTTCCGGAGGTCGCGACCGCGCTGAACGTCTCGGCCAACAAGGTCCGCCAGATGCTGCGCGACGGCCACCTGATCGCCGTCCGGCGGAAGGGCGAGCTGTACGTCCCGGTCGCGTTCCTGGTCAAGGACGGCGTGGTCAAGGGCCTGGCGGGCACCATCACCGTGCTCGCGGACGCCGGTTTCAGCCGGACGGAGATGCTGCGCTGGCTCTTCGCCGCGGACGAGACCCTGCCGGGGACCACACCGGTCAACGCGCTCCGCACCAGCCACGGCACCGAGGTCAAGCGACGCGCGCAGGCGATGGCGTTCTAGCTCTGACCAGCATGAACGTCGCGGCCGCCAGAAGCTGGCAACCCGCCGCGGCGCTCAGCGCGGCGGTTACGGAGAGTGCGCTCAGCGGTCCCGCGAGCGCGGCACCCGCCGCGAGTCCGGTGATTTTCACGCTCGCGGCCGTCGTGAATACCTGAGCCCGCACTCGCGCGGGCGCTTCGCGGTGCCGGATGGCGAAAAGCGCCGAAAGCTGCGGTCCTTCGGCGAATCCGGCGAGCACGGCGGCGGCCAGCAGAGTCACCATGTCGTGCCCCGATGCCGCGAGCAGGAAGCTCGCGCCCAGCAGGACGGTGCTGGCGAGCACGGTGCGATCCGGCGGCGGCGGCCTGCGGGCCAGCACCGCGTTCGCGACCAGTGACGCGGCGGCCAGCACGGTGAGCAGCAGCGCGCCGAAGCCCGGATTCCCCAGCCGTTGGGCGCCGAGCAGCGGATAGCAGACGATGGCGACCCCGATGCCGACGAAGGACATCGTGGACGTCGCGGTGGCGCGCAGCAGGGTGCGGTTGCGGAAGAGGACCGCGAACCCGTCGGCGAGTTGACGGCGGATCGGTGTCGCGGGTTTCACCTCGGCCGCGGGGAGCGACCACGCGGCCGGGAAGGCCGCGGCGACCAGCGTGATCGCGACAGCCACCGCCGCCGGCGCTCCGGCGTACGCGGCCACGAGGCCGGCGAGTCCCGGACCGGCGAGGCTCGCGGCGGTGAACGTCATCGCGTCCAGGGTGCTGGCCCTCGTCAGCGGTGTCTCGCCGCGGACGTTCGGCAGCTGCGCCGTCCACCCGCCCGCCAAGGCCGGGTTGAGCAGCCCGGCCGCGACGGCCACCGGGATCGCCGCGGGGATTTCGACCAGCGCGAGCACCGCGCCGAGTCCGCCCGCGTAGGCGAGAAGCGCCCACGCCAGCAATCGGCCTGGTCTGGGACTGCGGTCGAGCAGAGCGCCGAGCAGCGGCCCGCCCGCCGCCGCGGAGATCGTCAGTCCCGCGAGCAGCGCGGACCCGGTGGCGGCCGAACCGTCGACACCGATGCCGAGCAGCAGCAACGCCGGCCCGGACAGCTCGTCGCCGGTCCTGGCGATCGTCGCGCCGGTCAAGTAGGCGGCGAGTCTGTAACGGCCTCTCATGGACAAGACGTTACAGTGGGATATGATTTCAGCGCAGCGGGATTTTTTGCCGGGCCGTTCGGCTCGGGCGGCGGCGCAACGGGCGGTGGATCTGCTGACGGTGCTGCTGGCGCCGGAACCGTCGGTCGCGTCGGTTCGCGCCGTACTCGAGGCGCACGGCGAGACCTCTGTCGAGTTGAAGCCGTTGGACGTGGCTTCGTTGCGTGAGGCGGCCGCGGAACTGCGCGACGTCTTCGCGGCGCGGGATGTCGCGGAGGCGGCCGGAGTGCTCAACCGGCTGCTGGCTCGTTACGCGCATCCGCCGCGGCTGACCGATCACGCCGACGGGTTCGGCTGGCACCTCCACGTGGACGCCGACGACGACGGGCCGTGGGGCGCGTGGCTGGTGACGTCGTCCGCGCTGGCGCTGGCGGTGTTGCTGGCGGACCGTCAGGCGCCGCCGGGTGGGTTGTGTGCGGCCGCGGGTTGCGGGAAGCCGTTCGTGCACTTGGGCGGGGGGAGCCCGCGGCGGTACTGCTCGACGCGGTGCGCCACCCGGGAGAGGGTCGCGGCTCACCGTCGCGATCGGTCCTGAACGCCATGAAAGGTCCTTTCCTTGCAAAATTTGCAAGGAAAGGACCTTTCCTAGCGCGTGTGAGAGGTCAGGACTGCTGCTTGTCCCGCCAAGCGATCCAGGACCGCAGCTTGTCGAGGTTGTAGTCCGGCCCGCCGGTCGCCACGGTGAACAGCGAGACACCCAGCTCCAGCAGCTTCGGGCCCAGCTCCTCGGGCTCACCCTCGACGGCGACCGAACGCTCGATCTCCTTCGGGTCCCGGCCGACGTCGGCGCAGTGCTGGTCGAGGATCTTGACCTTGCGCTCCACGACCTCCGGGTCGCCGAAGCCGTGCCAAATGTCGGCGTGCTTCGCGACCAGGCGCAGGGTCTTCTTCTCGCCGCCGCCACCGATCAGCACCGGGATGTCCCGGACCGGCTGCGGGTTCAGCTTGCCCAGCCTGCTTTCGATCCGCGGGAGCGCCTCGGCGAGGTTGTCGAGCCGCCCGCCCGCGGTGCCGAACTCGTAGCCGTACTCGTCGTAGTCCTTCTCGAACCAGCCGGAGCCGATGCCGAGGATCAGCCGTCCGTCGGAGATGTTGTCGACGGTGCGGGCCATGTCGGCGAGCAGCTCGGGGTTGCGGTAGCTGTTGCACGTCACCAGTGCGCCGATCTCGACCCGCGATGTGGACTCCGCCCAGGCGCCCAGCATGGTCCAGCACTCGTAGTGCAGGCCCTCGGGCTCACCGTAGAGCGGGTAGAAATGGTCCCAGTTGAAGACGATGTCCACGCCGAGGTCTTCGGCCTCCGAAGCCGCCCGGCGGATGGCCTTGTATTCGGCGTGCTGCGGTTGCAGCTGGACACCGATCCGGATCTTCCTGTTCGCAGCAGTGGTCATGTTCGCAGCCTAAGCCTGGAGTTGCTCCACGCGCTCGCCAGCATCCTCGGCAGCGCGACTCCCAGCCGGCGACGGCGCGGGACGACCGCGCGGGTGTTCAGCACGTCGTAACCCAGTGCCGCGATTTCGTCGAGGATGCCTTCGTAGAGCACGAGCGCGGTCCGCACGCAGTCGCGGGATTCCGCGCGCAGCAACGGGACGCCCGCTTCGGCGCGGCGGTACACCGCCCGGTTGCGCGCCACCGCGACGGCGAGCGCGCGCCGCACCCGCCGGTCGGGCAGCCCGCGGGCACGGGACCATTCGAGCAGCTCGCGGTCGACGCCGAACGCGGCCAGCTCCTCGGTCGGCAGGTACAGCCTTCCCCGGTCGAGGTCTTCGCCGACATCGCGCAGGAAGTTGGTCAGCTGGAACGCTTCACCCAGCGCGGCGGCGCCCGGCACGGCTTCGGCGACCGGGACGACGGTGCCGAAGACGGGCAGCATCTGCAGGCCGATCACCTCGGCCGAACCATGGATGTACTCCCGGAGATCGGCGTAGGTCGCGTATTCGGTGATCTTGAGATCCATCGCCATGGACCGCATGAAGGCGTCGAACAGCTCGCGGTCCAGGTCGTGGCGCCGCACGGTGTCGGCGAGCGCGGTCAGCACCGGATCGGCGGGCGTGCCGCCGTCGAAGACCCGCGCGACCATGACGGCGACCTCGTCCAGGGCGACCGCGGGATCCGTGCCGGGCGCGGGGTTGTCGACCACTTCGTCCGCCATCCGCGCGAAGCCGTACAACGCGTGCGCGAACGGACGCGTCCGCGCCGGCAGCAGCCGGGTCGCGAGGAAGAACGTGCGGCCGTAATGCGCGTTGATGCGGCGGCATTCGGTGTACGCGGCCCGCAACGACGGCTCGGTGATCCCCGCGGCGTCGAGTTCGTTCATCGGCCGGTGACCCTTCCCGCCGCGAGCCTGCCGGAGATCACCACCGGAGGGATTCCGACGCCCGGTGTGGTCCCGCAGCCCGCCAGTACGACATTTTCCGCCGCTCGCACGAGGTTCCCCGGCCGGAACGGGCCGGTCTGGGCGAAGGTGTGCGCGAGTGAGAACGGTGTGCCCGCGGTGAGCCCGCGCTCCGCCCAGCCCTCCGGGGTGATCGCCTCGTCGACGGAGAAGTCGTCCGCGAACCCGGTGAGGCCGCGCTTTTCCAGTGTGCGCACCAGTTCCGCGCGATAGG
This sequence comes from Amycolatopsis sp. NPDC043885, assembly GCF_056435685.1. Classification (NCBI taxonomy): domain Bacteria; kingdom Bacillati; phylum Actinomycetota; class Actinomycetes; order Pseudonocardiales; family Pseudonocardiaceae; genus Amycolatopsis; species Amycolatopsis sp. NPDC043885. The sequence continues at coordinate 250,432 of NZ_JBWKEA010000007.1, forward strand.
CGGGACCGACCCGACGCCAGTCGATCTTGCCGCGGCGCAGGTTCGGCGCCGGGGCCAGCACCGAGATCACCTGGCCGCCGCCGGGGGAGAGGCCCGGTTCGGTCGCGGTCGGCCGGGTCACCAGCAGCGACGGGTCGCTCATCAGCTTGCCTTCGCGGATGATCTCCGAAAACGTCTCTTCCCAGGCGTGACCGAAGAAGATGTTGTGGTGGCCCAGATCCGGCCAGGAGTCCGGCGCGTGCCCGTGCAGGACGACGGCCGACGGCGAGTACCGCAGCGGCAGCGGCCGCCGGGGGCGGGCACCGAGCAACCGGTAGGCGGTGCCGAGTTCGGTGGCGAGAACCACGGTGTCGCAAGGGATCCGCTCGCCCGAGCGGGTCCGCACCGCGCGTACCCGCGAGGAAACCCTTTCCAGCCAAGCGGCTTCGGTGCCGAACCGCAGTTCCGCCCCGGCGCGCTCGGCGGCGCTCGTCATCGCCCGCGCGATCTCGCCCATCCCGCCCGACGGGTAGTAGACCCCGCCGACGGTGTCCATATAGGAGATGACGCCGTACGCGCCGATCGCGCGCGCCGGATCGAGGCCCGCGTAGAGCGCCTGGAAGGAGAACAGGCGGCGCACCCGGTCGTCGCGCAGGAACCGGCCGATCTTCGGGCCGAGACGGCCGAAACCGCCCAGTGCGGCCAATTTCGCCAGTTCCGGGCGGACGAGATCGAGCGGGGAATCGAAGTTCGCGCCGATGAAGTGGTCCTTCTGGACCGCGTACAGCTCGGTCAGCCAGCGCCGGAGCCTGCGGTAGCCGTCGGCTTCGGCCGGGCCCGCGGCCGCGCGGATCTCGGCCTCCATCGCCGCCGCCTCGGTGTGCACGGCGATCGTGCTGCCGTCGGCGAACCTCGCGCGGTAGGCCGGGTCGAGCCGGGTCAGCGTGAGGTTGTCCGCCAGGGATTCGCCGACCGCGGAAAAGGCCTCGTCGAGCAGCTCCGGCATGGTCAGCACGCTGGCGCCGGTGTCGACGGTGTTGCCGCCGAAATCCGCCTGACCGGCCCGGCCTCCAGGGCTCTTGTCCTGCTCCAGCAGGGTCACCCGGCGGCCGGCGCCGAGCAGGTGCAGCGTCGCCGACAGCCCGGCGAGCCCGCCACCGATCACCACCACGTGGTCACTCGGACCGGTGACAGTGCGCATCAGTACGTCCGCTGGGTCGCCTTGACGACCAGCCCGGTCAGCGCGGCGGGAGCGGGCTCGGCCAGGTGAGCGCGGTCCAGCGTCGCCATCGCGGAGTCGGTGAGCTCGTCGATGCGGCGTTCCACCGCGTCGACGGCGCCGACGTCCTGCAGCGCCTCGCGCACGGTCTCGACGGCGTCTTCGGACAGGTGAGCGTCGCCGATGGCGTCGGAGATGACCTTCGCCGCCGCGTCCTTGCCCTGCTCGGCCGCGCCCTGGAGACCCAGCGCGACCAGCAGTGTCCGCTTGCCCTCACGCAGGTCGTCGCCCGCGGGCTTGCCGGTGACCGACGGGTCGCCGAACACCCCGAGCAGGTCGTCCCGCAGCTGGAACGCCACGCCGACCTCGTCGCCGAACTCGCGCAGCGTCGCGATCAGGGCGTCGTCGGCGCCACCGAGCGCGGCACCGAGGTGCAGCGGGCGCTGGACGGTGTACGCGGCCGTCTTGAGCTTGCAGATGTGCAGCGCCGCCTCAGGGGAGGCGTCGCCGGTGGCCTGGGTGCGGACGTCGAGGTACTGGCCGGCGAGGACCTCGGTGCGCATAGCGCGCCACGCCGGCCGCGCCGCCGCGAGGGCCGCGGGCGGCAGCGGGGCCTCGGCGAACATGTCGTCGGCCCAGGCCAGCGCGAGGTCGCCGACCAGAACGGCGGTCGCGAGCCCGAACGTGCTCGGCGAACCCAGCCAGCCGCTGTCGGCGTGGAGCTTCGCGCCCGCGATGTGCACGGTCGGTGAACCGCGGCGCGAGTCGGAGGAATCGATGAGGTCGTCGTGGATCAGCGCGCACGCCTGGATCAGCTCCAGGCTCGCCACGGCCTGCAGCACGCCTTCGACGTCCGGTCCCGCCGGATCGCCGCCCGCGCCGCGCCAGCCCCACCAGGCGAAGGTCGGGCGCAGGCGTTTTCCGCCGCCCAGGACGAACCCGGCCAGCGCGTCGATCCCGACGCCGACGACCGGTTCGGTGCGGCGGATCTCGGCACCGGCGCGCTCGAGGAACCCGGCCAGCGCCCGCTCGACGTGGGCGGGCAGATCGGCGTCGTAGGCGGACGTGTCCATGAGCACATCCTCCGGGAAGCACGTCCCCGTGACCCAGTCGGGTGCCTTCGAATGTGGCGGAACTCGCCGCGTTTAGTCCTCTGAATGCGGTAGTTGCACGCGCAAGGACCGCATTCAGAGGACTAAACGCGGGTCTTGTCGTAGTGCCGCTTCGCCCGCGCCCGGTTGCCGCAGTCCGACGAACTGCACCAGCGCCGTGACCGGTTGCGCGTGTGGTCGGTGAAGACCCAGCCGCAGCCCGGCCCCTCGCATTCGCGGATCCGTTCCATCTTCGTGGATCGAAGCAGTTCCTCGGCCTCCAGCGCGAGGAAGTGCGGCAAGGCGGCGTCGCCCGTCAGCGGCACCGTCCACCGCAACGGCAGGGACGGTGCGAGCTCGGCGTGCCGATACGCCGCGAGCAGGGGCTTTCGCAGTGCCGTGGGGTCCGGCGGAGCCGAGACGAGGACGCGGTAGAGCGTCTCGCGGAAGGCCTTCACCGCCTCCAAGACGGCTTCGGAGATCTCCAGCCGTTCGGTGCCGGCGCCGACCAGGACCACCCACTCGGACAGCCGTTCCGGGGTCGAAAGCCGGTCTTCCCGCCGGGCCGGATCGCGCCGCCAGGAAACGGTGTTGACCAGGTCCAACGGCACGCTTCCGCCGATGCTGTCGTATCCGTTCCAGTGGCCGTCCATGGTTCTCCTAATGGTCAAAAGCAGTTTAGCTTGTTAGTGTCGAGGTCATGACGACGCTCCGGCGGAACTATCTGGCCGGCGCCCGCATCGGGCTCGGGCTGGGTGTCGCGACCTTCGTTCTCGGTGTCACCTTCGGCGCGTACAGCCAAACGCTGGGCTGGGGGATCGCGGCCCCGATCGTCGCGTCGATCCTCGTGTTCTCCGGCTCGGCCCAGTTCGCGATGGCCACCGCGCTCGCGGGCGGCGGGAACCTCGCCGTCGCGGTCGGCGCGGCGGCCCTGATCAACGCCCGGTTCCTGCCGATGGGCGCCGCCGTCGCCTCGGATCTGCGCGGTGGACGCCTGCGTCGCGCGTGGGAGGGCCAGGCCGTCGTCGACGGTTCGTGGGTGGCCGCCCACCTTGGCGAAGGGCGCTTCGATCGCGAAAAGCTCATCGGTTGCACGGTCGTCCAACTGCCCGCATGGGTGCTGGGGACGGTGCTGGGCGTTCTGGCCGCGCCACCACCGGACGTCGTCTCGCGGTTCGGGCTCGACGTCGTGTTCCCCGGCTTCTTCCTGGTCCTGCTCGTCGACGAACTGCGCCGTTCACGGCAGGCTGTCCTCACCGCGGCGCTCGCCGCCTGCCTGGCCGGGGTCCAGGTGCTGTTCGTCCCGGTCGGGCTCGCGCTGATCGGAGCCTCCGCCGCCGCGCTGCTCGGACTGGGGGCGCGGCGATGACGCTCTGGCTCGCCATCGTCCTCGTCGCGCTGGTCAGCATCGGGTTCAAGGCGGCGGGCCCGGTCCTGCTCGGCGACCGGACGCTGCCGCCGCGGCTCGCGAGCGTGATCGCGCTGCTCGCGCCCGCGTTGCTGGCCGGTCTCGTGCTCACGGACGTGGCCGGTCCGGCCTGGTCCGGGCTCGACTGGACCCTCTGCGCCGGCCTTGCCGCGATCGCGGTGACCTACGCGCTGCGCGTGCCGGTGCTCGCCGCGATCCTCTGCGGGGTCGTCGTCACCGCCGTTCTGCGCTTCCTGGTCTAGCTCCAGAACGGGCCGCTCAACCCGGCCTGGGCGAAGTACGCGGCCGCGGCGGCCGGATCCCGGCGGGTGTACCCGTGCTCCAGCCTACCCTCGTACCACCCCGCCGCGAGCCGCCACAGCGTCGCCAGATCCATGACGTATCCCTTGTCCTGCCCCGTTTCCGCCAGCCATCCGTCCACACAGGACTCACCGCAGAACAGGCGCTGGTTGTCGCAGGTGTGCACGACGTCGTCCCACATCCGCGCCACCGGCACCAGGAAGTGCGCGACCAGCCCGCCCTTCGGCGGAGTGCGGTCGTTCACCAGCAGGGCGTGCGGCTCGCCGCAGCCGCGGCAGCGCGTGGACACCAGCACCTCGGGTTCGGCCTTGACCAGATGGGGGATCGCGAACGCGTCCCACGCGCAGCCGCCCCACCACAGCGTGTGCGCGCCCATCACGGAGAATCCCAGCGGAATCGCCGCGAACGGATGCGCCAGCACGACGTGTTCGCATTCGTCGAGCACGAGATGCCGTCGCTCCGCGAGCCGGTGCAGTGCCTGTTTCGCCACCGCGAGTGATCCGTGGGCGGCGTCGGCCAGTTCGGGGGCCGTCGGCGGCCTCCCGTGCTCGGCGAACGCGCGGTAGACCGCGACGCGGACGTCCTCATCCCAGCTTGTGTCGGTTTCGGCGCTCATGGCGGCTCCCTGTGCTCGTCACCGAGTCTCCCCAGCCCGGCTCCACTCGGCAACCGCTCGTACGTGGCTGAAGTCGCACGCCCATAGCCTGAGAGGGGCTCCCAGCCAGCGGACATTCCCCCCTAAAATGGCGGAATGACTTCGGTGGTCGAGCGGTTGCAGGGTGATGGACCCGTGTTCTCCATCGAGTTCTTCCCGCCCCGCGACGCGGCAGACGAGGCCGTGCTGTGGAAATCGATCCGGGAACTCGAGCCGCTGGACCCGGCGTACATGTCGATCACCTACGGCGCCGGCGGCTCCAGCCGGGACGGCACGATCCGCAGCATCGCCCGCGTCGCCACCGAAACCACGCTGGTGCCGATGGCGCACCTCACCGCCGTGAACCACTCGGTCGCGGAACTGCGCAACGTCATCGGCTGGTACGCCGCCGTCGGCGTGCGGAACATCCTCGCGCTGCGGGGCGACCCGCCGGGCGACGTCTACGGCGACTGGGTCCCGCATCCGGAGGGGCTCAACTACGCCGAGGAACTCGTCGAGCTGGTGCGTTCGCTCGGCGACTTCTGCGTCGGCGTATCGGCCTTTCCGTACGGCCACCCCAGGTCGGCGAACCTCGAAGCCGACACCGAGTACCTCGTGCGCAAGCTCCGCGCCGGCGCGGATTTCGCGATCGCGCAGCTGTTCTTCGAGCCGGAGGACTTCCTCCGCCTGCGCGACCGGGTGGCGGCCACGGGCTGCGAGGCGCTGGTCATCCCCGGCATCATGCCGCTGACCACGCCGCGGACACTGCACACGTCCATCAAGCTGTCCGGCGCGCCGGCGCCGCGGCGGCTGCTGGACCGGCTCGAACCGCTGGCCGGCGACCCCAAGGCCTTCCGCGCCGAAGGGATCGACGCGGTGACCGAACTGGGCGAGCGGCTCATCGCCGAAGGCGTCCCCGACCTGCACTTCTACACGTTCAACCGGTCCAAGGCCACGCGTGAGGTGGTCAGCAGGCTCGGGCTGGTCCCGGCCCGCGCGTAACTCCGTACCGAAGTCGCCCGCCATCCCGGTAGCGTGCCGGTCATGGCTTCAACCGCGCGAAGTGTGCACCAGATCTGTGACCGGTACGTCGACGACTACGCCGCGGCCGACCCGGTCGCCGCGACGACGTTCGGCATCTCCGGATACGACGACCAGCTGACCGACTACTCGCCCGCCGGGCACGCGGCGCGGGCCGCCATCGCCGCCCGTGCGCTGGCCGACATCGAAGCGGCCGAACCCGCCGACGACGGCGAGCGCGCGGCCAAGGCGGTGTTCACCGAGCGGATCGGGTTGCACCTGGAGATCCACGAGGCGGGTCTCGACATCGCGGCGCTGAACGTGATCGAAAGCCCCGTGCAGGAACTGCGCATGGTCTTCGACTTCATGCCCACCGACACCGCGGAGGACTGGGCGACGATCGCCGCCCGGATGGCGAGGGTGCCCGAAGCGCTCGACGGTCTCCGCGCCTCGCTGCTCGCGGCCGCGGACGCCGGCCGGGTGTCGGCGTTGCGGCAGGTCGGCAAGGTCGCCGAACAGGCCGAAACCTGGGCCGGCCTGAAGGACGAGGCCGGTTTCTTCGAAACTCTCGTCTCGGGCGCGAAGGACGTCGACGAGAAGCTCCGCACCGAACTCGGTCAGGCCGCTCACGCCGCGCAGGAGGCGTACGCGGAGTTCGCCGGTTTCCTCCGCGCCGAACTCGCCCCGCTGGCGCCGGTCAAGGACGCCGTCGGCGCCGAGGTCTACCGGCTGTGGTCCCGGTTGTTCACCGGAGCCACCTTCGACCTGGACGAGGCCTACGCCTGGGGCTGGGCCGAGTTCACCCGTATCGAGACGGAGATGCGCGAGGTCGCCGGCCGGGTCAAACCCGGCACCACCCTCGCCGAGGCGGCCGCCGTCCTCGACGCCGACCCCAAGTACGTCGTGCGCGGCCGGGCGGAATTCCAGGCCTGGATGCAGAACCTGTCCGACAACGCGCTGAAGTCGTTGCGCGGCAAGCACTTCGACATCTCCGACCGGGTGATGGCGCTGGAGTGCAAGATCGCCCCGCCCGGTGGCACCGTCGGCGCGTACTACACCGGCCCGAGCGAGGACTTCTCCCGCCCCGGCCGCATGTGGTGGTCGCTGCCGCAGGGCCGGGACGAGTTCACCACCTGGCGCGAGGTCAGCACCGTCTACCACGAGGGCGCGCCGGGTCATCACCTGCAGATCGCGACCGCGGTCGACCAGTCGGAGTCGCTCAACAAGTACCAGCGGCTGCTGGCGTTCACCTCCGGGCACGCCGAGGGCTGGGCGCTGTACTCCGAGCGGCTGATGGAGGACCTCGGGTTCCTCTCCGACGACGGCGAACTGTTCGGCATGCTGTCCGAGCAGCTGTTCCGTGCCGCGCGGGTGATCGTCGACATCGGCATGCACCTGGAGCTGGAGATCCCGGCGGGTACCGGCTTCCACGAGGGCGAGCGGTGGACGCCCGAACTGGGCCTGGAGTTCATGCTCACCCGGACCGTCACCGACCCGGCCCACGTGCACGACGAGATCGATCGCTACCTGGGCTGGCCGGGGCAGGCGCCGTCGTACAAGCTCGGCGAACGGCTCTGGCTCACCGCCCGCGACGAGGCCCGCGCGCGGCAGGGCGACGCGTTCGACATCAAGCAGTTCCACACGCGGGCGCTGGCGCTCGGCGGGATGGGGCTGGACACCCTGCGGGAGATGCTGGCCGCGCAGGACTGAGCCCGCCGCTCCCCTTTGGACGTGCTAGGAACGGTCCTTTCCTTGCGAATTTCGCAAGGAAAGGACCGTTCATTGCATCCGGAGGACGCCTCCGCATGCCGGAATTCACGTGCGTCCGGTGCCAAGGCCTTGGTAGGTTCCGTCCGTGCACCGGATCTTTCTCGTCACCCCACCCCCCGCTTCCTGAGCGGGGTGTCTCCGGCCGCGCGGCGTTCCAGCCGCCCGGCCGATCCGTGCTGCACTGAAGCACCCCGCGTCGTCGACGTCCTTTCCGACAGACACAGACGCAGGAGCGTTTCCCCATGTCCGTTGCCGTACCCACGCGCGCCCGATCGTCGGCCGCGCTCGTCCTCGCCGGAGTCCTCTGGGGGACCGGCGGTCTCGCCGGATCCCTGCTCGCCTCCCGGGCGGGCCTCCATCCACTGAGTGTCGCCGCGTACCGGCTGCTCATCGGCGGCGTGATCGCCACCGGCTATCTCTGTCTCACCGGGAGCCTCCGCGGTTTCCCCCGCACTCCTGAGGTCCGCCGCCGTCTGCTCGCCGTCGGCGGCCTGTTCGCCCTCTTCCAGACCAGCTACTTCGCCGCGGTCTCGCTGAGTTCCGTGAGCGTCGCGACGATGACCACCATCGGCAGCGCGCCCGTCCTGCTCGCCGTCGCGACGGCCGTCAAGACCCGCCGCCTGCCCGGAGCGTGGACGGCGGTGTCCGTGGCCGGGTCCCTCGTCGGGCTCGCGCTGCTGCAGTGGACGCCCGGACAAGAGGTCGACGTCGCCGGAGTGCTGTTCGCCCTGCTCGCAGCGGCTGGGTTCGCCGTGCTGACGCTGGTGACCGCGACCCGCGTCGAAGGCCTCGATCCCTTGCCCACCACGGCTTTCGGCTGCCTGATCGGCGGCGCCGCGCTTGCCCCGGCCGCGCTGTGGTTCGGGATGGCGGTGCCGGTTCAGGCCGACGTGCTCGCGCTCGTCGTCTACTTCGGCGTCGTGCCGACGGCGCTGGCGTACGCCGCGTACTTCCGCGGTCTCGAAAGCGCGCATCCCGTACTGGCCGCGTTGTCCGCCCTGCTCGAACCGTTGACCGCCGCGCTGCTGTCCATGGCCGTGCTCGGGGAACGGCTCGGCGCCGTGGGCTGGTGCGGCGCGGTGGTGCTCATCGCCGCGCTCACGGTCGCCTACTCGAAACCCTAGAGCGGCAGCGTCCGGCCGAGGATCGCGAACGGCCGCGGATCCCCGGCGAAGTGGTAGTCCCGCAGCACGTCGACGAAGCCGACCCGCCGGTACAGGTTCCAGGCCCGGCTGGTGCCTTCCGGCGTGGAAAGGAGGACGTGGGCGCTGGGCACGCCGTCGAGCAGCCGTCGCAGGAGGTCCTCGCCGATCCGCTTCCCCTGGCTTTCGGGGCTGACGTGGATCTCGGTGAGCTCGAAGTAGTCGGACATCCAGTGCTCGGCGGCGGCCTGGCCCTCACGCCGGGTCAGGCCGTGGCGGACCTGCTCGTGCCACCACTGGCCGCCGCGGCCCTTGTAGCCGTAGGCGAGCCCGAGCAGGACGCCGTCCGCGTCGAGCGCGGCCATGCAGCGCCAGCCTTCGCGCAGCGCGTGCGTGAGCCACATCGGCGCGCGTTGCTCCGCCGTGCCTTCGGGGTAGCGCATGGCGTTGACGTAGATGGTCAGCGCCTCGGGGAGCCGGGCGCGGAACTCGTCCGCGGACAGCTGGACGTAACGGGTGCATTCCGAGGACATCGCGGTCACGGGCGCCCATCCTGCCCGTCGCCCGCGACGTCCGCGGGAGTGCCCCCGGTCAGCGCGACGAGGCCGTCGAACGTCGTGGGGTACACCGACTTCGGATGCCCGGCGGCGGCCCAGACGACTTCGTGGGCACGTAACGCGGTGTCGACGAGGGTGGTCAACGCCTTCGGGTGACCGACCGGGGCGACGCCGCCGATCGGCTGCCCGGTGTGCGCGCGGACGAACTCCGCGTCCGCCTTGCCGATCTCGTCGGCTCCGGTCAGCGAGGCCAGCAGCCCGGTGTCGGCGCGGTGCGCGCCCGACGTCAGGACGAGCAGGGCCGTTTCGGTGTCGCCGGTGCGGCTTCGGAAGACGAGACTGTTCGCGATCGCGCCGACCTCGACACCGAGCGCTTCGGCGGCCTGCGTGGCCGTACGGACTTCGGCGGGGAGGATGCGGATCCCGTCGGCGGCGGCGTGCTGGCCCGCCTCGGCGAGCGCGGCCGCGACCTTGGCCACCGAGGGATGACCGGACCGGTCGATGGTGCTCATACGCCTATGAGATCACGTGGCCGATGCCGTGTCCCGCACCACATGCGGCGATCACCCCGGTACGGGGTTGAGGAATGGGGCACTTCGGGGTTACATTGGAGTTGTTCGAACAGACGTTCGACATTCGGTGAGCGCGCACCGGTAGGTGCCCGGCGCGGGGGCGGGGGAAGCGCCTCGGCGCCGGGCACAGGCAGGCGCTCACGTACAGGAGGAGGGTCGTCATGTCCGTTTCGGTCGTGTCCCCCGACGAAGCCGAGAGGCCGGGGGGCACCGCGCAGCCCGCCCTGCCGATGTCGTTGCGCCCGCCGGCACCACCCGCGGCGGTCTCCTTGTACGCACAGGCGAGGCGGGGGCTCGCCGAAGCAGAGCGGGAGAGCGATCCCGCGGAGCGGTTCATCGGGGCGTATCTCGCCGCGCTGCGGGGCGCGGCGGCGGTACTGGAGGCCCGCGGCCGTCCGCACCGGGGCCGTGCCCGGCCGGCGAGTGGCTGGGTACTGCTCGACTCCGTCGCGCCCGAGCTGAAGGAATGGGCGGCGTTCTTCGCGGCCAATTCGGCGACGCGGGCCGCCGCGCAGGCGGGCATCACCGGAAAGGTCACCGTCGAGCTGGCGGACGAGCTGACCCGGGCCGCCACGGTGTTCCTGGAATTGGTGCGACGGGTGGTGCACGGGCTGCCGATGGGTGACTCGGCGCATGTGGCCTGAGCAGCCTGTCGGCCGGAGCGTGAACCCGCTGTGCCGATTCACACGCGGGTTCACCTAGAGACAGAGTCACCGCGGAGAGGGGGTGCCCGATGGCCGGGCAGGCCATGATCGACCAGGGCAGGTTCCTGGAAGTGATCGGCGCCGAAACCGAGTTGATGGCCCAGGTGGCGCACACCGCGTCCGCCGACGCGCCGGTCCCGACCTGCCCTGGCTGGACGCTCGGCGAGGTCCTCAGGCACGTGGGCAGCGTGTACCGGGTCACCCGCCGCTGGATCACCGACGGACGGCGTCCCGAGCACTGGCAGCGCAAACCGGGGCCGGGACAGCACCTGGAGGAGTACTTCCGCGAGGGCAGGGACGAACTCGTCGCCGAACTGTCCGCCCACGACCCGGACGAACTGGCGCCGACCTGGTGGCCGGCGGACCGCAGCTACGGGTTCTGGCGGCGGCGGATGGCGCACGAGACGACGATCCACCGGATCGACGCGGAGAGCGCGGCAGGCCGGGAAGTGTCGGAGATCCCCGAAGACGTGGCACTCGACGGGATCGACGAGGCGCTGGTGCTCTGGTTCGGCCAGCGGCTGCCGTTGCTCGGACTGTCCGGCACCAAGACCGGCTCGGTCGGCGTGCGCACCGCGGGCCACACCTGGATCGCCAGGGCGGGGCCCACGGAAACGGTCGCCTGGCGGTGCTCGGCCGAGGAGGCCCAGCGCGCGGACGACCTGATCACCGGGAAGCCGGACAAGATCTACCGCTGGCTCTGGGGCCGGGCGGGTCCGACGGCGGTGACGGTCAGCGGAGACCAGGACATGGCGGGACAACTCTGGGCCCTTCTGCGGCTCGCGACCCGATGACCGGTCGGTGGGGAAGCCAAACCGGTCACGCCAGTCGGCGGAGCTGAAGATGTGCCCGAGAAGCGACCGAACTCCGGTTCACCTGAGACGCACAGAAGTGTCGGTGGTGCCGTCTAGGTTCACCGGTGTGGCAGCACAGCTGGTGAACCTGGTCTTCGACTCGGCCCTTCCCAGAGATCTGGCGGGTTTCTGGGAAGGGCTGTTCAGCTGGGACGCCCCGTTCCAACCGGCGTTCCGCTCCGAGGCGGGCCCCAAACGGGGCAAGAACCGCCTGCACCTGGATCTGGCGAGCCGTTCGCCCGAGCACCAGGCCGAGCTGGTGGACCGCGCGCTGTCCCTCGGCGCACGGCATATCGACATCGGCCAGGGCCCGCCGGAGGAGAAACGGGTGCCGTGGGTGGTGCTCGCGGACCCCGAGGGCAACGAGTTCTGCGTCCTCGAGCCGCGCGAGCAGTACGAGGGCGCCGGCGCGATCGCTTCGGTCGTCACCGACGCCCTCGACCCGGAGCGGCTGGCGCGGTTCTGGGCGGCCGCCCTGGGCTGGGAGGCCGGCGTCCGGGAAGAGGCGATCGTCGGCCTGCGGCCACCGGACGGCCGCGGCCCGTGGATCGAGTTCCTCGCCACGCGGGAGGAGAAACGGCACAGGAACAGGCTGCGCTTCGAGATCGCGCCACGGCGAGGCAAGAGCCGGGCGGCCGAAGTCCGGCGCCTGCGGGAGCTGGGCGCGTCAGGGCAGCGTGGCGATGCGATGGTGGATCCGGAGGGCAACGAGTTCAGCGTGCTTTCTCCCCGCTGAGTGTTTCGCCGGGGTTGCGCGGTGGCGTCGAACGCTGACCTGAGCGAAACACTCGCGCCGTGGGTAGGCAACAACCGGCCGGGACCGTGGAGTCATGGAGACCTATCGAGCCCGGCCCACCCTGGTCCATCCCGGCGAAGAGACCGCGGCCGCGTCGGCATGGCGTGTCCGGATCCGCGTGGACGACCGGCCCGGCACCCTGGCCAGGATCGCGATCCGGCTCGCCGACCTCGAATGCAATATCCTCGGACTGTCGGTGCTCCCGGTCCCCGGCGGCGTGCTCGACGAGATCGTCCTGCGGCCGGCCACCGGTCTGCCGCGTCAACTGCTCATCGACGCGATCCGCGACGAAGGATGCGAATGCTCCGCCGTCATCGACGCGGATCTGGCCGAACTGGTCGACCCTGCCACCGCGACGCTCACCGCGGCCAAAAGGGCCGTCGAGGAGCCCGGTGGCCTCGCGGAAGTGCTCCGCGGCGTCCTCGCGGCCGACGTCGTCACCAAGGTCCCGTCGATCGAGGCGAACCCGGCCCGCACGGAAGGCGGGCACCGCGCGGTGTTCCCGGCAGGGGACGGCGCCGCGTTCGTCGCGCGCCGCCGGTGGTCACCGTTCGTCGAACTGGAACTGAGCCGCGCCGTCGCGCTGGTCGGCCTGACCACCGCCGTCCGCGACAACGTGACCGGTCCGATCGTGCTCGACCGGGCCGACGGCGCCGCGATCGTCCTGCGCAAGGGCGTCCCCGGTGACGCGGAAGCGGTGTCCGCGCTGCACCAGAGATGCTCGATGACGACGCTCTTCCACCGCTATCACACCGGAATGCGCGCCGTGCCGCGTCGCTGGCTGCACCGGCTCCTGATGCCGCCGCGCGGGATCAGCCTGCTCGCGGTCTGCGGCCGTGACGTGATCGGTCTCGGCCAGCTGATCCCGGCTGCCGAGGTCGGCGCGGCCGAAGTCTCGCTCCTGGTCGAGGATTCCTGGCAGCGCCAAGGCATCGGCACGGCTTTGCTCGCCCGGCTCGCCACTCTGGCCGTGGCCAAGGGGGAGCGCGAACTCACCGCCGTCTGCCTGCCCGGCGACGACTCCCTCCACCGCACCGCCACCCGTGTGGGGCTCCGGCCCGAACGCGCCCCCGGCGACCCCGGCACCCTGCGCTTCCGGCTCCCCGACCCGCGCGTTTAGTCCTCTGAACGCGGTAGTTCGGGTTACCAACCACCGCATTCAGAGGACGAAATGCGGGAGTGGGTCAGCGGTTCCAGAACCAGTCTTTGCCGCGGGCCTCGCCCAACGCGCGCTTCTTGCGTTCCGGGGTGAGCCGTTCCAGGTAGAGCTTGCCGTCGAGGTGATCGGTCTCGTGCTGCAGGCACTGGGCGAGCACGTCGACGCCTTCGACCTCGACCGGCTCGTTACGCAGGTCGACACCGCGCACCACGGCGTGCTTCGCGCGGACGACCGGGAACCACAGCTCCGGCACGGACAGGCAGCCCTCGCCGATCTCGTGTGTTTCTTCGGACAGCTCGACGATCTCGGGGTTGATCACGTACCCGCTCAGTCCGCCGACGTCGTAGCTGAACACCCGCAGCCCGACCCCGATCTGCGGCGCCGCGAGACCCGCGCGCCCGGCCGGTTTCACCCCGTCCATCAAATCGGTCACCAGCGACTCGATCTTCTTGTCGAATGTCGTGACCGGGTCGCATACGGTCTTGAGCACGGGATCCCCGAAATAGCGCAGGTCGCGCATCACCATGGTCGAACGTCCTTCTCCGCAGGTCTGAGCGGTGATTCTAGGCCCGCAGGCGCAACCCTTTGGGAGTCGCCCGGAAACCCGCCTCCTGAAGGACGGCCGAAAGCGCCGAAGTGAGCGCCACCTCGCCGTCGGCCTTCTGCACCGCGAGCTGCCCCAGCCAGCCTTCCCGCACCGCCGTGGACAGCGCCCGCGCGGCCGAGCGCAACCTGTCCTGATCCTCGGTGAAACTCAGCAGCGACCGGCCGCCGCGTTCGACGTACATCGCCGGGACACCGTCCACGAGTACGGCCAGCGCGCCCGCTTTCCTTGCCGGACGGTGCTTCGTGTCTCCTGTCGCGGCAGGCCATGGCAACGCGGCACCGTAGGGCTGGGCCGGGTCGGCGGCGGCGAGGACGACGGCGCCTTCGGTGGTGGTGCGCTGGTTCCCCGACTGCGCGCGCAGCCTGTCGACGGCGCCCTTCGCCGCGAACTGCGCCGCGCCGAGTCCTTCGACCACGTACCCCCGGACGACCTGCCCCGAATCCTCCATGCCGCGTAAAACCTTGTAGATTCCTGAAAAACCGCCCGTCACACGCTCGGTATCGAGGGCGCCGCGGGTGAGGACGCCGTGCCGTTCCAGGAAGGCCTCCGTCCGCGCCAGCGCGCGCCTGGTCGGATCGGCTTCGCGTCCCGGGGCCAGTGCCCAGCGGCCGGCCACCGTCGGCGGCCCGGTGCGCGAAGGCATCGCCGGACGCCCGGCCCGAAGCCGCGCGTACCGGCCGCGAGGAGCCTGTCGCCGTGGCTTGTGCGCCGCGCCGGAACCGGAGACCTGCGCCCGCAGCGGGCCCAGCGTGTCCCCGGTGACCAGACCGGCCCACACGAGATCCCACAGCGCCGCCACGACTTCGCCGTCGCCGGGCGGGGTTTCGACCATCGGCGACACCCGGTCCACGAGCTGACGGAAGAACTGCGCTCCACCCTCCAATGTGGACAGAATGGCCTCGTGGAGCGGGCCGGAGGGCAGATCGTCGTCGAGATCCGGCAACAGCAGATCGGCGACGTCCGTGGGGGCGAGCGCCAGCCAGCCGTCCCCGCCGGACAGGGATCCGCAGCCGCACCAGGTGACCTCGCCCGCCGTGGTGAGTTCGTCCAGCAGCGACGGGGTGTAGCCGGGCAGCCTGCTCGGCAGGATCAGCGACTCGACGGCGCTCGCCGGGAGCGGGGCACCGGCCAGCTGCTCGACCACGGACAGCACGTCGTCCGCCGTCGGCGCGGACCGCACTCGTGCGCCGATGCCGTGCCACGAGGGCAGGAACCGCCCCAGTGCGGCCGGTTCGACCGGCTCCACCTCGGCCCGCAGCCGGGCCAGCGACGCCCGCCGGAGCCTGCGCAGCACCGACGCGTCGCAGAACTCCATCCCGACGCCGTGGGTCTCCGGATGCCCGACGGGGCTCAGCTCGCCGCGGACCAGCCTGCCCTGCGCGGTCAGCCTGTCCAGTACGCCGGTGACCACGGCAGTCCCGAGGCCGAACCGCTCGGCCGCCTGCCGGGCGCTGAACGGGCCGCGGCTGCGCGAATAGCGCGACAGCAGGTCACCGACGGGATCCTCGACCGGCTCGGTGAACGCCTCCGGCACCCCGACCGGAAGCGCGGTGCCCAGCGCGTCGCGTACGCGGCCGGCGTCCTCGATGGCGATGAAGCGTTCTCCGCCGCCGATACGGACCCGGATCACCCGCCGCGCGGCCTCCAATTCCTCCAGCCATTCCCGCTGGATGCCGCGCGCGGCGGCCTCCTCGATCGAGAGATCGCCGAGGAACCGCAACAGATCCGCGGCGTCTTCGGCGTTGCGGGCGTGCCTGTCCGGATCGAGGCGTTGCAACGAGCGCTCGACTTCGGCGACGACCTCGGCGTCCAGCAGTTCGCGGATCGCCTCGGTGCCGAGCAGTTCGGCCAGCAGCGTCGAATCCAGTGCCAGCGCCGCCGCGCGCCGTTCCGCGAGCGGGGCGTCGGTCTCGTACAGGAACATCCCGACGTAGCCGAAGAGCAGGCTGCGCGCGAACGGGGACGCCGACGGTGTCTCGACCTCGACCAGCTTGACCTTGCGGGACCGGACGTCGGTCATCAGCTCGCGCAGCCCGCCGACGTCGTACACGTCCTGCAGGACTTCCCGCATCGCCTCCAGTACCACGGGGAACCGCTCGTACTTGGCCGCGACCGAAAGCAGCTGGGACGCGCGCTGCCGCTGCTGCCACAGCGGGGTGCGGCGGCGCGGATCCCGGCGGGGGAGCAGCAGCGACCGTGCCGCGCATTCCCGGAACCGCGCGGCGAACAGCGCGGAACCACCGACCTCGGCGACGATCAGCTGCTCGACTTCTTCCGGATCGAGCAGCACGTCCTCGACGCCGATGGTGACCTCGGCGCCGTCCATGTCCAGCGCCTCGGGCAGCCGCAGCACGATGCCGTCGTCGGAATGCGCGACCTGGGCGTCGACCCCGCGGTTCTCCCGCAGCCGGGCCGCGATCGCGAGCGCCCACGGCGCGTTGACCTGCGCGCCGAACGGCGAGTGCAGGATGACCCGCCAGTCACCCAGCTCGTCGCGAAACCGTTCCAGCAGCACGGTTTTGTCGTTCGGCACATGCCGCGTGGCCGACTTCTGCTCTTCCAGGTACGCCAGCAGGTTGTCGCAGGCGTACTCGTCCAGCCCGGCGACGGCCGCGCGTTCCCTGGCCGCCGATGGCTCCGAAGTGGACAGTTCGCGGACGAACGCGCCCAGCGCCCGCCCCAGTTCCAGCGGGCGGCCGGGGGCGTCGCCCTTCCAGAACGGCATCCGGGCGGGCTCGCCCGGCGCGGGGACCACGATCACGCGGTCGTGGGTGATGTCGGTGACCCGCCAGGAGGAGGTGCCGAGCAGGATCGTGTCCCCGACGCGGGACTCGTAGACCATCTCCTCGTCGAGCTCGCCCACGCGCGACCCGGGCTTGCCGTCGGAACCCGGCGTCATCACGGTGAACAGGCCGCGGTCGGGGATCGTGCCGCCCGAGGTCACCGCCAGCCGCTGCGACCCCGGACGGCCGTGCAGTTCGCCGGTGACCCGGTCCCAGGTGATCCGGGCGCGCAGTTCGCCGAACTCCTCACTGGGGTACCGGCCGGCGAGCATGTCGAGCACGGCCAGCAACGCGTCGTCCGGCAGGGACGCGAACGGCGCCGCGCGGCGGGCCAGGGCGGCCAGCTCGTCGACCGTCCACGATTCGAGCGCCACCATCGCCACAATCTGCTGCGCGAGCACGTCCAGCGGATTCCGCGGATACCGCACCGCCTCGATCGCCCCGGACGCCATCCGTTCCGCCACCACCGCGCAGGAGACGAGGTCGCCGCGGAACTTCGGGAACATCACCCCGCTCGACACCGCGCCGACCTGGTGCCCGGCCCGGCCGACCCGCTGCAGTCCCGAAGCGACCGTCGGCGGCGCCTCGATCTGCACGACGAGATCGACCGCGCCCATGTCGATGCCCAGTTCCAAGGAGGACGTCGCCACGACGCACGCCAGCCGCCCGGACTTGAGCTCCTCTTCCACATGGGTGCGCTGCTCACGCGACATCGAGCCGTGGTGCGCCCGCGCGATCACCGGTGCCGCGCCGGTGGTGAGCCCGGACTGGCCGATCGCCTCGGCCGGATACCGCTGATCCGGCTCCAGCTCGCTCTGTTCCGCCACGAGTTCGTTGAGCCGGGCGGTCATCCGCTCGGTGAGCCGCCGCGAATTGGCGAACACGATGGTCGACCGGTGCGCCTGGATCAGTTCGAGGACGCGTTCCTCCACCGCGGGCCAGATCGACGGCCGCCGCGGCGCACCGTCGATGTCCTCCAGCGATCCGGGCAGACGCGCGAGGCCGGCGTCGAGGTCTTCGTTCTGCTTCGGCCCCTGAGGACCGTCGAGATCGGCCATGTCCTCGACCGGAACTTCGACGCGGACCTCGATCGTCTTCGCGAGCTTCGGCTGGACGACGGTGACCGGCCTGCCGCCCGCCAGGAACGAGGCGACCTCGTCGATCGGCCGGACCGTCGCCGACAGCCCGATCCGCTGGGCGGGTTTCTCCAAGAGGGCGTCGAGCCGTTCCAGGGACAGGGCCAGATGCGCGCCGCGTTTGCCGCCCGCGACCGCGTGCACCTCGTCGATGATCACCGTCTCCACGCCGCGCAGCGAATCGCGGGCGGAGGAGGTGAGGATGAGGAACAGCGACTCCGGCGTGGTGACCAGCACGTCCGGCGGGGTCTTGCCGAACGAGCGCCGCTCGGCGGCGGTGGTGTCGCCCGTCCGCATGCCGACGCCGATGTCCGGGACCGGCAGCCCGAGCCGCCGCGACGCCTGCGAGATACCCGCCAGCGGTGCCCGCAGGTTGCGCTGGACGTCGACCGCCAGGGCCTTCAGCGGAGAGACGTAGAGGACGCGGCAGCGTTTCCTCGGCTCGGACGGCGGAGGCTCGACCGACAGCCTGTCCAGCGCCCAGAGGAAGGCCGACAACGTCTTGCCCGATCCCGTGGGGGCCACGACCAGCGCGTGTTCCCCCGCGTGCGCGGCACGCCACGCGCCCTCCTGCGCGCGGGTGGGCGCGGCGAAGGCCCCGGTGAACCAGTCCCTGGTCGCGGGGGAGAAGAGGTCGAGTACGTGTGCCACGCCCTCCATACTGCGCCGGACCACCGACAGTTTCGCTCCGAGGGCTGTGACGAGGCACCCGGTCGGGGACGAGTTCGGCGGGTTCCGCACGTGCGGTGACCTCGCTCGTGGGAGCATCACCGCCAGCGCGGCCGGATCGGTACTGGGGCGGTCGCCGTTCGTCTGTGAAGGGGTATGAGCTGTGCGGATCCTGTCGGTGGACCTCGGGACGTCCAACACCGTGGCCGTCCTTTCGGCGCACGGGAGGCCCCCGCGCGTGGTCGAAGTCGACGGTTCGGCCAACATGCCGTCCGCGGTGTTCGCCACCGAGGACGGCACGATCATGGTCGGCCGGGACGCCGAGCGCCGCGCCCGCCTCGACCCGACCCGCTTCGAGCCCAACCCCAAACGCCGCATCGACGAGCAGACGCTCCTGCTGGGCACCGACGTCATCCCGGTCAGCGAGGTGCTGGCCGCGATCCTGCGCCGCGTCCTCGACGAGACCACCCGCCAGCTCGGCGGGGACCTGCCCGACGAGGTCCGGCTCACCCACCCCGCGCAGTGGGGCCCGACCCGCCGCAACGTGCTGCTGTCCGCCGCCCGGCTCGCCGGGATGGGCGGCAACCTGGTGCTCGTCCCCGAGCCGGTCGCCGCGGCCGCGCACTTCGCGTCGTTCCCCGGCAAGACGCTCGCTCCCGGTCAGGCGCTCGCCGTGTACGACCTCGGCGCCGGCACCTTCGACGTCGCGATCGTCGGCGCGACCCCGAACGGCGGCTTCACCGTCGTCGCCGAAGACGGCCTTCCCGACCTCGGTGGCCTCGACGTCGACCAGGCGCTGCTGGTGCACGTCGGCCGCGAGGTCTCGCACAAGGATCCCCAGCGCTGGCAGCGGGTCCTGCGGCCCGAGTCCACTCCGGACCGTCGTACGCGGCGCGCGCTGCAGGAGGACGTGAAGGCGGCGAAGGAAGCCCTTTCGCGGCACCCGCAGACCGAGGTCCCGATGCCGGAGCCGTTCGAGGACGTCCTCGTCACGCGAGGGGAACTCGAAGCGCTGGTGCGGCCGTCGATGCTGCGCAGTGTCGAGCTGATGTCCCGGGTGGTCCGCTCGGCCGGGATGACCCCGGACCGGCTCGCCGGTATCTACCTCGTCGGCGGTTCGAGCCGTCTCCCGCTGGTCGGCAGCCTGATCGCGGAGAAGCTCGGCGTCGTCCCCGGCAGCCTGGACCAGCCCGAGACCGCGGTCGCGCTCGGCGCCCAGCACGTCGCTTCCGACGGCATCAGCTCGCGCACGCAGGGCGTCGAAGGGCAGGTCGCCGCGGGAACCGGCCAGCATCAGGTCGGGCCCGGTGCTTCGGGCCCGTACGCGCCGCCGCCGCAGCAGGTCGCGTCGATCCCGGGGTATACGGGCGGCGGCCCCGGCCAGTCCGGCGGTTTCCCCCAGTCGGGTTACCCGAACAGCGGTCCGCAGCAGGTGCAGCAGCCCGCGCCGACGAATTTCCCGACGTACTCGCTGGCCGGCCAGACCTCCGGTGACAAGGCGCCCGCGCGCAAGAAGAAGCCGCTCGTCATCGGCGCCATCGTGGCCGTCGTCGTGCTGCTCGCCGCCGGGCTCACGTACTTCCTGACGTCCTCGTCGGTGACGACGTACACGGCAGACGAATGCAAGGTGCCCGGCGCGGCCGACGACAAGGGCCTCACCGGCTGCCTGCGCCAGCTCGCCGGGAAGATCGCCGACACCGGCGACTGCAAACCCGGGATGGGCAACGGGCCGGCGAAACCGGCGGAGGATCTCGGCGTGACGTCGACCTGCTCCGCCCCCGGCCGTGCCGGGACCCAGGTGACCTACCTGCAGAGCGACTCCGCGGACAAGCTCAAGGCCTACACCGACGGGCTGCTCAAATCGGCCGGTGGGGACCGCACCGAGGCCAAGTGGGCGGGCAACGCCCTGGAAGGCCAGTACTCCTCGGCCGCCGGGCGGAACGCCGCCGTGCTGGTGTTCACCGTGACCGACCGGCCGCTGGTCGGCTTCATCTACCAGGTCCCGGCCGAAGGCCAGAACCCGACGCCGGGCGAGCTCGCCGACTACTTCGAAAAGAGCGTCCAGCCGGGCGAATAGCCGCTGTTCGCGCGTGAAGGCCCCCTTCCCCTTGGGCTCAGCTGAGGGAAGGGGGCCTTAACGCGTTTCCGCCCGAGGCGGGGCTAGACTTCACCTGATGCGTATCACGGTCTTCCGGCGGCTGATGGCCGACGAATTCGGTCCCGGACGTGCGGAAACCCTCGCCAGGGATCACGTCTTCGGCGAACTCGCGGGCCGGACCGTCGAACAGGCCCTCGACGCGGGAACCTCTGCCAAGGACGTCTGGCGGGCGGTCTGCGAAGCCTTCGAGATCCCGCCTGAGCGGCGCTGACCTCGGCGAAAGGACAAGAACCCCAGCGCGACGGCGTGTCGGTCGCGGCCTCGAACACACGTTCGTCTAGGGTGTTGTCCACAACGGGGTCAGCGATCCACAGCTTGGGCGCGAGGCCTGGAATTGTCGGTGGTCGCCCGTAGCGTCGGACCCGACAGCTCAGAACTGAACAAGCCCTACCCGGCTCAACCAACGAGGTGGACTCCATGGCACCAGCAGCACCCGACAAGGACAAGGCGCTCGAACTGGCCCTCGCCCAGATCGACAAGCAGTACGGCAAGGGCTCGGTCATGCGCCTCGGCGAAGAGGGCCGCGCGCCGATCGAGGTCATCCCCACCGGCGCCATCGCACTCGACGTCGCGCTCGGGATCGGTGGCCTTCCCCGCGGCCGGGTCATCGAGATCTACGGTCCGGAGTCCTCCGGTAAGACCACCGTCGCGCTGCACGCGGTCGCCAACGCGCAGAAGAACGGCGGCATCGCCGCGTTCATCGACGCGGAGCACGCGCTGGACCCGGAGTACGCCAAGAAGCTCGGCGTCGACACCGACGCGCTGCTGGTCTCCCAGCCGGACACCGGTGAGCAGGCGCTCGAGATCGCGGACATGCTGATCCGCTCCGGCGCGCTCGACATCCTGGTCATCGACTCGGTCGCCGCGCTCGTGCCGCGCGCCGAGATCGAGGGCGAGATGGGCGACAACCACGTCGGCCTGCAGGCCCGGCTGATGAGCCAGGCGCTGCGGAAGATGACCGGTGCGATGAACAACTCCGGCACCACCGCGATCTTCATCAACCAGTTGCGCGAGAAGATCGGCGTCATGTTCGGCTCCCCGGAGACCACGACCGGTGGTAAGGCGCTGAAGTTCTACGCGTCGGTCCGCCTGGACGTCCGCCGTATCGAGACGCTGAAGGACGGCGGCGAGCCCGTCGGCAACCGCACCCGCGTCAAGGTCGTCAAGAACAAGGTCGCGCCGCCCTTCAAGCAGGCCGAGTTCGACATCCTTTACGGCAAGGGCGTCTCCCGCGAGGGTTCGTTGATCGACATGGGCGTCGACCAGGGCATCCTGCGCAAGTCCGGCGCCTGGTACACCTACGAGGGCGACCAGCTGGGCCAGGGCAAGGAGAACGCCCGGAAGTTCCTGCTGGACAACCCGGACATCGCCAACGAGATCGAGAAGCGCATCAAGGAGAAGCTCGGCATCGGTGCCGCTGTCGACGCCGAAGCCGCCCCCGCGCCGGTCGACTTCTGAGTTCGTTCAGCCCCGCCTGGGGTGAAGTCGCCGATCGATCGTTTCGACTGGAGTGATGGCTGAATGCGTGCGCCCAAAGTGGATCCGGCGGAGCTGCCGCCGGACGAGCGGAGGAAGAAGGCCAAGGAGATCTGCTTCGATCTCCTGGCCGCGCGCCCGCGTTCCACGGAGGAACTGCGTCAGGCCCTCAAGCGCAAGGGCTTCGACGAGGAGACGACGGAGACCCTGCTCGGTAAGCTGGACAAGGCAGGGCTCATCAACGACGCCGAGTTCGCCGAGATGTGGGTACGTTCCCGTCATGCCAACATGGGCCTGGCACGGAACGCCCTCGTAGCCGAACTCAAACGCAAAGGAATCGATGGGGATATCGCCGTCCAGGCCGCCGAAGAGGTGGACCGAGAGGCAGAGGAGCAGCGCGCCCGAGAGCTGGTACGGAAGCGCATGCGCTCCTTGGGCAACGTCGACGAGCAGACGGCGATCCGCCGCCTGCTGGGCTTCCTCGCCCGCAAGGGCTATCCCCAGGGGCTGGCCTACACCGTGATCCGCGACGAACTCCGCGAGTTCGGCGCCGAGTCGGCGCTGCTGGACGACGCCACCCTCGACTGACCTCCGTCATCTGAGCCGCTCACCGGCCGTGCGGGCCCGATTGCCCGCCGGCCGGTGTTGTGCGTTCAGGCGAAGTACATGAAGGGGCACTGGTCCGGCCACGGAGGTAGTGAGGGCCTCCTTCACTACCTTGAGGGTAGGTAAGGAGGCCTTCACGGACCCGGACGCCCGAGACGGCTCCCCGAACCAAGGCTCTGAACAGCGCAGATACGACCGATCAGGAATCAAGAAGCACCGGAAGCCCGCCGCGAAATAGCGTTACCGGCATGAACTTCATCGACGCCATCACCCTCGAAGTGGCCGACACCGAGGCCGCCGAACGCTTCTACACCACCGCCTTCGGGCTCGGCCCCGAGCTGCGTCTGCGGGCTTCGCAGGAGCCGTCCACCGGCTTCCGCGGCTACACCCTCTCCCTCACGGTTTCCCAGCCCGCCAACGCCGACGCGCTCATCGACGCCGCCGTCGCCGCCGGGGCGATCGTGATCAAGCCCGCCGCGAAGTCGATGTGGGGTTACGGCGGAACCGTGCGGGCCCCGGACGGCGCGATCTGGAAGATCGCCACCTCGGCGAAGAAGAACACCGGACCGGCGGCCCGCGAATTCGACGCCATCGTGTTGCTGCTGGGCGTCGCCGACGTGGCCGCGAGCAAGAAGTTCTACGTCGAGCACGGCCTCACCGTGGGGAAGAGCTTCGGCCGCGTGTACGTCGAGTTCGAATCCGGCTCGAGCCCCGTGAAGCTGGCGCTGTACAAGCGCAAGGCCCTGGCCAAGGACGCCGGCGTGTCCCCGGAGGGCACCGGCTCGCACCGCATCGCGATCTGCGGTACCGCCCCGTTCACCGATCTCGATGGGTTCGTCTGGGAGACCTCGGCTCTCGCCGCCCAGTCCTGATGTGCCACTACCGGATGCCCCCGCTCGCCGCTTACCAAGGAGAAGCCGCAATGACCACCACGTACGAAGGATTCACGGCCGAAGAGAAGGCCGCGATGAAGGAACACGCCCGGGACATGAAGAAGGCGGCGCGCCGCGGTTCGGCCGCCGACAAAGCGGCGGCGGCGGAGCAGGACGTGGTCGCGAAGATCGCCGAGATGTCCGATGAGGACCGGGCGCTGGCCGAGCTGGTCCACACCGTCGTGAAGGCGAACGCCCCGATGCTCGCGCCGAAACTCTGGTATGGCCAGCCCGCCTACGCGCTGGACGGCAAGATCGTCTGTTTCTTCCAGGCGGCGGCCAAGTTCAAGACGCGGTACGCGACGCTCGGTTTCAACGAGGCCGCTCAGCTGGACGACGGCGCGATGTGGGCGACGGCCTTCGCGCTGACCGGCGTCACCCCCGAGGTGGAACAGCGCATCGCCACGCTGGTGAAGCAAGCCGTCAGCTGAGCGACCGCAGGCGATGCCCGGCAGCGAGCTCGCGGGAGGTTGTTGCGAAAGCCACAGTGCAACGTCCTCTCGCCAGGCCACTCCACAGCGCGAGTGGCAGCTCGTTTTACCGCGTGAGTGGCCACACGCGAGACTGCGGCGAAACCCTAGGCTCGGGTGATCACTGGGAGGACCACATGATCACCATCGAGCCGTTGAAATCCGAAGACCGCGAAGCCTGGGAACACCTGTTCCGCGCGTACATCGCCTTCTACGAACGTGTCGCGCCCCAAGAGGTCTACGACCGGGCCTGGCGAGAATTCCGGACCGGGGAGCGGATGCACGCGCTCGGTGCCCACCTGGGCGGCGAGCTCGTCGGGATCACGCATTTCCTGGTGCACCCCAGTACTTCCGCGCTCACCGACGTTTGTTACCTGCAAGATCTGTTCACGGCGCCGCAAGCCCGGGGCAAGGGGGCCGCGCGGGCGTTGATCGAGGCCGTCGCGGACTGGGCGCGCGACCGCGATTGCGACAGGGTTTACTGGCACACCAAGGAATCCAACGCCACCGCGCGCCGCCTGTACGACCAGGTCGCGGTGAACCGGGGCTTCATCCAGTACCAGCTCCCGCTCTGAAAACAGTGAGGGCCACCCGGCGCGCGAGTGGCCCTCACAACACGGATCAGAGCTTCGAAGCCTCCGCCGCGAAAGCTTCGATCTTCCCGAAGTCCTTGGCCGCCAAGGCGTCCTTCGGCGTCAGCCACGAACCACCGATGCAGCCCACATTGGACAGTGCGAGATAGTCCGGCGCGGTCTTCACGGTGATCCCACCGGTCGGGCAGAACTTCAGCCCGGGCAGCGGCCCGCCGATCGACTTCAGGTACGCCACGCCGCCGCTGGCCTCGGCGGGGAAGAACTTCAACGCGGTCAGCCCGCGTTCGGCCAGCCGCATCGCTTCGGACACCGTGCTCGCGCCCGGCAGGAACGGGAGCCCGGTCTCGAACGCGGCGTCCAGCACGGCGTCCGTGCAGCCCGGGGTCACCAGGAACTTCGCGCCGGCGGCGGCCGCCTGCTTCGCGTGCTCGGGCGCGGTGACCGTCCCGGCGCCGATGACGATCTCCGGGACCTCGGCGGCGATCCGCTCGATGGAGGCGAGTGCCGCCGGGGTGCGCAGGGTCAGCTCGATCACGCCGATCCCGCCCGCGAGCAGGGCCCGCGCGGCGGGCACGGCGTCGGCGGCGTCGTCGAGCACGACGACGGGCATCACAGGGGACAGGCCGAGCAGGTCTGCGCCGGTGGTCACTGGGTTACCTCCACAGGGGTCAACGTGTGCGCCGGGGCGCCGAAGTGTTCCGGCGTGAGCGGTCCGAAGACGCTCGCGCCCTGATCGGCGGGGCCGACCGCGCGGCGCAGCGCCGCGAACAGCTCCCGGCCGGTGCCGGTCCAGGATGCCTCCGAAGGCGGGTAGTCCACCAGTTCACGGCGGGCGAGTTCTTCGTCACCCACGAGGACGTCGAGCGTCCCCGCCTTGGCGTCGAGACGGATGACGTCGCCGTCGGCGATCCGCGCGATCGGGCCTCCCGCGGCGGCTTCCGGGGTCACCTGGATCGCCGCCGGGATCTTCCCGGACGCACCCGACATCCGGCCGTCGGTGAGCAACGCCACCTGGTGCCCGCGGTCCATCAGCACTCCCAGCGCCGGGGTGAGCCCGTGCAGTTCCGGCATCCCGTTGGCCTGCGGGCCCTGCTGCCGGATGACCACGACGACGTCGCGGTCCAGCTCGCCGGCCTCGAAAGCGGTCTTGAAGGACTTCTGGTCGGTGAACACCCGCGCCGGGGCCTGGACGATCCGGTGCTCCTGCGCCACCGCCGACACCTTGATCACCGCGCGGCCGAGGTTGCCCGCGACCATGCGAAGCCCGCCGTCGGAGGCGAACGGCCGCCACACGGGACGCAGGACGTCCTCGTCGAGGCTGCGCGTCGGGACGTCACGCCAGACCAGTTCGCCCTCGGAGAGGATCGGCTCTTGCCGGTAGCGGTGCAGGCCAGGTCCGGCGACGGTCTGGACGTCCTCGTGCAGCAGGCCCGCGCTGAGCAGGGTGCCGACCAGGAACTGGATGCCGCCGGCGGCGTGGAAGTGGTTGATGTCGGCGCTGCCGTTCGGGTACACGCGGGCCAGCAGGGGGATCACCGCAGACAGGTCGGAGAAGTCGTCCCAGGTCAGCTGGATGCCCGCGGCGGCTGCGATCGCGACGAGGTGCATCGTGTGGTTGGTCGAGCCACCCGTGGCGAGCAGCGCGATGACACCGTTGACGACGGCCTTCTCGTCGATCACGCGCGAGACCGGCGTGTACTCCTCGCCTCGCGAAAGCTTTACGACGCGCCGCCCGGCCTCTTCGGTGAGCGCCTTGCGTAGCGTCGAGTTCGGCTGCACGAAGCTGGCGCCCGGAAGGTGCAGGCCCATCACCTCGACGACCATCTGGTTCGAGTTGGCGGTGCCGTAGAAGGTGCACGTGCCCGCAGAGTGGTACGAAGCCGCTTCGGCGTCCAGCAGGTCTTCGCGCGTCGCCTTGCCCTCGGCGTAGAGCTGGCGCACGCGCGCCTTCTCCTTGTTCGGCAGGCCGGAGTTCATCGGCCCGGCGGGCACCAGGATCGCCGGGAGATGCCCGAACGACAGCGCCCCGATCAGCAGGCCGGGCACGATCTTGTCGCAGACGCCGAGCAGCAGCGCCGCGTCGAACATGTCGTGGGACAGCGCGATCGCGGTCGACATCGCGATCACCTCGCGGCTGAACAGCGACAGCTCCATCCCCGGGCGCCCCTGGGTGACGCCGTCGCACATCGCGGGCACGCCACCGGCGAACTGCGCCACCCCGCCCGCCTGGCGGACCGAGCCCTTGAGCATCGCGGGGTACTCCTGCATTGGCTGGTGCGCCGAAAGCATGTCGTTGTAGGACGAGACGATCGCGACGCCCGGCGCTCGCACGGCGCGCAGTGCCGCTTTGTCGACACCTTCCATCGCGGCGAAGCCGTGGGCGAGGTTGCTGCAGTCGAGACCGCGCCGCATCGGTCCTTCTTCGTGGGAGGCGGCGACGCGCTCGAGGTACGCGGCGCGGGTTTCGGCGCTGCGGGCGGCGATGCGTTCGGTGACTTCGGCGATGATGGGGTGGACGTTCGGGGCGGTGCTCATTGTCCGGCTCCGGATCACTGGTCGTGGTGGTCCGCGGGACGGCAACGCTGACGTCGCTGGGTCGTGACAGTGGCCACAGTACCTCGGGGGAAAGCCCGAATCAAAATCGATACAGAAGATCGACTCGCGTGACCTCCGTCACGTCACTAGGTTCCACTGTGCTACTTGTCACATTGCACAACGCGCGGCAGAGTCGAGACGGCGAGGAGTCGCCGGCCTTCGAAGGCTCAAGCGGCCAACCGAACCGACCATCGGGAGGTACCGATGTCCACCACAGAGATCGCCGAGCTTCGGCGAGCCATCGGTCAGTTGAGGCAGTGCGTCGGCGCGCTGCGCTCCCGATACGGCGACGCTTCGGCGGTACGACGCCTGGCGAACGACGTCGAGCGGCTCGACATCGACGCGACCGACCTCGACACGACCCCGAACGCGGTGCCCGCGCAGGCGAAGGCCGCCGATCGTGTCCAGGTTCCCGATACGCCCTATGACCCGGCGCTCTGGCAAGGCGCCGATGACGAAGGCGTCGGCGGCTACAAGCGCGACCAGCGGTGAGCGCCCCCGCCGGCAACGAGGCCGGACGGGGTACGGGGGTCCGCGCACCGTCGCGGGCCCGGATCGCCGAAAAAACGCTGCGCACCGACCGGTGGTGGCTGTCCCCGCTGCTGACCGTCCTCGGCCTCTCCGCCTTCATCATCTACGCGACGATCAGGTCCTTCGTGCGCACCGCCTACTGGGTGCCCGAATACCACTACCTGACGCCGTTCTATTCACCCTGCGTCTCGGAATCCTGCGTCGAAGGCTCCCGGCATTTCGGGGCCTGGATCGGCGAACTGCCGGGCTTCATCCCGCTCGGCTTCCTCGTCCTGCCCTTCCTGCTGGGCTTCCGGCTGACCTGCTACTACTACCGCAAGGCCTACTACCGGGCCGTCTGGTTCTCACCGCCCGCCTGCGCGGTCGCCGAACCGCACGCGAAGTACACCGGTGAGACCCGGCTGC
Organism: Amycolatopsis sp. NPDC043885; assembly: GCF_056435685.1. Classification (NCBI taxonomy): domain Bacteria; kingdom Bacillati; phylum Actinomycetota; class Actinomycetes; order Pseudonocardiales; family Pseudonocardiaceae; genus Amycolatopsis; species Amycolatopsis sp. NPDC043885. Next base: position 278,619 of record NZ_JBWKEA010000007.1, read on the forward strand.
CGCTGATCATCCAGAACGCCCACCGCTACTTCTTCTACGTGGCCGTGGTCGTCTCGCTGATCAACACCTACGACGCGATCACCGCGTTCCACGGCAAGACCGGCGGATTCGGTTTCGGGCTCGGCAACATCGTGCTGACCGGCAACGTGATCCTGTTGTGGGCCTACACGTTGTCGTGCCACTCGTGCCGTCACGTGACCGGCGGCAGGCTCAAGCACTTCTCGAAACATCCGGTCCGCTACTGGATCTGGACGCAGATCACGAAGCTCAACACCCGGCACATGGCACTGGCGTGGACGACGCTCGGCACGCTCGTGCTGACCGACCTCTACGTGATGCTCGTGGCCAGCGGCGCCATTTCGGATCTGCGGTTCATCAACTAGCGGCGCGGGAATCTCCCGTCCCCGGCGACAAGCTTTGAGGTGGCTCTTTTCATGACCGAGGTCGAACGGCTCAACTACGACGTGGTGGTGATCGGTGCCGGCGGTGCCGGTCTCCGCGCGGTCATCGAAGCCCGCGAACGCGGCTTCAGTGTCGCGGTGGTGTGCAAATCGCTCTTCGGCAAGGCGCATACGGTGATGGCCGAAGGCGGCTGCGCGGCGTCGATGGGCAACGCGAACTCGAACGACAACTGGCAGGTGCACTTCCGCGACACCATGCGCGGCGGGAAGTTCCTCAACAACTGGCGGATGGCCGAACTCCACGCCAAGGAGGCGCCGGACCGGGTCTGGGAACTGGAGACCTACGGCGCGCTGTTCGACCGCACCGCCGACGGCCGGATCAGCCAGCGCAACTTCGGCGGGCACACGTACCCGCGGCTGGCGCACGTCGGCGACCGCACCGGGCTCGAACTGATCCGCACGATGCAGCAGAAAATCGTTTCGCTGCAACAAGAGGACTTCAAGGAGACCGGTGACTACGAGGCGAGGATCAAGGTCTTCGCCGAATGCACGATCACCGAACTGCTGACCGACGACGGCCGGATCTCGGGTGCCTTCGGGTATTGGCGCGAGAGCGGCCGGTTCATCCTGTTCGAGACGCCGGCGGTGGTGCTGGCCACCGGCGGCATCGGGAAATCGTTCAAGGTCACCTCGAACTCGTGGGAGTACACCGGTGACGGGCACGCGCTGGCGCTGCGGGCCGGGGCGACGCTCATCAACATGGAGTTCGTCCAGTTCCACCCGACCGGCATGGTCTGGCCGCCGAGTGTGAAGGGGATCCTGGTCACCGAAGGCGTTCGCGGTGACGGAGGGGTTCTCAAGAACACCGAGGACAAGCGGTTCATGTTCGAGTACGTCCCTGATGTGTTCAAGGGGCAGTACGCGGACAGCGAGGAGGAAGCCGACCGCTGGTACACCGACCAAGAGAAGAACCGCCGCACCCCGGATCTGCTCCCGCGTGACGAGGTGGCGCGGGCGATCAACTCCGAGGTCAAGGCGGGCCGGGGATCGCCGCACGGCGGGGTCTTCCTCGACATCGCCAGCAGGCTGCCCGCGGAGGAGATCCGCAAACGGCTGCCGTCGATGTACCACCAGTTCAAGGAACTCGCCGACGTCGACATCACGAAGGAGCCGATGGAGGTCGGCCCCACCTGTCACTACGTGATGGGCGGGATCGAGGTCGACCCGGACACCGCGTCGTCGAGCGTGCCCGGACTGTTCGCCGCCGGTGAGTGCTCGGGCGGGATGCACGGCTCGAACCGGCTCGGCGGCAACTCGCTTTCGGATCTGCTGGTCTTCGGTCGTCGTGCGGGCCTCGGCGCCGCGTCCTACGTGTCGGAGCTGAAGGACCGTCCCAAGGTCAGTCAGTCCGATGTGGACGCTGCCGCGGCGATGGCGCTCGCGCCGTTCGACCCGCCGGGTGACGGCGTCGAAGAGAATCCGTACAGCCTGCACACCGAACTGCAGCAGTCGATGAACGACCTGGTCGGCATCATCCGCAAGGCGGAGGAGATCGAGCGGGCGCTGGAGAAGCTCGGGGAGCTGCGCGAGCGGATCAAGCGGGTCACCGTCGAAGGGCACCGGCAGTTCAACCCCGGCTGGCATCTCGCCGTCGACCTGCGGAACATGCTGATGGTCAGCGAATGCGTCGCCAGGGCCGCGCTCACCAGGACCGAGAGCCGGGGCGGACACACACGGGACGATCATCCGGGCATGGATGCCCAGTGGCGCAACAAACTCCTGGTCTGCTCGGCCACGCCGGGCGACAACCCGGTGGTGCCGGACATCGGCGTCGAGGTCAAGGCGCAGACCCCGCTGCGGCAGGACCTGCTGGAGCTGTTCGAACTGTCCGAGCTGGGGAAGTACTACACCGACGAAGAACTGGCTTCGCACCCCGGGAGTCCGGCATGAGCTACAAGGCGAGTTTCCGGGTCTGGCGCGGTGACGCCGATTCGGGTGAGCTGCAGGACTACAGCGTCGAGGTCAACGAGGGCGAGGTCGTCCTCGACATCATCCACCGGTTGCAGGCCACGCAGGCCTCGGATCTGGCGGTGCGGTGGAACTGCAAGGCGGGCAAATGCGGTTCGTGCTCGGCGGAGATCAACGGCAAGCCGCGGTTGCTGTGCATGACCCGGATGTCGACCTTCACCGAGGACGAGGTCATCACCGTGACCCCGATGCGGACGTTCCCGGTGATTCGCGACCTGGTGACCGACGTGTCGTTCAACTACACCAAGGCCCGCGAGATCCCGTCGTTCACGCCGCCTCCGGAGCTGAAGCCGGGGGAGTACCGGATGCAGCAGGTGGACGTCGAGCGCTCGCAGGAGTTCCGCAAGTGCATCGAGTGCTTCCTGTGCCAGAACACCTGCCACGTGGTGCGTGACCACGAGGAGAACAAGGAGGCCTTCGCCGGGCCCCGGTACCTGATGCGGATCGCCGAACTCGAAATGCATCCCCTCGACGTCGCCGACCGGCGTGACGAGGCGCAGGAGGAGCACGGGCTCGGGTACTGCAACATCACCAAGTGCTGCTCGGACGTGTGCCCGGAGGGCATCCACATCACCGACAACGCGCTCATCCCGATGAAGGAACGCGTCGCGGACCGGAAGTACGACCCCATCGTGTGGCTGGGGAACAAACTGTTCCGGCGGGACAAGTAGTCGCCTCTCGTGAGTGGTAAGGACGGTTCTAACCGTCCTTACCACTCACGAGCTAAATCGGTTGCCGCCGCCCTCATACCTGACGCACACTTACCCGCACACCACCAAGGGAGGACACATGACGCAGTACCGCATGGCCTGTCCTTTCCTTGGCATGGAAGAAAAACGTGGCTCCCCGCCGTCGTCCTAGCACGACGTCGCATACGTGGAGCCGCCCTTCGGGAAACCGAACCGGGCGGCTTTTCTTTCGGTGACCCTGATTTCTGGAACGAAGCAGTCCGGTGCGCGGTGCGCGCCGGACTGTGTTCCAGGCCAAGGCGCGTTGGTCCAGCGGAAGGGATACCGGGTTTTCACCCCGGTGACGTGGGTTCGACTCCCACACGCGCTACGCCCCGGCACGGCGGGGAAACCTGTTCCGTCGTACCGGTGCGGCGGTGTGGGGTCCGTGTGTCCCATACCGCCAGACGCGCACGGTCCGGCGACCGGCCGGGATTCATAGCCCCGGCCAGCCTGGCTCGACACCAGGGTGCGCGACTCAGCCCACCTTGCGGGCGCTGTGCACGCCGCCGCTTTCGTGGCGGCGCAGGACGATGTCTTGGAAACCGTTGTCCCGCAACGCTTCCTCCAGGTCGATGCCGTTCGTGGCGACGGCCACGAGCAGCCCGCCCGTCACCAGGCTCGCGGCGACGCGACCGAGATGGGCGGGGGAGTCCAGGAAGGCCAGGACGACGTCGAAGGCTCCCATCACCGGCAGCCGGGCGAGCTGGTGAACCTCGTACGAGATCCCGAGGGGGTCGCGTTCCTCTTCGCGTTGGGCTGCCGCGATCAGCGCCTTATCCGCGTCGACGCCGACCACACGGTGCGCGCCCTTTCCTCGGAACAAGCGGGGATAGCGGCCATCACCGCACCCGACGACCAGGACCGCCCTGCCCGCCAGGTCCGGCAGCGCTTCGAGCAGCGTCGCGGCCTGGTCCGCCATACGGCCGACGTTAGCCGACGAGGTCATCGTCCCGACAGGACCAAGAGGCCTATCCCGAAAACAGGAAGGCCCCCTTCCTGCACCTGGGCGCAAGGAAGGGGGCCTTCGTGTACTTACGGAGCTACAGTGCCCCACCGCTCGCGTCATCGCGCTGCATGACCACGCTGGACGGTGCGGAGTGCACCGGCTTGGCGCCCTTGGGAGCCTTCTTCCGCCGCGCCAGCTTGTTCTCCAGCCACGACGCGAACCAGCTCAGGAGCAGGTTCAGCACGATGAAGATGATCGCGACGACGATCAGCGTCGGGATCGTGTTGCCGTAGAGGCCGGTGAGCGGTCCGGTACTCCGGATCAGCTCGTTGAAGCCGATGGTCAGCTGACCGGCCAGCGCCGTGTCCTTGAGGATGACCACCAGCTGGCTCACCAGCGCGGGCAGCATCAGGGTGACCGCCTGCGGCAGCAGGACGGTCATCATGATCTGGGTCTTGCGCATGCCCAGCGCGGACGCGGCCTCACCTTGGCCCTTGGGCAGCGAAAGGATGCCCGCACGGAACACCTCGGCCATGACCGAACCGTTGTAGAGCACCAGGCCGGTCACCGCCGCGAACAGCGGGCGGATCTCGGCGTCGATGTCGGTGTAGAACGCGTAGAACGCCGCGGCGAAGACCATCAGCAGCAGCACCGGGATCGCCCGGAAGAACTCGACGACCGCGCCGACCGGCACCCGGATCCACTTGTGGTCCGACAGCCGGCCGATGCCCAGCAGCGCACCGATCGGCAGCGCGATCACGATCGACAGCGCCGCGGCCTTCAGGGTGTTGAGCAGACCTGGCAGGACGAATTCGGTCCAGGTCGAGCCCTTGAGGAAGGGCTCCCACAGCGCGCCAGCCCATTGGTTCTTCTCATCGAAACCCGCGTAGACGAGATACGCGACCAGTGCCACGACGAGCACGAAAAGCACCGAGTAGAGCCAGTTCCGTGCCCGCGCCTTCGGCCCGGGAATGTCATAGAGGACGGTCTGCGCGCTCATCGCTTGACCTCGACCTTCTTGGCGACCCAGCCCAGCAGCAGGCCGAGGGGGAGGACCAGGACGACGAACCCGGCGGCGAAGAGCAGGAAGACCAGCAACAGCGAGTCGGACTCGTTCTCGACCATGTCCGACATCAGCAGTGACGCCTCGGCGACACCGATGATCGACGCGACCGTGGTGTTCTTCAGCAGCGCGATCATGACGTTCGCCAGCGGCGCGATCACCGACCGGAACGCCTGTGGCAGCACGATCAGGGTCAGCACCTGGACGAAGCCGAGCCCCAGCGCGCGGGCCGCTTCCGCCTGGCCGACCGGGACGGTGTTGATACCCGACCGCAGCGATTCACAGACGAACGTGGCGGTGTAGGCGACGAAGCCGAGGATCGCGAGCCGGAAGGCGTTGTCCTCCAACGATGTCGTCGACTCCGACGAGGCCAGGTTGAGTCCCAGGGTGGAGGACAATCCCAGCGATGTGAAGACGATGATCACCGTCAGCGGGGTGTTCCGGAAGATGTTGACGTAGGCGGTGCCGAACGCCCGCATGATCGGAACGGGGCTCACCCGCATCCCCACCAGGATGGTGCCCCAGATCAGGGAACCGATCGCGGAGAAGAAGGTGAGCTTGATCGTCATCCAGAAGGCGCCGAGCAAGTCGTAATTGGGATTGTCGAGGAAATCGAACAAGGTGCTCAACCCAGCCTCGGTATGGGAACGGTGCGCCGCGGTACACGGCGCACCGTTCGATTCCTTCAGTTCAGCGGCTCAGCGAGCCGGGGGTCAGGAGATGGCCGGGGGCTCGGGGATCTTGTAGCCCGACGGGCCGACGTTCTTCTCCAGAGCGGCCTTCCACGCGCCGTCCTGCTGCATCTTCTTGATCGCGTTGTTGATCGCGGTGATGCTCTCGGCGTCGTCCTTCTTCAGGCCGACGCCGTACTTCTCGTCGGTGAAGCCCTTGCCGACCAGCTTCAGCTTGCCGGGCTGCTGCGCGGCGTAGCCGGCGAGGATGACGTCATCGGTGGTCATCGCGTCGACGGTCTTGTTGAGCAGCGAGGTGACGCAATCGGTGTACTTGCCGCGCTCTTCGAGCTGAACTTCCTTGGCGTACTTTTCCTTGACGTTCTGCGCCGGGGTCGAACCCTTGACCGAGCAGAGCTTCTTGTTGCCGGTCAGCGACTCCGGGCCGGTGATGTCGGTGGAGTCGGCGCGGACCAGCAGGTCCTGGTGGGCGATGAAGTACGGGCCCGCGAAGGAGACCTCGTTCTTGCGCTTGTCGGTGATCGAGTAGGTGGCGACGATGAAGTCGACCTCGCCCTTCTTGATCAGGTCCTCACGCTGCGCGGACTGCGCTTCCTTCCAGGTGATCGCCGACTCTTCGACGCCGAGCTCCTTGGCGATGTACTTCGCCACGTCGACGTCGAAGCCGGCGTACGTGCCGTCGGCCTGCTTCTGGCCGAGACCGGGCTGGTCGAACTTGATGCCGATGGTCAGCTTCTTGTCGTTCTTGGCCTTCGCCACCACGTTCTTGGCGCCGCTGGAGCCGCTGCCGGCGTCCGACCCGCCGCCGCCACAGGCGGAGAGGGCGAGACCGGCCGCCACGACGGCCGCGCTCATTCGCAGAACTCGGTTCAACCGCATTGTTCTCAGTTTCCTTCCGAATCTTGTCCGGCCATACCGGCCGGCGGGGAAGTCCTCAGTGGGTGAGGATCTTGCCGAGGAAGTCCTTGGCGCGATCCGTCTTCGGCTTGGTGAAGAACTCGTCCGGGGTGGAGTCCTCGACGATCTCGCCGTCGGACATGAACACCACCCGGTTCGCCGCGCGCCGCGCGAAGCCCATCTCGTGGGTGACGACGAGCATCGTCATCCCGTCCTTGGCGAGCGTGGTCATCACGTCGAGGACCTCCTGGACCATCTCGGGGTCCAGCGCCGAGGTCGGCTCGTCGAACAGCATCACCTTGGGGCGCATGGCCAGCGCGCGGGCGATCGCCACACGCTGCTGCTGCCCGCCGGAAAGCTGCGCCGGGTACTTGTCGGCCTGGTTGGCTATGCCGACGCGTTCGAGCAGGTCCATCGCGGTCTTGCGGGCCTCGGCCGTGTTGACCTTGCGGACCTTCATCGGCGCGAGCATGACGTTCTCGAGGATCGTCTTGTGCGCGAACAGGTTGAACGACTGGAACACCATGCCGACGTCGGCGCGCAGCGCGGCCAGCGCCTTCCCTTCGGCGGGCAGCGGAACGCCGTCCACCGCGATCTCACCGGAGTTGATGGGTTCCAGCCGGTTGATCGCCCGGCACAGCGTCGACTTGCCAGACCCGGACGGCCCGAGCACGACCACGACCTGCCCGCGCGGCACCTCGAGGTTGATCTCCTTGAGCACGTGCAGGTCGCCGAAGTACTTGTTCACGGCGGCCGCCTTGATCATCGGCGCCGCCACCTCCGCGGTCATCTGGCCTCCAGGAGCGTTCGTTTGCAGGGGACTGCGGGGTCAGGCACCACGCGATGGCGGAAACCTACTCCCGTCGGACCGCTTGTAAAGACGGCTTGACCAATACTTAGGGTTTCAAGTCCGTATCGTTCTCAAGCCACCGGACGGCCCCGGTCCACCTCCGTCCGGCGCTGATCAGCCTAGACAAGGCGGGGGTCTCCCGTAACCGGGGTCACAGCAGATCTGTGACGCATCGTGACCATTACCGCGTGCAGCGGGTCGCTCACAGGGTCATCCGGCCCAGCGGTACGGGCAGCGCGAGAGGTGACTCACCCCATAGAGTCGTTCTTCAAGTCGTCGCGGTGGCGGTGACGGCGTGAAAGGGAAACACGGGTGCGGGTACTGCTGGTGGAGGACGACGACCGGGTCGCGGGTGCCTTGACGCCCGCGCTGACCCGGCGCGGCCTGACGATCAAACGCCTCGCCTCCGGTGCCGGGGTGCTCGATCTGGTGCACGAGGTCGACGTGGTGCTGCTCGACCTCGGGCTCCCCGACATCGACGGGATCGTCCTGTGCCGCCGGATTCGCGCGGTCAGCGACGTCGCGGTGATCGTCGTTTCGGCGCGGGGCGAGGTCGACGACCGGATCCAAGGGCTCCGGTCCGGCGCCGACGACTATCTGGTCAAGCCCTACGACGTCGACGAACTGGTCGCCCGTGTCGAGGCCGTGCGCCGTCGCCGCGGGGAACGGCCTGCCGCGCCCGAACCAGCGGGCGTCATCCGCGCGGGTGATGTCTCGGTCGATATCGGGCGCCATGAGGTGCAGGTCGACGGGCAGCCGGTTTCGTTGTCCCGCAAGGAATTCCAGGTGCTCGCGCTGGTGGTCACCGCCCGCGGCGCGGTCTGCGCCCGTGATCACGTGCTGAACGAGGTCTGGGGTCACCGCGGCCCCGCGGAGAGCCGGTCGCTCGACGTCCACGTCGCCACCCTGCGGACCAAACTGGGCAGGCCAGCGCTGATCGAGACCGTCCGCGGCGTCGGGTACCGCCTCGGCGGCGCCTACGGTCCGGCCGAAGAGGGCTGAGCCGGTGCGCGTCCGGCTCCAGGCGATCGTGCTGACGCTGGTCGCGGCGCTCGTGTTCGGCCTCGGCATCCCGCTCGCGCTCAGCGTGGCGGCCAGTGTGCAGCTCGACCTCTTCCTCGACCGCCTCACCGACACCTCCCGGTTCGCGTCGCTGGCACAGCGCCCGCTGGTGGAGAACCGGCCGGACCTGATCGAGGACGAACTCCTCCGCTACACCGAGGTCTACGGGGTGCCGGTGGCGATCGTCGACCAGGACGGCGAATCCGTCGCCAGGGGTCCGGGTGAGACGGCCGGGATCGACCTGAAGGACCCCGTCATCGCTTCGCATCTGCAGCAGGCGCTGGCGGGACGGCGTTCGGAGCCCGGACCGCTGCTGATGCCGTGGAACACCGAGCCGCTGGTGCTGGCCGAGCCGATCCTCATCGACGGCGAGGTGCGGGGCGCGGTGATCACGGTGTCCTCGACGGACAAGGCCCGCACCGAACTGCTGTGGTGGTGGCTGCTCATCGCGGCGGGCGCGGTGCTGGCGTTCGGTATCGCACTCCTGGTCGCCGTGCCGGTGGTGCGCTGGATCCTGCGCCCGGTCCGGCGGCTCGACGACGCCACCGGCGAACTGGTCGCCTCCGTGGTCAGCGGCCGCGAGGTCAAACGGGTGGGGGAGACCGGCGGCCCGCCGGAACTGCGGCAGCTCGAACGGTCCTTCGACCGGATGGCCGCCAGCGTCGACGAGGCACTGTCGGCGCAGCGCGCGTTCGTCGCCGACGCCTCCCATCAGCTGCGGAACCCGTTGACCGCGTTGAAGATCCGGCTCGGCAACCTCGACGGCCACGTCGACGACGACCTCGCCGCGGCAGACCTCGAAGCCGCCGTCGTCGACGCGCGACGGCTCAACCAGATCCTCGACGAACTCCTCTCGCTGGCCCGCGCCGAGGCCTCGGGCGGCGAACTGGTGCCGGTCGGCCTCGACGAGATGGTGGGCGCCCGGGTCGCCGACTGGACCGTGGTCGGCGCGGCACGCGACATCACGCTGGTGGCGACCGGACTGGGCGGCGGACTGCGGGTGCTCACCCCGGCACGCGGCCTCGAAGTGGTCCTCGACGCGCTGCTGGACAACGCGCTCAAGTTCACCGAGCCGGGGACCGAGGTGCGGGTGGACGTCACCACCACGGACGGGAAGGTCGACATCGCCGTCCGTGACCACGGCCCCGGCCTGCGCGAAGACGAGCTGGAACGCGCGGCGGACCGGTTCTGGCGCAGCACCGCGCATCAGAACGTGCCCGGATCCGGCCTCGGCCTGGCGATCGTCACCGAGATCCTGGCCCGTTCGGACGGTTCGCTGCGGCTCGGCTCACCCGAAGGCGGCGGCCTTCAGGTGACCGTGACCCTGCCGTTAATCCTTGAGTGACCGGAAGTAGCGCAGCGCGCCCGGGTGCAGCGGCAGGGGAGCGGTCTCGATGGCGGGATGGATGTCGATCGACAACGCCGCGCCCGCCGCCTTGACCAGCTGGTCCCGCGCGTCGAACAGCCCGCGCACGAGCGCCTCGGCGACGTCGTCGCGCATCGACGTCGGCACCACCAGGAAGTTCGGCAGCACGAGCGTGGTCACCGGTGAGGGCAGGTTGTAGGCCGTCACCGGGATGGTCGCCGTCCGGTACACCGGGCTGGTGGCCCGCAGCGCGTCCGCGAGATCGGTGATGTCGAGCAGCCGCAGGCCGACCGTGTGCACCTTCTCGGTGATCGACGGCGTCGGCAGGCCACCCGACCAGATGACGGCGTCGATCTGCCGGTTCTCCAGCGCGGGCAGCGCCTCGGGGAGGCCGAGATTGCGCCGGTCGATCGCGCCGGTCAGCCCCGACGCCTTCAGCAACTGCTTCGACAGGAACTCGACACCCGAATCCGGCGAACCGATCGCGACCTTGTGCCCGCGCAACTGCGCGAACGACCTGATCGACGAGTCGGCGCGCACGATGACGTGCAGATAGTCGTCGTGCACGCGGGCCAGCGCGGCCAAACCGGCGGTGTCGTCGGCGGCCACGTCGGCGGCCACGAACGCCACGTCGGCCTTCCCCGCACGCACCCGTCCGACGTTGTCCGGCGACCCCTGGGTCTCCTGGATCACGGGCCGCTCGGTGTCCAGTTGCGCGGCCCACGCGTCGGCCAGCGCCTCGGCCAGCTTGTCGTAGACGCCACCGTCGAGCCCCGCCGCGATCCGCACCTTCGTCCCGGAGAGATCGGGCCCGCACCCGGCGACCAGGGCACAGACGACGGCGATCACCACCGCGAGCACCCCTGGTCTCCTCATGAGGGTCGATCGTGCCATGGAACCCCGCCCGCGTACCCTCGAAGGCGAGATGAGCGCGCGCACTTACCAGATCCGCACCTTCGGCTGCCAGATGAACGTGCATGACTCCGAACGTCTTGCCGGGCAGCTCGAGGACGCCGGCTACGTACCGGGTGACGGCGAGGCCACACCCGACCTGATCGTGTTCAACACCTGCGCGGTGCGGGAGAACGCGGACAACAAGCTGTACGGCACCCTCGGCCACCTGCGGCCGCAGAAGACGGCGAAGCCGGACATGCAGATCGCCGTCGGCGGCTGCCTCGCCCAGAAGGACCGCGGCGAGATCGTCAAGCGCGCGCCCTGGGTCGACGTCGTCTTCGGCACGCACAACATCGGTTCGCTGCCGACGCTGCTGGAGCGCGCGCGGCACAACGCCGAGGCCGAGGTCGAGATCCTCGAATCGCTCGAGACCTTCCCTTCGACGCTCCCGGCGAAGCGCGATTCGGCGTACGCGGGCTGGGTGTCGATTTCGGTCGGCTGCAACAACACCTGCACCTTCTGCATCGTCCCGGCGCTGCGCGGCAAGGAACGCGACCGCCGCCCCGGCGAGATCCTCGCCGAGGTCGAGGCGCTCGTCGCCGAAGGCGTGCTGGAAGTGACCCTGCTCGGCCAGAACGTGAACTCCTACGGCGTCGAATTCGGCGACCGGCTCGCGTTCGGGAAGCTGCTGCGCGCCTGCGGTTCCGTGGACGGGCTGGAGCGCGTCCGGTTCACCTCGCCGCATCCGGCGGCGTTCACCGAGGACGTCATCGACGCGATGGCCGAGACGCCGAACGTGTGCCACCAGCTGCACATGCCGCTGCAGTCCGGTTCGGACCGGGTGCTGCGCGAGATGAAGCGGTCCTACCGTTCGGCGCGCTACCTCAAGCTCCTCGACCGCGTGCGCGAGTCCATGCCCGACGCCGCGATCACCACCGACATCATCGTCGGCTTCCCCGGCGAGACCGAGGAAGACTTCCAGGCGACGCTCGACGTCGTCGCGCAGGCGCGGTTCTCGAGCGCGTTCACCTTCCAGTACTCGATCCGGCCGGGCACGCCCGCCGCCGAGATGGACGGGCAGCTGCCGAAGGAGGTCGTGCAGGAGCGCTACGAACGGCTCGTGAAGCTGCAGAACGACATCTCCTGGGAAGAGAACAAGAAGATCGTCGGGCGGCGGGTCGAGCTGCTGGTGGCCTCCGGCGAAGGCCGCAAGGACACCGAGACGCAGCGTATGAGTGGCCGCGCGCGGGACGGCAGGCTCGTCCACTTCACGCCGACGGGGCCGCTCGTGGACCGCTCGGTGCGTCCCGGCGACGTCGTCGAGACCGTGGTGACCTACGGCGCTCCGCACCATCTCGTCGCCGACGGCGACCTGCTGTCGCACCGCCGCACCAAGGCGGGCGACAACTCCGAGGCCGGGCTGCGGCCGAAGACCAACGGCGTGACGCTGGGCCTGCCGGGCTTCGGTGCCCCGGCCGTCACGCCGGAACCGGTGAGCGGGTGTGCACTGTGACCGAACCGAAGATCGACGAACTCGCCGCCGAGATCGACGAAGCCGGCGAACGCGCGGCCAAGACGATCGAACTGGGCAGGCGCGGGTTCTCCATCGCCGTGCTGGTGTTCGTGCTGCTGGTCGCGCAGCTGCTGCCCTGGGTCGGCGAGCACGCCGGCTGGGAGGTGCTGCTCGGCAAGGGCGGCGGGATCCCGCAGCTGTTCGCCGCGACCTCCACCGGGGTCGGCGTGTTCGTCTCCGCCGTCACGCTGGTGACCCGTCGCTGGTGGCTGGCCTGGGTCTGCGCCGCGGGCGGCTGGTTCGCCTCCGTCGACGGAATGCTCGCGATCTGGTCCCAGCAGTCCTCGAACGCGACCGGCGCGGCCGGTGGCGGTCCGGGCTTCGGGCTGATCGTCGCCTGGATCGCCACCGTCGCGCTGGCCATCTACTGGATGCGTGCCGCCTTTTCCCGCAGCTAGCCGACCCTCAAGGTGAGGTTGCTGGACGTGTAGGCGCTCGCGTAGAGCGTCGTTTCCGGGTGATAGGCCCGCAGCGTGATCACCGCGCTGAGGGAGAAGCTCAGCTTCAGGGAGAACGTCGAGTTGGGCCGGCAGGTCGTGTCGGCGATGTTCACCCAGACACTTCCTTGAAGCTGCTGCACGATGATCGCTTCGAGGCTGTCCGTCCCGTCGGCCCGGGCGCCTTCCGCGGCCTGCAGAGTCCCCTTGAGGGTGACCTTTTCGTTGACCTTGACCTGCTTCTTGCTGAGCGAGGCGTCGAGCTTGACTTTCTTCTTTCCGGCTTCGGAGGAGGCCGGGAGCGGTGCCGGGGAGCCGGTCGCCGCCGCGGCCGGGGCGAGCCCGGCCACCAGAGCACAACTGATCGCCAGGGCGGCGAACGCCCGGCGTACTGGGGGAATCAGTGTCTGGTTCATGATCGAAGTCGACCACGGTTGAGCGCGGAGAGCGCTCGAATACGCACGAAGGTGCTAGCCGTCCCTCCACAGTGGAGTGAAGGCCCAGCCCCTGCCCGCTATGACCGACCGCCTGCCGTGAAGGCCTCCTTCACTACCCTCAGGGTAGGTAAGGAGGCCTTCACGGACGGTGCCGGCGGATCAGCGGTCCGCGATGGCCGCTTCCGCCGCCTCGAGCCACTCACGCCACTGCGCGGCCTGCTCGTCCGCCTTCTTCGCGCGCCGCTCGTCGCCCGCCGCACGGGCCTTCGCCGCCTGCGACTCGAACTGCTCGACCCGCTCGCGGAACTGCGCCGCCCTGGCCTGCGCCTCCGGGTCGGTCCGGCGCCACTTGCTGTCCTCGGCCGCCTTGATCGCGTCCTGCACGGCCTTCAACCGCCCGTCCAGTTCGCGGATGCGCTCGCGCGGGACCTTGCCGATCTCGTCCCACTGGTCCTGGATGCGCCGCATGTGCTGCTTCGCCGCGTCGAGGTTGGCCGCGGGATCGATCTTCTCGGCCTCGACGAGCAGCTCTTCCTTCTGCTGCGCGTTGGTCGCGAACTCGGCGTCCCGCTCGGAGAACACCGCGGACCGCCGGGCGAAGAACTTGTCCTGCGCGGCGCGGAAACGCTGCCAGAGCGCCTCGTCGCTGTCCTTGGGGGCGCGGCCGGCGGCCTTCCACTCGGTCATCAGGTCCTTGTAGCGACCCGCCGTCTCGCCCCAGTCCTCGGACTCCGAGAGCGCTTCGGCCTCGGCGATCAGCTCTTCCTTGCGATGCTTGGCACCCGCGCGCTGCTTGTCGAGCTCGGCGAAATGCGAGCCGCGGCGCCGGTTGAACGCCTCACGGGCCTTGGAGAACCGTTTCCACAGCTCGTCGTCGGTCTTGCGGTCGACACCCTTGACGGTCTTCCACTCGTCCAGGATGGCGCGCAGCCGGTCGCCGGCGGCCTTCCACTGGGTCGACTCGGCGGCGAGCTTCTCGGCCTCGTCGGCGAGGGCCTGCTTGCGGACGACGGCGGCCGCGCGGGCTTCCTCACGCTCCTGTTTGGCCGAGGCCAGTGCCTTCTCGGCGTGGGAGATGACCTGTTCGATGCGGCCGCTCAGCGCGGCGATGTCTCCGACGACGGCGGCTTCGGCGAGGCCGTCACGCAGCTGCGTGGCCGTCGCCAGGGCGTGCTTCGGATCGCCCGCGCCGGACTCCAGCCGGGTTTCCAGCAGCTCGACCTCGGTGCGCAGGTCGTCGAAGCGGCGCGCATAGTGGAGCAGACCCTCGTCCGGGCTTCCGGCCTGCCAGACACCGACCGCGCGCTCGCCGTCGGGTGTGGTGACGTAGACCGTTCCTTCGTCGTCGACCCTGCCCCAAGCGGACGGGCTGGGCTCGGCGGGCGGCACGGGGGGTGCGGGGTGCCCGCCACCGAGCGCGTGCGGTACCGGGTGCGGTGCCGGGGTACCGGTGGACGTGTTCTCCTGGGCCATCGCAGGCTCCTTATCGCCTGTACGCCCGCTGGCGCGGGCGCCCCGCCTAGCGGCGGGGCCGGGTAATGCGTTGCCGTCTTGCTTCGGGGGCATCAACCCCTTGCGGCATTCAAGCAGCTCAGCGTCCACCGTGGAACCGGATGAACCACCAGAGGGCAGTGATCCTACTTCCGGAGGACCTTCCGTGTCGGTCGGTTGCCGGTGCCGGGAGGCGGGGAAGGTAACGTCGGCGGCCGTGATCCGCCGTGTCGCCGTGCTCCCGCAACCCCCGCTGCTCATCCCCGAACTCGCCGCCGGAGCGGCGGACGAGTGCGCCGAGCTGCGCGAAGCCTGCCTGGACGCCGCGAGGCGCCTGACCAGCGTTTCGCCGGATTGGATCGTCATCGGCGCGGCCACGGGGGCGCCCGAGGTGCCGGAGCACGCGAGCGGCTCCTTCCGGGGATTCGGCGTCGACCTCGGAGTCTCACTCAGCCGGGTGACTGCTCCCGAAACCGAGCTGCCGTTGCCCGCGCTCGTGGCCGGCTGGCTGCGTGAGCAGGGCGGCGCGTCGTCCGTCCGAGTCCGCCTCGTCGATCCCGCCACTCCCTCCGACCAGTGCGAAGAGTTCGCCAGCGGGCTGGGAGAGCCCGCCGCGATACTCGTCCTCGGCGACGGTTCGAGCCGGCACGGTCCGCGTTCCCCCGGCGGCGAAGACGAGCGCGCGGGGGATTTCGACGCCGGGATCCGCGACGCGCTGGCCAAGGCGGACACGGGCGTCCTGTCCGCACTCGACCCGGTCCTGGCGGCCGAACTCGGGGCGGGCGGCCGCGCGCCCTGGCAGGTCCTCGCCGGACTGGCGGCGGACGGGGACTGGACCGCCGAGGTCCTCTACTCCGCCGCGCCGTTCGGCGTCGGCTACCACGTCGCGGTCTGGGAGCACGCGTGATCCGGCCGGTCGCGGTCGTCGGGCCCACGGCGACCGGGAAGACCGCCCTGGCGGTCGAACTCGCCCTCACCCTCGGGGGTGAGGTGGTCAACGCGGACGCGTTGCAGCTGTACCGCGGGATGGACATCGGGACGGCCAAGGCGACCCCCGAAGAGCGGCGGGGCGTGCCGCATCACCTGCTGGACGTCCTCGACGTCACCGAGACGGCGTCCGTCGCCGCATACCAGCGCGACGCACGTCAGCGCGTCGAAGAACTCCTCGACGCCGGCCGCGTGCCGATCCTCACCGGCGGATCGGGTCTCTACGTCCAAGCCGTGCTCGACGACCTCAAGTTCCCGGGCACCGATCCGGACGTGCGCGCCCGGCTGACCGCCGAAGCCGACGAAATCGGCGCCGCCGCGATGCACGCCCGGCTCACCGAACTCGACCCCGTGGCCGCCACGGCCATCCTGCCGACCAACAGCCGCCGGATCGTGCGCGCGCTGGAGGTCATCGAGATCACCGGCGAACCTTTCTCGGCGAACCTGCCGAAACCGGGACCCGCGCGCTACGACACGGTCCTGATCGGCATCGACCGCGAACCGGCCGAACTCGACGCCCGCGTCGATCGCCGCGTGGAGCTCATGTTCGAAGCCGGACTCGTCGACGAGGTCCGGACGTTGCTGGGCCGCGGACTCCGCGACGGGCTCACCGCGTCGAGGGCGTTGGGCTACCAGCAGGTGATCGCCGCGCTCGACGGCGACGGCGACTTCCAGGTCGCTTCCGAGGCCACCGCGCAAGCCACCCGGCGGTTCGTGCGGAGGCAACGTTCCTGGTTCCGGCGGGACAACCGCATCCAGTGGTTCGACGGCGGTTCGGAGCGGCTGGCCGAGCGCGTCCTCGAAGCGACGGCCCAGTAATCTTGCGGGTATGGGCGGCATCGAATTCCTTAAGGGACACGGCACACAGAACGATTTCGTGCTGCTTCCCGACCCCGACGGCCGCCTCGAGCTGACCGAAGCGCGGGTGGCGGCGCTGTGCGACCGTCGGCGTGGTCTCGGCGCCGACGGTGTGCTCCGGATCGTGCGGTCGTCCGCACTGGGCGTCGAGTCCGGCGGCGAATGGTTCATGGACTACCGCAACGCCGACGGGTCCATCGCGGAGATGTGCGGCAACGGCGTCCGGGTCTTCGTCCGCCACCTGGTCGATTCCGGGCTCGTGTCCGAGCGCGACTTCGTCATCGGCACCCGCGCCGGCGACCGGCCGGTCCGGATGCACGCGGACGGATCGGTGGCCGTGCGGATGGGGCCCGCGACCATCACCGGTACTTCGGTCACCGTGGTCGCCGGGAAGCCGTTCTCCGGTGTCGCGGTGAACGTCGGCAATCCGCATCTCGTGTCGGTCGTCGAGGACGACGTCGACGTGCTCGACCTGCGCGACCAGCCCGACTTCGACTCCGACGTGTTCCCTGACGGCGTGAACCTCGAGTTCATCAACCTGCTGGGCGACAACGCGCTGAAGATGCGCGTCCACGAACGCGGCGTCGGCGAGACGCGGTCCTGCGGCACCGGCACGGTCGCCGCGGTCGCCGCCGCACTGCACCTCGCGGGCACCGACACCGGCGAAGCGACCGTCGACATCCCCGGTGGCCGCGTGGCGGTCGAAGTCCATCGCGGCGGGTCCACGCTGACCGGCCCGGCGGAGATCGTCGCCCGCGGAGAACTCGACGAAACCTGGTGGGCCGGGCTCGGTTAACCGACCGCGATCGGCTCCTTGGGAAGGTCGCGAAGCTTCCGGATCGGCGAGAAGACCACCCACAGCACCGCGGCCGCCTCGCCGACCGCGGCGAACCACAGCGTTCCCCGGATCCCGATCGCCTCACCCAGCACACCGCCGACCAGCCCGCCCAGCGGCAGCATGCCCCACACCACGAAGCGCACGCTGGCGTTCATGCGGCCGAGCAGCCGGTCCGGGCAGACGGCCTGCCGGTAGGACACCTGCGCGACGTTGTAGACGATGATCCCGAACCCCGCGATCGCCAGCGCCGCGGGGAACAGCACGATCCGCCAGCCCGGCGCGGCGAGCGGGAGCAGAAGCTGGAACGGCCAGGTCAACAGCGGGACGAACCAGATCGAGCGGGCTTGCCCGATCCGCCGGGTGATACGCCCGGCCAGGATCGCCCCGATGATCCCGCCCACGCCACCGGTCGCCAGTACGACACCGATGACCGCCGGCGACAGGCCGACTTCCCGGTTCAGGAACAGGATTTGCACGGTGGTGAAGGCGCCGTTGGCCAGGTTGGCCGTCGCGGTGCAGGCGACGATCGAGCGCAGGGCCGCGTCGGTGAACACGAAGCGCAGTCCTTCGACGATCTGGGGGAGCAGCTTCTCATCGGCCTGCCGTTCGGGGACCTCTTCGACGGTGCGGATCCGCAGCAGGCACAGCGCGGAGGTCAGGAAGCCCACCCCGGTCATCAGCACGGCGTTGGCCGCGCCCGCCAGCTGCACGAGCCCGCCGCCGATACCAGGTCCGGTCAGGAACGCGACCGACTGGCTGGCCTGGAGTTTCGCGTTGCCTTCGAGAAGATGTTCCCGGCCGACCAGCGACGGCAAGTACGACTGGTAGGCGACGTCGAAGAACACCGTCGCGACCCCGACCAGCGTGGCGACGATGATGAGCTGCGTCAGCGACAGCACGCCGGCCCACCAGGCGACCGGAACGGTGAACAGCAACGCCGCGCGGACGAAGTCGGCCCGCAGCATGAGCATCCGCCGCCGCATCCGGTCCACCCACACCCCGGCGGGCAGCCCGATGATCAGGAACGCGATGGTCTCGGCGGCGGTCAGCAGCCCCATCTGGAACGGCGTCGCGGCCAGCACGGTGGCCGCGAGCAGGGGGATCACGGTGTGCCCGGCGAAAGCGCCCACCTGGCTGGCGGTGTCACCCGCCCAGAGCCGCCGGAAGTCCGCGTGGAAGAAGAGGGAGTCTCTGCGCACGACGCCACCTTGGCGTGAGTGATTGGAAACTGTCAATCACTTTCGGCTCTAGGCTGTCTCCGTGCCCACTCCACGACGTGCCGCCACCGAGGCCGAGATCGCCGCCATGGCCTCCGGAATAAGGCTGCGCATCATCCGGTTGACGTACTCAGAGGCGCTGACCAACAAGGAACTCGCCGAACGACTCGATCGCGACCCGGCGACGACGCTGCACCACGTGCGCAAGCTCGTCGACACGGGGTTCCTCGAAGCGCTCCCGCCGCGACGCGGCACGCGCGGCGCGAAAGAAATTCCGTATCGCTCGACCGGGTTGTCGTGGCATCTTGATTCCCGCGACAGGGGGATCGATCAGGCGATCTTCGAGGCTTATCTGGCCGAGATCGCCGACGTGGGATTCGACGAGGTGCAGCAGACGCGCATGGTCGTCCAGGTGCCGGACGAGCAGATCGCCGAGTTCGAAACAAGGCTGATGGAGCTCGTCGACGACTTCATCTCGCGGCCGGTCGACCCGGACGCGAAACGCACGGCCATCTACCTGTCGAAGTATCCCAGCAGGTAATGAATTCGGTCCCGCCGCCGAAACGTGGGACCATGGAGGCACGATGACGGAACTGACACACAACGATCTGAACGACATGGACCCATCGACCGGCGAACTGGAGCTCGAGGACCGCGCCTCGCTCCGCCGGGTAGCGGGCCTGTCCACCGAACTCGCGGATGTCACCGAGGTCGAATACCGGCAGTTGCGCCTGGAGCGCGTCGTTCTGGTCGGTGTGTGGACCGAGGGCAGCGCCCTCCAGTCCGAAGCCTCGCTCGCCGAACTCGCCCGGCTGGCCGAAACGGCAGGCTCCGAGGTGCTGGAAGGCCTGGTGCAGCGGCGGATCCGCCCGGATCCCGCCACCTACATCGGCTCGGGCAAGGTCAAGGAACTGCGCCAGATCGTGGCGGCCACCGGTGCCGACACGGTGATCTGCGACGGGGAGCTTTCGCCCGGTCAGCTGCGCCAGCTGGAGGAGAAGGTCAAGGTGAAGGTCATCGACCGCACCGCCCTGATCCTCGACATCTTCGCGCAGCACGCCCGCTCCAAGGAGGGCAAGGCGCAGGTCGAGCTGGCCCAGCTGCAGTACCTGATCCCGCGGCTTCGCGGGTGGGGTGCGGCGCTGTCCCGGCAGGCCGGTGGCCGGGCGGGCGGCGCCAACGGCGGTGTGGGTCTGCGCGGTCCCGGTGAGACGAAGCTCGAAACCGACCGGCGGCGGATCAACAAGCGCGTGTCGAAGCTGCGCCGCGAGATCGCCGCGATGGACACCATCCGCGAGACCAAACGCGGTCGCCGGGTGGCCAACGAGGTGCCGAGCGTCGCGATCGTCGGCTACACCAACGCCGGCAAGTCGAGCCTGCTCAACGCGCTGACCGGCGCCGGGGTGCTGGTCGAGGACGCGCTGTTCGCCACGCTGGATCCGACGACCCGGCGGGCGCAGACCCCTGACGGCCGCACCTACACGCTGACCGACACGGTCGGTTTCGTCCGGCACCTGCCGCACCAGCTGGTGGACGCGTTCCGCTCGACGCTGGAGGAGGCGGCGAGCGCCGACCTGCTCGTGCACGTCGTCGACGGTTCCGACCCGACGCCCGAAGAGCAGGTCAACGCGGTGCGCGAAGTGCTCGCCGAGATCACGAAGCGCCGTTCCGAGCCGCTCCCACCGGAGCTGCTGGTGATCAACAAGGCCGACGCCGCCGACGAGGTGTCGCTGGCCCGGTTGCGGCACCAGATGGCCGGTTCGGTGCAGGTTTCGGCGCGGACCGGCACCGGGATCACGGAGTTGGCCGAGGTGATCGCGGAGAAGCTGCCAAGGCCCGAGGTCGTGGTCGAGGTGCTGATCCCGTACTCGCGAGGCGAGCTCGTCTCCCGAGCCCACGCCGACGGCGAGGTGCTGGAGGAAGAGCACGTAGAGACCGGTACGCGCCTGGTCGTCCGCGGCAGGCCCGAGCTGGCCGCGGCGCTGAGCGAATTCCAGACGAACTCGGCTCTGTAAGCAAGTACGTGAAGGCCCCCTTCCCTACCCTGAAGGTAGGGAAGGGGGCCTTCACGTCGTTCCATGCAGGGAGGCCTCATGCGTGAATCCGCGCCGGTGCCGACGCGTGCTGAAGTGCGAAAGGTGCTGGAAGACCTTGCGACCGGTGCGGCTACGCGCGCGGAAGCCTCCGATTGGGCCCGCCCGTGGATCGTCGAAGACGCCCACCGCGTCGATGACGGCTTGGTCTGGGACGCACTGGACTGGTTGTTCGGCGCCGATCTGATGACCTTGCCTGCCGACTATCTGCACGGTCCGGTCGACTTCCGGAGCTGGCTGGTCGAGTTCGACGCTCGCCGCTGAAAGTGGCCTTCGCGACATTCCGCCCCATCTCGGCATCCGCACCGAACTGCGCGCCGTCCCGGACGTCTCCGTAGTGTGGGGCTTCAGGGGTTCCACGGTACGGAGGTGGATGTGCGGGGGATTGTCGCGGCCGCGGTCATGCTGGCGGCGTTCATCGGCGGGACGGCTCCCGCCCTGGCTCAGGAGGTCCCGGCGCCGCAGCCGGTGTGCAAGAACAGCGACTCCCGGCTCAGCGAACTCTCCGGCCTGGTCTCCGACGGAGAGCATCTGTACGCCCTCAACGACGGCGGAACCAAGACGCAGGTCTTCGTCCTCGGCCGCGACTGCAAGGTCCAGAAGGTCATCTCGGCCGCGACGGACCCGTACGACCCCGAGGATCTCGCCCGCACCGCCGACGGCACCTTCTGGCTTTCCGACACCGGCGACAACCGCAAGCGGCGGGACACGGTCGCGCTGATCTCGCTGACCCCCCAAGGCAAGGCCACGCTGCACCGGCTCACCTATCCCGACGGGCAGCACGACGTCGAAGCGCTGATCATGGACCGTACGGGCACGCCGTACCTGATCACCAAGGACGTCTTCGGCGACGCGAAGGTGTACCGGCCGACGGGGCCGCTCGCCAGCCCTGGCCCGACTCCGCTGGAGAGCGTGGGGTCGCTGCAGATCAAAGAGACTTCGACGCCGGGCGGACCCGTCGGGTCGATCGGCTCGATGACGGTGACCGGCGCGGCCTCGATGGCCGACGGCTCGGTGGTCGCGTTGCGCACCTACACGGATGCCTACCTCTACGCCGTCACCGACGGAGACCTGAAGAGCGCGCTGCAGCGCGAACCCGTGCGCGTGCCCCTGCCGAACGAGAAGCAGGGCGAGGCGATCGCCTTCGATCCGGACGGGACGCTGCTGTCCGGCGGGGAGGGCGTCGGCGAGCAGATCCGTGCGGTGAAGGGCGCGGCCGCACTCGCCGTGGACGCGGCGAAGTCCGAGGGCAGCACGTCGGGCGGGACCTCCGCGGCCGGTGGCTCTGGCCAGGGGGCCGACTTCCCGTACGTGCAGGTCGGGATCGCCGCGGTCGTCGTGATCGGCGGCCTTCTCCTGGTCGGCAGGCTGCGCAAGCGGCGCGCCTGACCGAAGAGCCTGCCGAAGCTGCCGAGTCTGACCCGGGTCGGGTGACCCGGGATCCCGGCGTGCTCCGGCTCCGGACTACAGCCTGCGAAGAACGGCGACGACCTTGCCGAGGATCGTGGCGTCGTCACCCGGGATGGGCTCGTACGCCTCGTTGTGCGGCATCAGCCAGATGTGGCCGTCCTTGCGCTTGAACGTCTTGACCGTCGCCTCGCCGTCGATCATCGCCGCCACGATCTCGCCCGGATCGGCCGTGGGCTGCTGGCGCACGACGACCCAGTCGCCATCGGTGATGGCGGCGTCGACCATCGAGTCACCGGTGACGCTCAGCAGGAAGAGTTCACCCTCGCCGACGATCTCCCTCGGCAGCGGGAAGACGTCTTCGATCGCCTGCTCAGCCAGCACCGGCCCACCGGCGGCGATCCGGCCGACGAGCGGCACGTACGCGGCCTTCGCGGCCGACTGGGGCTGCTCGACGTCGATGCCCATCGGGTTGTCGTCCGTCGTGGCGAGCACCCCCACCGCACGCGGGCGGTTCGGGTCGCGTCGCAGATAACCCTTGCGCTGCAGGGCCTGCAACTGGTGCGACACCGACGAAGTGGAGGTCAGCCCGACCGCCTCGCCGATCTCACGCACACTCGGCGGGTAGCCGAACCGGCTCACCCACAGTTTGATCACGTCGAGCACCTGCTGCTGCCGCACGGTCAGGGTCTCGTCCACCTCGTAGACCTCGGGCAAGGCGCGCACCTTGCCCGAGCCCCTAGGCGCGTTCCCCGCCTTGCTCTCCTTAGCCACCGTCTCGCTCCTTCATCTCTGCGTCGCCTCCCAGTACGTCCGGTCGCCCGGACCGACTTCGCGTGTCTTCGCCGGTGGCGGACGATCTTCCCCGCCCACGGCACCGGCGGCGTCCGCGCAGCAGACGCCCTGGTCAACGACGTTAGCCCGCCGGGACGACGATTTCAAACATCTGTTCGATGGACACGCCGTGTCGCTCGATTTTTGTCGGTGGGAGGTGGTACACATTCGCACGGGCGTTCGATAGAACGCCTGTTCGATCTTGATCGCCGGGTCCCGGCCCGGTGCGAGCGCAGCAGGAGTTGCGAGGAGGTTCCGATGTCGATTCTGGCCGATCGAGGACTGGTGCGGCCCAGTTCCCCCAGGTCCGTTCCGGCAGGGGCGACCCGGCCCGTGCGGGTGGTGCGGGGCGGGCGTGCCGAGCCCTTGCGCCCGCCGACCAGGGCGCGGGTCGTGGCGGGCCGCCGTCCCGGCGTGGCCACCGCCTCCCCGGCTTGCCCGGCGCCGCGGCGGCTCCCGCTCAGGTGGCCCTCGCTCGTCGGGATGGCCCTGCTCGTCGCCGGGGTCATCACCGGATTGGGTCTGTTCTTGGCCGGTGTTCCCGGCGCCGCGGTGCCCGAACGGACCACGACGGTGTCCGTTTCCGCGGGGGACACCCTGTCCGATCTCGCGGCGCGTTTCGCGCCAGAAAGTGACACTGGCGCGGTCGTCGCCAGAATCAAGGAACTCAACGCCCTGGAAGACGCCGTTCTCGTCCCCGGATTGCCGCTCACGGTGCCGGTCGCGGCCGAGGTCGCGAAGGGCGGGAGGTGATCCTCATGTCGTTTTCACCCCTCGTGGGTGAGCTCCTCATTGGTGTCTGAACGGCAGGGCTGTTGCGCTTGCGTGTGCCCGACCTGCGTTCTAGTCTCCACCGCTATATGTAGTAGTTACATGGCTGTAGTTGGTCCATAGCTTGGGGTAGACTCGGTACCAGTTGTCCACAGCTGGCCGGTGTTCACCCACCGGATGTCCACGGATCGATCCACATGTCGATCTTTCGTCGTTGCGTGGCGGCGGGACGGGCGTCCATTCGGGACCGGCCGGCGCGGAGGGGAAGGTGATCGGCGGATGAGGTGCCCGTTCTGCCGGCATGCGGACTCTCGGGTCGTCGACTCCCGAGAGGTGGATGAGGGTCAGGCGATCCGGCGGAGGCGCTCGTGCGCCGCTTGCGGCCGGCGCTTCACCACTTCGGAGACGATGGTGCTCGCCGTCGTCAAACGATCCGGGGTCACCGAGCAGTTCAGCCGGGACAAGGTGGTCCGGGGGGTGCGCCGCGCCTGTCAGGGCAGGCCGGTCGACGACGACGCGCTGCAGCAGCTCGCGCAGCGGGTCGAAGAATCGATCCGGTCGGCGGGGCTGGCGGAGATCCCGAGTCACGAGGTCGGCCTGGCGATCCTGGGCCCCCTGCGCGAACTCGACGGCGTCGCCTATCTCCGGTTCGCCAGTGTCTACCGCTCCTTCTCCTCGGTCGAGGACTTCGAGAAGGAGATCTCGGACCTTCGTGAGGCCATGGCTGCCACACCGGACGAGAGCGATCAAGACGCGAAAGACGGCTGATGCCGCCTCCCGCGTGGGAGTGAGGGAAAGACCCATGACCGAGACCGTGGGAACAGGCAACCCGGCCACAACGCGGACGAGCGGGAAGAAGAAACAGGCCGGCGGGCTCACCGTGCGGCGTGTCTTCACCACCGAGGGCGTCCACCCGTACGACCAGGTCACCTGGGAGAACCGGGACGTCGTGATGACGAACTGGCGTGACGGTACGGTCAACTTCGAACAACGCGGTGTCGAGTTTCCCGGCTTCTGGTCGGTCAACGCGACGAACATCGTCACCAGCAAGTACTTCCGCGGCGCCGTCGGCACACCCCAGCGGGAGCAGAGCCTCAAGCAGCTGATCGACCGCGTCGTCCACTCCTACGTGAACGCCGGTCGCGAACACGGCTACTTCGCGAGCCCCGCCGACGCCGAGGTCTTCGAGCACGAGCTGACCTGGATGCTGCTGCACCAGGTGTTCAGCTTCAACTCGCCGGTGTGGTTCAACGTCGGCACGACGTCGAAGCAGCAGGTCTCGGCGTGTTTCATCCTCTCGGTCGACGACACCATGGAGTCGATCCTCAACTGGTACCGCGAAGAGGGCCTGATCTTCAAGGGCGGCTCCGGCGCCGGCCTGAACCTCTCCCGCATCCGTTCCTCGCGTGAGCTGCTGTCCTCCGGTGGCACCGCCTCCGGTCCGGTCTCCTTCATGCGCGGTGCCGACGCCTCCGCGGGCACCATCAAGTCCGGTGGCGCCACCCGGCGCGCGGCGAAGATGGTCGTGCTCGACGTCGACCACCCGGACGTCGAGGAGTTCGTGCAGACCAAGGCCCGTGAAGAGGAGAAGATCAAGGTCCTCCGCGACGCCGGGTTCGACATGGACCTTTCCGGCTCGGACATCGCCTCCGTCCAGTACCAGAACGCGAACAACTCGGTCCGCGTCTCCGACGAGTTCATGCAGGCTGTCGAGACAGAGGGCGACTTCGGCCTGCGATCCCGGACGACCGGCGAGGTCATCGACCGGGTCGACGCCAAGAAGCTGTTCCGCACCATCGCGCGGGCCGCCTGGGAATGCGCCGACCCTGGCCTGCAGTACGACGACACGATCAACGACTGGCACACCTGCCCCGAGTCGGGCCGGATCACCGCGTCCAACCCGTGCTCGGAGTACATGCACCTGGACAACTCCAGCTGCAACCTCGCCTCGCTGAACCTGCTCAAGTTCGCCACCGAGGACGGCGGTTTCGACGCGCCGCTGTTCGCGAAGGCCGTCGAGCTGGTCATCACCGCGATGGACATCTCGATCTGCTTCGCCGACTTCCCGACCGAGGCGATCGGCGACACCACCCGCAAGTTCCGCCAGCTGGGCATCGGCTACGCGAACCTCGGCGCCTTGCTGATGGCGCTCGGGCACGCGTACGACTCCGACGGCGGCCGCGCGCTCGCCGCCGCGATCACGTCGCTGATGACCGGTGTTTCGTACCGGCGTTCCGCCGAACTCGCCGCCGTCGTCGGGCCGTACGAGGGCTACGCGCGCAACGCCGAGGCGCACCAGCGGGTCATGCGCAAGCACGCCGCCGCCAACGAACTGGTGCGGACCTACCACTCGAACGACGCCGCGGTCCGCGCGCTCGCGACCCAGGAATGGAAGCGCGGTATCGAACTGGGCGAGACCAGCGGCTGGCGCAACGCGCAGGCCTCGGTGCTCGCCCCCACCGGCACCATCGGCTTCATGATGGACTGCGACACGACCGGCATCGAGCCGGACTTCTCGCTGGTCAAGTTCAAGAAACTGGTCGGCGGCGGTTCGATGCAGATCGTCAACCAGACAGTCCCGCGCGCCTTGGCCTCACTCGGCTACCAGGCCGAGCAGATCGAGGCGATCGTCGAGTACATCGCCCAGCACGGCCACGTCGTCGACGCTCCCGGCCTGCGCCAGGAACACTACGAGGTGTTCGACTGCGCGGTGGGGGAGCGGTCCATCGCGCCGATGGGGCACGTCCGGATGATGGCAGCGGTGCAGCCGTTCCTGTCCGGCGCGATCTCCAAGACGGTCAACATGCCGGAGTCGGCGACCGTCGAAGAGGTCGAGGAGATCTACTTCCAGGGCTGGAAGTACGGCCTCAAGGCGCTCGCGATCTACCGCGACAACTGCAAGGTCGGCCAGCCGCTGTCGACCGGCAAGAAGGAGAAGGCCGAGCCCGAGGCCGAAAAGGTCGTCGAGTACCGGCCGGTCCGCAAGCGCCTGCCGAAGAAGCGCCCCAGCCAGACGGTGTCGTTCACCGTCGGCGGCGCCGAGGGTTATCTGCACGCCGGTTCGTACCCGGACGACGGCCTCGGCGAGATCTTCGTGAAGCTCGGCAAACAGGGATCGACCCTCTCGGGCGTGATGGACGCGTTCTCGATGTCGATCTCCGTCGGCCTGCAGCACGGGATCCCGCTGGAGTTCTACGTTTCGAAGTTCTCCAACCTGCGCTTCGAGCCCGCCGGCATGACCGACGACCCGGACATCCGCATCGCCACCAGCGTCATGGACTACCTGTTCCGCAGGCTGGCGCTGGACTACCTGCCGTACGAAAAGCGTTCGCAGCTCGGCATCTTCACCGCCGACGAACGTTCGGCACAGGTCGAGGCGAACTACGGCGCGGCACCCGCCGCCGAACCGGAGAACGTCGACCTCGACGCCCTTCGGTCCACTGTGGACTCGTCATCCGCGGAGCCGGCCAAGGTGGCGCATTCGACGGCGGAACTGGTCGAATTGAACCTCGGCACCGCCTCCGACGCGCCGCTCTGCATGACCTGCGGCACCAAGATGCGGCCCGCCGGTTCCTGCTACGCCTGCGAAGGGTGCGGAGCGACGTCCGGCTGCAGCTAGGTTCACGAGCTGTGCGGGGATGGCGATTCGCCGTCCCCGCAGAGGCTCGCGTCGTCGATCTAGCGGCGGAGGTTCCTGGCAGCGGCCAGGCCCAGGACCGTGGTGGCTCCGGCTCTTTTGGCCGCGTTGGCGACTCCGGCCATCGTGTACCCGGTGTGATAGATGTCGTCGAGAACGAGGACCGTCCGGCCTTCGAGGTCTTCCTCGACCCGGAATTCGTGGAGCAACGCTTTACGTTCTTCAGGTGTCATGTTCTTGGCGGGTTTCCGATCCTCGCTCTTCGGTTCGACAGTGGTCAGCGGAATGCCGAGTTCTTGAGAGAGGAGCGCGCCGAGCATGACGCTGACCGAGCGCTTGGCCCGGGTGTGGCCGGGGACGGCGAGAATACGAGTGGCTTCGTTGAACCACTCATGCCGGACCACCACGTCACTCAACGAGTCGCACAGCGCCTGTCCCGCAAGATTCCACTCTTCTTGCTCGGTCGGGGCGTAATCCTTGATCTTCCGAAGCAGGCTTCCCGTGTCGGTGTGGACGGTCCCTGACGATTCTTCTTCGACCGGCCGCCGGTAGAAGTCCAGCGCGATCGCCGCGTCGACGTAGCCCTGTTGCTCGATCTGGATGACTAGGACCTCTTTCAGGAAGTCCATGAAATCGTTCAGTGAACGGTCGGGCTCGAAGTCCATGCGGATCCGGTACGGCCACTCGGCGTCGTGTTTCAAGGTCCCGACCTTCCTGGCTCTGGGCAGGACACCGAGTACGTGATCGGCGGTGGCCGGGATGCCGCGGTATTCGAGGAATCGTGCGGAATCCGACGGCCGCAGTCGCCAGTCCTCGAGATGCCTGCCGCGGCGGTCGGGTCGGTAACGTGGTGCTGTCACAGTGGCTCCCCCTGAAATCGTGAACCCCTCGAGCTTGGCACGTACGATCGCGTCAGGGAGGGGATCAGTGATCATCGACGGCGAAATCAGCGATCCGTTCGGCACGCTCGAGCAGGCGCTCTGGATCTGCGGTGGCCAGTGGGCGGGAAAGTCCACCGTTTCCCGGCTGTTGGCGCACCGCCACGGCATCACCGTCTACCACTACGACTTCCACGACGCCCGCGGCCATCAGGACCGTCGCATCGCGCACCGCGTCCGCGATGGTCTGCCCACCACGGATCCTGACCCGGAGACCGTATGGGTGGACACCACTCCCGAACGGATGGCCGCCGACACGATCGCCCGGTTCCCGGTACGGTTCGAATGGGTGCTGGACGACCTTCGCGCGCTGCCCCGTGCCGCCGCGGTGGCGCACCGGGTCAGCGATCCCGAACGCGCGCAGCGCAACCGGATCGAGCGGGATCGGCTCGTCGCCGAGGACGCCGTCCGTACCGCGAAGGAACTCGGCATCCGGGTGCTGTGGGTCGACGGTTCGGAAGGCGCCGAGGCGGTCGCGGACGTCGTCGCCGAACACTTCGGTCCCTACCTCGCCTGAGCGAGATCGAGGACGAGGGTCGCCACGGCCAGCGCGAAGAGACCGGCGGGGAAGGCGATGTTGTAGAGGACGCGGGCCCGTACGTGGGTGAGGACGGCGCCGAGATAGAACAGCACGAGCCCGACCGCGGCCGCGGTCCCGAGGAACGGCACCCCGAGCAGGCCGAGCAGCAGCCCTGCGGCACCCGCGGCCTTCAGGGAGGCGAGTGCCGGGATCCAGGATTCGGGCACGTTGACCTCGGCCGAGTTCTTGAGGACGAACGGGGCACGTGCCAAGTCGGCGGCGGCGATCCCGGCGTTGCTCGCGATCGCGACGATGGCCACGATGAGATATGCGGTGAACATGCCCACTGGACGAGGCCCTCGCCCGGAACGTGACAGCGGTCAGGAACGCCAGCGTTCGAGCACCGCGTCGATGGTGGTGCGGATGCGGTCGCGGGCGGCCTGCCGGTCCACACCCGCCATGAGGAGGTCGTCGTACTCGGTGTCCAGATGCCGGATCGAGGCGACGACGGCGAGGAACACCGCTCGTTCGGCCAGTTCCCGCCCGGCGGCGGACCGGCCCACCCGGCCACTGCCTCGCTGGCCGGCGTGTTCGGCGATGGCGCGTGCCCGCTCCGGCGGGCAGCCGGGGAACATCTCCGTGATCGCGGTGTGGAACCGGGCGGTGAACTCGACGTCTTCGTGGACGCGGCGTTCGCGATCCCGGTCGCGGCGCCGTTCCCGGACGTCCTCGTCGGCGAGGCATTGTTCCTCGGCGCCGCGCAGCGCCGCTTCCTCGACCAGGAGTCCTTGCCGCTCACTGCGTTTCCGTGACCGGTTGAAGCGGACGACCACGGCGGAGAGCCGGCTCGCCTTTTTCGCCCGGCGGGTCAGCGCGGTGTCGCCGGCGGGCAGGAAGACCAGGTGACCGAGATCGGCGCAGTCGAGGCAGTGCGGCTTTTCGTTCTCCATGAACAGCAGATCGCCGGTGCCGCCGCAGTCGGCGCACGTCCAGTCCTTCAGTGCCACGGAGACGACGAGATCCGGCGTTTTCCGTTGCCGGGCGAGCACTTGCGCACGTTTGGCTTCGGACAGTCCCGGCATGAGCCACTGCGTCCGGAACAGCGGCTCGAGACCGGCCAGTTCACCCGAAGTCACCCGGAGGACCGCCCGGTCGCGGGTCGCGCCGACATGCTCGATCTCCGAGCTTTCGAGGGCCTTTTCCCGCGTCCACCGGTGAAGCGCGCCGAGAGCGAACTCCAGTTTCTCCGCGCTCACGGGCAAGGCCGTGGACAGATCGGGGATCCGCCCCTGATGCCAGCTTTTGACCACGTTCTCCGGCAGCCAGCCGATACCGCTCAGAATGTCGAGCGCGGTCACCGATTTCCGTTTTGCCAGCAGCTTTTCCGCCGTCTCCACGACGCGCTGTTCCAGTTTCGTCTCACCCTGCATCGCCGGGAATCCTAGCGATCACGCGGTTTCGGTGCGGGCCCGGTAGGCCCGGATCTTGGCGCGGTTGCCGCAGCGCTCCATCGAGCACCAGCGGCGGTTGCCCGACCGGGAGGTGTCGAAGAACAGCAGATAGCAGTCGTCCGCGGAACATTCGCGGACGCGGCCGGACCGCTCGCCCGCGACGAGGCCGATGGCGTCGCGGGCGACGGCACCGAGAAGTTGTTTCCCGGTGACGGGCGGTGCCCAGGCGAGCCGCCGTGTCTTCGGGTCGACGAGCGGCCTCGGGGTCTCCGCGGTTCCGCTGTTCAGGAGGGCGACGTCGTCGTCCGACGGCGCTTCGCCACGGGAGAGGGCGGGTGCGACGCGGTAAAGGGTGTCCCGGAGTTCCTTGAGCGCGGTGAGTTCGGCGGGCCGGATCCGGACGTCGGTCAGGGGAGCGGTCAGCGCCAGCCGTGAGCCGCTGAACCACTCTGCGAGGGCGGACGGCGTGTGCGCGATTTCGTAGCGCTCGTACGGGCCCGGGCCGCCGGTCAGCATGAGTTCGAGGCTGAGGCTGCCCGGATCGAACCGGTACCGCTCACCCTGGGCGTTGACGAGCAGTCTTGTTCCCGGAGTCATGTAACCACTATAGTCGGTTTCGGAAACCAGGTAAGACGGTTACGGCGGAGGCGTGATGATCGGCAAGACGAAGGACGCGGGCTGGGAGATCGGCGTGTCCAAGACGGTGGCGTATCCGCTGGAGCGGGTTTGGGAGTACATCTCGGGTCCGGGCCTGGCGGCCTGGCTGGGTGACGTGCGGCTGGAGCCCGAGAAGGGCGCGCCGTACGAGACGGCCGAGGGCACCGTCGGCGAGGTCCGCGGCTACCGCGAACAGGAGAAGATCCGCCTCACCTGGCGTCCGAAGGGCTGGGATCATGAGAGCACGGTCCAGGTGGGGCTCCGTCCGGCAGGGCCGGGCAAGACGGTCGTGGTCTTCCATCAGGAGCGGCTCGCCGGCCCGGAAGAGCGTGCCGCGCAGCGCGAGCACTGGCAGGCCGTGATGAAGCTCGTCGTCGACGGCCTCGCCGGCTGATCAGGCGAGCGCTCGCCGGGCCTGTTCGGCCAGTGCGTCGGTGATCCGTTCCGCGCTCAGGCCGAGTTCGCCCGTTTGATGGAGGAACACGTCCGCGGCGAGCGGCGCCAGCAGGATGTCGGCGAGCGCGTCCGGGTCCTTCGCTTCCGCCTGCTCGGCGAGGTGGCGGACGTGGGTGCGCCACAGCCGGTACGGCCCGCTGGTGAAACGCGAGTGCCCGACCTCGCTGCCGAGGACGAGATGCGCGTGCCGGGTGAGCAGCCCGATCATCGCCGCGTAGAACGCGGCCAGTCGCTCGGCGGGCGGCGCGCCGGGTCCCAAGGGAGGAGGGCCGGTGAGCAGCCGCTCCTGTAATTCCCGCTCGTGCTCGTCCAGCAGGGCGACGGCGATCGCCGAGCGGTCCGGGTAGCGGCGGTACAGCGTCGCCCGGCCGACCCCGGCCGCTTGGGCGATGTCCTCCATCGTGACGTCCGCGGCCGGGCGCGCCGCGAAGAGCTCTTCGGCGGCCTTCAGGATCTTCGCTCGGTTGCGGGCGGCGTCCGAGCGTTCCCGTCCCGGGCCGTTCGCGAGCAGATCTTCCGTCGGCATGTTCGCAGCCTAGGGAATATCCGGACGCGGCGTCCACTTGTACCCGGCGAAGCAAGTGGACGCCGTGTCCACTTCCTGGTCCGGGAGGTCCCGATGAGCCACCTTCTCCACCTCGACTCCAGTGCCCGCAGCGCGTCGTTCTCCCGCGAGCTGAGTGCTCGTTTCGCCGAGGTCTGGCGCGCCGCGAACCCGGGCGCGGGCTACACCTACCGCGACGTGGCGGCCGACCCGGTGCCACCGATCGGCCAGGCCTGGACCGAGATCTGCGACGCCCTCCTCCAGGCCGGGATCACCGACCCGGTCGGCTACGCCTCGGTGGTGAAGACGCCGGAGCAGCGCGAGGCCTGGGCGGTCATCGAGCCGCTGCTGGCCGAACTGCTCGCCGCCGACGTCGTGCTGATCGGGGCGCCGATGTACAACTTCTCGATCCCCGCGACGCTCAAGCTGTGGATCGACCAGGTCACGTTCCCCAAGATGTCCTTGGCGGGTAAGGCTTTCGTGGTCGCGGGAGCGCGCGGCGGAACCTACCTGCCCGGCACGCCGCGGGAGCCTGCCGACCACCACGAGCGCTACCTTCGCGACTTCTTCGCCGGGCACTACGACGTCCGGGACGTCACGTTCCTGAACTCCGAACTGACGAACGCCCTCGTCGACCCGCGGCTGAGCCCGCGCGATCCCGAACGGATCGCGTCGCGGGACCAGGCGCTCCTCGGCGCCGAAAAGCTGGCTTCGGCCGGAAAGGAAGCCTGATGGGCTGGGGAATCCTGCTGCTGGCGGGAGTCGTCGAGGTCGCCTGGTCGCAGAGCATCAAGCCGACGGAGAACTTCACCCGGTTCTGGCCGACCGTGCTGTGCTTCGTGCTCGGTGTCGCCGCGGTCTACCTGCTGTCGAAGGCGATGGACTCGCTCCCGGTCGGGACCGCGTATGCCGTCTTCACCGGTATCGGCGCGGTGGGCGCGATCGTGTTCGGCATCGTGATCAACAAGGACCCGATCGGTTTCGGCCGGTTCGCGGCGATGGCACTGATCGTCGGAGGGGTGGTGCTGGCGAAGGTGGCGGAGTGAGCCGAGTGTCAGGAAAGGGTCGTTCAGGACATTTCTTGTCCTGAACGACCCTTTCCTGACACGTCAGGCGAGCTTCTCCCACAGGAATTCGAGCATCAGCGCCCATTTGAACGCCAGCTGCTCGTTGTCGGCCGCCGCGCCGTGCCCACCCTCGATGTTCTCGTGGTACCGCACGTCGTGTCCCTGCTCCAGCATCCGCGCGACCATCTTGCGGGCATGCGCGGGATGGACGCGGTCGTCCCTGGTGGAGGTGACGAACAGGACCGGCGGGTACTCGCGTCCGGCGTGGACGTTCTGGTATGGCGAGTACCTCCCGATGAAGTCCCATTCCGCCGGATCGTCGGGGTCGCCGTACTCGGCCATCCACGACGCGCCCGCGAGGAGCTTGTGGTACCGCTTCATGTCCAGCAGCGGCACCTGGCTCACGATCGCGCCGAACAGATGCGGGTAGCGCGTCAGCATGACACCCATCAGCAGCCCGCCGTTGCTGCCGCCCTGGATGCCGAGGCGCGCGGGCTCGCTGATGCCGCGCTCGACGAGGTCGGCGGCGACGGCCGAGAAGTCCTCGTACACCTTGTACCGCTTGGCTTTCGTCACCGAGGTGTGCCAGTCCGGCCCGTATTCGCCGCCGCCGCGGATGTTCGCGACGACGTAGGTGCCGCCGCGCGAGAGCCAGCCGCGGCCGATGATGCCGCTGTAGCCGGGGGTCAGGGAGACCTCGAAGCCGCCGTAGCCGGTCAGCAGGGTCGGCCCGCCCTCGGCATCGGAGGGGCGTACGACGAAGTACGGGATCTTCGTGCCGTCTTCGGATGTCGCGAAGTACTGCGTGACCGTCATGCCCTCGCTGTCGAAGAACGCGGGAGCGCGTTTGAGGACCTCGACGTCGCCCCCGACGTGCCCGTAGCTCAGCGTCGACGGCTGGGTGTAGCCGCTGGAATCGAGCAGGTACTCGTCGCTGACGTCGGGGTCGGTGCCGGTGATCTGCGCGGTGCCCAGTTCCGGGGCGCCGGCGAGCGGGCGGGAGGTCCAGCCGTCGGACGGCGTGAGCACGCGCAGGTCCGTCCGGACATCGGACAGGGTCGAGAGCAGCAGGTGGTTGTGCGTCCACACCCAGTACTCCAGGGACGTGTGCGCGTCCGGCGTGAACAGGGTCGTGAAGGAGCGCTCGCCCGCCATGAACGCGTCGAATCCGGAGGCGAGCAGAGCACCGGAGGGGTACGTCGTGCCTTCGATGGTCCAGTCCGAGCGAAGCCGGATCAGCAGCCACTCGCGGTGCGAGGACGTCTGCGCGTCTTCGGGGACCTCGATGCGGTCGAGCCCGGCGGCCGTCCGGACATACCTTTCCGTGCGATAGAAGTCGATCGACCGGTAGACGAAGTCACGCTCCCATCCTTCGGTCGGGTCGTGGTGTGCGGACACCGAGACGTCGTCCGCCTTGCCCTCGAAGACCACCGTCGCCTCTTCGAGCGGGGTGCCGCGCCGCCATTCCTTGGCCAGCCTCGGATAGCCCGAATCGGTCAGCGTCCCCGGACCGAAATCGGTGCCGATGTAGACGCGGTCGCGGTCGATCCAGCCGATCCTGGTCTTGGCCTCGGGCACGAAGAACCCGTCTTCGACGAACCGGCGCTCGTCGAGGTCGAACTCGCGGACGACCGTCGCGTCGGCGCCGCCCCGCGACAGTTCGACCAGCGCGCGGTCATAACCCGGGCGGAGGACGGCAGCGCCCTGCCACACCCAGTTCTCGCCCTCGGCCTCGGCCAGCGCGTCGACGTCGAGGAGGAGTTCCCACTCCGGCGTGTCGAGGCGGTACTGCTCCAGGGTGGTGCGGCGCCACAGACCCCGGGGGTTGGCCGAGTCCTGCCAGAAGTTGTACAGGTATTCGCCGCGGCGCCGGATGTACGGGATCCGGTCGTCGGCGTCGAGGACCTCGCGGACCTCGTCACGGATCCCGCCGAACCGTTCGCCGCCCGCCAGTTCCGCGAGAGCCTCGGCGTTGCGGGCTCGCACCCAGCCCAGCGCTTCTTCGCCGGTCACGTCTTCCAGCCACAGGTACGGGTCCTCGTCACTCATACCCACAGTCTCGCCGGGGCCGCGGCCCGCGCGCCACCAGGTGCCCGTTCTTCGCCTGACCCGCTTCTGCTCCGTATGCTGTGGACTCGCACATTGGGGGACACCATGACCGGCACCGACGAGGTACCCGGACCGTTCACGCCTTCGCCGCCTCGCCGGAACCCGGGGGCCGCCGTGGTCGGTCTGCTCATCGTCGCCGCGCTGACCGCCACCGGGATGGCGATGGCGGGCGGACCGCGGACGGTCGACGGCCAGGCCCTCCCGGTGCCCGGCCTATACACCTCGGAAGGGGCCAAGGCGCCGGCAGGGAACGCGAAGCCCGCGCCCAAGGAGGTGCGGGAACTCGAGACGAACCCGCTGCTGGCGGACGGGGTCGCGCTCGGCGCGGTCACCTGCCGGCTGCCCGCGATCAGCCGCGAGCCGTCGAAACTGGAGACGTACTACAAGACGTTCGTGTCGTGCCTGGCCGAAGCCTGGAAGCCTGCCTTGGACCAGGCGAACGAGCCCGCACTGCCGGTGACCGTGCAGGTGACGCTGCCCGAGACCAGCGCCTGCGGGAAGGCGCCGGGCGAGAACGAGGCCGTCGCCTACTACTGCGGTGGCGACACCACGATCTACGCGCCGACCCAGTGGATGCTGGGCGACGCGGGCCTCGAGCGGTCCCGCCATCTCGCGACGATGGCCCACGAGTACGGGCACCACATCCAGCGTTCCAGCGGGATCCTGTCGGCCGCCGCGGAGAAGATGTCGTCGCCGGAGGAGAACTCGCCCGCCGACAAGGAACTGGTCCGCCGCATCGAGCTGCAGGCGAACTGTTTCGGCGCGCTCGCCCTCGCCGCCGCCGCGGGGCGTGGGTCGATCAGCAGGTCGCTGGCCAACGCCGCCCTCGACGATTACGGCCGCGCCGACGACAGCGACACCCACGGCAGCCGTCGTAACCAGATGAAATGGGCGAAGGCCGGGTTCTCCGGGAAGACGACGTCGGCGTGCAACACCTGGGCTGCCCCGGCCTCGGATGTCAAATGACCGACGAAGTGATGGCCGAGATCAACACCGGCCTCCAGCTGCACATCTCCGGTGACCGCGCCGGCGCGCGCGAGAAGTTCGCGGCGCTGTGGGAACGGATCGGCGAGGACGGTGACCCGCTCCACCGGTGCGCGCTCGCGCACTACATGGCCGACGTGTGCGACGACCCGGCCGACGAACTCGCCTGGGATCTGCGCGCTCTCGCGGCGGCCGATTCGCTCACCGACGAACGTGCCAAGGAGTACCACGCGACGCTGGCCGTGCGCGGATTCTACCCGTCGCTGCACCTGAACCTCGCCGAGGACCACCGCAAACTCGGTGATCACGAGGCCGCGAAGGCCCAGTGGCGGCTGGGGCGGGACACACTCGGCGCGCTCGGCGACGACCCGTACGGCCTGGGGATCATCGAGGCGTACGGCGCGCTCGCGGACAGGCTGGGCCTCGAACCGGACTCTCCGGACTTTCGCCCGGGGCGCTCAGGCCATAACCTGGAGTGATTCAGGTCACCTGTCCGGGAGGAGCGCGTATGCGGATTTCCGATCTGTTGCGGAAGAAGGGGACGGCCGTCGCGACCGTCTCGCCGGAGACGAACGTCACCGAGCTGCTCGAAAGACTCGCGGAGCACAACGTCGGTGCCCTGGTGGTCGTGGACGCCGATGGCGGGATAGTCGGGATCGTCTCCGAACGGGACGTGGTGCGCCGGCTCAACGAGCGCGGGCCCCAGCTGCTCGACGGATCGGTGTCCGCGATCATGACCAAGATGGTCGCCAGCTGCGGCCCCGAGGATTCGGTGGACCAGCTGTCCGTGCTGATGACCGAACGCCGTATCCGGCACGTCCCGGTCGTGGCCGACGGCAGGCTCGCGGGCATCGTGAGCATCGGCGACGTCGTGAAGACCCGGATGGAAGAACTGGAGAAGAGCCAAGAGCATCTCGAGGCCTACATCTCGCAGGGTTGAGCCGCGCAAGTGCCATGAGGGTCGTTCCGGGCGCTTGGTCTAGTGGGCGGTAAGGACGGTTGGAGCGCACGCCGGTGGGTGACTGAACGCGGGCCCACCAGAACCGTCCTTACCGCTCACGATCACCTGTACCGTGCGGTCAGCGGCGGCTCCGCCTCCCGGTGCGCTCCGTCGCCGATGGCGCTGTCGAGCGTGAGCGCGGCGTCGATGAGCGCGAGGTGAGTGAACGCCTGCGGAAAGTTGCCGAGCTGCTCGCCGGTCGGGCCGATCTCCTCGGCGTACAGACCGACGTGGTTGGCGTAGGTCAGCATCTTCTCGAACGTCAGCCGTGCCTTCTCCAGGTACCCGGCGCGGGCGAGAGCGGTGACGTATCCGAACGTGCAAAGCGAGAAGGTGCCCTCGTTCCCTCGAAGGCCGTCAGGGGAGACGCGCGGGTCGTAGCGGTAGACGAGGCTATCGGTGACCAGGTCCTTCTCGATGGCGGTCAAGGTCGCCAGCCAGCAGGGGTCGGAAGGAGTGATGAAACCGACGTCGGCCATGCGAAGGAGCGACGCGTCGAGGGAGTCGGAACCGTACCGCTGGACGAAGGCCTGTTTGAGCGGATTCCAGCCGTGCTCCCAGATCTGTTCGTAGACGCGGTCGCGCTCGTGCCGCCAGGAGTCGAGCGCGCAGGGACGGCCGTTTGCCGTCGCGAGGCGAATGCCCCGGTCGAAGGCGACCCAGCTCATGAGCCGGCCATAGGTGAAGTCGGCCTTTCCTTCCCGTGTTTCCCAGATTCCCTCCTCCGGCTGATCCCAGTTCTCCGCGAGCCAATCGAGCAGGCCTGCCAGCGCCTTCCAGCCCTCCTGCCCGACCTTGGCACCCCGTCGATCGGCCTGGTACACGGCGTCGAGCAGTTCGCCGTAGACATCGAGCTGGAGTTGATCGGACGCGGAGTTGCCGATCCGCACCGGCACCGACCCGCGGTACCCGGACCAGTGCGTGAAGGATTCCTCCAGCAGGTCCGATGAGCCGTCCACGCGGTACATGATCTTCAGTCGTCCATCGCCGCGTAGATGGCGTTCCCGGAGCCACTGGGCGAAAGCGATCGCCTCATCCGTGAATCCCAATGCCAGCAACGAAGAGACGGCCAAGGACGCGTCCCGCACCCAGGTGTAGCGATAGTCCCAGTTCCGTTCGCCGCCGATCTGCTCCGGCAAGCTCGTGGTCGGTGCGGCGACCATCGCCCCGGTCGGTGCGAAAGTCAGCAGCTTGAGGGTGATCGCCGATCGCTCGACCATCTCGCGCCAGCGTCCCCGGTATGTCGAGCGGTTCAGCCAGTCGCGCCAATAGCGAACGGTGTCCTCGAAGACCTTCTCGATCTCGGTGACCCGGATCGAGCGCGGCTCCCCGCCGTCCGACTCGAACATGAAACCGCGGACCTGCCCGGTTTCCAAGGCGACCGAGCCGTAGACGCCGCCTTCGATGACGTGGATGTGCGCCAGCTGTGCGTCTCCGGGTTCCCGGACCGCGTGCAGGGTCAAGGCGGACAGCCCGCTGTCGAACAGCGCGCCGTCATCGGTGACGGTGGTGGTGTGCGGTCGGCGCCCGTAGTCGAATCGCGGGACGACGTCCACGGAGAACTCGATGTGTCCGCGCAAGCAGCGGATCATCCGGATCAGCCGGTGGCCGGGGGTCGCGTGTGGTGCGTGCACCGGGCGCATGAAGTCGATGACCTCGCCGGTACCCAGCTTGGTCATGAACCGGGTGATCAGTACGGCGGTGCCGGGAAAGTAGAACTGACGCGAGGTGTACGGCTCCTGGACGGGACGGACACGGCAGTGGCCGCCGCCGGGATCCAGGAGCTTGGCGAACACGCTCGGAGAATCGAATCGGGGACTGCAGAACCAGTCGATCGCGCCGTCGGTGCTCACCAACGCGGCGGTCTGCAGGTCCCCGATCAATCCATGGTCGGCGATCAGCGATGGGTGGTCCACAGGCAACTCCTTGCCGGACGGGCTTTTCGACCAATCTGGACCGTTCCCGGAAAGCCGGGCATCACCTCGGGCGGATGAGTTCCCGGCCTGGGAGGGGAGTACGACGCTCATCCGTCTCAGGTGATGTGCGCGCTCCCGTCGTCACTGTGCGATGGCCGTGGTCGTATCACCAGCTTTCAGAAAGGGACGGTGAGACGTGGACACGTTGACCATCTGGATGTTCCGCTCGGCCGATGGCGCGGACCGCGCGGCGGAGACGCTGAAGAGCCTGGCGAAAAGCCAGCTCATCTCGATACACGACGCCGCGACGGTGACGTGGCCGGAAGGCGCGTCCAAGCCGAAACTCCGCCAGTTGCGCAATCTGGCCGGTCGCGGCGCGCTGACCGGGGCGTTCTGGGGAATGCTCTTCGGCCTGATCTTCCTCGTGCCGCTGCTCGGCGCGGCGCTCGGGGCCGCCGCGGGAACCGTCGGCGGATTGGCGTCGGATTACGGCATCGACGACGACCTGATCCGGCGGATCAGGGGAGAAGTCACCGAAGGCACGTCGGCCCTGTTCCTGCTCAGCTCGGGCGCCGTCATGGACAAGGTGCGACAGGCCTTCAGCGGCCAGGAAACGCCAGAGCTGTTCTTCACGAACTTGACCTCTGAACAGGAGAAGGCACTTCGCGAAACCTTTTCGATGGAACAGGAATTCCAGACCGCCGACGAACCGGGAACGGGGCCGAAATGAGTCAGCATTGGAGTGCCGACGCCGATCTCACCGACCATCGCCAGGGAGAGCACCGGTCCGGGCTACGGCCGATCTGGACCGGGTGGATCTTCTTCGCCAGCGTGATCATGGTCATCCTCGGCGTTTTCAACGCCATCGCGGGAATCGTGGCCCTGGTCCAGGGCGGTTACTACATCGCGGGTCCGGAGTACACGCTCGTCCTGGACCTGACCGGCTGGGCGTGGGCCCATCTGGTGGGAGGTGTGCTGGTGGCGATCGCCGGCGGCGTCCTCGTCTCGGGCGCCATCTGGGCGAGGGTGATCGCGGTGCTCTTCGCCGCCGGCAACGCGTTGACCCATCTGGTGTTCCTCGCGGCGCATCCGCTGTGGTCGACGATCGTGATCGCCCTGTGCGTGACGGTCATCTGGGCGGTCATCGTCCACGGTGACGAAGCCCCGAATCGCGGGTTGTGGTGACAGACCGGCCCACACCTCGAACACCGCGAGCGCTCGTCGTCCTGCTCGGCGCGGCCGCGATCGTGGTCGGTATCGCGGGAATCAAGGCGGTCGCGTGGCTGGTGGCGCCGACGTTGCTGGCGCTCGTCATCGTGATCACGCTCAGCCCCGCACACGGCCGGTTGCGGAGCCTCGGCTTTCCTCGCTGGGCCGCGACGGCGGCGCTCGTGGTGTTCGTTCACGGGATACTCATCGCCTTCTGCGTAGCGATGATCGTGTCGGTCGCCCAGCTCGCCGCGCTCCTGCCACGCCACGCGGACCGGATCGCCGGTCTGTATGCCGAAATCGCCGACGCGCTGGCGGAATTCGGTGCCGGGCAGGCGCAGTTGCGCGACATCCTCAAGTCCATCGACCCCGGCAGCTCGTTTCGTATCTCGGCTCCCTGCTCGCCGATCTGACCGGTGTCACCACGAGCCTGGTCTTCCTGCTGGGATTGCTGCTGTTCCTCAGCGCCGAAACCGCGGACATCGACAGCCGGATCGCCCGTATCGCGGGCGAGCGGGCACGGACGGCCGAAGCGCTGCGCGACTTCGGCCGTCGTGTCCGGGTGTACCCTGGCGGTGACCACGGCCTTCGGCCTCGTCGTCGCGGTAATGGACGTCATCGCGCTGGTCTTGCTCAGGGTACCGCTCGCGGCTTTGTGGGGCCTGCTGTCGTTCGTGACCAACTACAACCGACGATCGGCTTTCTGCTCGGCCTCGCCCCGCCTGCCACGCTCGCGGTCCTTGACGGCGGCTGGCAGGCCATGCTGGCGGTGGTGGTGGTCTACGTGGTGATCAATTTCGTGATGCAGTCGCTGCTCCTGCCGCGCTACGTCGGCAACGCCGTCGGGTTGTCCGCCACGGCGACCTTCGTCGCGCTGGTGTTCTGGGCTTGGGTGCTCGGGCCACTCGGGACGTTGCTCTCGGTTCCCGCGACTCTGCTGGCGCCGGCCATGCTCGTCGACGACCCGGCCGGCAGCTGGGTCACGGCGTTGGTGGGTTCGCCTCGCCGGGAACCGGCCGACGTCAGAACAGGATGAGCACGATGAAGAACAGGCATGCCAGGATGTTCAGCAGCCAGCCGTGGGCGTTCGTCCAGTCCCGGATGTCCGGCATGACCCGCGCCGCGCGCCGCCGGAAGAGCAGGTAAGCCAGCAGCGGCAGCGCGGCGATCAGGGTGGTGGTCAGGAGGAACGGGATGGCCGCGCTGAAACCCGCCCCGCTGCGGGCGATGTCGAGGCCGACCACGCACATGACGAGCACGTCCGAGGGGAAGAACGCGATGAGCAGGAATCCGGTGCGGAACCCGCGCCCGGGACCCGCCGACATGAGCGATCCGAGCCATTTCGGCGGTTCCGCGGTTTCGCGGTGCGTCCAGTTCCAGATCGCGACCCCCACCAGGATCGCGACCAGTACGTACTCGATGATCGTGTAGAGCGAGCCGTCCGAATCGGAGACGAGGGGATCTGGCGGCAGGAACCCCGCGAGCCAGGTCGTGAGCGCGGTTCCGGCCGTGGCGGCCGCCGCGACGCCCGCCACGAACGCGAGCGATGTCGGCACCGCGCGCGCCGTCGTGATCAGGATCAACGCCGACACGAACTGCGGCCCGGCCATCATGGTGATCGCGAGCGGGAGCACGGTGAGCGAGTCATCCGTCATTCCGTGACTCCCGTCCGAGATCGCTCTTCAGCAACGAATCGCGTTGCCCGCCAACGCTTCGCTTGTCGGTGACGGGCAACGCACGCACGGCGGTCTCACCGCCGGAAGTTCGGATGCGGTACCGGGTGGAGTTCGCCTCCGCGTTTCCTCGGGCCCACTCGCCACGCCCTCCGACGCCCCGACACGCGCAGCTCCTGCGGGCCAACGGGGAGCTGCTACCCGGTACCGCATGCGGACGGCGGAGCCTTGGGCTGGGGCAGGCTTCGCGATCCGCTGACTCCAGAATGCGCCCTTGGGGCACGGAGCTCCTCCTTCATGGCGGGTGAAAACGAGCCCTCGGCTTCGTTACCCAACACTAGAAATCGATTCTAGCGGCGGCCACCCTTTTGGACGAGGGGCCGCGGTCACCGGTCCCGACTCACCCGCAAAGGAGGAGGTGACCGCCGCTTGGGGTGAGCAAAATCGGTCCCCTCACCCGTTCTGGGGAATCGAAGGGAGTGAATCGGTGAGCACTGCGCCGCATCTTCGGTCCAGAGCAAAACTCGTCCTGATGGGAATGACATTCGTTCTGGTTCTTTCGGCGCAACCGGGGGCCAGCCGGTCCTCAGGGACAGTGGACGCCGTTATTTCCGGTCTCGCTTTCGTCTTCACCGGGATTTCTCGGGTCTTCGCCTTCGTCTGGCATGTCATCTCCAGCACGGCGATGTCATGCACCGGCCGGTGACCCCTGCCGAAGGTGCGGAACCGGGCGCGCACGACGTAGACCCGGTCGTGGTGCCGTCGCCGAAGCTCGCACCACCACCGTCCGCCTGCGACATTCTCGAGCGGGACCGGTTGCTGGACGTCCTCGATCAGGCCACCACCGGCCAGACCCCCAGCGTCACGCTGATCAACGCACCCGCGGGATCCGGCAAGACCGTGCTGCTCGGCAGCTGGCTGGGGCGGAGAGCACGCCACCACGCCACCGACGAACATGTAGCGTGGATTTCGCTGGACGCCAACGACAACAAGGTATTCTCACTGTGGTCGTCGATCCTCTGCGCGCTTGACCGAAGCGTCGAGGACGACGTCGTCTCCGAACTGACGCCGGCGCGGGACGCTTCCGCTCACGAAGGCATCGCCGCCTTCATCGACATGTGCGACCGGCTCTCGCGGCCGGTGATCCTGGTGCTGGACAACGCACACGAGCTGTCCGCACCGGCCGCGATCAAGAACGTGAACATGCTTTTGCGCTACCTGCCGTCCGGAGTGCGGGTCGTCATCGCGACCCGGTTCCCGCCACCGCTGATCCTGCCCCGGCTCCGGCTGGAAGGCAGGCTGCGGGAAATCACGGCGCACCAGCTGAACTTCACCGAGCAGGAAACCGGAAGACTGCTCGCCAGGCAGAACCTCGCGCTGACGAAGGCGGATCTGGACAAGATCTCGGAACGGACGGAGGGCTGGGCGGCGGGCCTGCGTTTCCTCACCCTTTCACTGGCCGCCTCATCGGACGCGAGCGAGACGATTCGAGCCTTCACCGGCGACGACCGCCTGCTGGCCGAATACCTGTCCGGGGAGATCCTCGGCCCGCAACCCGCGTACATCCGTGAGTTCTTGCTGAGCACCTCGGTGTGCACTGACGTCACCGACGAGCTGGCCACCCGGCTGACCGGGCAGGAGAACTCCGGGCAGATTCTGCACACGCTCGCCCGCACCAACGCGCTGGTCACCCGGCACGGCCGAGACCGTCCTCGATACCGCTGCCACCCCTTGCTCCGCGACTACCTGCGTGCCGAGCTGACTCGCCGTCACCCGCGGGCCTACCGCAGGCTCCACCGTTCGGCGGCCGAATGGTTCACCGACTCCGGCGACGTGCTCACCGCGCTGGAGCACAGTGTCGCCGCGCAGGACGAAGAGCAGGTCACCCGGTACATCCAGCGGTTCGGGCTGCAAACCGTCCTCAAAGGACAAGGATCGCGATTGCACACGCTGCTCGGCGCGATTCCGGAGCACATCCTGGCCCGGCCTCAGGTGGCACTCACCGCGGCGGTCGCCGCCCTCGACTCTCATGACCTCGTGACCGCGGACCGATACCTCGGCAGAGTCGACAAT
This sequence comes from Amycolatopsis sp. NPDC043885, assembly GCF_056435685.1. Classification (NCBI taxonomy): domain Bacteria; kingdom Bacillati; phylum Actinomycetota; class Actinomycetes; order Pseudonocardiales; family Pseudonocardiaceae; genus Amycolatopsis; species Amycolatopsis sp. NPDC043885. The sequence goes on from NZ_JBWKEA010000007.1 coordinate 322,726, forward strand.
TCGGCGCAGCCCCTTCGTTCCGGGCGTCTGCGCGCGTTGAACGCCGTGGCCGTCCTCTATCGGGCGAGATTCGGCGGGAACATGGAGAAAGCGCTCGCCGAACTCCGCGCCACGAGCGCGGGCGATTCCGGCGATTTCGACCTCGACCTGCTCGCCCTCCTCACCCGCGGGACCGCGGCTCTGTGGCTGGGTGGCCTCTCGAACGCCACCCGCGATCTGGAACGCGCGCTGCGGATGGCCACTCCGGAGCGGCGCGACGCAGTCAGCCTGCAGTGCAGGACCCACCTCGCGGCCATCGCGTGCGTACAGGGTGACCTCGCCGGGCTGGCGGTGCACACCAATGCCGCCCTCGAGCTGGCCCGTGCTCGCGGCTGGGAGGAGACCGCGCGGACCGCCTTCCTGTATGCGGTTCTCGGACTGGCGGCCTATCAGAGGCTGGACCAGGAGAGCGCCCGCCGGTTCTCCGCACTGGCGACTCACCTTTCGCCCGCGGCCGTGGAGCCGGCCGTGGAAATGCTGACGGTGACACTCAGCGCCGCCGTCGAATTCGATCTCGCCGCCGATCCGCACGCGGTCGTCGAAGCGCTGCGGGGGCACCGGCAACGGCTCGCGGCGCAGCCGAGCACTCCCTGGCTCGTCGCCTATACGGCTCCGATCGAACAACGACTGGCCCTTCGCGTCGGAGAACCCACCTGGGCGGCGGACGTGACCGAACAGAATCGGCACCTGCTGGCCCCCTACGCGGAGCACGCGCTGCTCACCGCGCTCATGCACATTCACCGCGGCAGAACCGGCGCCGCACGCCGCCGCCTGCAGCCGGTGATCGAGTGCCAGACCAGCCCTCTGGTGGCGCGTACCTTGATCGACAGCTGGCTCCTCGAAGCCGTTCTCGCCGACCAAGCCGGTGAACAGAACCGGGCGCACAACGCCGTCGGCCGTGCACTCGACCTCGCGGCACCCCAGCAGGCGTTACGGCCCTTCCACGACGCCGGGCAGCACATCCGGGAACTACTGGTTTGCGGAGCCGGGAGGTTCGGGCGTAGCGAAGAGTTCGCGGGTACCGTGCTGCAGGCACTACCGGCCGGCCCCGCGCCCCCGGTCGAATCCCTCACCTCACGCGAGCTCGAACTCCTCACCGAATTGCCGTCGATGCGCACCGCGGAGCAGATCGCCGATTCGCTCTTCGTGTCGGTGAACACGGTCAAGACCCATCTTCGCGGCATCTACCGGAAGCTCGGCGTCAACCACCGCCGCGACGCCGTCGTCGCCGCACGCCGGCGCGGCCTGCTGTGAGTTCCGCCGCCCGGGGTGGCCGGGTGAACCGTCTACTCCCGCCAGCCCGCCAGCTCGACCCCCTTCGCGACGTCCACCCGGTACCCGAGCGTCACGACGGCCTTCGCCCCCGGAGCGAGTGTGAGCCGCCAGGTGAACTCACCCAGCTCGGTCCGCTCCGCCGGTTCCGGCACGGTGCGCACGTCCCGGACGGTGATCGCGTCGTCCCGGGAGACCGGCGCCTGGTCCAACACGGTCACGACGGCTTCGCGCGGGCTGTGGTTGACGATGGTCGTGGTGTAGGCGGCTTCCCGCTTGCGGACGCCGGACAGTGTCGCCTTGCTCGCCGTGCGGTGCGTGAGTTCGCGCTCGATCCGGATCCGGTCGTCCACGCCGAGGGCGAGTTCGAGTTCCTCACCCGGCGCCCAGACGTCCAGCCGGGTGGTGCCGACGAATTCCGTCTCGTGGAACACAGACGCCTTGCCCGGCCGCAGGGTGTGCTGCGAGGTGTTGACGACGGTCGCCCGCAGGAACGCCTCCGGCGACACCACCGGAGCGGTGACGTAACCCAGTTTCGCGGTCAGCTCCAGCTGCGCGAGCGTCGTGCGGTGACCCTGCGCTCCCGAAGGGACCGCCACCGGGCGGCCGGGCCGGTAGGTGACCGCGGTGGTGCCCTGTTCGACGGACGCGGTCCGCGCCGCCATCGGGGGCGCGCCGGGGGCCGGCATGCCCACCGACTCCGGGATCCCGCCGCCCGCGGGCGACGCGCCGCCGTACGCCATGCGTGCCATCGACGGCGTGTACTCCCGCACGCGGTCGAGGAACCACGGATCGAGTTCCGGCACCTCCACGGTGTTCGCCGGCCGCGCGGTGGAGAGGGCCAGTTCGCATTCCGGCCAGTCCTCACCGGTGTGCTGGGTGATCCGCCCGTACCAGGTCAGCGAGACGTCCTCGCCGCGGACGCGTACGTCGTAACCCGGCTCCCAGCACGCGTTCGCGACCACATAGGACAGCTCGAGGCCGATTTCCGCGCCGTCCTCCTGGCTCTCCAGCTCGACCGTGACCGTCGCGCTGTCCACTTCGGACGTTCCTAGTTTCGCCTCGATCTCGCGGTCGAGCGCCTTGAGGTCGTCGCGGAGCCGCGCGAGGCGGATGCCGAGTTCGCGGCGTTTCCCGAGCGCCTCGGCCAATTGCGTGCCGAGCGCGTCGGTGACTTCGGCGACCCGGGGCGGTTCCGCCGTACCCGCCGCGAGCGCCTTCGCGAAACTCTTGCCGCTGCGTGTCGCCAGCCCGGTCAGCAGATCGACCTTCGCGGATTCCGCGGTGACGGCGTCCGCGACCTCGTCGACCACCGCCTGATCGGCGTGCCGCTGCTCGGTCAGCGCGCGCAGGGAGGCGTCCGCGGGCGCGGGATGGCGTTCGACGGCGACGTCGACCCCGGCGATGACCGCCGGGCCGGAACCGGTGACGCGGACCGAGTCGGTGTCCAGGTTCCACGGCAGGCCCGCGAAGGCGAAGCGCGTTTCGCCGTCGAGTGCAGCCGAAGCCCGTCTGGTGATCCGGGCGTGGTGCGGGTAGACGGTGACGGCGACGATCGGTGCTTCCAGTGCGCTCGGCATGCCTCCGACGTTAGTCTCTTGACACCTGTTCGGGTGGCCGGAAACCTCAGCTGGGTCTTGCCCGCCCGCCATTGGGGGTCCTGTGAGAGTCGCCAGGCTCGCTGCCCTGTTCACCGCCGTTCTGGTCCTTCCGGCGACGGCGTTGCCCGCTCAAGCCGACGCGCCGCCGACGCCGGTCTTCAAGGACGGCCAAGCCCAGCCGGTGTTCGACCCGGCGGACGTCATCCGGGAGAACGTCTGGGTCACCGCGCCGGTCGACAGTGACCGCGACGGCAAGGACGACCTCGTGCACGCGGAGGTGGTGCGGCCCCGCGCGACGCAGCAGGGCATGAAGGTCCCGGTCGTCTACCAGGCCAGCCCGTACTACGCGGGCGGCAACGACGTCGCGAACCACAACGTCGACGTCGAGCTGTACGTGCCCGGCGCGAAGCGCGTCCCCGCGGGCCCGCGGATCGCGACCAAGACCGTCGGCCCGAACGCCGCCCCGATCAGCTGGCGCTACCAGGACTACTTCACCGCCCGCGGGTTCGCGGTGGTGTACGGCGAATCGCTCGGCAGCGGCCAGTCCACCGGCTGCCCGAGTAGTGGCGACGTCAACGAGACCATCGGCGCGAAGTCCATTGTGGACTGGCTGAACGGCCGCGCGACGGCGCGGGACGCGGCGGGCAAGGCCGCGGTCGCGGACTGGAGCACCGGCAAGACCGGCATGATGGGCGTCTCCTACAACGGGACGCTGCCCAACGCCGTGGCCAGCACCGGCGTCGAGGGGCTGGAGACGATCGTCCCGATCGCGGCGATCTCCAGCTGGTACGACTACTACCGCAACGACGGCGCCGTCGTCGCGGCAGGCGGATTCCAGGGCGAGGACGCGGACGTGCTCGCCGATTACGTCCACACGCGACAGGATCGCGCCGTCTGCCGTCCGCTGATCGACGGCATCGCGGTCGACCAGGACCGCGTGACCGGTGACTACAGCCGCTTCTGGGACGCGCGGAACTACCGCAACGACGTGAACAAGGTGCGGGCCTCAGTGCTCGTGGTGCACGGCTTCGGCGACTGGAATGTCAAGACCGACCAGGGCACCCGCTGGTACGAGATGCTCAAGGCGCGCGGCGTCGAGCACAAGATCTGGCTGCACCAGGCCGGGCACGCCGACCCGTACAGCCTCCGCCGCGACGTCTGGCTCGCCACGCTGAACAAGTGGATGTCGCACTACCTCTACGACGTGGACAACGGCATCGAGCGTGAGCCGAAGGCCACCATCCAGCGTGAGGACAAGTCGTGGGTGGACGAGCCGGAGTGGCCGCTTCCCGGCACCCAGGACGTCAAGCTCTACCCGTGGCCCGGCGGCTCTTCGAAGGGCAAGCTCGACACGCGCAACCCCGTTCCGGGCAAGGCCGCCGTCGAGACGCTTGCGGACGACGCGAGCAAGACGATCGAACAGCTGGCGGCCGCGGCGTCGTCGGGCCACCGGCTGCTGTACTCGACCACCGCGGCGAAGCAGCCCGTGCGGCTTTCCGGGACCGTGAAGACCGACCTGTCGCTGTCCTTCGACAAGCCGGCCGCGAACGTGACCGCGGTGCTCCTCGACCGCGCTCCGGACGGGACGGCGAAGGTGATCACCCGCGGCTGGACCGACCCGCAGAACCGGCGCGACCCCGCCCGCACCGACCCGATCACCCCTGGTGAGAACTACAAGGTCGAGGTGGAACTGGTCGCGAAGGACTACCTGCTCGCGGCCGGGCACAAGATCGAGTTCCTGGTGGCCTCCAGCGACCACGACTACACGCTCCGGCCGAAGCCGGGCGCCGGTGTCTCGGTCGAGCTGAACCGTACTTCGCTGGTGCTGCCGGTGGCGGGTGGCAAACCCGCGCTGCGAGCCGCTTTCGGCTGAGCGAGCCTGCTCCGGATGTCCGGCGCTCACTCTGCCGCGACGTCCGTGAAGGCCTCCTTCCTTACCCTGAGGGCAGGGAAGGAGGCCTTCACTACGTCATCGATGTGCCGTGGTGACGCCGAGGCCGAGGCGTGTTGCGAAGTGGCTTTCGCGGCACGCGATGGCGGCGCCGGACGGGACGGGGTCCGGCGTTTCGGGCGGAAAACCCCGACCCGACCTCGGGCTTGTACGGAAAATGTATTTCCCCCGGCTTTGCTTCGGGCTGTCCGGCTTCCCCACCTGATGGAGGTCTCCATGTCCAGGTTGCGCCGTTTCGCAGTGCTCGCCGCGGCCGCCGTCATCCCCGCGCTCGGCCTGACCCTCGCCGGTACGACGCAGGCGTCGGCCGCCCCGAACTTCCAGGTCCCGTTCAAATGCGGCGTCACGGTCACGGCGGCGACGTTCAGCGGGCACAGCCCGGCGAACTCGGTCGACTTCCAGAAGTCGGGGATCACCGGGATGCCGGTGCTGGCGTCGGCGGGCGGCACCGTCACCAGGGTCGCCAACGAGGGCAGCACGAGCTACGGGCGCTGGGTCGAGATCGACCACGGCGGCGGCTGGCGTACCCGGTACGCGCACCTGTCGACCCAGTCCGTGTCGGTCGGCCAGGCCGTCAGCCTCGGCAAGCAGATCGGCACGGCCGGGGCGACCGGCGGCGTGACCGGCCCCCACCTGCACTTCGAACAGCGGCTCAACGGGGTCGCGCAGAAGGCGGTGCTGAACGGGGTCGCCGTGCCGTACTACGGCCACACCAACTTCACCAGCAAGAACTCGTGCGGCGGCAACCCGTACGAGGCCACCGAGGTGTGTGGCAGCGGGTTCTCGGTCGTCGACTCGCAGGGGCTCGCGAACGGTTCGGGTACCGCGTACCTGCTCTACAACGCGTCGACCAAGGCCAACTGCGTCACCACGCTGAAGGCGGTTTCGCTCGGCACCGCGTCGCCGGTGTCGGCGTTCCTCGAAGTCCAGGGTTCCGCTCGCGTGACCGACTCCGGCAGCTTCGCCTACTACGCCGGCCCGGTGAAGAAGACGGCCGCCGCGACCTGCGTCAAGTGGGGCGGCTCGGTCGGGTCGAACGCCTACGAGAGCCCGTTCGAACACTGCGGCTGACCCCGCGGGCCGGGCACTGTAGACCACCCCACCGACAGGATCGGCGTCCCCGCGCTCGGTCCCGCGGCGGTTGTCCACAACGGTCCCGGCTGTCCACAGATGTGTCGTGCCCCCACCCGGCGGCCCCATTCCCGCCGCAAGGTGGGGGCATGACCACATCGACTCCGACCGGCAGGACCAAGGTCAATCTGACGGATCCGGCGGACCTGCTCGCCGCGATCCCGTACCTCCTCGGATTCCACCCCGAGGACTCCGTCGTCGTCTTCGGCCTCCGCGACCAGGACCGCAAGCGTCAGGGCCTCCTCATGCGTGTGGACCTGCCGCCGCCGGGCCTGGAACAAGACCAGGCGCGTGAACTCGCGGTCCGGCTCGCCCTGACCGGCCACACCGGCGCCATCGTCGCGGTGGTCGGTGGCGGTCCCGCGAACAAGGCGGGACGGCCCCCGCGCCGCCGGTTCGTCCGGCGCGTGGAAGCCTCGCTGGCCGAGTACGGCATCCCGCTGCTGCATTCGGTATGGGCACCGCGTATCGCCGCCGAGGTGCGCTGGGCGTGCTACCGGGAAAGGACCTGTGGCGGTCTGCTGCCGGATCCGCGCGATTCGGTGGCCGCCGCGGTCGTCACCGGTGCCGGGCAGATCACCCACGCGAGCCGGGACGAACTCGAGCGACTCTTCGACCCCGTCGCGCCGGAGGCGCTCGCCAGACGCGCCGATCTCCTCACCAGGCTGGACGATCCACCATGGAGGGACCCGGACCTCGTCCAGGCCGGGATCGCCGAGGTGAACGCCGCGCTCGCCCGCGCGGACAGCGGCGACCCGGCGATCACGGACGACCAGGCCGTCCGGCTGGCCTGGGCGCTTTCCCTGGTCGAGGTCCGCGGCGCCTGCATGCTCACCGCCGCCCCCGCGGACTCAGCGCTCGCCCGCGCGGCGGAGGATCTCTGGCTCACGCTTGCCCGCGAAATCCCGGCACCGGAAGCGGCCGAGGCGCTCGCCCTGAAGGCGCACGCCGCCTATGTCCGGGGCGACCTGGCGACCGCCGGGATCGCCTTGGCCAGGGCAGGCGAAGCCGACCCTGGGCACGGGCTGACGAAACTCCTGGCCAGGGCTCTGGACGCGATGGTGCCGCCGTCCGACGTCGCCGACGTGGTCCTTCGGCAGCGAGCCGAAGGAACGCAAGAGATCGGCCTCAGGCGTTCTGGCGGGACCGCGTGAACGCCCAGGCGTCGGCGACGATGCCGTCGAGGTCGGTGCGCTCGGGCTTCCAGCCGAGTTCGTCACCGGCCCGCTCGCTGGAGGCCACCAGCACCGACGGGTCGCCCGCCCGCCGCGGGGCCACCGCGGCGGGGATCTCGTGGCCGGTGGTGCGGCGGCACGCCTCGATCACCTCGAGCACCGAGAACCCGGTGCCGCTGCCGAGGTTGTAGATGCGGTGTTCGCCGTCGGCCGCGTGGCGCACGGCCAGCAGGTGCGCGTCGGCGAGGTCGACCACGTGGATGTAGTCGCGGATGGCGGTGCCGTCCGCGGTCGGGTAGTCGTCACCGAAGATCTGGATCCGCTCGCGGTCCCCGGTGGCGACCTGGAGCACGAGGGGGATCAGATGGGTTTCGGTGGTGTGCCGCTCGCCGAAGGAGCCGTAGGCGCCGGCGACGTTGAAGTAGCGCAGGCTGACGGCGGCGATGCCGTGGGCACGCGAGAACGAGGTGATCGCGTGGTCGATGGCCAGCTTCGTCGCACCGTAGGTGTTGGTCGGCTGGGTCGGCGCCGTCTCCGGGATGGGGGAGGACTCGGGCTCGCCGTAGGTGGCCGCGGTGGAGGAGAACACCAGCCGCTTCGTGCCGTGGTCGCGCATCGCTTCGAGCAGGCGGAGCGAGGTCAGGACGTTGCCTTCCCAATACTTCGCCGGATCCGTCATGGACTCGCCGACCAGGGACTTGGCGGCGAAGTGGAGGACACCGTCGAAGCCGTCGCCGAGCAGCCGCCGGGCGACCTCGGCGGCGTCGCCCTCGACGAAGGTGGCGTCCGGGTGCACCGCGTCGGCGTGCCCGGTGGAGAGGTCGTCGACCACGGTGACGTCGTGCCCGGCCTCGATGAGGCGGGCCGCGCAGACGCTGCCCACATAACCGGCTCCGCCCGTCACCATCAGCTTCAGGGTCTTGGTCGGTTCGTCGGTCACGTTCGCGCCTTTCTGCTGCGGATGCGGTCGCGGCCCAGTGTCCTCGCCCCCGGGCACCGGCCGCGCCCCGGGGTGCGGGTGCGGCTCACGGAATCCGGCGTCGGCGTGTTCCGTCTCCAAGCACGCGTGTCCCGTGCCTGGACACGCGAATCACGCCAAAGCGGGGCCGAACCCGCGCTAGAGCTCGTCGCGGCCCGCGCCACGCGATGGCACGGCGGTGAACAGCCTGGGGTGGCGCAGATCCGCCGCTTCGTACGCGGCCTTCACCGCTCGCCCGACGGTGTCCACATCGGACTCGCGGACCAGCGCGATCGCGGAACCCCCGAAGCCGCCGCCGGTCATCCGCGCGCCGAGGGCCCCGGCTTCGCGGGCCGAATCGACGGCGAGGTCGAGTTCACGGGTGGAGATCCGGTAGTCGTCGCGCATGCTCACATGCGAGGCGTCCAGGTGCGGACCGATCTCGGTGATGCGGCCCGCCCGCAGCAGGTCCACGGTGTCGAGGACGCGCTGGTTCTCGGTCACCACGTGGCGCACCAGCGGTACGAGGTCGTCCGGCAGCCTGCCGAGCGCGGCGTCCAGCCCATCGACGCTGATATCCCTCAGCGCCTTCACCTCGAGCAGTTCCGCGGCACGCTCACAGCCCCGGCGGCGTTCGCCGTAGCCGCCCTCGGCGTGCGAATGCTTCGTGCGGGTGTCCATGATCAGGATCCGGACGCCCGATTCCTCCAGCGGGAACGGCACCTGTTCCATCTCGCCGGAGCGGACGTCGAGGAACAGCACGTTCGATTCCGTGCAGCACAGGGAAGCGGTCTGGTCGAGCAGACCGGTCGGCGCCCCGACGAAGTCGTTCTCCGAACGCTGCACCCAGCGGGCCACTTCGTGCAGGCTCGGCGAACCCCCGCCGGTGCCCGGAATGGTGCCCGCCAGCCCCAGCAGGGCGAGCGCGACAGCGCATTCGAGCGCGTGGGAGGAGGACAAGCCCGCCCCCGACGGCACGTTCCCCGCGATCGCCACGTCCGCGCCGGCGCCGAGGCCCTGGTCACGCAGGACCCACGCGACCCCCGCCGGATACGCGGCCCACCCCTCGACCGAGCCGGGCCGCAGGTCGGCGACGGTCAGCGGGCCGGATTCCTGGACCCGGCCGTCCGAGCCGAGGGTGGCCACGGTCAGCACACCGTCCTCGCGCGGCGTCGCCGCGGCGGCGAGCCGGTGCGGCAGGGCGAACGGCAGCACGAAACCGTCGTTGTAGTCGGTGTGCTCACCGATCAGATTCACCCGGCCCGGCGCGGACCAGACCCCGGACGGAGCCCGGCCGTGGAGGGCCAGGAAGGTCTCCGCGGCGTCGGACGCGGCGCTCACCTGGCCTGCGCCAGCACGGCGTGCAGCGCCGACACGGGCACCTGCGCGGTGTTGCTCCCGCCGGTGACCTCGATGGTGCCGCCGGGCGCCGTCTTGCCGACCTTGACCCGGCTGCCGGGCACGATGCCGACCGACTTGAGCTCCGTCATCAGCGTCTCGTCCAGCTGGACGTGCTCGGCGATGCGGCGGATCTCGACCTCGCCGCCGCCCATGCGGGCGAACTCGTCGAGCCGCACGAGGTCGGCTTCGGCGGGTGGAGCGGGATCGCCGTCGCCGAGCTTGTCGAGCCCCGGGATCGGGTTGCCGTAGGGCGACGTGGTGGGGTGGTCGAGCAGCTTGACCAGCTTGCGCTCGACGGCCTCGCTCATCACGTGTTCCCAGCGGCAGGCCTCGTTGTGGACGTGCTCCCACTCCAGGCCGATGACGTCGACCAGGAGGCGCTCGGCCAGCCGGTGCTTGCGCATGACCGCGATGGCGAGTTCGCGACCGTGCTCGGTCAGCTGCAGATGCCTGTCGTCCGCGACGACGACCAGTCCGTCGCGCTCCATCCTGGCGACGGTCTGGCTCACGGTCGGGCCGCTCTGCTGCAGCCGCTCCGCGATCCGGGCCCGCAGCGGGACGACACCTTCTTCTTCGAGCTCGTAGATGGTACGCAAGTACATCTCTGTGGTGTCGATGAGATCGTTCACGCTGTCCCCTTCGTCCGCGTTGCTCATCGTAGTCGCTGGCACTGACAGCGACGCAGGCGTGGGGAGAACAAGCACCGAGGCGGGAAAAGTCCCCCAAGCTGGGCAGGGAGCCGTGCGGCACGGAAAGATGGGCCCATGCGCCCCATGATCACCACCAGCGAACTCGCCGCGCAGCTGTCCGGGCCGGAATCGGCACGCTCCGTAGTGCTCGACGTCCGCTGGCGGCTCGCCGGCCCGCCCGGCGCCGATTCCTACCGTGAGGCGCATCTCCCGGGCGCGGTGTACGTCGACCTCGACACGGCGCTCGCCGGGGAGCCGGGCGACGGCGGCCGTCACCCGCTTCCGGAACCGGAGACGCTTCAGCGGCATCTGCGGGCGGCCGGGGTCCGCGCCGGTCATCCGGTCGTGGTCTACGACGACGCCGACGGTTCGGTCGCGGCCAGGGCGTGGTGGCTGCTGCGCTGGGCCGGGCACGCCGAGGTCGCCGTGCTGGACGGCGGGTTCGCGGCCTGGACCGAGGAGGAGCGCCCCGTCACCGCCGAGGCCCCTTCGCCCGAGGAGGGGGACATCGTCGTGAAGCCCGGCGGCATGCCGGTGCTGGAGGCGGACGAGGCGGCCACGCTCGCCAGGGACGGCTTGCTCTTCGACGCGCGGGCGAGGCCGAGGTACGCGGGGGAGACCGAGCCGATCGACCCGCGCGCCGGGCACATCCCCGGCGCGGTCAACGCGCCCTTCTCCGGGCATCTCGGGGAGGACGGGCGCTGGCGCGACGCCTCGGAACTGGCCGAGCGGTTCGAAGGTCTCGGCGTGACCCCGGGGACCCCGGTCGGTGTCTACTGTGGATCGGGCGTCACCGCCTCGTCCGTCGTGCTCGCGCTCGAGGTCGCCGGTCACCCGGAGCCCGCGGCGTTGTACGCGGGTTCGTGGTCGCACTGGTCGCGCGATCCGGGGCGCCCGGTGGTCACCGGAGATCTGCCCGGCTGACCCGCGGGCGTCCGGAACGACGCACGAGCCGCGTCCGGGCACTAGAGTTCGGACCATGCGAGCACCGGCCGTCGTATGGGACTCCTCGCTGCTGGGCTACGACCTCGGCGGCGAGCATCCGTTCAATCCGGTGCGGCTCGAACTGACGATCCGGCTCGCCACCGAGCTCGGCGTGCTCGACGGGGTCGACCTGCTCGTCCCCGGCCCGGCCGGCGAAGACGAGCTGTGCCGCGTGCACCTGGCCGAATACATCGAGGCCGTCCGGCAGGCGCCGATGACCGGTGCCGACTTCGCGCACGGGCTCGGCACCGAGGACAACCCGGTGTTCACCGGGATGCACGAGGCTTCCGCGCTGGTCGTGGGCTCGACACTGCTGGCCGCGCGGAAGATCGCCGAGGGTGAGGCGACGCGGGCGGTCAACATCGCCGGCGGGCTGCACCACGCGATGCCGGGCAAGGCGTCGGGTTTCTGCGTCTACAACGACTGTTCGGTGGCGATCTCGTGGCTGCTCGACCACGGTTTCGACCGCGTCGCCTACGTCGACACCGACGTGCACCACGGCGACGGCGTGCAGACGGCCTTCTACGACGATCCGCGCGTGCTGACCGTTTCCCTGCACCAGCACCCCTTCACGTTGTGGCCGGGAACGGGGTACTCGGCGGAGATCGGCAAGGGCGGGGCCGAGGGCACCGCGGTCAACCTCCCGCTGCCGCCCGGCACCCGCGACACCGGCTGGCTGCGGGCGTTCGAGGCGGTGGTGCCGTCGCTGCTGGAACAGTTCCGGCCGCAGATCCTCGTCACCCAGTGCGGCGTCGACTCGCACGAGGAGGACCCGCTGGCGGACCTCTCGCTGTCGGTGGACGGCCATCGCGCCATCTACCGGCGGCTGCGCGAACTGTCCGAAGCACACGCCGGTGGCCGTTGGCTCGCCGTGGGCGGCGGTGGTTACCAGCTGATCCGGGTGGTGCCGCGCTCCTGGACCCATCTGCTCGCCACCGTGCTCGGGCGCGACGTCGACCCGGCGACGGCGCTGCCGCCGAACTGGGTCGCGTCGATCTCCAGGGCGGCGCCGCAAGCCGAGCTCCCGGCAGGCATGTCCGACGGCCGCGAGACCGTGTTCGTCCCGTGGGGAGACGGAGAGGACGAGCCGGTCGACATCGCCATCCGTGACACCCGCCGCGCGATCTTCCCGCTGCACGGACTCGATCCGGACGATCCGAGGGACTGACATGGCCAGTGAGGACACCAAACGCGACCCGTACGACTACCCGCGCGAGTGGGAGGCCGACGTCCTGCTCTCCGACGGCGGCACGGTGCATCTCCGTCCGGTGATCCCCAGCGACGCCGACGGGCTCGTCGCCTTCCACGGCAGGCTGTCCGAACGCACCCGGTACTTCCGGTACTTCGGCGCCTATCCGCGGATCCCGCAGCGCGACCTCGAACGGTTCTCCGTCGTCGACCACCACGACAGGGTCGCCTTCGTCGCGCTGCTGGGCGACGACATCGTCGCGGTCGGCCGGTACGAACGGCTCGAACACGGGCCGTCGGCCGAGGTCGCGTTCGTCGTCGACGACGCCCACCAGGGCCGCGGGCTCGGGTCGATCCTGCTGGAACATCTGGCCGCCGCCGCCTCGGAATGCGGACTTCGCCGCTTCGTCGCCGAGGTGCTCGCCGAGAACGCGGCGATGGTCCGCGTTTTCCGCGACGCCGGCTACCAGGTCAGCCGCGAGATCGAGGAAGGCGTGCTGCACCTGGAGTTCGACATCGACCCGACCGAGGAGTCGCTCGCCGTCGCCCGTTCCCGGGAGCAGGCCGCCGAGGCGCGCAGCGTGCACAATCTGCTGCACCCGAAGTCGGTCGCGGTGATCGGCGCGTCCACCGATCCGACGAAGATCGGCTACGTCGCCCTCACCAACCTCCTCAGCGCCGATTTCGCCGGCACCGTCTACCCGGTCAACCCCGAGCACAAGTCCGTCCGCGGCGTCCGTGCCTATCCGTCCGTCGTGGACATCCCCGAGGACGTCGACCTCGCGCTGGTCGCCGTGCCCGCCGAGGCCGTCGAGTCCGTTTTGGACGGTGCGCTGGCCAAGGGGGTCAAGACCCTCCTGATCGTCTCGGGCGGGTTCGCCGAGGCCGGGCCGCACGGGCTGCACGCCGAGCTGAGGCTGGTCGGGGAGGCCAGGGCGCACGGGATGCGGGTCGTCGGCCCGAACGCCCTGGGTGTGCTCAACACCGACGCGTCGGTCCGGCTCAACGCCACCCTCGCGCCCCGTCTGCCCGCGCGCGGCCGCACCGGGTTCTTCTGCCAGTCCGGCGCGCTGGGCACCGCCATCCTCGCCGACGCCGAGGCGCGAGGTCTCGGGCTGTCGACGTTCGTCTCGGCGGGGAACCGGGCCGATGTCTCCGGCAACGACCTGCTCCAGTACTGGGAGACCGATCCGGCGACCGACCTCGTCCTGCTGTACCTGGAATCGTTCGGCAACCCGCGTAAGTTCGCGCGGCTCGCGCGGCGGCTGGCGCGGACGAAACCGGTGGTGGCGGTGAAATCCGGCAGGCACGCGGTCCGTCCGCAGCTCGCCGCGACGTCGGCGGAGGTCGACGAGTCCAGCGTCCAGGCCCTGTTCGAACAGGCGGGTGTCGTCCGTGTCGACACGCTCGCGCAGCTCTTCGACACCGCGCTGGTCTTCGCGCATCAGCCGCTGCCCGCCGGCCCACGGGTCGCGATCGTGGGCAACTCCAGCGCGATCGGGCTGCTCGCCGCCGACACCGCGCGGGCGCACGGCCTCCGGCTGGCCGCCGATCCGGTCGACGTCGGGCCGCAGGCGAGCCCGGAGGAATTCGCCGCGGCCGTGCGTGAGGCGCTCAACTCGCCGGAGACCGACGCGCTCGTCGTGGTCTTCGTGCCGCCGCTCGCGATCCCGGGCACCGCGTACGCCCGCGCGCTGCGGGAGGTCGTCGTCGAGATGGACAAGAACAAGCCGATCGTGTCGACCTTCCTCGCCGTCGAGGGGGTGCCGGACGAGCTGGCCGTGCTGTCCGAGGACGGGGTGCCGACGCGGGGTTCGGTCCCGTCTTACCCCAGCCCCGAACGTGCGGTGAACGCGCTCGCGCGAGTCGTGCGCTACGCCGCCTGGCGGCAGCGGCCGCAGGGGAACCTGGTGCGGCCCGTGGGCCTGCACGCCGAGCAGGCGCAGGTGATCGTCAGCGAACTGCTGGCGGCCGAGGAGGGCAAAACGACGCTGCTCTCCGATGACGACGTGGTCCGGCTCCTGGGCTGCTACGGCATCGACGTGGTCCCGTTCCAGGTCGCCTCGTCCGCGGACGAGGCGGTGAAAGCGGCCGAGGAGCTGGGTTTCCCGGTCACCCTCAAGGCCGTCGACGAGCGGCTGCGCGGCAGGCCGGACCTCGCGGGCGTGCGGCTCGATCTGTCCTCTGTGGACGGAGTACGCCGGGCGTACGCCGATCTGCGCGAGATCTCCCATGACGACGAGGTCTACGTCCAGCGGATGGCGCCCAAGGGCATTTCGTGCGTGGTCGGGCTGCAGGACGATCCGTCGTTCGGCACGCTCGTGTCGTTCGGTCTCTCCGGGCTGGTCAGCACGCTGCTGGGGGACAGGGCCTACCGTGCGGTCCCGCTCACCGACGTCGACGCCGCCACGCTGCTGCGCGAACCGCGGACTTCGCCGCTGCTGACCGGGTACCGCGGCGACGAACCGGCGGATCTGGCCGCGCTCCAGGACATCGTGCTGCGCGTCGCGGCGCTCGCCGAGGACAACCCCGAGGTCCGCTCGATGACGCTCGACCCGATCCTCGCCTCGCCGGACGGCGCCTTCGTCGCCAACGCGCGGATCGTGCTGGGCCCGCCGCCGTCCCGGCCCGACACGGGACCGCGACGGCTGCGGCCGATCAACGCCCCTGCCTGAGCCCCGTCAGGAATCCCACTCCTGGGGCGAGCGGGCCGCGAGATCCGCGTCGTGGCCGGTGAACGCCGCGATATCGCCACGGATCGTGTTGTGGAACGCGACGATCCGCCCGTCGTGGACGAGTTTCGTCTGCACCGCCCGTGCTTCCCCGGCCAGGGGACCGGCGGGGATGGTCAGCGTGGTGGCGGTGTGCACGAGATCGAACCCGCCGCCGAGCGGACGGCTCGACACCTGGCGGATCCGCAGCGTGCTGCCCCGGTAGATGGTGTCGAAGATGTTCTGGCTCTCGCGTGCGATCGTCGCGCGGCCGCGCTGGATGCGGCCGAGGACGTCGACGAAATCCGCGTCCTCGGCGAAGTTCGCGGCCCACGCCTCGCCGTCGCCCGCGTTCCAGGCGCGTTCCAGCGCGGTGATGATCTCCTCGGTGGTCATCGCTATCCTTTCCAGAACATCGATCCATTAGTTAGAACAACGTTCCAAATTTTCGAGGAGCATACATGCCCGCGGACCTGCCCGGCATCGTCCGGTTGCGCGACCGTCGTGAGGCGCTGACGCTGCGCACGATCCTGACGGCGGCCCGCGGCCTCTTCGCCGAGCGCGGGTACGCACGGACACCGATCCGCCTCATCGCCCAGGGAGCGGGGGTGTCCCCGCAGACCATCTACGCCCACTTCGGTTCGAAGGCCGGTGTCCTCGGCGGGCTCGTCGACCTCCTCGACGACGAGGCCGGGATCCCCGACCTCGTCGCCGAGGCGCAGCGGACCGAGGATCCGGTCGCGTTGCTCGGCCTCCTGGCCACGGTCGCCCGCCAGGTCCGGGAACGCTGTGGCGACATCGTCACGATGCTCGGCTCCGGTGCGGCCGTCGATCCGGACATCGCCGCGACACAGGCGGAAGGTGCCCGGCGTAACCGGCTCGGCGTCGAGATGGTCGTCGGCCGCGTCCGAGAGAGCGGGCGCGCCGTGGTACCCAGGGCCGCGGACATCGCCGTGGCCCTGATGAGCGCCGACGTCCACACCAGCCTCGTCGCCGAGGCCGGGTGGAGTCACGACGACTACGAAGCCTGGCTCAAGGACACCTTGGTCACGGCGCTGCTTCGGTGACGCAGGGTCTTGCCGAAGAACGCCGAGAGCTGAGCGCGCTGCGTGGCGACGCTCCGCGCCGGATCGATGGTGCCGACGAAGGCGGCCGGGGCGTTGCCCAGCTGCGGCAACAGCGTCTGGTAGTCGGTGAAACTGAAATGCTCCCCGTCCGGCAACCGCACCTCGCGGGTCCAGCCACGCTGGTTGCGGAGGAACTCCTGCCAGGACGCGTCCGACGCGGCGCTGTGGTCACCGGCGCTCATCAGCAGGAACGGCCGGTCCAGTCCCTCGTCGGCGACGCGGCCGAAGATCCGCTGCGACTGCGAGTGGGCCATGCTGCCGTCCAGATCCGCTCCGGCGACGACGCGCCGGTCGCTCACCATCGTCTCGCCCGCGGTGAACCCGCCGGCGGAGTGGCCGAACATGCCGGCCTCGGTCAGTCCGAGCGAGTCGAGGACGAAGCGCGTGTCACGGACGCGAGTGTCGATCACGCGTTTCGACACCTCGATGCTCGACGGCGGCAAGGCCTTCTTCTCGACACGGCCGCCGGGGAACTCCACCGCTTCCGCTTCGTGGGTGTGATCGATGGCCACGACGACGTAGCCTTCGCTCGCGAGCTGTTCCTGGTGGGTGGTGCCGTGCGAACGCGACAGGGTGCCGCCGGGCGAATACAGCACGACGGGCCGCTTGCCACCGATCGCGGGCGCGCCGATCCGGGAGTGGGTGGGGAAGCGGTAGTCGAGCTGGTCCGCCGTCATGCCCAGCTTGACGGCGTCGCCCTCGGCCACCACCTTCGCGACACCTGGCGCCATGTACGGCGCTTTCGGCTTTCCGCTCGGCAAGGCCGGGTACCGCACGGTGACCATCAATTCCCTTGTCGCACCGGGAACCCACGGGTCCTGGCGGGAGTGATCGACGAGATGGAGGTCGGTGCTGCCGACGGCGTACGGACCTGTCGGCGCGGGAAGGCTCAAGCGGGCGGGCGCCGCCGACGCGGGCGGCGCGAGGAGGACGGCGGGCAGGGCGAGAGTGGTCGCCAGTACGCCGATCCGGCGCGTTGTTCGTTTCATGGCACCGAACGTAGGCAGCGGGCGGGTGCCGGGGCATCGGGAAGATCACCGGTGCCGACCCTGGGATCAGCCCCGGGGCTCACTGCCGCGTTTAGTCCTCTGAATGCGGTAGTTGTCAGTGCGAACTATCGCGTTCAGAGGACTAAACGCGGGGGTAGCGCAGCTCCCACGCCGCTCGGGAACCTTCCGCCGCCAGTTCCCGTTTGAGCACCTTGTGCGTCGCCGTCCTGGGCAGTTCGGCGAGCGTCCGGATGAACCGGGGCCGCTGCTTCGGTCCCAGATCGCCTTGCGCGACAACGAAAGCGGCGAGCTCGTCGGCGTCGATCGGCGACCGGCAGACCAGGGCGGCCATCACCTGGTCACCCACCCGCGGATCCGGCACGCCGTACACGGCGGCCTCGCTGACGGCGGGATGTCGCAGGAGCGCGCGTTCGATCGGGGCGGTGCCGAGGTTTTCGCCGTCGACGCGCAGCCAGTCGCCGAGCCGTCCCGCGAAGTAGCAGTAGCCGTCCGCGTCCAGGTACGCCAGGTCACCGGTGTGGTACATCCCGTCGCGCATCCGCTCGGCCTCGGCCGCCGGATCGCCGTAGTAACCGGCGAAGAAGCCCGGGCCACCGGTGTTGACCAGTTCGCCCACCGCCTCGGCGGCGTTGAGCAGCCTTCCGCCTTCATCGAACTCCGCCGGGGGACAGGGTTTTCCGGTCTCCGGGTCGAGGACGGCGACGCCGTCGAGCAGGCGGCCGAGCGAACCGGGCGGGGTGGAGGCGTCCCTTCCGAAGTTCACTCCGCCCTCGGTCGAACCGAAGGCGTCGACCACGTGGCAGCCGAAGCGTTTGCCGAAAGCGGCGAGGTCGGCTTCCGCGCCTTCGTTGCCGTAGACCAGTTTCAGCGGGTTGTCGGCGTCGTCGTCCCGTTCGGGAGTGGTGAGCACATAGGACAGTGGTTTGCCGACGTAGTTGGCGTACGTCGCTCCGAACCTCCGGACGTCCGGCAGGAAACCGGAGGCCGAGAACCGCCGCCGCACCGCGATCCCCGCGCCCGCGGCGAGCCCGACCGACCAGCCTGCCATGATGGCGTTGGAGTGGAACATCGGCATCGACACGTACACGGTGTCCTCTGCGGACAGACCGAACCGGGTGGCCAGCATCTCGCCGGGGTAGGCGATCTTGCCGTGCGTGCACCGGACGGCCTTCGGGTCACCGCTGGTGCCGGACGTGAAGATCAGCATGAGCAGGTCTTCCGGCTTCGCGGCCACGGGGTCGAAAGCTTCTCGCGCCGGCCCCAGCTCGCTCAGCGGCAGCACCGGCACACCGGCGTTGGGCAGCAGCGGAAGGTACTTGTCCTCGGCGAACACCACCTCGCAGTCGGCCAGTGCGACGTCACGGGCCAGTGCCGCGCCCCGGCGCGTGGGGTTCAGGCCGACCAGCACGTGTCCCGAGAGCGCCGCCCCGCCGAGCAGGAACGAGAACTCGGGAACGTTGTCCGCCAGCAGCCCGAAGTGCCCGCCGGGCCGCAGGATCGCGGTGAGCGCGGCGGCGTGCCCGGCGCAGGCCCGGATGTGCTCGGCCCACGTCCAGCGCCGGTCTTCGAACAGCAGGCCGGTCGAGCGGTCCTCCGCCCGCGCGAGCAGGAGTTCCGTGACCGTGGGGGTCATGCCGGGTCCGCGGCCAGCAGGTCGCCGAGTCCCCGCAGCTGCGTGGTCGCTCCGCCCAGGGTGAACTCGAGCCGTTTCGCCGCGACGAAGTAGCGATGCAGTGTGTGGTCGACGTCGATGCCGACCCCGCCGTGGACGTGCACGGCGGTGTGCGCGACGCGATGCCCGGCCTCGGCCGTCCAGAACTTCGCCGTCGCGACCTCTTCGGCCGCCGGTAACCGTTCGCTGAGCCGCCAGGCGGCCTGCCACAACGTCAGCCGGACGGCTTCGACGTCGACGTAGGCGTCGGCGAGCCGCTGCCGCACCGCCTGGAAACTCCCGATGAGATGGCCGAACTGCTTGCGCTCCCGCGCGTACGCCGCGGTCAGCTCCAGCGCCCGTTCGACCACGCCGAGCTGCTGCGCGCAGCAGCCGACCGTGCCCCGCAGTCGCAGCCATTCGCCGATGTCGCCCAAGGATGTGGCGGCCTTCGCGCCGGACAGCTCGACGAGTGCCGCGTCGGCGTGGTCGACGGTCCGCTGCGGCGAGACCGTCACGGCGTCCCGGTCGAGCAGGAACACCTGACGGCCGCCGTCGATGGCGGCTTCGACGAGGAACCCGTGCGCGAACGCGCCCGACGGCACCGCGGTCTGCGCGCCGGTCAGCCGCCAGCCGTCGCCGTCGGCCTCGGCGGTGAACCCGCACGGCACGCCGTAGTCCGGCAGCGCGACCGCGAGGACGTGGTGACCGCGCAGGACCGGGACGACCCAGCGCTCCGCGAGCCGTCCGTCGCCGAATTCGGCAACGGCGGCGGCGCCCAGGACGACCGACGTCAGATAGGGCACGGGCGCGACCGCGCGGCCGATCTCGGCCAGCACGGAACACTGCTCCAGCAGCCCGAATCCGCCACCGCCGACCGACTGCGGCAACGCGGCGTCGAGCACCCCGGCCTGGGCCAGTGAAGTCCACAGTGGAGCGTCGAAGCCACCGGAACCGTGCGGCCCCAGCACGTCGGGGGTGACCTTGTCCGTCAGGATCCGGCGCGTGAGCGAAGCGAGATCCTGCTGCGCTTCGGTGAGCGTGAAGTCCATGGGTGTCTCCTAGCGCGTGACGGGCAGGCCGAGGGCGGTCGCGGCGATCATGTCCCGCTGGATCTCGTTGGTTCCGCCGCCGAAGGTGAGGATCAGCGAAGACCGGTGCAGCCGTTCGATCCGGCCGCGCAACTGGGCACCGGGGGAGCCCTCGCGGACGACGGCGCCCGCGCCGAGGATCTCCATCATCAGCCGGTACGCCTCGGTCGCGAACTCCGTGCCGAAGACCTTCGTCGCCGACGCCTCCGCCGGGCCGAGCTCGCTGCTAGTGGCCGCCCAGGCGATCCGCCAGTTCCGCAGCTTCAGGTATTCGGCGTGCGTGTGGATCCGCGCCAGGTGCAGCCGCACCCACGGCTGGTCGATGACGCGCGAGCCGTCGGGCAGTTTCGTGGTCTGCGCCCAGCTCCGCACCTCGCGCAGCGACGTCTGGATCGGGGCGGCCGAGGTCAGCGCGACACGTTCGTGGTTGAGCTGGTTCGTGATGAGCGGCCAGCCCTCGTTCTCCCCGGCGACCCGGGAGGTCACCGGGACGCGCACGTCGTCGTAGTAGGTCGCGCTCGTGCCAGGACCGGCGACCGTGTGCACCTTCGTCCAGGAGAAACCGGGGGCCGAGGTCGGCACGATCAGCATGCTCAGGCCCTTGTGCCTGCGGGCGTCGGGGTCGGTGCGGGCGGCCAGCCAGACGTAGTCGGCGTACTCGATCAGGCTTGTCCACATCTTCTGGCCGTTGATGACGTAGTCGTCGCCGTCGCGGACCGCGCGGGTGCGCAGTGACGCCAGGTCGGTGCCCGCGCCCGGCTCGGAGTAGCCGATCGCGAAGTGCAGCTCGCCGGCGGCGATCTTCGGCAGGTAGAACGCCTTCTGTTCTTCGGTGCCGTAGCGCATGATCGTCGGCCCGACGGTGTTCACCGTGAGGAACGGGACGGGCACCCCCGCCGCGGCCGCCTCGTCGGTGAAGATGAGCTGATCGAGCATCGGCCGGTCCTGCCCGCCGTACTCGCGGGGCCAGCCGATCGCGAGCCAGCCCGCACCGCCGAGGTCCCGGACGATTTCCTTGTACACCAGGCCGTTGCCGTACTCGCCGCCGTCACCGGCCAGGGCTTCACGGCGTTCGGGGGTCATCAGCCTGGCGAAGTACTCCCTGAGTTCCGCCGCCAGCGCCCGCTGCTCCGGCGTGTAGTCGATCCGCATCCGTCACCTCTGCCGTCGGTGCTCGTTACTGGTGCCATGGCCGCTCGCGGCGGTAAGGTAGAACCTGTTCTAGTTGTACCAGGTATGGCGGCGAGGAGGGAATATGGAGATCGACGTCGATCGCTCGCTCTGCGAGGCGAACGCGATCTGTGTCGGCTTCGCGCCCGAGGTCTTCGATCTCGACGACGACGAGGAACTTGTCCTCGCGTCGGCCGAAGTTCCACAGAATCAAGTAGAACGTGTTACTCAGGCTGTGGCGAGCTGTCCGAAAAACGCCCTGCTCATACGTGGTTAACACCGTCTATTTGCTGCTTGCATCGAGCAAGAACAGATTCTAATGTGTGCGGAGAGGCAAGGAGGCCCGGAGTGAGTTTGGACGGCAGGACGGCCATCGTGACCGGGGCCGGCGCGGGACTCGGCCGGGCCGAGGCGCTGGCGCTGGCCGCCGCGGGAGCGTCGGTGGTGGTCAATGACGTGTCGGCCGCGGCGCGGGCGGTGGCCGACGAGATCGAGGCCGAGGGCGGCAAGGCTGTCGCGGTCACCGGCGACGTGTCGGAGTCCGCGACCGCGGACGCGCTGCTCACCGCCGCCGTCGACCACTTCGGCGGGCTGCACGTCCTGGTCAACAACGCGGGCGTGCTGCGCGACCGGATGCTGTTCTCGATGTCCGACGACGAATGGGACACCGTGCTCCGGGTCCACCTTCGCGGGCATTTCCTGCTTTCGCGCAACGCCGGGGCGTACTGGCGCGACAAGTCCAAAGTGGACGGCGCGCCGGTGTACGGCCGGGTGGTCAACACCGCGTCGGAGTCGTTCCTGCTCGGCGCCCCTGGCCAGCCGAACTATGGCGCGGCCAAGGCGGGCATCGCCGCGCTCACCGTCTCCACCGCACGCGGTCTTTCCCGCTACGGCGTCCGCGCCAACGCGATCTGCCCGCGCGCCCGGACGGCGATGACCGAAGCGGTCTTCGGAGCCGACGCGCCGGAAGGGATCGACCCGCTTTCGGTCGACCACGTCGCACCGTTCGTGTCGTTCCTCTGCTCGCCCGAGGCCGATCGGGTCAACGGCCAGGTGTTCCTCGTCTACGGCGGGATGGTCGCGCTGATGCGGCCGCCGTCGGTGGAACAGCGATTCGACACCGTCAACGGCACCTGGACCGCCGCCGAACTCGCCACCAGCGTGGGCGGCTACTTCGCCGACCGCGACCCGGAGCGGATGTTCTCCGCGTCCGAGATCATGTCGCTGCCGTGAACAACAGGAACAGGTGTGGATGACGATGGGCAGGCTCGATCACAAGGTAGCGCTGATCACCGGCGGCGCCCGCGGGCAGGGCGAGGCGGCCGCGCGGCTGTTCGTCGCCGAGGGCGCGCGCGTGGTGATCGCCGACATCAACGACCTCGATGGCAAGAAGCTGGCCGCCGATCTCGGTGAGTCCGCCGTCTACCAGCATCTCGACGTCGGGGACGAGGCCGAATGGGACGCCGCGATCGAGCGCACCGTCTCGGAGTTCGGCCCGCCGACCGTACTGGTCAACAACGCGGGCATCCTGCACTTCTCGGAACTCGGCAAGACCACGCTCGCCGACTACGAACGCGTCATCCGGGTCAACCAGATCGGCGCGTTTCTCGGGATGCGTTCGGTCGTTGAACCGATGACCGGGGCCGGAGGCGGCTCCATCGTCAACGTGTCCTCAGTCGAAGGGCTCGCCGGAATGCCGTTCCTCGTCGCCTACACCGCGAGCAAGTTCGCGATCCGCGGGATGACCAAGGTCGCCGCGCTCGAACTCGGCGCGAAGAACATCCGGGTCAATTCGGTCCATCCCGGCGCGATCGACACCCCGATGGTCGCGGCCGCCGCGGGCGGGCAGAAAGTCGACATGTCGTGGGTGGGCAAGAAGGTCGCCCTCGGCCGCGTCGGGCAGCCGGAGGACATCGCGAAGCTCGTGCTGTTCCTGGCCAGTGACGAAAGTTCGTACAGCACGGGCGCGGAGTTCGTCGCGGACGGCGGCGCCACGGCCACGCATGCTCTCAGATTTTGATCGGGCGCGAAGCGCCTCCGTTGAGGGTGGTGGTGGGGGCATGGATGGACTGACGCGGAGGTGCCGAGAGCAAAGTGAACACCGCTAACGCACTGGGGCGTTGACAGGTGGAGTAAGACTCGGGGCAGGCGACTGGGAGGTTCTGTGGGAGCGACGGTGTCCGTCCCCGGTACGGGTGCGCTCACACAGGTCGGCAGGCTCGCGACGCTGTCGTGGGAAGTCCTGCGCGCGATCTTCAAACGCCCGTTCCAGTTCCGCGAATGGATCCAGCAGTGCTGGTTTTTCGCGAGTGTCACCATCCTGCCGACGGCGCTGGTGGCGATCCCGTTCGGCGCCGTCATCGCGTTGCAGCTGGGCTCGCTGACGCAGCAGATCGGCGCGCAGTCGTTCACCGGCGCCGCGAGCGCGCTCGCGATCGTGCAGCAGGCGAGCCCGCTGATCACCGCGCTGCTGGTGGCCGGCGCGGGCGGCAGCGCGGTCTGCGCCGACATCGGCGCCCGCAAGATCCGCGAAGAGATCGACGCGATGGAAGTCCTCGGGGTCAACCCGATCCAGCGCCTGATCGTGCCCCGCGTACTCGCCGCGATCGTGGTTTCGGTGCTGCTGAACGGTTTGGTCAGCGTCGTCGGTGTGCTCGGCGGCTACTTCTTCAACGTCGTCATGCAGGGCGGCACCCCCGGCGCGTACCTCGCCAGCTTCAACGCGCTCGCCCAGGTGCCGGATCTGTGGATCAGCGAGATCAAGGCGCTCCTGTACGGTTTCGTCGCCGGGGTGGTCGCGGCGTTCCGCGGGCTGAACCCGGCGGGCGGGCCGAAGGGCGTCGGCGACGCGGTGAACCAGGCCGTGGTCATCACGTTCCTGCTGCTGTTCCTGATCAACGTCGTGCTGACCGCGATCTACCTGCGGATCGTCCCGCCGAAGGCGATGTGACATGGCAGGTGAACCCGCTGTTTCGGACCGGACGCTCGAAATCATCGCGCGTCCCGGCGCGATGCTGGAAGGCTTCGGCGGCCAGCTGTCGTTCTACTTCCGCGCGCTGGCCTGGACCCCGCGCACGATCCGGCGCTACGGCCGCGAGATCTTCCGCCTGCTGACCGAGGTCAGCTTCGGCACCGGCGCGCTCGCGGTGATCGGCGGGACGCTCGGCGTGATGATCGGGATGACGCTGTTCACCGGTCTCATCGTCGGCCTGCAGGGCTACTCCGCGCTGAACCAGCTCGGCACCGCCGCGCTCACCGGGTTCATCTCGGCGTACTTCAACACCCGCGAGGTCGCGCCGCTTTCGGCCGGGCTGGCGCTTTCGGCCACCGTCGGCTGCGGGTTCACCGCGCAACTCGGCGCGATGAAGATCTCCGAGGAGATCGACGCGCTCGAAGTGATGGGCGTGCCGAGCCTGCCGTACCTGGTGACGACGCGGGTGATCGCCGGCGTCACCGCGGTCATCCCGCTCTACGCCGTCGGCCTGCTTTCGTCGTACCTCGCCTCGCGGCAGATCACGATCTGGCTCTACGGCCAGTCGTCGGGCACCTACGACCACTACTTCACGCTGTTCCTGCCGCCCGAGGACGTGCTCTGGTCGTTCCTCAAGGTGATCATCTTCAGCGTGCTCGTCATCCTGTCGCACTGCTACTACGGCTACACCGCCAGCGGTGGGCCCGCCGGGGTCGGCGTCGCGGTCGGGCGCGCGGTGCGGACGTCGATCGTGCTGATCTCGGTCCTCGACTTCTTCCTCAGCCTCGCGATCTGGGGCGCCACGACGACGGTGAGGATTTCCGGGTGAACAGGAGGACTCTGCTGCAGCGGCTCCGGCACCAGGTGCTGGGGCTGATCTTCCTCGTGGTGGTCGTGCTGTTCTTCGTCACCACCATCGCCTTCTACCAGAAGGCCTTCACCACCGTGACCCTGGTGAAACTGGAGACCGACCGCATCGGCAACCAGATGCGCGTGGGCGCGGACGTGAAGGTGCGCGGGATGGTCGTCGGCGAGGTCCGGACGATCCAGGCGCACGGCGATCGCGCGACGATGGAACTGGCGCTGCAACCGGACAAGACGTCGGTCATCCCGTCGAACGTGTCCGCGCGGCTGCTGCCCAAGACGTTGTTCGGCGAACGGTATGTCGCTTTGCAGATACCGAACAAGCCGGAGCGGCACATCGCCGAGGGCGACGTCATCCCGCAGGACCGCAGCAGTAGCGCGATCGAGCTGGAAACCGTGCTCGGCAACGTGATGCCGCTGCTGCAGGCCGTCCAGCCGGAGAAGATGGCCAGCACGCTCAACGCCGTCGCGTCCGCTTTGGACGGTCAGGGCAAGCAGCTTGGCGCGACGCTGGCGGGGCTTTCGGACTATCTCGGCAAGGTGAACCCGTCGCTGCCCGACCTCAAGGCCGACATCACCGGGCTGGCCGACGCCGCCGCCGTCTACGACAAGGCCGCGCCGGATCTGCTGGCCGCGCTTTCGGACCTGACCACCACGAGCAAGACCCTGGTCGAGAGCCAGCGCGGGCTCGCCGACGTGTATTCGACGGTGACCGCGGCCTCGATCGACCTGACGAGTTTCCTGAAAGTGAACCAGGACAACCTGATCCGCCTCACCACCAACCTCCAGCCCACCTTGGACGTCCTCGCGAAGTACGCGCCGGAGTACCCGTGCCTGCTCAAGCAGCTGGCCGAATCGGTGCCCCGCGCGGAACTCGCGTTCGGCAAGGGGACCGCGCATCCCGAGGTCAGCCGGGTGACCATCGAGTTCACGCCGAGCCGGGGCAAGTACCTGCCCGGCGTCGACGAGCCGAAGTACAACGACAAACGCGGCCCGCGCTGCTACCCCCAGGTGCCGCCGCCGGGCCGCTGGCCGCAGTACCCGCCGGACGGCGCCATCGACGACGGGTCCTCGAAACCCGCGCCGCCGCGCGATCCCGACGGCACCCTGCCCTCGAACGGGACCGTGCCTTCGGGCGGGAGCGCGG
>NZ_JBWKEA010000008.1:0-254266 GCF_056435685.1 Amycolatopsis sp. NPDC043885
ACGAACTCCTCGACCGGTGGGCCAAACAGCCCTTCTCCATCCCGCTGAAGGTCATCGAGTCGCCCTACCGCGAGATCACCAAACCGATCCTCGACCAACGCCACATCTGTCACCGCAGTCGCGCCAACCCCTGGCGGATGTCAGGAAAGGGTCGTTCAGGACATCCGGGGCTACGGAGAGACCGCCTCGGGAGCGGAGGGCACCGAAGGAGCGACCGGGGAAACCGCCGCGACGCGACGCCGCCGCTGCACCGGGATCTGCACCCGGCCGAGCGCCGCCTGCACCGCGGATTCCGCCAGCGCGGCCAGCTCCCGCCGGTCCGCGGCGCGCCCTGGCGCGATCTCCGGGCACACGTGCACCTCCAGCACCAGACCGCGCAGCGCCGCGACCCGTCGCAGCGAGGCGATGAGCGACTCCGGCCCGATGAACGCCGGCTGGGTCGTCTCCCGCCCGTCGGCGAGCCGGAAGCGCAGCGCGAGCGGCCGCACCGGGACGCCGCCGTCGATCGCGGCCTGGAAGGTCGCGGGACGGAATCGGCCCGAACCGAGACCGCACCAGGTAGTGCCTTCCGGCGTCACGCTCACGAGTGATCCGCCGCGCATCGCGTCGGCGAGTTCGTCCATCGTCGCGGGCAGGCTCCGCAGGTTCTCCCGGTCGAGGAAGATGCTGCCGCCGCGGCGCACCAGCAGGCCGAGCACCGGCCAGGCGCCGACCTCCTTCTTGGCGAGCGCCCGCATCGGCTGGACGGCGTTCACCGCGATGATGTCCAGCCACGAGATGTGGTTGTTCACCACGAGCGCGCCACGGCCCGGCACGGCGCGGAAACGCTCGTCGCCGAGTACGCGCAGCTTCACCCCGAAGGATTTCAAGATCCCCGCGAAAAGCAGGCGCACCAACCGTTCCCGTGGCATGCCGCGCAGCACGAGCACCAGCGGCGCCGACAGGAAAGCGCCGAAGATGACGCCGATCGCCGCGGTGAACCGCAGGACGCGCCGGGGGAACGCCACCGTCGGCGCCCCTTCGCTCAGGCAGCCGTCGCCGCACGGCGACTTCGGCATCCAGGCGTGAGTCATCCCTGCACTCCCAGGAAGAACTTGAGGTACCGCTCGTCGACGTTGTGCAGATCCAGCAGGACGAAGAAGTCCGCGACACCGAAATCCGCGTCGAGCGCGGGCGGGCCGTAGATTTTCGCACCCAGTCGGGTGTAGCCCTTGATGAGCGGCGGGAGGATCGCGCGGGCGGGCCGCTCGACACCCTCGGTCCGCCACGGGTTCAGCGGCGTCACCCGAAAGGATTCCTCCGCGTAGTGCTTGGCGCGCAGGACATCCCAGACGCCCGCCGCGTAGACCCCGCCGTCCGTCAGCGGTACGGAAGCACAGCCCGCGAGATACCGGTGGCCGGCCAGCAGCATGTAGCGCCCGATGCCCGCCCAGACGAGGCTCACCACGGCGCCGCTGCGGTGGTCGGGATGCACGCACGACCGCCCCGTCTCGACCAGCGAAGGGCGCAGCGCATCGAGCGCGGTGAGATCGAATTCGCTGTCGGAGTACAGCTTCCCCGCCCGCGCGGCCCGATCGGGCGGCAGCATCCGGTACGTGCCCACGATTTCGCCGGTGTTGTCGTCCCGCACCACGAGGTGATCGCAGAACTCGTCGAAGTAGTCGACGTCGAGACCGGGTTCGAGCGAATTGAGCGTCGCCCCCATTTCCTCGGCGAAAACCTGATGGCGAAGTCGTTGCGCGGCAACGACTTCTTCGTTCCCGTTCGCCACGAGGAGGGAGTAACGCGGCGCATCGGCCGGGAGTTCGACACCTGCCTGGTCAGTACTGACGAGGAGCTGTGACGTCGTCATGACCCAGGTCTACCCCTCGGGGGGTACCAACGACAATGCGCCTGATGGCCGATTAGTGCACGTTCAGTTAATTGCGGGTTCTCAGGGTTCTCTCAGGCTGGAAGATCACTTTCGGATCACAGAAAAGGGACCGCCCGGGAAAGAAATCCCGGGCGGTCCCTTCACGAAACGAAGGACTCAGCCCTTGCGCTTCTGGACCTCTTCGGTCAGCTGCGGCGCGACGTTGAACAGGTCGCCCACCACACCGAAGTCGGCGATCTCGAAGATCGGCGCCTCGGCGTCCTTGTTGACCGCGATGATGGTCTTCGAGGTCTGCATACCCGCGCGGTGCTGGATCGCGCCGGAGATGCCGAGCGCGATGTACAGCTGCGGCGAAACCGTCTTACCGGTCTGGCCGACCTGGAACTGCGCCGGGTAGTAACCCGAGTCGACGGCGGCGCGGGAAGCACCGACGGCGGCACCGAGCGAGTCGGCGAGCGCCTCGACGACGTCGAACTTGTCGGCCGAGCCGACACCGCGGCCACCGGAGACGACGACCGAGGCCTCGGTCAGCTCCGGCCGGTCGCCGCCGACGATCGGCTCGACACCGGTGATCCTGGCGGACTTCGCCGGGTCGCCCGCGGGGACCTCGACGGTCTCCTCGGCGGCCGCGCCTTCGGCCGGGGCCGCCTCGACCGCGCCGGGGCGGACCGAGATGACCGGGACGCCCTTGGTGGACTTGGACTTGACGGAGAACGCGCCACCGAAGATGGACTGGTCGACGCTGCCGTCGCCGTTCACGCCGACGGCGTCGTACAGCAGACCGGAGCCGAGGCGGACCGCGACCCGGGCGGACACCTCCTTGCCCTCGGCGCTGGCCGCGACGAGCACGGCGGCCGGGGAGGTCCGCTCCGCGAGAGCGGTGAGGACGTCCACCTTCGGGGTGACCAGGAAGCCGGTGGCGTTGTCGCCCTCGGCGACGTACACCTTGGCGGCGCCGTGCGCGGCGAGGGCTTCCTTCGCCTTGGCGGCGGTGCCGGTCGGGCCGACGACGACCGCGGACGGCTCACCCAGTTCCCGAGCGGCGGTCAGCAGCTCGAGCGTGACCTTCTTGACTTCACCGTCGACGTGGTCGACGAGGACGAGTACTTCAGCCATTTCCCTATTCCTCCTCGAAACCTGTCTCAGATGAGCTTCTGCGCGACCAGGTAGGCGGCCACCTTGCTGCCGCCGTCACCCTCGTCCTCGACGCGCTCGCCGGCGGTGCGCGGCGGCTTCGGAGAGGCTTCGAGCACGGACGACCAGGCGTTGCCGAGGCCGACCTCGCCGGCGTCGACGCCAAGGTCCGCGACGGTCAGCGTCTCGACCGGCTTCTTCTTCGCGGCCATGATGCCCTTGAAGGAGGGGTAGCGCGGCTCGTTGATCTTCTCGCCGACGCTCACCACCGCGGGCAGGTTCGCCTCGAGGTGCGTGACGCCGTCCTCGGTGTAGCGGTCGGCCTTGATCGAGGTGCCGTCGACGGTCAGCTCGTTCACGTGGGTCAGCTGCGGCAGGCCGAGCAGCTCGGCGATGATCGCCGGGACGGCGCCACCGCGGCCGTCGGAGGCCTCGTTACCGGTGATGACCAGGTCGAAGCCTTCGACCTTCGAGATCGCGGCGGCCAGCACCTTGGCGGTGGCGATGGCGTCGGAGCCGTGAAGGGCCTCGTCGGAGACGTGGATGGCCTTGTCGGCGCCCATGGACAGCGCTTTGCGGATCGCGTCGGTCGCGCGGTCGGGACCCACCGAGACGACGGTGACCTCGCCCTCACCCGCTTCCTTGATCTTCAGGGCTTCTTCGACGGCCTTCTCGTTGATCTCGTCGAGCACGGCGTCGGCGGATTCGCGGTCAAGAGTGTTGTCGGCACCGGAGAGCTTCCGCTCCGAGTAGGTGTCCGGTACCTGCTTGACCAGGACAACGATGTTCGTCATGGGTCTACTTCGACCTCCCGTTGGTGGCCGGCGTCGGCCACGGGGCAACAGCTCTACTGGCCGGTAGATTAGGGCCATTTCAGTGCCGCGGCCCGCCGAGGTGACCTCATTCACCTGGATGCACGTTTTAGTGGGACCATCGTCCAGGTAATTCACCCGGAAGTGAGTGTTACCGGGCGACTAACCCGAACGGCCGTATTCCGGGATACTCGTGGCGGGGGTGAGGCGATAGCCTGCCCGACCATGCGTTCCTTGCCCGGCCCCGTCGCCGTGATCACGGATTCGACCGCCTGCCTCCCCGCCCCGGTCGCCGAACGCTGGGGAATCGGCGTCGTTCAGGTCCAACTGCAGGTCGGAGAGCAGTTCGACGAAGAGAACCGCTACGACCGCGAGGACATCATCGGCCATCTGCGCGCCGGGACCCCGGTGAAGACCGCGCCGCCCGAGGTCGCCGCGTTCTTCTGGGCGTTCCAGGACGCCGCGAGCAAGGGTGCCTCGGCGATCGTCAGCATCCACATCTCGGGCCGGATGTCGGAGACGGTGAACGCCGCCCGCGAGGCCGCCCAGCAGGTGAGCGTCCCCGTCCACGTCCTCGACAGCGGGACCACCGGGATGAGCCTCGGTTTCGCGGCGACCTCGGCGGCCAAGGTCGCCGCCGCCGGCGGGCAGGCGACCCGGGTGATCGACGCCGCCGAACGCCGGTTCCGCGGCAGCCGGGAGATCCTCTACGTCGACACGCTGGAGTTCCTGCGCCGCGGCGGCCGGATCGGCGCCGCGCAGGCCTTCCTCGGCTCGGCGTTCTCGATCAAACCCCTGCTGACGGTGAAGAACGGCGAGGTCGCCCCGCTGACCCGGGTCCCGGGCCAGCGGCGGGCGCTCAACAAACTCGTCGACCTCGCGGTGGACTGCGCGGGCGATCAGGACGTGGAGGTCGCCATCACCCGGTTCGGCCCGGACGAACGCGATCTCGAGATCGGCGGGCGGCTGCGGGCGCGGCTGCCGCATATGGTCGACAGCACCCTGGTGGACGCCAGCATGATCCTCGGCGCCCACCTCGGTCCCGGCGCCATCGGCATCACGGTGTCGCCGGTGTAGCCCGCTTCGAGGGGATCAGCGCCAGCACCACCGGGAGCACCGCGCCCAGCGCCGTCGTCACGACGATCAGCACCTGGTCCACCGGCTCGAAATGCGAGACGTGGCCGAGGTGGTAGAGGAAGTGCGGCAGTCCGAAGAGGAAGGTCGCGAGCGCCGCGAGCCTGGCCACGGCGGTCGTCCCGATCACGGCGGCGCCGATCAGGATCGCGGAAAGCGCCAGGTTGAGGCCGCCGAAGTCGCGGATCAGGTGTTCGTTGAAGGGGCCGTCCATCGCCACCCAGCCGGTGCGGAACCCCGGGAAGTCCCGGTAGAAGCCGTCCGGGCTGAACAGCGGCCACAGCCCGACGGGCAGTTCGATGAGACCGAAGACGACGAGCAGTACGCGGGTGAATGTCCGTTGCATACCTCCTGGACTGGACAGCACCGCGAAACGTGACACGCAGTTAGTCCTCTGGATGCGGTCCTTGCACGTGCAAGGACCGCATCCAGAGGACCAACTGCGCCAGGGAGGGAAGTGACCGGCCGGTAGGGTCGCGGCGTGACCACCCCAGCCACCAGGGCCGAAGCGCTGCACCTCACCGGTGAACGCACCGTGCCGGGCATCGCCGAGGAAAACTATTGGTACCGCCGCCACGAGGCCGCGTATCAAACGCTCCTGCCCCTGTGCGAAGGCAAGACCGTCCTGGAAGCCGGGTGCGGTGAGGGCTACGGCGCCGGGCTCATCGCCACCGTCGCCGAGCGGGTGCTCGCCCTCGACTACGACGTCCCCACCACCGAGCACGTCGCCCGCCGCTACCCCGGCATCGGCGTGGCCATGGCCAACCTGGTGTTCCTGCCGCTTCGGGACGCCTCGGTCGACGTCGTCGCCAACTTCCAGGTGATCGAGCACCTCTGGGACCAGGGCGCCTTCCTCGCCGAATGCCGCCGCGTGCTCTCCCCCGGCGGACGGCTGATCGTCACCACACCCAACCGGCTGACCTTCACCCCGGACAGCGACACCCCGCTCAACCCGTTCCACACCAGGGAACTCGCACCGTCCGAATTGGACGAACTGCTGCGTGAAGCCGGTTTCGAGGTCGAGACGCTGCACGGCCTCCACCACGGCGAGGGCGTCGCGAAGCTCGACGCCAAGTACGGCGGCTCGATCATCGACGCGCAGCTCGACGTCGTCATGGGGCAACTGCCCGGGCAGGCGACCTGGCCGGCGGAACTGCTCGCCGATGTCCAAGCCATCCAGGCCGCGGATTTCGCCATCCACGGTGAGGACCTCGACGCCAGCCTCGACCTCGTGGCCGTGGCGGTGCGCCCATGAGGGAGCTTGCGAGCGAATCACTCAACACAGTGCGCCTGCTCATGCGACGCAAAGCGACCCACTACGAGGAGCAGGCATGAGCGAGTACGAAGGCACGTTCTGCCTCGTCGTGCACAGCCATCTGCCGTGGCTGCCGCATCACGGCTCCTGGCCGGTCGGCGAGGAATGGCTTTACCAGGCGTGGGCGCATTCCTACCTGCCGATGGTCGACCTCTTGCGCCGCTTCGCCGACGAAGGCCGCGAGGACGTCCTCACTCTCGGCATGACGCCGATCCTCGCCGCACAGCTCGACGACCCCTACTGCATCGACGCCTTCCACGACTGGCTCGGGCATTGGCAGCTGCGCGCCTGGCACGCGTCCACGCTCTGGCGCGGCGACCCGCTGCTGCGCGACCTCGCGGCGGGCGAGTACCGGACGGCGCTGAAGGCGTCGGAAGAACTCGAAACGCGCTGGCGTCACGGTTTCTCGCCGATCCTCCGGTCCTTTGTGGACAACGGGACGATCGAACTGCTCGGCGGCCCGCTGGCGCATCCGTTCCAGCCGCTGCTCGACCCGGCGGTGCGCGACTTCATGCTGCGCGGCGGGCTGGCCGACACCGCACTGCGGATCGGACAACGTCCCGAAGGCATTTGGGCACCCGAATGCGGTTACGCGCCCGGAATGGAGGCCGGATACGCCGCCGCGGGCGTCCGGTGGTTCATGGTCGACGGACCGTCCCTGCACGGTGACACGTCGGCGGCGCGGACCGTCGGCGATTCCGACGTCGTCTGCTTCGGCCGCGACCTCGAAGTCACGTACCGCGTCTGGTCGCCGAAGGCCGGCTACCCCGGCCACGCCGCCTACCGCGACTTCCACACCTGGGCGCACGAAGTCGGCCTCAAACCGTCACGGGTGACCGGCAAGACCGTCGAGCCGCCGGACAAGGCGCCGTACGACCCGGCGATGGCGACGGCCACCCTCGGCGGCCACGTCCAGGACTTCGTCGACACCGTCGTCGCCCGGTTGCGCTCGCTCAAGGCCGAGCACGGCCGCGAATCGCTCGTCGTCGCCGCCTACGACACGGAACTGTTCGGGCACTGGTGGCACGAGGGCCCGGCCTGGCTCGAAGGTGTCCTGCGCGCGCTGCCCGAGGCGGGGGTCCGCGTCACCACGCTCAAGGGCGCGCTCGAAGCGGGCCACCTCGGCGGGAAGGTCGATCTCCCGGCGTCGTCGTGGGGCTCGGGCAAGGACTGGCGGGTCTGGGACGGCGAGCAGGTCGCCGACATGGTGCGGGACAACACCGCGCTGCAGCACCGGATGCTCGACCTGGTCACCGGGATGGACACGACGACGCGTGACGCCGTCCGCGACCAGGCCGTCGCCGAGGCGATGCTGGCACTGTCGAGCGACTGGGCGTTCATGGTCACCAAGGATTCCGCCGCCGACTACGCGCGGCGGCGGGCGAGGGTGCACACCGAACGGTTCGACACGCTCGCCGGGCTGCTCCGCGAGGGAGCGCTCGACCGCGCGCGGGAGACCGCGTCCGCGTTCCGGCGCGACGACGGGCCCTTCGGCCATGTCGACGCCCGTGACCTGCTGAGGAAATGACGAAAGGGAGAGCATGGGGATCCACGACATTCCACTGAAGACGCTCGCGGGCGAGGACACGACGCTCGGCGCGTTCGAAGGCAAGACGCTGCTGGTGGTGAACGTGGCGTCGAAATGCGGGCTGACCCCGCAGTACACCGGGCTGGAGAAGCTGCAGGAACGCTACGCGGACAAGGGTTTCTCCGTCGTCGGGTTCCCGTGCAACCAGTTCGCCGGACAGGAGCCGGGCACCGCCGAGGAGATCCAGGCCTTCTGCTCGACGACGTACGGCGTTTCGTTCCCGCTGTTCGAAAAGCTGGACGTGAACGGCGAAACCCGTCACCCGCTCTACGCCGAACTGACGAAGGCGGCCGACGCGGAAGGCGCCGCCGGCGACGTGCAGTGGAACTTCGAGAAGTTCCTCGTCGCCCCGTCCGGTGAGGTGGTGGGACGATTCCGCCCGCGCACCGAACCCGAGGACGAAGTGATCACCAAGGCGATCGACGCCGCGATCGGCTGACGCGCGCTTTCCCGAGACGGGCGGGGTTTCCGGAGCGATCCGGAAACCCCGCCCGTTTCCTTTTCCGGCGATCCGGTGACCAAAGTCCCTGAATATCCCACCACTCGCGCGATGACTGGTTGCTCGATCACAAACCCCTGTCACATAAGGGAAATACTGACATTCCCGGGTGAAGCGCCGTACCCGATTGCACTATGGCGCCACCCCGCGGACAAGGGAAGACTCTTTCGTCGGGACTCCCGCACTTCGTCAACGCCGACAACCAGAAAAGTGTGGCCGACATGATCGAAAACAATATGATCCCGGACGATTTCCTCTCCCTCGCGAGCGTGCAGGCGGCCGAGGAGGAGGCGTTGCTGAACCGGCAGAACGTGGTGGGTGTCGCGCTCGGTACCAAATGGTCCGGGGGCAGGGACACCGGCGAAAAGGCGATCACCGTCCTGGTCGACACGAAACTGCCGCACGAGATGCTGCGTGACGACGACCTCGTCCCGGCGACGCTGGCGGGCGTGCCCACCGACGTCCAGGAGGTCGGGGTGCTCCAGGCCGGCCGCAGTATCGCCGCGCCGAAGGTGAACGGCGCCGCCACGATGATCGACGAGCCCCCGGCTCCGACGCTCGCCCGCCCCGACGAACTCGCCCGTGAGCAGGTCGGCCCGTTCACCCTCGCCAAGAAGTTCCGCCCGGCGTACGGCGGGCTGAGCGTCGGCCACTTCAAGATCACCGCCGGCACCTACGGCACCGCGGTCTACGACGCGACGGCACTGCCCGGCAAACCGCCGAGATACTACATCCTGAGCAACAACCACGTGCTGGCGAACTCCAACGCCGCCGCCATCGGCGACCCGATCCTGCAGCCCGGCCCGTTCGACGGCGGCGTCGTCCCCACCGACGTCATCGCCAGGCTGAGCCGGTTCGTGCCGATCAAGTTCATCCAGCCGGGGCAGCCGGTGCCGTTGAACTTCGTCGACGCCGCGATCGCCGAAGGCCAGTTCCACGACCTCGACCGGCGGATCTTCTGGGTCGGCGAGCTCAAGGGCACCAACGTGGCGCCCGCGGTCGGCACGCTCGTGCAGAAGACCGGCCGGACCACGAACTGGACGACCGGGCGGATCACGAACATCAACGCCACCGTCGACGTGAACTACGGCGGAGGCAGGGTGGCCCGGTTCGCGCAGCAGCTGCTGACCACCGACATGTCGGCCGGTGGCGACTCGGGCAGCCTCGTGGCGGACCTGAGCGAGAACGCCGTCGGCCTCCTGTTCGCCGGCTCGCCGGTGGTCACCGTGATCAACCGGATCTCGCTGGTCGAAGCGTCGCTCGGGATCCGGGTGCACCCGTAGTGGCCGACGAAATCTCCGACGTCGATGCCGCGCTCGTGGCGGCGTCCCGGTGGCTCGACGACGTCCCCGGAGTGGTCGGCGTCGGGCAGGGCGAGGCCGAGGGGGCACCCACGATCGACGTGTGGATGACCCCCGGTCACGACCCCGGGCAGCTGCCTTCTCAGCTGCTCGGGGTGCCCGTCCGGGTCCGGGATTCGGGTGGTCCGGTGGAGGCTCAGCCGGACTGACCCGCCTCGATGACCGCGCGATTGCGGGTGGCGACGGTCGGCGCGTCCGCCTTCACCACCCGCCGGTCGTAGGTGAGCAGGCCGTTGACCTCGTTCTCGACGTCGGTGATCTGGGTGTAGATCGCGCCGGAAAGACCGGTTCCGGCGATGATCCGTTCGAGATGCTCGCTGACCTCGGCATAGCGCTTCGTCAGCTGTGCCGAGGTCAGCGTCATCTCGTAGGCCTGCGGCTCCCCGGGCCAGCGATGCTCGTCGAGGACCAGGCCGAGGCCGCCGTACTCGCCGTCGACGATCACCCTGTGGTCCTTCACCGAGGGCTTTCCCGGCCCGACGTAGGTGTGGTCGTCATAGACGTCGCCCGCGCCGGTGTCCGGCCACGAGAAGCAGCAGTTCACTCCGCTGTTCGCGACGACGAGCCTGGTCGGGTCGAGGTCCTTCACCAGGTTCGCGATCCGCGCGGTGTCGAATTCGCCCCAGCCCTCGTTGAACGGCACCCAGCCGACGATCGAGGTCACCCCGCGCAACTGCTC
Organism: Amycolatopsis sp. NPDC043885; assembly: GCF_056435685.1. NCBI lineage: Bacteria > Bacillati > Actinomycetota > Actinomycetes > Pseudonocardiales > Pseudonocardiaceae > Amycolatopsis > Amycolatopsis sp. NPDC043885. Next base: position 10,396 of record NZ_JBWKEA010000008.1, read on the forward strand.
GATCATCTCGGTCAATTCCTCTTCGAACCGCGCCTTCGCTTCCGGCACCGGATCGGGCGCCGTCCCGGGCGGGCCGTCGAACGAGACGGTGAGCGACGGCATGTCCTGCCAGACGAGCAGGCCCAGCCGATCCGTCCAGTGGTACCAGCGCTCCGGCTCGACCTTGACGTGTTTGCGGACGAAGTTGAAGCCGAGTTCCTTGGTCTTCTCCAGGTCGAACCGCAACGCCTCGTCGGTCGGGGCGGTGTGGATCCCGTCCGGCCAGTAACCCTGGTCGAGCGGGCCGTGGAGGAAGGTGATCCGGCCGTTGAGCGCGATCCGCGGCCTGCCCTGGGCGTCGGAGACCGTCCCGATCGTGCGGAGCCCGGTATAGGACTCGACGACGTCGAGCGGATTGCCGCTCTCGTCGAGCAAACGGACCTGAAGGTCGTAGAGATACGGATCATCGGGCGTCCAGAGGCGCGGCGAAGGCACCTCCGCACGCAATCGGCGTCCCACGTCCTCCGCGGCACGTGCCACTTCGGGGCCATCGGGCTCGCTCACGATCAGCTCCACCCGGGCGCCGCCTGTGACCTTGGGCACAACCGTCACCCCTTCGAGGTCTGACGTCACCCGGAGATCCCGGACGCGCTCGGACGGCACCGGCTCCAGCCAGACGGTCTGCCAGATACCCGACGCGGCGGTGTAGAAGATCCCTTTCGGGTCGTTCCGCTGCTTGCCGACGGGGTGTGTCGAAGCGTCGGTGCGGTCCGTGGCCCGGACGGTCAGTTCCTGCGATCCCGACGGGCGCAGCACGCCGGTGATGTCCGCGCTGAAGGCCGTGTACCCGCCCTCGTGGGCGGCCACCTCCTGGTTGTTGACCCAGACCGTCGCGGACTGGTCGACGGCGCCGAAGTGGAGCAGCACGCGCTGACCGTCCCAGCCGGACGGGACCTCGAAAACCTTGCGGTACCAGAGGGTTTCGTCCCGCCGTCCGATACCGGAGAGCGCCGACTCCGGCGGGAACGGCACCAGGATCCGCTCGCCGTACCCGTTCCGGCCGGGCGAGCCGCTGCCCGCGTACTCCCAGACGCCGTTGAGGTTCAGCCAGCGTTCGCGGACCAGCCGCGGACGCGGATACTCCGGCAGCGCGTTGCCGGGCCCGACCTGCGCGGACCACGGCGTCGAGAGCACCGGTTCGACGGTTTCGAAGGCCGGTCCGGCCGCGTTCACCGAGGACGTCATCAACCCGATGGTGGCAAAGATCGTCGCTCCTGTCGCCCTCGATCGGGTTCACCGGCAGGGGTGATCGCCCCGTCCCGGTGACGACCGACTCACGAGTAACCTCCACCCATGCGCGTGCTGATGTTGTCGTGGGAGTACCCACCCGTGGTCGTCGGCGGACTCGCACGGCACGTCCACGCCCTGGCCCGGCATCTCGCCCGGCAGGGGCACGACGTGGTCGTCCTGTGCCGTCACACGGCGGGCACCGACGCCGAGACCCACCCCAGGACCGATCGCGTGGTCGAGGGCGTCCGGATCATCCGGGTCGCCGAAGACCCGATGCACGTGACCTTCGAACGGGACCTCGTCGCGTGGACGCTGGCCATGGGGCACGCGATGGTCCGCGCCGCCACCGACCTGCTGCGCACCTGGCAGCCGGACGTGGTGCACGCGCACGACTGGCTGGTCACCCACCCCGCGATCGCGATCGCGGAGGCCGCGCGGGTGCCGCTGGTCGGCACGATCCACGCCACCGAGGCCGGGCGGCACTCCGGCTGGCTCTCGCATCCGCTGAACCAGCAGGTTCACTCGGTCGAGTGGTGGCTCGCGAACCGCTCGGACGCGCTGATCACCTGTTCGCAGGCCATGCGCCGCGAGGTGGCGCATCTGTTCGAGGTCGACGGTGACGCGGTCACCGTGATCCACAACGGCATCGAGGAACGCACCTGGCAGGTGCCCGCGGAGGAGGTCGCGCACGCGCGCGAGGTCTACAGCCCCTCCGGCGCGCCCCTGCTGCTCTACTTCGGACGGTTGGAATGGGAGAAGGGCGTGCAGGACCTGCTCGCCGCGCTCCCCCGGATCCGCCGCGCCAAACCGGGGACGCGGCTGGTGGTCGCCGGCAAGGGACGGCATCTGGAGGAACTGGTCGACCAGGCCCGCAAGCTGCGCGTCCGCCGCGCGGTGGACTTCGTCGGGCACCTGTCCGACCGCGAACTGCGCGCCGTACTGGCCGCGGCCGACGCCGTCGTGCTGCCCAGCCGCTACGAGCCGTTCGGGATCGTCGCCCTGGAGGCGGCCGCCGCGAAGGCGCCGCTGGTCGCTTCGACCGCGGGCGGGCTCGGCGAGGTCGTCGTCGACGGCGAGACCGGCCTGGCGTTCAGCCCCGGCGACGTCGACGCCCTCGGGGACGCCGTCGAAGCGGTGCTGGACGACGAGGTCGCGGCCGCCCGCCGCGCGCTGAGCGCGCAGTCGCGCCTGGCCGCGGACTTCGACTGGGGGCGGATCGCCGAAGCGACCGTCGCGGTCTACCGGCGGGCTCGCGCCGGGGAGCCGGTGGAACTGGGGCGGCCGAAGATCGCGACCGGGAACGCCTTCGAGCCCTGATCGCTCGACGCATTCAGAGGACTAATCGCGGACGCGCGTGTGGGTCGTGAGTGGCGATTCGTGTTCTCACCCGAATCGCCACCCACGACCCCGGCCCAAGCTGTCCTGATGCCCTTCGCGCCGCTCGAAGTACGTGAAGGACCCCTTCATGTACTTGGGAAAGGTGTGAAGGGCGAGTTACTTCGGCCGAGCAGCCGCTTTGCGGCGGTGGCGCGGGGCGAAGGGGAATCCGGGACGTCGGGGGACCCGGATCCCCCTTCACGAGCGTCGCGGGTCGCGAGGGGCGCGACCCCCGGGGCTGCTCTAGGTGACGAAGATCAGAAGTGGCAGGGCCGAACACAGCCCGGCTGCACCGAGACCCCGGCCGAAGCGGACACCGCCGGGGCGGCGAGGGCGACGGCGAGGACGGCGAAGGTCGCGGCCAAGAGGGTCCTCAACTGCTTCTTCATGGTGGCTCCTCGGGGAAACGGGCGGAATTCCCACCCGGCGCCGAGCATCCGCGCGACCCGCCGCCGAAACAACGGGGGAATCACTACGTATCCCTACCTATTCGCGGTCCGTGACCGGTTCATCCCTTTCTGCCGGTCAGCATCCGTACCTGAACCGGCTCCACGAACGGCGCGTACGGGGAAATGGCAGCGCTCAGCCGCTCCTCGAATCCGGCGCGCTCGGCCGGCTTCGGCAACCTGTCCTCCGGGGTCGCGGAGTAGACCGCGCCGATGACGAACTCCAGGTCGATTTCGTCCTCGTACTCCACCACGCGCGAACCGGTGGTGAAACCGGCGGCCTCCAGGCTCGCGCGGTACCGGTCCTGTTCCTCTTGTTCGGCCCCGCAGGTACGCACGAGCGGCTGACCGAGCCAGCCGGAAAGGTATTCGCGCAACGCCTTCGACCACGAACTCTCGTGCAGCCACATCGGCGCCCCGTTGGTGAGCACGGCGACCCCGCCGCCGGGCCGCAGCAGCGAACGGAGCGCGGGGAACAAGGTCGCGTGGTCCATCCAGTGCAGGGCCTGTCCGATCGTGACCGCGCCGAGACCGTCCCGCCCCAGCAACGTTCGCAGCGCCGGAACGTCGCTGTCGGCACCGACGAGCCAGTTCACGTTGGTGAGCCCGGACGCCACTTTCCTGGCTTGGGCGAGCATGTCCGGTTCGGGATCCATCCCGATGACCGAGCGGGTCCTGGCGGCGAGCGGCCGGGTCAGCTGACCGGTGCCGCAGCCGAGGTCCAGTGCCGTGTCCTCGGTGGACAGCCCGAATTCCGCCACCAGCTTGTCGAAGACTTCGACGGGGTAGCCGCGGCGGTAGCGCTGATAGAACTCGGCGACCTCGCCGCTGAACTTCAGGATCGTCATCCCGCGATCGTGACCTGCCCGAGGATCCCTCGCCGCCGCTTTCGCGCACGGCGGAAGGCCGCGGAGGCCCCGTCCACGGTGGTGTGGTGAGGACGGGGCCTCCGCGGCGAAGCGCACGCCCGACAGCGCTACCGGAGGGGCGCGCGCGTGAAGCGGGTCCGGTGGCGGGGAGCCGCCGCCACCGGACCCGTTGGGCCACACCGTCCCAAACCGGTGTGGAACCCGGCCGCCCCGCGTCAGGTAGAGGCGGCCGGAGCCTGCGTCACCGCGCGGTCAGGTATCGCGCGTACGCGCCGGTGGTGAGGAAGCTCGGCAGCTTCTCGCCCAGCGCGGTCTCGGTGAAGATCTCGTAGGCGTCGCCGAGCCGGTTGCCCTCGCCCAGCTCGGCCCGCACCGACGCCAGCTCTTCGTCCAAATAGGACACGGCCAGCTCGCGGGTGAGCGCGGTGCCGTCTTCGAGCTTCGTGCCGTTGCGGATCCACTGCCACACCTGGCAGCGGGCGATCTCGGCGGTGGCGGCGTCCTCCATCAGGTTGTGGATCGCCGCCGCGCCCGTACCGCGCAGCCACGCGTCGATGTAGCGCAGCGCGACGTTGATGTTGGCGCGGACACCGGCTTCGGTGACCTCGCCGCCCGCGCTGGCGACGTCGAGCAGGTCCTCGGCGGTGACGACGACGTCCTCACGGAGCTTGCCGAGCTGGTTGGGCCAGCCGCCGAGCACCTCGTCGAACACCTCGCGGCAGACCGGGACGAGACCGGGATGCGCGACCCACGAGCCGTCGAAACCGTCGTTCGCCTCGCGTTCCTTGTCCTGACGGACCTTCTCGAGCGCGGTCGCGTTGATCTCCGGGTCCTTGCTCGGGATGAACGCGGCCATGCCGCCGATGGCGTGCGCCCCGCGCTTGTGGCAGGTGCGCACCAGCAGTTCGGTGTAGGCCCGCATGAACGGGACGGTCATCGTCACCTGCGCGCGGTCAGGCAGCACGAAGTCCGCGCCGTGCGAGGAGAAGTTCTTGATGACGCTGAAGATGTAGTCCCAGCGGCCGGCGTTCAGCCCGGAGACGTGCTCGCGCAGTTCGTAGAGGATCTCCTCCATCTCGAACGCGGCGGTGATCGTCTCGATCAGCACGGTGGCCCGGACGGAACCGCGCGGGATGCCGAGTTCCCGTTGCGCCAGCAGGAAGACGTCGTTCCACAGCCGCGCTTCGAGGTGGTTCTCGAGCTTCGGCAGGTAGAAGTACGGGCCGCTGCCGCGGGCCAGCAGCTGGCGCGCGTTGTGGAAGAAGTAGAGGCCGAAGTCGACCAGGCTCGCCGAGACCGGGCGGCCGTCGATGCGGATGTGCTTCTCCACCAGGTGCCAGCCGCGGGGGCGGGCGACGATCGTCGCGGGCTCTTCGCCGATCGTGTAGCGCTTGCCCGCCTCGGTGGTGAAGTCGATGTTGCGGCGGATCGCGTCGAACAGGTTGAGCTGGCCGTCGATGACGTTGTGCCAGGTCGGCGAGGTCGCGTCCTCGAAGTCGGCGAGCCAGACCTTCGCGCCGGAGTTCAGCGCGTTGACCGTCATCTTGCGGTCGGTCGGGCCGGTGATCTCGACGCGGCGGTCTTCGAGACCGGGCGCGGCCGGGGCGACCGACCAGCTGCTGTCGTCGCGGATGGCACGCGTCTCGGGCAGGAAGCCCAGCGGCTCCTCACCGGACTGGAGCTTCTCGCGGCGCAGACGGCGGGCGTCGAGCAGCTCGCGGCGGCGGCCGGCGAACGCGTTGTCCAGTTTGGCCACGAAGTCCAGTGCGGCCGGGGTGAGGATCTCGTCGAACCGGTCACCGGCGGGTCCGCAGACGTCGATCCGGTAGTTCAGCTTCTCAACCATGGTGTGCCTCCGCTGGGGCTTCGCGAGAGATTGAAGGGGATGGGAGGTGGCGGTCTCCCCTGGGAGTCGAGAGACCGCCACCTGGCACCTACTTGCGAGGGATCAGAACTGCTCGGCCTCGGTGGAACCGGCGAGCGCGGTGGTCGAGCTCTCCGGGTTCAGCGCGGTCGCGACGTTGTCGAACCAGCCGGTGCCGACCTCGCGCTGGTGCTTCGTGGCGGTGTAACCGCGGTCCTCCGAAGCGAACTCGCGCTCCTGCAGGTCGACGTAGGCGGTCATGCCCTCGCGGGCGTAACCGTGCGCCAGGTCGAACATCGAGTAGTTCAGGGCGTGGAAGCCCGCCAGGGTGATGAACTGGAACTTGTAGCCCATGTGGCCGAGCTCGCGCTGGAACTTCGCGATCGTCGCGTCGTCCAGGTGCTTCTTCCAGTTGAACGACGGCGAGCAGTTGTAGGCCAGCATCTGGTCCGGGTACTTGGCCTTGATCGCCTCGGCGAACTGACGGGCGACCTCGAGGTCCGGCTTGGAGGTCTCCATCCACAGCAGGTCGGCGTACTCGGCGTAGGCGAGACCGCGGTCGATGCAGGGGTCGATGCCGTTGGTGACGTTGTAGAAGCCCTCGGCGGTGCGCTCGCCGGTGACGTACTTGCGGTCACGCTCGTCGACGTCGCTGGTGATCAGCGTGGCGGCCTGTGCGTCGGTGCGGGCGACGATCAGCGACGGCACGTTCAGCACGTCCGCGGCGAGGCGGGCGGCGTTCAGCGTGCGCTCGTGCTGCTTGGTCGGGATCAGCACCTTGCCGCCGAGGTGACCACACTTCTTCTCGGACGCGAGCTGGTCCTCCCAGTGCACACCCGCGGCACCGGCGGCGATCATGCCCTTCATCAGCTCGAAGGCGTTGAGCGGGCCACCGAAGCCGGCCTCGGCGTCGGCGACGATCGGGGCGTACCAGTCGATGTCGGTGTTGCCCTCGGCCCAGTTGATCTGGTCGGCGCGGCCCAGCGCGTTGTTGATGCGACGGACGACGGCGGGCACCGAGTTGGCCGGGTAGAGGCTCTGGTCCGGGTAGGTCTGGCCGGAGAGGTTGGCGTCGGCGGCGACCTGCCAGCCCGACAGGTAGATGGCCTTCAGGCCGGCGCGGACCTGCTGCACCGCCTGGTTACCGGTCAGTGCGCCCAGCGAGTGGACGTAGTCCTCGTTGTGCAGGAGGTCCCACAGCTTCTCGGCGCCGCGGCGAGCGAGCGTGTGCTCCTCGACCACGCTGCCGCGCAGCTTGACCACGTCAGCCGCGGAGTACGAACGCTTCACGCCCGCCCAGCGGGGGTCGGTCTCCCACTGCTTGGCCAGTTCGGCGGCCGCCTGCTCCAGCTGCTGCGCGTGCTGAGTCATCGGATTCTCCCGGTGTTGCGAAGTTTGCGAGTGATCGCCTTTCCTGATCCGACCCTGACATGACTGGGGAAATCCGATCCAGGCCTCCAATTTGCCAATTTCTGCGAAGCTTCCGTAGCATCTTGCAAAGGTTGCGAATCGCAGATTCGCAAGCCGGGGCAAAATCCACGGGCTTGACCGTTCACTGAATCGTTCAGGCCCGGAAACCTTGCGGACAGAGAGGCCTCAGTGGACAAAACCTTCGCCGGAGCGAAGCTGCGGCATCTGCGCGAAAGCCGGTCGATGAGCCAGGCGGATCTCGCTCGTGTGCTGGAGATCTCACCCAGTTACCTCAATCAGATCGAGCACAACTCGCGTCCGCTGACCGTCCCGGTGCTCCTTCGCATCACGCAGGCGTTCGGTGTGGACACCGAGTTCTTCGCGAACAACGACACCGCCCGGCTGGTGGCCGATGTGAAAGAGGCGCTGCTCGACGAGGTCCTCGGCGTGGACGTCACGAACAGCGAGCTCAACGACCTCGCCACGAACCTGCCGACGATCGCCCAGGCCCTGGTCAAACTGCACCGCAGCTACCGCAACGCCGTGGAGAACACCGCCGCGCTGACCATGGAAAACGGCCTCGGCCTGCACGGCAGCGCCGCGACCGCCCTGCCGCACGAAGAGGTCCGCGACTTCTTCTACGAACGGGAGAACTACGTCGCCGAGCTGGACGAACGCGCCGAACGGATGGCACACGACATCCCCCTGCAGCGTGGCCAGGTGCTCGCGGCGCTGAAGGAGACCCTGATCCAGCGCTACGGCGTCGACGTCACGAACGAGGGCATCGACGAGACCAACGGCGAACAGCACCGGTACGAACCGGGGCCGCGAGTGCTGCGGCTGGCGCCTAGCCTGCGCGTCGGGCAGCAGGCGTTCCGGATGGCCTCGCAGATCGCGTTGCTGGAATACGACGACCTGATCACCGAGCTCGCCGACTCGTGGGCGTTCTCCGGGCCGGCCGCGCGTTCGCTGGCCCGCGTCGGGCTCGCGAACTACTTCGCGGGCGCGCTGATCCTCCCCTATGGACCGTTCCTGGCGAGCGCGGAACGCTTCCGCTACGACATCGAGCGGCTGTGCGACCACTTCGGCGTCGGCTTCGAGACCGTCTGCCACCGGCTCTCGACGTTGCAGCGTCCGAAGAACCGCGGCGTGCCGTTCTCGTTCGTGCGGGTCGACCGGGCGGGGAACATGTCGAAACGCCAGTCCGCCGCGGGTTTCCACTTCTCCCGCGTCGGCGGCGCGTGTCCTCTGTGGAACATCTACGAGGCGTTCGCCCAGCCCGGCAAGATCCTCACCCAGATCGCGACCCTTCCCGACGGGAAGAGCTACTTCTGGGTCGCGCGGACGGTGTCCCGCAACATCGGCGGCTACGGCAGCCCCGGCAAGACGTTCACCGTCGGCCTCGGCTGCGAACTGCGGCACGCGAAACGGCTGATCTACTCGACCGGGCTCGACCTCGACGACCGGGCCGCGGCCACCCCGATCGGCATGGGGTGCAAAGTCTGCGAACGCCCGGCCTGCTCGCAGCGCGCGTTCCCGACGATCGGCAAACAGCTGACCGTCGACGAGAACACGAGCACCTTCGTCCCGTACCCGGCGGTGCCCAAGTCGCCTTGAGCCGCCCTGATCTCCCTGGCAGGGTGACCGACGACGGCCGCGGCCTGTGACGGCGGCCACCGCACTGGGGGAGAAAATAATGATCTTGGTGACCGGGGCAGGCGGCAACGTCGGCTCGGAACTGACCGGAATCCTGGCGCGTGGCGGGCATCCCGTCAGAGCGCTGGTCCGCACGCCGCGGCCGTTGCCGGACGGCGTCGAAGGAGTGACGGGAGATCTCGACGAGCCGGCGAGCCTGAAACCGGCGTTGGCCGGTGTCCGGGCGGTCTTCCTGCTCGGCGGCTACGAGGACATGCCCGGCGCGCTGGCGGTGATGCGGGACGCGGGCGTCGAGCACGTCACGCTGCTGTCGTCCCGTTCGGTCGTCGGCGGGCACGCGGACAACGCCGTCGCGGGAATGCACATGGCGGCCGAGGCGGCGGTGCGCGCTTCGAAGCTGGCGTGGACGTTTCTGCGGCCGAGCGGGTTCATGTCGAACTCGCTGCAGTGGGTCCCGCAGCTTCGCGCCGGGGACGTCGTCCGCGAGCCGTTCGCGAACGTCCCGGTGGCGACGATCGACCCGTACGACATCGCCGCCGTCGCCGCGGAGTCACTGACCACGCCGGGACACGAGGGGCTCGCGTACGCCATCACCGGGCCGGGTTCGCTCCGGCCCGCCGACCGGCTCCGTGTCCTGAGTGAACTGCTCGGACGGGAGCTACGGCTGGAACCGCTTTCGGACGCCGAGGCCCGCGTGACGATGAGCGCGGAGATGCCGGAGAAGTACGTCGACGCCTTCTTCCGTTTCTTCGCGGAGGGCGAGTTCGACGACTCGGCGGTCACGGGTGCCGTCCAGGACCTCACGGGACGGGAGCCGCGGCCGTTCGCGACCTGGGCACGCACGCATTTGGCCGCTTTCCGCTAGCCGTCGGCCGGTCACGCCGCCGGGTCGCCGATCCTGCCGAGGAACAACGGCGCCCCGGTGGCCGTGTCGGTGATGACGAAGAGGAACGGGCGGTCGACGGTCACGGTGCGCGGCACCTCCGCGGACACGGCGCGGGCATCGACGCCCGTGGCCGCCGCGGCCTCGGTGCCCTCCTCGTCGACCTGGACGAAGGTCTTGTGCTGCACGGAAGCGATCCGCAGCCGGGCTTCGTCGGTGATGCCGCTGAAGTCGGCGCCGGGTTCGAACGCCGAGGGCATGCCCGCCTCCTTGAGCGGCGCCGTCAGGTCCAGCGCGGACCTGACGGTGAACCTGGGCATGGCCAGGTCCACGGTGGCCGGCCGGATCTCGCCGAGCAGCGCGGCGATTCCCTTGCCGCGCAAGGCGTCGATCGCCGCGGGCACGATCACGGTGAAGGCCAGCCGCCCGCCGCGGTAAGGCAGTGTGACCGCCTGGTAGCCCGGCCCTTCGGCGTAGCCCAACTGAACCTCCGGCGCGGTACGCATCATCGGGACGGTCACCGTCGACCCGTCGGCCCGGGTGAACGGCGCGTCCGCCGTCCGGTCGCGGGGGAACTCCCGCGCCCAGGGCACTTTCAGGTACAGGGCGTTGGCGAGGACGAGCCTGGTTTCGTCGGTGATCGCCGTCTCCGGGAAAAGGTCAGGGATCCTCCCCTCGGTCTGGTCCGCCACCGTCCGGTTGATCCGGTCGCGGGCGCCGCCGGGGTCGGCGGCGAAGTCCTCCTCGCTCGTCGCCGCACCGAACCGGTCGCGCAAAACGTCCCGGTATCCGGGCTTGATCCCGAGCCCTCGCTGGATCCAGGCGGTGTTCGACACCTTCAGGTCCTCGTGACCGGCGACCGGCGGAACGGGAGATCCGTCTCCGGGAAGTCGCAGCACCTTCCGGATCTGCATGGCGGTGTCGCCCTTCGCGCCCGCGCCGACCATTTGCAGCGCGGTGGACACGCTCGCCGGGGACAGCACCAGGTTCGCCCCGCCCGCCAGCGCCGGCGCGGTGAGCAGGTCAAGCCCGAAACCGCCGGCCGCCTTGACCGCCGCTGCCGTGCCGGGCGTCACCTGCTGGGTGACGGGCAGCGGCGCCGGAAGTTCCTCACGGGTGGGTTCCGCTCCGCAGGCCGCGAGCAGTATGACCAGGCCGAGCGCGAGGGACCGGGTGAACGCCGTCATGACCGGGAGACGGTCGCCGTGCCCGGTTCGGTTGCACCGGCCCAGGCGGAAAGCGGACGTCTCTCCGTCGTGGCCGGGGCCGGTCAGTACATTCAGCATTCGTGCAAGGGATCGAAACGGTGAGCGCCCGAACGGTCGAAGAGGCCGCCAAGCGATTGGCCGGGGTGGTGACCCGCACGCCGCTCGAACCGAACGAGCGGCTCTCGGCGCGGGTCGACGCCCGGGTCTGGCTCAAACGCGAAGACCTGCAGACCGTGCGCTCGTACAAGATCCGCGGCGCGTACAACTTCATCGTCCAGCTCGACGCGGAGCACCGGGAGCGCGGCGTCGTCTGCGCGAGCGCGGGCAATCACGCGCAGGGCGTCGCGTACGCGTGCCGCCGGCTCGGCGCGAACGGCCGCGTCTACGTTCCCGGCACGACTCCCCGGCAGAAGCGCGAGCGGATCGCGACACTGGGCGGCTCACATATCGAAGTCATAGTCGTCGGAGAGACCTACGAAGACGCCTTCACCACCGCGAAGCAGGACGCGGAGAGCACCGGCGCGACGCTGGTCCCCGCCTTCGACGCGCCGGAGACGGTGGCCGGTCAGGGCACGGTCGCGATGGAGGTCGTCGCGCAGCTCGGGTTCATCCCGGACGTGATGGTGGTGCCGGTCGGCGGGGGCGGGCTGCTCGCGGGGATCGCCGCGTGGGCCGCGGAACGGGCGCCGGAGATGCGGATCGTCGGCGTCGAACCGGCGGGCGCGACCTGCATGGCGGCCGCGCTGGCGGCCGGTGAGCCGGTGCGGCTCGAAAGCGTCGACACCTTCGTGGACGGCGCGGCGGTCGCGCAGGCCGGAGCGGTGACGTACCCGCTGGTCCGTGACGGCGGGGTCGAGCTCACCGACGTCGCCGAGGGCGCGATCTGCACGGAAATGCTCGCGATGTACCAGTCCGACGGCGTGATCGCCGAGCCCGCAGGCGCGCTCGCGACCGCCGCGCTGGGCACGACGGTGAAGATCGATCCCGGGCAGATCGTGGTGTGCGTCGTCTCCGGCGGCAACAACGACGTCAGCCGCTACGGCGAAGTGCTCGAACGGTCGCTGATCCACGAAGGGCTGAAGCACTACTTCCTGGTGGGTTTCCCGCAGGAGCCCGGCGCGCTGCGGCGGTTCCTCGACGAGGTCCTCGGGCCGGACGACGACATCACGCGGTTCGAGTACGTGAAACGCAACAGCCGCGAGACCGGCCCGGCGCTGATCGGCATCGAACTCGCGCGGGCCGGTGACCTGGAGGGGCTGCTGCATCGGCTGGAGGTGAGCCCGCTGCAGGTCGAGCGGGTGGAGCCGGGCAGCCCGCTGTTCCACTTCCTGGTCTGAACTTCCGTGGTGGGCCACTGCGAAAGGTGTCGGTGGCCTGTGGTCCACTGGTCGCCATGGTGAGCAAGGTCGACGGAGTCCGGAGTCTCGATGCGTTGCGCGAGCTGGTCCACAGCGGCGCGGAGCCCGAGTACCAGCTCTTCTACGGCCACACCCCGCTCAAAAGCGGCCGGGTCAACGCGGCCTGCCTGAGCCAGTGGTGGCTGGCACCGTTCGTGGTGAACGGCGAGCGCTACCCGACGGCCGAGCACTTCATGATGGCGAGCAAGGCGGAACTGTTCGGCGATCACGAGGCCGCGGCGAACATCCGTCGGGCGCCGGACCCCAAAACCGCCAAGATCCTCGGCCGCGAGGTCACCGGTTTCGACGCCGAGGTCTGGGAGCGGCACCGCTTCGACATCGTCATCGACGGCAACCTCGAGAAGTTCCGCCAGCACGCCGAAGAGCGTGAGTTCCTGCTGGCCACGGGCGACAAGGTGATCGTCGAGGCCTCCAGGATGGACCTGGTCTGGGGCAGCGGCCTCGCCCGCGAGGACAAGAACGCCACGCGCCCCGACTACTGGCGCGGGCAGAACCTCCTGGGCTTCGCGCTCATGGAGGTCCGGGAGCAACTGCGCGGCTAGTTTCGCGTAACTCGCGTGACCAAAGCCCGCACTCGCGTGCTTGGACACCGCACTCGCGTGCTTGGAGGCGTAACTCACGTGTCACGCCTCTGAGCACGCGAGATCCGCCTCTGAGCACGCGAGTTACGCCTTTGATCACGCGAGTTACGAGTCGACGCCCAGGGTCTTCTGCAGCGCCTTGTTCGCCTTGCGCGCCATGTCGGCGACGGCTTCGCGGCGAGCGGCGTCGGCGGCGTAGTCGTCCTGCCGGTTCCGCACCACGCGCGCCGGCGAACCGACGGCGATCGAGTAGTCCGGGATCTCGCCCCGCACCACGGCGTGCGCGCCGAGGACGCAGCCGCGGCCGACCCGGGTGCCCTTGAGCACCGAGACCTTGGTGCCGATCCAGGTGTCCGGCCCGATCCGCACCGGCGACTTCACGATGCCCTGGTCCTTGATCGGGACGGTGATGTCGGTGGTGACGTGGTCGAAGTCGCAGATGTACACCCAGTCCGCGACGAGCGTGGCCGCGCCGAGCTCGATGTCGAGGTAGCCGTTGAGGACGTTCTGCCGCCCGAACACCGCCTTGTCGCCGATGCGCAGCGAACCCTCGTGGCAGCGGATCGCGTTGCCGTCGCCGATGTGCACCCAGCGGCCGATCTCCAGCCGCCCGTAGCCGGGGCGGCAGTGGATCTCGACGTCCTTGCCGAGGAACACCATCCCCCGCAGGATGATGTGCGGGTTCGCGATCCGGAACTTCAGCAGCCGCCAGTAGCGGACCAGGTACCAAGGCGTGTACGCGCGGTTTCGCAGCACCCAGCGCAGCGAATCCTTGGTCAGGAACTTCGCCTGACGCGGATCACGACGGGCCTGGCCCCAGGCGCGGAGCCGCGACAGCGCGGGCGCACCCCACATGGACGTCATACCGGTGACCGTAACCTGTGTTCAGGCCGCCGACCGCAAAGGGGAGCACGCGCATGGGCACCAAGCTGATCATCGACACCGACCCGGGGGTCGACGACGCCTTCGCGCTGGCGCTGGCCACGCAATCCGAGGACGTCGACCTCCTCGGCGTGACCACGGTGTTCGGCAACGTCCCGCTGAGCCACACCACCGCCAACGCCCGCCGCCTGCTGCAGCTCTTCGGCCGCGACGACGTCCCGGTCGCCGCCGGCGCCGCACGGCCGCTGGTGTACGACAACGCCAAGCCCGCCGGGTACGTCCACGGCCAGGACGGCCTTTCCGGCCACGCCGGGACGCTGCCGGAGGCGAAGCGCCCGCTCGACGAACGCGGCGCCGTCCGGCTGCTGGTGGATCTGCTGGAAGCCGCCGACGAGCCGGTGACCATCGCCCCGATCGGCCCGCTGACGAATATCGCGCTGCTGCTGGCGGCCCATCCGGGCATCCGCGAGAAGATCGGCCGGATCGTCGTCATGGGCGGCGGGGTGACCAAGGGGAACTCCACCACGGCGGCCGAGTTCAACATCTGGAGCGACCCCGAGGCCGCGCGCCGGGTGCTGGTCGACGAGGACATCCCGACGGTGCTGGTCCCGCTGGACATCACGCACCAATGCTCGGTCGACACGGACTGGCTGGGCAAACTCGCCGCGTCCGGCCCGCTCGGCGCGGCACTCGAAGCGCTGACCCCGACGTACGTGAAGCACTACACCCCGATCCTCGGCATGCCGGGGATGGTCATGCACGACGCGGTCGCGGTGGCCGAAGCGATCCGGCCGGGCGTCCTCGACCTCGAGTCGTACCCCGTGGACGTCGAGTGCGGCTTCGGCCCCGCGCGCGGCGCGACACTGGTAGACCGGCGAAGGCTACGAAGCACCGATCCGCAGGCCGTGCCGGGCCGCACCATCGACGTCGCGCTGACCACCGACGTCGACGCCTTCCGCGAGTTCGTCCTCGGCCGGATCACCGGGGGCCGGTGATGGAACAGGAAACCTCCCGCCGCCGCAGACTCCCGGTGATCATCGCCGCCGTCGTCGTCGCGGGCGCCGCCCTGGTCGCCGCCATCACCTTCGCCCCGAAGGAAGAGCCGAAGACGGAGGCCGCCGCCGTCCAGTCCTCGGCCCCGCCCGCGCCGCCGTCGCCGTCGTCCGCCCCGGCGGAAATGCCGAAGGAACAGCCGAAGGTCCCCCAGCAGATGGGGCAGGAGTTCGACGCCTGGGTGTCGAAGACCAGCGGCTGGCTCGACATCCCGCTGCGCGCGATGACCGGGTACGCGAAGACCACCGTCGCGCTGAGCAAGGAAACGCCGGGGTGCCGTCTTTCCTGGGTGACGCTGGCCGCGCTCGGGAAGATCGCGTCCGATCACGGCCGCGCCACCGGTTCGGGGCTGAACGCCGACGGCGTGCTGACCAAGCCGCTCGGCGCGATCGAGGTCCGCGACTTCTACAACAAGGTCGTCTCGTCCGCGAACGCGAGCGGCCCGCTGCAGCTGACGCCGTCGGTGTGGGACCGGTTCCAGGCGTCGGCGACGGGCGGCAAACCGAACCCGCAGAACATCGACGACGCCACGCTCACCGCCGGGCGTGCCCTGTGCGCGGGCGGCCGCGACCTCGGCCAGGGTCAGACGTGGTGGAACGCCGTCAGCACGCTGCAGCCCGCGCCGCTGCTGATGCACCGCACGCTCGCGACGGTGAACGTCTACGGCACGGTCGGCCAGAGCCCGCAGCCGCCGAACGCGGCGGCCTTGAGCGCGGTCAACTTCGCCATCGACAAGATCGGGCTGCCCTACGTCTGGGGTGGCAACGGCACCGGTGGCAGCGACCCCGGTTTCGACTGCTCCGGCCTGACGACGGCCGCGTACGCCAGCGCCGGCGTCAAGCTCATGCGCACCGCCCACACGCAGTACCACAGCGTGGACAAGGTGACCGATCCCCAGCTGGGCGACCTGATCTTCTACGGCGAACCGAACACGAAGATCCACCACGTCGGGCTGTACATCGGGAACCAGCAGATGATCGACGCCCCGCAGACCGGGCAGGCGGTACAGGTGCACACCTACCGGAAGCAGGGCGACGACTACGCCGGGGCCGGCCGCCCGACGGCTTAGGACGAGGGGCAACCAACCCTCCCCTTGAGGCGTGTACGTCGTGCATGCCTCAAGGGGAGGGCCAGCATGACCTTACGAAGATCACTGACGTTGCCCGCTGTCGCGCTCGCCATCGCGCTCACCGTCACCGATGGCGGGATGGCGGCAGCGGCGACCACTGATCAACAGCGTTCAGAGGCGACGCTGTCCGCGACGTCCTGGGGTTACGTCGACTCGGCGACACCGACCACCGCCTACTTCAAGCCATCCGGCAACCTGCCGATCGGCACCGGGGACAGCACACCGCACCTTCAACGCTCCTACGTGAATTTCGACCTGCGCTCGTTGCGGGGTGTGCCGTTCACGACGGTGCTGCTGTCGGCAGGCGAGACGCACTACGTCGGCTGTGACGGCCGCGCCACCGAGGTGTGGCGGACCTCCGCCTACACCAAGCAATCGACCTGGCAGAGCCGCCCGGCGGAGCGGACACGGGTGGCGTCCAGGGGTGCCGATGGCACCTGCATCGACAACGACGCCACGTTCGACGTCACCACCGCGGTGCGGGACGCGATCGAACACAAGGTCCGTCACCTCACACTGGGCTTCCGCGTCGCCGAAGCCCACGAGGCGGACCCGGCGTTCTATCGGATGATCAAGGCCCCGGCGACGCTGCGGGTGGTCGACAACGCTCCGCCCGCGACGCCGACCGACCTGCGCACCAATGACGAACCCTGTGCCAAGGACGGCGCCGGCGCGCTGGTGAGCGACCAGGCGAAGCTGAGCGCACAGATATCCGACCCGGACGGCGACCCCACGTACGGGCGGTTCACGTGGTGGCCGGTGGCGGACCCGGCGCAACGGCACACGGGTACCGGGTCGGGCAATCCCGCCGCGGCGTACCCGGACACCTCGGGCCTCGCCGACGGTACCTACGCGTGGGAGGTGTACGCACAGGACAGCTGGGGGGCGAAGTCGTCCACGACTGCCCCGTGCCGGTTCACCGTCGACCGCACGGATCCGAACGCGCCTGCCGTCGTCTCCGCGACGTACCCGGCAGGCGCCGAGGGCGGCGGGGTCGGTGTGGCGGGCGAGTTCACCTTCTCCCCCAACGGTTCCACCGACGTCGTGCGGTACGACTACAACTTCGGCGCGGGGACGCGGGAGATCGCCGCGGGCCCCGATGGCACGGGCACGGTCAGCTTCACGCCGACGGCCAACGGCTGGCAGTCGGTGGTCGTGCGGGCGTGGGACCGGGCTGGCAACCTCTCGCTCAGCACCTACTACTCGTTCATCGTCAAGGAGACGCGGCCGACGGTCACGTCCGACCGCTACCCGCCGCAGGGCGGCCCGGACGGCGGCATCGGCGTGCCGGGCGTGTTCCGGTTCGCGCCGGGGATGCCGAACGTCGTGGCGTACGGCTACCGGCTGGACGACGGCGCGTCCGCCACGGTCACGGCGGGCCAGGACGGCGTCGCCGAGGTGACGATCACGCCGGCCACCGGTGGTGATCACGTGCTGTTCGTGCGCAGCACCGACACGTCGGGCGTGAAGTCGCCGGAACGGGAGTACCGATTCCTCGTCGACGCGTCACCGGTGGTGAGCGGGCCCGAAAACGTCGACCTGGGCACGTCGGTCACGTACACGGCGAAACCGAGAATGCCGCACGTCGTCGAGTACGACTACTGGTTCGCGAGTGCCGAGAGTACGAAGTGGACGGTCAAGGCGAACGCCGACGGAACCGCCGCGCTGCCGGTCGAATTCGCCTCGGCCGACCAGAACCTGCTGCGGGTCCAGGCCCGCGACGCGTCCGGCGAGCTGTCCCCGGTGACGGAGAAACGGTTGTGGCTCAACACCTGGCGACCCACGATCGGCTACGTGGGCGACATCGGGACGGAGGGCAGAGCCGTCACGTTCACGTTCACCACCCCGATGCCGAACGCCGTGGAGTTCGAGTACTGGCCGGCGGCGGACCCGGCGACCAGGTGGACCGTGCCGGTCAGCGGGAACACCGCGACGGTGAGCTACACCCCGCCGAGGATCGGCGACTACGAGATGCTGGTGCGCGCGAGGAACACGGCGGGCGTGTGGTCCTCGACGGGCAACATCACGTGGACGGTGACGAACGATCCGACGGTGACCTCGAAGGAGTTCCAGGCGAACGGGCGGGTGTTCCCCGGCAGCTTCACGTTCGAAGCCCGCCAGCCGGGCGCGGTGGCGTTCGAATACTCGTTCAACTGGGGTCCGTTCCAGCGGACGGCCGCCGAGAACGGGCGCGCCGTGCTGGCGTGGACTCCCCCGCTGCCACCGGCCGGCTCGGCCGGCCACAACCTGCGGGTGCGTACGGTGACCGCCGACAACGTCTCCTCGCAGGAGAAAACGTACTACTTCAACATATTGAGCGCGCCGTACGTGTCGTCGAAGGAATACCCGGAAAGCACATGGTCGGGCGGTGCCGGTGTGCCGGGGACGTTCACCTTCACGCCGGGTATGCCGGGCATCGTCTCGTACACCTACTCCGTCCGGAACGACCGGGGTGCCGTGACCGAGGAGATCACCGTACCGGCGGACGGTTCGGGTGCGGGGACGATGACGTGGACCCCACCGGACCGAGGTATCTACTCGGTCCACGTGCGGGGCAATACGGCCGACGGCGCCAAGTCGGGTGGCATCGGCTACTCGGTGTACGTCAGATAACCGCGTGACCGGCGGCCCCGTTCCCCCAGGGAGCGGGGCCGCCGTGTTCAGCCGCGGTAGTAGTCGGCGAGGGCCGCGAACGCGGCCTTGGGTTCCCACGGCATGCCCGGATAGGTTTCGCCGTCGCGGTCTTCGAGGACTTTGACGATGCCGAGACTGGCCAGATCCAGGTCACGGCGAGGGTCGTCGGGACGGTGCGGGTAGTTGGAGAGCGCGAAAAGGTAGACGAAGGCGCCGTCGACACCTTCGGCGTCGAAGATCTCCAGCAGCTCGCGCAGGTACTTGGCCTGCCCGGCCTCGTCGCGGTCGTACTCCCCGTTCAGCCGGACCGGGCGGCCGATCTCGTCGTGCTCGACGATCTCCATACTGCGCGGCGCCAGGTCGCCCGCGCCGCGCCAGGTGGCCGTGCCGAAGCCGGTGATCGCGAGCGGTTTTCCTTGCGCCACAAGGGCGCGCACCCCTTCCTGGAACCGGTCGGCCACCTCCGCGGACCGGATGAGTTCGACCGACATGATGTCGAAGAGGGTCCAGTCGACCCGCTCGAACGGGATGCAGGCGTAAGTGATCTTCCCGTGAAAGCGCTCACGGACCGTTGCCACGACCTCCTCGAGGAAGTCGTTGAGGCGCGCACTCGCCTCGGCGACTCGCTCACCCAGGCTCTCCGGCATGCTGAACAGTCGTTCGAGCCGCTCGGCGATGTCGTCACCGGGCAGGAATCCGTGGTCCATGAGGCTCAGCTCGACGCCGGTGACGAACACGACTTCGGCTCCAGTCCGCCGGACCCGCTCCGCCCGCCGCGCGCTGTCGGTGAACAACGCCAGCATCTCCTGGGCCGTCAGCTCCAGCGGGTAGGGCGAGAACCAGACCTCCAGCCCGAGCTCGGCGGCGAGGTGAGCGGCCTGTTCCAGCCGTTCCGGATCGCCGCCGACGAGATGCACGGCGTTGCAGTGCAGGTCGTCACGGATGATGGCCAGCTCCCGTTTCACCAGGTCGAGATCGAAGTTCTCGCGGGAGTTCTCGCCGCCCCGGACAAAGCCGGTGTCGTAGGCGATGCCTTTGGCACGCATGGGTTCGGTCCTCTCGTGTCGGAATGTGGTGCCCGAGGCTAGGCAGAAACTTGCGCGCGCGCAAGTTTGCGTTCGCGCAAGTATGCTGGGATACTCGGCCGGTGACGACACGGCGGACCGGATTGCGCGATCAGAAGAAGCAGGCCACCCGAAAGACCTTGCGCGAGGCGGCGCTGCGGCTGGCCCTGGAGCGTGGTCCCGAGAACGTGCGCGTCGACGACATCGCCGAAGCCGCCGGAGTCTCGCCCCGGACCTACAACAACTACTTCTCCAGCCGCGAGCACGCCATCGTCGCCGCCGTCACCGCCGATCGGGAAGCGCGGATCGCGGCGGCGGTGGTGGCCCGGCCCGCCGAAGTCGGCCTCGCCGACGCCGTGATCGAAGCGATCGTCGAGCAGTACACCGACCCGGGCGAACACCATCGCGACGCGCTGCTGCTGATCACCACCCGTCCAGCACTGCGCGACGCCTTCGCCGACACCACCAGCGCGCTCGAACTCCCCCTCGCCGACGCGATCGCCCAACGCCAGGGCGACATCCCGCCGCACATCGCCCTTGTGCTCGCGGCGAGCGTGACCGCCGCGGTGCGCATCGCGCTGCAGCGATGGCTCCAGCCGAGCGCCGCGTCTCTCACGGCCGGCGGGCTCGTCGTACCGTCCGGCTCACTGCCCGACCTGCTCCGCACCGCACTCGCACCACTCGCGCCCGCACTCGACGCCGCCGAAGTCCGAGCGGAATAAAGTGACCGCGTGTACTCACCGATTCCGGTCCTGAACGAGCTGAAGGACCTTTACGACTCGACGCGCGACTACCTCGCCGACGGTTTCGAGCTGCACGACTACGACGACAAAAGCCGCTTCCCCCAGGAACTGGACGACCCCGAGTTCCTCTCGCGGGTGGTCCCCTTCGCCCAGGCGAACGGGAGCGGCTCGACGTACGCGATCTGGCGAGCCGATGACGAGACGGACCTCGCCCGGTCGCCTGTCGTCGTCTTCGGCGACGAGGTGGTGAGCACGTCGTCGCCCGCGAGTTCACGGATCTCCTGCGGCTGCTGGGTTTCGACGCCGAGATCATGGTCGACCACGATTCGGCCTACTACTACCGCGAGGAAGACGACGACCACAGCGGCTCGCACGAGCTGTTCGTCGAGTGGCTCCGGGAGCGCGGCTTGACGCCGGCCGAGGATCCGGACGGCGTCGTGGCCGCTGCTCAGGAGGCCCACGGGGAACGGTTCGGGGCCTGGATCACGCCGTTCTACGAAAAGATCGGCTGGGCCTGAAAAGCCGCCGCGTTGTCGCGCGCCCAGCCGTCGAACGTGAGCGCCGGACGGCCGAGGAGTGCTTCCACCGTGGTGGTCGTCGGTCCGGGACGCTCGCTGTAGTCGGCCAGGGAGCCGAGCAGGCGGGCGGGGACTTCCTCGGGGAGTCCCTGCGCGAGCATGCCCTGCCGTACCTGCTCGGGTGGAAGCTCCTGGAAGGACAGTGGCCGATCGATGGCCGCACCGATGAGCCGCACCTTCTCGTGCTGGTCCACCGATCCCGGGCCGGTCAGCGTGTACACCGACTCCGCCGGGAGATCGCCGCGAAGTGCTCGCGCGGCCACTGCGGCGATGTCGGTTTCGTGGATCGGGGACGTGGCGGCCCGGCCGTACGCGCCGCGCACCACGTCGCCCGCCTTGATCTGCGGTGCCCAAGCCAGCGCGTTGGCGGCGAAATCCGCCAGGCGCAGCACCGTCCACTCCAGACCTGAACGCGTGACGAGGTCTTCTGCGTACTGGAACTGTGCGGCGAAACGGGCTTCCCCGGCCGGGTACTCCACGGTGGTGGCCGACAGCAGCACCACACGCCGTACACCTCGCTCGGCCGCGAGCTTCAGCAGCTCTTCGAGGCCGGGACCGGTGGCACGCGGGCTGATCTGGACCGCTTCGACACCTTCCAGGGCCGTCTCGATCCAGCCAGGGCGAAACAGGTCCCCGGCAACGGCTTCCACGTCGCCGGGAAGCCCGGACCCGTCGCCGCGCGTGACCGCGGCGACGTCGATTCCTTGGTTCAGCAACACATTCATCACCTGACGTCCCACGACGCCGTTCGCTCCGGTGATCAGGATCATGATCGTTCCCTTGTTCGGCGGGGCGGGGTGTCACACGCTGACGGGTGCTGGGGCCGGGACGATCCGGCGGCGGCGCACGGGAAGCATCGACGTCGGATGCGAGATGCTCCAGGCCGCGGCCTTGCAGATGATCTCCTTGAGGCGTGCGGCCGTCTTGCCGGTGAGCGCCGAGTCCTTGGGCCGGTCGTCCGGGGTCACCCACTGCACGACGGCGTCGCGGCGGCCGAGGCTGACGCACTGGCCGGTGTACCCGATCTTGTTCTCGGGGAGCGAGCCTCCGGTCAGAACGGCGACGATGGCGTCGGCCGCGCGGTAAGCCGTGGGAACTCCCGAGGCGCAGGACATGCGCAGTGGCATGCCGTTCACGCCCGGCGCGAGCGCGGCGTCGCCGACGGCGTAGACGTCCGCGTGCGAGACCGACCGCAGCGTGTCGTCCACGACGATCTGTCCCGTCGCGGAGACGTCCAGGGTCGTGGCGGCGGCGATGGGATGGACGGCGAAACCGGCCGTCCAAACGGTCACCTGGGCGGGAATCTCGCGGCCGGCCGCGGTCATCGCCCCGTCCGGCCCGACACGTGTGATGTCGGTGTCCTCGTACAAGGTAATGCCGAGCCTCTCGAAGGTCCCGCGCAGATGACGCTGGGCCTTCTCGCTCATCCAGGCGCCGAGGCCGCCGCGGACCGCGAAGGAGACTTCGAGATCCGGCCGCGCTTCCGCGATCTCCGTGACGGCTTCGATGCCGGTCAGTCCACCGCCGACGACGAGCACGGTCCCGCCCGCCGCCAGGGCGGCGAGACGGTCACGCAGCCGCAGCGCGGAACCCTTGCCGTCGATGTGGTGAGCGTGTTCCGCGACGCCGGGAACGCCGCGGTCCGCGGCCGCGCTGCCGAGCGCGTAGACGAGCGTGTCGTAGGCGATTTCGCCGTCGTCGAGGGCGACGGTCTTGCGTTCGGTGTCGACCGTGGTGACCCGCGCCGTCCGCACCCGCACGCCCGTGCCCGCGAAGACGTCGGTCAGCAGGCGGGGTTTCAGGTCCTGGCCGGTCGCGAGCTGGTGCATGCGGACCCGCTCGACGAACTCGGGATCGGCGCTGACGAGGGTGATCTCGGTGTCGGCGGGGTGCAGCCGCTTGGCAAGGCGCCCGGCGGCGTTGGCTCCGGCGTATCCGGCTCCGAGAACGACGATTCGGTGCTTCATGGTCTCACTCCTGTCCGGTCGGTGTTCGCTTCCTGAACCGGACGGCGACACGAAACCTGACAGCGGCGGACTGTGATCCGGGTCACCAAGCGACGGTGAGCGGTTCCCCGTGCTAGGAGGTGCCCCACTGGCTCGCCGCGCGGTCGAGTTTCGCGGGGTTCACCTGGGCGTGGACCGCTGTGATGCCGTCGGTGGTGACCTCCAAGGAGACAACGCCGACGAGCCTGCCCTCCACCGTCAGCACCAGCGCGGGCACGCCGTTGGCGACGGTGGAGAACAGCTCGGGCTTGCCGCCGATCAACGACCACTTGGCCGCGCTCGGCTTGAAGAGGCCGCGCAGGAACCTCGCCACCCGGACCGCGCCGGTGATCGGCCGCGGCAGCGAGAAGAGCACACCGCCACCGTCGCCCACGCTGATCGCGTCGTCGGCCAGCATCCGCACCAGCGCGTCGGTCCGGCCGCTGAGCGCCGCGGCGAGGAACTCCTCGACGATCTTGCGGGCCGCGGCCGTGTCGACCTCCACCCGGCGCCGGTCGGCGGCCAGATGCTGCTTGGCCCGCCGGTAGATCTGCTGGCAGTTCGACTCGGCGACGTCGAGGACCTCGGCGATCTCGGCGTGGGAGTACCCGAACGCCTCGCGCAGCACGTACACGACGCGCTCCTTGGCCGAGAGCCGCTCCATCAGCGTGAGCATCGCGATGGAGACCGATTCACGCTGCTCGACGGTGTCGGACGGGCCGAGCATCCGGTCCCCCGCGAAAACCGGCTCGGGGAGCCATTGGCCCACATAGGTTTCCCGCCGGGCCCGCGCCGAGGTGAGCCGGTTGAGGCAGAGGTTGGTGAGCACCTTCGTCAGCCACGCCTCCGGCGTCTCGACGTACTCGCGATCGGCGGACTGCCAGCGCAGGAAAGTGTCCTGCACCGCGTCCTCCGCGTCGCTCGCCGACCCCAGCAGGCGATACGCGATCGCCTCCAGCCGGCCACGGGCCCCTTCGAACACCTCGACCTCGCGCGCACCGGTCAGCATCGCTCCAGATTAGCCATCACACCGGAGTCAGGCGGCGGGAATCCAGCTGCCGTGCAGTCCCAGCGGGACACGGGTGGGCAGGTGGACCCTCGCCAGGGGTTCGCCGGTGAAGTCCTGCGACGCCAGGATCACCAGATCCGCCGCACCCCGGTCGCGGTCGTGGACGTAGACCAGGTTGTAGCCGTCGTCCTCCGCGGCCGCGCGGGCCGACGGGACGAACACGGTCTCCCCCGCGTTCGCGTCGCGGCCGAACTCGTGGGCTTCGGTGACGCCGGTCAGGAGGTCGTGTTTGAGGAGAGCGCTGCTCAAGCCTTCGTCGGGGCGGTCCGGTTCGGTGGCGCTCGGCGTGGCGTACAGCTCGGCCGCCGCCGAATAGCCGTAGCGGTAAGGCTTTCCGCCGAACCGGCCGTTGAGGCGAGGGAAGTCCTGCGGGCGGCCGTGCAGCAGTGTGCGCGTGGCCCGGTCGGCCGTGAGGTCCGCCGTCCAGCGTTCGAGCACGGGTTTCGAGGCGCCGACGTCGGCGAAGTCGATCGGCCGGGGATGCACGACCACGTCCACCACCACGGTTCCGTTGTCCTCGAAGGCGTTCAGGGTGTGACCGACCATGACGGGCGCGGTCTCGAACCACCGCACCGTCCCGCCCGCTCTCGGCAGCAGCCCCAGCCGTGACGGCAGTTCCCGGTTCCAGTGGAACGGCACGCCCGTCGCCAGACGTTCGGCCTCGAAGACCATCGGGGACTCGTAGAACACCACGTAGTGCTCGGTGAGCGCGAAGTCGTGCATGTACGGCAGCGTCGGCGCCTTGATGTCAGTGACGCTCCGGTTGCGCCCGTCGGGGCCGATCACGATGTGCTGCACGAAATCCGCGCCGTACCGGAAGGCCAGCGAATGCAGCTCGCCGGTCGCGTGGTCGTACTTGCTGTGCGCGTTGGCGGAGAAACCCTGTTCCGTCGCACCGAGGGCGGCGGGCCCGACGGTGTCGAGTTCGTCGGTCAGCTCGTACGGGGCCAGGCCTCCTTCGATGAGCGCGTAGAGGCGGCCGCCGTGTCCCGCGACCTGGACGTTCGGCGCGAAGTCGAGGCGCTCGTCGGCGACCTGCCCACGCCGCGGTTCCCCGAGCCGGTCGGCCACGGAGGCCGACCGCACCCAGCGGTTGCGGTACCACTCGGCGCGGCCGTCGCGCAGGCGCACGCCGTGGACCATGCCCTCCCCGAGGGTCCAGATGTGCGCCGACGCGTCTTCGATGCCGAGCGGGTTCGGGCCGATACGCAGGTAGCGGCCGTCGAGGTCGTCCGGGAGCTTCCCGGTGACGGGCAGATCGAAGGCGGTGATCTCTTCGGTGACCGGGGCGAAGTTGCCGAGGACATAGCGATTCATCGTCGTTCCCTTGCTACGAAGCGTCTTGAACATTTGTATAATACATTTGTATAAGACGCTTGTCACAGCCTGCCGCTAGGATCACCGCATGGGACAACGAGAGGACCTCCTCGACGGGGCCAAGCGCTGCCTGATCGAACGCGGCTACGCGCACACCACCGCGCGGGACATCACCGCGGCCTCGGGGGCGAACCTCGGCTCCATCGGGTATCACTTCGGTTCCAAAGAGGCCCTCATGAACGAGGCCATGATCGAGCTTTCCACCGAAGTGGTCGAGCGCCTGCGGGAGCCCGAGGACGCTTCGCTCACCACCATCTGGCAGGGCCTTGTCGACTCCTTCACCGAGCAGCGCGACCTGTGGACCGCCGTCCTGGAGAGCGCCACCCAGGCCATCCGCTTCCCGGAACTTCGCGAACGGCTCGCCGACGCCCAGGACGAAGCCCGGAAGGTCCTCGGCGAACGGCTGTCCGCCACCGACGCCGACGCGGCGGGTGCCGTCCAGTTCGCCCTCATCGCGGGCGTGATGATGCAGCACCTCGTCGCGCCGGACCGGGCCCCCGGCGCGGAAACGATCGTCCGCGGCCTGAAGGCCCTCGCCGTCGGCACGGCCTGACTCAGGCCTTCCTTTCCTCGAACAGGTTCAGCAGCCGCTCGGGGATGTCGTCGCCGAAGACGCTTTCGAGCAGGAAGTCCTCCTCCATGGGCGTTTCACAGCGGACGAACATGGCCTGCTCGTATTCGGCGAGGGCGGTCTCGACGTCGCCGGGACACGCGGCGAGGGCTTTGGCGAGTTCGGCGCCGTCGAGCATCGCAAGGTTGGCGCCTTCCCCGGCGCGGCCCGGACGGCAAGGCGAAGGCGGGACGATGGATCGGCGCGACGTCGCTTTCGGTGATCAGCGCGGTGAGCTCCGGCGACCAGCCGTCGAACTCCGCCGCGATCCGCGCCTTGGCGGCTTCGGCGTCGGTGAGGTCGATGGCGTCGAACCACTCCAGCGGTTTGGTGAGCTCCACGTAGGCGTGCAGCGTGTCGCCGCTTTCCCGGTGGGCGTTGATACTCGCGCCCTCCGCTAGGTCTCGACGAACGACATGCCGGAGTACTCGGGAACGGCGTCGGTGAGCAGCGGCCGGATCCGCGACCAGGAGCCCCGCGACGACGGTGGTGCCGTCGTCGAAGGTCACCTCGTGACGGCCGTCGTCGAGTGTCCGGGCGCCGACGGCCTTGCGACCCCACCGGACGGTGCCTTCGGGGAGCGAGTCGAGCAGCATCCGCCGCAAATCCCCGCGTTGCGCCTCGGGGCGCCCGCCCGTGCCGTCGTCGCCCCGTTCGAACAGGACGGTCCCCGTCCCCTTCGAGGACGCGCAGCGCCTGACGGCCCTCCAGGACGATGCCGCGGAACTCCTCGGTCAGCCCGGCTGCCTGGAGGGCGAGCTGGCCGTTGTAGTCGTGGATGTCGAGCATCCCGTCCTGCAGACGCGAAGTCTGGGACGCTTCCGCTTCATAGACCTCGGACGGGATGCCGTGGACGTGCAGGACCCTCGCCAGGGTGAGGCCGCCGAGCCCGGCGCCGATGATCGTGACAGATGTGTTCATGGTGCCCCTCGAGGCGCTTCTGGAATGACATTCCAGAGCGTGCTCCGGGCCGCTGGCAGGCGGCGCACACGACGCTGGCACCGGGCTGGCAGGCGCTGTCAGCCGAAGAATTCGACGGTGTCTCCGGACCAGCCGGGGTCGCCGGTCCTCGCGAAGGCGACCCACGCGCCGTGCATCCTGGCCGCGAGACCTTCCGGGGCGGGATCGGGCCCGAGCAGGCCCGTCTCCCCGTGCAGCCACGGCTCGCCGGCGACGTCGAAGACGAACGGCAACTCGACGGTGTGGGCGGCGCCGAGCCGTCCGTTCAACGCCGTCGAGCGATGGCCGAACGAGTACCGGTGGGTGTGGCCGTCCGAGATCCGCGCGTGTGCCGTTGCCAGCCGCTCGGTACCGGCGCCGAACAGTGTCCGCCCGAGATCTGTTCGGCCGTAAAGGTTTCCTTCCTCGGTGTTGGTGCCGATGAGCAGCGCGACGTCGCCGTCGAGAGGACCGTCGGCGGGCTGGACCGGCGACACCAGGCTGAACGGGCTCAGCCCGGCCAGCGGATCCTCGGCGGTTTCGGTCCGCAGATCGAGACCGGCCAGCGCGGGCAGGATCTCCACGAACCGCTCGTCCGGGATCTCGCCGAACGCTCGCGCGGTGGGCTCGGTTCTCAGCGCGGAAGCGGCCGCCGCGGTGACCCTGGCGGCCTGTTCCGGTGTGAAGGCGCCGGTTCCGCTGCCGCTCTGGACGATCGCCCGGCGGAACGTTCCTTTGGCCTCCGGCGTCGCGAGCAGCGCGCCGGTGAGCGTCGCCCCCGCGGATTGCCCGAAGACGGTGACGTTGTCCGGATCGCCCCCGAACACCGCGACCGTGTCCCGCACCCAGCCGAGCGCGGCGAGCACGTCGAGCAGCCCCCGGTTGGGTGGGGCACCCTCCAGATCGAGGAAACCGGGGACGCCGAGGCGGTAGTTCACCGTCACCAGGACGACGCCGTCACGCGCGAACGCCCGTCCGTCGTACAGTTCGGCGCGGGCCGAACCGGTGACGAAACCGCCGCCGTGCACGAACACCATGACCGGACGACGGCCGTCGTCCGCGGCGGGTGTCCGGACGTCGACGGTGAGGTACTCGTCACCGCGCACCCAGCCGGGTCCGAAATACGGGGTCATGTCGAGCCCGCCGAAGTCGCGCACCGGCTGAGGTGCCGTCGGCCCGGGCCGCGTGCCGTCGCGGACACCGGACCAGCCCGGGTGCGGCGTCGGCGGGAGAAGGCGGCCGGGCCCGATCGGCGCCGCCGCGTACGGGATGGCGCGGTAGAGCTCACCGGAGGAGTCGCGTTGGCCGCGCACGACACCGGATGGGGTTTCTGCTTGCACGTACACGAAAAACTCCTCAGGAGAGGGCGGAGAACCCGGCCCACCGCGCGATCGCGAACTTCGATCCTCGGCGCTCGACGCGCACGGCGCCCTGAGCGCCGAAATGCGCCGGGAAGACGAGAGCGTTGTCGTCGGTGGCCTGGCCGAGCAGTTTGTGCCGGGTGGCCCGGGAGCCGGCCGGGTCTTCGCAATAGGGCGAATTGGTGTCCGGCTCCACGATCTGCAGCGCGGTGTGCACGAGGTCACCCACGAACAACGCCCGCTCCCCGCCCGATTCCAGGGTGAGCACGGACGAGCCGGGGGTGTGGCCGGGCGCGAGATCCAGCCGCAGATTCCGGTCGACGCGGTGCGTGCCGTCCCACAGATGGGTCAGCCCCGCCTCGTGCACCGGCGCGACACTGTCCTCGAAGACGTTCTGGTTTCCGCGGCCCAGCACGGAATCGTGTGCTTCGGCCGGATTCCAGAAGTCGAAATCGGGCCGCGGCATCAGATACGTGGCGTTCGGGAAGGTCGGCACCCAGGTGCGGCCGTCGAGCCGCGTGTTCCAGCCGACGTGGTCGATGTGCAGATGGGTGTTGACCACGACGTCGACATCCTCGGGCCGCACACCGGCGGCCGCGAGGTTGTCGAGGTAGGCGGTGTCGAGGCGGTTCCACACCGCCGCGTACGGCCGGTCCTTGTGGTTGCCGACCCCGGTGTCGACGAGGATCGTGCGTCCTTCGCTGCGGATCAGCCACGACTGCAGCGCCGCACGGCACTCGTTCGTCTCGGGGTTCCAGAAATCGGGCGCCAGCCAGTCGCGGTGTTCGTCCCACGCGCCGCCTGGGCTGTCCGGCATGAACTCGGCCGGCGTCATGCCGAGCGAACCGTAGAACTCCTTGACCCGGGTGACCGTGACGTCTCCGATGATGATCTCGTCCATGCCACCGAGCCTGGCGGCCCGTGCGCGCCCGGACCACGCCCCGCTTTTCCTCCCACTGGGAGGGTGTGGCTGAGTGTGGCCACGCCACGGATACTCGGGTTCATGGACGGACCTGGCCCGCTCGGCGACTTCCTGCAGGCGCGACGGGCTCGGCTGCGCCCGGAAGACGTCGGCCTGCGCGATTTCGGGGCACGCCGCCGGGTGGCCGGGCTGCGGCGCGAGGAACTGGCCCAGCTCGCGGGAGTCAGCGTCTCCTACTACGCGCGGCTGGAGCAGGGCATGTCGCGCGGCGCCTCGGCCGAGGTGCTCGACGCCATCGCTCGCGCGCTCCGGCTCGACGGCCACGAACGCGAACACCTCGAAAGGCTCGCCACCGCCGCCCGCCGCACCCCGCGGGCACGCCGTCCACGGCCCGAAACGCTCCACGACGAGACACGGGATCTCCTGGGTACCGTCGACGCTCCCGCCCTGGTGCTCGGCCGCCGCTCGGACGTCCTGGCGTGGAACGCCCTCGGCCACGCCCTGCTGGGCGGGCATCTGGACTTCCACGCCCCGGACGACCCGGCGCGACGGCCGAACATGAGCCGGATGCTGTTCCTGGACCCGCACTGCCGGGACCTGTACACCGACTGGAAGCGGAAGGTCCGCGCGGTGGTCGGCAGCCTGCGGATCGCGGTCGGCAGGCATCCCGAAGACCCGCTGCTCGCGGAACTGATCGGCGAACTGACGATGAAGAGTCCCGAGTTCGTCGCGCTCTGGAGCGACCATCGCGTGCGGCCCTGTGACGCCGAGAGCTACGAACTACGGCATCCGGTCGTCGGCGCGGTCACGGTGACCCAGCAGACCCTGTCGATCGCCCGTTCACCGGATCAGTTGCTGATCGTGTGCACGACCCCCGCCGGCTCGTCCGACGCGCAGGCCCTCGCGCTGCTCCGGCAGGCGGGCTCAGGCCTTGTCGTGCACGGTGATCGCGTAGCCGTCCGGGTCCGCGAAGGTGAACGTGCGGCCGAACGGCCCGTCGAACGGCTCCGTGAGGATGGTGACGCCGGCGTCGGCCAGCCGGTCGTGCAGGCCTTGCGCGTCGTCGGCGTGCAGCCACATCGCCACCCCTGATCCCGGCCGCGGGGAGATGGCGTCGAGATCCG
Source organism: Amycolatopsis sp. NPDC043885 (assembly GCF_056435685.1). Lineage (NCBI taxonomy): Bacteria > Bacillati > Actinomycetota > Actinomycetes > Pseudonocardiales > Pseudonocardiaceae > Amycolatopsis > Amycolatopsis sp. NPDC043885. Next base: position 40,847 of record NZ_JBWKEA010000008.1, read on the forward strand.
TGCCCGGCACGGGTTCCCGCACCGCGAACGGGATCGTCTTCGTGCCGAACACCACCGCGTGCGGCGGTGCGACGGGCAGCCTGCTCAGCCCGAGGTGGGTCTCGTAGAACGCGGCGGCACGGTCGAGGTCGCGCACCTGCAGTGAGAAGAAATCGGGTCCGGTCACGGTCATGTCGTCCTCCATGTCAGTGTGTTGACATAGCCAACGTATGTCATGATGCTGACATGAGTCAAGGTGAGCAGGTCGGGCCTCTGGACCAAGCGGTGGGGTACATGCTGAAACGAGCGGCGACGGCGCTCCGGACGGCGATGGACACCGCGTTGCGCCCCCTCGACCTGACCGTGCCGCAGTACTCCTGCCTCGAAGTGCTCTCGCAGCGGCCGGGGCTGTCCAACGCGGAACTGGCCAGGGCCGTGTTCGTCACCCGGCAGTCGATGAACCTGGTCCTGCGCGGATTGCAGGACCGCGGGCTCATCACCCGCCCGACGACGGCGCCTCAGGGCCGCGCCCTGCCCAGCACGCTCACCCCCGCCGGACGCGAACGGCTCCGCGCCGCCAGCGGCGTCGTGCGCACGGTCCAAGACCGGATGCTCACGCCGTTTTCGGCGGACGAGCGGGACCGGCTGCTCCACGACCTCGCCGCCTGCGCCGACGCGCTCGCGTCCGAGGAATGACTCAAGACCTCTTGCTCACCAGCGTTTCCGGTTTGAACGCGTACACGTCGGTGCCTTGGACCAGCACGTGCCATTCACCGCAGACCTTGTCGGTCCGGCTTTCCTGTCCCTGCGGCCACCACTGGGCGGCGAGGGTGGCAGGCTGTGTCGCGGCCGCCCCCGGCACGCAGACGGCGGGCAGAGTCCCACCGGTGAACCTCAGGAGCCGCTCCGAACCCGTGGTCCGGATGACTTCGGTGACCGACGTCGCCCCGTCCGGCACCCACTCCGGCAGGCGGGCGTCCTCGTTCCGCTTGCCCTCCGCGCCGGTCGCGTAGCCGACCGTCTTGACGTGCCCGTTCGCCTTTTCGGTCAGCCCTTCCTTGAGACCGCATCCGGACAGGGCGACCGTGGCCGTCGCGGCGGCGAGGACCGCCGCGGTGATCTTCGTGTTCATACGATCGAGTCAACCTCGCGGAACCGTCCGCGGGATCGGACTTTCGGCTCGCCCGCGCCGCCATCCGGCCGATCTCCACGACGGATAACCGCCAGCGATCGGCGACGCGGCGCACCACAGTGGTCGTCGTGACAACGACAACAGACGCCCTGTCCGTACTCAAGGGCATGTACGCGGCGGAAGCCGAGTACCTCACCGCGGGCGGCCCCGGCGAGGCCGCCTTCGCGCCGCTCGCCCCGTTCTTCTCCCCCGCAGTGGTGCTGCACCAGGCGGATTCCCTGCCCTACGGCGGAATCTGGCGCGGCCATGAGGGAATGGAGCGGTTCTTCGCCGCGATGAGCGACACCTGGGACGTCTTCGACATGGTGGAGCAGAGCTTCCTGAGCGAGACCAGCCCGCTGGTCGTCCTGACCCACGTGCACGCCCGTGCCAGGGCCACCGGCCGCGAGCTGGGCTTCCCGATCCTGCAGACGATCACCGTCGAGGACGGGCGCATCACCGAGGTGCGGCCGTTCTACTGGGACACCGCGGCGATCGCGGCGGCCTGCACGAACTACCATTCCGCTGATGACCGCCTACCAAGATCTTGAGCTGTTCGAGGAAGCCGCTTCCCTGCCGGAACGGCAACAGAAGATCCTGCTGACCATCCGCGAATGGGTGATGGAGTACGGATACTCGCCGAGCACACGCGAGATCGGTGAAGCGGTCGGGCTCCGCTCGACGTCCTCGGTGTCGAAGCACCTCGCGGCCTTGGAGGAGAAGGGCTTCCTCCGCCGCAGCAGCTCGATCTCCCGCCCCATCGACGTCCGCGCCTTCCTGCACGGCACCACGTCGAAAGCGTCCACAGAGGACTCCGTGCCGGTGCCCGTCGTCGGTGACATCGCCGCGGGAACGCCGATCTCGGCCGTCGAGCACGTCGACGACGTGATGACCCTGCCGCGTGAACTCACCGGGCGCGGCAACGTCTTCGGGCTGCGGGTGCGCGGTGACTCGATGATCGACGCGGCGATCTGCGACGGCGACATCGTCGTGGTGAAGCAGCAGCAGGAGGCGCACTCCGGCCAGATCGTCGCCGCGATGATCGACGAAGAGGCCACGGTCAAGGTCTACCGCCGCCGCGACGGCCACGTGTACCTCGAACCGCGCAACCCCGCCTACGACGTCATCGACGGGGACCGCGCGAGCGTGCTCGGCGTCGTGGTGTCGGTCCTGCGCAGCGTCTGACACTTTCCGGGCGGCGGCGTGCTCAAGCGACGAATCCGAGCACCAACGAGGCTGCGACGGGCGCCAGGTACATCAGCGGGAACGCGGCGTGCGACGGCCAGTGCGCGCGGAGCACGGTGATCACGGCGCCGGTGAAGTAGAGCACCAGGCCGATCCCGGCCGCGACGCCGAGCACGGGCACCCACAGGCCGGCGATCAGGCCGAGCGCGCCCGCCGCCTTGGCGACGCCGAGCGGCGTCCACCAGCCGCGGGGAACGCCGTAGTCGGCCAGCGGCTGTACGACCCACTTGGCGCGGAAGAAGATCGAGGCGGCCGAGAAGGCGGCCATGATGGCTCCGACGACGGTGACGATGACATAGGCGGTGGTCATTTCGGTTTCTCCTCGGGTTCTCGATGGTTCGCCGGGTTGGCCCCCGCCGCTCGCCGGATGTGACAACCTGGCGACGGAGGCGCCGTGACCCATGTCACATCCCGGGACGGCACACCGATCGCCTGCGAACGGGCAGGCTCCGGGCCCGCCGTCATCCTGGTCGGCGGCGGCCTCGACGACGGCTCCGAGAACGCTCCACTCGTCCCGGAACTGGCCGGGCGGTTCACCGTGCTCGACTACGCGAGGCAAGGGCGAGGCGAAAGCGGCGACACCCCGCCGTACTCGGTGCACCGGGAGTTCGAAGACCTCGACGCGCTCATCACGGCCGCCGGCGGCTCCGCGTCGGTGTTCGGGGCGTCGTCCGGCGGCGCGCTCGTCCTCGAAGCGGCCGCGGACGCCGTCGCCGCCGCGCTCCCGGACGCGACAAGGCGGATCGTGGCGGGGCAGAGCCACGTCGCCGATCCGAAGGTGTTCGCGAAGGTATTGGCGGACTTCTTCGCCTGACGCGTTTTGGAGCAATCGCTCTCTTATTGTTTTAGAGCAAGTGCTCTGTTACTGTCGCCCCATGCCCCGGCCCCGCGTGCACGACCTGGACAGGCTGCTCGACGCGGCCGAACGCCTCGTCGTCGAGACGGGCGCCCACGGCGTCACCGTCCGGTCCCTCGCGGCCGCCGCGGGAGTGTCCAACGGCACGATCTACCACGCCTTCGGCTCACTCGGCGCCTTGCTGGCCCGCGTCTGGCTCCGTGCGGCGGGCGAGTTCCTCGACCTCCAGACCGAGCTGGCGGATCAAGCGGAAGACCCGGTCGAGGCGGTCACGGCCGCGGCGGGCACACCGGCCGCGTTCGCCGACCGCAGGCCGGAGGCGGCCCGCCTGCTCATCACCGTCAAGAAGGAAGACGTACTCGGCCCGCAGGTCCCCGACGACCTCGCGGGCGAACTCCTCGCACTCGACAAACGCCTGATCGCGCTCCTGGTCCGGCTCGCCGAGCGGCTCTGGGACCGGCGGGACGCGCAGGCCGTCGAGGTGCTGACCACCTGCGTGGTCGATCTGCCGACAGCCCTGTTCCGCCGCGCGTTCGCCGCGGGCGAGCCGATCTCCGAAGACTCCCGCACCCGGCTCACCGCCGCGGTCCGCGCCATACTCCTGCTCCCACCCCCGCGAAAGGACTGACATGCCCACCCTGCGCCAAGACGCCCCGGTGTTCCTGCTGGACCTCGGAGACGACGAGAACCGCTTCTCGCCCTCCTGGCTGGAAACCGTCCATTCCCAGCTGGACACCGTCGTCGCCTATCCGGATCCGGCCGTGCTGGTCACCGTCGGCTCCGGGAAGTTCTACTCGAACGGCCTCGACCTCGAATGGCTCACCAGCAACCCCGCACAGGCCGCGCAGTACGTCGCCGACGTCCACGAACTGCTGGCCCGCGTGCTCACCCTCGGCGTGCACACGGTCGCCGCGATCAACGGGCACGCGTTCGGCGCCGGGGCCATGCTGGCGATGGCGCACGACTTCCGGGTGATGCGCGCCGACCGCGGGTACTTCTGCTTCCCCGAAGCGGATATCAACATCCCGTTCACGCCGGGGATGGCGGCGCTGATCCAGGGCAAGCTCACTCCCGCCGCCGCGATCGCGTCGATGACCACGGGGCGGCGGTTCGGCGGGACGGACGCGCGTGATCTGGGGCTCGTCGACGCCGTCGCCGAGAAGCCCGCGCTGTTGGAGTACGCGACCGACCTCGTCCGCCCGCTGGCAGGCAAGGATCGCGGCACGCTGTCCGCGATCAAGACGACGATGTTCAGCCCTGCCGTCACCGCGCTTCGCGCCAAGTAGCCGTCGTGCGCACCGACGACGCGGCGTTCGATCGCCTGGTCGAGCCGTTGCGCCGCGAGCTGCACGCCCACTGCTACCGCCTGCTCGGCTCGGCCCACGACGCCGACGACGCGCTGCAGGACGCGCTCCTGCGAGCCTGGCGGGGGATGGACCGGTTCGAGGGCCGCAGCTCGATGCGCACCTGGCTCTACACCATCGTCACCCGCACCTGCCTGGACATCGCGGCCGCCCGCGGCAACCGGGCCTTGCCGATGGACCTGGGCCCGTCGAGCGAGCGAGTCGTGTTCGAAGACGCCCCGGCGACCGAGGTGGCGTGGCTCGGCCCGTACCCCGACGCGCCGGACGCCAGGTACGAGCGGCGCGAGGCCGTCGAGCTGGCCTTCGTCGCCGCGTTGCAGCACCTGCCTGGCAACCAGCGGGCCGCGCTGGTGCTCTTCGACGTGCTCGGTTTCTCCGCCGCCGAAATCGCGTCCACAATGGACACTTCGGTCGCGGCGGTGAACAGCGCGCTGCAACGCGCGCGGGCGATCGTGGCCGAGAAGGTCCCGGCGCCCGAGGAGCAGCGGAAGCTCGAAGACACCCGGACACGCGAGATCGCGGCGGACTTCGCGTCCGCGCTGGAACGTGGCGACGCCGACGCGCTCGTGGCGTTGCTGACCAAGGACGTCACCTGGTCCATGCCCCCGCTCATGCGCTGGTACAGCGGCATCGAGGCCGTGACCGGCTTCGCCGTCGCGGTCCCGCTGGGCCGGTGCCCGAGCTGGCGCACCGAGGTCCTCACCGCCAACGGGCAGCCCGCCGTCGCCTGCTACCTGGGCGAATCGGCCGACGCCGTCCATCGCGCCTGGTCCATCAACGTGCTTTCCCTGCGCGAAGACCGGATCCGCGAGATCACCTCGTTCCTCGACGCGGACCTGTTCGCGCGGTTCGGCCTTCCCCCGGCGAAGGCCTGAGCATGCGCAAGAGGGTGTTGATCACGCTGGCGGTGGCCGTCACCATCGTCGGTGTGGTCTTCGGTGGCGCGTTCGCCTTCCAGCGCAAGCTGATCTACCTCCCCGAGGCAGGTCCGCTCGCCGGTGCCGCCGACGTCCTGCCCGGCGGCAGGGACGTCACGCTCACCACCGCGGACGGGCTGGGCCTGGCGAGCTGGTACTTCCCGGTCACCGGCGCGAAGGCGGCCGTGCTGGTCGCGCCGGGCAACGCCGGGAACCGGTCGTACCGCGTGCCGATGGCCCGCGCGCTGACCGCGCGCGGGCTCTCGGTGCTGCTCTTGGACTATCGCGGATACGGAGGCAATCCCGGAGAGCCGTCCGAGGACGGCCTCGCGCTGGACGTCCGTGCCGCGCAGGACTTCCTGGTACGCGAGGCCGGGACGCCGCTGATCTACTTCGGCGAGAGCCTCGGCTCCGCGGTCGTCACCGAACTGGCCGTCGAGCGGCCGCCGTCCGCACTCGTGTTGCGTTCGCCGTTCGCCGACCTCGCGTCGGTCGGACAGCGGCACTATCCGTTCCTGCCGGTCCGCTGGCTCCTGCGGGACGAGTTCCCGACGAGGGACAACGTCGCGCGGGTGAAGGCACCGGTGACCGTCGTGTACGGCGCCGCGGACTCGATCGTCCCGGCCGAGCAGAGCCGCGCCGTGGCGCGGGCGGCCGGTGCCGAGGTGATCGAGGTCCCCGGCGCCGATCACAACGATCCGGCGTTGTCCGACGGACCGGAACTGATCGGCGCCATCGCGGGCGCGGTTCGCTGACGGGCTCAGACCCGGCTTGCGCTCCGGCCCAGTGACAGGGAGTGGCCGGGGTTGAGCTTGCGGCCGAGGCGATCGGCCTTGGGCCAGCGGACGTCCGTCGCCCAGCCCGCCTTCTCGAACAGCCAGATCAGCCGCGCCGAGATGTCGAGCTGGCCACGGCGGACGCCGTGCCGGGCGCCGGTGGGGTCGGCGTGGTGGGAGTTGTGCCAGGACTCGCCCATCGAGGCGATCGCGAGCGGCCAGAAGTTCGCGGATTTGTCGCGGGCGGCGAACGGGCGGTCGCCGATCATGTGACAGAGCGAGTTCACCGACCAGGTGACGTGATGCAGCAGCGCCACGCGGACCAGGCTCGCCCAGAAGAAGGCGGTGACCGCGCCCCACCACGACATCGTGATCACGCCGCCGAGGACGGCGGGCGCGAGCAGCGTGACGACGGTGAGCAGCGGGAACAGGCGATCGATCCGGGCGATGTCACGGTCGGCGAGCAGATCGGGGGCGAACCGTTGCGCGTTGGTCTTCTCGCGCTCGAAAAGCCACCCCATGTGGGCGTGCCAGAAGCCGCGGGCCAGCGCGGCCGGGGTGGTGCCGAACCGCCACGGGGAGTGGGGGTCGCCCTCGCGGTCGGCGAAGGCGTGATGGCGCCGATGGTCGGCGACCCAGCCGATGACCGGGCCCTGCATGGCCATGCTGCCGGCGACCGCGAGGGCGATCCGCAGGCCGCGGTTGGCCTTGAAGGCGCCGTGGGTGAAGTAGCGGTGGAAACCGATGGTCACGCCGAGACCGGTGAGGAAGTAGAACCCGGCGGCCAGGCCGAGGTCCACCCAGCCGAGGCCCCAGCCCCACGCGAAGGGGACGGAGGCGGCGAGCGCCAGCAGGGGCACCACCGCGAACAGCTTGACGAGAAAGTTTTCGGTGGTGGTCTGCTCCCCGGACAGCAGGGGCTGTGGCGCCTGCCGTTCTTCGCTGTCCGGGTGTCTTAGAACTGAAGTCATATCGTCGCTTCTTGTCGATGGCCAGGACTGGTATCGGCGGTGTCAGCCGATGTCACGGCGCGACGCACGGAACGCGACGCCCGCGACGAATTCTGCGCGAGCGTGCTTGGACAACACGACACCCAAAACGTTGGTCTGCTCCGGTCAACGAACGGCGTCGGCCGAAGGTTCCGGTGCGGGATAAGAGGGTTCGCGAAAAAGATCCCGGTATCGCTCACCTTGAGGGGTCGCGGGATCGTGACGCTCGACCTGGGTGTCGAGCGGGTGGCTGAACAGCGCACTGTCGGTGCTGTGAGTTTTGACGGTGAAACCCTTTCGAAGGGACCGCGGATTCGCGGTCTTCGGCGAGGCCGGGGGCGAATTCCACCCGCCTCGTGCCGGATCGGCGTCGCGCTGTGAAGGCGCCGCCATCACCCACGATACACGCCCCGGGGCCGGAACCCCAGGGCGTCCGCATCGATCAGCCGGGTGCCGTCACGTTGAGCGCCGCCACGAGCGTCCGCTCTTCGTGGGCGAAATGTGCTTCGAGCGTCCCCGCGAGCGCGTCGAACTCGTCGCGCAAGCGAACGGGGTCACTCTCACCGTGGACGTACCCCTCGACGAGCTTCCGGATCCGCTTCTGCAGGTCCGCGACGGCGACATGGTCCTCCCCGAGCTCGGTCAACACCGGCGCGAGCGCCGGGAACCGTTGCGCCAGCATGGGAAACGCTCCCATGTCCTCGCCGGTATGATGTTTGGTCAACGCCTCGCAGAACGAAACACAGTGCGCCCGCAGGGACTTCTCCATGAAGAGCGCGTCCGCGCGCCCGGCCACGATGTCGTCCACCCCGGTGCGCAGCGTCTTGAGCTCCTCCCGCAGCCAGTCGTGGACCTCCACCAGGAAGTCCCCCAACCCCCGCACCCGGTCGTCGATCCGGTACAGGATCACGACCGGCAGCACGCGCGTCGTTTTCGCCTGGTACTCGGCGAAACCCGGCTCCACGGCGACGATCTTCGCGAACAGCGCGTCACGCTCCGCCGCGGGCGGAACTGCCGCGACGGCCTCGTAGGTCTCGGTCCCCGTCTCGATCGTGACCCGATGGTCACGCCGGATGTTGTGATACCAGCCCGGATGCGCCGGCGCCCCCATGTTCGAAGCGACGACGACGATCTTGCCGTCGATTTCGAGATATCCCAGCGGATTCGTCCGCCGCTCACCACTCTTGGCACCGATGGTGGTGAGCAGGATCAGCTGCCACCCCTCGAACATGCCGCCGAGCTTTCCCTTGCTCCGCCTGAATTCTTCGATCACCTGGTCGTTGAAGCCGGTCAATGCGATCCTTTCCCGTCGATGTGTCGACAGGAGGGCGCGGAACCGCCACCGAAAGAGCGCACACAAGCCTGGACGCACCCGATTTTCGGGCGCATCGCATGGAGGCGTCATCCCACGACGCGGGGATGACTGAAAACGAGAGACGGTGTGTGCCGATCTCTGGTGGCCGAGTAGCCGCTACCTCCATGCGTAGGCCCATACGGGGCTCGACGACGACGTTAGCACGGGACCGGGCCGATGCGCACCTACCTTGCCTCTTTCGCTTAACCGAAAGACACTCGGCGAACTAAGCCTCTTCGCACCGTTAAGGCGCTTCGCTGCTTTAAATCCCCTTCGCGGCTGCCATTTTTGGCAATTTTCTCCGCTAGACCGTTTGGGCTAGCGCAGGTGTTCGATTCGGAGTAATGTCGGTGTCGTGGCCAGCGACGATACATCCCCGAGGACGTCCACCGAGTGGTGGCGCGTCGATACCGCGACGCTACATGCCCGTAAACAGGAACTTGAGATCCAAAAACGTCAGATAGACGCAGAGCAGAACGCGATCCTGGCTGAAATCAATTCCCGTGGGATTCGCGGGTGTAGTGGTCATTCGACGTTGTCGGCCCTGATATTCGAGGACTTCCTCGTGACCGACAAGGAAGCCGACGCCCGCGCCGACCGGGTCCTCGCTTTGCATCCCGGCCCGTCCATCGGCGGAGACCCCGAACCACCCCTGGCGCCGTTGACGGCCGAAGCTGCCGCCGAGGGCGCGATCGGCGGCAGTCAGATCGACGCCATCATCCGCACCCTGGCACGCATCCCCTCCTCCGTCCCCGAAGAAGACGTGCGTGCGGGGGAGAAGATCCTCGTCGACCTCGCCCGCCGCGCCGGGCCCCGGCAGATCGCCCGCGCCGGGCGCCGCCTGCTGGACAAGCTCGACCCCGACGGGAAAGAACCCCGCAACGAGGACCCCAAAGACACCCGCCCGGAGCTGCGGTTCGTCAAACACCGCGACGGCACCCTCGGCCTCAAAGCCAGACTCGACCTCGAAACCTACGCCCGCCTGAAGTCCGACCTCGATCCGATGGCCAAACCTCACAAGGCCATCGACGGGGTGCGGGATTCCCGCAGCCAGGACGAACGCTACGGGGATGCTTTCACCGACTACGTGCGGTTGAAGACCACCAGCCGCAACCTTCCCGGCCAGGCGGGCGAGGCGACTCACATCCTGGTCACCATGTCCTACGACGACCTCATCCGGGACATCGGCGAAGCGCACCTCGATTTGGTCGGCCCGATCAGCGCCACTGACGCCCGCATCCTCGCCTGCGACGCCCGCGTCCGACCCGGCGTCCTCGGCACCGCAGGCGAACCCCTCGACATCGGACGCTCCAAACGCACCGTATCCCTCGCCCAGAAATACGCACTCACCCTCCGCGATGGTGGGTGTTCGTTCCCGGGCTGCGACATGCCCGTACCCCGCTGCACCGCCCACCACATCGTCTTCTGGCGCCACCACGGCGAAACGAAAATCGACAACCTCGTCCTGCTGTGCACGAAGCACCACCGGTTGATCCACCACAGCGAATGGAAAGTCCAGATCGCCCAAGACGGCCTGCCGGAGTTCACCCCACCCACCTACCTCGACCCCACCGGAACACCAAGGCGGAACACCATGCACCTCAGGACATAAGCCGACCCGATCGGGCCCGGTCGCACACCGGACACAGAGACCTACCAGATCTCTGACTGTCCACGTGAGACGTGGTCCCGAGTCAAAGCACCGATTTGACACTTCGCAAGGCGTCGTGAGTGATAAAGAGCGTTCTAACGCTCTTTATCACTCACGACCCCAGAAAGAAGCATGCCCAGCGGCGCCAATCAGGCATCTGGCGACCAGAGTGTCCAGTGTGGACACAGAGGGCACGGCCGACCCGCCGCCCAGCCCACCCACGAAGGCTCTCAGCCCTTGAGGCCAGCGCGGAATGCCTACAAGACAGGGGCTTGTTCACACCTTGCCCTGCCCTCGATATCCCACCCCCAAGGCGACTGCCCCGCCTTCGCCACGTTGCGAAGCTTCTTTAGCGACACGACCGCGCGCCCCTACCTCAGCCACAGCGCCCCGCCACCCATCGGAAACCCCGGCGTGGGCGAGGAAAGTCCCCCTTCACCTCACCTGCCCCCATCCAAACCCGTGACACCAGGCGGAAATCCCTGATCCAACGCCAACTCACCGACCACCTGGTCCCCGCTCATCTCCCCGGTCAACCGGAACCCGAGCTTCAGATAGAAGCGCTCGGGCCCGTCGTCGCCGGGGTGCCAGCAAGCGGTGAGGCGGTCACCGCCCCGGCGGCGGATCTCGGCGGCCACGGCGTCGACCGCGAAACGACCGTAGCCCCGGCCCTGTTCGCCCGCCGCGATGTTGAGCCGCCAGAGGCCCGAGCGGATGTCCGTACCCGTGCCGTCGCCGGCGAAGTCGATGTCCAGGAAGGCCATGAGGAAACCGACCAGCCGGTCACCGTCGAAGATGAGACGGGGCCAAGCGATGCCGGGATGCACGTAGGCCTCGGCGAGGGACTTCACCACCGGCGCGACCAAATGGCTTTGCTCCGGTTGGACCTTCAGTTCGATCGCGGCGTCGAAGTTGGCGGCGGTGACCTCGGCCAGCCTGAGTGTCCTCGTCATACTCGCACCGTAAACCGGTGATCAACTCATTTCGTCCAGCACCGCCTGGATCACGTGCCGCGCGTTTCCCGCCATCGCCTCGTTGGTCTTCCGGTAGTACGGCAGCGCGATCAGTGCCTGCGAGAGCGTCCGCGCGCGGCCGCGGTTCCAGGTCGCGTCGTCGACGCTCAGTGCCTCCCGGAAGACTTCCCTCCCGGAAGAGGGCAAGAGGTTCCACGCCGGGAAGAGGTCGCAGGCCGGATCGCCCGCGCCCATGCAGCCGAAATCGATCACCGCGGAGAGCCGGTCGCCGTCCAGCAGGAGGTTGCCCGGCACCAGGTCCGCGTGCAGCCACACCGGCGCCGCCGATGGCTCGGGCATCCCCAGAGCGTTCTCCCAGAGAGCGAGGACGGCGTCGCAGTCGACGTTCTCCTCAGGGATCGCACGCAGGCGTTCGATCGCCGATCGCGTCTCCGCGTCCAGTGTCGTGAGCGGTCCGCCGCGGTGTGCTTTCGGCGCCTGCGCGGTGGGTATACGCCGCATCGCGAGCACGAACTCGGCCAGGTCTTCGGCCAGCGGTACGGGCCGGCCGAGCGCGTCCGGCCGCGGGTTCTCGCCCGGCAGCCAGCGATACACCGACCATGGCCACGGGTAGCCGTCGGCGGGCAGCCCCGCGCCGAGCGCCTCGGGGATCGGCGTGGGCAGCCGCGACGCGATACGCGGCAGCCACTCCTGCTCCAGCGCCACGTCTTTCGCGCCGCCCTTGGTCAGTGGCAGCCGTACGACCATGTCGTCGCCCAACCGGAACATGGCGTTGACCGTGCCACCGGACGGCCACCGTTCGACCGTCCGTCCGGCCCACCGCGGGAACTGTGCCGCGAGCAGCTTCCGTACCAGGTTCTCGTCGACCACGACGGACATCCAACCACCGCGCGGGCATGCCGATCCTGACCGGCTCCGAGCCGCTCACCCCGGAACTCACCGTCCGTCCGGCCCGGCCGGGCGAGGAGGACGCCGCCTGGCTCGCCGGACGCGGAATCCACCTGTGGCCGCAACGCTTTCCCCGGGAGTCGGTACACCACCAGATCCAGGCGGGCGAGCGTTGCTGGTCGTCAGGCACGGCAAGCCGATCGCGACCTGTGTGGTGACCGAGGCGGATCCCGGACTCTGGGGCGGAAAGACGGAACCGGCCTACTGTCTGGGCCGCCTCGCGGTGGCGCGGGAAGCGGCCGGAGCCGGACTCGGGAACAGGATCATCGACTGGGTCGCTGAGAAGGCCGCGGTTCACCACAAGGCCTTCGTCCGGGTGGCGACCACGAGGGACAATCCGGCCTTGCGCGGGCTCTACGAGCGCAGGGGTTTCGAGCACGTGGCCGACCCGCCCGAGGCGAAATGGCCCACCAGCCTCTACGAAAAGGCGGCCGGGTCACGGCAAGCCGAGGATCTCCGGCCGTGAAGCGTATTTCCGCCAGTGCCGTCCCGGATCCGGGACCAGCCGTCGCCTTTCGAGATCCAGCAGTCCGGAAAGGCTCTCCACCTCGGCCACGACGGCGCCGTCCGGTGTCACGAATTCCTGGACGACCCGGGACACCTTGCCCGGCTCCCAGGTGAACCTGGTCAGGACGTCGATCCGCGCGCGGGCACGCAGTTCCCGGCGGAACCGGATCGTCGTTTCGAGGTTGACCGGGCCGAGGTTCCCGGCCTTGAGCTCCAACGGGTCCACGCCGGCCGCCCAGACGCACTCCCAGCGCGCGTGGTCGGCGTACGCCAAGTAGGCCGGGCCGCGTACGTGACCGTTGATGTCGAGATCGTCGGTGCGGATGTCGATGGTGACGCGGAAAGGTTCGGGCACCTCTCGATCTTCGCCCCGGCGGGCCGCTCAGTCTGGAACGTTTCGGCCAGTCCAGGACCGCACGAGCGCGCCCGGCGACGCGGCCGACAGCCGACGACACTCGCGCCCGAGATGCGACTGATCCGCGTAGCCCACGTCGGCGGCGATGTCAGCGAGCGACGCCTGATCCCGTGCCACGGCCTCGACGCGCTCGAGGAACCGGTGGAACCGCAGCACCCGCTGCAACTCCTTGGGACCGACACCGACGTCGTGCCGCATATGCCGCCGAAGGCCGCGCTCGCTCACACCCAGCGCGGCGGCCACCCGGTCGGTACGAGCACCGGGCGCACGCAGCGCGCTAGCGGCCGCGAGAGACAGCCCGTCCACCTCGACGTCCCGAAGCCTTTCGGCGACCAGCGATTCCAGCACCGATCGCGCCTCACCAGGCGCTCCGCATTCGGCCAGCCTGGCCTCCGCGCGGCGAGCACCAGCGGGCAACAGGTCGCGCAACGGGGTGGCACCCGCTCCCAACTCCGTCATCGGCAGGCCCAGCAGCGCGCCGCCGACGCCGCACCGCAGGCGCAGCCCGGCGGTCCACTCCGCCGGCGGCAGCTCGTGCCGCAGCACCCCGCGCACCGTGGTGACCGCGGCGAGCACCGTCCCGTCCCAGACGAGGTCCACACAGCCGTCCGGGAACACCCGCAGCGGACGACGACAGCCCACCAGTCCCGTCCAGGCGCACTCGACCACGCCGGCCACGGCCGCGACCGGCGTGCTTTGGCGGTACACCGAACGGCCCGAACGGCGACGCAGCGGGACACCCACGTCCGGCAGTATGCCCCCGCCCGCCGACAAGATGCGCTTCACATGATCTTGATGAAGACTTGCCGCCGTGCTGCGACCGGTGCTCGACCCGTCCCCCGCCGAGTGGATCTCCCCCAGGCTCGGCGGGGCATTCGGCGCGGCAGGCCGCACGGTTCCGCGTGGTTACGCGGCCTACGCGCGCCTCTGCCACCCCGCCGAGCGCGACCGTGGTGGCTGGGCGAGCTGGAGCGAAGCCGCCGCCGAAACGGGACGGCGTGCCCATGGCGCCATGCAGTGGCACGCGCTGGTCGGCTCCCCGGATCCGGTGAATCTCACCGGCTCGCTCTGGCGCGGCTCACCGCCGGGGCGCGGCACACTGCCGTCGCACAGTCTCACCGCGCTGCTGGCCGTTCTCGGCGACCACACGTCCGCTTCGGACGCCTGGTTCGGCCTCTGGGACGGCTACGGCTGGGCCGACGAGGCGACGTTGTCCCGCGAGCACCTGGACGCGCCGCGACTGCGCCACCCCGGCCGGGACTACCTGCTCTTCCACGGACCGTTGACGTCCGCGACGGAACTCGGCTGGCGGCCCCGGCCGAACTGGTTCGAGGCGCAGTCGCCCAACCTGTTCTGGCCGGACGACCGCGCGTGGTGCGTGGCCACCGAAGTCGACTTCGATTCGACCCTCGTCGCGGGCGAGGAGGCCCTCGTCGACGCCCTGGTCAAGGCACCGGGGCTGGAGGTCTGGCGGATCGAATCCGACACCTCGCTCGCGGCCGACGGGGACCGGATCAACCAGCTCCCGTGACGGTCAGCGCTCCTCGATCGCGTCGACCTTCGTCGGGTAGAACGCCACGTGGTCCTTGATCTCGGCGACCGCGTCGTGCGGCGCTTCGTAGGTCCAGACGGCGTTCTCGGCGACGCCGTCACCGGTACGGACGCTGTAGTACGACGCGTCGCCCTTGAACGGGCAGTACGTCGAGTGGTCCGTCCGCTCCAGCAGGCCGAAGTCGACGTCGGCACGCGGGATGTAGTGCGCGGGCGGATAGTTCGCCTCCCGCAGCGTGAGCGCGTTCGCGCTGTCCGCCACGACCTTCCCGCCGACCGTGACGACCACGCGCGCCTTGTTCGGCTCCACCGTGATCGGGTGGGCCGCGCTGGGCTTCAACACCTTCTTGTCAGACATACCGGGCACAGCGACGCCGCCCGCGCGGATATTCCCCTCAAGGCAGGTAGTACATCGGATTCGGCAGTTTGACCGGGAACTCGGCGTAACCGCCTTCGAGGTCGCTGAACTGGTCACCGAAGTTGGCGAGGATGGCCGCGCCGGTCGAGGCGATATGCTTCCGCGTGCCCGATTTGTACTGAACGGTGGTGCAGGTCAGCCCGCACGGCAGATAGTCCGGCGCGGTGGTCTTCGGTTTGAAGAACGCCCCCGCCGGCGCCGGGTAGCCCTCGTTCGCGAGGTTCTTGAGCGACTGCGGGCCTTGGAACTCGTTGCGCCCGGTCAGGAAGTAGATCTTCACACCGCGCTGCGCCGCCCAGTTCGCCAGCTCCAGTACGGGCTTGTTCGCGACGAACGTGCCCTTGTCGATCGCTTCCTGCTGTTTCACCGGGTCGAAGCCGAAGTCGTTGTCCGCTTCCCAGCCGTAGGTGACCTCGGCGGTGTCGTCGACGTCGAACACGACGGCGGGGTTCTCGACGCCGCGGTCCAGCCTCCGCGTGAGGTAGCGCTTGGCGTCGTCGACCTGGCGCCGGGTGTCGGAGACGAACCGGCTGCCGTCGGAGTACCGGTGCTTGCCGTCGCTGCCGACGACATCGCCGTAGTAGGCCTTCACGTCGAGCTTGACCTGGCCGATGTTGGCGGGCTCGCGACCGTGCCACCCGGTGGCGTCGCCGGTGTTCGCGACGGCGGTGGCGCCGCCCGCGAGAACGGCCCCGGCGGCCGCGGCGGCGGCCAGTTTCAGCAGACCGGTGAACCGGCTCATGGAAATGCTCCTCACGTCAGCTGTGCGCGGCAAAGGAACGCTACTCCAGAACGACCGATTCTGGTCAGTACCAAAGTAGCTTCTTCACCACCGCGAGGTTTCAGCTTGCGCCGCAAGGCATCCGGGTCTATGTCGAGACCTCGGACGAGGATCTCCAATCGACCGATATCGTGTTTTTTCAGTAATACACGAAGATTCTTCTCGCTGTACGGTCCGTGCTCGAATACCCGGAACGCCCGGATTCCCGGCGGAGGAGTGTCCCCCGTCAGGTACGCGATACGCTCGTCGAGCTGCCACAAACCGTGCCGCGCCGCGTAATGCCGCACGAGCCCGGCCCGGACGACGGCGCCGTCGGGGTCGACGATCCATTCTCCCGGCTCACGCGCGGGGATCTCGTCGGGATCGGCGTCGGTGACCGTCCACTGTGTACCGTCCGAACGCAGGACCGTCGCGCGGCGTGACACCGTCGAGCCAACACCGCGCCACAGGCAGGCCTCGCGGACCTGACCGTCCAAAGAGACCAGTTCGACCTCGTCCGCCCAGGGCGCGATGGAGAAATCGAGGCCCGGCGCGCATTTGACCGAAAGCTCGCGTCCCGGATAGGCGTCGACCAAACCGTCCAGCGGCGGCAGGAAATCGGCGGGCTTCCACGCCCGGCGCCCGGCGGAGTCACGGCGGGCGGGATCGGCGACGACGACCGATGCCCGGCTGACCGGCCGCAAGGCGTCGGCCCTGAGCAACGCCGGCGACACCCCAGCCTCGGAAGCGTTGTGGCGCGCCATCTCCAGGCGGATCTCGTCCAGATCCGAACCCAGCGCCTTCGAAGCGACGCGGGCGATCTCGATCAGGTCCGCGCCGACGGAACACGTCACGTCGTGGACGTCGCGACCAACGAGCCGCGCGGCCCGGTGCCGGGCGACCAGCGTGGCGCTGGCCTGCTGGAGGGCGTCGCCGGTGAAGAGCCACGAGCCCGCGGCGTCCAGTTTGGGCGACGACTTCCGCCGGAGCACCACCGTTTCCAGTACCGCGGCCGCGTGGTCCGGGGCGATCCGGCGCACGGCGGCGACGTCGGCGATACGGGTCTTGTCGGTCAGCGGGAGGGCCGAGCATTCGGCGAGCGCCGCGCTTCCCGCGCCGGAGCGCAGGAAGGCGACGTCGTCGAGGGTGAAGTGGTACGGCAACCTACGATCGCTTGGTACCGGTGATCATCACGTTGTAGAACAGCTCGCGCGGCAGCACCTTGGCGAGCAGCTTCTTGTCCAAAGC
Source organism: Amycolatopsis sp. NPDC043885 (assembly GCF_056435685.1). Lineage (NCBI taxonomy): Bacteria > Bacillati > Actinomycetota > Actinomycetes > Pseudonocardiales > Pseudonocardiaceae > Amycolatopsis > Amycolatopsis sp. NPDC043885. Next base: position 57,970 of record NZ_JBWKEA010000008.1, read on the forward strand.
GGACAGCCGCAGCCACAGCCGGTACGCGAACAGACGCCAGCGCAGGGTCAGCTTCTCCTGCGGTACAGCGGCTTCGAAGGTCCGGATCGGCCAGCCCGCGAGCGCCGCGGCGAACTCCTCGGTGACCGCGCGGACGTCCTGCGCGCCCGCGCCGCGGGCCATCGACTCCAGTTCGGACGGGTCGAAGGTGTGGATGTCGACCACGGCCTCCAGCGCGGCCGCGCGGGAGGACTCGTCGAGTTCCTCTTGCGGACGCCGCCAGCCGTTCAGCACCGGGAGCTTGGTCAGGTTGGTGGTGAGGTACCACGTGATCTGGCCGAGCTTGCGCGCGTAGAAGTCGCCGACCTTGGTCGGCTCGCCCGCGAAGACGAACCGTCCGCCCGGCTTCAGCACCCGCAGCACCTCGGCGAACGCCGCGCGGACGTCCGGGATGTGGTGCAGCACGGCGTGCCCGACGACGAGGTCGAAACTGTTGTCCTCGTACGGGATCCGCTCCGCGTCGGCGACCCGGCCGTCGACGTCGAGGCCGAGGTTCTCGGCGTTGCGCAGCGCGACCTGCACCATGCCCGGCGAGAGGTCGGTGACCGAACCCTTCTTGATCACCCCGCCCTGCATCAGGTTGAGCAGGAAGAAACCGGTACCGCTGCCCAATTCCATCGCGGTCGGGTACGGCTGGCCGTCTTCACCGGCGACGGCGTTGAACACGTCCGTCGCGTAGGAGATGCAGCGCTCGTCGTAGGAGATGGACCACTTCTCGTCGTAGGTCCCGGCTTCCCAGTCGTGGTAGAGCACGTTGGCGAGCTTGGGGTCGCCGAAGGCGGCCTTGACCTCTTCGGCGGTGGCGTGCGGATTCGGCGCCGGATCGTTCACCTGCGTCATCGCGCTTACTTCCCCTCGAAGGTGGCCTTGCCAGGGCCGTTTTCGATGAACGACTTCATGCCGTTGCGCTGGTCCTCGGTCGCCCAGAGCGCGGCGAAGAGGTGGGATTCGAGCTTGAGACCGCTCGCGAGGTCGGTGTCGAGACCACCGTCGATGGCGGCCTTCGCGGCGCGCAGCGCCACGGCCGGGCCGTTCGCGAACTGCGAGGCCCACTTGTGCGCGGCGGCGTAGACGTCGTCCGGCGCCACGACCTCGTCGAGGATGCCCAGCGCGAGGGCCTCTTCGGCCTTCACGAAACGGCCGGTGAACACGAGGTCCTTGGTCTTGCTCGGGCCGATGAGCCGCGCCAGGCGCTGCGTGCCGCCGGCGCCGGGGATGACGCCGAGCTGGATCTCCGGCTGGCCGACCTTGACGTTGTCGCCGGCGATCCGGCGGTCGGCGGTCAGCGCGAGTTCGAGCCCGCCGCCCAGCGCGTAGCCGGTGATGGCCGCGACGACCGGCTTCGGGATGTTCGCGATGGTGGCCAGCGACGCCGTCAGCGCCGCGCCGAACTTCGCGATCTCCGGGTAGGTGCGCTCGGCCATCTCCTTGATGTCCGCGCCACCCGCGAAGGTCTTCTCGCCGCCGTAGAGGATCACGGCGCGCACGTCGTCGCGCTCGGAGGCCTCACGGGCCGCTTCGGCCAGCTCGGCCTGCACCTGGTTGTTCAGCGCGTTGACCGGCGGGCGGTCCAGCCGGATCGTGCCGACCCCGCCTTCGACCTCGAGACTTACGAACTCTCCCACGCCGTCCTCCTTAACCGTCCAAGACAGATTGCAGGCTACCGGTCAGTACGACCCGTCAGCGGCGACGGGCGAAGAAGCGATCACCGGACCGTTCGAGCAAGAGGTCCTGATCGAACGTCTTGGACAGGTTGTCGCTGGTCACGACGTCGTCCACGAGTCCGGAAGCGACCGCGCGGCCGTCGCGCAGCAACAGCGCGTGGGTGAATCCCGGCGGGATTTCTTCCACGTGATGGGTGACGAGCACCATGGCCGGGGCCTCGGGGTCGAGTGCCAGCTCCGAAAGGCGGGCGACGAGGTCCTCGCGGCCGCCGAGGTCTAGCCCGGCGGCGGGCTCGTCGAGCAGCAGCATCTCCGGGTCGGTCATCAGCGAACGCGCGATCAGCGTCCGCTTGCGCTCGCCTTCCGACAGTGTGCCGAAGGTGCGGTCGGCCAGGTGCGCGATGCCGAGGGCGCCCAGGAGCTCCATGGCGCGGTCGGTGTCGAGGCTGTCGTACTCCTCACGCCAGCGGCCGACGACGGCGTAACCGGCGCTCACCACGACGTCGACGACGCGCTCCTCGCCCGGCACACGCTGGGCGATCGCGGCCGAGGTGAACCCGATCCGCGGGCGCAGCTCGAAGATGTTGACCTTGCCGATCCGGTCGCCGAGCAGGTCGACCGTTCCGGTGGTCGGGTGGAGTTCGGCCGCGGCCAGCCGGAGCAGGGTGGTCTTGCCCGCGCCGTTCGGGCCGAGCACCACCCAGCGCTCGTCCAGTTCCACGGTCCAATCGAGGTCGGCGAGGAGGTCGTTGCCTGTTCGGCGGACCCCGACACCGGTCATCCTCACCACGAGGTCGTCAAGTTCGCTGGGCTGGATCGGCTCGCTCACGCGCCCATTGTGTCCGCACTCGCGCGCGTGTGTGCACCGGGCCGCCGGTCGGTGGAAAGCGGCTGGTCCAGGAAGTGGGACGAAGCGACTCTTGGCGGGACACTGTGGCACCATCGACGGCGTGATCAGGTCCGTGTCCGCCGCCTTCCCCGTCATCGGGGGCTCTTTCTGGCGCCGCCGGACCATCGACCTGCTCCTCGTCGCCTCGTGCGGGTGTACCACCGCGCGACACGGCTGAGTTCCCCTCTTCCGACGGCACCCCGTGTCGCGCCGCGCTCGGCCCTGCTTCCGCGCCCGCGAACCTTCACGAGGAGCCTCTCCGTGACCACGTCCATCACGCCCCGCCAGGATTTCGAGATCCACCCGCAGCTGGCCGATCCGCTGCTCCCCGAACTGCTGCACCCCGATCGCCTGCTCTGGACGTCCCGCGAACTGGCCGAGCTGACCTCCACGGTCACCACCGAGCTGACCTCGGGCCTGCGCGGCCTGCTGCGTTTCGACCCCGATCACCGCTGGTGGGCGCGGCTCGCGCTGACCGACGGCGTCGAACTGTGGCTGCTGTCGTGGCTGCCCGGCCAGCAGACCAAACCGCACGACCACGGCGGCGCTTCCGGTTCGTTCACCGTGCTGCAGGGCGAGATCGGCGAGGAGTACCGCTACCCCGGCGGCCCGGTCCGGCGCCGCACCCACGTCGCGGGCGAAGGCATCGGCTTCGGCGCGGGGCGGGCGCACCAGGTGACCGGCATCGGCACCGAGCCCGCCGCCAGCGTCCACGCCTACTCGCCGCCGCTGGTCGCGACGCGCGAATACGCCACGCTCGCCGACGTTCCCGCCGAGATCCCCTCGCTCACCCCGATACTGGGCCGATGAGCGCGATCGACGCACTGCTGGCCACCGCCCGGTCCGGTCTGGACCGGGCGGAGCCCGAGCGGGCGCTGCGGCTGCAACGCGACGGTGCCCTGATCGTGGACATCCGCCCGTATGTCAACCGGGCCGAAGAGGGCGAGATCCCCGGCTCGGTGGTCGTCGAGCGGATCCACCTCGAGTGGCGGCTCGCACCGGACAGCGAATGGCGGCTGCCGGAGGTGAAACCGGACTCGACGGTGATCGTCGTGTGCAACGAGGGTTACTCGTCGAGCCTCGCCGCCGCCGACCTGCAGCGGCTCGGCCTGCCGGGTGCCACCGACCTCGAAGGCGGGTTCCGGGCCTGGCGTTCGGCGGGTCTCCCGATCCGGGAGGGCGGCACCCCCGCCATTCCCTGAACCGCTACCGGCGGACCGCCAGCCTGGCGACCGACTCCGGGGAGAGCGGGAGCGCGGCGTGGATCCCGGCGCCTCGCGTCGGCCTGGGGTTGACCAGCACGCCCGTCGCCGCGGCACGGCCGGCGGCCGCGAGCACGACCTCACGGCCGGTCCGGTGCCGGATCCGGCCCCAGCCCATGCCGGTGACGGCGCGGTACTCGGCCAGCAACCGCTCGTCGGTGAAGACGCAGAGCCAGTCGCCGTGCGCGCCGAGCCGGGCCGGGACCGGGGCGCCGGCTTCGTCCGCCGGGCCGCACACCGTGCCGTCGAGGAACATCCGCATGACCGAGGGAACGGGGTCGCGCGGAGCGCCACCGGGCTGTTCCGGTCCCGGGCGGACGTTCTCGGCGATCCACCGCGAAGCGAGCCTGAAGTCTTCGCCGGTGAGGTCCTCCTGGAAACCGTCGAGACTGTTCTTGACGCTCCCCAGGAAGTCGTAGAACCGCCGGGTGCAGGTCCGCTCGGAGACCGGCACCCGGCCACGGCCGACCATGGTCCTGATCCGCCCGACCATGCCCGCCCCGCCGTGCACCGGATCCACGCCGAGGTTGTAGGCGGTCCAGACGATCTCGGGCATGAGCGGGTCGGCGAACCGCTCGAGAACACGGTTCAGCCGCAGAAGAACGATTTCGCGCACCCGGCCGGGCTCGGCGTCCTCGGCGATCCCCCAGATGCCCCGCAGTTCCGGCCCCAGCGCTTGGCTCAGCCCCTCCTGCCGGATCCCGGCGCGGGAGTGGACATGGTGCAGCCGGTCCTTGGCTCTGCGCGATGTTTTCGTTTCCTTAGCCGAAGCCACCATTCCTCCGCCGTTCGGGAAGGGCCCGGCAAAGTGTATTTCACCTGGCCGTTCCGCATTGTCCGGCGGAAATCAGGAATCGGCGGTTTCTTTTGTTCGGTACCGGCCTAAGCGTGGACGACCCGCGCCAGTTCCGCCGGCGTGGCCAGCAGACGGTGTTTCGGCAGCACACGGACGGTGTAACCGATGGAGCCGGGATGCGGCAGTTTCAGCCGCGCCGCGAACGCGCCGATCCCGTCACCCGACATCGGGACGGTGACGGGGTCGCTCAGTTCGTCCCCGTCACCCACCTTCCCGACGACGGCCTGAACGTCCACTTCGGACGGTTCGAGTCCGGCGAGGTCGATCCGCGCCCGGATGGTCACCTCGGTCCCGGTGACCATCGGCGCGGAGTCCTCGACGAGCAGTTCGGTGTCGAAGATCCGCACCCGCGGCCAGGAGACGTCCAATTTGGTCCGGTAGTCGGCCAGCGACAGCGCGCCGCGGTATCCGTCGCCGGTGGCTTCGGCGACCATGCGCGAGGCGGGCAGATACCCCGATTCGACGTACTCACGCACCATCCGCGAAGCCTGCACGCGCGGCCCGAGGGTCTCCAGCGTGTGCCACACCATCGACATCCAGCCGCCGGGAACGCCATCGGCGCCGCGGTCGTAGAACAGCGGCGCGATCTGGTGGCCCAGCAAGTCGTAGAGCGCGGCGGCCTCCAGTTCGTCGCGGCGCAGCGGGTCGGTGACGCCGTCCGCGGTCGGGATCGCCCAGCCGTTGCTGCCGTCGTAGCACTCGTCCCACCAGCCGTCGCGGATGGACAGGTTGAGGCCGCCGTTGAGCGCGGACTTCATCCCCGAGGTGCCGCACGCCTCCAGCTGCCGCACCGGCGTGTTCAGCCAGACGTCGCAGCCGCGGTAGAGGTAGCGCGCCATGGACATGTCGTAGTCCGGCAGGAACACGATCCGGCGCCGGACCTCGGGATCGTCGACGAACCGGACGATCTGCTGGATCAGCTGCTTGCCGCCCTCGTCGGCCGGATGCGACTTGCCCGCGACGACGAGCTGGATCGGGCGCCGCTCGTCCAGCAGCAGCGCGCGCAGGCGATCCGGGTCGCGCAGCATCAGCGTGAGCCGTTTGTACGTCGGCACGCGGCGCGCGAAGCCGACGGTCAGCACGTCCGGGTCGAAGACCGTGTCGGTCCACCCGAGTTCGAGCGCGGACGCGCCACGCTGCATCCAGGCGGCCCGCACCCGGCGCCGCACCTCCGCGACGAGCTTCTCGCGCAGCTCCCGTCGCAGCGCCCACAGCTGCTCGTCGGTGACGCCGTCCCGCAGCGGCTTGCCCTGACCGCCGTCGAGACCCAGCTCCTCGTGGTTGCGCCCGAGCAGCGCGCTCAGCTCGCGCGCCACCCAGGTCGGCCCGTGGACGCCGTTGGTGACCGACGAGACCGGCACCTCGTCGAAGTCGAACCCGGGCCACAGCCGCGAGAACATCCGCCGCGACACGCGACCGTGCAGCGCGGAGACGCCGTTCGCGCGCTGGGCGAGCCGAAGTCCCATGTGCGCCATGTTGAACAGGCCGGGGTTGTCCTCCGCGCCGAGCGCGAGCACGCGGCGCGGGTCGACGTCCGGGACCAGCCTGCCGTCGGTGAAGTACCGCTGGACGAGGTCGACGGGGAACCGGTCGATCCCGGCGCTCACCGGGGTGTGCGTGGTGAACACGGTGCCGGCGCGGACGGCGGGCAGCGCCTCGTCGAACGCCAGCCCGTCGGCCTGGATGATCTCGCGGGCGCGTTCCAGCCCGAGGAATCCGGCGTGGCCTTCGTTGGTGTGGAACACCTTCGGCTGCGGATGCCCGGTCAGCTCGCAGTAGCGCCGCACCGCGCGGAAGCCGCCGATCCCGGCCAGGATCTCCTGGCGGATGCGATGATCGGCGTCGCCGCCGTACAGCCGGTCGGTGACCGCTCGCAGGTCCTCGTCGTTGGCCTCGGTGTCGGTGTCCAGGAGCAGCAGCGGGATCCGGCCGACGCGGGCCTTCCAGATCTGGGCGTGCAGTGTGCGCCCGGCGGGCATCGCGACGTCGACCAGCACCGGCTTGCCGCCGTCGGTCACGAGCTCCAGCGGGAAGGCGTTCGGATCGATCACCGGGTAGTGCTCGACCTGCCAGCCGTCGAGCGACAGCGCCTGCCGGAAGTACCCGGCGCGGTAGAGCAGCCCGACACCGACCATCGGCACGCCGAGGTCCGACGCCGCCTTGAGGTGGTCACCGGCGAGCACGCCGAGGCCGCCGGAGTAGTTCGGCAACGCCTCGGTGACCCCGAACTCCATGGAGAAGTACGCGACGGCGGGCGGGAGGTCGGCGTCGTCCTGCTTCTGGTACCAGCGCGGCTCGGCGAGATAGCGGTCCAGATCGGCGACCGCCTCGCGCGCGTGGGCGAGGAAGGCGTCGTCGACGGCGAGTTCGTCGAGCCGGGCCGGTGGCAGGGCGGTGAGCATCCGCAGTGGGTCGCGGACGCGGTTGAACAGCTCCGCGTCCATCGACGCGAACAGGTCGCGCGTGGGCGGGTGCCAGGTCCAGCGCAGATTCGTGGCGAGGTCACCGAGGCCGGAGAGCGACTCCGGCAGGCTCGCGCGGACGGTGAACCGGCGGACTGCTCTCATGAGGAGCGACCATATCGGCAGCGCCCCTCCCCCGCTCAAGACCCACTTCGGGGATTACCTGCACGCGGGCCATAAGCGCTGGGTAGGGTCCCTGCTTGCCGGAGTACGCGGCCCGGTCGGGGCCCTGACGACAAGCGAGTGAACATGATCCAAGGGGGAGCGCGGGGTATACGCCGCCCGGCTCTGATCGCGGTCGTGACGGTGCTGGCCCTCGGGCTGAGCGCTTGCAGCGACAAGGGAGGCTCGACCGGCCAGCAGGGCAGCCAGCCGGGCGCCGGTGACATCGCCGGTCTGCCGGTCACGCATTTCGAGAGCGGGCTGAAGCCGAACGCGCCCAAGCCGGACCTGCAGGTCCGCAACGAGGACGGCTCCGAAGACGACCAGCTCGCCATCGCCGCGATCGCCGACGCGCAGGCCTACTGGACCGAGGTCATGCCGCGCGACTTCGGGCAGCCGTACGAGCCGCTGAAGTCACTGCTGTCCTACAGCGCGAAGACCGACAACGAAGAGACCGAATGCGGGAGCGTCAAGAAGCTCGTCAACGCGTTCTACTGCCCGCCGGGTGACCTGGTGGCGTGGGACCGCGGCGTGCTGCTGCCCATGCTGCGCGAACGGTTCGGGAAGATGGCGGGCGCCGTCGTACTCGCGCACGAACTCGGGCACGCCGTGCAGTACCGGCTCGGCGAGAAGGCCAGCATCAAGAAGAACACCCCGTCGATCGTCAAGGAGCAGCAGGCCGACTGCTTCGCCGGCGGCTACTTCCGCTGGGTCGCCGAGGACAAGAGCAAGTTCTACCGCGTCTCCACGTCCGAGGGCCTCAACCAGGTCATGGCGTCGCTGTTCCTGATCCGCGACCAGGCTGGCACCAGCGCGACCAAACAGGGCGCGCACGGCACGGCGTTCGACCGCACGTACGCGTTCCAGGTCGGGTTCGAGAAGGGCCCGAAGGAATGCGCGGCGATGAACGAGGAGAACATCAAGGCGCGGATCACCGAGCGCCCGTTCGACAAGGGTGACAAGGGCAAGGGCGACTCGAAGTTCAATGCCGAGGTCGTCGGGATCCTCAAGAAGAGCCTGGACAAGGCCTTCGAGGGCGCCGGCGTCCCTGGCCCGGAGATCACCGAGGACGGCAACGGCAGCTGCCCCGGCGGCCCGAGCACCCCGCCCGCGTCGTACTGCCCGTCGAACAACACCGTCAGCATCGACATGGCCAAGCTGCGCGAACTCGCCCAGCCGGTCGACCAGCAGGCGGAATGGGAAAGCGGGCACAGCGAGGGCAAGGGCGACTTCGCCGCGTTCTCGGAAATCGCGTCCCGGTACGCGATGGGCATCCAGAAGGGTGTCGGCGCGTCGATCGACAACGCGAACGCGGGGCTGCGCACCGCCTGCCTGGTCGGCGCGTGGGCGAAGGCCAGCACCGTGCCCGGCGCGACGCTGCGGCTTTCCTCCGGCGACCTCGACGAGGCCATTTCGGACCTGCTGAGCCCGGAGAGCCTCGTCTCGGCCGACGTCAACGGCAAGCGCGTGGACAACGGTTTCGAGCGGATCGAGGCACTGCGGAAGGGCTACCTGGAGAGCTCGTCGGTCTGCTCGACCCAGTACGGCTGATCGGTCCGGTCACCGCTCCCTGAAGTGCCATGAAAGGTCCTTTCCTTGCAAATTTTGCAAGGAAAGGACCTTTCATGGCGTTCGGGGGGGGCGAAACCTGGCTCGGGAGCGCACGGGCTGGACGCCCCTGGGTACGTGAAGGCCCCCTTCCTCGCGCCTGGCGCAAGGAAGGGGGCCTTCATGTACCGAAAGAAACCTCAGTAGAGCGCGCTCGCCAGATCCCGCCGCGCCTTCATGACGCGCTCGTCCGCCGAGTCGAACAGGTCGAACAGCGCCACCAGGTGCTCCCGCACCTTGTTGCGCTCGTCGCCCGCGGTACGCCGCACGACGGCGATCAGCCGCGCGAAGCCCGCCTCGGGCTGCTGCCCCGCGACTTCGAGGTCGGCGGCGGCGAGCTGGGCGTCGAGGTCGGCCGGGTCGGCGTCGGCCTTCGCGACCGCGTCCGGGCCCGCGGCCTCGGCGCGGGCGGTGAACTTGACCTGCGCGAGCGCGGTCTTGGCCTCCTCGTTCGCGGGCTCGACGTCGAGGATGCGCTCGTAGGCCGCCTGCGCCGCGGCGAAGTCACCGCGTTCGAAGGCCTCTTCGGCCTCGGTGAACCGCGGATCCTCCGGCACCTCGACACCGCCGCCGTCCTGCTCGGCGGCCTTGATGCCCGGCAGCCGGTCGCGCAGCGCGTCGAGCAGCGAGCCGAGCCACTTGCGGATCTCGGGTTCGGGCAGCGCGCCCGAGAACGCGTCGACCGGCTGGCCGCCGCCGATGGCGATGACCGTCGGGATGGACTGCGCGCCGAAGAGCTGCGCGATGCGCGGGTTGGCGTCGACGTCCACCTTCGCGAGCATCCAGGCACCACCGGACTCGGCGGCGAGGCGCTCCAGCACCGGGCTGAGCTGCTTGCACGGGCCGCACCATTCGGCCCACAGGTCGACGACCACCAGCTGCTGCAGGGAGCGCTCGACGACCTCGGCCTGGAACGTCGCCTCGGTGACGTCGATCACGGTGCCACCCACGGCGGGGGTGGCACCGTCTGTCGGGCGAGGTGGGGCAGGAGGCTGTTTCTGGGGCGCCTCGGCACGCGCCTTGAGCGCGGAAAGGTCGACCGCGCCGGAAAGCGCGGCGGAGAGGGCCGCCGTCTTCGATGCTGATCCGCGTGGGTGTGTCACGGTTCCATCCTGGCACGCATCCCCGAGCGTTTCACCGCATGCCCCCGGCTACCCGCTTGGCAGGACGGTCACGTTCCGGCAGGCTCGCCACGAGGGGGTGATCGACATTCCGACACGCAGGACGGCCACGGTGGCAGTCGCGATCGCCATCGCCATCACGTGGGTGAGCGTCATCACGGTCCTGATCGCCCATCAACCCGACCCCGGTGTCGCCAGTCCCGGGCAACTCCGGGAGGCCCTCACCGCCGCGCTCAACGAACACGACGTCGAGGCCCTCTCCGAACTCATCGACTATCCGCCCGCTTCGGCGGGCGACTTCGCGAAGTCCTATATCGACGCGCTGGCCGACCGTGGCGCCCACGACGTCACGGTGAAGTTCGCCCCGGACGATCTCGCGCCGACTTCGGCGACCGTCAGCGGAAAATTGGGCGACGGCAGTTCTTTCGGCTATCCGGTGGCCATCACGGTCAAGGACAGGCTGTGGCTGGTCTCGTTCACCCCGCCACTCCCCTGACTCATTCGCTCAGGTGCTTCTCGACGCGCTCCACCTTCGCGGTCAGCTGGCCTTCGTAACCCGGCCGGATGTCGGCCTTGAGCACCAGCCCGACCCGCGACGAACCCTCGCCCGCCGCCTCGACGGCCCGCTTGACGACGTCCATCACTTCGTCCCACGAACCCTCGATGTTCGTGAACATGGCGTTGGTCGAATTCGGCAGGCCGGACTCCCGCACCACTTTCACCGCACGGGCGACCGCTTCGCTGACCCCGCCGTCTTCCTCGGCCGCGGACGGGCTGACACTGAAGGCCACGATCATGTTCTGCTCCTCGTTCAGACGCTTTTCCCACGCATAACACCCGGTGGTGCGGCGTGGCACGGGTACCCGCTGGTAACTTCGAGCGCCATGAGCCGTCCGTTGCCGTTCGACCCGATCGCCCGCGCGGCGCAGCTGTGGGAGGCCCGTATCGGGCCGTCCGAGACCATGGCCGCGGTGACCGGGATCATGCGCGTGCAACAGATCATCCAGTCCGCGGTGGACGGTGCGCTCAAACCGCACGGGCTGACCTTCGCCCGGTACGAGGCGCTCGTCCTGCTGACCTTCGCCCGCGCGTCCCGGCTGCCGATGCGCGTGATGGGCGAGCGGCTGCAACTGCATCCGACGAGCGTCACCAACATCGTCGACAGGCTGGAGAAGGACGGCCTGGTCAAGCGCGTGCCGCATCCGACCGACCGCCGGACCACGCTGGTCGAGATCACCGGCGAAGGCCGCGCACGCCGCGAAGAGGCCACGAAGGCGGTCACCGAAATCGACTTCGGGCTGACCGGGCTCACCGGCAAGCAGACCGAGCAGCTGACCGACCTGCTCACCAAGGTCCGCAAGGCCACCGGCGACTTCACCGAATAGCGCGTGAAGGCCCCCTTCCCTCGGCTGAGCCGAGGGAAGGGGGCCTTCACGCGCTTAAAAGAAGATCAGGCGGCGGCGGTTTCCGGGGTCTTGGCGAACAGGCCGACCCCACCGTGCGAGAGCCGCTGCGGGCCGTCCAGCTTGCCGTTGCGCAGCGCCCAGGACTCGAACAGCCAGGTGAACAGCGGCGGGATGCTGGAGAGCAGCGCGAGGATCAGGGTCTTCGGGCGCCAGCCGAGCGGCTTCGCCACGGACAGGGAGACCAGCACGTAGAGGACGAACACGACGCCGTGCACCATGCCGAGGACGGGAACGCCGCCCTCGCCGAGCTTGACGCCGTACTTGAGGAACATCCCGACCAGCAGCCCGGCCCACGAAAGGGCTTCGGCTACCGCGGCCACGCGGAATACTAGAGCGGCCTTGCTGGACACTTTCTCCTCCTGTGGGGTCTCACCACTGTGTGTGTCTAAATGACTACGTCCGACGAGCACTGTCCAAGGCGGACTCGCCAAGAACGTCAACAGCGCTGTCGGACGTGGTAATACCAGTGTGAGGCGTGACGACGCTCACCGGAACACCGGGGGCCGTGATGCTCCTCACGACCCCCGGTACGAACCGGTCTAAACCACTCGGATCACCCGGCGCAGGGCGATTTCGGGGCACCTTCGGGACCGGTCGCCCACGTCGCCTTCGACGGGTCGTCCGTGAGCTTGAAGTCCAAAGTGGTCCCTCGCGTCAACTGTTCCAACCCGACATACGCCCGCTGCGAACCGGCTCCCAGTCCTTGGACGTACTGGAGCTTCGACCCGTCGGCGCCGTCGGCCTTGATGGTGATGTCACGGCCGTTCTCCAGACGCACCACGGACTTCTCGAACCGCGGCGCGTTGAGCACGAACTGCCCGGTGCCCGGCACCGCCGGATACAGCCCCAACGCGCTGAAGACGTACCACGCGGACATGGTCCCGAGGTCGTCGTTGCCGGTGACACCGTTGGGCGCGTTGGTGAACAGCGTGTGCGCGGCGCGAACGACAGCCGAGGTCTTCCACGGCTGCCCGGTCAGCGTGTACATCCAGGGCGAGTGCAGATCCGGCTCGTTGTTCGGGTTGTAGCGGAACTGGTTGTAGTAGTTGTACGGGCCGACGACCCATTCCTCGCGCACGGTCTTCGCCGGGTCATTGACCAGATCCCCGTAGGCGAAGAAGTCGTCGAGCCGCTCGCCGACGTTCTCCTTGCCGCCCATGCGCTCGACGAGTCCGGGGACGTCCTGCTGGGTCAGCCACTGGTACTGCCACGACGTGCCCTCGTGGAAGCCGTCCTGGCTTTGCGGGTCGAACGGCTTGCCCGCCGGGCTGAACCATTCGCCGCCCTCGACTTTGGGCCGGTAGAACCCCGTGAAGCCGCGGTCGGTCACCGAGGAGTCCCACAGTGTGCGATAGCTGCGCCCCTTCTCCGCCAAGGCCTTCGCGTCTTCCTGCTTGCCGAGACCGGCGGCCATGATCGACAGCGAGCAGTCCGCGAGCGCGTATTCCAGCGTGGCCGAAGCGCCGTGGTTCGGGTCGGTGTCCTGACCCTTCTTCGGGAAGTCCTTGTCGTACTGGACGAACCCGTCCTTCTGGTAGCTCGCGTTCCCCGAGCGGCCCTGGAACGGCGACGACGCGGGCGGGATCTCCCGCGAGTTCTGCAGAAGCGCCTGGTAGGCCTTGAATTCCTGGCCGGACAGCGCACCGAACCGCCACAGGTCGACCAGGAACGGGGTGACCGGATCGCCGGTCATCGTGTTCGTCTCCTGGTTCGCGTACGCCCAGCGCGGCAACCAGCCGCCCTGGTCGTGGATGGCGAGCACGGATTTCGCGACGTCCTTCGCGCGCGCCGGCCGCAAAAGCGCGAGCAACTGGTTCTGCGTGCGGTAGGTGTCCCACAGCGAGAAGAACTCGTAGTACGTCCAGCCCAGCGCGCGGTGGATCTTGTCGTCGAACCCACGGTAACGGCCGTCGGCGTCGTTGCCGGTCAACGGCTGCAGGAGCGCGTGGTACAGCGAGGTGTAGAACACCGTGCGGTCGTCCTTCGTACCGCCCTTGATGTCCACTGAGGACAGTTCCTTGCGCCAGGCGCGCTGTGCGCCGTCCCGGACCGCGTCGAACGAACGCCCCTTCTCCGAGGCCAGGTTGAGCTTCGCGCCGGAAGCGTCCACATGGGAGATCGCCGTCGTCGCGGTGACCTGCCCGCCGCCGAAGGTCAGCCACGCGCCACGCAGCCCTTCACCACCGGCGGACTCCTTCGAGCCCGGGGTACCGCCCGTCGGCGACCAGGTACCGAAGGACTTGAACGGCTTGTCGAACGTCGTGGTGAACCAGGTCTTGTACGGTTTGCCGCCGCAGAACGCCTGCGACTCCACCATGCCCTCGACCGTCCGATCGCCGACGACGCGGATCTGGCTCGCCGTCACGGGTTCCTTGTCGTTGGCCTGCCCGACGTTGACGAAGACGTTCGCGTCGCCGGACTTCGCGAAGGTGTACCGCTCGACGCCGGTCCGCGTGGTCGCGGTGGTCTCCGCGTCGACGCCGCCGTAGCCGGTGAGCCGCACCTTGTAGTAGCCGGGCTTCCCGACCTCGCCCTCGTGCGTGTACGGCGAGGCGTACTTCCTGTGGTCGAACGTCTCGGGTTTCGTGGTGTCGAACGCCGCGCCGGGCCCGACCGCGCCGGTGGTGGGCAGGGTCGACACGAGACCGCCCTGTTCCCAGCAGCCCGCGCCGGACAGGAAGAAATGCCCGAAGCCGCGGATCGCGGTGTCGTCGTAGCGGTAGCCGGCGTAATGCGAGGAAATCGGGCTGACCTGCGTCATCCCGAAAGGCGCCGAAGCGCCGGGGAAGGTGTTGCCGTCGTCCTTGGTGCCGATGAAGGTGTTGACCGCGTCCACGGAGTCGCCACCGGGCGCCGCCGCCGCGGCGGGCGTGACCAGCCCGGCGGGGACGACGAGCGCGGTGAGCAATCCGGCGACGCGGATCGAAGTACGTGCGGGCATGGGAAAGGCCGCCTCCTGACAACGTTGTCGCTGCCTGTTCACCTTCGACAAGAACAGACCAGTTGGTCAAGAGGGCCGCCAAACCCTGTCCATTTCGGGACAAGCTCACCTGAGCGCTTCGGCCACCTCTCGCGCCGCGCGTTCGCCGGCCTCGATGGCGCCGTCGAGGTAACCGGGGTGCTCGCGGGCGGTTTCCGAACCCGCCCAGTGCACATGCCCGGCCGGAGCCGACGGAAGCGGCGGGAAACCGTCGGTCGTGCCCGGCACGGGAAGCGCGGTGTAACCACCACCGACGTGCTCGTCGAGATGCCACGCCTTTTCGTGCCAGCCCACGGGTTCGAGCACGGCGGAGCCGAGATGCGGGACCAGCGGCCCGAGCAGCGCGTCACGGCGGGCAGCGGTGTCCAGTTCGTCGAGCCGCCGCGCCCGGGGTCCGCCGACCAGCACGCACAGGTGTCCGGGCCCGCCGGGGGCGGTCGTGTCGAACACCGTGTGTCCGACACCGTCCAGGACGAGGAACTCCCCGTTCGAGCGCTCCCGCCAGAACGGCCGCTCGTAGACGGCGATCGCCTTGTGCACCGTCCCCATGTACGAGTTCTTTTCCAGATCGAGCCGCTGTCGCGGAAGCGTGGGCTCGTGCGCGATCCGGGCGGCGACCGGCGGTGGCACGGCGATGACGACCTTCGCTGCCCGCAGGGTGTCCGTCCCGGTCCGCACGGTGACCCCGTCGACGTCACGGTCGATCGAGGTGACCGCCGCCCCGGTCCGCACCCGTGAGCCGAGTTCGGCGGCGAGACCGTCGACGAGCGCCCCCATGCTCTCGGCGAGCAGGGCCTCCTGCGCCCCGCCTGCCGTCGAGAGCATGGTCCGCAATCCGCCCTGCGCGCGGATCATCCTGGTCATCGCTTCGACGGAGAACCGGTCGAGGTCGGCGGTCCACGACACCGCGGCCACCGCCTCCAGCAACCCTCGGGCCCGGCGGCCCGGCACCGCGCGCAGCACCGATCCCAGCGTCGTGCGGTTCCACCGTTTCGGCGTGCCCGTCCTGCCCAGCACTCCCGCCGCGACCAGCGCGAGACCGGCGGGCAGCAGGGCGGGCGACCAGAGCGGCACCCGCCGGCCCGCCTCGATCAACACGGGATGCGGCCCGGTGTGCATGGGGAAC
Source organism: Amycolatopsis sp. NPDC043885 (assembly GCF_056435685.1). Taxonomy (NCBI): domain Bacteria; kingdom Bacillati; phylum Actinomycetota; class Actinomycetes; order Pseudonocardiales; family Pseudonocardiaceae; genus Amycolatopsis; species Amycolatopsis sp. NPDC043885. Next base: position 73,605 of record NZ_JBWKEA010000008.1, read on the forward strand.
TCGGTGGCGCCGAATTCGGCCGCCAGCGCCCTGACCCGATGATGGTCGGCCCCGATCCACTGCCCGCCGAGGTCGAGCCGGGAACCCAGCGCGGTCGTCTCGCTCAGGACACGTCCGCCGATCCGGCCGGCGGCCTCCAGTACGACTACTTCGACGCCTCGCCGGTGCAGAGCACGTGCCGCCACCAGCCCGGACAAACCGGCACCGACGACCACGACAGTCGTGTCCATTCGTCAACCTCCGCAATTCAGTCAGTCGTATGACTTGACCTTAGAGCAGCTTACGGCGACCCGCAACGATGCCGGTCAGACCTCAGACAGGCCGGATGTCCACCGAGGCGATGAGCATCCCGATGACGGTTTCGAGGTCGGCGCGAGCGCGCTCTTCGTCGGGTTCGCAGACGTACTGCACGATGAGCCCGTCGACGCCGGCGAGCATGACCCTGGCGAGCCGCTCGTAGGGCAGCGCGCACTGCTCGCCCGCGTTGACGGCCGCCTCCCGGCACCAGTCGGTCAGCACCGTGACGTAGCGCCGGTACTGCCAGCTCGCCATGCTTTCCTGCCCCGGCTTGCGGAGCGCGTAATGGAGCAGTTCGCCCTGCATCAGCTGCAGCTTGACGTGATCGGCGACCAGCTCGGACCAGAAGCTCGTCAGTCCCTGGCGGATCGCGTGCGCCAGCCCCCGGTCGAGTTCGACCGTCCCGGTCAGCACGGTCGAGATCTCCTCGACCACGTCCTCGATCACGGCCCGCAGCAGCGCTTCCTTGCTGGAGAAGACGTACTGCAACGTGCCGAGCGGGACGTCGGCTTCGGCCGCGACCGCCCGCAAGGTCGTCGCGGCGACGCCGTCGCGCTGCATCACTTCGCGGGCGGCGGCGACGAACTGCCTGCTGCGCACCGACGCTTCGACATACGGCATTCCGCACTCCCCTCGATCGGACAAGACCCTGCCACAGCGGGGCACGAAGCCCCGGCCCGCGTAACGGTTCGACTTCGGAAGGCGCCTCCAGGACGAACCGGGCATTGACATCACCGCGCCGCTGGCGTTCAATTCCCGCCACTATGACAACGTTGTCTTCCAGCGGACCGGACAACGGCCACCGCACTACCGGCCGACGGGCCACGATGAGTGACGTGGCCCGGCTCGCGGGCGTGAGCATCAAAACCGTCTCGCGAGTGGTGAACGACGAGCCCGCCGTCCATCCGGACACCGCGGAGCGCGTCATGGCGGCGATCGAGCAGCTCGGGTTCCGGCGCAATCTCGGCGCGCGGAACCTGCGGCGCGGCTCGACGACCGGGACGATCGGCCTGATCGTCGAGGATGTCGGAAACCCCTTCTACTCCGAGCTCAACCGGGCCGTCGAACGTATCGCGACCTCGTTCGGCCGCCAGGTACTGACCGGTTCGTCGGAGGAGAACTCCGACCGCGAACGCGAACTGGTCCTGGAGTTCTGCTCCCGTCGCGTCGACGGCATCCTCGTCGTCCCGGCCGGGATGCAGCACGGCTACCTGGTCCCCGAGATGCGCGCGGGCACGCCCGTGGTGTTCCTCGACCGGCCCGCCGGCGACATAGTGGCCGACACGGTGCTGGTCGACAACATCGGCGGCACCGTCGAAGCGGTCGCCCACCTCGCGAAACACGGCCACCGCCGGATCGCGTTCCTCGCCGACAGCCCGGACATCTTCACCGCGGGCGAACGGCTGCGCGGCTTCCGCGAAGGCTGTGTCCGCAACGGGATCCCCTACGACGAGCACCTTGTCGTGATGCGTACGCCGACCGCCGAGAGCGTCGGCGACGCCGTACGGCGGCTGCTCACCGGGCCGAATCCGGCCACCGCCGTGATCGCGGGCAACAACCGGGTCGCCGTCCACCTGCTGCGCGCGCTGGCGCACGCGGAGCGGCGTCCCGCGATGATCAGCTTCGACGACTTCGAACTGGCGGATCTGCTGGATCCGCCGGTCTCCGTGATCGCGCACGACGTGAGCGCGTTGGGCCGGGCGGCCGCGGACCTGCTGTTCGCCCGGGTCCAGGGAGATCAATCCGCACCGAGAAAGGTAGTTCTGCCCGTGCACCTCGTAGCCCGCGGTTCCGGGGAGGTCGCCCCTTCATGAGCGGCCACCTCGAACCGATCCGCCTGCCGGCGAACCAGCCGCCGCAGTTCTACCGCGGCGGCGACGCCATCGCCGCGTTGCGGGGCGCCCCCTCGGAGTCGAAATTCGGCCCCGAAGACTGGGTCGGCTCGGCCACCACGATGTTCGGCCAGGAGACCAACGGCCTGACCAAGCTGCCCAGCGGGGTCTGGCTCCGCGACGCCGTCCGTGAGAACCCGTCCGCGTGGCTCGGCGCCAAGCACGTCGAGGCGCTCGGCGATTCGACCGGCCTGCTGGTGAAGCTGCTCGACGCGGGCCAGCGCCTGCCGGTGCACTTCCACCCGTCCGACTCGTTCGCGAGGCGGCACTTCGACTCGCACTTCGGCAAGACCGAGGCGTGGATCGTGGTCGGCACCTACGGCGACGACCCGCGCGTCTACCCGGGGTTCAAGGAGACCGTCGACAAGGCGACGGTCAACGAATGGGCCCGCACCCAGGACGCGCCCGCCATGCTCGGAGCGCTGAACAGCGTCGCGGTGACGCCCGGCGACACGGTGTACATCCCGGCGGGCCTGCCGCACGCGATCGGCGAAGGCGTCTTCGTCGTCGAGCTCCAGCAGCCGACCGACTTCTCGCTGACCCTGGAATGGCGGGACTTCCTGGCGAACCCGGAGAAGGCGCACCTCGGGATCGGCTTCGAGAGCGCCATCGAAACCCTGGACACCTCCGGCTGGGACGAAGAACGGCTCGGCTCGATCGTCAAGCGCACCGCGGCCGACGAAGCGTCCACTGTGGACCTCCTCGCCGACGGCAGTGACGCGTTCTTCCGCGCCGACCAGCTCCGTCCCGCCGTTTCCGGTAGGTCGACAACGTTGTCACTCGATCCGTCGTTCGCGGTGCTGGTCGTCATGGACGGTTCGGGCACGCTCCGCACCGAACACGGCGGCGAATACTTGCTGCGCAAGGGCGAGACGTACGTGGTCCCGCACGACGCCGGACAGTCCACTGTGGAGGGGGAGGTCACCGTCATCCGCTGCCGTCCGCCCGCACCCGAGAAGAGGGAGCGATCGTGAGCGAACTCCTGCTCGACGCACAGAACCTGGTCAAACGCTACGGCTCGGTGGAGGCGCTGCGCGGCGCGTCGTTCCAGGCGCGGGCCGGTGAGGTCACCGCGCTGATCGGCGACAACGGCGCCGGGAAGTCCACTTTGGTCAAATGTCTGTCCGGCGCGGAACAGCCGACGTCGGGCAGCATCCTGCTCGACGGTGCCGAAGTGGTGCTGGACTCCCCCACCACGGCACGGCGGATGGGGATCGAGACGGTGTACCAGGACCTCGCGGTCGCACCGGAACTCGACCCGGCCGCGAACCTGTTCCTGGGCAGGGAGATCCACCGCAAGGGGATCCTCGGCAAGCTCGGGATGCTGGACAAGAAGGAGATGAAGCGCCAGGCCGTCGAGGAGTTCCAGCGGCTCGGCGTGACCCTGCAGAGCACCGACGTCCCGATCGGCTCGCTTTCGGGCGGGCAGCGGCAAAGTGTCGCCGTCGCGCGGTCGGTCGTCTGGGCGTCGAAGGTCGTGTTCATGGACGAGCCGACGGCCGCGCTCGGCGTCGTGCAGCGCGAACGCGTGCTCGACGTGATCAAGAAGGTGCGGGACAAGGGCATCGCCGTCGTGCTGATCAGCCACAACATGCCCGAGGTGCTGTCGGTGGCCGACCGCGTCGAGGTGCTGCGGCTCGGCAAACGCGTCGCCCGGTTCACCGGCGCCGACACGAAACTGGAAGACCTGGTCGCCGCGATGACGGGCGCCCTCGTACAAGAGGAGGCGGCGTGACCGTGTCCACTCCGACGAAGAACGGCCCCGAGATCCAGACCTCGGTGGACGGTGGTTTCGGCAAACGATCGATCGGCCAGCGGTTGATCGGGGCGAACACGTTCTGGATCGCGCTGGTGCTGCTGGCGCTGATCATCGTGTTCACCGCGATCGCGCCCGCCGAGTTCGCGACGCTGTTCACCTTCCAGACCCTGCTCATCGAGACCTCGGTGCTGCTGGTGCTCTCGGTCGGCATGACGTTCGTGATCATCACCTCCGGTATCGACCTCTCGGTCGGTTCGGTGCTGATCTTCGCGGGCATGGTGGCGGGCAAGACGATGGAGGCGCTCAGCCTGGACGGCGACGCGACGAAGGCCGGATGGGGCGTCATCACCGCCGGACTCGTGGCGGCCGTCGTCGCGGGCACGATCTGGGGCCTGATCAACGGTTTCCTGATCGCGGTGGCGAACATCCCGCCGCTGATCGTCACGCTCGGCACGATGGGTGCCGCGCTCGGCGCCGCGTACCTGCTGAACAACGGGTCCGACGTGCGCAGCGTCCCGACCGAGCTCAACAAGACGCTCGGCTACGGGACGTCGTTCGGCGGCGTGCCGAATCTGGTGCTGGTGGCCGTGGTCATCACGCTGATCGGCGCCTGGCTGTTGCACACCACCAAATTCGGCCGCTACACCTACGCCGTCGGCTCCAACGCCGAGGGCGCGCGCCGAGCGGGCATCGGGGTGACCGCGCACCTGCTGAAGGTGTACACGCTCACCGGTTTCCTCGCCGGTGTCGCCGGTTTCCTCTCGCTGGCGTACTACGCGTCGACGACCATTTCGGCGCACACCACCGACAACCTCAACGCCATCGCCGCCACGGTGATGGGCGGGACGAGCCTCTTCGGCGGTGTCGGTTCGGTGCTGGGCACGGTGATCGGCGTGTTCATCCCTGCCGTGCTGAAGAAGGGCTTCAACATCACGCAGGTCCAGGACTTCTGGCAGATGATCGCGGTCGGCGCGGTGCTGATCGCCGCGGTCTGGTTCGACCAGCGGCGCCGTCGTCGCCGCAACTCTCGTTAGTTCTCCCTACGCACAAAGAGGTGCATTCCCCATGAAGAAGACCCTGCTCGCCGCCGGTGCCGCCGTTTCCGCGGCCCTCCTGCTCACCGCGTGCGGCGGTGGCACCGTCGGCGAGGCGCCGTCGGGCGATTCCGGCGCCAAGACCAACAACAAGAAGCTGTCGCTCATCCCGGGCGTGCAGGCCGAGCCGTTCTACATCTCGATGCAGTGCGGCGCCGAGGCCGAGGCCAAGAAGGCGGGCTACGAGCTCACCACGCAGGCCCCGCAGAAATTCGACGCGGCCATGCAGACCCAGCTGGTCAACGCGCTGGGCTCCAACCCGCCCGCCGCGCTGCTCATCGCGCCGACCGACGCGCAGGCGATGCTCGCGCCGATCCAGCAGGTCAAGAACCGCGGCGCGAAGATCATCGAGGTCGACACCGCGCTGAAGGACACCAGTGTGGCCGAGTCGTCGATCTCCTCGGACAACGCCGAGGGCGGCAAGCTCGCCGCGAAGACCATGGCGGAGCTGGCCGCGGGCAAGACCGGGTCGGTGCTGGTTCTCGACACCATCGCGGGCACCTCGACCACGAACACCCGCGCGAAGGGTTTCGAGGACGAGCTGAAGAACCACCCGAACCTGAAGTCGGCGGGCGTGCAGTTCACCCAGAACGAGCCCGACCAGGCCGCGTCCAAGGTGACCGCCGCGCTGGCCTCCACCCCGGACCTGATCGGCATCTTCGCGACCAACCTCAACACCGGTGAGGGCGCCGCGACCGGCCTGCGGAACGCGGGCAAGATCGGCGCGGTCAACCTGATCGGCTTCGACGCTTCGCCGTCGGAGATCGAGGGCCTGAAGAAGGGCGAGTACCAGGGCCTCATCGCGCAGGACCCGGCCGCCATCGGGCAGCAGGGTGTGCAGCAGGCCATCGCGGCGCTGGAGGGCAAGCCGGTGACGCGCAATCTGACCGCTTCGCTGCACTCCATCACCAAGGCGAACATGGACGCGAACGCTCAGTACTTCTACAAGCAGAGCTGCTGACGCGCCTCGGTACTGCTATGAAAGGTCCTTTCCTTGCAAATTTCGCAAGGAAAGGACCTTTCATAGCGTTCGGGGGGCGCTCACTCGGCGAACTCGACCACCCCAGCGGGTGCGAAGAGCGTGAGACCCGCGTACAGCCGGGCGCCACCGCCAAGGTGCCCCAGCGCGTACGCGTACTCGCCGTCCTCAAGCAACACTTCGGGCCCCGAGCCGGTCCATTCGATCCGGTAGTGCCACCAGTGCATCCACCGCCCCACGCGGCGCTTCTCCCGCCACACCCGCAGCCGCGTCACTTCGGTCCACCGGACCTCGAACACACCCGGGACCGCGAACCCCGCGGCGGAAATCGCCAACGAGCCCGCCGAGCGCCGCAGGGCGAGCAGGATCAGCCCGGCGAAGGCCACGCTGAGCAGGCCGAACACCACCCCGGAAACCGAGCCGGAGAACAACGCCAGAACGACGGCCACCAGGCCGCCCCCGCCGAACACCACGAACCCCGCCCACGCGAACCGGCGCATCACGACGTCCAGCCGGAGCACCACCGCATCCCCAGTGACCATGCCCGGAGCGTAACCGCCGAATCCACGCAGCGACGTTAGGATCTAGGCCCCGACGTCGCGGAGGAGGCCGGATGACCACCCGTCTGCCCTGGCGTCCCGCCGCGAGCGCGGATCCGGTGCCGGTGCTCGCCGCCGCCCAGCGTGTCTCCGACGATCTCATGGACGGCCTGGCCGGGCCCCGCGCCCGCCACGCGGCGCACGGCCTCCGGCGGCTGTTCGGCGTCCCCGGCCTCGGGTTGACCGACCTCTCCGGCTCGCTGATCTGGTCGGGCAGACCGGCCGCCGACGACGTCGTGATCGCGGCGCTCGACGAGGTCCTCCACTCCGAGACGCCGGTGTCCGAGCCCGGGCTACTGGCCCTGCCGCTCCACGTCCACGACGAACTGGCCGGCGTCCTCCTGGTCGCCGATGGCAAGAACGCCCTCGCCCGGCAGGCCGCCGAGCTCGTCGTCCACGCGCTCGAACGCGGCAGGCTGGAAGCCTCCGCCGAGCAGGCCGCGGAGGCCGAACTGCGCGCGCTGCGGGCCGAGATCTCACCGCATTTCGTCTACAACGCGCTCACCGTGATCTCCTCGCTGGTCCGCTCCGACCCGGACCGCGCCCGCGATCTGATGCTCGACTTCGCCGAGTACACCCGCTACAGCCTCGCCCGCCACGGCGAGTACACGATGGTCGCCGAGGAGTTCCGCGCCATCGAGACGTATCTGGCCCTGCAGCGCGCGGTACTCGGCGAGCGGCTGCGGGTGCAGGTGCGCGTCGCGCCGGAGGTGCTGGCCGTCGCCGTGCCGTACCTCGTGCTGGAACCGCTGGTGGAGAACGCGATCCGGCACGGGATCGAGCCACGCGCCGAGGCGGGGTTCATCCAGGTTCAGGGAATGGCGGAAGGGAACGACTGCGTGATCAGCGTCGAGGACGACGGTGTCGGCATGGACCCCGCACGCGCGGCGGCGATCCTGGCCGGGCGCGGCGACGACGGCGGCGTCGGACTGGCCAATGTGGACAGAAGGCTGCGCAGCGTCTACGGCCCGTGGTACGGACTGACGGTCGAGACCGAGACCGGCGCGGGCACCAGGGTCGTGGTGCGCGTGCCCCGTTTCCAGCCGGGGGTGCTGCCGTGACGAACGGGCTGCGGGTGCTGGCGGTCGACGACGTCCCGCCCGCCCTCGACGAGCTGTGCAGCTTGCTGCGCGAGGCACCGGAAGTCGCCGAGGTGGTCGCCGCCGGTGACGCCGTCAACGCGCTCAAACTTTTGCAGGGCAGTCATTTCGATGCCGTCTTCCTCGACATCTCCATGCCCGGCCTCGACGGGCTCGAGCTCGCCTCGCTGCTGGCGCGGCTCAGCGAACCACCGGTGATCGTGTTCGTCACCGCGCATGACGGGCACGCCGTGGCCGCGTACGGGATCGGCGCGGTCGACTACCTGCTCAAACCGGTCCGCGCGGAACGGCTGTCCGCCGCACTGTCCAAAGTGGTCCGGATGGCGGGCAACCAGCCCGACGAGCCGAAACCCGCGCCGGACGCGATGTCCGCGCTGCCGGTGGAATCCGGCGGGCGCACGCGGTACGTCCGCCGCGACGACGTCCAGTTCGTCGAGGCGCACGGCGACTATGTCCGGCTGCACACGAAATCCGGCGTCCACGTCACGCGGATGCCCATCTCCCGGCTCGAAGAGTATTGGGAGGGAACGGGATTCACCCGCGTGCACCGGGGTTTCCTGCTCGCCGTGGACGCCGTGCTCGAACTGCGCAGCGACACGACCGGCGGGCTGTTGGCGCATACCGAAGCGGGTGACGTGCCGGTGAGCCGCCGCCACGCGCGCGACCTGCGCGACCGGCTGCTCGCCGCCGCGCAGCGCGGCGAACTGGGCCGGGGAAGCCGCTCGTGAGCCGTGTCAAACGGGTCGCCGTCACCAGCCCGCAGACCCGGCTCGCGCATTCGCGGCGCCGTTCGCGCGGACGTTGGCGGGTTCCCCGGCTGGCAGCGAGTGACGCCGAACGCGCGGACGCGCTCTACCGGGCCCAGCGCCGCCGAGGGATTCCCGCGCTGGCCGGGATGTTCGGGCTGGTGTTCGGGCTCCCCCTGGTGTTCGGGGTGTTCCCCGGGCTGGATTCGGTGCGGCTGCTGGGTATCCCGCTGTCCTGGCTGATGATCGCGATCCTCCCGTACCCGGCGATGGCGCTGCTGTCGTGGTGGCAGTTGCGCCGGGCGGAAAAGATCGAGGACGAGTAGTGGTCACAGCGTTCGCGGTGGCCCCCGTCGTGCTGGTCACCCTGCTGATCGGGTTGCGCGGGGTCGCGGCCATGCGCACGACGTCGGATTTCCTCGTCGCCTCGCGCCGGATCTCGCCGCTGGTCAACTCCGCCGCGGTCTCCGGCGAATACCTGTCCGCGGCGTCGTTCCTCGGCGTCGCGGGCCTGGTGGTGAAGGACGGCATCGGCGCGCTCTGGTACCCGGTCGGATTCACCGCCGGGTACATCGCGATGCTCGTGCTCGTCGCGGCGCCGATGCGGCGCTCCGGCGCGCTCACCGTCCCGGACTTCGCCGAGGCGCGGCTCGCTTCCCCCGCACTGCGCCGTCTGGCCGCCGTCGTCGTCCTCGTGATCGGAACCCTTTACCTGGTCCCGCAGTTCCGCACCGCGGGGCTCGTGCTGACCGCCGTCGGCGGCACGCCGTACTGGGTCGGCGTCGTCATCGCGGGCACCGCCGTCAGCGCGACACTGGCACTCGGCGGCATGCGCGCGGCGACCTACGTCCAGGCGTTCCAGTTCGTGCTGAAACTGCTGCTGTTCATCATCCCCGCGATCTGGCTGGTCTCCCAGGTCTCCCCGGAGGAACGGTCGGCTTCGGTGCACCCGGTGGAATTCACCCACTTCGCCCGCGACACCCAGCTGTCCTTCGAGATCGACGTGACGCTGACCCTGCGCGAGCCGACCACCCTGCTCACCCCGGAAAAGCACGTGGTGCCGCCGGGAGAACTGGTGGCCAGGAGCGGGGAAACGCTGGAATTCGCCGAGGGCACGCCGGTTCCCGCCGTCCGGGGCGGTGCCCCGCTGGGCGGGCCGGACTGGCAACGGCCGCTGCTCGACCTCGGCGATCAGGGTTATCCGCTGCTCGGCACGTGGGCGATCCTGATCGCCACCATGCTCGGCACCATGGGCCTGCCGCACGTCCTGATGCGCTTCCACACCAGCCCGGACGGCCGCGCCGCCCGCCGGACCGCGGCGATCACCGTCGCCCTGCTCGGCGTCTTCTACCTGTTCCCAGGGGTTTACGGCGTCTTCGGCCGCGTGCTGGTGCCCGAGCTGTACGTCTCGGGCGCGACGGACACGGTCGTCGTCGCGCTGCCGGCGCAGATCGACGACGGCTGGGCGGGGTCGTTGTTCACCGGATTGCTGACGGCGGGCGCGTTCGCGGCTTTCCTGGCGACGTCGCTCGGGCTGCTGCTGGTGATCTCCGGCGCGGTCGCGCACGACCTGGCGCCCGGCGGCCTGCGGAGACTGCGCTGGTCGGTGCTCGGGGCGGCGGCGGTGATGGTCCTGCTCGCGCTGCCGTCGGCCAGATTGGACGCGGGCGTCCTCGTCACCTGGGGCTTCACCGTGGCCGCGTCCACGTTCTGCCCGTTGCTGGTGCTCGGCATCTGGTGGAACCGGCTGACCGCCGCGGGCGCGATCAGCGGCGTCCTCGCCGGGCTCGTCGCGTCTTCGGGCTCGATCCTCGTGGCCTTGTTCGTCCCCAGCCTGAGCGGTCTGCCCGCGATTCTCGTGTCGCAGCCCGCACCTTGGTCGGTTCCGCTGGCATTCGGAGTAATGATCGTGGTTTCCTGGCGGGGCAGGCCTCCCGCCTGGTCGACGGCCGCCATGCTGCGGCTGCACTTGGACGATCGCACAGCCGAAACCCCCTCGTCGTGGTCGGACTACCGTTCGTCGACCGTTCGTCGTCTCGGCAGACGTTTGAACCGCTGAAGGTTCCGGTCTCCTTGACCTCTCCTTAACGTGTCGCGGAACACATTCGCGGTGCGAGGAGAGCACGATGAGTACCGAAACGAACGCTCCCAGTCCGCCGGAAACGGACTGGGACAAAGCCCATGACAGCGCGGAGTTCAAGGAACTGCGGGCTCGGTTGCGCCGGTTCGTGTTCCCCGTCTCGGCGCTGTTCCTCCTCTGGTACCTGCTCTACGTGCTGCTCGCCGACTACGCGCACGGCTTCATGAGCACGAAGCTGGTCGGGAACATCAACGTCGGCCTCGTCTTCGGTCTGCTGCAGTTCGTTTCGACCTTCGTGATCACCGGGCTCTACGTCCGCTACGCGAACAAGAAACTCGACCCCATCGCGGAGAAGATCCGCACGGACATCGAGAGTGAGACCAAATGACCCTCGCCGCCGGAGTCGAGGGCAGCAGCCCCGTACTCAACATCACCATCTTCGGCCTGTTCGTGGTGGTCACGCTGTTCGTCGTGTTCCGGGCGAGCCGCAACACGAAGACGGCGTCGGACTACTACGCCGCCGGCCGCGCGTTCACCGGCCCGCAGAACGGCGTCGCCATCGCGGGTGACTACCTGTCCGCCGCGTCGTTCCTCGGGATCGCGGGCGCGATCGCCGTCTACGGCTACGACGGATTCCTTTACTCCATCGGCTTCCTGGTGGCGTGGCTGGTCGCGTTGCTGCTGGTCGCCGAACTCCTGCGCAACACCGGCAAGTTCACCATGGGCGACGTGCTGGCGTTCCGGATGAAGCAGCGCCCGGTGCGGGCCGCGGCGGCGACGTCCACGCTGGCCGTCTCGTTCTTCTACCTGCTGGCGCAGATGGCGGGGGCCGGTGGCCTCGTCGCGCTGCTGCTCGGGATCGAGAGCAAGGCCGGGCAGGCCGCGATCATCGTGATCGTCGGCATCATCATGATCGCCTACGTGCTCATCGGCGGGATGAAGGGCACCACCTGGGTCCAGATCATCAAGGCGGCGCTGCTCATCGCCGGCGCGCTGGCGATGACGCTGTGGGTGCTGGGCATGTACGGCTTCAACCTTTCCGCGCTGCTGCAGGGCGCGGTGGACAGGGCGGGCAGCGCCGGTGAAGCGCTGCTCGGGCCGGGTAACCAGTACGGCAAGACCGGTACGACGAAGCTCGACTTCCTGTCGCTGGGCATCGCTCTGGTCCTCGGTACCGCCGGCCTGCCGCACGTCTTGATGCGCTTCTACACCGTGCCGACCGCGAAGGAAGCCCGTCGTTCCGTGGTCTGGGCGATCGCACTGATCGGCGTCTTCTACCTGTTCACCCTGGTGCTCGGCTACGGCGCCGGCGCGCTGGTCGGCGCGGACAAGATCAAGGCCGCGCCGGGTGGCGTCAACTCGGCGGCACCGCTGCTGGCACTGGAACTCGGCGGGCCGGTCCTGCTGGGCCTGATCGCGGCGATCGCCTTCGCGACGATCCTCGCGGTGGTCGCGGGGCTGACGATCACCGCATCGGCGTCGTTCGCGCACGACGTCTACGCCAGCGTGATCAAGAAGGGCAAGGCGTCCCCGGATTCGGAGGTGAAGGTCGCCCGGATCACCGCGCTGGTGATCGGCGCGGTCGCGATCCTCGGCGGCATCCTCGCCAACGGGCAGAACATCGCGTTCCTCGTGGCGCTCGCGTTCGCGGTGGCGGCGTCGGCGAACCTGCCGACGATCCTGTACTCGCTGTTCTGGAAGCGGTTCAACACCCAGGGCGCGCTGTGGAGCATCTACGGCGGTCTCGCGGTCTGCGTCGTGCTGATCGTCTTCTCGCCGGCGGTCTCGGGTAAGCCCGTCGACCCGAAGACCGGGAAGAGCGCCTCGATGATCCAGGGCGTCGACTTCCACTGGTTCCCGCTGGACAACCCGGGCATCGTCTCGATCCCGGTCGCCTTCTTCCTCGGCTGGCTCGGGACCGTGCTGTCCAAGGAGCACAACCAGAAGAAGTACGCCGAGATGGAGGTCCGCTCGCTCACCGGTGCGGGCGCCGAGAAGGCGATCGCCCACTAGTCGCCGGGACGGTGCGGCCGGCATCCAACGCCCCCGGCCGCACCGCCCCGGTTCCCATTCAGTAAGGCAGCTTCCCCGCCGTCAGTTCGGCCAGCTTCGCGCGGAGATCGGCGCGGACCGACTTCCACAGCCCGGTGCCCAGCGAGATCCGCGCCACCCCCAGTGCGGTGAGCGCGGAGAGATCGGGGCCTCCTGGCATCGGAGCGGCGTTGACCGCTCCCGGCGCGACCGCCTTCACGAACTCGCCGAGCACCGCCGGCGACTTCACCAGGATCGGATAGACGCAGTCCGCCCCGGCCTCGAAGTACGCCTTGGCCCGCAGGATCGCGTCGTCCAGTGCCGCTCGTTCGTCGGACGCGCCGAGGAAGACGTCGACGCGGGCGTTGATCACCAGTGCGTCCCCGGCGGCCGCGCGCAACTCCGCGACCCGTTCCGCCTGCGCCTCGAGCGGGCGTACCCCACCTGAAGCGTGATCGGTGTCCTCGTAGTTGCAGCCGACGGCACCCGCCTCGGCCAGCCTCGCCGCGAGTTCTCCCGCTTCGAGCCCGTACCCGCCTTCCGCGTCCACGGTCACCGGAACCGAGACCGCACGCGCGATCCGCGCCGCCGCCGCGAACATCTCGGCGGCGGGCGCGTCCTCCCCGTCCTCGTACCCGAGGACCTTGGCCACGGCGAAGGAACTCGTCGCCACAACAGGGAACCCGGCGGCTTCCACGAGACGCGCGCTGTCGGCGTCCCACGCGTTCGGCAGGAGCAGCGGAGTACCCGCGACGTGCAGTTCCCGCAGCCGAGCCGCCGTCATTCGGCGCGCTCGGGCAGCGGCGCGTGGCTGGTCACGCACATCCGGTTCCAGCTGTTGATCGCGATGGCCTCCCAGACCACGGCGCGGTACTGCTCCTCGGTGAAGACGCGGGTGGCCTCTTCGTAGACGTCGTCCGGGACGTCGTGCAGGGTCGCCACGTTCGTGATCGCCTCGGTGAGCGCGAGCGCGGCGCGCTCCTGCTCGGTGAACAGTTCGGTCTCGCGCCAGCCCTGCAGCACGAACAGCCGCCGCGGCGACTCACCCATCTGCAGCGCGTCGTGTGAGTGCATGTCGAGGCAGAAGGCGCAGTGGTTGATCTGCGACGACCGCATCTTCACCAGTTCGAGGATCTTCTGGTCGACACCGGCGTTGGCGGCGGCCTTCTCGACTTCGGCCTGCAGTTTCGCCATGGCCTGGTAGATCTCGGGCACTCGCTTGCCCACATGGATTCGCTCGGTCATGCCGTCGAATCTAGCGGCGACTGGCCCACGAGTATGGTCCAGTATCATGGCGGAATCGTGGTCCAGTTCGGGAATAGACGTCCATCTGGACTGGCGTCCCGAAAGCGGCCGGAGCGGGCTCGCCGCGGCGATCCGCGCGGCCATCCGGGAGGGACGCTGGCAGGCGGGCGCCGCGGTGCCCTCCACCAGGGCACTGGCGCAGGACCTCGGCGTGGCCAGGGGAACGGTCACCAGGGTGTACTCCGACCTCGCCGCCGAGGGATACCTGCGGACCACGCAGGGCGCGCCGACCCGCGTCGCGACGGCGGGCGCGCTGCCCGCGTCACCGCCGCGGCCCGTCCCCCGCGACCCGGCGCCGCGCTGGGACCTGCGCCCCGGCAGGCCGAACCTGTCCGCGTTCCCCCGCTCCGCCTGGCTCGCGGCGACACGGCGGGCACTGCACCAGGCGCCGATGTCGGCGTTCGACTACACGGCCGAGTCCGGTGCCCCGGAGCTGCGGGAAACGCTCGCCGCGTATCTGGCCCGCAGCCGCGGCGTGATCGCCGACCCCGCCCGCATCCTGGTGTGTTCCGGGTTCTCGCACGCGATCGCGGTACTGGCGCGGGTCCTGCACGCGCGCGGCGCGGACGAGATCGCGTTCGAGAACCCGTCGCTGCACATCTACCGGAACATCGCCGCCGCCAACGGTCCCCGCGTGGTCGGCGTGCCCGTCGACGACCACGGGATCACGGTGTCCGCTTTGGACAGTCCGGCGGTGGTGGTCACCCCGGCGCACCAGTACCCGCTCGGCGTCACCCTCGCGCCGCGGCGGCGGGCCGAACTCACCCGCTGGGCGGAGGAAACCGGTGCCGTCGTGATCGAGGACGACTACGACGGCGAATTCCGCTTCGACCATCAGCAGGTCGGCGCGCTACAGGCGCTGGCTCCGGAACGGGTCGTGTACGTGGGCACGACGAGCAAGACGCTCGCGCCGTCGCTGCGCCTGGGCTGGATGGTGCTGCCGCGGTTCCTGGTCGAGCCGGTGCGCACGGCGCTGGCCGAGAGCGGGGCGCGGCCCGCGCTGCTGGACCAGCTGGCGATGGCCGAACTGATCGAATCGGGCGCCTACGACCAGCACATCCGCCGCTGCCGCGTCGAATACCGGTCCCGGCGCGACAAGCTGCTCGCGGCCCTGCCGGATTCCGTGCTGCCGCAGGGGATCTCGGCCGGGCTGCATTTGGTGCTCCAGTTCCCCGGCGAGCTTCCGCGGGAGATGGAGGTGCTGGCCGCCTGCCGCCGCCGCGCCATCGGGCTCGAAGGGCTCAGCGAGTACTGGATCGGCGAGCCGCGGCGCGAAGGGCTCATCATCGGGTATGGCACCGCCGCGAAGCACTCTTTCGCCGGCGCCACCCAAGCCTTGCGCGAGGCCATCTTCGAAGTCACCTGACTCCCCGCATTTCGTCCTCTGAATGCGGTAGTACGTCCAACGAACCACCGCATTCAGAGGACGAAATGCATAAGGGGGGTCAGCAGAACCAGGGGCGCGCCCGGAGGATGTCGGTCTTCAGGACGGGGGCGCCGTCGACCGGGGCGGGGTTCTCCGGGGTCGGCTTGATGCCACCGGCGGCGACGTCGTCGAGGGTTTCGAGGCCTTCGTGACCCACGGTGCCGAAGATCGTGTAGTTCGGGCGCAGCGCGGAGTCGCCGTACACGACGAAGAACTGGCTTCCGTTGGTCGCCGGGCCCGCGTTGGCCATCGCGAGGACGCCACGCGCGTACACCTTGCGCTCGCCGGTCGGGTCGGTCGGCGCGGGCGGCAGGCCCACGGGCAGCTCGTCCTTGTACTTGTAGCCGGGGCCGCCCTCGCCGGTACCGCTCGGGTCACCGCACTGCAGCACCTTCAAGGTCGGGTACGCGGTCAGCCGGTGACACGTCGTGCGGTCGTAGAAACGGTGCTTCGCCAGGTGCAGGAAGCTCTGCACCGTGCACGGCGCCTTCGCCCGATCGAGCGTCAGGTCGATCTTGCCCTGGTTGGTCCTCAGCTGCACCGGGACCTTGCCCCGGTCCGGCGTGCGCCGGGGGTCCGGCGGCAGCGGGACCGGCCGCGCGGCAGGCTCATCCGGGGTCTGCGTGTACTGGCACGGCCCCTTCGTGACCTTCGGTGGCGCGCCCTCCGCCGACGCCGTTCCGGTGCCGGCCGCGAGCATCAGCCCTGCCCCCAGCACTGCCACAAAGACCTTCGCGATCCTCTGCACGGTTCCTGCCTCCCAGCCGTGGACGAAGAAGAGAGCATAGGGTGAATCCCCGGCGCTCACACAGGTCCGGAAGTAGGTCCGCGATTAGGGTCGAAGCCGTGGAGATCGCCGAACGACACCAATGGCAGCTGAACGCCTTGACCTTCCTGTACGCGTACACGCAGTACGTCCTCGTGCACGAGAGGGTCATGGCCGGGCTGCCGCCGGAGAAACCGGCCGAACTCGACAAGCCGCGCATGCTCAGGCTCGCCAAGGTCGTCGACGACATGATCCTCGACTTTCGCAAGGAGGACGGGCTGACCGATCTCGAACGGCGCCGGGTCGTCCGCCTCGCCAGGGAGATCAAAGCGCACGTCCGGGAGAAGTGGCCGCCTCGCGACGCGTCGCTCACCGAGTGGATCGCCTCGGCCGCGGCGCACTTCTACTGCGAGGAGCACATCAACAACGGCTACGTCCGGATGGGCCGCGTCTTCGATCCCGACATGGCAGACAGGTTCCTGGAACGCGTGGAGTTCTGCCGGGGCCAGACCGTCACGATCACGAAGTACGCCCACAAGGTGGCCGACGGCGAGCAGCTCACCTACGGCGAGACGAACCAGCTCGAAGTCTGGAAAGAGGACGCGATCGCCCATCTGGACAATCTCGACAGCGATTTCGGTGACATCAAGATGTACGTCGAATTCTGACCGCTGCCGCACCAACAACCTCGTGAGTGGTAAGGACGGTTAGAACCGTCCTTACCACTCACGAGTCGCGAAGATCTCCGATGAGTTCTTCGGCCGCCGCGAACGGGTCGAGTTTCCGCGCGACCACGCGTTCGGCCAATTCGGTGAGCCGGTCGCCGGAGCGCAGGTCGACGAGTTCCGCGCGCAGCCGCTGCACGGCGATCGCCTCGACCTCGTCCCGGGCCCGCGCCGCACGGCGGCGGGGCAGTTCGTCGCGCCGGACCAGCCAGTCGTGATGTTCGTCGAGCGCGCGGACGACGTCCTCGACGCCTTCGCCCCGCGAGGCCACCGTTCGCACGATCGGCTGACGCCAGCTCGGACCGCGGATCTCCCTGCGCACCAAGGAGATCATTTGCTTGAGGTCGTGCACGGTGGCGTCCGCGCCCTCGCGGTCGGCCTTGTTGACCACGAACACGTCCGCGATCTCCAGCACGCCCGCCTTGGCCGCCTGGATCCCGTCGCCCATCCCCGGCGCGAGCAGGACCACCGTGGTGTCGGCCAGTTTCACGACGTCCACTTCGGACTGACCGACGCCGACGGTCTCGATCAGCACGACGTCGAACCCGGCCGCGTCGAGGACCCGGACCGCCTGCGGCGTCGCCCACGACAGCCCGCCGAGATGACCGCGCGTGGCCATCGAACGGATGAAGACGCCCGGATCGGTGGCGTGTTCGGTCATCCGGATCCGGTCGCCGAGCAGCGCGCCGCCGGAGAACGGCGACGACGGGTCGATCGCCAGCACCCCGACCCGCAGGCCCCGCGCCCGCAGGGCCGTGAGCAGCGCGGACGTCGATGTCGACTTACCGACACCCGGCGGACCGGTCAGACCGACGACCCGCGCGTTGCCGGTGTGCGGCGTCAGCTTCGCCGCGACCTCGGGCAACCGTGGATGAGCGTCCTCGACCAGCGACAGCAACCGGGCGATCGCGCGGGGGACACCGTCCCGCGCGCGACCGACCAGTTCGTCGATGTCCAGCTGTACCGGCAAGGGCTTTACGGAACGCGGATCAGCAGCGCGTCGCCCTGGCCGCCACCGCCGCAGAGGGCGGCCGCGCCGAGCCCGCCGCCGCGACGGCGGAGTTCGTGCACCAGGTGCACGGCGAGCCGGGCGCCGGACGCGCCGATCGGGTGACCGAGCGCGATGGCGCCGCCGTCGACGTTGACCTTCTCCGGGTCGAGTCCGAGCTTGTCGGCCGAGACCAGGCCGACGGCCGCGAACGCCTCGTTGATCTCGACGAGGTCGAGCGCGTCCGCGGTCAGCTTCTCCTTGGCCAGCGCGGCCAGGATCGCGTTCGACGGCTGCTCGTGCAGGCTGGCGTCCGGACCGGCGACCACGCCGTGCGCGCCGATCTCGGCGAGCGCGGTCAGGCCCAGTTCCTCGGCCTTGGCCTTGCTCGCGACGATGACCGCGGCCGCGCCGTCGGAGATCTGCGACGCCGAGCCTGCGGTGATGGTGCCGTCGGAGGCGAAGGCGGGACGCAGCTTCGCGAGGCTTTCGGCGGTGGCGTCGGCGCGGACGCCCTCGTCCTGCGAGAAGACGATCGGGTCGCCCTTGCGCTGCGGGATCGACACCGGCGCGATCTCGACGTTGAACCGGCCCTCGGCGATGGCGGCGGCGGCGCGCTGGTGCGACCGCGCGGAGAACTCGTCCTGCTGCTCACGGGTGATGCCGTAGCGGCTGTTGTACTTCTCCGTCGACGAGCCCATGGCGACCTGGTCGAAGGCGCAGAACAGGCCGTCGTACGCCATGTGGTCGACGAGCGTGGTGTCGCCGTACTTGAAGCCCGCGCGGGACTTCGGCAGCAGGTGCGGCGACTGGGTCATCGACTCCTGGCCGCCCGCCACGATCAGGTCGAACTCACCCGCGCGGATGAGCTGGTCGGCCAGCGCGATGGCGTCGAGGCCGGAGAGGCAGACCTTGTTGATGGTCAGCGCCGGGACGCTCATCGGGATACCGGCGGCGACCGCGGCCTGACGGGCCGGGATCTGGCCGGCGCCCGCGGTGAGCACCTGGCCCATGATCGTGTACTGGACCGCGTCCGGCGAGACGCCGGCCTGCTCCAGCGCCGCCTTGATGGCGAATCCGCCGAGTTGCGCGCCCGAGAAATCCTTCAGGGAACCGAGCAATCGCCCGATCGGTGTACGGGCGGCACCCAGGATCACGGAACCGGACACGGCGTCCTCCAAGCATCGGCGCAAGGGCAAAGGGGGTCTTCGCGACCATACCCGGGTCGCGGGTCTCTTGATGGAGCCAGTGTGAGGCGGCGCACGCCGGTCCACTCGCTCGCGCACCTATCCTGCTCTGCATGAACCAGGCGCTGAAAACGTTCGTGACCGCCATCGACCACGTCGGCATCGCGGTACCCGACCTCGACGCCGCGATCGCCTTCCACACCGAGCATTTCGGCCTGGAGGTCGCGCACGAGGAGGTCAACGAGGAGCAGGGCGTCCGCGAGGCGATGCTGCGCGCGCCGGGCACCGCGGGGACCGAGACCGCGATCCAGCTCCTCGCGCCGCTGCGCGACGATTCCGCGATCGGCAAGTTCCTCGCGAAGAGCGGCCCCGGGCTGCAGCAGCTGGCGTATCGAGTGTCCGATGTGGACGCTGCCGCCGCGGCGCTGCGCGCGCAGGGACTGCGGCTGCTCTACGACGAGGCGAAGCGGGGGACATCCAACAGCCGGGTGAACTTCGTGCACCCCAAGGACGCCGGCGGTGTGCTCGTGGAACTGGTCGAGCCCGCGAAAGACGGTCACTGACCCCGCGTCAAC
Organism: Amycolatopsis sp. NPDC043885; assembly: GCF_056435685.1. Classification (NCBI taxonomy): domain Bacteria; kingdom Bacillati; phylum Actinomycetota; class Actinomycetes; order Pseudonocardiales; family Pseudonocardiaceae; genus Amycolatopsis; species Amycolatopsis sp. NPDC043885. The sequence goes on from NZ_JBWKEA010000008.1 coordinate 93,154, forward strand.
GCTGAGGCGATGAAGAGGACCTCGCGGTCGATCTCGGCGGGGTCCCCGTCCTCGGTGTGCCGTGCTGTCGCGTGACGGTGGCTGACCGCCCGCGCGAGCAGTCCCGACGCCGAATCGACGTCGGCGATGGCGACCTTGCCGCCCGTCGCGGCGACGATCACGGCCTTCACCTGCCGGACGAGTTGCTGGAAGCGTTCGGCCAGCGCGTCGCGGACCGCGCGGTGCGTGTCGGCCTCGCGCCACAACAGGTGTGACAGCGCCAAGGACCGGTTGAACCGCCTGTCCAGTTCGACGACGAGGCCGCGAAGACTGCCCGCGAGGTCGCCGGGGACGACCACGACGGCCGGTTCGATCCGGGCGTCGGGCAGTTCGGCGACCAGCGCGGCCAGCAGATCCGACTTACGCCGGAAGTAGTAGTGCACCAAGCCTTTCGGCACGCCCGCCCGCTCCGCGATCCGCGAAGTGGGCGTGGCGTCGAAACCGGATTCGGCGAAGAGCGCCTCCGCGGCCCGCAGGATGCGCTGTTTCGCCGAATCCTCTTTCACGCCGTTTCCTCCTGGGTCAGTGCTGCCCCGCCGTCCGGTGCGTCGCCTGGGCGATCGGCATCGCCGCCGCCCCGGCCACCACGGTCAGGACGCCGCCGATCCAAGCGGTCCAGGACGCGCCCATGAAGTCGGCGTATCCCATCACCCAGGGCGAAATGAACAGCAGCGCGCCCAGGACGATCTGAATGCCTTCGCCGTAGACCATGCCAGGCATCGCAAGCGACGCGAAACCGTCTAGGGCGACCAGCGCGCCGAGAATGACGAGCGTCCACATGGCGGTGTTGTCCGTGGTCATCCAGAGGGGTGAAAGCGCGACCACGACACCGATGACCACCTCCGCCCAGTCATGGGGACGGGTCCAAGGGCGCGTCGTGGGTTCGTTCATGCGTGCTCACCTCCGAAAATCGGCTGAACCTGCAGGTCGGAGAGATCTCCACAGCCCATGGTCCGCTTGGTTGGCCGGCCGGTCAAGACCGGTCGATAACACTTCGGGATGTGTACGTGCTCCACGTCTCGTACAGTTGTGGACCTGGTTACCCATGAGTAATTTGGGCGAACCACTCTTTGCCGGTGAGGCCACATCGGCGCAGTGGCGCCACACGCCGTCCACCACCCCATTCGCGGAGGTTCCGATGTCGCAGCTCGGCGAGATCCAGCAGGCCATTCTGAACGATGACCTCGGCGCCGTGGCGTCGCTCGACGTGCCGGAGTCCTATCGCGGGGTGACCGTGCACAAGGACGAGGCCGGCATGTTCGAAGGCCTCGAAAGCCGCGACAAGGACCCGCGCAAGTCCCTGCATGTCGACGAGGTCCCGACGCCGGAACTCGGCCCCGGCGAGGCGCTGGTCGCGGTCATGGCGAGCGCGATCAACTACAACACCGTCTGGACCTCGATCTTCGAACCGGTCTCGACGTTCAAGTTCCTGGAGCGCTATGGGCGGCTCTCGCCGCTGTCGAAGCGCCACGACCTGCCTTATCACGTCGTCGGCTCGGACCTGTCCGGCGTCGTGCTGCGCACCGGGCCCGGCGTGCACAACTGGAAGCCGGGCGACGAGGTCGTCGCGCACTGCCTCAACGTCGAACTCGAGGGCCCGGACGGGCACAACGACACGATGCTCGACACCGAGCAGCGGATCTGGGGTTTCGAGACGAACTTCGGCGGGCTCGCGGAGATCGCGCTCGTGAAGGCGAATCAGCTGATGCCCAAGCCGGGACACCTCACCTGGGAGGAAGCCGCCTCCCCCGGCCTGGTGAATTCCACGGCCTACCGCCAGCTCGTCTCGCGCAACGGCGCCGACATGAAGCAGGGCGACGTCGTGCTGATTTGGGGCGCTTCGGGCGGCCTCGGCTCCTACGCGACGCAGTACGCGCTCAACGGCGGCGCGATCCCGGTGTGCGTGGTCTCCAGCCCCGAAAAGGCGGAGATCTGCCGGAAGCTCGGCGCGGAGCTGATCATCGACCGCAACGCCGAGGGCTACAAGTTCTGGAAGGACGAGCACAACCAGGACCCGAAGGAGTGGCAGCGGTTCGGCAAGAAGATCCGCGAGCTGACCGGCGGCGAGGACCCGGACATCGTCTTCGAGCACCCGGGCCGCGAAACCTTCGGCGCGTCCGTCTACGCCGCGCGCAAGGGCGGCACGATCGTCACGTGCGCGTCGACTTCCGGCTACATGCACCAGTTCGACAACCGCTACCTCTGGATGAACCTGAAGCGGATCATCGGCAGCCACTTCGCCAACTACCGCGAATCGTGGGAGGCGAACCGGCTGATCGCGAAAGGTCTGATCCACCCGACGCTGTCGAAGACCTACTCGCTCGAGGACACCGGGCAGGCCGCGCTGGACGTCCACCGCAACGCGCATCAGGGCAAGGTCGGCGTGCTCGCCCTTGCGCCGGAAGAAGGTCTGGGTGTCCGGAACCACGAGCTGCGCGAAAAGCACATCGACGGGATCAACGCTTTCCGGAACGTTTAGCGCGCCGAACCGTGGTTTCGCCGCGCGTTGCGTGGGTGCTCACCCTTCCGTGACTCCAGCTCGACTACGGTAGAAGGATGAGCCTTGGCGAGGAACGGGAGCTAGTGCCGCTGGGAGCCGGCTTCGACGTGGCGAAGCGCGGTTACAGCCGTGCGCAGGTCGACGAACATCTCGAACGGCTGGACGCCGATCTGAAGATGCTCACCGCCGATCGCGATGCCGCCATCGGACAGGCGGGCGACCTGGCACGGCAGCTGGAGATCGCGCGCGGCGAGATCGCGGACCTGCGCGGGCAGGTCGACAGGCTCGCCCAGCCGCCGACGAGTGTCGAAGGCCTTTCCGAGCGCCTGCAGCGCATGTTGCGGCTCGCGCAGGACGAGGCCGCCGACACCAAGGCGCGCGCGGAAGCCGAAGCCGGGCACATCCGCGCCAAGGCGGAGACCGACGCGAGCGCCATGCGGGCCCGCTACGAGCAGCTGCTCAACGAGCTCGACCTCCGTCGCAAGGAGATGGAGGCCGAGCACCGCGGCGTGCTGGAGAAGGCTCGCGCCGAGGCGAAGGACATCACCGACAAGGCGAAGGCCGAGCGCGACAAGCTCGACGCCGAGGCGCAGCAGCGCCGCACGCAGGTCGAAGAGGACTTCGAGATCGCGATGGCGTCGCGGCGCACCGAGGCCATGCACGCGCTGGCCGAGCAGGAGGCCGCGAGCAAGGCCGAGGCGGCCCGCCGCGTCCGCGAGGCCACCGAGGACGCCGCCGCCATCCGCGCGAAGGTGCTCGAAGAGGAGACGGCGGCCAAGGCCGACATCGAGCGCCGTCAGCGCGAGTCCGTCGCCGACGCCAACAAGCGCAAGCAGGACTCGATCACCGAGGCCAACGCCCGGCTCGCCGAGGCGGCCGACGAGGCACGCCGCCGCGTCCGGCAGGCCACCGAAGAGTCCAACCGGCGGATCACACAGGCCACCGAACGGGTCGAAGCGCTCCGCAAGGTGCGCTCCAGCCTGGCCGAGCAGGTCCGCTCCGCGCGGGCCGCGCTCGCCGAGGCGACGCACGTGCTCGGCGACGAACCGCATGTCCCGGCGGACCTGAAGGCGAAGCCGTCGCCCGACGCGGAAGCCACCGTGCAGCTCCGGACGGCCGATGTGCCGAAGGCCACATCCGGCGCGAAGCCTTCACCGCGACCTGCGGCAGCGCAGAAACCGACTGGCGAGTAACCTTTTCACCCGACCGTGCTCACGGCGGCCTGCGAGGCCGCCGACGAGCGGTTATCGTCGCTGCTCGCGCGCACGTGCGGGCTGTCAGATCGGTGGAGGTTGCGGATGGCTGCATATCGGACCGTGGTCGTGGGCACGGACGGATCGGATTCCTCGTTCGCCGCGGTCGACCGGGCGGCGGGTGTCGCCGGGGACTCCGGAGCGACCCTGGTCATCGTGTGCGCCTACTACCCGGCCACCAAGGGCGACGTGGAGAAGGCACAGGACGTCCTCGGTGACGAGGCGTACCAGGTGGTGGGCTCGGCCCCGGCCGAGGACACCCTCCTGTCCGCCCGTGACCGGGCGGCGAAGGCCGGCGCGAAGAGCATCGAGACCGCCGCGGTCGTCGGCGACCCGGTCGACTCACTGCGCAAGGTCGTCTCCGAGCGCTCCGCGGACCTGCTGGTGGTCGGCAACCGCGGGCTGAACACGCTCGCGGGCCGCATCCTGGGTTCCGTGCCGTCCGAGGTCGCGCGGAAGTCCGGGGTGGACGTGCTCATCGTCCACACCACCTGATGCCCGAACCCGGCGAGATCTCGCCCGACGCGCTGCAACAGCGCCTCGAACGGATCCTGCTCGGCGGAAGGCGCAAGTACACCCGGCTCGAAGTCGCCGAGAAGGCAGGCGTTCCCGAGGAACGCTCTCGGCGCCTTTGGCGTGCGCTGGGCTTCGCGACGGTCGACGACGACGAGGTCGTCTTCACCGACGCCGACATCGAAGCGATCCGCACGGCCGATCAGCTGATGAACTCGGGGCTGATCGACCCGAGCATCGAGCTGGCCGTGACACGCGCGCTGGGCCAGCACCTTTCGCGTCTCGCGGAATGGCAGGTCCACATGCTGTGGACGATGATCACCGAGAACAAGGAGATCGGCAGCAGCGAACGCCAGATCGGGCGGCTCGTCGAGCGGCTGCTGCCCGAGCTGGAGAAGGTGCAGGAATTCGTCTGGCGCCGCCACCTGGCCGCCTACGCGGGCCGGGCGCTGGCACTGCCGGACGAAGACCTCGAAGCGAGGACCGAGGTGGTCGGCTTCGTCGACATGGTCGGCTACACCCGGCTGACCAGGCAGGTCGACGAAGAAGAGCTGACCGACATCCTCGACCGGTTCGAATCCGTCGCCACCGAGGTGGTCGCGGATCACCACGGGCGGATCGTGAAGATGATCGGCGACGAGGTCCTGTTCGTCGCCGATTCCGCCGTCGACGGGGCCGAGATCGCCCTTACCCTGTCCGCACGCGCCGATGCCGACGAGACCTTGCCCTCCGTGCGCGCGGGGCTGGCTTCGGGCCGGATCCTCAGCCGGTTCGGCGACGTCTACGGCTCGGTCGTGAACCTCGCCGCCCGCCTCACCTCGACCGCGCGGCCGGGCACCATCCTGGTCGACAAGGAACTCGCCGGCGAGCTTTCGGGGTTCCCGCAGTACGAGGTCCGCTCGCGGCGGCCGGTTTCGGTGCGGGGCTACAACCGGCTGAGGCCTTCGTCCCTGCGCCGGGCGCGGGACCGGCCTTCGGGCATGTTCGCGTCTTCGCAACAGCTCGCCGCGGAGATGCTGGGGCTGGGCGACGCCACTCCGGACCCGACGCCTGCTTCGGACGAGGTCGAGGACGCCACCGCGGACTCGATGCCTCCTCGGCCTCGGTCCAAGCGGCGGCGGCGCTGATCCCCTGCCGGGGAGCAAGGGACCTTTGCTACCACTCCCGCGGGTCGTGAGTGACGATTCGGGTTAGAACACGAATCGCCACTCACGACCACCGCGCGTCAGGCGGGCAGCACGGCGTACTGGCGCACGTAGAGGTCGGTGTAGGTGACCGGACCACGCGGGCCGGGGACCTTGTCCAGGTTGATGCCGGTCTCGGGGACGGCGAGGAGCTTGAAGCCGTCGAGCAGCCGGGTCGGGGCGTTCCAGAAGACGCCGGTGCCGGTGTACGCGTCGAAGAACGCGTCGGCGGCTTCGCTGCTCTCGGTCGCGATGCCGGCGGCCAGGCCGGAGGTCCGCTCGTTGGCGATCTCCGCCGCTTCGGGCAGGCCGGAGACCTTCGCGACGGTGACGGTCGCTTCGCGGTCCGAGTCGAGCGCCCATTCGTAGCCGATGGCGTGCTCGTGCGGGGCGAGCGAGGGCGTGACGCCGCGTTCGGCCAGCGCGCCGGAGATGCCGGGCCAGACGCGGTCGTGGGCGTTCTCGTGGATCAGCAGCAGGTTCAGCCGGTTGCAGACGCCGAGCCGGTCGAGGCTGTTGAAGACCAGGTCGCGCACCTTGTCGGTGTCGGCCGCTTCGTCGACGTACAGCACGCCGCCGCCGTCGGCGTGCGCCAGCGTGCGGACGCCGTGAACGGCCGCCTCGGTGGCCAGTGCCCGGGTGCTGTCACCGCTGCCACGCAGGATGACCAGCGGCACGAGCTCGGGGAAACGGACCAGCGCGGACGCCGCTTCACGCTCGGCGCGCGGCACCAGCTGGATGACGTCCGGGTCGATTCCCGCCTCGGAGAGCGCGGGCGCGATCACGGTCTCGCGCAGACGCTGGGCCGAGCCGAGCGCGGCGGAACCCGTGCGGAGCACGCCACCGTTGCGCGACTTCACCAGCTGCGAGGCGACGTCCACCGTGACGTTCGGGCGCGCTTCGTAGTTCGCGCCGATCACGCCGACCGGGCGGCGACGCTCCACCAGCCGCAGCCCTCCGTCCAAAGTGGACACATCGACGGAGCGCTCCTGATGCGGGGCGCCCGCCAGGAGACGGAGCTGTTCGGCCATGCCGGTCAGCCGCTCGGGCGTGATGGTGAGCCTGTCGAGCAGGCCCGCGCTCATGCCGTCCTCGCGTGCCTTGGCGATGTCGGCCTGGTTCGCTTCGAGCACGACGTCGGCGTGCTCGACCAGCTTGTCCGCCATGGCGTTCAGCGCGGCGTCGATCGCCTCCGCGGTGGCGGCGGCCAGCGACGGCGCGGCCCGTTTCGCCGATCGAGCGCATTCCTCGACGGCCTTGGCGACCTCGTCCATCTGCTGACTCCTTCCGCGCGGAACGAGCCATCAGTCTGCCGTACCGCCCCGGTCAGGCGACGGTCGGCTCCAGCAGCCACAACCCGCCCGCGAAGAGACAGCTCACCGTCAGCACGGCCATCACCAGCACCCACAGCACCGCGGGCATCCCGGTGAGCCTGCCGAGCTGATCGGCGTCGGAATCCCGCGCCGCTCCCCGGCGCCGCTTGATCTGGAGCTCGACCACCGGCCGAACACCGCCGAACAGCAGGAACCAGGTCAGCAGGTAGACGAAGATCGCCTGGAACCACGAGGGCGCCACCAGCGCGACCAGCCCGAGCACCACCGAGCTGGCGACCACGGTGAACACGCCGTAGGTGTTGCGCACCATCACCAGCACGCCCAGCAGCATCAACGCCATCATGATCAGCACGACGGTGATCAGGTCCGACGAGAGCAGCCCCGCGAACACCAGCCCGAGCACCGCGGCCGCCGGGTACCCGGCCAGCGCGGTGAACGCCATCCCCGGGCCCTCCGGTTTGCCACGGGAGACCGTGACTCCAGAGGTGTCCGAGTGCAGCTTGATGCCCTGCAGCCGACGGCCGACCAGCACCGCCGCCAGCGCGTGACCCGCCTCGTGGACGAGCGTGATCAGGTTGCGGGCGATCCGCCAAGGCCTGCCTGAGAGCACCACGAGCAGCGCGAGACCACCGGTGACCAGGGTGATCGTGCCGGGCGGGGTGGACTGGGCGATGTCGGAAACCGTTTCGGCGGGAGACGAGCTCACCTCACCAGCTCACCACAAGCCGGATATGTCCCGTGTCAGGCGGTCATCGAACTCCCGATCCCGCGCGTGCGAAACTCCCGTCGTTGCGCAGGGCGAAAGCCACCCAGCTGCGGAACGGCCGCCATACCGCAGACAACTCCTCCAACTCCTCGGGTGGCGCCATCGGCAGGTCGTACGCGGCCCGCATGGCCTCCTGTAACCGGGGCTCGCCACTGGGGAAGACGTCCGGATGCCCGGCACCACGGATCAGGATCAGCTGTGCCGAGAACGGGCCGATCCCAGGCAAGCGCTGCAACCAGCGCAACGCGTCCGGCACCGGCATCGCGCGCAGGTACGCGGCGTCGAGCAGACCGTCCTTGGCGGCGTTGGCCACCGCGCGCAACCGCTCGGCCTTCACCTCCGGCAGGCCGCGCCCTACCTCCGGCCCGGCCAGTACGTCCGGCGCCGGGAACGACCTGAGGACCTTCCCTCCGACGTCCACCGGCCTGCCGAATTCCTCGGCGAGCCGTCGTTTCACCGTGGCGGCCTGGGACATCCGCGCCCGGTGGCTCAGGATCGCCCAGCAGGCCGCTTCATAGGGCGAATGGAACAGCACCGGCCGCAGGCCGGGGTGCGCCTGCTGGAGGCGGCGCACCACGGGATCCGCCGTGCCGATCTTGGCGAAGCCGACGCCGTCGACATCCACCGACAGGATCCGCCGGACCTGGGCGCCGACTTCGACGGCGAGCCCCTCTTCGGCGAAGACCTCCACCTCGATCGAACCGGGCGATCTCTGTCTGACGGCCGCACCGACATGCTCCCAGCCCGCTTCGACGGGAAAGGCGAAGCGCAGGGTGCCGGGTTCGGCGGCCGCGTCCGCGCGGCACGCGGGCGGGAAATCGGTCAGGAAACGGATGGACTTGTCGAGGTCGAACGGGCCGCGCACCGGGATGCGGAGCGTGGTCGTGGCGGTGTGCTGCAGGATCGAGCCGGTCATTTCGTGCTCCTTCGGCTGGGGAACGGCGACTCCCTCCGACGTTAGAGACGGCCACCGACAGTTTCGGGTCGCGGCGGCGGGAATGTCGCGAACGGACCGGTCATGGCAGATTCTCCGGTGAGGACCGTGAAGGGAGCAGCCATGCCGGACCATCGCGAACGTCTCGAAAGCCTGCTGCGGCCGGGCACCACGCCCACCACCACCGGGAAGGGTTTCCTTGACCTGCTGGGAGAAATCCCGCAGGCGGGGCCGCCGACCGGACTCGCGCAGCGGCTGATGCGCACCTCCGCCGTGCCGATGATCTACGAGCGGCACTGGCGCCCGGCGCTGGGCAGGGTCGCGAAAGGACTGAACGGCCCGACGATGGCGGACGAGGTCCGCATCGCGATCGAAGCGCTCGGCCTGCGCGCCGGTCAGGTCGCGCTGGACGTCGCCTGCGGCACCGGCCGGTTCACCCGTGCCTTCGGCGAAGCGGTCGGGCCGGACGGCCTGTCGATCGGGCTCGACGGTTCGGTCACCATGCTGGAGAAGGCGCTCGCCGCGCCCAATCCCCCTTCGGTGACCTATCTGCGCGCCGACGCCGTCGACCTGCCGCTCGACGATTCCACTGTGGACGCCGTCTGCTGCTTCGCCGCGCTGCACATGTTCGCCGATCCGGACGCGGCGCTGGATTCGTTCGCCCGTGTGCTGAAACCCGGTGGCTCGCTGGTGATGCTGACCAGTGCCCGGCACAGCGATCAGCCGATGCGGCTCGCGGACACCGTCCTCGGCAGGCTGAGCGGGCAGCGGATGTTCGACCGCGGCGAGATCGCGAGCAAGCTGTTCCAGCGCGGTTTCGACCACGTCGAAGAGCGGTACTCCGGTGTCACGCAGATCGTCACGGGCGAGCTAGGAGTTAACATCCGGAAATGATCCGCTCTGAGCACGCTTCGCCGATTCCTCCCGACGACGGCTACCTCCGCTCGCTGGTCGACGCGACCGCGGACGCCGTCGCCGCGGCCGAACCCCTCGGTTCGCCCCATGACGGCGCGGACGCCGCCACACGAGACGCCGTAAGCGCCGACATCCGCGCGCTGGCGGCGGAATTGGTGGGGCTGAGCCAAGACCTGCACGCTCATCCAGAAGAAGGTTTCGCCGAACACCGCTCGGTCCGCGCGCTCGGCGACCTGCTCGAGCGGCACGGCCACGAGGTGACGATCGGCGCGGGCGGCCTCGACACCGCCTTGGTCGCGACCACCCCCGGCAGCGGGCCGCATATCGCGGTCCTCTCCGAATACGACGCGCTTCCCAGGCTCGGCCACGGCTGCGGGCACAACGTCATCTGCACCGCGGGCGCGGGCGGCTTCCTCGGCGCGGCGGCGGTCGCCGAACGGCTGGGCGGCCGGGTCTCGCTGATCGGCACGCCGGCGGAGGAAGGCGGCGGTGGCAAGGAGACGATGGCCCGCGCGGGCGTTTTCGACGACGTCGACGCCGTGGTCATGCTGCATCCGTTCAGCCACGACATCGCCATGCACCCGTTCCTCGGCAGGCGGCAGCTGGAAATGGTCTTCCACGGTGTCGGCGCGCACGCCTCGGCTCAGCCGTTCATGGGCCGCAACGCGCTCGACGCCGCCGTCGCCGCGTACCAGGGAGTCGCGGCGCTTCGGCAGCATCTGCCTTCCAGCGACCGCGTCCATGGGGTCTTCACCGACGGCGGCGCGCGGCCGAACGTCGTCCCCGAACGCGCGGCCCTGCTGTTCTATCTCCGCTCCGCGCAGCCGGACACGCTGCGCGACCTCGCCGAGCGGGTTTCGGCGATCGCGCGCGGTGCGGCGGAAATGACCGGCTGCGGAGTCGAACTGCTGTGGGACGCCCAGCCCGCGTATCTGCCGATCCGGTTCAACTCCACCCTCGCCGGCCGCTGGTCGGTGCACCAGGTCGACGCCGGCCGCAAACCGTTGCCGCCCGGTATCGTGCCCGAATTCCTCACCGGCTCGACGGATCTCGGCAACCTCTCCTACCGGATGCCCGCGATCCACCCGATGATCGCCATCGCCGGACCGACGACCGCCTTGCACACCAAGGAGTTCGCGGCCGCGGCCGGTTCGCCGGACGGCGATCGCGCGGTCGTCGACGGTGCGCTGGGGCTGGCGCTGACCGCCGTCGACTACCTGGCCGACGCGAAACTCCGCGCCGCGGTACACGAGGAGTTCGAGGCGTCGGGCGGAGCTTTGGACGTCCCGGCGTTCTTCGACTGAGCGTTCTCAGGTAATTCTTCTCAGGAAAGCACAGGGGGATTCCACAGGCGGTTCACAAGTACGGGCGCGAATCTTGCTCCATGACCGAGAACGAGAGTCGGCCAGGTCCCGCCTCAATCGGTGGGCACCAGCCGCCGCACCAGCAGCAGTACCCCGGTTACACCCCTTGGCAGGCCGCGCCGAATCCACTCGTCACCCCGCCACCACGCAAGAAGGGCGGCAGGGTCGCCGTCCTCGTCAGCGCGACGGCGCTCGCCGCCGCACTCGTCGGCGGTGTCGGCGGAGCGGCGATCACGGGGCTCGGCACCGCGTCGTCGGCGTCGGGCACGGGTTCGTCCGCGGTCGCCAACGGGCAACTGGTCGGGAACAACACTTCGGGTGACGTCAGCGGGGTCGCCGCGAAGGTGACGCCGAGTGTCGTCCAGGTGAACGTGACCACCGCGCAGGGCGAGGCGGTCGGCTCCGGCGTCATCCTGACTGCGGACGGGCGCATCCTCACCAACGCCCACGTGGTCGCCGACGCCGAGGGCGACGTGACCGTCACCCTGTCGGACGGCAAGCAGTACAAGGCGAGCGTGGTCGGCGCCGACACGAAGGCCGACATCGCCGTGCTCCAGGCGAAGGACGCGAGCGGCCTGACGCCGGCTTCGCTCGGCGACTCGAGCAAGCTCGCCGTCGGCCAGCAAGTCGTCGCGATCGGCTCGCCCGGCGGACTGCAGAACACCGTGACCACCGGGATCGTGAGCGCGCTGAACCGCAAGCTCGACGAGTTGAGCAGCGGCCAGGAGCGGCGCTCGCCCTACAGCAGGACCACGAACGAAGCCGGGCCGAGCTACACCGCGATCCAGACCGACGCCCCGATCAACCAGGGCAACTCGGGCGGGGCGCTGGTGGACGCGCAGGGGAACGTCATCGGCATCAACTCGGCGCTGTACAACCCGGCCTCGACGGGCAGCATCGGCATCGGTTTCGCGATCCCCATCAACGACGCGAAGAAGATCGTCGAGCAGATCGTCGGCTGACCCGGCCGTCTGGACCGCGTCAGGGGGCGGCCCAGCCGGTGAGCGTGTGAAGGACTCCTCCGGGGGAAGGAGTCCTTCACACGCGTTCAGAGTTCGTAGCTGAGGGTGAAGGTGTGGTTGCCCTCGTCGTCCTGGACGATCTCCGCCGTTCCGGTGATGCCTGCCAGCTCACCGTGACCGGAGCCCGGCAAGACGATCAGGTGGTGCCCGTTCTCCCCCGCCGAGTGATGCAGGACGAAGCCGCCCTTGCGCCCGTCGACGGAGACGGCCAGCCGCTCGAAGGCGACGTACGCCGACGACGTCTCGTTCACCGCGGTCAGCATCTCCACGGCGCTGGCCCCTTCGACGTCACCGGTGAACGTCTTGGTCAGCAGCACCCGTGAGAACTCGGTGCCTTCGGCCTTCTCGGTGGCTTGCGGATCCCAGCCGTCCACGGTGAACGACGCTGTCGCGGTGTTGGTCATGCCGCTGACCCTGCCGGACATACCTGACAGATCCCGTCAGGTTTTCCTCACCGCCTCCGGTTCCCGAAGAGACCACGGGTGATCTCCCGTCCCAGCGCGCTCGCCGCCGAGCGGAGGAACGACTTCACCGCCGGGTTCTTCATCGCCTGCTCGACCATGCCGGGGCCTTCCGTCTCCGGTTTCGGAGCCGGCGCCTCCGGAGCAGCCTCACCGGCGGGCGGCGCGGCCACCTTCGCGGCGAGCTTCTCGTAGGCCGACTCACGGTCGATCGTCTCGGAGTACTTCGCGTGCAGGTCCGAAGACGTCGTCGCCGCTGTGATGGCTTCGGCGCCGATGGAGCCCATCTTCGAACGCGGAGCACGCAGGCGGGTCCACGCGACCGGCGTCGGCGCACCCCGCTCGGAAAGCACGGTGACGATCGCTTCGCCGATACCGAGCGACGTCAGCGCCGAGTCCAGCTCGTAGTGCTTCGTCTTCGGATACGTCTTCACCGTCTTCGTCAGCGCCGCCTGATCCTCGGGCGTGAACGCGCGCAACGCGTGCTGCACCCGCGCGCCCAGCTGGGACAGGACGTTGTTCGGGATGTCCGTCGGGAGTTGCGTGCAGAAGAACACGCCGACACCCTTCGACCGGATCAGCTTCACGGTCTGCTCGATGCGCTCCAGGAACGCCTTCGACGCGTCGTTGAACAGCAGATGTGCCTCGTCGAAGAAGAACACCAGCTTCGGCTTGTCGAGGTCGCCCTCCTCGGGCAGCTCCTCGAACAACTCGGCCAGCAGCCACATGAGGAAGGTCGAGAACAGCGCGGGCTTCGACTGGAGGTTGTCCAGTTCCAGCAAGGTCACGATCGCCTTGCCGTCGACCTCGCGCATCAGATCGTGGACGTCCAGCTCGGGCTCGCCGAAGAAGTCCTCGCCGCCCTGAGCCTCCAGATTGGACAGCGCGCGGAGGATCACCCCGGCCGTCGCGGCCGAGACGCCGCCGATGCCCTTGAGGTCCTCCTTGCCCTCGTCACTCGTCAGGTGCGTGATGACCGAGCGGAGGTCCTTCGTGTCCAGCAGCGCCAGCCCGCGCTGATCGGCCCAGTGGAAGATCAGGCCGAGCGTCGACTCCTGGGTTTCGTTGAGCCCCAGGACCTTCGACAGCAGGATCGGGCCGAAACTCGTGATCGTCGCCCGGATCGGCGACCCCTTCCCACCCGTGCCCAGCGACAGGAACTGCACGGGGAAGGCGGCGGGCTCCCAGGAGTCACCCAGTTCTTCCGCGCGCTTGGCGATCTTGTCGTTGCTCTCGCCCTGCGCGGCGAGCCCCGACAGGTCACCCTTCACGTCCGCCAGCACCACCGGCACTCCCGCGGCCGACAGCTGTTCGGCGATCAGCTGCAGGGTCTTCGTCTTGCCGGTGCCGGTCGCGCCCGCGACCAGCCCGTGCCGGTTCAGCGTCGCCAGCGGCAGGCGGACCGCGGCGCCGGCGTCGGCCTTGCCGTCGATCATGACCGCGCCGAGCTCGACCGCCGCGCCCTCGCTCACGTACCCCTGCGCGATCTCCTGGGCTGGACCTTGTTCGACCACTGTCGCTCCCTGGTCTGTGACATGACTCACCTGAGGATGCACACGCTGCCAGCAACGCGCCGAACCCGCACGTCGCGCGTCACGAATCCCCGGGTCGGGTTAGGGTTCCGGGGTGAACGACCGCCTAGTCTGGATCGACTGCGAGATGACGGGGCTCGACCTCGGCAAGGACGCGTTGATCGAAATCGCCGCGCTGGTGACCGACGCCGAGCTCAACGTCCTCGGCGAAGGCGTCGACATCGTCATCCACGCCGACGACGAAGCTCTCGACGGCATGCCGGAGGTCGTCCGCGAGATGCACGCCCACTCCGGCCTCACCGAAGAGGTCCGGCGCTCCACCGTGACCATGGAAGAAGCCGAGCAGCGCGTGCTCGAGTACATCCGCGCGCACGTGCCCGAGGCGAACGTCGCCCCGCTCGCCGGCAACTCCATCGCCACCGACCGCGGCTTCATCACCCGCGATATGCCCCTCCTCGACGCGCACCTGCACTACCGCATGGTCGACGTCTCGTCGGTGAAGGAACTCGTCCGGCGCTGGTACCCGCGGATCTACTACGCCAAGCCCGAGAAGGGCCTCGCGCACCGCGCGCTCGCCGACATCAGGGAATCCATCGGGGAGCTCGACTACTACCGTCGCGTCGCCTTCGTCCCGCAGCCCGGCCCGACCACCGAACAGGCCAAGGCCGCGGCCGCTGAAGTGCAGGAACGCCACGAAGGGTAACCCGTTGCGAGCCCCTGAAACGGGCACGCTAATATAGTGCGGCCGAGGTGATGGGGAGCTCCCCGAGCCCGGCGATGGTGGGCGTAGCTCAGCTGGTAGAGCACCTGGTTGTGGTCCAGGAGGTCGCGGGTTCGAAACCCGTCGCTCACCCCATCACCCCAGTCTGTTCGGGGCCCTCGGCCCCTTCTAACGGGCTGGGGTTTCGCCTTTTTTCGGGGCCGAGTCCCCGGACCTCCATCAGATCGGTGCCGTGAGGGGCGATCGTCCGGGCGGATTTGCGCAGCGCCTCTCCGCCGAACCAGATACCGGCACCGGCGATGACGTCGACACCCGTCACGACCGTGACGGTGAGCCCGCCCAAGCCGACCACATCGGCCAAGAAGTCACCGTGGCGCTGCGAGCCCGGCTACCCGAACTGCACCAAGGCCCAGTCTCAGAAGTACCTCGCCGAGCTCGAGTAGCAAAGACGCGTCCGTGATCCAGAGAAGACCTGGGACACCCTCAACGGGACACCCGAGCCCGGAACGCCATGAGGGGTCCCCTTAGGACGTATTCCGTCCTAAGGGGACCCCTCATGGCAGTGGGTCAGTTCCGGTCGCCGCCGGTCTTCCAGTCGTCCCAGGACATCTGCCACACCGACCAGCCGTCGGTCGGCTCGAGCACCTGCGGCCCCGAGTTGGTGACCGTGATGATGTCACCCTTCTTCGAAGTGTCCATCAGCCACTTCGCGTTCTCCGTCGACAGGTTGATGCAGCCGTGGCTCACGTTCCGCTTGCCCTGAGAACCGACCGACCACGGTGCCGAGTGGTAGAAGATGCCGCTGTTCGACATTCGCACCGCGTACTTCACGAACGTCCGGTAGCCGGCCTTGCTGTCCGTCGGGACGCCGTACGTGCTGGAGTCCATCGTGTACCCGTTGTGCTCGCTCATCACCGTGTAGGTCCCGGCCGGGGTGCTGCTCGACGGCTTGCCCATCGAGATCGGCATCTGCTTGACCTCTTGGTCGTTCACCACGACCTTCATCTGGTGCGTGCCACCGTCCGCGGTCGCGACCAGCTTGTCCCCGACGACCACCTTGGCGGGCTTGTCCTCGCGGCCGAAGGTGTTGTTGCCGAGGTTCTTCCCGTAGATCGCCGCGTTGACCGAGATCTTCGTGCCCGGCTTGAAGTACTCCTTGGGCCGCCACATCACGGTCTTCTCGCCGAACCAGTGGAACGCGCCCTCGGCCTGCGGCTCGGTGACGATCTTCAACGCCTTCTCGGTCGCCGCCTTGTCCGGCACGTTGCCGGTGAAGGTGAAGATCAACGGCAGGCCGACGCCGACCGTCTCGCCTTCGACCAGGTTGATCGAGACGCCGATCTGGCGGCCAGGCTTGGCGGTGGAGAACGTCGAGGTCGCGGTGACCGGCTTGCCATCGGTCCCGGTCGCGGCCGCGGTGACGGTGTAGGTCTTGCCGTAGCCGAGCGGTTCCGCCGACTCCCAGCCCGTACCGTCTTCCTTCGGCTTGCCCGCGACGACCTTGCCGTCGGCGCCGGTCAGTTTGACCTCGCCGACCTTGCCGTCGGCCACGGCCACCGTGACCGGCTCGCCGGGCGCCACGTTCGCCGCACCCTGTGCCGGGGTCAGCGTCATCACGGCCGGCTTCGGCTCCGGCGCGGGCGCGGCACTCTGCTGCGAACCCCCAGGAGCACCACCCTGCGACGGCGATTCACCCGACGGTGTACTGCTGCACGCGGCCAGTGTGAACCCGGCCACCAATGCCACCACAGCCACCCGCGACCGCCCCGTCGCTCCCCAGACCCTCATGCACACCGCCCGTTTCGCGTGGTACCAACCCCAACGTCTGGCTATAGTCTGCCTGACCGGCCGCAACGCTCGCGGCCGGATGGCCGAATACGTCCCGGCCCGTCGTTAGGGGACCCCCCTGAAACGGGCCCCAGCAACCCTGTGTTAATGTTTTCCACGTCGCCGAGGGGAACACCAAAGCGGCGGAACAAGCAGGCGCCATTAGCTCAATTGGCAGAGCAGCTGGCTCTTAACCAGCGGGTTCGGGGTTCGAGTCCCTGATGGCGCACAGTTCCGAATCGAAGCCCACCAACGGTCTTATCCCGGATTTCCGGATGCCGTCGGTGGGCTTTGATCGTAGGTGCAGCCCGGGTGCAGCCGACGTGTCACCCCGATTCAGTTACCGACCGCCACCAGCCGTGCCCGCGACGACGTGCTGCGCTGCAAGGGCACGGCCTTGTCCGTCAGGGGTACGAAGGCACAGGTCTTCAGGGTGAGCACGATCATCTCCCCCGCGCCACGGCCGAAACGGCGGTCTCGCTGTCCACATCGGATAGCCGGCGGTAGAGCACGAAGATCAGGGCGAGCGCCGCGATCAGGTAGGCGTTGCCGACGACGGCTTGGCCGAAGTTCCACGTTCGTTCGGCGCCGCCTCCACCGGGAACCACGGCGACGGTCCAGCCCGTGAACACGACGGCGGCAATGCCCATCGCCGGCCGCCTGGCGCACAGGTAGCCGAGTGCGGGCACCACCCAAACCCAATGGTGCGTCCACGAGATCGGGCTGACCAGCAAGGCGCAGCCGGCCGTCACCAGCAGGGCGGCGGGGTCGTCGCCCGCGCGGTGGAGACGTCGGACGAGCCACATCATCACCACCGCGCAGAGGACCCCGAAGCAGCCGATCAGCACTGTCGCGATGCTGCCCTCCGGCAGCGTACGTGCGATGAATCCTTGCCACGACTGGTTTCCCACCCAGCCTTTCATCTCCGCGAAGTGACTGTTGAAGATCGCGGACGTCCAGTAGCGCAGGGAATCCTTCGGCAGCAGGACGAACGCGAGTGTCGTCGCGCCGAGGAAGGCGGCCAAGGCGCGGGCCGCGTCGGCGATCCGCCGGACGAGCAGGAGGTGGACGATGAAGATCAGCGGGATCAGTTTGACCGCCGCCGCGAGTCCGATCCCGATTCCGCGGAAACGCGATTCGCGCAGCAGCACATCCGCGACCACGACGGCCATCAGGAGAAGATTGACCTGGCCGAGCCCGATCGTCTGCCATACAGGTTGCAGCGCGAAGGCGCCGAGCAGCAGGAGCGGGACGTATGCGCGCTCGGTGAAAGGCCGGAGCGCGACATAGAGCGAAGGTGCCGCCGCGATCGCCAGCAGCCCCCAGCACACGTGTGCCGGCAGCGCGGTCAGCGGGACGAAGAGCAGCGCGGCGAACGGCGGATAGGTGAACGGGAGTTCCGGCGCCCAGTCGGGTAATGCCGTCAGGTGTGCGTACAGCGGCTCCCCGTGGAGCACGGCGGACCCACCGGCGCGGTAGACGGCCGAGTCGACCCCCAGCGGGATGTCCGAAAGCCACCAGACGAACGCGATCGCGACGAGCACGGTGACCGCGGTGCCGACCGCGGTCAGGGCGTTGATCCGAACCATGGGTGAAACGATCTCCGTTTCGAGGCCGCGGCACATCGCCCGGCGGAACCGTCTTGTCCCCGCTACCCGGGTACCGCCGGACGGCGAACCCGTACTCCGGTACTAGGAGTCGCTGCCCGGCACGATGAGCCCTGCCTCGTAGGCGACCACGACGGCTTGGGCGCGGTCACGGACGCCGAGTTTGGTGAAGACCCTGCTGACATGGGATTTCGCGGTCTGTTCCGCGATCACCAGCGCTCCGGCGATCTCGGCGTTGGACAGGCCGCGCGCGATCAGGCGGAGCACGTCGGTTTCCCGCGCGGTCAGGTCCGCCACCCGGGTGTTGCCCGCCTGCGCGGCGGCGTGGGTCCGGGTGAACTCACCGACCAGCCGTTTGGTGATCGCCGGCGCGAAGAGCGCGTTGCCCGCGGCGACCACCCTGACGGCCGTGACCAGGTCGTCCAGCGGAGCGTCCTTCAGCAGGAAGCCGCTGGCACCCGCCCGCAGTCCGCCGAACACGTACTCGTCGATGTCGAAGGTGGTGAGCATCAGCACGCGGATCTCGTGCCACCTCTCCACGATGCGCCTGGTCGCTTCGAGCCCGTCCAGCCCAGGCATGCGGACGTCCATCAGCACCACGTCCGGTGCCAGTTCGGCGCAGAGGGCGACGGCGGCGGCCCCGTCGGGCGCCTCGCCGACCACCCGGATGTCGTCCTGCGCGTCGAGCACGGCGCGGAAACTCTGCCGGACCATGGTCTGGTCGTCGGCGATGACCACCGTGATCACGGTTCCGAACGCCCCCCGTCGTCGAGTGGAACCGTCAGCGCGACCCGGAAACCACCGTCCGGTCTCACCCGCGCCTCGAGATCCGCCGCGAGCATAGCGGCCCGCTCCCGCATTCCCAGCAGCCCGTGACCGGTGCCGGTCTGCCCGGTTCGCAGCGGCCGCTCCCCTGGCCCGTTCTCGATCACCAGCCGGATCGACCGCGGGCCGGTCACGAGTTCGACGGACACCGGCGCGCCGGGAGCGTGCCGGATCGCGTTGCTGAGCGCCTCCTGCACGATCCGGCAGACCGACAGCGCGACCCCGGCGGGGACGGCGTCCAGGTCGCCGCCGACGTCGAGCTCGCACGGGGTGCCGACGGCCCGGACCCGCTCGACGAGTTCGGAAACCATCGCCAGCCCCGGCTGCGGGGCGATGAGGACCTCGCGGTCCTCCGAACGGAGGACACCGAGCAGTCTGCGCAGTTCGGTCAGCCCTTCGCGGGCCGTCCCGGCGAGGTCGGCGAACTCGCGCCACACGCCGTCGTCGACGTCGGCCTTGCCGGGACCGGCGAAGCGGAATCGTGCCGAATCCGCCCGCAACGCGAGGACGGACATGTGATGGGCGACCACGTCGTGCAGCTCGCGCGCGATGACGGCGCGTTCTTCCAGCACCGCCGCCCGTCTTTCCTCGGCGATCCGGCGGTCTTGCTGCGCGACACGGGCTTCGTCGGCGAGACGGCGCTGGCGGACGGTGTTACCGAGGAAGAAGAGCGCGCCGGCCAGCACCGCGAGCAACGCCCCGTCCCGCCAATCGCGCAAGAAGGGCGCCATGACGGCGAACGAGATCAGCGCCACGCAGGTCAGTTCCCGCTGGTCGTTGCCCACCCCGACGAGGTAGAAGACGACAGCGGCGGCGAGCGCGAGGCCGGGAGACCACGGCCAGCTCCAGAATTGGACCATCTGCGGCAGCGTCGGCGGCGTCAGCACGATGCCCACGAGCAGCACCCGCCAGCCCCACAGCGGTGAACGGATCGCGAGCAGACAGGGCAGCACGCTGAGGACGACGTTGAACGTCTTCACCGCGGGCGGTGCGGAAACGATCGCGAAGGTGAGGAAACCCGCCCATAGGCCGAATCCGGTGAGAGCGACGCGGCGCAGGGTGCGCAGCCCCGCCGAGCGCGTCGGCGGGGTGTCCGTGCCGGTGAATGCCACGTGGCGGAAGGTTTCCCACCATTTCCGCGGACGCTGTCGGTCGACCATCGAAGATCACCCTACACTCAGACGATCTCACTCTGCGTAGTCACGCGTCCCTCGTATCCGGCCGCCTGCAAGCGGAACAGCTTCGCGTAGATCCCGTCCGCGGCGAGCAGGCTTTCGTGGTCGCCCGTTTCGACGATCCGGCCGCGGTCCAAGGTGTAGATCCGGTCGGCCCCGCGCACGTTCGACATCCGGTGCGAGACGAAGAGGACCGTGCGCCCCTCGAACAGGTCGCGCAGCTTGTCGAACAGTTCCGCTTCCGCTTGGGCGTCGAGGGAGGCCGTCGGCTCGTCGAGGATGACGAACGGCGAATCGCGGTAGAACGCCCGCGCCAGCGCCAGGCGTTGCCATTGCCCGAGCGAAAGGTCGGTTCCGCCCGAGAATTCCGCGCCGAGCACCGTGTCGTATCCGTGGTCGAGACGCTCGGCGATCGTGTCGACGGCGGCGCTGCGCGCGGCTTCGGCCAGCCGCCGCGCCGGATCTTCCGCACCCGGCCTGCCGAACTCGATGTTGTCGGTGACCGTCAGCCGGTATTTGACGAAGTCCTGGAACAACACCGCCGCACGATCACGAAGGACCTCGGGCTCACGAACGGGTTCCCCGTCGATCGACACCGTGCCCGTGCTCGGCGGGTACAGCCCCGCGAGTACCTTCGCGAGGGTCGTCTTCCCCGATCCGTTGGTGCCCACCAAGGCGACTATCCCGCCGGCGGGCAGGTCGATGTCCACCCCACGCAGCGTCGGCTCCGACGCGCCGGGATAACGGAAGCCGACGCCGCGGGCGGTGAGCGATCCCGCCGACGCCCGCCGAGGTATTTCGGCCGCCTCCGCCGGTCGCGCGGCCGCGAAGAGCCGGAGATCCGCCAGGTAGAGGAGAACGTCGCCCAGCGCGGAGAACAGGAAGGTGATCGACTGCACCCGCGTGTTGAGCAGGAAGAGCCCCAGCAGGGCGGCGATCGCGGTGGGGACGTCGATCCCTCCAGAACCGACGTAGAGCCAGACGCCGCCGATGATCGCCACGGTGATCAGATCCCCGGCCAGCCTGGCGGCGATCTTGCGCTTGGCATGCCGTCGCTGCACCACCGTCGTGTCCGCGATTTCCTTTTCGTAGCAGGAATCCCAGCGGTCGAACAACGTCTGGCCGATACCGAACGCGCGGATCTCCTTCGCCTCGTCACGGCCGGTCAGCAGGCGTTCGAGGTAGTCACGGACACGGCGGTTTTCGGCGAGTGTCTCGTTGAGCCCGTAGCGCGCGTCGCGTTCCTGTTTGGCGGCACGGATCAACGGGATCGGCGCGAGCAGGCACAGCGGGAGCAGGATCCAGGTCATGGCCACGAAGGTGGCTCCGACCGCGATCAGGCTGAACGACGTCTGGATGATCGCGACAGCGGACGAGACCAGCGTGATCGGTTGCACGCGAGACGCGAAGACCGCGCGTTGGAGACGGTCGTAGAAGGCCGGGTCCTCGAAGGTCAGCAGATCCGTCTTCATCGTCGACCGCAGCACCAGGGAAAGGATGTGCCGATCCGTCTTGACCGCGAGAACGCGCTGCCACGACTGGGCGAGGCCACGGAAGGCACCGTTGATCGACATCAGCACCATGGCGGCCATCAGCAGCGGGATCAGTTTCGACCAGAGGTCGGCGCGGCCGTCTCCGCCGAGGCCGCCCAGCAGTTCCTTCGTGAACAGCATCACGAGGCTGAGGGTGGCGGCGGAGAACAGCTGGTGGACCAGGATCGCGGTGAAGCGTCTCCGGTCGGCCGCCCAGATCAGGCGCAGCGCGAAGACCGCCGTGCCGGCGAGGCTTCTGGTCGAGAGCCCCTTCGCGGCGGTCATCGCCCCGCCGGGGTTCGTTCGAGCACGTTCGCCAGCCATTCGGTCTGGATCCGGCGCAGCCGATCATGGGTTTCGCGGTAGCGGAAAGTGTGGCCCTCGCAGGGGAACAAGGCGAGTCGGGCTTCTCCTCCGGCGGCGACGAGTCCCTGGTAGAACTCGACGGCCTGGTCGGGATGCGTCGCGGGGTTGGCGTCGTCGAGACCGTGCGCGATCAGGACCGGCCGCCGGATCCGGTCGGCGAACAAGAGCGCGCTGAAGGCGTGGTAGATCTCGGGAATCGCCCAATAGGGCCGTTTCTCGTACTGGAAACCGCCGCAAACGCGTGTCCTGTTGTAGCAACCGCTCTGCGCGATACCCGCCGCGAGGGCGGGGAAGTGCGCCAGCGCGTAGAGGGCGAGCGTGGCCCCGAAGCTGTGCCCGGCGACGACGACCCTGTCACCGAGGTGTTCGAGACTCTCCCCGATGGTGCGCTCGAGTTGCCGGTGTACCTGTTCGAGGGTGACGTCACCGGGCCAATGCAAGGGCAGATCGAGGACGGCTTGACGGCAGTCCGCCCCCACGAACCCGTTCGGCGCGGGTGGCTCGGCCCGCAGCGGGCCGGACGTCGCTCGCAGCCAAAGCACCGTCGCGTCGACCTCGCCCGGCGGTGACACGGTCAGCGCCGCGTCGTGGAACCCCGTCGGAATCGTGACGACCCGTTCCGCGGACCCGGCCCGGGGAGTCCACGAAGGACGGACCGGGCGAGGCATCGGCCCGGCGCTGGGCGCCAGCGGCTCCAAGCCCGCTTCGGTCAGCCTGCCGACCGCCCAGGCCAGCCGCCGGGCCCCGGTGCCCGCACGGGCGCTCGGCCGCAGACCGGAGACGTGGTGGACGAGCACGGAGCCGTCGGTCCCCCGCTCGAGGTGCCGCACCAGAAGTGCCTCGGGGAGCAACGGACGCCCGGTGCCGCGGTTCAGGTCGAGTTCGATCGCCCGCGCCCCCACCGCTGCCAGCAAGGCTTCGATACCGGGCTCGAAGGACACGTAGCCGGGACCGGCGGCCTCGTAGACGAGCGGATCGGCCGGGGTCTCCGCCCCGGCCTTTTCGCTGTTCTCGGGGCAGAGCACCAGCAGGCGATCGCGGTCGAGCCAGCACAGGGGCGCGCCGGCGGCGTTACCGAACGTCGTGAGGGACGCGGCGACCCTGATCCCGTCCAGCTCGGTCACCGTGCGCGCGGCGCAATCCGCGATCCACGGGTGGATCCCGCCGGGACCGTGCGCCAAGCCGGCGAGCAGGGGGAGACGCGGATGCCAGGCGTACCCGAAGCCGGTCGCCCGGGACACCGGCGGACGCCACTCGTCACCGTCGGGATACCGCACCACGACGGAGAGGGGTTCGGCGCGATCCACCGCGAGCCCCACGAGGTGCGGGTCGAGTTCGAGACCGCACCATTCGCCGAGGTCGCCCCGGTGGTCCGCCAGGCTCGGCCACTCGGGCAGCGTCGTCCGCACCGAGAGCGAGCCGTCGCCGTGCGGATGGCCGAGCGAGTGGCTAACCGGCATGGGTCCCTCCGGGGAGGCGCACCACGATGCGGTCGATGAGCGCCTTGACGTCGCCGATCCCCGCGACGGCCGAACACACCGGCTCCCCGGCGGCGTCGAGGCCGGTCGCGGACGGCACACCGAGACCTTCGAAACCCGCCGGGCGTTCGTCGCCGGGGTTGAGCACCACGGTGGTGATCGAGTCCCGGCGCGCCGGCTCCATCCGGTCGATCAGGGTGTGCAGCGACCGGCACGCCGGGCACGAGCCGGAAACGTAGAGACGCACCCCGAAAACGGGTTCCAGGCACGGTGGGGCGCCGTCGCCCTCGGCCGCCCGCCGGTCCCAGTGACGCAGCACGACGACGAGCACCGCCGAACCGGCGACGCAGGCTGCGAGCCGCGGCAGCGGCGAAGGTTCGGCGAGGAAGGGCAAAGCGGCGGCCGAGACGACCGCGCCCGCCAGGTTCGCGCCGATATGCGCGCTGCCGACGGAGGCGAGGCGCGCGGCCCCGAAGCAGGCGCACTTCTGCCCGCGCAACTGATAGGCCACCACGGCGAGCACGGTGTAGGAGACCAGCCCCACCAAGGCGGCGAAACCGCCGGGCAGCGCGATGATCAAGGCCGCGGCGCCGATCTCTCCCGCGCCGACGAGCCGGGGTCCGTGCGGGGCGGCGAGGAGACGGGAACCGTACGGCCACGACAGTTCGGCGGCGGGCACGAACAGTTTGGAGAGACCGGCGACCACCAGGGGCGCGGCCAGCAGGCCGAACACGGCCTGGCCCAGTGCGGAGATCAACGGACGTCCTTTCGTTCGACCAGCCAGCCCGATGCGAGCAGGTCACGGGCGAAGCCGTCCTCCGGCTTCGTCTCCGGCGAGCCCAGCAGGTCCTGGACCACCACGGCCTGGGATTCGGTGCATTCGGCGAGTGCCAGGGTGGCGCCTTCGACCAGCACACCACCCCCGAACGGGAGCCGGGTGAACACGACCCCTTCGGCGAGTTCGTAGGTCATCGCTTCCTCAGCCACCTCTCCAGCCAGGTCAGGCGCAACAGCATCGGCGCGCGGTCCGCGGTCAGCACGGCGTCGTCGAGGATCCGGAGCACCGGCCGGATGTCGAGCAGTCCCAGGTCGGCGAGCACGCTGCCGTTCGAGAGTTCGATGGCGACCTTCTTGCGCTCGCGATGCAGGTGCCGGGCCGCGGCGGCACGCAGGGCGAACGCCGAAGACGCCTCGCGCACGGGCCCGGTGCCTTTCGCGAGCGCCTCGCGCATCGGGACCTGGTTGACGAAGAGACCGTCGCGGATATGGCCGAGGCGCCGCGAGTCGTAACCCGCGACCGACGCCAGTACCCCCGCGTCGAGACCGGGGACGATCGTCCGGTCTCCCGCCACGGCCAGCGCCCCGTTCTCCCACAGCCGTGCCTGTGCCCGTCCGACCGGCGCGGGAAGGTGGTCCAGGTAGGCCCGCCAGAGTGCGCCCGTCGCCAGCTGCGCGGACTTGAGCGCTTCCCGTCCTTCTTCGGTGAGCCCCGGCAGACCGTGCCCGCCGTGACCGGTGGCGGGAGCGGTGAGGCCCGGTTGCTCCTCGGCCGCACGGGCGGCCGCGGCGTTGGCGCCCCGGGTCTTGAGCGCGGCGAGCGCGGCGGCGACGTCGGGGAGCACACCGGTGGTGTGGAAGGGTTCGCAGGCCAGCAGATGCCGTCCACCGCGACCGACCTCGACCTCGGAAAGTGTCGTCGTGACCAGGCTTTCCAGCAGCGACCCCAGCACGAGCGGACGCTGCGCGAAACCCGTGAGGCGATCGACCAGATGGCGGCGCATCGCCAGTTCCGGGGTGGGCGGAGCCACTTCCTCCCCGGTGATCGTGTCCTGATCGAGTACCTCGGCCAGATCACAGGGGACGTGCTCGATCCGCTGCCCGGCGGGCGCCGGGAACGGCGGCCGGGGAGCGCCGCCGGCGTGGAAGAGCACGGGCGTGTGGCCGGCGGCACGCGCGCAGGTCGCGAGGAACGTCGAGGACAGGCCGCCGCTGAAGGCGATCCCGTAATCCCCGCCGAGTCCCTCGAGGTATCCGGTGACGGCTTTGTGCAGCGGCTTACGGGAGGGCACGACCTCGGATTTTCGCTGCCTGACGGAAACGCCGTCGACGCCCAGGGTCAGGTACGAACCGACCGTGAGGCGGTACACGCCCGCCATCGGGCTGCCGTCGGGAGGTTCGGGCAAGCCCTCGACGAGGGCGAGGAGCCGTCCGTGGTCGAGAGCGGCGTCGGAACGTGCTCGGAACGCCTCGACGTCTTCGCTGAATTCGATGCGGCCGGCGCCGATCCGGTAGAAGATCTCCCGCGACGTCGGTTCCGGTCGGCCGATCTCGAATTCGGAGGCGGTGGAACGCACGGTCAGGCCGGCCCGCGGATCGATATCCCCGCCACGGCAGACGATTTTCCCGTCGTCCAGCTCTATTTGCCTCAGCACGGCCTACTCACCCCCGTTCGACTGGAAAACGACGACATACTCTTCGCGAACCGGGACGGAGGTGCTGACCACGGCCTCTTCGCAGGAAACCCACGCGAAGAAACTGGCAGGAGCCCTCGCGGGGACTATCTCGCGACCGAGATTGAACGACGCGGGCGCACCCATGGCACGCAGTCCGGCGGTGAGGAACAGGGCGTCGTCGACGGGGTCGAGAAAGCCGAATCTCTTCCGCTGATAAGTGCGCAATCGGGCGACGGCCCGGGTGAGGTCGAAACGTCCGGCGCGGCGTCCCTCGAGAGCGGGCCAGCGCTCGATCCGATACCCACCCGCCGGATCACGGACGGATTCGACGAATTCTCCTGCCCGCCGCCCTGCTTCTTTTACTCTCACTGCCTTCATCTTTCCGTCACGGTACGTCCGGGAGAGGGGGCGCGGACCCGAGACCCGCGCCCCCCGTCAACTCACGTCAGGCTCGACCGGCTCAGATCTGCTGGCAGTGGAACCAGTTGCACAGGTGGCCGGGGCAGCACTGCGAGTCCCAGGCACAACCGTCACCCGGCATGCCACAGGCCTCCTCGACCACGGTCGGCTCCGCGTAGAGGTGCTGGAGCATTCCGTCGCCGAGCTTGGCACTGATAGTCACCTTGGGCATTCTTTCCTCCTTTTCACATGAGGTACCGACGGTCGGACCCCAAGTTTTCAGGGCACGCCGAATAGAGTTCGGAACGTGCGCACACGAGACAGTGTGAAACGCGAATATGTCGGCGATAGCCGCGCTTACCCGGACACACCTTCGGACAAGGCATGCATGGGCGTGAAAGATCCCCAGTTCGTCATTGTTGCGCGCCTTCCCCAGTATCGGCGAGCACTGCACACGAGCGCCCGACGGCGCCCGCGCTTGCTTCCCCAGTAATTCTTTGTTTTCCGGCCGGTGAATTCCCCGGCTTGCTTCCCCAGTACGTCTCGATTCAAGCTAGCACGCGGGATTGGCACCCGCAACAGAGTCGTTGTACCGATCTTCGGCGCAGGCATTACGACAGAATGCGCGCTTTGCGTGATCGGAAAATAAAAGGAACGCCCGCCGCGACAGTCTCCGCGGAAAGCGTACGACACGGAACGCCGACCCCCGAGGTCCGTCCGCGATCTTGACCGTATTGACCGGCTCCGCGAACAGGCAACTATCCGGTGAAGAGTTCACCTGCTTGGAGCAAAGTCACTGAGCGTCCACTCGTCGCCGCGCTCCGTGATCCGAACTCATCGGCGGATGATCGCGTCGCACCCGGAGTGTGTTCCTCGCGCGAGCCACCGGCGACGGCGCGAGGAGCCCGGCCTGATAGTCCACCGTGGACGATGTATTCGTCTTTTCTTTGTGCAGAGGGATGTTTCGTCGCCAGGCACCACGCGGACTTCGTCGGCGAAGGCCATCTTCGTCACGGGTTCGAAGGCCGCCGGGGCGGCGAAGTGGGCGAGGCCGGTCGCGGCGATGCCGAGGCCGAGGAGCTTGGACATGGAGTGCCTTCCTTGTTCAGTCGATGACGCCGGCGCGGCGCCAGAGACGACGGCTGGGGCCGCCGATGAGGCCGATCTCGGTGAAGTGTTCGACGGCCTTGGCTGCCCACGCCGCCTTGGTCCGGCGCCAGTGCGGGTTCGCGGCGGCGGCCTGGCGGGCTTCGCGGGGGTCGAGGCCGACGGAGGTGTATGCCTTGGGGTGCAACAACTCCGACGTCGCGACGTAGGCCATCCCGGCGATCGCCCAGCGGATCAGTTCGCGGCCGACGCGGCCGTGACGCGCCCAGGCCCGGCTCAGTTCGTCCTTGGCGAAGCTGATGTGCCGTGCCTCTTCGATGACGTGGATACGCGAGATCATCCGGATCATCGGCTGCAGGTTGTCGTCGCGCATCATCTCGCGTTGCATGCCGTCGGCGAGTTCCTCGACGTAGATGGCGCCGGCGAACAGCAGCGCCGGGCCGCAGATCGCGCCGAACACCTTGCCCGCGCGGTGCGCCGAGCGGCTCGGGCGCCGGACGACACCGCCGCTCTTCTCGATCGAGCGGGCGAACATGGTGCTGTGACGGCATTCGTCGGCGATCTCGGTAAGCGCGTACTGGGCGTTGTGCGTCGTCGGGTCGCTGTTGTAGACGTGGCGCACGAGGCCTTGCATGAGGATCAGCTCGAACCAGATACCCGACGCCGCCGCGGCCGCGGCCTCCTGACGGCTCAGCTCGGCGCGCTGGTCTTCGTCGAGACGTTCCCACAACTCCGTGCCGTACAGGGAACATCGCTCCGGTGCCTTGCCGTACGCCCCGTCGACGAGCGGCGCGAGCCAGTCGACGTCGACGTCCGGGTCGTAGGAGAGCCGCGCGGAGGAGCGCTGCAGGCGCTCGGCGACGCGTTCGCTTTCGGTGTTCGCGGTCATGACGACCTCCTCGGATCCTTGTGCTCGGGCAGCGGTCCGCCGCCGTCCGGGATGACCTGCCCGGAATCGCGGTAGGCCACCGCCTCGTGGAAACCATCGCGTTCGGCGAACTCCCGGAACCAGCGGCCTTCGGGGCTGTGCCGGGTGATGCCGTCGAAAAGCGTCGCGAGCGTCTGGGTGCCGGAAAGGCCCATGTTGTCGTAGGCCTGGTTGATCATCAGTTTCTGCATCACCAGCTGGTTCGTCGGCACGCCCGCCATCCGGTCGGCCAGTTCCTCGACGGCCGCTTCGAGCCGTCCGGGTTCCACCGCCTCGAGCGCGAGTCCCCATTCGGCCGCGGTGGCGCCGTCGATGGTGTCGCCGGTGAGCAGCATCCGCTTCGCCCGCTGAGCGCCGACGCGGTAGACCCACATCGCGGTCGTCGGGCAGCCCCACACCCGTGCGGGCGGATAGCCGATGCGCGCGTCGGTCGCCATGATCAGCACGTCGCACGACAACGCGATGTCGCTGCCGCCGGCGATCGCGTGGCCCTGCACCTGGCAGACGGTGGGTTTCAGCGATCGCCACAGGCTGAAGAAATCGTCGGTGTTGCGCTTCATCACCCGGTAGTCCTTGACCGGATCCCAGACCGGGCCCTGGTTCCAGCGGCCTTCGGCGTCGTCCTCGGCGAACTGCTTGAGGTCGTATCCGGCGCAGAACGACCGGCCCCCGCCGCGCACCACGATCACCCGGACCCCGTCGTCCTCGTTCGCCAGCTCCACGGCTTGGCGGATCTCGCGCGGCATGACGTCGTTGATCGCGTTGAGCCGCTCGGGGCGGTTCAACGTCAGGTAGGCCTTCCGGTCTTCGACGCGGTACGTGAGCGTCTCAAACGCCATCGGAACCTCCCAGCGCACGCAGGGTGAACGTGACCAGCTGCGGGATCGTGTCCGGTCCGCTTTCCCCGGCCAAGGGGCCGACCAGCATTTCCGCGCCCGCGCCGACCAGCGCCGCGGCTGTCGCTTCCGCGTCCTGCGGTGGCAGCAGTCCCCTCGCCACGCCGTCGGCGATGTTCGTGGCGATGACCTCGCGGAACGCGCGGCGGAACACCAGGCGCTCGGCCTCCACCACGGCGTCGACCGGCTCGGCTAGCAGCGCGTACGCCAGCCTCGGCGCCTTCAACGCCCGTCCGGCGAAGGTCTCGATGACGGCGACCACGCGCTCGCGGACGTCACCCTGGGACGCGGCGGCCTCGACGGCGTCGACCTCCCGGGAGACCACCTCGCGGAAGACTTCGACGACGAGGTCGGCCTTGGACGGGAACTGCCGGTACACGCTGCCTGTGCCCACGCCCGCCCGCGCGGCGACCGCGGCCATGGAGCAGCCCGCGTAACCGGTCTCGGCCAGCAGCGCGATGGCCGCGGCGAGTATCTCGCCTCGCTGCGAGTCCAGCCTGGCCTGTGTCTTCGGGGTCCGGCGGTACGGCATGCCAAGGAGTGAAGCACGGATTCCGCTCTTCAGTCCAGCCTCGTGCGTGGCAAGGACGGCTGTTGAGGGGTAAGGCGAATGTGGCATGGTCGGCGCAAGGTGGTCGTGAGTGGCGTTTCGGGTTCTAACGACCCGAAACACTCACGAGGGGACCTGGGCCAGCCTGAACGTGCCGTTGCCGGCGCTCTGGTGTCCGTGAAGGCCTCCTTCCCTACCTTGAGTGTAGGGAAGGAGGCCTTCACGGACCCGCGATCGACCGGCAGTCACCTCCGGTAGGTACTCAAGACACCGTTGGCTCTAACCCGAAACGCCACTCACGAGGCGGGGCACTCAGTCGCGGTCGATCGTGAACGTGCTCGTCGTGTTCCGGATGTCCTCGGCGTTGTCGCTCAGGGTGAGCCCGGTGAACGTCGCCGAGCCGACGGCCGGGCCCTGTCCCGGTTCCGGCAGCTCGTTGACCCAGATCCCGATCCCCGACTTCGCGTCGAACTCGTCACCGCTGCGGTGCGCGCCGGTGATCGACACGTTCGTCAGCACCGTGTCCTCGACCGGGTTCTCCGGACGGCTTCCGGTGTACTTGGTCTGGAACATGATGCCGCAGTAGGTCGGGCTCTGGATGTCCACATCGGACACCCGGATACCGCGGAACTCCTTGGAGGCGGAGAACATCCAGATCGCGGGGAACGTCTGCTGCCCCCAGAAATGGCCACCGGCGCGGACCAGTGACACATTCTGGACGGTCGTCGGCCGCGGGCCGAACCCCAGGAACGGGTAGCCGAAGTCGAGCGAGCTGATCGTGATCCCCGAGTACGTCAGCGTGTCCGCGATGTAGAGGTTGCGGAACGTGTTGCTGTATCCGCCGTACACCGCCAGCCCCGCCGCGCGCCACGGAAGCAGCACGGTCAGGTTCTCGAACACGTTGTCGTACTGGTTGCCCGCGTTGAGGTCCGTGGCGGCGAACAGCGCGAAACTGTCGTCACCGGTGGAGCGGGCCTCGTTGTTCGTGACCCGGTTTCCCGTGCTGCCGTTGGTGAAGTTGACCCCGTCGGCGAACATGTCGCGGATCCGCGAGTTCTTCACCGTCGTGTTGTCCACATTGGTCGCCCACAGCAGGCACATCTGGTGCTCCACCCAGATGTCGTCGATGGTCATGTTCGTGACGTTCGTGAAGTTGAAGACCTTGCCGGGACCGTCGATCCGGGAGGTGTGGTTCCCGAACACGGCGAACCCGCCGAACGTCGAACCGCTCGCGCTCGCCTGCGCGTCGAAGCCGATGTCGGTGTTCTCCTGCCCGCTCGGAGCGGTGAACCTCGTGAACCACGGCCCGGCGCCGAGCACCTTGATCGGCTTGCCGTACACGGTCACCTTGCTCGTCATCGGATACTGCCCCGGCGGCAGGAAGACACCGGTGAGGTTCGGGTCCTGGCGCACCTTGTCCAGCGCGGCCTGTACGTCCTGCTGCGTGAACCCGGCCGGGACGGCGTAGCGCGCCGGATCCGGATTCGCGGCCGCGGTGGCCAGCTCGAAGTTCACGAAGTCGATCGCGTAGTTCAAGCCGTTGCCTTCGTCCTTCTGCAGCTTGATCTTGTGCCCGGCGGGCACTGTGGTGCCGAGCAGCATGCTGGCCTCGTCGTAGATGTGACGAGCGGGCCCGGCTCCGGGAGAGTTCTGCGGAGAGGCTTCGGGACCGTAAAGCCACGCGTGGCGCGAGGTCAGGTCGATGGCCTTCAGGAACGTGCCGTCGACGTAGACGTTCAGCGTCGAGTTCTGCCCGCCGCCACCCGCGGCGTCCGGCATCGAGAACCGGGTCACCAAGGTGTTCGTGGCCGCGCGGGTGGTGAACTCGACCGAGGAGCCGGTCGAATTCAGCGTCACGGCCTTGCGGCCCGACGCCTCGCCCGCGAGATCGCCGATCTTCCGGTTCGGGCCGATCACGGACGCGCCGCCGGCGACCACGCCGTCCTCCGCCTCGTACAGGTCGTAGGGCATGTTCGCGCCGCGGCCGACGAACAGCGCTTGCGTACTGGTGTTGTTGCCCTGTTTGGCGGGCAGCTCGTTGGCGTCGTTCGCGACGACGGTCTTGACCGTGTACCGGCCGTTCCCGGCCGTCCAGGTGCCGACGTTCACCGGCGGCGCGGTGGCCCCGGCCGGGATCGCGCCGGTGTACGAGCCGGTGAGTGTCTTGACGACGGCACCGTTCTGGTCCGCGATCGTCACCGTGACGCCGTGGGCGCCGCCCGCCGAAGCGACCGTGCCCTGGTTGCGCACCGTGGCGGCGAAGGTGACGGTGTCACCGGCCGTCGGGTTGTTCGGCGACCAGGCGGTGGCCGCGACGAGGTCCGAGCCGGCCACCGGACCGACGACGAGCGCCGTCGCGCCGGTGTAGGAGTTGTTGCTCTCGTCCTGCTCGACGACGGAGTTGGCCTCGTCGACCTTCGCGGTGAGCTGATGGCTGCCCGTCTCCCTGGTGCCGATGTCCGCCGACACCGTCGCGGACGCACCGGCCGCGAGCGCGCCGACCTGCGCCGTACCGGCCTTCGCCGTGCCCAGGTAGAGGTTCACGTTCGTCGCACCCGAGGCCGCCGTTCCGGCGTTGCGGACGGTCGCCGACACGGTGATCGCGTCGGTCTCCACCGGGTTCTGAGGCGACCAGGACACCCCCGAGACCGTCAGATCGGGGTTCGGCGCGGGAACACCGAAGACCTGGAACTCCGCGGCCTGACCGCCGGGGGCACCGGAGTTGGCGGTGATCCGCAGGCGGACGTCGGCGGCGCGGCCACCGGCCGGGATCGTCACGGTGTTGCCGCTCGCGGGAGTGAAGGTGTACGTCTGCGCGGGCACCACTGTGGTGAACGCGGCCGCACCCTGGTCACGCCCTTCGACGGCGATCGTCTGCGTGCGCTGTGCCCACACGGGATCGGGGTTGAGCTTGACGACGATCCGGTCGAGGTCGGCGTTGGACCCGAGCGCGACGGTGAGCAGGTTCGGGTATGCCGCGCCCTCCCAATAGGTGGTCACGGAGTCGTCGTTGGCGTTGGCCGCGACATAACCGTGCTGCACCGAAGACGCCGTGATCGGCTTGCCCAGCGCGAGATTCGTCCCTGCCCTCGTACCGGTCCTCGTCACCGTGCCGCTGCTCGGCGACTGGTTGCCCGCCGCGTCGCGGGCCCGCACGGAATAGGCGACCGTCGCGCTCTCCGGCTGGTCGTCGGTGTAGGTCAGGACCTCCCCGGCGACGCTGCCGCGCGGCTGCCCGTTCGCGTACACGTCGTAACCCGTGACTCCGGTGTTGTCGGTCGACGCCGACCACGTGAGCCGGATCTTGCCGCTCGACGGCTCGGTGTAGGCGAGGTTCCCCGGCGCGGACGGTGGCTGCGTGTCCCCGCCCGCGGGAGCGCGCACCTCGAACTCCGAGAGCTGCGCCGCGGGCCAGCCGGTGTTGGCGGTGATGTTCAGCCGTACGAACCGGGTGTTCCCGGTGACGTCGAGGGTGACCGTGTTACCGGTCGCCGGGTCGAACCGGTGCCCGGCCGACGGCACGAGATCGCTGAAGCTCGTGCCGTTCGCGCTGCCCTGCACCGAGAAGGTCTGCGTGCGGGCTTCCCAGCCCGCTGGCAGTTTGAGCACGAGCCGGGCGATGTTCGTGGCCGCGCCGAGGTCGGCCTGGATCCATTGCGGGAACTGGTTGTTCGTGCTTTCCCAGTAGGTGGCTTGGTTGCCATCCCCGACGTTCGAAACGGCGTAGCCGGCCAGCTGGCTGCTGGCGGTGTACATCGCGTCGGCGGCTTCGGCGGCGGCAGGAGTCGCGAGGTTCGTTGGAGCTTCGCTCGCGGCTACGGCGGGTGGGGCCAGAAGAAGGGACAGGGCGGCGTACGTCAGAAGGCGCCTCGTTCTCATGACATTCCTCTGTTCCGGGAGGGGACTGAGCGGAATCTTCCTGACTCTTGTCATGTTCTTGCGCTGAAATGTTCAAGAATTACAGCCCACTGAGCGCCACAAGTCAACGCCCGGCTCCGGCGCGACCAGGTGCTTTCCCGGAAAGAAGGAGAACGGCGTGCGCCGAGCTGTCGAGTCCCCGAGCCGTACGGACCTTTCGACAGCCCTGGAGCCGTTCATCCATGGAGTACCTGAACCTGGGAATCCTCGCCCACGTCGACGCCGGTAAGACGAGCCTGACGGAGCGCCTGCTCCATCACACTGGTGCCATCGGCACCCTCGGTCGCGTCGACGCCGGGAACACCCACACCGACACGATGGAGCTGGAACGCCGTCGCGGGATCACGATCCGCTCGGCCGTCGTGGCCTTCCGCGTCGGCGACCTGCACGTCAACCTGATCGACACGCCCGGCCACCCGGACTTCATCGCCGAGGTCGACCGTGCGCTGCGGGTGCTCGACGGCGTCGTTCTGGTCGTTTCCGCCGTCGAGGGAGTGCAGGCCCAGACCCGCGTGCTCATGCGCGCGCTCGCCCGCCTGCGGATCCCCGTGCTGTTCTTCGTCAACAAGATCGACAGGGCGGGCGCTCGCCACGACGGCCTTCCAGCCGAGCTCGCCGAACGCCTCGGCGTCGCCTGCGTGCCGATGTCCGAAGTCGACGGCATCGGCACGGCGAGCGCGAAGGTCCGGCCGATCTCACCATCGCCCGGGCTGGCCGAACGACTGGCCGAGCACAGCGACGCCTTCCTCGCCGCGTATCTCGAAGACACCGTGACGGCCGAGGACCACCGGGCCGAGGTCGTCCGACAGACCCGGCTCAGCCACGTCTCCCCCGTATTCTTCGGCTCCGCGCGCAGCGGCGAGGGGATCGCCGAGCTGACTTCCGGTATCCGCGAATTCCTTGCCGGAGCGGCAAAACCGGTGCCGGACAGCCGGTTGCGCGCCACGGTGTTCAAAATCGAACGCGGCCGCGCGCACGAGAAGATCGCCTATGTCCGCGTGTTCTCCGGCGAGATCGGCGCGCGGGACCACGTCCGGTTCCACCGCCCGGGCGGGGCGGTCACGGCGGAAGGGAAGGTGAGCTCGGTGCACGTCTCCGAACTCGGCGACGAGACCGTCGAGGGCCGCGCGCGAGCCGGTCAGATCGCCAAGGTCACCGGGCTCAAGGAAATCCGGATCGGCGACCTCATCGGCGTTCCCGAGGGCGAGGACGCCACCACGCGGTTTCCGCCGCCCGCCTTGGAAACCGTGGCCAGCCCCGCCCTGCCCGCCCAAACGCCCGCCGTGTTCGCGGCCTTGCGGGAACTGGCGGAACTGGATCCGCTGATCACCGTCCGGCAGGACGACGAGACCCGCCGGATCTCGGTGCGGCTCCACGGCGAGGTGCAGAAGGAGATCATCGCGGAGACGATCGCCGCTCAGCACGGCCTCGACGTCACGTTCAGCCTCACCCTGCCGGTCTGTGTCGAACGGCCGATCGGCACCGGGCTGACCTTCGGCCTCGACGTCGAACTCGGCTCCCTCCCGCTCGCCTTCCACAAGGCCATCGAGGAGACCGTCGACGCGACGCTGCGGCGTGGCCCGTCCGGCCGGGAGGTCATCGACTGCGTGGTGACCGTCACCCACACCGGCTACTTCAGCCCGGTCAGCGCGGCGGGCGACTTCCGCAAGATCACCCCGTTCGTGCTGGAAGAAGCGCTCCGGGAGGCGGGGACCGAGGTGCTCGAACCGGTCAGCCGGATCGAGGTGGAACTGCCCGCCGATTCGGTGACCGCGACACTCTCCCGGCTGGTCGAACGCGGCGGCACCGTCACCGGCTCGGTGGCGCGGGGCGACCGGGCCGAGCTGACGGGTGTCCTGCCCACGGGAGAGGTCGCCCGGTTCGAGCAGCGGTTGCCCGGGCTCACCCGCGGCGAGGGCCTGATGAGCACCGAACCGGCGGGTCACCGGCCACGGGTTAGCCCGAATCGGCCAATGCCCGGCTAGCCGGAACGAGTACGTTCTTGGTGGTCGGCGAAATCCGTCGTCCGAGGGAAAGGGCCATGATGGATCAGTTTCGCGACACCGCTTCGGCGTTGCGGGAGCTCACCGAGTCGATGCGGCTCGACGAGCCCCGCGACGAGTTGCTGGAACGGGTGGCGAAGAAGGTGGTCGGGCTGCTGCCGGGCGCGGACGCGGCCACGGTGACGCTGTACTCCGACAACGAGCCGAGCACCGTCGCCGCCACCGACGAGTCCCTGCTGGCCCTGGACAAGGCGCAGTACAGCGCGGACGAAGGCCCCTGCCTGAAAGCCGCCGAGAGCGCGTCGATC
This sequence comes from Amycolatopsis sp. NPDC043885, assembly GCF_056435685.1. Classification (NCBI taxonomy): domain Bacteria; kingdom Bacillati; phylum Actinomycetota; class Actinomycetes; order Pseudonocardiales; family Pseudonocardiaceae; genus Amycolatopsis; species Amycolatopsis sp. NPDC043885. The sequence goes on from NZ_JBWKEA010000008.1 coordinate 129,064, forward strand.
GTCCGCACCCTGCTGGACACCGACGCGGCCGCGCGCTGGCCGGATTTCGCGGCCGCCGCCGACCAGCTCGGCGTGCGGACCGCGCTGGCCTGCCCGTTGTTCGTCCCCGGCGAATCCCACTTCAAGCGGCGCGAGACCGAGCCGCTGGCCGGTGCCCTCAATGTCTGGAGCTTCCAGGAGAACGCCTTCGACCCGGTCGAGGCGGCCCTGGTCGCGATGTTCACCTCGGCGATTTCGGCGATCATCCTGACCGCGTCCCGCTGGGCCGCCGCCGAACGACAGGCGGAGACCCTGGTCACCGCGCTGGAGACCAGGGACGCCATCGCCACCGCGAAGGGGATCGTGATGGCACGTCTGGAGCTGAACGCCGAGGAAGCCTTCCGCTGGCTTACCGAGGCGTCACAGCACACGAACCGCAAGATCCGGGAGATCTCTGTTTTGATCGCGGAAGACCCGAGAGCGGTTTTCGGGCGTTAGCCCAGCGAGACCCGGCGGTTCTCGCGCGAGGACTCCAGGCCGGCTTCCGCGAGCCGGATGCCGCGCACCCCCGCCATGAAGTCGTAGGGATGCGGCGCGTCCTCCACGACGTGGCGGACGAACTGCTCCCACTGTGCGCGGAAACCGTTGCCGAAGTCCTCGTTGTCCGGCACTTCCTGCCACTGCGAACGGTACGACCGCGTCTCGGCGAGGTCCGGGTTCCACACCGGCTTCGGCGTCGCCTCCCTCGGCTGGATGACGCATTTGTGCAGGCCCGCGACTGCGCTGCCCTTGGTGCCGTCGACCTGGAACTCGACCAGTTCGTCGCGGTGGACCCGCACGCACCAGGACGAGTTGAGCTGGGCGATGATCCCGCCTTCGAGCTCGAAGATCGCGTACGCGGAGTCGTCGGCCGTGGCGGCGTAGCGGTCGCCCTTCTCGTCGACGCGCTCCGGGATGTGCGTGACGGCCTTCGCGGTCACGGCGTTGACGGCCCCGAAGAGGTTCTCCAGTACGTAGTTCCAGTGGCAGAACATGTCGACGACGATGCCGCCGCCGTCTTCGGCGCGGTAGTTCCAGCTGGGGCGCTGCGCCGACTGCCAGTCGCCCTCGAAGACCCAGTAGCCGAACTCGCCGCGCACGGACAGCACTTGGCCGAAGAAGCCGCTGTCCATCAGGCGCTTCAGCTTGAGCAGGCCGGGCAGGTACAGCTTGTCGTGGACGACGCCGTTCTTGACCCCGGCCGCCTCGGCGTGCCGCGCCAGGGCGAGCGCGCCTTCGACCGACTCGGCCACCGGCTTCTCGGTGTAGATGTGCTTGCCCGCGTCGATGGCACGGACGATCGACTTCTCGCGGACCGCGGTCAGCTGCGCGTCGAAGTAGAGCGGGAGGTCGTCGTCGCCGAGCGCGGCGTCGAGGTCGGTGGTCCAGCGGGTCAGGCCGTGCCGGGTGGCGATCTCTTCGAGCTTGTCCGCGTTGCGCCCTACCAGGACCGGCTCCAGCTGAACCCGCGAACCGTCGGCCAGCTCGACCCCGCCGGCCTCCCTGATCGCCAGGACCGAGCGCACCAGGTGCTGCCGATAGCCCATCCGCCCGGTGACGCCGTTCATCACGACGCCGAGTTTCCGCGTGGTCATCCGTTCTCCTTTGAAAGCGCTTTCCTGCCCACATCCTGAAAGCGCTTTCTCGCCCTGTCAAGGCCGTGCGAGGAAAGTCCCTTCGGCTCAGGACGCCGGGTCGTAGGCGCGGACGGCGTCGAGGTACTCGGTGATGGCGTCCCGGTTGCGGAGCAGGCATTCGGCACGCCGGGTCATCCGGTCGCGCTCGGCTTCCAGGGTTCCGAGCATCTCCGGGGTCGCGTCCGGGAAGTAGATCTGCCGGGGTTTGTCCAGGCACGGCAGGATCTGCTTGATGATCCGGGTCGGCAGCCCGGCGTCGAGCAGGCCGCGGACCTGGATGACCCGGTCGACCGACGGCTCGGCGTAGTCGCGGTAGCCGTTGGGCAGCCGCTCCGAGACGATGAGTCCCTGCTCCTCGTAGTACCGCAGCAGACGGCGCGACGTGCCCGTCCGCTCCGACAGCTTCCCGATCCGCATGTGCGCCACCTCACCCCGGCCGACTTGACCTTCACATCTATGTGATGGTTCGAGCATACGGAGCATGACCGCGAAACTCCCACTCGGCGCGCTGCTCGCGCTGACCACGGCGGCGTTCGTCACCGTCCTCACCGAAGCCCTGCCCGCGGGGGTGCTGCCCGCGATGAGCGCCGGCCTCGGCGTCGGCGAAGCGGCGACCGGGCAACTGGTGACGGTGTACGCCCTCGGCACCGCGCTGACCGCGATCCCCCTGTCCGCCGCGACCGCGGGCTGGCGCCGCAAACGCTTGCTCCTGACCGGAGTGGCCGGTTTCGCCGTCGCCAACACGGTCACGGCGCTGTCCACGAACTATCCCCTGACCCTCGGCGCGCGGTTCGTCGCCGGCATCGCGGCGGGCGTGGTCTGGGCCCTGCTGGCCGGCTACGCCCGGCGGCTGGCGCCGGAACCGGTGCGGGGCAAGGCGATCGCCGTCGTGATGACCGGCATCCCGCTCGCGCTCTCGCTCGGCATCCCCGCCGGCACCTTCCTGGGCGGCCTCTTCGGCTGGCAAGTGACGTTCTCGCTCATGTCGGCGCTCGCGCTCGGCCTGCTCGGCTGGATCGCGCTGGCCGTCCCCGACTTCCCCGGGCAGGACAAGGGCGGCAGGCTCCCGGTGCGCCGGACCCTCGCCGTGCCCGGCGTGGCCGCGGTCCTGTTCGTGACGCTGACGTTCGTGCTGGCGCACAACATCCTCTACACCTACATCGCCACCTTCCTCGGACACGTGTCGATGGGCGGCTCGGTCGATCGGATCCTGCTGGTGTTCGGGCTGGCGTCGATGGTCAGCATCTGGTTCGTCGGCCTCTTCATCGACCGCCGGCTGCGTCCGCTGACCGTCGGCGGCACCCTTCTCGTGGCGCTCGGAGCGACGATTTTGGCTCTGCCGGGTGAAAACCCGGCACTGGTCTATCTCGCGGTGACACTGTGGGGGCTCGGCTGGGGTGGCATCCCGACGCTGCTGCAGACCGCCGCCGCGCAGGCGGGCGACAAGGGCGGCGCGGCGGACATCGCGCAGGCCATGCTGGTCACCCTGTGGAACGCGGCGATGGCGGGCGGCGGGATCGCCGGTGGCGTCCTCCTCGACGGCTTCGGCGCGGGGTCGTTCCCCTGGAGTGTCCTGGTGCTGCTCGTGCCGACGCTGGCCGTGGTGCTGGTGGCGCGGCGGCACGGGTTCACAGCGGCAGTTCCGGATGACTCCGGATCGCCTCGAGAACCAGGTCGACGGCGGCGCGAGGCGCGGACCCGCGCCTGATCGCCGCGGTGATGGAGCGGTCGACCGGCGTCGCGAGCTCACGGGTGGCGACGCGGTAGCGCCGGTCGACGGCGAGGCCGGGCAGGAGAGCGATCGAAAGCCCGGCCTCGACGTGCTGCAAGGTCATCATGTAGTTGCTGAACCGGGCGATCACGCGCGGCTCGAAACCGGCTTCGCGGCAGAGCCGGGTGGCGAGGTTCGCCATGTACGACTGGGGGACGTCGAACGCCCAGGGCTCGCTCGCGTAGGCGGCGAGGTCGGCGGGGCCGCGGCCCGCGGCCGGATGACCGGGCGGGACGACGAGCACGATCGGGTCGGTCGCGAGCGGTACGAGTTCGACGTCGGGCCCCAGCGGCTGCTCGACGAAGTCCGTGGTGGTGATGATGACGTCGGCGTCACCGACGCGGAGCGCGGGCATGCTCACGTGCGGTTCGAGTTCGAGCAGTTCGATCTGCAGGCGCGGATGCGAGCGCGCCAGCCGGTTCACCGCGGGGACGGCGATGGTGTGGATCGAACTCTGGAAGGCGCCGAGGCGGACGAGCCCCGCCGGTCCCTCACCCAGACCGCGCAGCTCGGCCTCGACGGTGTCCATGTGGTCGAGGATCTCCCTCGCGCGGCGGGCCAGCATCCGCCCGGCCGGGGTCAGCCGGACGCGGCGACCGGTGCGCTCCAGCAGCTGCGTGCGCGTCTCGGCCTCGAGGACCGCGAGCTGCTGGGACACGCTCGACGCGCTCAGGTTGGCCGCTTTCGCGACCGCGCGGACGGTGCCGAGCGTGTCCAGCCTGCTCAGCAGGCTGAGCCTCCAGGGGTTGAGCATGGCGCCATTGTTGTACGGATCAGCCGCACAGCACAGCCGGAATCGCGAGATGGACGTGTCGCTCGGCGGGGACTTACCGTCGAGACATGGCTGCTCCCATCACCGACCTGTCCACCGCCGACCGTTTCTGGGCCGACGCCGACCGGCACCTCGTGCGCTACGCCGGGGCCGGCGACTTCACCCGCGAGATCATCGACCACGCCGCCGGGAGCTACCTGTTCACCGAGTCCGGGCGGCGGATCCTCGACTTCACTTCCGGGCAGATGAGCGCGATCCTCGGGCATTCGCATCCCGAGATCGTCGAGACCGTACGACGGCAGATCGGCTCGCTCGACCATCTGTTCAGCGGGATGCTGAGCCGCCCCGTCGTCGACCTCGCACGACGATTGGCCGAGACTTTGCCGTCACCGCTGGAAAAGGCGCTGCTGCTGACCACCGGCGCGGAGTCGAACGAGGCCGCGATCCGGATGGCGAAACTCGTGACCGGGAAGCACGAGATCGTGTCGTTCGCCAGGTCGTGGCACGGGATGACGCAAGCGGCGGCGAACGCGACCTACAGCGCGGGCCGCAAGGGATACGGGCCGACCTCGCCCGGCAACTTCGCCATTCCCGCGCCGAACGCCTATCGGCCGGACTTCCTCACCCCGGAAGGGGAACTGGACTGGAAGCGGCAGCTGGACTTCGGGTTCGAGATGATCGACGCCCAGTCCGTCGGCAGCCTCGCGGCGTGCATCGTCGAACCGATCCTCAGTTCGGGCGGGATCATCGAACCACCGGTGGGGTATTTCGCCGCTCTGCGAGAGAAGTGCCGCGAACGCGGGATGCTGCTGATCCTCGACGAGGCACAGACCGGCTTGTGCCGCACGGGAAACTGGTACGCGTTCGAACGCGACGGCGTCGTCCCCGACATCCTCACGCTCTCCAAGACGCTGGGCGCCGGACTCCCGCTGGCGGCGGTGATCACCAGCGCGGAAATCGAGCAGGAGGCGCACGACCGCGGCTACCTGTTCTTCACCACGCACGTCGCGGACCCGCTGGTGGCGGCCGTCGGGAACACCGTGCTCGACGTCCTCACCCGCGACCGGCTCGACGAACGCGCCACCGAACTGGGTGCCTTCCTCCGCCGCGGTCTCGACGACCTCGCCGCCCGTCACCCCGTCGTCGGCGACATCCGCGGGCGCGGTCTGCTGGTCGGCGTGGAACTCGTCGTGGACCGAGCCACGAAACGCAGCTCCGACGAACTCGGCGCGCTCGTCACGCGGCGGTGCCTCGAACTGGGGCTGCACATGAACATCGTGCAGTTGCCGGGGATGGGCGGGGTCTTCCGGATCGCTCCCCCGCTGACCGCGACCGAGGACGAACTGGCGGAAGGGCTGGCCGTGCTGGATCAGGCGATCGGGGAAGCAAGCACGTAAGAGGCAAAGTCGGTCGTGGGGCGCGCTGGTCGTGAGTGGCGTTTCGGGTTCTATAGAGAGGTAAGGCAAACGTGGCGTGCCGAAGTCGGCGGCAGGAGCGGGACTCGTCGAAGAGGCACCTTCCTGACTGTCCATAAGGGACGTTTTCCGAGGTGTCAGTGCCCGAGTTGAGCGATTCGCGCGGTTTGGCGAGGGGGTCGTGAGTGGCAAAGAGGGTTATTGAGGGGTGAGGCAAACGTGTCGGGTGCGGTGGGCGGTCCGCTCATGGCCGCCTTCGATCGTGTCGCGAAAGCCACGTCGACGGCGTAGCGAAGGGCCCCATCCCTACCTTCAGAGTAGGCAAGGAGGCCTTCACCACCACCCGGGTCGATCACTTTGAACTGACGGTGCGAAAGTGGCTTTCGCAACACGCCACATTTGCCTTACCCCTCAACAACCCGAAACGCCACTCACGACCCACTGAACTCGCGAAGCAACCGAGCGACCTCGCCCGGCCGCTCCAAGAACGGCGAGTGCCCGGCGTCCTCCACGACCTCCACGCGGGCCCCTGCCGCCGAGTACCGCGCGAAAGTCTTGTCACAGTCGTAAAAACGGTCCCGTCGCCCGAGAATCACCAGGCACGGCAACCCCAAGGCCGCCACTTGCGCATCGAGAGGACGAAACGCGAGTAGTCGCGCACGTTCCACGAGCACCACCCGGACCATCGCCGGCGCGGTGACGGCGTGATCGGCCAAGTCCCGCAAGGGATCGTCGAACCAGCCGCCTCGGCGGAACCGGGAAGCGAACCGGACCCATCGCCGATCGGCGACCCGCCGCACCAGCGCGCTGACCATCGGCAGCAGCACCGAACTGCCCGGTGGAAAGGACGCGTAGCTGTAGTCCGGCGCCTGTCCGATCAGCACCAGGGAACCGACTCGCGGGGAGATCGCGGCCAGCGCCAAGGCGACGTCCGCACCGAAAGAGTGCCCGGCGACCAGGACATCCTCGACGCCCAGCGCATCGAGGACGGCGGCCACCATGCGCCCCTGCGACGCCGCGTCGAAACCCGACGAACCACCGGTGCACCCATGTCCCAGCAGATCCACCCGGATCACCCGATGTCGCGCGGCCAGGCCGAGGGTGAGCCTGTCGAACCAGTGCACCGACCCGCAATACCCGTGCAGCAGCACCAACGGCGGCCCGGCACCGTCCTGCCGGACGTGGACGGCGACGCCGTTCACGTCGAGGAATTCACCGATGGGGGAACGAGGCACTCCCCCAAATTAGCTCAGACCGGCGCGCCCTCCCTGCTGCGGGACAACAGGAACGCCGCGATCCCGGCGGGAAGGAACATGAGCACGCCGTAGATCCCGGCGGGTACGGCCATCGCCTTGTCACCGAGCACGGAAATCGCCACCGCGATCGCGAGCGTGGCGTTGTGGACACCGATCTCCATGGCGGACGCGATCGACTGCCCGCGGTCCACCCGGAACAGCCGCGGCACGTAGTACCCGATCACGAGGCTGAGCACGGAAAGCGCCAGCGCCACCGGACCGAGCGTCCAGATGTTGTCCACCAGCGTCCGGAATTCCTGCGCGATCGCCGCCGCGATCACCAGGACGAGCACCACGGCGGAGCCGATCTTGACCGGTTTGCGCATCCGCTCGGCCCAGTCGGTGAACCGGTGCCGCACCGCCATCCCGATCACGACCGGGATCAGCACGATCGCGAACACCTGCACGAACTTCGCGGGCTGGAGCCCGACCGAGGCGCCGCCGTCGAGGAATTCGGCCATCGACAGGCCGACCACCAGCGGCAGGGTGAACACGGCCAGTACCGAGTTGATCGCCGTGAGCGTGACGTTGAGGGCGACGTCGCCGCCGGCGAGGTGGCTGAACAGGTTCGCCGAGGTCCCGCCGGGCGAGGCGACGAGCAGCATCATGCCGACCGCGAGCACGCCTTCGAGGCCGAACACCACGATGAGGCCGACGCAGATCACGGGCAGCACGATCATCTGGCACACCAGCGCGATGACGGCTGCCTTCGGGTACTTCAGCACGCGCGTGAAGTCGCCGACGGTCAGGGTCAGCCCCAGCCCGAACATGACGAGTGCCAGCGCTACCGGCAGGAGGATGGAAAACATCGCCGAACCCATCGAGGGGCCTCCGTCCGATATGCCCTTTTCAGCTCGGCAATCGTGTCAAGCGGCGTGAACGGGGTCAAGGTACCGAAACCCAGCCGTGACCCCGCCCGATCGGCGCCGTAAGAAGTCGGTAACCAGGCGAACCGGGCGATCCGGACGGTTCGCGCGGTTGAATGTCCCCCATGAAACGCAAGCGGGTGCTCGCCGTCGTGGCGGCCGGACTGATGGTGGCGGTGGCCGCGGGCCTCTACTGGTTCCAGCCGTGGAAGCTCTGGGTGAACGAAACGGTCCAGGAGGCCTTGCCCGTCGTCGCCCAGTCCTCGGCTCAGCCGACGGCTCAACCCTCGGAAAGTGCCACGTCCGCCCCGAAAGAGCCCTCGGTCGTGGCCACCGGCGAACTGATCAGCCACGAGCACGCGACCAGCGGCAAGGTCCGGATCCTGCGCGCGGCCGACGGATCGCTGGTGCTGCGCCTGGAGAACCTCGACACGAGCAACGGGCCGGATCTGCGGGTCTGGCTCACCGACGCGCCGGTCATCCCCGGCAAGGACGGCTGGTTCGTGTTCGACGACGGCGCGTACGTGAGCGCCGGGAAACTCAAGGGCAACAAGGGAAGTCAGAACTACACACTGCCCGCGGGCATCGATCTGGCGCGCTATTCGAGTGTGACCATCTGGTGCGAGCGGTTCAGCGTCTCCTTCGGTGCGGCCGCGCTGACCAAGGTTTAGGCGAGCCGGTCCACGGCGTACTCCATCTCCGCGCGGACGGCACGCAGGTCGATGCCGCCGGGATCGATGATCGAGGCCACGGCGATCCCCCGCAGCTGCCCGACCAGCGCCGCCGCGTACGCGTCCGGGTCGCGGACGCCCGTGATGGAGCCGTCCGCGATCCCGGCGGCGACGGTCTGCGCGATGGCGAAACGGTACCGGCGATCGGCCTCGGTCATCGCCGACCGCACCGCCGGATCGCCGACGGTCGCGTCCGTCCAGAGCACCACGAACGCCCGGTTCAGCGGCGGCATGTCGGTGAGCAGCTCGAAGAAGACGTCCAGCAGGGCGCGCAGCATGTCCATCGGGCTCGGGGTCAGCCCGCCGGTCCGGGTGGCGACGGCGGCGCTGAAGACGTCGGCGAACTTCTCCGCGGCGAACTCGACGAGCCGCTGCACCAGCGTCTCCTTCGAACCGAACAACTGGTAGACGACGCCGCTGGGATAGCCGGTCCTGGCGCAGATCATGCCGATCTTCAGCCGGGCGAAACCTGCTTCGCCGATCAGGCGGGCGGCGGTGTCGAGAATCCGTGTCCGTGCGATCTCCTGGTCACGCTGGACCTGGTGCTCCTCCGCAGACGAGTCCACGCCGCGATCCTCCCATGACTTCCGGTTCGTCACCCGTCGACGCGGCGTTACGATCCGGACATGAGGATCGCCTTCGCCGCCGACGACCGGAACGCCACCACGGACGCCGTCCAGGCCTATCTCGCCGAGGCCGGCCACGAGGTGCTCCGCCCCGCGACGTCGGACGTCTGGCCGGAACTCGGCGCGGCGGTCGGCAGGGCGGTCGCGGAAGGCGAGGCCGACTTCGGCGTGGTGATGTGCTGGACCGGGACGGGTACGGCCATCGCGGCCAACAAGGTCCCCGGGGTCCGCGCGGCGCTGGCCTGGGACACCTGGATCGCCGCGGGCGCGCGCAAATGGAATGACGCCAACGTGCTGGCGCTGAGCCTCAAACGGCTGGCCCCCGACGTGGCCGTCGAAATCACCGACGTGTTCCTTTCCGGTGTCCTGCCCGACCCCGACGAATCGGCGAATATCGCCCGGCTCGGCGAAATGGACGATTTTCGCCGATAGGCGGCACCGAACCAGTGAACGGTTAACGCTGTCGAACGTATTAGGCCGTTCGCAGGAAAATCACCACTCTACGTAGTGATGCTTCCCATATTGGTCCAGACCACGTACCGTCTCCCGCAACAAAGCGTTCTCCCGTGGAGGTGGTCGATGAAGACGCATCCCCGCCTGCCCGGCTCCGGCCGCGGCAACGCGATGTCGCTGATTTCCCTTTGACGAAATCATCTCCAAGATCATTTCCCTGCACCGGGTTGTAAGGAGTGAAATGTCGAGAAAAAGATGGCATCTGGTCGGCCTGTTCACGGCCGTGGCGGCGCTGGCGGTCGGTCTGGTGACCGTGCCGGCGAACGCGGCCGGTGGCGTCGGAGCCACTCTGACCAAGGGGTCGGACTGGGGCTCCGGCTGGGAAGGCAAGTACACGATCACCAACAACTCCGGATCGAGCCTTCCCTCGTGGACGGTCGAATTCGACCTCCCCGCGGGGCACTCGATCGCTTCGCTGTGGGACGGCAGCTACACCGTCTCCGGCCAGCACGTGACCGTCAAGAACACCTGGAACGGCAACCTTTCCCACGGCGGTTCCACCAGCTTCGGCTTCAACGTCAAGTACTCCGGCGCTTACACCGCGCCCGCCAACTGCAAGATCAACGGCGGCTCGTGCGACCCGGGCGGCGGTAACCCGACCACGACGCCGACCACGCCGACCACCACGACGTCCAATCCCCCGACGTCGACCAGCACCAGCAACCCGCCGACCACCACGACTTCGAACCCGAACCCGGGCGCGAAGAAGAACCTCGGCTACTTCGTGCAGTGGGGCGTCTACGGCCGCAACTATCACGTGAAGAACATTCACACTTCCGGTTCCGCGGCGAAGCTGACGCATATCAACTACGCGTTCGGCAACGTCACCAACGGTTCCTGCACGGCGAACGACGACACCTACGCCGACTACGACAAGTTCTACGACGCCGGGTCCAGTGTGGACGGTGTCGCGGACTCGTGGGACGCGGGCGCGCTGCGCGGCAACTTCAACCAGCTGCGCAAGCTGAAGAAGATGTACCCGGGCCTGAAGGTGCTGTGGTCGTTCGGCGGCTGGACCTGGTCCGGCGGCTTCGGCCAGGCGTCGAAGAACCCGGCCGCGTTCGCGGAATCCTGCTACAAGCTCATCAAGGACCCGCGCTGGGCCGACGTCTTCGACGGTATCGACATCGACTGGGAGTACCCGAACGCCTGCGGTCTCACCTGTGACACCAGTGGCCCCGCCGCGATCAAGAACGTGGCACAGGCGCTGCGCACCAAGTTCGGTTCTTCGTTCCTGGTCACCGCCGCGATCACCGCGGACGCCAGCAGCGGCGGCAAGATCGACGCCGCCGACTACGGCCCCGCTTCGGCGTACTTCGACTGGTACAACGTCATGACGTACGACTTCTTCGGCGCGTGGGCGGCGCAGGGACCGACGGCCCCGCACTCGCCGCTGACCTCGTACCCCGGCATCCCGCAGCAGGGCTTCACCTCCGACGACGCCATCCAGAAGCTCAAGGCCAAGGGTGTCCCGGCGAGCAAACTGTTGCTGGGTATCGGTTTCTACGGCCGAGGCTGGACCGGCGTCACCCAGGACGCCCCGGGCGGCACCGCGACCGGCGCGGCACCGGGCACCTACGAGGCGGGCATCGAGGACTACAAGATCCTCAAGAACAGCTGCCCGTCGACCGGCACCATCGCGGGCACCGCGTACGCGAAGTGCGGCAACAACTGGTGGAGCTACGACACTCCCGCGACCATCAACGGAAAGATGGGCTGGACCAAGAACCAGGGTCTCGGCGGCGCGTTCTTCTGGGAACTCAGTGGTGACACCTCCAACGGTGAGCTCGTCACGGCCATGCGCAACGGCCTGAACTGAGAGGTTGACAGTGGCTGAGCGGACTTGGATCCAGGCCGTGGGCCTGGCCGCCGCTGCCGCAACGGCCGGCGCGGTCCTCGTGATCGCGCCGGCCTCCGCGGCCGGCGGCGTCGGCGCCGCCTTCAGCAAGGGCTCCGATTGGGGCTCCGGCTGGGAAGGCAAGTACACGATCAGCAACAACTCCGGATCGAGCCTTCCCTCGTGGACGGTCGAATTCGACCTCCCCGCGGGGCACTCGATCGCTTCGCTGTGGGATGGCAGTTACTCGGTCTCCGGGCAGCACGTGACGGTGAAGAACACCTGGAACGGCAACCTTTCCCACGGCGGTTCCACCAGCTTCGGCTTCAACGTCAAGTACTCCGGGGGCTACGTCGCCCCGGCGAACTGCAAGATCAACGGTGGGTCCTGCGATCCGGGCGGGGGCGGTCCGACCACGACGCCGACCACCACGACCACGACCTCTTCGACGACGACCACGAGCAACCCGCCGCTGCCCGGCGGCCGTGGCGCGCCGTACCTGTACATGGGCTGGGGCAGCCCGCCGAACCCGCAGACGGTCATGAACGCGACCGGGATCAAGTGGTTCACGATGGCGTTCATCCTGTCGTCCGGTGGGTGCAATCCCGCTTGGGACGGCAGCCGTCCGCTGCAGGGCGGCGTCGACGCGAACGCGATCGCGCAGATCAAGACCGCGGGCGGGCAGATCGTGCCGTCCTTCGGCGGGTGGAGCGGCAACAAACTCGGCCCGAACTGCTCGACGCCGGAAGCGCTCGCCGGGGCCTATCAGAAGGTGATCGACGCCTACGCTCTCAAGGCGATCGACATCGACATCGAGAACACCGACGAGTTCGAGAACGCGGTCGTGCAGGACCGCGTGCTGAACGCGCTGAAGATCGTGAAGGCGAACAACCCCGGCATCCAGACCATCCTCACCTTCGGCACGACGACCAGCGGCCCGAACTCCTGGGGCAACCGGCTCATCGACCAGTCGAAGGCGCTGAACGCCGGGATCGACGTCTACACGATCATGCCGTTCGATTTCGGTGGTGGCGCGGACATGTACGGGAACACCATCCGGGCCGCGAACGGCCTGCGGGACAAGCTGAAGTCGACCTTCGGGTGGAACGACGCCACGGCGTACAGCCACCTGGGCATCAGCGGGATGAACGGTCTTTCGGACCAGCGGGAGCTGACGAGTCTCGACACCTGGACTCGGATCACCGAGTGGTCCAAGACCAACAAGATCGCCAGGCTCGCGTTCTGGTCGGCCAACCGTGACCGGGGCTGCCCGAACGGCGGGGTCGCCGAGAACTGCAGTGGCATCGCGCAGAACGATTGGGACTTCACGCGGATCACCGCGGCCTTCTGACGTCCCCTTCGAACCGCGGGCCCGCACCGATGCTGCACGGTGCGGGCCCGCTCCTTTCTCCCGCAATTAGTCCTCTGAATGCGGGAGGCCGCGAGCCGGTCCGTGAAGGCCTCCTTCCCTACTTTGAGGGTAGGGAAGGAGGCCTTCACGGAAAGTCAGAACGCACCCCATGCGCGGAGCGGTCAGGGCAGGGCGTTCAGGAACGGCTCGTGGGCGTTCTGGAACTCCCACCCGTAGTACCGATCCCAGTTGATCGACCACGTCATCAGCCCCCGCAACGCGGGCGAAGCGCCGCCGCGCAAGGAATACGACCCGCATCCGGAGTTCTTCACCAGGCAGTTCAGCGCCGCATGCACCGCCGCCGGCGCGGTGTGCCCGTTGCCCGCGCTCACCGCGGCCGGCAGGCCGAACGCGATCTGGTCCTCACGCAGCCCCGGGAACCGGAAGCCGGTCGAGGACACCGTGAAGCCCGCCTTGATCATGTCGGTCATCGCGATGTGGAAATCCGCGCCGCCCATGAAGTGGTACTGGTTGTCCAGCCCCATCACCGGCCCGGAGTTGTAGTCCTGGACGTGCAGCACGGTCAGCGCGTCCCGCAGCGCGTGGATCACCGGCAGGTACGAGCCCGTCCGGTTGTCGGCGCCGCCGAGGCCGCCGTAGTACTGGTATCCGGTCTGCACGAAGAACGTCTCCGGCGCCATCGTCAGCACGAATCCCGCGCCGTACTTCGCTTTCAACGTCTTCAGCGCCGAGATGAGGTTGACGATCACCGGCGTGGTCGGGTTGCGGAAGTCGTTGTCGCCGGAGTTGAGGTACAGCGAGTGGCCCTCGAAGTCGATGTCGAGCCCGTTCAGTCCGTACCGGTCGATGATCGCGGACACCGAACCGACGAACGCGTCGCGTGACGCGGTCGTGGTCAGCTGCACCTGTCCGTTCTGGCCTCCGATGGAGATCAGGACCTTCTTGCCCTGCGCCTGCTTCGCGCGGATCGCGGCGATGAAGTCCGCGTCGCTTTCCACGGCCGGGCATTCCGCGACCGGGCACCGGGTGAAGCGGATGTCGCCGGAGGTCACCGAGGTCGGCTCGCCGAAGGCCAGGTTGACGATGTCCCACGCCGCCGGGACGTCGGCCATCCGCGTGTAGCCGGAACCGTTGGCGAAACTCGCGTGCAAGTAGCCGATCAGCGCGTGCTTCGGCAGGCCGGTATCGACGCAACCGGAGGTCGTGGCGCCCGCCTCCGTGGTCTTCGGCGATTCGCCCGCGCTGTTGTACGCGGCCACCGAGTAGTTGTGCGACGAACAGGCCGTCAGTCCCGAGATCGTCGCCGAAGTGCCGGTCACCGTCGCGACCACGTTCCCGCCCTCGTACACGCGATAGCCGGTCACCGTCCCCGCCGAGGCGCCCCACGAGAGCGCGATCGACGAGTTCGTCACCGTGCCCACGGCCGGACTTCCCGGCGTCGGCGGTGCTCCAGGGCTGCCACCGCCGGGTCCGTCGAGGCTGATGTCGTCCGCGTAGAAGGTGCCTGACCCGTACCAGCCGTGGACGTACACCTCCGCCGTCGTCTGTGTGGCCGCCGTCGTGAACGAAAGCGACAGCTGCGTGTAAGAGGTCGCCGCGGTCCACGTCGACGGCCCGCCAGTGACCCCGAGATACACCGGGTTCCCGTTCACCCAGGCCGAAACCGCGTAGGTCGTGTTCGGCTGGACGGATACCGTCTGTGCGCACTTGCCGATCGTCGAGCCGGGCGTCACCGCGACGGCATGACCACCCGAACGGACCGGTGTGCTCACGGCCGCGCCCGCCGCGCAGGACCAGCCGGACGTCGAACCCGCCTCGAAACCGGGATTGAGGAGCAGGTTGGCCGCGTTCGCGGTGCCGCCGCCCGTTATCAGGCCGGTGAAGGTGAGCACCAAAACGGCCAGGAAAGCCAAGGATCTGGAACGCCTCATCGCGATTCCTCCGTGAAAGGGCGGCCTGCCGCCGCGCTGGGCTAATTGTCTAGACCAATCTGGCGAAAGTCCATACCCCGGGGACACCAGGGCCTAAAGACCCGACTACTCCGGGCTGCTGTACCGGTGTGACGCGCGGACGCGCTCCGTAACGTCAAGAGGGCCAGACAGGCCTGGGGGCTTTCGGGAGGTGGGGACGATGAAAACGCACAGGGGCGCGCCGAGAACGGCCGATCCGGCGTGATGACCGTGTCCGAAGCCGTACGCCCGACATATCAGCCCCGCCCGGGAGAGCCGGACGGTGAACTGATCCGTGCGGCGATCAAGGGTGACCGGCGGGCCGTCGGGAGCCTGCTGGCGCTTCTCCGGCCGATCGTGTTCCGATACTGCGTGGGCAGGCTGGGCATGACGACACGCGGCGTCTCCAGCGCCGACGACTGCACGCAGGAGGTCCTGATGGCCGTCCTCGTCGCCTTGCCGCGCTACAGCTACCAGGACGTCAGCTTCCTGCCGTACGTCTTCGGGATCGCCTCGCACAAGGTCGCCGACGTCCGCCGGAACCTCGCCCGCGACCCGTCCGCGCCGGTGCCCGATCCGGAGCCCGAACAGGACGGGCCGTGGAATCCGACGTTCGAAGAGGTCGAGAAGGCGGACCGCGGCCGCCGGTTGTCGCGGCTGGTCGAAATCCTTTCGGCGAAGCAACGCGCCGTGCTGGTGCTGCGCGTGGTCCACGGGTACAGCGCCGAAGAGACCGCCGTCGCGCTGGGCATGGCGAGCGCGGGCGCGGTCCGCGTCACCCAGCACCGGGCGCTCCACGAACTGCGCCGGGTGCTGCGCGAGGATCCCGATTTCGCCGGCGGGTTCACCTTCTTCTAGGAGGGGGACCTGCGGCGTTGCGTGGCGTAGACGGCGGCGGCGGTCCGGCGTTCGAAACCGAGCTTGTGCAGCAGGGACGACACGTAGTTCTTGACCGTCTTCTCCGCCAGGTACAGCTTTTCCGCGATCTGGCGGTTCGTCAGCCCGTCGGCGATGTGGTCGAGCACCCGCCGCTCCTGCGGGCTCAGCTGTTCGTATCGCGGGTCCTGGAGGTCGCTCTCCCCGCGCAGCCGGTTCATCACCGACGCCGTCAGCGTGCTGTCCAGGAGCGATCCGCCCGCGGCGACCGTGCGGACGGCCTTGACGAGCGCGTCGCCGGAGACCTGCTTGAGCATGTACCCGGCCGCACCCGCCATGATCGCGCCGAACAACGCGTCGTCGTCCGAATAAGAGGTCAGCATCAGGCAGGCGGGCGGCGGATCGACGGACGCCCGGATCTCCCGGCAGACGCTGACCCCTTCACCGTCCGGCAGCCGGACGTCGAGCACCGCGACCTGGGGTTTGACCGCGGGGATCCGCACGTAGGCCTCGGCGGCCGTGGACGCCTCGCCGACCACGGTGAGATCGTCTTCGGCCTCGAAGACGGTCTTCAGCCCGGTGCGGACGAGTTCGTGATCGTCCAGCAGGAACACCGAAATCGTCATCCCACGCTCCCCTGTCGGGCCGGCAGCTCCACCGACCAGTCGAGCCTCGTCCCGCCCTCCGGCCTCGCTTCGACGCTGAACGACCCGTTCCAGCGTGCCGCGCGTTCGGCGAGGTTCGCCACCCCGCTGCGATGACCTGGTTCGGCGGGCATGCCGACGCCGTCGTCCACCACCGAAAGCTTCAGCCGTCGCCCGTCGCGGTCGACCGAGACGTCGACCGAAACCGTCGTCGCCGCGGCGTGTCTGACCACATTGGACAGTGCCTCGCGCAGGGTCGCGATGAGGTCCGAGCGGACGGTGTCCGGCACGCTCGAGTCGAGCGGCCCGTCGAACCCGACCCGGGGTTCCGACGCGCAGCCCGCGTCCAGCGCGACGCGCAGCAGCTCCGACCGGAGGCTGCCCTGTGCTTCCGCCGGTTCCTGCAGCGAAAAGATGCTGTTGCGGATCTCCCGGATCGTGCGGTCGATCTCGTGCGCGAACCCGGTCACGCGACCGGCGACGGCGGGTTCGACCGCGAGCCTGCTGAGTCCCTCCAGACCGAGCCCGATCGCGAACAGCCGCTGGATCACCAGGTCGTGCAGGTCGCGGGCGATCCGATCGCGGTCCTCGAAGACGGCGAGCCGCTGCCTGTCCTGCTGCGCGCGGGCGAATTCGACCGCGAGCGCGGCGTGCGCCGCGAAGGTCTCCGCGAGCTGGACGTCGTAGGCGGAGAAAGGGGTCCTGTCGCGGAACTTCGCCACCAGCAGGACACCGAGTTTCTCCTCGCCGGCGATCAGCGGGACGACGACCGTGGAGTCGAGGTCCTTGATCGCCGCGGGCATGACGGCACCGCGCCCGCTCTGGTACTCGACGACCTTCTCGCCGTAGTCCCGGACCACGACGGGTTTACCGGTGGTGAACGCCATCCCGGTCGCGGTGCCCTCGGTCGGCACGACCATCCCGGCGAGCCGGTCCGCGTCCGGGCCCGGCGGCTCGACGACCTCGAAGATCAGCTGCCCGTCGCCGCGGGGACGGGCCACCGCGCCCGCGGTGGCACCGGCGACGACGCGGGCGCGCTCGGCGATCAGGCGCAGGGTCGCGGTCAGATCCTGGTCGGTCAGGAGCGCGCCGGTGACGTGATACGAGGCTTCGAGCCAGCGTTCGCGCCGCTGCACCTGCTCGAACAGCGCGGCGTTCTCGATCACCACACCGGCCGCCGCGGTGAGCGCGACGAGCAGATCCTCTTCGGCTTCGGTGAACTCCTCGCCGTCCGGTTTGCGGGCGAGGTACAGCATCCCGAAGATGCGCCCGCGCATGCGGATCGGCATCACGCGGGACTCGTCCTCGGACGGCGGCAGCTCCCATGCGTCGCCGAAGCGGATGAACTCGTCGGAATCGAGCACGCTCAGCGCCCCGTACGGCGCACCGGTCAGCTCGCAGGCGGATTCGACCATCCGCCGCAGGACGTCGGAGAGGCTGAGATCGTGGGCGATCCCGGCCACCGCGTCCAGAATCCTGGGCGCCTTGGCGTCGCTCGCCGCACTCATCCGCCGCACTGACGTCACCGTCCCGGAGTAACTCCCCGGGCAGTGGGGTCAGGAATGACAGACGCGCCCGGATAGCTCATCTGGTGCGTCGATCACAGACAGCGCTTCGTTACTGCAAGCGCCGAGGATCCTTCGACCGGTCACCGATTCGATCGGGATGCGAAGGTACCGGAAATCCGCCTGACCAGTCCAGCAGCTCAGCGGCAGGGTCTCGAGTTCGGCGATCACGATTGGATCACGCACCTCGGAGGCGCGGCCGACGACGGTGACGAACCAGCCCGTCCCCAGGTCCTTTCCGAACTCGTCGACGGCGAACGCCACCACACTGTCGAGTATCCCGGCGAACAACGCGCTCTGCGACGGCGTCCGGACCACGATCGCGCCGTGGTGCAGCGCGAACCGCGCGGGCTGGATCGCAGGCATGGCCCGCGAAGTGAACACCACCCGGCCGAGCCCTGCACCCGCGAGCAGTGCCAGGCACTGCTCGCGGCCGAGCGTCGCGAGACCCAAGGAGTCGGACATCGGCATCCCCGCGTTCTCGTCGTGTGGTTCGTCGAGATCCACGGTCCCCGGCTTACCGACTCGCCGGTAGGGCCGATGGACCCGGCCCGTGCGGGGGATGGGGCCGGTTGGTCGTGAGTGGCGATTCGGGTTAGAACCCGAATCGCCACTCACGACCAACCGGACCGAACACGCACCTACGCCTTGGGCGACAACAGCACCACGGGGATCTCGCGTTCGGTCTTGGTCTGGTACTGCGCGTAGTTCTTGAAGTCCGCGGTGATCTTGGGCCACAGGAGGGCGCGCTGCTCGGCGTCGGCCACGCTCGCGACCATCGGCTTCGCGCTCTCGCCCTTCAGGGTCACCTGGACGTCGGGGTTGTCTCGGAGGTTGAGGAACCACGCCGGGTGCTGGTCGTCACCGCCGCGCGAGGCGACGATGACGTACGCGTCACCCTCGCGCAGCGGCGAAGTCAGCAGCACGGTGCGCGGCTGGCCGGATTTGCGGCCGATGGTGGTCAGCTCCAGGACGGTCATCCCGGCGACCTGCCAGCCGGCGCGGCCGCCGCTGACCTTCTGGATGACGCGGTGGACGGCGTTCATGGTCTTCAAGGCGAAATCGGAGGGCATGCGGAGAAGGCTACTCCGCTTTCGTCGCGACTTCGATTCCGTCCAGGATGACCGCCAGCGAGAACTCGAAGGCCTCCCTCGCCTCCTGCTCCAGATAGGACACCGTCTCGTCCTCCATCCGGAACGCGTGCTCACTCTCCATCCAGGTCAACGTCGGGAAACGTTCGGCGAAGTCCGGCGAGACCTCTTTCAGATGCACGGAGCGCGCGTACCACCACTCGTCGTCGGACTGCCCGGTCACCTTTTCGGCCAGCCGCGCCTCCGAGGCCGTCCTGGCAGGCTCGCGCACGCACGAGTACAGCGCGCCGACCAGCCGCCGCAACGCCGTCGGCCGCAATCCGGTCCGGCGCAGGATCTTCACCAGCGCCTCCAGGACGACGTACTCGTTCGGCCCGAGCACCGGCCGCGCCTGCGAGACCTGCAGGACCCAGGGGTGCCGCAGGTAGAAGTCCCAAAGGTCCTCGGCCCAGCGTGCGGCGTCGGCCCGCCAGCCATCTCCGTCGTAAGCAGTCGAAAGCTCGGCGAGCGCCTTGTCGTACATGAGATCGACGAGTTCGCTCTTGCTCGGGACATAGGTGTAGAGCGCCATGGCCGTGCGGCCGAGCCGGTCCCCGACCGCCCGCATCGAAAGGCCCGCCATACCTTCGGCGTCCGCGATGGCGATGGCGGTTTCGACGATCAGATCCACCGAAAGCCCCGGTTTGGGGCCGGGTCGCTCGGCGTCCCGCGACTCGGTCCGCCACAGCAGTGCCATCGACCGCCGGGGGTCCCCCTGCGCCGCGTAGACGACCACTTGCCAACTCCTTACAGCATAAACTAACCTCTGCTACCCTCACTTTACAGGCTAAAGAGTTCCAACCAGGGGAGAGCCATGCCTTCGGCCGCCGACAGCCACGACATGATCCAGGTGCGCGGAGCCAGAGAGAACAACCTCGCCGACGTCTCGGTCGACATCCCCAAACGCCGCCTCACCGTCTTCACCGGTGTCTCGGGTTCGGGGAAGTCGTCCTTGGTGTTCGGCACCATCGCCACGGAGTCGCAGCGGCTGATCAACGAGACCTACACCGCGTTCATCCAGTCCTTCATGGCCCCGGTCGGACGGCCGGACGTGGACGCGCTGCGGAACCTGAGCGCCGCGATCGTCGTCGACCAGGAGCGGATGGGCGCCAACTCCCGGTCCACGGTCGGCACCGCGACCGACGCGCACACGATGCTGCGGATCGTCTTCAGCAGGCTGGGAACGCCGCACGTGGGGACGTCGGGAGCGTTCAGCTTCAACCTTCCCGAGGGGATGTGCCCCGAATGCGAGGGGCTGGGCAAGGTCTCCAGCATCGATATCGACCAGCTGGTCGACAAGGAGCTTTCGCTCGACGAAGGGGCGATCACCGTCCCGAACTTCACGCCCGGCAGCTGGTACTGGAAGGGGCTGGCGGAGTCCGGTTTCGTCGATCCCGCGGTCAAGCTGAAGGACTACACCCCACAGCAGTGGGAAGACTTCATGCACAAGCCCGCCACCAAGATGAAGCTCGGCGGGATGAACACCACCTACGAAGGCCTGCTCGTGAAGGTGCAGCGGCTGTTCCTGTCGAAGGACAAGGAAGCGACACAGCCGCACATCCGGGCCTTCGTGGACCGGGCGATCACCTTCCGGCGGTGCCCGGCGTGCGAAGGCGCGCGGCTCAACCAGGCGGCGCTGTCCTCGAAGATCGAGGGGCTGAACATCGCCGACTGCTCGTCTATGCAGATCAACGACCTGGCGGACTTCCTCCGCAAGATCGACGATCCGTCGGTCGGGCCGCTGATGCAGACCCTGCGCGGCACCCTCGACTCGCTCGTCGAGATCGGCCTCGGTTACCTGAGCCTCGACCGTGAATCGGGGACGCTGTCCGGCGGCGAGGCGCAGCGCGTGAAGATGGTGCGGCACCTGGGTTCCAGCCTCACCGACGTCACGTATGTCTTCGACGAACCGACCGTCGGGCTGCACCCGCACGACATCCAGCGGATGAACGGTCTCCTCCTTCTCTTGAAGGACAAGGGGAACACGGTACTCGTGGTCGAGCACAAACCGGAGACGATCGAGATCGCCGACCACGTCGTCGACCTCGGCCCCGGCGCCGGGCCGAACGGCGGGCAGATCTGTTACACCGGTGACGTCGCCGGACTGCGCGCGTCCGGCACGCTGACCGGGCGGCACCTCGACCACCGGGCGCGGTTGCGCACCGACGTCCGCGTGGCACGCGGGCAGATCGAGATCCGGAACGCGACCCGGCACAACCTGCGCGGTGTCGACGTGGATATCCCGCTCGGGGTGCTGACGGTGGTCACCGGCGTCGCCGGTTCGGGCAAGAGCTCGCTCATCCACGGCTCACTGTCCACAAGGGACGACGTGGTGGTGCTCGACCAGTCGGCCATCCGCGGCTCGCGGCGAAGCAACCCGGCGACCTACACCGGCCTGCTCGACCCGATCCGCACCGCGTTCGCCAAGGCCAACGGCGTCAAGGCGGCCCTGTTCAGCGCGAACTCCGAAGGCGCCTGCCCGAAGTGCAAGGGCATCGGCCTGATCTACACGGACCTGGCGATGATGGCCGGCGTGGCGACGGTCTGCGAGGACTGCGAGGGCAAGCGGTTCACCGCCGAGGTGCTGACGTACAAGCTGCGGGGCAAGGACATCAGCGAGGTCCTCGCGATGCCCGTCGCCGAGGCGCGCGAGTTCTTCCCCTCGGGGCAGGCACGGACGATCCTGGACCGGCTTTCCGACGTCGGCCTCGGCTACCTCGGGCTCGGGCAGCCGCTCACGACCCTGTCCGGCGGGGAACGGCAGCGGATCAAGCTCGCCATCCGGATGGCGGAGAAGTCGGCGACGTACGTCCTCGACGAACCGACCACCGGCCTGCACCTCGCCGACGTCGACCAGCTGCTGGGCCTGCTGGACCGGCTCGTCGACGACGGGAACACGGTGGTGGTGATCGAGCATCACCAGGCGGTGATGGCGCACGCGGACTGGATCGTGGATCTCGGGCCGGGCGCGGGTTCGGACGGGGGTCAGGTGGTGTTCACGGGGACTCCGGGCGATCTGGTCGCCTCCGGTGACACGCTCACGGCGCGGCACCTTCGCACCTACGTGGGCCGCTAGCGCGTGCCATGAAAGGCCCCTTCCTTGCAAATTTCGCAAGGAAGGGGCCTTTCATAGCACGTGGGACCGGCGCCGAACCGCTTCACGAGCACCCACCGCACCGATAAGCCCCAGCACCCCCAAAGCGACCCCCGAAGTCACCATCTCGACCGGCGAAGCCGCCACCGGCGAAACCCCGGTCACCGACTCCAGCCCCACCACCGCGGTCAGCACCGAGTAAGCACCGATCGCCACCCACACGAGCCGCACGCGCCGCCGTTCCGCCCAGTCCGCGAACCGCAGCAGCCACGCGAGCCCCGGCACGATGAGGATCGCGTGCATCGCCACCGCGTGCAGCGGCTTCAGCGCACCGGCGGTGGTGTACGCGGCCTGCGGGTTCCCGCCCCGCGCCGCCACGACGCCGCTCGCGATCATGGCCGCGCCCGCGCCCAGCGCCACCAGCAGCGCGACGAGGCCGAACCGCACCGCGAGCCGCATACTCGCCGTGGTCTCCCCTTCGCCGCGCAGCGCCGCGGCCGTGAACGAGACCGCCGTCAGGATGATGACGCCGCCGCCCGCGGCGAGTGTCGTCGACACAGCGTTGTCGAGGCCGGTCTCGAAGTTGAAATGCGACGGCACCCCGCGCCAGGCCTGCATGCTCACGAGCACCGTCTCGACGACGCTCGCCACCGTGAAGACGCCGAGCAGCATGTTCCGCACGCGCGGCCGCACCGCGACGTAAGACGTCGCCCAGGCGACGGTGATCAGCGTCAGCCCGAACGACAGGCCGAACGTGACCGCCTTCCGCATCGACAGCGGCCCGGTCCAGGAACCGCCGGACGCGACCAGCACGACCGCGTGCACGAGACCGCTGAGGAACAGGAGCGCCCCGGTCGCGTAGGCGACGCGTTCGATCGTCCGTGTCTTCATGCCGAAGAGTCTCTTCCGCGGCGAGACGAAAAGCGTCGGCCGTGAAGCGACACCATGCGTACGCCCATCTACGTACCTGAGACGCCCTCAGCGAAGACGACGGTAGAGACCAATGGTCTGTTAGTCTGGCCGACATCATGCCCCGCATCCTTGTCCGCGTCGCCGCGCTGATCGCCGTTCTCGCCCTCCTGTTCGGAGTGCCGTGGTGGACGATCGTCGGCTCCCCCGCACTCCCGGCCGCGCTCGAAGTCCTCGGCACGGTCGTGTTCGCCACCGCCGCGGTCGCCGTCCCCGCGTGCATGGTCCTCGGCCACGGCCCGTGGCAGCGTGATCTCGCGGCGAAGATCGGTGATCTCTCGCTCGGGTTGATCTGGCTGCTGTTCTCCTTGTCGGTACTCGGAAACGTGCTGCGGCTCGTCCTCGCCGTGTCCGGAGTGGACAGTGCGGCGGGAATCGTGTCCGGCGTCGTCCTGGTCGCCTTCGCGGCGCTGGCGGCGTACGGGATGTTCGAGGCCCGGCGCGTGCCGAGGCTCAAAGAACTCGACGTCGTGCTCCCCCGCCTCGGCGCCGGGCTCGACGGTCTCCGCTTCGCGATCATCACCGACACCCACTTCGGCCCGCTGAACCGGACGACGTGGTCGGAGAAGGTCGTCGAAGTGGTGAACGAGCTCGACGCGGACGTCGTGGCCCACGCGGGCGACCTCGCCGACGGTACCGTCGCCAAGCGGCAGGAGCAGGTCGCGCCGCTCGGGAAGGTGCGGGCGAAGCTCGGCAAGTTCTACATCACCGGCAACCACGAGTACTTCGGCGAGGCGCAGGCCTGGCTCGACCACATGCGCGACCTCGGCTGGGAGACGCTGCACAACCGGCACGTGCCCGTCGGCCGCGGCGGGGACACGCTCGTCTTCGCCGGTATCGACGACCCGACCGGCGCCGCCTCCGGCCTGCCCGGCCACGGCCCCGACCTGCCCGCCGCGCTCGACGGCGTCCCCGCGAGCACTCCGGTCGTCCTGCTCGCCCACCAGCCGAAGCAGGTCAAGCAGGCCGCCGAAGCCCGTATCGATCTCCAGATCTCCGGGCACACCCACGGCGGCCAGATCTGGCCGTTCCATCTCCTGGTCCGGCTCGACCAGCCCGTACTGGCCGGGCTTTCGCGCCACGGCGAGCGCACGCAGCTCTACACGAGCCGCGGCACCGGCTTCTGGGGACCGCCGCTGCGCGTCTTCGCGCCGAGCGAGATCACTCTCCTGACCTTGCGAAACGGCAAGTAGTCACCGGGTCGCGACACCTCCGGCGTCGCACCACCCACCACCGACAAATTTTTTTGTCTTGACAACTGAGGCTTTCGGAGCGAGAGTTGTGCCAACGCATTAGCCGCCCCGAAAGGCCGAAACGATGACCATCACCGCCACCCGAACCCACGTCGCGCTCCCCACTCGCGCCCTGCTTGCCTGCGGCGCCGTCTCGGGTCCGCTGTACTTCCTGACCTCGCTCACCCAGGCCGCCGTACGCGACGGCTTCGACCCGGCGAAGCACCCGGCGAGCATGCTGAGCAACGGCGACGCCGGCTGGATCCAGGTGACGAACTTCCTGGTCACCGGGGTCCTGATGATCGCGGGAGCGATCGGGCTGAGCCGGACGCTCGAATCGGGCAGAGGCAGCACGTGGGGGCCACGGCTGCTGGGCGTCTTCGGCGTCAGCCTGCTGTTCGCCGCGGTCTTCAAGGCCGACCCCGGCAACGGCTTCCCGGTCGGCACCGGCCCCGCCACCCTCAGCACCGCGGGCGTCCTGCACATGGCCGCCGGCTCGATCGGTTTCCTGTCGCTGATCGTCGCGACCTTCGTGTTCGCGAGCCGCTTCTCCCGTGAGGGCAGCCGCGGCTGGGCCGTCTACTCCCGCTCCACCGGCATCGCGTTCTTCGCCGCCTTCGCCACGATGAGCTCCGGCAACGCGAACGCCGTCGTGATGCTCGCCTTCTGGGCCACCGTGATGCTGGCCTGGGGCTGGGTCACCGCCGTCATCCTCCGCACCAACCGCTGAACACATCCAGGAGACTTACCGCCATGAGCACCGTGACCTCGCAAGACGGCACCACCATCGCCTACACCCGCATCGGCTCCGGCCCCGCCGTCATCCTGGTCGACGGCGCGATGTGCCACCGGGAGTTCGGCCCGGCCACGCCGCTGGCCGCCGAACTGGCCGCGCACTTCACCGTCTACACCTACGACCGCCGCGGCCGCGGCGAAAGCGGCGACACCGCGCCGTTCTCCGTCGCCCGCGAAGTCGAGGACATCGCCGCGCTGATCAAGGAAGCGGGCGGGACCGCCTACGTCTACGGGATCTCGTCCGGCGCCGCGCTCGCCCTCGAAGCCGCGAAAGCCGGGCTCCCGATCACGAAACTTGCGGTCTACGAGTTCCCGCTGGTCGTCGACGACACCCGCCCGCCGGTCCCGGCCGACTACGCCGAACGGCTGGAGAAGGCCATCGCCACCGGCAAACCCGGCACCGCGATCAAGACCTTCATGCGGGAAGGCGTCCGTGTCCCGGCTCCGGTCGTCTTCATGATGCAGTTCATGCCGGCCTGGCCGAAGCTGAAGAAGGTCGCGCCGACCCTGCGCTACGACGCCGCCCTGTTCGACGGTCTGCACGACGGCACCCCGTTGCCCGAAGGCCACTGGGCGAGCGTGTCCGTGCCGACGCTGGTCATGGACGGCGGCAAGAGCCCCGCGTGGGTCCGCAACGGTGTCGCCGCGCTGGCCAAGGCGGTCCCCGGCGCCGAGCACCGCACGATCGAAGGCCAGACGCATATGCTCAAGCCGAAGGCCGTGGCCCCGGTCCTGATCGAGTACTTCACCGACTGACGGAGCGATCACGATGATCGAACTGGTCGAAGGCGACATCACCGAGCAGCGGGTCGACGTCGTGGTCAACGCCGCGAACTCGTCACTGCTCGGGGGCGGCGGGGTGGACGGCGCGATCCACCGCCGCGGCGGGCCGGAGATCCTCGCCGAATGCCGGGCGCTGCGCGCGGGGCACTACGGCAAGGGACTGAAGACCGGAGAGGCGGTCGCCACCACGGCGGGCCGCCTCCCGGCGCGCTGGGTGGTGCACACCGTCGGGCCGGTGTGGTCCGATTCCGAAGACCGCTCCGCACTACTGGCGGCCAGCCACCGCAACTCGCTGCACGTGGCCGCCGATCTCGGCGCGCACACCGTGGCGTTCCCCGCGATCTCGACCGGGATCTACCGATGGCCGGTCGAATCCGCGGCGGAGATCGCCCTCGAGACCGTGGTGAACACACTCTCGGCCGGGTCGTGCTCCGTGGAGCTGGTGCGGTTCGCACTGTTCGGGAAGCCCGCTTACGACGTGTTCCGCGAGCAGGCGGAAGCCATGGGCCTCGTGAGTGGTAAGGACGGTTATTGAGGGGTAAGGCAAATGTGGCGTGCTGCGTGCTGGAGGCACGGCCTGCCGGGCTGATCGCGACCCCACTGTCCACAAGGGACACAAAGACACCCCGCGTGCCCGATTTGGGCGCTTTGCGTGGGGGTCGTGAGTGGCAATGATCGCTCTAACCGTCTTTGTCACTCACGACCCCGGCAAGAAGCGGACATCATGACATCAATCGGGCGCACAATCGGCGTGAAGCGTCCCAGATGGACACTTCACGCCGGAGTCGGCCGATCTCATCACGAAGCCGGCGAAGACGGCCCGCGTGACAGGGAGTCGATCACGCCACGTTCGCCCTTCCCCTCAATAGAACCGTCCTTACCACTCACGAGCCCACTACACGCCCGCCGGCGAACTACCCTGCTCGACCACCACCCGGGCCGCCCCGCTCCCGTCCGCCGGAACCGCCCAGATCGCCGAGTCCACGCCGTACGCCACGGTCCGGTCGTCGAGCCAGGTCGCCTGGTCGTCCACGCTGCGCGTCTCGGCCAGCATGGTCTCCTTCCCGGAGGCCAGGTCGAGGACGGCGAGCCGCCACGGCGCCGCGAGGTCGGCGGAAACCTTCTTCTTGAAGGCGATCCGCTTCCCGTCCGGTGAGAGCGACGGGCATTCGACGTTCTCCCGGATCATCCTCGCGACGAGCTTCTCGTAGTCCGCCTCGACCAGGTACGTCTTCCCCTTCGTCCCCACAGTCGCGTAGAAGCGCTTGCCGTCGGGGGTGAAGGTGATCCCCCAGTAGTTCACGTCGGACGAGTAGTACGGCTTGCCGTCGAGCAGGAGCCCCATCTCCTCGATGCTCTTCATCAGTTTCCCGGTCGTCAGGTCGAAGATCCCCGCCCTGGTCGAAAACCCTGTCTCCGCATAGGAATCCCCGTTGACGAACAGCGTCCAGTAGGCGAGCTTCCCGTCCGGCGAGACCCGGCCGCGGCTGGGGGTGCCGGGCAGTTCGATCCGGCGGATCTCATTGAGGTCCTTGTCCAGCACGATGACGTCGGTCATCGGCGGCAGCACGCCGGGTTGCGCGGCCAGGCACAGCGCGGTCCCCGCCGAGGCGGCGAACCGGTCGCAGCTGAGGCCGGACACCTTCCTCGGCTCGCCGGGCCGGTCGACCGGGACGGTCGCGAGATGACCGAAGTCGGGGCCTTCGGCGGTGTTGCGGAACAGTAGCTGTCCCTTCGCCTGCACCGAAACGGGTTGCCCGGACACGACGGCGACGGCGTTGACGTCCGGGCCGCGGTCCCGGGAGACGACACCGTAGCCGACGGCCGCCGCGATCAAGACGACGACGGCCGCCACCACTCCGAGGATCCGCGCCTTCATGCGTATGTCCGCAAAGGACGGAGCACGGCGGCGACGACGACCACCACGGCCAGCGCGCCCGCGGCGACCAGGACCGCGGCGTGCAGATCCCACGTGGTCCAGGCGAG
The DNA here is from genome assembly GCF_056435685.1 of Amycolatopsis sp. NPDC043885. NCBI lineage: Bacteria > Bacillati > Actinomycetota > Actinomycetes > Pseudonocardiales > Pseudonocardiaceae > Amycolatopsis > Amycolatopsis sp. NPDC043885. The sequence continues at coordinate 156,940 of NZ_JBWKEA010000008.1, forward strand.
TCCGAAAAGGACGGACGCGAGCATCCGCGTGGTCGCCTGCCCGGTCTGCACCAGCGCCAGCCCGCTCGCCCGCTGGTGCTCGGGCAGCAGCGGGCCGGCGGCGGCCATCAGGACACCGTCGGTGGCCGCGTAGAAGACACCGTGCAGCACGAGCGCCAGCACCGCGAGGATGCCGCCGTCCACCGGCCCGAGCAGCGCCAGCAGCGCGACGACCAGCGCGACGTGCCCGCCGAGGAACACCTTCCAGCGGCCGATCCGGTCCGAAAGCCTGCCGAGCGGAACGGCGAGCAGCAGGTACACACCGGCGGTTCCCAATGGCAGCAAGGGAAAGAAGACCGCGCCGAGTTCCCAGCGGCGCTGCAGCACGAGGTAGAGGAACGAGTCGCTGAGGGTGACCAGGCCCAGCAGCGCCGCCCAGACGCAGATCCGGCGGAACGACGCCTGCCGGATCAGGCCGGCGGTCTCGCGCAAGGAGACCTTGGGCCGCTCGGCTCGCGGCTTCGGCTGATGGTCCTTGACCAGCACCACCAGGATGATCACGCCGATCGCGGCGATGCAGAAGCTCGTGAAGAACACAGAGTCGTAGCTGCCGAGGCTGAGCCAGAGCACCGCCATCGCGACCAGCGGTCCGAGGAACGCGCCGAAGGTGTCCATCGCGCGGTGCACACCGAACGCGCGGCCGAGGTGTTCCGGGTCGCTGCTCAAGGTGATCAGCGCGTCCCGCGGCGCGGTCCGGACGCCTTTGCCGGTGCGGTCTGCCGCGAGCACGGCACCGATCGCGACGGTGGACGAACCCGCCAGCATCAGGCCGATCTTGCCCAGTGCCGAGAGCCCGTAACCGAAGCAGGCGACCGCCTTGAGCTTCTGCCAGCGGTCCGCGAGGTGGCCGCCGACGAGCCGGACGACGGCGGTGACACCGGAGTAGAGGCCGTCGAGCACACCGAACTGCAGCGGACTCAGGCCGAGGCCGAGGACGAGGTAGAGCGGGAGTACCGCGGTCACCATCTCCGACGAGATGTCGGTGACCAGGCTGACCAGGCCGAGCGCGACGACGTTCCCGGTGACGGCCCGTTTCACACCGCTCTTCGGGACATCCGCCGCGGCGTCCGCTCCTCTACTGGTGGCTATGTACATGGGAGACCTCCAGCGCCGTGAGGAGGTGCCGGGCCGCGACGCGGCACCTCCTCACGGGGATCAGTGGCAGGTGTAGGTGGGAGAGGAGTCGATGGTCTTGCCGTCGAGACCGATCAGCTGGGTCGAGAAGGCGTTGTCCGACATGTTCAGCTTGAGCACCCCGTAGGTCGAGATCGCCTTCGCCGTGGCCGGGTGCTCCGTCTTGACCGGGTACAGGCTCGCCCCGCCACCGCCGCCGATGATCTGCACCGGACCCGCGGGGTCCTTGTCGCCGTCGGCGTTCTGCGGGTAGAACCGCTCGTAGTGGTGGTCGTGCCCGTTGAGCACCAGGTCGACCTTGTTCTGGACCAGGGTCTCCCAGAGGGTGGCCATCTTGCTGTTGTCGCCGTGGTCACCCGAGGTGTAGCGCGGGTGGTGGTAGTACGCGGCGACGCAGGGCTTCGTGTTGTTCTTCAGGTCCTGCTTGATCCAGTTCAGCTGCTCGTCGCTGATCGCGTTCGCGGCGAGGCCGGGCGAGAACTCCGTGCTGTCGATGGCGACGAAGTGCCAGTTGCCCATTTCCCAGCTGTAGTAGGTCTTCCCGTTCGGCGTCGCGATCTTGCCGAAGTACTGCTTGTAGGCGCCCAGCGGAGTGTGGTCGTAGGTCTCGTGGTTGCCGGGGACCGGGTGCATGATGTTCTTGTACTTGCCCCAGGTCTTGTCGAAGTACTTCGTGAAGTCCTCGATGTGGGCGTCGTCGTACTGGTTGTCGCCCATGGTGATGACCGCGGCCGGGTTCATCTGGCCGACCAGCGCGGCCGTCTTCGGGTGGATGCACGAAGACGACGAAGCGGTGCACTGTTCGGCGATGTCGCCGGAGGCGGCGAGGACGAACGACGAACCGCCCGCCTGTGTGGTCGCCTGGATCTGGTTGCTGGCCGCCGAGGTGTTGCCGGCGGCGTCCTTCGCGCGGACGGTGTACGTGTACGCGGTCGACGCGCTCAGCCCGCTGTCGGTATAGGAAGCGCTTTCCGTAGTGCCGACGACCTGGCCGTTCCGCAGCACCTCGTAGCCGCTGACGCCGACGTTGTCCGTCGAGCCGGTCCACGTCAGGTCCACAGTGGACGCGGTGACCGAACCGGCCTTGAGGTTCGCCGGCGCGGTGGGCGCCTGCGTGTCGCCGGAGGAGTCCGACGTCCCGTAAACCTGCATCTCCCAAAGGGAGTAGCCGTAACTGGTGGCGCGTTTGGTGCCGACGAGGCGCAGGTACCGGCCGCGGGCGGCCAACCCGGTGAGGTCGTCGGTCCCGCCGTTGCCGTTGGTGACGGACTTGATCGAGGTCCACGCCGAGCCGTCGTTGGAGACTTCCAGCCGGTACGCGGTGGCGTACGCCGCTTCCCAGTTCAGCTTGACCCGGTTGATGGCCGAAGGGCCGCCGAGGTCGACGCGGATGAACTGCGGGTCCACGCCTTCCGCGCTCGCCCAGCGGGTGGTGCTCTTGCCGTCGACGGCGAGCGGACCGCCGTAAGAGGAGTTCTCCACCGAGGAGACGAGGACGGGTTTACCTTGGGACAAAAGGACATCAGCGGCTTGTGCGTTACCGCTGAGCAGCGTCGGCAACAGGATGACGGCCGCGCCTAGTGGCAGTAGTCGGGTTCGGGCCTTCACATCGATCTCCCCGGGAATCCGTGGCGGCGGGTTGAGAGGGACGGGTGCGCGGCGTTCACTTCGAGTACACATGTTCGTTTGGTAAGTTTCCTAACGAATGCGTACGGTAATCCGTACCACTCAGTGAGTCAAGACGTAGACTCGTCCCATGACCGGCGCATTGATCTTCGACTTCGACGGGACGCTGGTCGACACCGAGGCGGCCGTCCTCGCGGCCTGGCAGGAGACCTTCCGCGCTCGCGGCGGCGAGCTCCCCCTCGACGTCTGGCACACCGTGATCGGCACGCAGAACACCGCCGTCGCGATGTTCGAACTACTGGAGAAGAACGACGAGAACCTGGACAGGGTCGCGGTCCGCACCGGCGTCCGCGCCAGGGTCACCGAGCTGCTGGAGTCGGCGGGGCCACGTCCCGGCGTCGTGAAGTACCTCGCGGACGCGAAGGAGCACGGGCTGCGGCTGGCCATCGCGTCCAGTTCGACCGGCGACTGGGTCACCACGCACCTGAACCGCCTGGGCCTCGCGGACGCGTTCGAGGCCGTCCTCACCGGTGACCTCCACGAGGCGAAGCCGAGCCCGGACCTCTACCTTGCCGCGCTCGCCGCGCTGGACCTGCCCGCGGCCGAGGCGATCGCGTTCGAGGACTCACCGCACGGCGTCACCGCGGCGAAGGCCGCCGGGCTCGAATGCGTCGCCGTGCCGAACGAGATCACCGCGGTACTGAACTTCGACCACGCCGACCTCGTACTGGGTTCGCTGGCCGACAAACCACTCGGCGAGTTACTCAACCGTTGAGCAGTTCACCCAGCCGGACGAGGAACGGGCGCTGGCCTTTGAGCAGCTTCTCCTCCGCTTCGGCCAGCGCGAACCAGGCGACCCTGTCGACCTCCGGGAACTCCTGCGTCCGGCCCGACCGCGGCGGCCACTCCATCTCGAAGGTGCCCGGCACCACTTGAGCCGGGTCGAGGTCGCCCTCCACCGCCCAGACCGTCACGACCTTGCCGCCGGACTGCTTCACGACGCCGAGCGGGAGGTACTCCCCCTCGGGCGCCGGCAACCCCAGTTCCTCCTGGAACTCGCGCCGCGCCGCGACCTCCGGTGCCTCGTCCGGCTCGTACTCGCCCTTGGGCACCGACCAGCCGCCCGCGTCCTTCTTCGCCCAGAACGGCCCGCCCATATGCCCGAGCAGCACCTCGGTCACCTCGCCCGACCTGCGGAAGAGCAGGATCCCGGCACTCGTCTTACCCGCCATGCCGTCCAGTCTGGCCTTGCTCCGACCGGGTGATGTGACCGGCCCGCGAAAAAAGTTTCCGCGCGGATGTCGATTCACGCCGAGCCTGTCCGACGCGTTGTCAGAAGCCGCCCGACAGACACTCCCGGAAGGACCGGAACCATGACGCAGACCATCACCCCCGCCAAGACCACCGCCGCCACCACCACCCCGCGTGCCGCCAAGGCACAGGGCGCGATCCAGTCCGCCGTCCGGATCGTCGTCTCGTTCCTCTTCCTCTGCCACGGTTTGCAGGGATTCGGATTCTTCGGTGGCGTCGACGGTGCGGGCGGCTCGGTCGAGCTCGGTTCCTGGCCCGGCTGGTACGGCAGCGTGATCGAACTCGTCGGCGCCGCCTTCGTGCTGGTCGGCCTGTTCACCCGGCCGGTCGCGGTGCTCCTCTCCGGTGTCATGGCCTACGCCTACTTCACCGTGCACGCGCCGGAAGGCTTGCTGCCGCTGCAGAACATGGGCGAGCTGTCGACCCTCTACTGCTGGATCTTCCTGCTGATCGCCGCGATCGGCCCGGGCACCTACGCCCTCGACACCTTGCGCCGCCGCCGCTGAACGGAAAACGCGAGGCCCCTTTCCTGGAACCATTCCAGGAAAGGGGCCTTTTTATCGCGAACCTGTCGATTCGCTGTCAATAAACGGGGCATACCATGGAATTACCCCCCGAAAGAAAGTTCCCTGCCGATGGGGGTATCCGGCATCCTCTATCGCATCAATGGTTTAGACCACCTTGAGCCGGAAGGATGCGTCATGACCCAGACAGCCGCCGCCACGACCACGGAAGTCGGCCCGACCTCTCCCAAGTGGCAGGGACTGGCCCTCTCCGTCGTCCGCGTTGTGGTCTCGTTCCTCTTCCTCTGCCACGGCCTGCAGAAGATGGGCCTGTTCGACAAGCCCGCCGTACCGTTCGCCACCTGGCCGGGCTGGTACGCCGGGGTGATCGAAACGGTCGGCTCGCTGCTGATCCTGGCGGGCCTGTTCACCCGCCCGGTCGCGGTGCTGCTCTCGGGCACGATGGCGTACGCGTACTTCGTCGTACACCAGCCCGACGCGCTGCTGCCGTTGCAGAACAAGGGCGAGACGGCCGCGCTGTACTCCTGGATCTTCCTGCTGTTCGCGGTGGTGGGACCGGGCACCTACGCGCTCGACACCCTGCTCCGCCGCCGCAAGTCCTGATCGCCCACCGATGCAAGGAAAGGTCCTTTCCTCGCAAAATTTGCGAGGAAAGGACCTTTCATTGCACAACGGCGAGGGGCGTCAGCGGCCCTGCGGCAGCCCCGCGGCCAGGTCCGACAGCGTCAGCACGTGCTCCATCAGCACGGTCAACACCTGCTTCGTCGAATCGCGTTCCCGCGCGTCGCACAGCAGCAGCGGGACGTCCATGCCGACGTCGAGCGCCTGCCGGACCTCCTCGGTGCCGTAACGGTAGGCGTTGTCGAAGCAGTTGACGGCGACGACGAACGGCAGTCCGCGGCGCTCGAAGAAGTCCACGGCCGCGAAGCAGCTGTCGAGCCGCCTAGTGTCGGCCAGCACGACCGCGCCCAGCGCGCCTTCGGCCAGCTCGTCCCACATGAACCAGAACCGGTCCTGTCCGGGCGTGCCGAACAGGTAAAGGATCAGCTCGGGGTTGATGGTGATCCGGCCGAAGTCGAGCGCCACCGTGGTGGTCGTTTTCTTCTCGACACCGGTGAGGTCGTCGACGCCCTCGGACGCCGCGGTGATGACCTCCTCGGTGCGCAGCGGGGGAACCTCGCTGACCGAACCGACCATCGTGGTCTTACCGACCCCGAACCCGCCGGCGATGAGGACCTTGACCGCGTTCGCGGTCAAGGATCGCCGGGGCTCAGAGTTTCCGGATGCCATCAAGAACCGCCTGGAGTACGTGTTTGTTGGGGGTGTCGGTGACCGGGGTCGCGGTGCGGAACAGCACGAGGTTCTGTTCGATGAGGTCGCTCAGCAGCACCTTCACCACCGGCAGCGGCAGGTCTATACGCGCGGCGACCTCCGCGACGGAAGTCGGTCTCTGGCACAGGTTGAGGATCCGCCCGTACTCCGGCTCGAAGCCCGCCACCTCCTGCGAGGAGCGCATCGCGACCACCAGGGTGATCAGGTCGAGGCCGATCGTGTCCGAGCGGGTGCGCCCGCCCGTGACGGCGTACGACCGGACCAGCGGCCCGGCCTCCTCCTCGAACCACGACTCGTGCCGCCCGCTCATGGCGACGTGGGAGTCGCGGCGCGGGGCGCTGAGGTGAGCACCGCGCCGACCCGTTTGACCATCAGGTTCATCTCGTAGGCCACGAGGCCCATGTCCGCGTCCTCCTTCGCCAGCAGCGCGAGGCACGCACCGCGGCCCGCCGCGGTGACGAACAGGAAGGCGTGGTCCATCTCGACCATGGTCTGGCGGACGTTGCCGCCACCGAAATGCCGTCCCGTGCCCCGCGCGAGGCTCTGGAACGCCGACGCGACCGCGGACAGGTGCTCACCGTCCTGCTCCGACAGGTTCCCGGACCGACCGATGAGCAGGCCGTCGGAGGACAGGACTACCGCCCTGTCGGCACCGCTGACGCGCTTGACCAGGTCATCCAGCAACCAGTCGAGTTCACTGACTCCCGCGTTGGCCATCTAGTCACGATCTCCGTACATGTCGAGGTCGGTGTAATCGTCGGTCGGTTCGGTGTCCCGCGCGCGGCGCGTGCCCTGTTGGAACGCGGCGAGGCGGTTCCTCGCCAGCTCGGGGGTGTCCTCGCGGACGTCCTCGCGCTGGGCGGCGGGCCGGTCCTCCATCAGCTGGGGGACCAGGTTCGCCTGACGGCGGCGCTGCGGCAGCGGTGGCCTGCCGGGCGCCTCGGGGCCGGGCCGCCGGGTCTGCGGCGGACGGCCGTCCTGCGGCCGGGTGTCGGCGGGCGGCCACGCCGGCTGCGGACGACCCTCGGCACGCACGGGCTCGGGGCGGATCGGCTCGGGCCGCGGAGTCTCCGGCCGGGGAACCCGTGGCGGACGTGGGGGCAACGGCGGCAACGCGGATCCGGGTTGTTCCGGGGCCTGCTGCTGGGGTTGCGGCTGCGGCGCGACCGGCATCGGCACGGGCAGCTCGGGCCGCTCCGCGGGGATCTCGGTGCGGTGGCGGGCACGACGGCCCGGAAGCAGCGGCGCGGCTTCCGGCACCTCGGTGCTCTCGGGGTCCACCTCGTCCTCCGGCTGATCAGACGGGACCGGCGCGAGCAGGTCGGTGCGGACGAGCACGATGGCCCTGGTGCCGCCGTACGCGGATTCGCGCAGGTGCACGGAGATCCCGTGCCGCGCGGCGAGGCGCGCGACCACGAACAGGCCCAGCCGTGGCTCGGCTGACAGGGCCATGATGCCGAAGTCTGGCGGATCGGCCAACATCGCGTTCAGCTCGGCGGCCTGTTCTGGCTCGATGCCGAGGCCCTGGTCCTCGACCTCGATCACGACACCCTTGCCGACCACGTTGCCCCGCAGCTCGACGCGCGACTGCGGCGGCGAGAAGGAGGTCGCGTTGTCGATCAGCTCGGCGAGCAGGTGCACGAGGTCGCCGACGACCGGGCCCTGCACCGCCATCGCGGGCATCTTCGCCGTCTTCACCCTGGCGAAGTCCTCGGTCTCGGCCGAGGCGCCGCGGGTCAGCTCGGCCAGCGTCACCGGCTTGCGCCACTGACGGCCGGGCTGTCCGCCACCGAGGATGATCAGGTTCTCCGCGTTGCGGCGGGCGCGGGTCGAGAGGTGGTCCAGCTGGAAGAGCGTTTCCAGCTGCTCCGGGTCCTCCTGCTTGCGCTCGGCCTGGTCGAGCACCTTGAGCTGGCGGTGCACGATGACCTGGCTCCGGTGCGCGATGTTGAGGAACACCGTCTTGGTGCCCTCACGGGTCTTGGCCTCTTCGACCGCGGCCGCGATGGCGGTCTGCTGCGCCTTGTTGAAGGCCTCGGCGACCTGGCCGATCTCGTCGTCGCCGTGGTCGAGGAAGTGGCCCTTGTCGTCGAGGTCGACGGGTTCGCCCGCCCGCACGCGGTCCACCAGTTCCGGCAGCCGGATCTCGGCGACGTCGAGGGTGTCCTCACGCAGCCGCGCCAGCCGTCCGATGAGCCGGTTGGACAGCCGCAGGGCGATGACGAACACGCCGATCGCCACCAGCAGCGCGAGGGCCGCGGCGATGGCCGACGTGATCAGCGTCCGGTCGGCGTCGTCGACCGCCTGCGTCGTGGCCGTACCACTCTGCTCGACGAAGCCGCGCATCATCGCGTCGCTGACGCCGCGTGCGGCCTGCAGCCACGTCTGCTCGGGGATGGGGAGCGTGGCCTTGCTGTTCTGCAGGAAGGTGTTCTCGACCGTGGTGACGGCCTTCCACGGATCGCTCGCGACGAGCTGGTCGAACTTCGCCTTGACGTCCGGGAGCATCCGCGAGACCGACGACTCCAGCTGCGAGCGGTAGGAACCGACCTCGGTCACGTAGGCGCGGTAGGTCTCGTCGGTGAAGCCGCCGCCGGCGACGGCCGCGGCGGCGAGGGCGTTCGCGCGCTGCATCTGGTCGATAGCGGTGAACAACGGGACCGCGGTGATCCGCTGATAGGCGTTCTCTGCGTTCGGCGCGTCCTGGGCCAGCCCGGTGAGGCCCTCGACGAACTGGTCGAGGATCTGGTTGTAGAAAGTGAAGGCGTCCAGCAGCGGGAGCTGGCCGGAGTCGGCCGACTGCCGGATCTGCGGCGCCTTCTGCAGGAGCCCGTTCAGCGTGGCGATGTTGCGCTGCACGCTGTCGGGCGAGTCACCGACGAACTTCTGCAGATGCGCGGCGACGCCCTGGGCGGCGGCGTCGGTCTTGGCGCGCTGCTCGGTGAGCGTGGCGTGCTGCGACCGGTCGCCGGCGAGCTCGCGCAGCGTCAGGCGCCGCTCTTCCTGAACCTGGACGAAGAAGGGAAGAGAGGGGGCTTCCGAGTCACGGATTCGCTGCGCGTAGTCACGGCCGTCGACCGCGTCGGAGATCAGGTACCCGCCGATCGCCAGACCGACCAGCATCAGCGCGATGCTCGGAATGAGCGCGATCGTCAGAACGCGCGAACGAATCGAAGAGCCGCGGCCTCGTCGAAGGGAATTCTGCTTCACCGTGGTCCGTTTTCCTTCCGGCAGTTTTTGGTGTCGGGTCGCCGGGGATTCCTACCCGCGGGATCCGATAGCCGGATCAACACAGCGTGGTCCGCTCCGCCCGCGACGACGCTAGGAGACCCAAACGGGTGAGTCAAGTCCGGACGCGAAGGGTAGTCGCGTATGGCCGTGACCTGCTGACAAGAGGTAGCCGGACCAGGAAAGTCCACCACGTGGGACGGGGCACCCGGCTAAGTGACTCACCAGTAGATCACCTGGCGGTTTACCGCAGGCAGCGGCTTGATCGGCACTCTTCGGACTCGATCAAGTCACACCTCGGCGCGTTCGTGTCCAAGCCGGAAAGTCCACGAAAACTACACGCCGTGACCTCGCTCACGCTTTCGGACCAGAGCTTCACATACCGTTCGGTTTGCGAACGACATCACCGCGGAGCAACGCTGTCGTAACGCCCTTCGCGCCACGAAATCGAGAATTCCCGCCGCCCATTGCCGTCGATTCGGCGAAATGATCTTCGCGGGAACCGCCGAGCTCGTCGTCGAGGAGCGCGTCGACCCTCCCGGAGGCGTCGCGAAGGATCCGGGCGCCCGCCCAGCACAAGGTCGCCGCCCCGCAGACGAGGATCACGACGAGAGCGGTCTCGACCGGATACCGGGTACCGAATTCGTTGAGCAGAAAACCGGAGGCGGCACCGGACACGGCGACGGCGACATAGGTGAACGACATGGTCCCCTCCTTCTCCCGGCGCCGCGGCCCGCGCCTCGCCGGTAAGACGGGCGACGCGGGTTTTCCTTACGCCACAAGGGAAGGATCTACGTCACACACGCGGCGAGCGAATATCGAGATTAACAGCGGATTCGCGAAAGATCGCGCGTTCTCCCCCGCCGGGGCGAGGTGATCACCTATTTGCCACGGATTCCCGAATGACGTTCACCCTTTTCGCCACCGCCAGTGTCATCCGGAAGACAGACCGGAGCCTTCGAAAATGCTCGAAATACCTGCTCAGCTCCGGAGGTCCCGCAGCGTCGTCACGGCGCGAAGCACCTCGCCGTAGGTCGTGTAGAGCGGCGCCAGCCCGAACCTCAGCACGTTGGGCGGCCGGAAGTCGCCGATCACGCCGCGGTCGATCAAGGCCGCCATCGTCTTGGCCGCGTCGTCGTCGACGACCGAGATCTGGTGGCCGCGGTCTTCACCGCGCGGGGTCGGGATAGTCGCGCCGTCGAGGAGTTCGTCGGCGCACCGGAAGAAGAACTCGCCGAGCGCGAGGCCCTTCTCCCGGAGCAGCCCGCGGTCCACGCCGTCCCAGACGTCGAGGGCCGCGTCCAGTGCCAGCAGCGAAAGGATGTCCGGCGTGCCCGCGCGGCCTCGCGCGATACCCGCGTCCGCCTCGTACGCGCCCCGCATCGCGAACGGGTCGCGGTCGCCGGCCCAGCCCGCCAGCGGCTGCTCGAACCGGTCCAGCCATTTCTTTGCCACATAAAGGAAAGCGGGCGAGCCGGGGCCACCGTTGAGGAATTTGTAGGTGCAGCCGACGGCGAGATCCACGCCCGCCGCGTCGAGCTCGACCGGCAGCGCGCCGACGCTGTGACAGAGGTCCCAGAGCGCCAGTGCCCCGGCGCGGTGGAGCGCCGCGGTCAGCCCGGCCATGTCGTGGGCGCGCCCGGTGACGTAGTCGACGTGGTTGATCAGCGCGACGGCCGTCCGTTCGCCGGCCTGGGCGGGCATGTCCTCGGCGACGACCCGGCGCACCGTGCGCCCGGTCAGCCGGGCGACCTCGTCGGCGATGTAGCCGTCGGTCGGGAAGGTGTCCGCGTCGACGAGGATCTCGTCGCGGCCGGTCTGGAGACGGGTGGCGGCGACCAGCGCCTTGAACAGGTTCACGCTGGTCGAATCCGCCACGACGAGCTGCCCCGGCGCGGCGCCCACCAGCGGCGCGATCCGTTCACCGACCCGCACCGGAGCCTCCCACCAGCCCTCCGACCAGGATCGGATGAGCCGCCCGCCCCACTGCTCGCGGACGACCGCGGCGACGCGTCCGGCCACGTGCTTCGGCGGGGCCCCCAGCGAGTTGCCGTCGAAATAGGCGACGTCCGCGTCGAGGTCGAAGTCGTTTCGCTTGTGCGCCAAGGGATCGGCCGCGTCCAGCGCCGCGGCCTCGGCTACGAGGTCAGTCACGGCGACCATCGTCGGCGAGAGTGTTCCAGAAGTCCAGCTCGTACGCCTGGAACAGCCGCGCGTGGGTCCGAGCGTCCTTTTCGGACAGATCACCGGCGTCGAGCGCGGTCTGCACCGCTTGGACAGCCAGGTCCTCGAGCTCCGGCGACGGCGTGCCGAAGAAGTCGAAGAAGGCGCAGGCCTCGTCGTCGAAGCCGTACCGCTCGCGCATCGCGGCGGCGATCGCGGCACAGTAACGGCCGAAGGCGGCGAAGTTGGCGACGATCGCCACGATGACGTCCGCCGGTTCGCCGTTGAGCGCGAGCCAGGCGACGAACGCCGGGTACGCCTGGCATCCCGCGCGCGGCTCGAAGCCGGGCGACTCCTCGGCGAGCGCCGCCAGCTTGCCGAGCGCCAGCCCCTCGCCGGAGGCCAACGCCGTGAAGAACTCCCGTGCCCGCTGCTCCTGGGAACGCGACGCGAGATGGAGGAAACTGCGCCAGTCACTACGGACGATCCGGTACTCCTCCGCGGCGATCGCGGCGAAGACCTCGCGCGGCGCCTCACCCGCCTCGACCAACGGGATGAGCCTGTTCTCGTCGTCGCGGGGCGCCAGCTCCGCCTGGACCGCGTCGATCAACTCGCGTGCCGAACCGGTCATCGTCGAGGCTCCTCCTGGTGCGGGACTGACGCGGTGAAAACGGGAAAGGTGGACATTTCGCGGAGCACGACCGTGGCCGCGATTCTCTATCCAGCACTGCCGGCAGCCCTTACAGTGTGCCTGATCAGGCAGCATCGAGGAGGCCAGCGTTGACCACCCAGCCGACCGTCGCCGAGCAGATCGAAGGCCAGACCATCCCCGCCCTGCTTCACCGCAACGCCCAGGAGTTCGGTGACCTGCCGGCGGTCACGTCACTCGACATCGAGGGCAAGCCGACCCTGAACTGGGCCGAATTCCGCACCGCCATCGCGGAGGTTTCCCGAGGACTCGCCGGCCTCGGGCTCGGCGTCCGCGACCGGATGCTGATCATGGCGCCGAGCAGTCCGGACCACCTGATCGCCGATCTCGCCGCGGCCCATCTCGGCGCGATCCCCTGCACCGCGTACGCGACGCTCAGCCCGGAGCAGATCGGGTTCGTCGCCCGGCACAGCGCCGCCGGCGTCGTCGTCCTCGCCGGTGCCGACGAACTCGGCCGCTGGTCGCAGGTCCTTGACGACCTGCCCGCGCTGCGGCACGTCGTCCTGCTCGACGCGTCCGTGGTCCCCAAGGACGACGAACGGTTCCTGTCGTTCGCCGAGCTGCGCGCGGCCGGCGCCGAAGCGCACGCGGCGGACCCGCAGGCGTTCGAGACCGCGTGGTCCGCGATCACCCCGGACGATCCGCTGTCGATGATCTACACCTCCGGCACCACCGGCGACCCCAAGGGTGTCGTGCTGTCGCACCGCAACGCGATCTACCAGGCCGTCGCCGTGCAGAAACTGCACGACTCGCCGATGCACGCCACGAACATCGCGTACCTGCCGCTCGCCCATATCGCCGAACGAGAACTGTCGATCTACATGCCGATCGTGTGGGCCGGGCACGTGCACACCGTCGCCGACCCGACGGGCGTCGTCGGCGCGCTGGGCCAGGTGCACCCGAAGAGCTTCTTCGGCGTCCCGCGGGTGTGGGAAAAGATGGTGGCCGGCCTCAAGAACCTGCTCGGCTCGCTGCCGGAGGACAAGCGGAACGGCCTGATCGCCGCGAACGAACTGCTGCAGCAGGGCTACAAACTGCGCAGTGACGGCAAGGAGGTGCCGCCGGAACTCGCCGAAAAGATCGCGCGGACCGACGCGGCCGCGCTCGCGCCGGTGCGGGCGATGCTGGGCCTCGACCAGATCGAGGTCGCCTCCAGCGGTGCCGCCGCGCTGCCGGTGGAGATCCTGTACTTCATCGCCGGGCTCGGCGTCGAGATCCAGGAGGTCTGGGGGCTGTCCGAGACCACCGGCGCGGTCACCTCGAACACGCCGTCGGCGTTCAAGGCCGGTTCGGTCGGCCGTCCGCTGGAAGGCATCGAGGTGAAGGTCGCCGAGGACGGCGAACTCCTCGTCCGCGGCGCGATCGTGTTCCTCGGCTACCTGCAGGCGGACGGCACGATCAACCCGGACGTCGACGCCGACGGCTGGCTCGCCACCGGCGACATCGGGACGATCGACGAACGCGGCTTCGTCACGATCACCGACCGCAAGAAGGAACTGATCATCACTTCGAGCGGCAAGAACATCGCCCCGACGAAGATCGAAGGTCTCCTGAAGGAACACCCGCTGATCGGGCAGGCCGTCGCGATCGGCGAGAAACGGCCGTACGTCACGGCGCTGATCGTCATCGACGACGAGATCGCGCCGGGCTGGGCGACCGCGAACGGCATCCAGCCGGCGGAAGGCGAATCGCTCGCCGACAACGCGGAGGTCCGCGCGGAGATCGAGAAGGCCGTCGAGGCGGCGAACGCGCGGCTGGCCAGGATCGAGCAGATCAAGCGGTACCACGTGATCCCCAAGGCGTGGACGCCGGAAAGCGGCGAGGTGACCCCGACCTTGAAGCTGAAGCGGCGGATCATCAACGACCGGTACGCGCCGACGATCGCGGACCTGTACGCGGCCGCTCCGGAACCCGCACCCGCCGCCGGTTCCTGACGCACGTAAGCCGTAAGACGCGTGCTTGAAGCCGTAACTCGCGTGTCTGGAGCCGTACCTCGCGAGTTACGTCTTCAAGCACGCGAGTTACGAGTTCGAGCACGCGTCTTACGGCTTCGAGCACGGGGCGAAGGAGTCGCGACCGGCGAGCGACCGCTGCTAACTTGCCGCCGTGGATCTCTTCTCCCGCTCCTGGGCGGCGCTCCTCAGCGCCGTCGCCGAAACCCCCGACGAAGACTTCGCCAAACCGTCCGGCTGCGCCGGCTGGCTGGTGCAGGACCTGGTGTGTCACCTGGTGATCGACGCCCAGGACGTCCTGATCACCCTCGCCACTCCCGCCGAGACGGAACCCACGCGCGACGCGGTCACCTACTGGGAGGTCGCCGAGAAGCCGCCCACCGGCGAGGACGACCTCGACGCACTGATCGTGCGGCTCGCCGCCGCCTACCAAGAGCCGCGGCTGCTCAAGTTCCACCTCGACGACGTCGGCTCCGCCGCGGGCCGCGCCGCCGGCCTGGCCGACCCGGCGACGCGGGTAGCCACCCGCGACATCGTCCTGACCGCGGGGGACTTCCTCTCCGCGTACGTCCTGGAGTGGACGCTGCACCACCTCGACCTGGTCGCGCATCTTCCGCACCTCGACGGCCCCGCCGCCGACAGCCTCGCCAGGACACGGCAGATCCTGGAGCAGCGCACCGGCGAAACGCTCCCGGCGTCGTTCTCCGACACGGACGCGCTGCTGGTCGGCACCGGCCGCCGTCAGCCGACGGACGCCGAGAAGGCCGAACTAGGCGACCTGGCCGCGAAGCTGCCGTTCGTCGTCGGCTAAGTCTCAGGGCAGCGGCCGACTCGCGTGATCAGGCCGTCCGGGTCGACTCCGTCCACTTGCGCAGCCGGGGCGGGACACGCTTTTCGAGGCCGTAGTTCTCCAGGTGCGCGCTGAAGACCTCGTCGAAGGCGCGCTGCACGGTCTCGGTGTCCCACACCGGCCGCTCGAGGATGGGCTGCTTCAGATACGGCTGCCCCATGACGTGCAGCTGCGGCCCGTTGCAGCGGATCATCTGCCCGGTGATCCCGTCGGATCCGGAGCCGAGCAGGAAGAGCACGACGGGCGCGATCCGCGACGGCGTCCGGTCCGGCGGGCAGGCCCGCAGCGACCGTTCGGATTTCCACACCATTCGGGTATGCGCGAGCGGGCAGACCGCGTTCACCCGGATCCCGCTCTCCTCCAGGTCGAGCGCCCACGAGTAGGTCAGCGAAGCTACGGCGCCCTTGCTGGCGGCGTACACGCCGAGCTTGCGCTGCCCGAGCGACGCCCCCGAAGAGATGTTGACGATCGAGCCCGGCTTGCCCCGCGCCACCATCGCCTTGATCGCGGCGAGCCCGGTGTACATGACGCCGAGGACGTTCACCTCGATCAGTTCGCGGGCCTGCTCGACGTCGTCCTCCCACGGAAGCGCCTCGTAGTTCAGGCCCGCGTTGTTGACCAGCCCGTCGATCGCGCCGAACTCGGCGAGGCACAGGTCGACGATCTCCTGTGCCTGCTTCGGATCCGCGACGCTGTGCCCGCTGGCGACCGCCCTGCCCCCGAACCGGCGGATGTTCTCCGTCGTCCGTTCGGCCAGTTCGGCGTCGATGTCGTTGACCACGACGGCCCCGCCCGCCCTCGCGACGTGCACCGCGAACGCCTCGCCGAGGCCTCGCCCCGCCCCGGTCACGACGACGGCCTTGTCTTCGAGCAACCCGTTCATCGCCTTCACCCCTTTGACCCAGCCGGCCTCCGCCTCCAGACCGGTCTCTACTCAGTGTTGGACCATTCGGCCCAACCGGAACGCCGGCGGCGGCGAACGGCGGCCCGGCTGCGCCGAGCGAGGGCGGGGCGATCGGCGCGCAGATACCCGCGGGCGAGTCAGCCGACGTCACCCACCGGTCAGACGGCGTAGCCCGATCAGCTCAACAGGCGAAGGATTCAGCGGTCTTCTGTTGGTCTCCCTGTAGCCGGAGGCATACTGAACGTTGTCCGGCGGGACGAAAACTGTGACTCCCTCAGCGACCGCGTAACACGGCAGGCAAGAATGCGAGGGACGTAAGTTCACCCGATCGGGGGGAGGTGGTCACGCAGTGAAGACGAACGCGGCGCCGCGGATGACCGCCGCCCTGGCGAACCGCGAGTTCCGCGCACTCTGGCTCGCCGAGGTGCAGTCCCTCATCGGGGACCAGCTCACCATCGTCGCGCTGGCGATCCTCGTCTACGACCGGACAGGCTCCGCACTGCTTTCTGCGGTGGTCTACTCCCTCACCTTCCTGCCCGCGCTGGCCGGCGGTCTCGGCCTCTCCCAGCTGGCCGATCGGTACCCGAGGCGCACCGTCCTCGTCGTCTCGTCCCTGATCCAAGGCGTGCTGATCGCGATCATGGCGATCCCCGGCACCCCGCTCGCCCTGCTGTGCGGGCTGGTGGTGCTGGCGCGGCTCGTGAACGCTCCCGGCAACGCGGCGCAGAACGCGCTGACCCGCGAGGTGTTCACCGACGACGACCTCTATCTCAAGAGCCAGGACATCAGGGGCATCTCGACCAACACCGCCATGCTGCTCGGCCTGGCGGGCGGCGGCCTGCTGGTGTCTCAGGTCGGGGCGAGCTGGGCACTGGCGCTGGACGCCGCGACGTTCCTGCTGAGCGCGGCCGTGGTCCGCTTCTCGGTCTCCCGGCGGGCGGCGGCGTCCGACGGCAACGGCAGCTGGTTCGGCGCGGTGAGGCAGGTTTTCGGCAACCGTCACCTGCGGGTGCTGGTCTGGTTCTCGTGGCTGGTCGGCCTGGCCGTCGTCCCCGAGGGGCTGGCCGCGCCGCTCGCCGCGGAGCTGGGCGTGGGGAAACAGGCCGTCGGCTGGCTGCTGGCCGCCGATCCGCTGGGCTTCGTCATCGGCGCGTTCCTGCTGTCCCGGTTCGTCTCGGCGGAACAGCGGCGAAAGCTGCTCGGCGTGCTGGCGGCACTACCGATGGTCGCCCTGATCGCCTTCGCGCTCGAACCCGGGCTGATCCCGGCGTTGCTCCTGCTGGCGGCGGCGGGTGCCGCGGGGGCGTACCTGATCACGGTGAGCGCCACGTTCATCACGTGGGTCCCGAACGAACTCAGGGGCGGTGCGGGTGGGGTGTACCGCACGGGGTTGCGGGTGGCTCAAGGAATAGGGGCGGGACTCGGCGGGTTCGCCGCCGATCGGCTCGGGTCGGCGACCTCGGCCATCGCGCTGGCGGGCGTGGTCGGCCTGCTGCTGGCCGTACTGGTCGCACTCAGCTGGGGACACATCAACGGATCCAGCCCGGAACCGCTGCTGTCATGAGGAATCCACACTGGACGACCCCTGGGGCGGCACGGCCGCCCGGCGGGTTCGTACTCGGAAATCTCGACACGACACTGCTTCGGCACCTCAGTGAAAAGAAACGGCTTCTGATCAGAAGTCACGGCTCGACACGGTCACACACCTCCCGGCCACCTCGTTGCTGCGAACTAATACCTTGTCCGGGCTCAGAAGTCACGACTGGACACTATCCGTCACCCCTTCCGCGTCACGTCTCGAAAAACATTCAGTTGCCAAGATCAGAAATCACGGGACACGATTGGCACCTCCGGTCCGTGTTCGCGGGCACCCTTGCCTGTGTAGGACAACCGATGCGATGGGATGATACCGGCCGTGGAATACGAACGGTGTATCAGTCGGTACCGGTGAGATTACTCAGCCGTGCCGTCCGCGCGGAAAAGAGGTAGCAATTGCCAGCCGAGACCGGTGACCGCCGCCAGCACGGTGACGGCACCGGCGACCTTGACGACGCGACGGCGACACCCGCCGCCCAGAGCGGTGTACCGGTGACCGAACGCGGGCAGGCGAGTCCGGAAGGTGACCGGACCGGGCCGCCGGAACGCCATCCCTACGATCCCAGGGCGTGGGCGCTGTGGCAGCGGCCGAAGCGATTCATCGCGTTCCTTTTCGCGATGGAGGCCATCGGAATCGCGATCATGGTCGTCGCGACGATGAATTCCACTAATCCGGGAAGAATAGACTGGGTTCGTTTCGCGGTTCTCGCTGTCGGCGCCACGGCACATATTCAGCTCACCCAGCGGCAAGAAGAAAGACGGCGCGACCGAAGCCGCACCGTCCTCATCGACCTCACGGCGGTCTGGACATTTCCCGCCGCGGTGATCCTGCCACTTTCGCTCACGCTTTCCATCATCGCGATCGTCCGGATCCAGCATTGGTTCATCGCCCGCCGTCCCGCGCACAACTTCGTGTTCTCGTCGGTCACCCACGGCGTTTCGGTGACACTGGCGTCGCTCACCTTCGCCGCGTTCGGGCCGCATGAATGGGGCAGGATCTCCGGCTGGGACACCCTCGGCGAGTTCGGTGTCCTGATCGTCACCGGAATGGTCTTCGAAGCGGTGCAGATCGCCTACATCGGCGGCATCCTCGCGCTCGGCTCGCCGAAGCGGCCGTCGATCTCCACAGTGCTCGGCAACGCGGCGGACAACCTGCTGGAGGCCATCACGATCGGCCTCGGCGCGGTCACCGCGGTACTGCTGTTGATCATGCCACCGATGGTGATCGTGATGGCCGTGGTGACGGTGGTGTTCAATCGCCTCGCCGAGATCGACCAACTGCAAAACGACGCGCGGACGGACCCGAAAACCGGCGTTCTCAACATGCGCGGATGGTCGGAGTCGGCCGATCGGGCGCTTGGAAGGACTGCCCGATCGGACGACAACCTGGCCCTTCTGATGATTGATCTCGACCACTTCAAGTGGATTAACGACACATATGGACATCCGGCGGGCGACGACGTCCTCCGCGATGTGGCACGGAAATTGGACGAGGTCACCCGGCCCGCCGACGTCATCGGCCGCTTCGGCGGCGAGGAATTCCTCGTACTCCTGCCGGATATCGACGAAACGGCGGCCAAACTCGCCGCCGAGCGAGTGCGCAGTGCTATCGCCGAACTGCATATAGTGACTACCGACAAAAGGGGCAGCCGGGTGACCATCTCGGGCCGCACCGCCTCGATCGGGGCGGCCTTGTTCCCTCGTCACGGTGAATCCCTGGAGGAACTCCTGCACGCCTCCGACGCCGCCGTCTACGTGGCCAAGGAGAACGGCCGCAACCAGGTGCGCTTCGCCCAGGACGTGGACCGGCCCGCTCCTCCACCGCCCACCGAAGACGAGCATTCAGAGGACTAAACGCGTTCGGCCGGTCACGCCATCAGGGGACCGCCCAAGAAACCCCGGGGGTTATCCGGATGTCGGCCTTGATCGGCGGATGGCACCCTGGACGCCATGCCAGCGACAGCCGAAGCCGCCGCTCGTCCTGCCCGGATCCGGCGGCCGTGGTCGACTTCGGGCTGGTTGCTGCTGGTCACCGTGCTGGTGTTCGGCTTCGGGCTCATCGCGTCACGGCCCGCCTCGCCGCCGGACCAGGGGCCACCGACGGGTGACATCCTCGCCGCGCAGAACGCGGTCGACGCGCTGGTGCGGCCGGGCCCGGTCGAGAACGCGATCGCCGCACTGCCCGCCGACTTCACCGCGGTCAGCGGGATCACCCCGGGGGTGATGACGGCACGCGACGGCACCGTGCGCGCCGTCCACACCGACGGTGGATGCTCGGCGCCCTGGGGCGACGACAACACCAAGTGGGACTACGCGGTCCCCTGCAAGGCGCACGACCTGGGCTACGACATCCTCCGCTACGCCGAACGCAAGGGGCACCCGCTCGGGCAGGAGGCCAGGGCCTCGCTCGACGACCGGCTCTCGGCGGACATGCACAACGCCTGCGTCCTCAACCCGATGGACTCGCGCGGCACCTGCGACGTCGTCGCCTCCCTCTATACGGCCGGTCTCGTGCTCAACTCCTGGCATCAGCGCTGGGGGCCGCCGGTCGGCGACCCGCTCGGCCCGATGATCGTCGGCGTGCTGGTGATCGGCGCCCTGCTGGTGTTCCGGCTGCGCGGCTGGGTTCGCAACCGCCGGGCCGCCGTCACGCTCCCGGCCGAGCCGCGGCCGGTCGTCCCGGTCGGCCGGTGGGCGTTGCTCGGGGTCACCGGTGTCGTCCTCATGCTGCTCGGCGAATCCGCCGTCGCGCTCGCGCACTGGGCGGGGGCGCCGGAGCGGTCGTTGTGGCCGTTCACCTGGCTCGCCCAGCTCTGCCCGCTCATCTTCTTCGCGGTCGGCCGGATCAACGAGGCCGGCTGGCGGTCGATCCGCGCGACCGGCGGCCGCTACCCGCAGTACCTCGCCGACCGCGCGAGCCCGTTGCTGCGCCCGGCGCTGATCTTCGCTGTCGTCGCGCTGGTCGTGCCCCTCGCGCTGGAGGTACTGGGGATCCCGACGGGCACGAACGCCACCGTCATGCGGATCGCGCTGCATCCGCTCTGGCTGCTCGGGGTCTTCCTGCTGACCGTCGTCCTCGCGCCGGCGCTGCTGACGCTGTATCGCCGGACGCGGACCGCCTCCGTCGCCGGGCTACTGGCCTTGACCTTGGCGAGCGAGGCCGCCGCGCAGTGGTCCGGTTCGGCCGTCCCGCGCTACGCGGAGACGTTGTTCCTCGCCCTGTTCGTCCAGCAACTGGCGTTCGCCCACGCCGACGGCGTCCGCCTGCCGCGTGCCGCCCTCGTGGTGACGGCGTTCACCGGCGCGGCCGGGCTGGGTCTCGCGGTCGCCGTCCGCGGCGAAGGGCCGATGCTGCTCGGCGGGCCCGGCGCCCCGGCGGCCCTGTCGGGTCCGCCGTGGGGAGTGCTCTTGCTCGGCCTGGTGCAGCTCGCGCTCCTCGGCCTGCTCGCGCGGCCGCTGGCCCGGCTCGGCGGCCGTCCCGCGGTCGCCGCCACCGCGCGCCTCGTGCTGCGCGCCCCGATGAGCCTGTACCTCGGCTTCCTGTCCGCGATGCTGCTGCTCGTGGCGGTCGTCTACCTGCCGGGGCCGTTCGTGGACGGGCTCAGCTGGCTGGCGCGCCCGAGGGTCCTGCTCGCGATGGCGCTGCTGGCCGTGCCCGCCGTGCTCGTCTTCTGGTGGTTCGAGCGGCATTCGGGGCCGCAACAGCGGACGGTCGACGAGCCGGGCCTGCGGGCCATGGTCTTCTGCCGCGCGGCGGCCACGGTCGGGATGGCGTACGCGATGCTCGGCGTGTTCGGGTTCGCCCTGACCCGTTTCGGTGGCGCGTCCGCCGACGCCGACCTCCTCGGGATCCGGTTCGGCCCGGTCCAGAGCCTGGTCAACCTGCTGCTCGGGGTGTACCTGCTGCATACCGTGCGGAACGGCACCAGCCGGATGACCGGGACCTGGCTCGTCTGCGCGGTCGCGTGCGCGCCGCCCTTGATGACCGCCCTCGATGGGAAGCAGGTGAGCGCCGCGTCCGTCGCGCTGCCGGTCGCGACGATCGTCGTCGCGATGCTCGCGGCGGCCGCCACGCTGGTCCCGGCCCGCGCGGCCCGGCGTGTCCTCCCCTGATCCATACGGCGCTGACCAGGCATTCTCCGTACCATTACGAGGAAACCGGTGGTGCGTGCCACATCTTCGGGGGGATGTGTAATCCTGCGACAACCCGCAACAGGCACCATGCGTCCCTTGAAGAGACCGTCGAACCGGTAACGACCAGAAGGAGCAGACCGCGTGGAGTACCCGCCTCGGAATGGGCATGGGGATCGACGTCCCGCCCGGCCTAGGCAGGACGCGCCCGGACGCGTTCCTTCCCGACCGGCCCCGCCCCGTGGAGCCCGCCCGGCGCCCGCCCGTCAGGCCGCGGGCATGCCGCCCCGGCGCCCGGCACCGCGCCGGCGGTCGTTCCGCGGCCCCAAGATCGCTCTCGGGCTGGTCTCGCTGCTGGTGATGGGCCTGACCGGGTACGCGTGGGCCGCGATGGACGGCCTGACCTTCGCGAACGTCGGCATCGGCGCGGACGAGGGCGAGAAGCCCGCCGACGGCGCCCGCGACATCCTGCTGGTCGGCCTCGACAGCCGCACGGACGCACAGGGCAACCCGCTGTCCAAGGAAGTCCTGGCCCAGCTGCGCGCCGGGCAGGCGGACGGCGAGCTGAACACCGACTCGCTGATCTTCGTGCACATCCCGAACGACGGCTCCAAGGCCGTCGCGATCTCGCTGCCGCGCGACTCCTACGTCGACATCCCCGGCGGCTACGGGAAGCACAAGATCAACTCGGCCTACGCCCGCGCGATGCTCGACGAGCGCAAGAAGCAGCAGGAGAACGGCGTCTCCGACCCGAAGGAACTCGACCAGAAGGCCAACGAGGCCGGGGCGAAGACCCTGATCAAGACGGTCGAGCAGCTGACCGGCTCGACCATCGACAACTACGCCGCCATCAACCTGCTGGGCTTCAGCGAGATCACGCAGGCCATCGGCGGGGTCGACGTCTGCCTCAACAACGACGTCAACGACCAGTTCTCCGGCGCGAAGTTCTCCAAGGGCCCACACACCATCTCCGGCGTCGAGGCGCTCGGCTTCGTCCGGCAGCGGCACGGGCTGCCGCGCGGCGACCTCGACCGCGTCGTCCGGCAGCAGGTGTTCATGGCCGGGATGGCGCGGAAGGTGCTGTCGACGGGCACGCTCGCGAACCCCGGCAAGCTCAACGACCTGATCACGGCCATCAAGAAGTCGGTGGTGCTCAACCAGAACTGGGACGTCTTCGGCTTCGCGCAGCAGATGAAGAGCCTGACCGGCGGCCAGCTCGAGTTCCGGACGATCCCGATCGTCAACATCGAGTACAAGACCCCGAACGACGGCGTCGCCATCCAGGTCGATCCGAAGCAGGTGAAGAACTTCGTCCAGGGGCTCGCGGGCCCGCAGCCGGGCGAACAGCAGCAGGCGCCGCCCGCCGAGTCGCCCAACAAGGCGACCACGGTCGACGTCCGCAACTCGACGAACCGGGACGGGCTGGCCTCGTCGGTGCTGAAGCAGCTCGTCGACAAGGGCTTCACCGCGGGCGACACGGCCACCGCGAGCGCGCGCAAGAAGACGGTGGTCTGGGTCGCCAAGGGCGAGAAGGCCGCGGGCCAGGCGGTCGCCGACGCGCTCGGCGGCAACCCGACCGTCCAGGAGGACAAGAGCGTCGAGGCCGGGCACGTGATGGTCTTCCTCGGCTCGGACTTCAAGGCGCCGAGCGGTGCCGAGGGCTCCGGCTCCTCGCAGAACGCCGCCGGTTCGTCGGCCGCCGCACCCCCGCCCGAGCAGTCCGACGAGAAGCCGATCACCGCCGAAGGCGTGCCCTGCGTCAACTGACAACAGGCGAGCGGGTGGTGAAGGCCTCCTTCCCTACCTTCAGGGTAGGGAAGGAGGCCTTCACCACCCGCCGGCGTGGCTTTGGCGAGCCCCTTGTCCGGACGTGTGTCGCGAAGCCACCGCCGCGTCAGGCGGCGGGCGGCGGGCAGCACTGACACGCTCGGGAGCACGCCGAAGGCCACCGAAACGGCCCTCCAGCCACCTTTCCTTCACCCATTCGGCCCAGCGAGCGGAAATCGATAGGAAAAGCACCCCCGAAACCGCGTAAGAGCGGCGACCCTGCCGACTTTCATACACGTGAGCGCGCTCGTCCCCGGTTTTGTCACACGGGGCGGGCGGCGGAGAAGGTTGGCAAGGCAGGAGATGGGGAGTGCTGATCGACGCTGAGAGCTATCAGCGGATACTCGGAGACGAGCTCCGCAAGCTCCGCCGTAAACGTGGCTGGACACGCAAGGAACTGAACCAGCATCTGCAGAGCGAGATCTCGCTCCAGACGCTGGCGACCTACGAGCTGGGCACCCGGCACTGTTCCGTGGTGCGGCTGGTCGAACTGTGCGTCGCGATGGACGAACTGCCACAGGATCTGCTGGCCAAGGTGCATCGCCGGGTGTTCGTGGACGAACCGGGCCGGGTCCGGATCGACCTGCGCCAGGTGATCAAGGACGAGCAGGAGGAACTGCTCCCCCTGCGGCGGTGGGCGGACGACCGGCTCAAGCGGTCGAGTGACAACGGCTCCGCCGAGGTCCATCTCGATCTCGCGGCGCTGGAACGGATGGCCGAGCTTTGCGGCATCCCCACCGTCGATCTCATCGGAAGGCTTCGCCGGCTCAACCCCTCATGAGCGCGGCGTTCCGCGGTCCGTGAAGGCCATGCCCCCCATCTTGGCTTTCACGGACCCTCCCTCTTCCCGGCTCAGCCGAGCAGTTCGTAGTCCTCGCGGCGAACCTTGCGGGTGTCGAGCCAGTACCGCCAGGTGAAGCCCGGCCAGATCGTGCGGTTGACGCCCTTCGCGTCGAGGTACCAGCTCTTGCAGCCGCCCTGGGTCCAGATGCCCTTGGCGAGTTTGCGCTGGATCTCGCCGTTGAAGCGCTCCTGCGCCTCCGGCCGCGGGTCGAGCGCCTTGCCACGCGCGAGCCGCAGCGCCTGCGCGACGTAGGAGATCTGCGCTTCGATCATGAACACCACGGAGTTGTGCCCCAGCCCGGTGTTCGGCCCGAGCAGGAAGAACAGGTTCGGGAACCCGGACACGGTGATCCCCTGATACGTCCGCATCCCCTCGGTCGCCCACTCCTTGCCGAGGTTGCGCCCGTCGCGGCCGATGATCTCCAGGTCGTCGAAGGCGTCGGTGACGTGGAATCCGGTGCCGTAGATGATCGCGTCGACCTCGTGCTCGACACCGGCGCCGTCGACGACGCTGTGCTCGCGGACCTCCTTCACGCCGTCGGTGACGACGTCGACGTTGTCCCGCGCGAGCGCCGGGTAGTAGTCGTTGGAGACCAGGACCCGCTTGCAGCCCATGGTGTAGTCCGGCGTCAGCTTACGGCGCAGCTCCGGGTCCTTGACGCTCTTGTGGATGTTGCGCTTCGCGATGCGCTGGCCGATCTTCATCACCCACGGCTGCCCGTTGAAGCCGATCGCGCGGGCTTCGAGACCCCAGTAGAGGACGTTGCGGAAGGCACGCTGCAGCAGCGGCACCGAGCTGAACGTCTTCCGGAGCGCTTCCGGCATCTCGCGGTCCGGCTTCGGCATGATCCACGGCGGCGTCCGCTGGAAGAGCGTCAGCTTGGCGACGTCCTTCGCGATCCGAGGCACGAACTGGATCGCGCTCGCGCCGGTGCCGACCACGGCGACGCGTTTGCCGGTGAGGTCGTAGTCGTGTTCCCACCGCGCGGAGTGGAAGGCGCGGCCTTGGAAACGCTCGATGCCGGGCAGCTTCGGGATCTGCGGCAGATGCAGCGCGCCGACCCCGGCGACCAGCGCGGGAGCGACGAACTCGTCCCCCGACTTCGAGGCGACGTGCCAGCGGTTCTCGTCCGCGTCCCAGCGGGCGCCGGTCATCTCCTGGCCGAAGCGGATGAAGCGGTGCAGGTCGTACTTCGCGGCGACGTCGCGCATGTACTGCCAGATCTCCGGCTGCGGCGAGTACGCGCGGGACCAGCCGGGGTTCTGCTCGAACGAGAACGAGTACATATGCGAGGGGATGTCGCAGGCGCAGCCGGGGTAGGTGTTGTCCCGCCACGTGCCGCCCACGTCGTCGGCCTTCTCCAGGATGACGAAGTCCTCGCGGCCCTCTTTGCGCAGCTGAATGGCCATGCCCAGCCCGGAGAAGCCGGTCCCGACGATGACGACACCGGTCTCGGTGCGGTTGCCCATGACCCCGGCCTCTCGTTCGTTTTACCTGTTACCGGGAGTTCACCTTACTCGAAGTAGGTTACCTTCGGTAGAGTGTTGAGGTGACGACGGCGAAGCGCAAACGCATGCCACGAGCAGAGCGGATGCGGCAGATGATCGAAATCGCCGAAGAGGTCTTCGCCGAACGCGGCTACAGCGCGGCCTCGATGGACGACATCGCGGAACGCGTCGGGGTCTCCAAGCCGATGCTCTACGAGTACTTCAACTCGAAAGAGGGGCTGCTGCTGGCCTGCATCCAGCAGTCGCGGGCGGCGCTGCGCGAGGTCACCGAACGGGCGACCGTCGGCGCGACCTCCGCCGAGGACGCGCTGCGGCGCGGGCTGCTCGCCTTCTTCGTCTTCATCCGGGAACGACGGCAGGCCTGGTCGCTGCTCCGCCACGAGATGGCACTGATCGGGACCGGCGCCGCCGACGAGATCGAGCAGACCCGGCGCCAGCAGACCGACCTGATCGCCGCACTGATGGGTGACTACTTCGACGCGGGAGACGACCTCCGTGCCGAGGCGTCCGCGGAGTTCGTCGTCGGCGCGTGCGAGCGGCTCGCGATCTGGTGCGAACGACACGAGGACGTCAGCCCCGAAACCGCGACCGGATACGCCATGGATGTCCTCTGGTCAGGCCTGTCCGCGCGGGCCCGCTGAAACGACTGTGAAGATGCTCGTGCATTAGGCCATTCGGTCGTCACTCAGAGCACATTGCCGCCAGTGTCTTGTGACACAGAGTTGTCCTACTGTATCGATGACACTGTAGAAAGTCTGATGGACAGTCGCGGCTTCCGTCAGGAGGGGGCGCCACCACTCGAAAGTGGCGTCATGACGGCGGCGTGACGAAGTCCATTGAGTGACGCTTGCTCGCGAGGAGAGGGGTGAGGCGGATGACCGAACCGATCACCGCGTCGTACGTCCAGGAGGACGACGACTGGAAGATAACGGTCAGCGGCTCCGGCAAGGAACTGACCGGTCGTGCGCCGGGCATCATCGCGGCACGGGACCGGGCCGACCAGCTGGTCGAGAAACTGTCCCCGCCGGAACATTCGACGGTGGTGCACCTGCTCAACGGCAGCGCCCTCGAGTTCACCGCCGCCTACATGACGGCGAGGCTCACGCTTCCGGAGATCGAACCACTCGAGGTTCCTCCGCCGGCGAACGGCAAAGCCAAGGAGAAGACCGGCGGCAAGCCCCCGGTGCCGCAGGGCAAGGAACTCCCGAAGGCCGTCGACGAGGCGAAGTCCAAGGAGAAGTCCGAGCCTGCCAAGACACCCGCCAAGGCGGCTCAGACCTCCTGAGACCTACTTCAGGAGTTTGCGGATCAGCAGCACGCCGATCAGCACCGCCCCGCCGATGAGCGGGTACTTCACCTTGGGCTCGTCCAGCTTCGCGCGCAGACCGGTCTTCGCGGAATCCACCAGCTTCGCGGGGTTCGCCTTCGTGCCCAGCTGGTCGAGCGTGGCGACCAGCGCGTTCCTGGCCTGCTCGATCTCACGCTCGATGGTCTCGGGATCGCGAGCCACGTGTCCTCCTCGCCGCGACGGACTTGCTGGAAGCCCACGTTAGAGGACGCCACCCCGCGCGGTGGCACCGGCCACGCCGAGAAACGCCGATCGTGTCGCACGCTACGATTTCGGGGCAGCACTGGGGGCCCGTAGCCCAATTGGCAGAGGCACACGGTTTAGGTCCGTGCCAGTGAGAGTTCGAGTCTCTCCGGGCCCACCCCTCACAGCAACCAGCCGAGTGGCGGGGTTGCATCCTGAGATCGACATGGATTTGGCGAAGACGGCTGACATCACAGCCTGCCCGGGGTGACGCGACGGCGTCTCGAACCATGCACAACGCCCTGACCAGAGGTGCCAGATCGCTCGAACTCGGGCCTCGCCGAAGTAAGATCAAATCTTACTTGGACTGAATCCGGCTTCAGCTCGCCTGCCGATAGCGAGAGCCTTGGCACCGCTATCGAAGCCGAGCCGCCGGACGATCGACAGACCACGCGAGCGTGATTCGCGAACTCGCAGCTGGGACCGGATTGATCGACGGCCCGCTTCCGACGTCGGGGCGCATCGCCGTTTTTCGGCAACAGGCGGCAGGACTAGCGGCGTGGTGACGAAGACCGTGACCCGAGTTCGGCGCCTCACCGCACTGCATCGCCTTGCCCGACGCCGTCGTTGGTCTTCACGTCCATCTCTCTCAAGTAGCTGACCGGCGATCGGGACTACCGGAGGACGGTCTGCCATGGCCGCAGCGACCGCGCCGATCAAAGTCGACGCCGCGACCGATGAACTCGTGTCCCACGCGGCTCACTTCATGTCGCGCTCGAAGAAGGACATCGTCGATGCGGCCGTACGCGAGTACATCGACGCACACCGCGACGAAATCAACGCCGGCATCAAAGCCGCCCTCGGACAGCTCAACGGCTCCGACTCTGCCGCCATCTCCTTGATGACCGGATTGAGCGGTGACGAACTCGATGAACTCGGCGGCATGCCGAAGTAGCTTGGCGCCCTAGCGGTCGATCTCCACACGAGGCCGCTCACTAGTATTTGATCATGGCCCAGGTCACAATCGGCGACCGTCCGACCAAGAGATGCCTTGCCGATCTCAGCCTTTCCTTGCCGGAACGCCGGCGGCGCCCAGCGAATCTTGTCCCTGAACGACCGCGTGTGGTTCAAGGTCAAGACCAGAGATCGCCGGGCGGTCGTAACCCGATCGCAGGACGACGACCTGCCGGAGGAACTCCCGAGTGAAGTCGGAGGCTGGTGGATCGGCGCGGCCGGCCATCGCCAAGCCGACAGTCCGCAACGCGACTTCTACGAGTCGATCAGGCGCGAGTGCACTGACGGCAAGACCGTTTCGACCACGCATCTCCTCCCTGTCGAATGGGACTGGAAGCGCCTCAGCGCGGAGCAAGCGGTCGCCTGGCGACGCGAGATGAAGCAGTTGGTGGTCCATCTCATCGCCATGTCGCTCACCAGTGGAAAGCTCGTGGTAGCCGAGTTCCAGAACCATCGCATCAAGGCACTCGTCCGCGTCGATGACGCCCACGAGGCCTACCTGGCGATCATCGCCGATGGAATCCCGGATCCAAAGATCTTCGCCCGGCTCCTCGACTGCGTTCCCGGCGTCACAAAGGACGATTGGCAACCCGAGTCGTCCGAGCTGGCGGCGATGGAACCGGCGCCCGGCGAGATCGCCTGGTCGACACTGTTCCCGTCAGAAGTCGCGAGCGCGATCCTCGAACTCGACGCCGCTCAGCGCACCCGGTCGTAAACCAGCGCCATCTCCCCCAGTTCCCCGGCCTCCCGGTAAGCGAGCGCCCACTTCGAGGCGGGCAGACCGTCGACGAACAGCCGCTGCCCGCCGCCGGTGATCTCGGGGCAGATCATCAGGTACAGCCGGTCGATCAGGTCGTCCGCGAGCAGGGCCTTGATGACGCTGGCGCTGCTGTTGACCAGGATGTCGCCTTCCCCGTTCGCCTTCAGGCCGGCGATGACGTCGGCGGCCGGGGCGTTCACGACGCGGGCGCGGTCCCACGGCGCTTCGGTCAACGTCTTCGAGAAGACGACTTTTTCGGCGTCCACCAGCCACTTCGCGTAGGCGCGGTCGCGCGGGTCGGCGTTCTCGTCGGCGGCGATGGTGGGCCAGAAGCCCAGAAATCCTTCGGCGTTCAGCCTGCCGAGCACCGCGGTGGTCGCCTTCTCGTGGATGCGAGCGAGGTGAGCGCGGGCGACGTCGGTGGTGGCGTACGAAACGATCGCGCCCATGTCGCCGGGTCCGCCGGGGCCGCTGTAGTGGCCGTCGAGGGTGAGGCTGATGTTCGCGGTGACGCGGCGGCCGGTCGGATTCGTCATGTCGTTCAGTCCTTTTCGTGAGTGAGCCGAGCTGCGAGGTTGTCGAGCACCTGACCCCAGCCGGTTTCGATCCCGGCGATGAAGGGGACCGCCTCGACGGTCGTTTCGGTGATGCGCAGATCGAGCCGGAGCCGGGTCCCGCCCGGCGCCTCGGTGAACTCCAGGTCGTAGTGACCGGTGAAGAAGACGTCCCCCTTGGCGTCCAGTACCGAGAGGTCGAATTCGAGGTGTTCGGGTTCGGTCGCGGCGCGGACCTCGCCCGCGGAGCGGTATCGCCCTTCCGCGTCGCGGTAGTCGAGCACGGCCCGGCCCCCGGCCCGCGGCTCGATGACGCAGTCGGTGACGGTCATCGAAGGCGGCGCCCACCAGGACGCGAGCAGCGCGGGCTCGGTCCAATACCGCCAGACTGCGTCCGGCGAAGCGGCGAGCAGACGGTCGAACGAGAACGCCCGCCCGTCCCCCCACCGGTCCTGCTTCGCGGAGACGGCGTCCGCGGAGATCGCGGCCTGATAGCGCGTGAGGACATCTCGCTCGCCCTCGTTCGCCTCGATGGTCGCGATCAGCGCCCGCAGCCGCCCTTCGAATTCCTTCAGCGGGCCCGCTTCGGCCGCATAGACCCGACGCTGGCCCAGCGGGAAAACCGTCACGAGGCCGGCGCGGGCGAGGGTCTGCAGGTGCTTGGTGGTCTGCGGCTGCCGCAGGCCGGTCAGCTCGGCGAGCTCACCGACGGACCGGGGCCGCTCGGCGAGAAGCTCGACGATGCGCCGCCTCGCCCCGTCTCCCAGTGCTGCTGCGATCTGCTCCATGCCCAGAAGTATTCACGCAGCCGAATATTCTTGTCAAGGAATATCTTCGCGATGGAACTCCAGCAGACTTCGCTCCTCGGTCAGCGTGGTGATGGAGTCGAAGACCAGTCCGTGCGCGGCGGCGAGCTCGCGAAGTTCGTCGAGGCGCCGCTCGCGGCCGCCGTAGAGCACGAGCATCACCAGGTCCCACTCGGTCTGCGCCCCGATCCCGCCGACCGCCTCGATGACGAGGACCCGGCCTCCGGGCTCGGCCGCCTCGGCACAGCGGGCCAGGATGTGCTGGGCGTGCTCGTCGTCCCAGTCGTGGAGGATGTCGGAGAGCAGGTAGGCGTCCGCGCCGGCCGGGAGCGGGTCGAAGAAGCTGCCCGCGGTGACCTCGACGCGGTCTTCGAGGCCCTGCGCGCGCAGTTCCTGTTCCGCGGCCGCGGCGGTCGGCGCGAGGTCGACGAGATGGCCGCGCATCGAGGGGTTGGCCTTCAGGATCGCGGCCAGCAGGCTGCCGTGGCCTCCGCCGACGTCGACGAGCGTGCCGAACCGGGACCAGTCGAACCCGGAGACGAGCCTCGGCACCTGCGTCAGGAACCGCTGGGTCATCTGCCGGTCGAACGTCTCCCGGAGCTGGGGCTGCTCGGCGAGATCGGTCCAGAAGTCCTTGCCGTAGCGGCGGACGTACCCCGCCTGGCCGGTGGCTACGCTGTGCGCGAGTTCGATGAACGCCAGCTCGCCCCGCCCGCCGGCGGCGTTCATGTCCAGGAGCCCGGCCAGACCGTTCCCGGCGTCGGCGCGGAGTTTCGCTCCGTAGTCGGTGGTGCGGTAACCGGTCGATGTCCGTTCGAGGACGCCGAGGGTGACCAGGTGCCCCAGCAGCAGATCGAGCGCGAGCGGGGATTGGCCCAGCTCCGCCGCCAGCTCGTCGACGGCCGCGCCGTGCCCGGACAACCGGTCCGGTAGTCCCAAGGTCACGGCGACCCGCAGCGCCATCGGCGTCGCGAGCCCGGCCAGCCGGAGGAATTCCTGTCTGTCCTTGTCATGGATCGTCACGACTGTCCACTGTGGCAGCGGGGTCAAGCGACTTACGGCACCAACGTGCGTCCGGTAAGGTCCGCGTTCTCCACGGCCTCGACGTAGCTCCGCGCGACGTCGGCCGCCGGGGTGCCGCCATCCTGTTCGCCGAGTGCGGCGAGGGTTTCGCTCACCCAGCCGGGACTGACGGCGTTGACCCGGAGGTCGCGCGGCAGTTCGCGCGCAGCCGCGGCGACGAACGCTTCGAGACCGGCGTTGGTCAGGACGCCGAAAGCGCTGCCACGCAACGTCTCCGGGATCCGGCCTGCGGTCAAGGTGATCGAGCCGCCGTCCGGCAGACGCGGGATCGCGCGCCGCAGCAGGAACACCTGCCCGAGCAGTTTTCCTCGCAGCCCTTGGGTGAACTCTTCGTCGGTGCCGTCGTCGACCGGCACCAGCGAGCCGCTCCCCGCACAGCACACGACGTGCTCGATCCCCGGCTCGGCGCCGAAGAGCGCGTCGAACGTGGCGGGCTGCTCGACGTCCACCTTGATCTCACTGGAGCGGGACGCGGGGAGCACGGTGTGGCCGCGCGCGGTGAGCGCTTCGGTGACCGCGGTCCCGATCGTCCCGGTGGCACCGACCACGAGGATTTTCATCGGCGTCTTCCCTTCAAGGTCGCGTGAGAGGTTCGGATTCGTAAGCCTGGTGCAGTGCCGCGACGAACGCCGGGGCGGAGGGCAGCGGCGCCGCGCCGATCCGGCGCACCGCGATCCCCGGCGTCCACGAGTTCATGACCACCGCGCCCGCGAGCGCCGGCAGGCCGGCGATCGTGACCTCCTGGACCCGTTGCGGCACGCCGAGTGCGCCCAGCCGCCGCTGGACGATGCCCATCGTCGTTCCCCGTAGCAGGCCGGCGTCGGGCCACACCACCGTATCGCCGTCCCAGAACGCGAGGTTCCAGATCGTCGCCTCGCTCAGCCTTCCCCGGCGGTCGACGAACGCCGCGTCGTCGAACCCTTCGCCGATGGCCCGCCGCCGGAAGTACGTCTTCGCCATCTCGCCGGTGTGCTTGATGGACGGGAGGACGCGCTCGTGGCCGACGGCCGTCAGCGCCAGCGGCCCCGCCGGACCGGACGCCGGCGGCCGGGTGCGCACCAGGACTTCGAGCTCCCCGGGCTGGTGGATCGTCACGGTGAGGGAGACATCGGCTGGGCCGGGCTCCAGCGCCTCGCGCACGTACGAACGGATCCGGTCGTCGGGCAGGGCGTCGCCGAACAGCTCCAGCGAGGCGGTCCGGAGCCGGTCCAAATGCAGGTCGAGACCGCGCACGCGGCCGTCACGCACCTGCATGGCCGTGAAGTGCGCGAAACCGGCGAAGGCGAGCTGCGCCAGCTCTTCGGCGGTCGCCGTCCGGCCGTTCAGCCGCGCGACATGAGTAGTCATGCCCGCACGGTAAACCGGTTGCGGCCGCCCTGTCCCGGAGGAAGGATCCCGCGGGTGTCCGCATCGCGTACCGAACTGTCGCGCTGGCAGTTCGATCTGACCTGGTCGTTGTTCGAATACCACCTCGCCGACCTCGAACCGGCGGACTTCCGTTGGAAGCCGTCGGCGCTTTGCTGGACGATCCGGCCGGACGGCACTCCCGACTGGGCCGACACCGAACCCGACCCCATCCCGGTCCCCACGATCGCCTGGCTCACCTGGCATATCGGCTGGTGGTGGAGTGTCGCGCTGGATCACGCGAACGGGCGGACTCCGCGCGAGCGCGAGGAGATCACCTGGCCCGGTGAAGAATCCACCGTCGAATGGCTGCGCGGGCTTCACGAAGAATGGCTGGCCGTCTTGGATCGCTTGACCGACGCCGATCTCGACGCGCCCTCCGCCTATCCGTGGGGCGAGGAGGCCGGGCTGACCTTCGCCCACACAGTCGCCTGGGTGAACTCCGAACTGATGAAGAACGTGTCGGAGATCGGACAGCTCAGGTTGCTGCGGCGCAGCTCGGTGTGATGCCGGGGATGGACTTCAGCTCGCCAAGGAGCATCGAACTGACGGCGACCGGGTAGTCGTCGAGGGCGTACACCGTCTCGGAGAGTTTCACCCGGACCGGTGTTCGTCCTTTGTGCGCCAGCAAAGTCCGCTTCAGTTCGAGGACCGCGTCCTCGGTCAGTCGCTGGGCGGTCGCGTGCAGGGTCAGCGGCGGTTCCCCATCCTCCGCCGCGGAAAGATCGAGCGGCACGAGACCGCCGCCGAACACGGACATCTTGTCCTCCCGCCAGTTCACCCGCCCGCTGACGCGGACGGCGTTGTCCTCGGCGAGATCCGCCGCGAACAGCGCATACGCCTTGGGAAAGAACAGCACTTCGAGCGCCGCGTCGAGGTCCTCGATCGTGCAGATCGCCCACGGCTCGCCCTTCTTGTTCACCCGCCGCTCCAGCGACGTGATGAGCCCGGCGACGACCAGTTCCCCCTCGCGCGGCGGGTTGTCGAGGATCGCCGCGATCGGCCGGGGCGCGTGACCGCGCAGCACGCGTTCCGCCCCGTCGAGCGGATGCGCGGACACGTACAGGCCGAGCATTTCCCGTTCGTGCGCGAGCAGTTCCTTACGCGGCCACTCCTCGACGCCGAGCTTGAGGTGCGCGAGCGGCGAGGTGCCCTCGTCGCTCTCCTCGCCCGGGCCGAAGAGGTCGAACTGGCCCATCGCCTGCTTGCGCTTCAACGGCACCACGGCGTCCACCACGTCCTCGTGCACCCGCTGGATCGAGAGCCGCGTATGCCCCAGCGAGTCGAACGCGCCGGCCTTGGCCAGGGATTCGATGACGCGTTTGTTGCAGGCCACCAGTTCCGACTTGTCGAGGAAGTCGGTGAACGACGCGTACTTCCCCTTCTCCCGCCGGGTCCTGATGATCGAGTCGACGACGTTCGCGCCGACGTTGCGCACCGCGCCCAGCCCGAACCGGATCGCGTCCCCCACCGCGGAGAACCGGAGCCCCGATTCGTTGACGTCCGGCGGCAGCACCTTGATCCCCAGCCGACGGCATTCCGACAGGTAGACCGCCGACTTGTCCTTGTTGTCCCCCACCGAAGTCAGCAACCCCGCCATGTACTCGGCCGGGTAGTTCGCCTTCAGATGAGCGGTCCAGTAGCCGACCAGGCCGTAGCCGGCGGCGTGGGACTTGTTGAACGCGTAGCCGGCGAACGGCAGGATCGCGTCCCAGAGTGCCTGCACGGCCTCGCGCGAGAAGCCGTTGGCGACCATGCCATCGCGGAAACCCTCGAACTCCTTCTCCAGTACCTCTTTCTTCTTCTTGCCCATCGCCTTGCGCAGCACGTCGGCCCGGCCCATGGAATATCCCGCGACGTCACGCGCGATCCGCATGATCTGTTCCTGGTACACGATCAGGCCGTGCGTCTCGGCCAGGATCTCGCGCAGCGGCCCGGCCAGTTCGGGATGGATCGACTCGATCGGCTGCCTGCCGTTCTTGCGGTCCGCGTAGTTGTTGTGCGTGTTCATCGCGATCGGACCCGGCCGGTACAACGCGTTCACCGCGATGATGTCGCCGAAACCGGTCGGCCTCAGCCTGCGCAGCAGATCCCGCATCGCGCCGCCGTCGAGCTGGAAGACGCCGAGACTGTCGCCGCGGGCGAGCAGTTCGTAGGTCGCCGGATCGTCTACGCCGAGCGTGTCGAGATCGATCTCCTCGCCGCGGTTGGCCTTGATGTTGTCGAGCGCGTCGCCGATGACGGTGAGGTTCCGCAGGCCGAGGAAGTCCATTTTCAGCAGGCCGATGGCCTCGCACGACGGATAGTCCCAGCCGGTGATGACCGCGCCGTCGTCCCTCCGCCACAACGGGATCGCGTCGAGCAGCGGTTCACTCGACATGATGACGGCGCAGGCGTGGACGCCGGCGTTGCGGATCAGGCCTTCGAGCCCGCGCGCGGTCTCGAAGATCTTGGCCGCCTCGCCGTCGCCTTCCAGCAGCGCGCGGACCTCCGCCGCCTCGGCGTACCGCTCGTGGTCCGGCTCGACGATCCCGGCGAGCGGGATGTCCTTCGCCGCGACGGGCGGCGGGAGCGCTTTGGAGATCCGGTCCGCGATCGCGTACCCACTCTGTCCATAGTGGACACGAGCGGAGTCCTTGATGGCCGCCTTCGTCTTGATGGTGCCGAAGGTGATCACCTGGGCGACGTGCTCGGCACCGTACTCTTCGGTGGCGTACCTGATCATCTCGCCGCGACGCCGGTCGTCGAAGTCCATGTCGATATCCGGCATGGAGACCCGCTCGGGATTGAGGAACCGCTCGAAGAGCAGCCCGAGGTCGATCGGGTCCAGATTGGTGATGCCGAGCGCGTACGCCACGAGCGAGCCCGCCGCCGAACCGCGGCCGGGCCCGACCCGGATCCCGACGCGGCGGGCGTGGTTCATCAGGTCGGCGGTGATCAGGAAGTACGCCGGGAAACCCTTGTCGGCGATCACACCGATCTCGAAGTCGGCGCGGGCGAGGTACGCCTCCGGGACACCGTCCGGCAGACGGCGGCGAAGCCCGGCCGCGACCTCCTCGCGCAGCCAGGACTCCTCGTCGTGTCCGTCGGGAACCTCGAAGACCGGCATGCGGTCGACGTGCCGGTAGACGTCGTCGTAGGGCTGGATCCGTTCGGCGATGAGCAGCGTGGAATCCGCCGCTCCCGGCACTTCCGTGTCCCAGTACTCCCGCATCTCCTCCGCGGATTTGAGGTAGTAGCCGTCGCCGTCGAACTTGAACCGGCCGGGATCGTCGAGGGTCTTGCCGGACTGGACGCACAGCAACGCCGAATGCGCGGACGCCTGACCCCGCGTGACGTAATGCGAATCGTTGGTGGCCAAGGGTTTCAGCCCGAGTCTGCGCCCGATGTCCAGCAGCCCGTCCCGCACGGACCGCTCGATCGGGAGCCCGTGGTCCATCAACTCGAGGAAGAAGTCGTCCGCGCCGAAGATGTCGCGGTAGTCCGACGCCGCCTGGATCGCCTCGCCGGGCTGCCCGAGCCGGAGCCTGGTCTGCACCTCGCCGGACGGGCATCCAGTGGTGGCGATGATGCCTTCGTGATGCCGGGCGAGGAGCTCCCGGTCCATCCGGGGTTTGCGGTAGTAGCCCTCCAGGCTGGCCAGCGAGGACAGCTTGAACAGGTTCCGCAACCCGGTCGCGTTCTCCGCAAGCATGGTCATATGCGTGTAGGCGCCGCCACCGGAGACGTCGCCGCCGTCGCCACGCCGTCCCCAGAACACCGGTTTCCTGTGGAAACGGGACTCGGGCGCGACGTAGGCCTCGATGCCGATCACCGGTTTGAGCCCCGCCTGGACGGACTGCCGGTAGAACTCGTCCGCGCCGTACATGTTCCCGTGGTCGGTCATGCCCACCGCGGGCATGCCGAGCCGCTGGGCCTCCGCGAACAGGGGCGCGATCTTGGCCGCGCCGTCGAGCATCGAGTACTCGGTATGAACGTGCAGGTGCACGAAGGAGTCCACCGGCCACTCCCCACGGTTGTACGATTCCGGTCCGACGCGGCGATTGGACCCAAGCGTCGCCGGTGTTGTCCAACAAGCGACACGCGACCAGCGACAACCAGAAGTTGTAGGGAGTGCACAATGGAGCTGGACCTGGGCGCGGTGCGCGCGTTCGTCGCGGTGGCCGATGACCGGTACTTCGGCGAGGCGGCGATCCGGCTGGAGGTCAGCCAGCAGGCGATCTCCAAACGCGTCGCGAAACTCGAGTCGGATCTCGGCGTACGACTGCTGTCGCGGACGCGCGGCGGGGCCGAGCCGACCGAAGACGGCGAGGAGTTCCTCAAGCACGCCCGTACGTTGATCAGCCTCGCGGACCAGGCCGTCGAGCGCCTCCACGGCAGGCGGCGGGCGCTGCGCGTCGACGTCCTCGGCACGCGGCTGGCGACCATGGAGGTCATCCGGGCCTTCCACGCCGACCACGACGACGAACTGGAGCTCGTCACGCCCGGGCTGGGCGCGCTGCGCCGGTCCCTGCTGCCCGAGTCCGTCGATGCCGCCTTCGCCCGCGTCAGCACCGTGCCGTCCCCGGGGATCGGCCGCACGCCCGCCTACCTGGAACCGGCGAACCTGCTGGTCGGACGGCGGCATCCACTCGCACGTCGGCGCCGGGTCGCGATGGCGGAACTCGACGGCCTGACGGCGTGGATGCCCTACAACGCACGGGCCAGCGAATGGGCGGAGTTCTGGCAGGAACTGTGCCCGGAGTTCGGCATCCTGGTCGACACCGACGGCCCGAACTTCGGGCTCGAACACCACATCGAGGTGCTGAGCGAGTCGAAGGACAGGCTGGGTTTCGTCGGCGCGAAGATGCACGTGCCCTGGCATCCGGACGTCGTCCAGATCCCGCTCGTCGACCCGACGCCGGTGTACCCGTTCTCCCTGCTGTGGCGGCACGAGAACCGGCACCCCACGCTGCGGCTGCTGATCGAGCACGTCCGCTCCGCTTACCGGCCCTTCGATCCGGAGCGGCACTGGCTCCCGGCGTCGGATCGGGAGGCCATGAGCGCGGATCAGTGAGGGCGGCCGGAAGTCCGTGAAGGCCTCCTTCCCTACCCTCAAGGTAGTGAAGGAGGCCTTCACGGACTTCCGGGCTCAGCCGACGATGTCGATCTCGAAGTCCGCGGTCGAGCTGTACTCGAAGTCGGCCCACACCGCGCCCGGCAGGTGGTACCGCCGGTGCGAAACGGTCTTCGGGTCGAATCCGGGTGTCTGCGTGGGATTCCCGCCGACACCGACCTTGTCGCTGCCCCAGGCGTAGATGTTGCCCTGCCACACGGGCGCTTCGGAGATGCCGTCGCCGTCGATACGCGGCCGCACGATGATCGCGGCCGTTTCGCTGCCCGAAAGCAGCAGCCGCACCGACGTGGTGTCCTTGCTGGCGGGAATGGTCCTGCGTTCCATGAGTTCTGTCGTCGCCTTCCGTTTCGGGGCGGCGCCGCCGCCGGTCAAGTGGGCGTTCGTGTAGGACTCGTTGAGGTCGACACTGCTCGCGCGGATGCCGGGGATATGACCGGCGTCCGAGTACTGGTGCACGTCGTAGCGGCCCGCCGCGGCATCGGGTTTGGCCACGTAGCGCGCGATCCAGATGACGAGGTCCCGTACGTCGAACTGGTCGGGGCGCAGCATCTTGGCGAGTGAGTTGTTCATGTAGATCCCGGGGCGGAACCCGTGTCCGGCCACGCGGTCGCAGAACCTGATCGAGAAGTCCCGCTTACGCCCGTCGGGGATGTTCGGTGCCCCCGAACCCGGCGGGTGGTCCTCGAGGTCGAGCATCGGGACGCAGCCGGTCGCCCCGAGCCGCCGGACCTCCGCGATGAACACGTCGGCCTGCGCCTCGGGCGAGGGGCTCGCCTGAGCGTAGTGATAGCCGCCCACCGGGATTCCCACGGATCTCGCGCCCGCCACCAGCGCGTCGCCGGTGTTGCGCCCGCCGTTCGGCAGGCCACCGCCGTCGGTGAGCTTGACGAAGACGAAGGTCACGCCGTGATCCTTGACAGCCTGCCAATTGGTAACCGATTGAAAGCGACTGTAGATATCTATTCCCAGCGCCATCGTTACAGCCTGACGGGTGTACAACTTGGGCAAAAGGGCCTAGTGGGCGATAGCTGATGCGCCCGATTCGCCCTTTTGGGCGGCCACTCCTTGGCTGACGCGGCCCATCCATACCCGTACTGTGACGACATGGCGTCTCGAAGCCCCATTCGCTGGCTGACCCGATGGGCCGACTGGTTCGAAGAGCGCGGCGTCTACGTCCCGGGCGAAGAAAGCCGGGCGGTCGATCCGATGCGCGATTTCGGCTGGCTGATCGTGGCTTGGGTGTCCGGACTGGCGATCTTCATCCTGTTCTTCGCCTTCGCCGTCTGACCCCTCGGCGATGTGCCACCGAGGTGACGACTGTCACTAGTCGTGTCCTTCCGGTCACGGATCGGCCACGGCTGTACACCAGGTGCGCGTCAACCCGGCCTCGCCGCTCCTCTCGGCTCCGGAAGACCGTCACTCTGGACTCTTCGGCACTAATACCTACCTCGAACGGCCCACCCGCACCGCCGACTGGAGTAACCCCACATGGCGCCCCCGCGCACCCCGAAGCTCTTGATCGCCGCCTGCTCGTTGCTGCTGGCGGCCGCGTGCGGGGTTCCGGCACCGGAAAAAGGGGCCGCCGTACTCGGCGCGGACACTCCGGCGCAGGGCCTGGCCGCGACGCACGCGGAAGGCGACCTCGCCTTCGGCGCCCCGCACCGGTTCGCGACCGGGGTCACGATCTCCGTTTCCGCGCCGAAAGCGTTCCGTCCCAGCGCGTCCGCGTACCCGCAGAGCCCGCGCGCGGTGGCCTTCGGCATCGAGGTGACGAACGCGGGCGAGGGCACCTACCGGCTCTCCGGCCTGTCCGTCACGGGCGAGGTCGACGGAGAGACCGCCGCGGTCAAACAGGTCGTCGACCCCGTGCAGGGGTACAACGGCATCGCGGACGCGGGCAAGGACGTGGCGCCCGGCCGGTCGGTCCAGCTCAACCTCGCCTTCGCCGTTCCGGACAGGCCGGTGAGGCTGCGCCTTCAGGTGCGGCCCAGCCCTTCGGAGCCTGTCGCCGCGAAGTACTGCGGAAAGGTCTGACGCCGCCGATTCGCTACCGTGTGCGTCATGACCGAGCAGCGACTTTCCCCCGGCGACAAAGCGCCCGACTTCACCCTCCCCGACAGCGAGGGCAACGACGTCAAGCTCAGCGACTTCCGCGGCAATTCGGTCGTCGTGTACTTCTACCCGAACGCCGGCACGCCGGGCTGCACGAAGCAGGCATGCGACTTCCGGGACAGCCTCGCGCAACTCAACGACGCCGGCTACCAGGTGCTCGGCATCTCGCCCGACAAGCCCGCGAAGCTCGCGAAGTTCGTCGAGGCGGAGGGGCTGACCTTCCCGCTGCTGTCCGACACGGAGAAGACCGTCCTCAAGGCGTACAGCGCCTTCGGCGAGAAGAAGAACTACGGCAGGGTCTACGAAGGCGTCATCCGCTCGACGTTCGTCGTCGACCCCGAGGGCAAGATCGCCGTGGCGCAGTACAACGTGCGCGCGACCGGCCACGTCGCGAAGCTGCTGCGGGACCTCTCCCTGGCGTCCTGACGATGACGGGGCTGGAGGGACCCGCACTCAAACTGGGCGGCAGTATCGCCACGCACGCGGCGAAGTCGTGGCTGCAACGACGGCGGAAGAAGACCGAACGCGAGTCCAGCCTCGCCGAACTGGCGGCGGACGAACTCAAAGGGCCGCTGGAACAACGCAAGCTCGAGAATCTGGTGGAGACGATCGGCCTCCAAGTGGCCGAAGAGCTGAAACCGGTCCTCGTCGCACGGTTCTCGACGCTGCCCGAGAACGAGATCACCGCGGCGTTCCTCGCGGTCGAGGACACGCTCGGCAGGGTCGATCTCTCCGATGAAGCCCTCCTGGCGGACGACGCCGACCCGGAACTCCTGGCCCGGCGCGTCCGCGAACAGTTTCCCGCTCGCTCGGCCCTGCTCGCCGGGCGGGCGGCGGATCTGTACGAGCTGGCACTGGATCAGTCTTGCCGCCACCTGGTGATGGTGGTGCGGCACCTGCCGTCGTTCCAGCCGACGACGCTCGCCGAGATCTTGGGACGGCTGACCCGGCAATCGGACCAGCTGGACCAACTCCTCGCGCGGGTCCCGAAGACGAGCCTCACCGCTCCTGCGGGAACCGACCACGACGCGGAGTTCAGGGAGGAGTACCTGAGCCTGCTCGCACGGAAACTGGACAAGCTCGATCTGCTCGGGTTGACCAAGGACGACCAGCCGACGCTGCCGCTGACGGTCGCCTACCTCAGCCTTTCCGTGTCTTCGGAAAGATCGCGCGGCGACGACCGGCCGAAAGACTGGTTCGAGAAGCACCCCGCCCGCCGTGACGGGACGACCATGCGGGCGGAAAGCGCGATCGGTGAGGAGCATCGGACACTGGTCCGAGGCGAAGCGGGTTCCGGCAAGACCACTCTGCTGAACTGGCTCGCGATCAGCGCGGCGGGCGGGCGTTTCACCGGGAAGCTGGCTTCGTGGAACGGATTCGTCCCGTTCCCGATCCGGCTGCGGAGCTTCGCCTCCGGCGAACTCCCCGGCGCCGAACACTTCGTGACTCACGCCGCCCCCACGCTCGCCGGACGGGCACCTGCGAACTGGGCGGACCGCGTGCTGCGAAGCGGAAAGGCGATGATCCTGGTCGACGGCGTCGACGAGGTCGAACCTCCCCGCCGCCGCAAGGTCAAGGACTGGCTCCACGAACTCGGGCTGACCTATCCGGAAGCACGTTTCGTCGTCACCTCCCGGAGCGCAGCGGCCGATCAGCGGTGGCTGTACCAGGAAGGCTTCGGCTCCGTTCTGCTGGAACCGATGAGCGCCAACGACATCCACGCGCTCGTCGACAAATGGTACGAGGCGGCGGTTTCGGTCCGTCCCGAAGAGGATCTCGACGAAGCCCGGCGACGGCTGCTGAGCCAATTGAGCAACCGGCCACATCTGCGCACACTGGCTTCGAGCCCGTTGCTCTGCTCGATGCTGTGCGCGTTGAACTGGGCGCACCGTTCGGAACTGCCGCGCGACCGGATGGACCTGTATCGCAAGGCGTTGTCGATGCTGCTGCACTTGCGCGACACCGCGCGCAGCATCACCGTCCTGCTCACCGAACAGCAGAAACAGATCCTGCTCGGGCATCTCGCCTGGCGGCTCACCTCCAGTGGCAAGGTCGAGCTGCCGAAGGACGAGGTCCTGGAGCACATCGCCTATCGGCTGCGCTGGATCCCGCACGTCGACTACGACGCCGAAGAAGTACTGAACCATCTCCTCGAACGCAGCGGTGTGCTGCGGGAGCCGGTGAACGGCCGGGTGGACTTCGTGCACCGGACCTTCCAGGAGTTTCTCGCCGCGAACGAGGCCACCGAAGCACGCTATCTGGACACCTTGATCGCGAACGCGCATCGGGACACTTGGCGAGAGACCGTGATCATGGCCTGCGGTCACGCCAAACACCATCAGGCCGACAAGCTGCTCACCGAAATCCTCGATCGTGCCGACGCGGAACAGCGGCACACCCGTCGCTTGCGGCTGCTCGCGGCGGCCTGCCTGGAGACGGTCAGCAACGTCGATCCGGCCGTGATCGAACGAGTCGAACAGGTCATCCGAGAGCATCTCGTCCCACCACGAGACCTTCGGGAAACCCAGTCTCTCGCCTCTGTCGGACCCCGGCTTTTGCGCTATCTCCCGGAAAACACCGACGGGCTCAGCGAGGCGGCGGCGGCCGCGGCCGTCCGGGCGGCCACGCTCACCGCGGACGACGACGCCCTGCCGCTTCTGCGCAGCTACGCCCAAGACGGTCGGGAGAAGGTCCAAAAGCAGCTCAGTGAGGCTTGGCAATACTTCGATCCGGAACGCTTCGCCGACGAAGTGCTGGCCGATTCGCCTTTGTGGAACGGCGAGTTCGAAGTCAATGCCGGCAGGCTGGTGCCGTACACGGGAAGGCTTCGCCATCTTGACGCCTTGTCCGTAAGACTCCCCGGCTCCGAGAAACAGTCCGATCTCGGCCTGCTCGCGGACGTCCCCGCTCTTCAGGTAGTCGACCTGGACTTCAACGAAAACGCCGCTGTGGACGTGACCTCGTTGACCGACCACCCGGCGCTGACGGCGGTCAGCTTGCACTTCGCCAAGAAGTACACCGGGCTGCAAGCCCTGAGTTCCTTGGCGGCACTCGAAGAGCTGACCCTCTTCCGGTCCACGCCGTGGCGCGGGCTGGAAGCATTCAGCCGCCTGACGCAGGTGCGTAGCCTGACGCTCGATCACCTGCAGTCAGTCGCAAGTCTCGAAGCCCTCACCGCGAT
This sequence comes from Amycolatopsis sp. NPDC043885, assembly GCF_056435685.1. Lineage (NCBI taxonomy): Bacteria > Bacillati > Actinomycetota > Actinomycetes > Pseudonocardiales > Pseudonocardiaceae > Amycolatopsis > Amycolatopsis sp. NPDC043885. The sequence goes on from NZ_JBWKEA010000008.1 coordinate 200,179, forward strand.
GACCTCACTGACCACGCTCAGTCTGTGGGAGTGTTCTCGTCGCGCACTCGCCGCCACACCGCCGATTCCCGGAATCGACATGTTGAGCCTGCACAGCGAAGTGAAGACCGGAATCACCGCACGGTTGATCGCCGAGACGTTCCCCGGCCTGACCTACCTGTCGGTGACCGCCGTCGACATGACGGATTTGACCCCGCTGGCCGGAATTCCACTGACGTCGCTTCATCTCTCGTACTGCGCTCTGGGCGACCTCGGCCCACTCGCCTCGCACCCCACGCTGAAGGACGTCCTCATCTACGCCGACGACAAGGGGGGCGCGGTGGACGTCAGGCCGTTGGCGGACCTCGACATCACTCTCGTCGCACGACCGAAAGCCCGCATAACCGGACTCGACGAACTCGGGCCCAACGTGCGGATCCTCTGACGGTCAGCCGGCCAGCTTCCTCAGCTCTCCCACCAACGCGCGCAACGCCTTACCCCGATGCGAAGCTTCGTCCTTTTCGGACGGTTCCAGCTCCGCGGAAGTCCGAGTCTCACCCTCGGGCACGAAGATCGGGTCGTACCCGAATCCGTTGGCACCACGACGTTCCCGGATCAGCGAGCCGCGCCATTCCCCGCGCACCACGGTTTCGTCGCCGCCGGGGACGACCAGCGCGGCCGCGCAGACGAAGGCGGCGCCCATGCGCTCGTCGGGGGTGTCGGACAGCTGCGCCAGCACGAGATCCAGGTTCGCCTCGTCGTCGCCGTGCTTTCCCGACCAGCGTGCCGAGAACACGCCCGGCATGCCGTTGAGCGCGTCGACGGTGATACCCGAATCGTCGGCGATGGCCGGGAGACCGGTCGCGGCGGCCGCGTCCTGGGCCTTCGCGAGCGCGTTGCCTTCGAAGTCCGGAGCGGTTTCGGGTGCTTCGGGGAACTCGGGGACGTCGGCGAGGCCGATGACCTCGACGCCCTCGATCCCTTCGGCGACCAGGATGCGCCGGAGTTCGCCGAGCTTCTTCGCGTTGCGGGTGGCGAGGAGCAGCTTGGTCACTTCGCGCCCTTCTTCTTGTCCGGACGCGGCTCGGGAAGCTCGCCGGGATACGGCAACGCGAGGGCTTCGGTCTGGAGACGGGTCAGCTCCTCGCAACCCGCGAGGGCCATGTCCAGCATGCTGTCCAAAGTGGACCGGGCGAAGGTGGCGCCCTCACCGGTGCCCTGCACCTCGATCATGGTCCCGGCGTCGGTGGCGACGACGTTCATGTCGACCTCCGCGCGCGAGTCCTCTTCGTAGGGCAGGTCGAGGCGCACGCGGCCGTCGACGACCCCCACGCTCACCGCGGCGACCGAAGCCGAAAGGGGCTGCGGGTCGGCGAGGCGGCCAGCCGCGCCGAGCCAGGTGACAGCGTCGGCGAGCGCGACGTAGCCGCCGGTCACCGCGGCCGTGCGGGTGCCGCCGTCGGCCTGGATGACGTCGCAGTCGATGACGATCGTGTTCTCCCCCAGCGCCGCCAGGTCGATGCAGGCGCGCAGGGACCGGCCGATCAGCCGGGAGATCTCGTGGGTGCGGCCGCCGACGCGGCCCTTGATGGATTCGCGGTCGCTGCGGGTGTTGGTCGCCGACGGCAGCATCGCGTACTCGGCGGTGACCCAGCCGAGGCCGGAACCGGCCCGCCAGCGGGGGACGCCTTCGGTGACGCTCGCCGCGCACAGCACCCGGGTGTCGCCGAATTCGATCAACACCGAACCCGCGGGCCACCGCTGGAAGCCACGGGTGATCTTGATGTCGCGAAGCTGGTCGTCGTTCCTGCCGTCTTTTCTCGCCACGGCAGCCACTCTAGAACCCCGCGTCAGAGGTCGTAGACGGCGCCCTGCTCGACCAGCTCGGCCGCGGGGAACGCGACGGCCGCCTCGGCGAGGACCGCGTCGCGGTCGGTCCAGGGCGCGACGTGGGTGAGCAGCAGCCGCCCGACCCCGGCCTTGCGTCCCAGCTCCCCCGCTTCCTTGCCGGACAGGTGGACGCCGGCGGGCCGGTCGGGCGAGTCGGTCCACGACGCTTCGGACAGCAGGACGTCGACGCCGCCCGCGAGATCGGCCAGGGTGTCGCAGACGCCGGTGTCCCCGGTGTAGGCGAGGGTCTTGCCGCCGTGCGCGAACCGCAGGCCGAAGGCCGGGGTCGGATGGTCGACCGGGACCGCGGTGACCTCGAACGGCCCGATCTTCATGGGCTCGGCCCGCAGGACGTCGAAGGCGAAGACGTCCGAGAGATCGGTGGTCGCCCGCTCGTCCTCGTTCGCCGCGTACGCGTAAGTGAGCCGCTCCCGCACGTCCGACGGCCCGTACACCGGCAGCCGCCGCGGCCTAGCCGGGTACGGCAGCGCGGGGTGGTAGCGCCGCAGCACGGTGAGCGCGCTGACGTCGGCGCAGTGATCGGGGTGCAGGTGCGACAGGATCAGCGCGTCCAGGTCGAACGGGTCGCGCAGCGCCTGAAGCCTGGCGAGCGTCCCGTTGCCGAGTTCGAGCCCCAGGACGAACCCGTCCGCCTCGATCAGGTAGCCGGACGCGGCGGCGTTGGGCCCGGGGATGCTGCCGGAGCAGCCGAGGATCGTGAGACGCACTGTGACACCTTAAGCACGGAATCGGCGATTTAGGCGCTGGTGGGAGCCAGCACACCCGGAGCGAAGCCCATGAACCGCTGAGCGAGTCTGGTGAACGGCTCGGCGGATCCGGTGGCGACGAACTCGTGCCGCGGCGGGGTGTCGCGCTCGGCGAGGAGGTCGGCCTCGGTGAGGACGCGCACGAGGTCACGCGCGGTCTCCTCGGCGCTGGACACCAGCGTGACGTCCTGGCCCATGACGATCTGCAGCACCCCGGACAGCAACGGGTAGTGCGTGCAGCCCATGACCAGCGTGTCGACCTGCGCGTCCAGCAGTGGTTCGAGATAGCCCTGTGCGAGCCCGAGCACCTGGCGCCCGGTGGTGATCCCGCGTTCGACGAAGTCCACGAACCGCGGGCACGCGACGCTGGTGATCTCGACATCCTGCGCGGCGGTGAAGGCGTCGTCGTAGGCGCGCGACCGCACGGTGCCCTCGGTGCCGATCACGCCGATGCGGCCGGAGCGCGTCGCGGACACGGCCCGGCGCGCGGCCGGGAGGACGACCTCGATCACGGGGACGTCGTAGCGCTCCCTCGCGTCGCGAAGGCAGGCGGCGGAGGCGGTGTTGCAGGCGATGACCAGTGCCTTCACCCCGCCTTCGACGATGTCGTCCAGCGCTTCCAGCGCGTACTGGCGCGCGGTGGCGATGGGTAGCGGACCGTACGGGTTGCGGGCGGTGTCGCCGACGTAGCGCAACTGCTCACCGGGCAGCTGTTCCAGGATCGCCCTGGCGACGGTGAGCCCGCCCACTCCGGAATCGAAGACGCCGATGGGGGCGTCGGCGCTCGGCTTGGTCACACGGCGAGGCTACCGGGACCGGTCGCTTTCCTGGCTTGGGACCTGTCCACCCGCGCCATCAACCAGGCCGCGAAGACCCCGGACAGCGCACCGAACAGGTGACCTTGCCACGAGACGTTCGGATCACCCGGCAGCAGTCCCCAGAGCATCCCGCTCCAGATGCCGAGCAGCACCACGGCCACCAGGATCTGCCCGACAGCGCGGTTGAAAATGCCTCGGACCAGCAGGAACGCGAGCCAGCCGAAGGCGACGCCGGACGCTCCGACGGTCACCGTGCCGCCCGGCGAGATCAGCCAGACACCGACGCCGGAAAGCACCCAGATGATCGCGGTGACCAGCACCCACCGGCCGATGCCCGCGGACATCGCGAGGAAGGCGAACACCAGCACCGGGACGGTGTTGGAGAACAGATGCCCCCAGCCCGCGTGCAGCAACGGCGCCCAGAGCACGCCGTCGAGCCCGGAGAGGTCACGGGCGAGGATGCCGCCCTGGTCGAGGTCGGCGGGCAGCACGACGTCGACCAGCTCGACCAGGTAGAGCAGCACGGTGAAGGCCAGTGCGACGATCGCCGCGGCCCTCGGGTTCGGCGGCAGGACGCGTTTGGCCGGATCCGTACCGGACGGCTCGCTCGCCGGGGCCGGCAGGGGAGGCAAAGTGGTCACCTCCACAGGCTACGACGGCGAACGGCGAGATCGCCTCCGTGAGAACCCTGATTTGTCGGTGGGCGCCGTTACGGTCGATCACATGGGGATTCCTTCTTCCGAGCACGTCGACGTGCCCGCCTACCTCGCGCGACTCGGCCTCGAGCACGAGCCGCCGAGCCGCGACGCGCTCTTCCGGCTGCACGCGGCCCATGTGGAGCGGGTGCCATACGAGGATTTCGAGGTCCAGCTGGGCCGGGTGACGTCCCTGGACCCGGCGGTGTCGTTCGGCCGGATCGCCGCCGGCCGCGGCGGCTACTGCTATCACCTCAACGGCGCGTTCTCGGCACTGCTGCGGGCGCTCGGCTACCAGGTCACCCGGCATCCGAGCGGGGCACAGATGGCGGGCGCGCGGTCCGGGATCCACCTCAACCACCTGGCGCTGACGGTGACCGGGCTGCCGGAGGAACCCGACGCCGGCTGGCTGGTCGACGTCGGGCTCGGTGACGGCGTCCACGAGCCGCTCCCGCTGCGTGAGGGCGAGTACAAACAGGGGCCGCTGGTGTTCCGTATACGGCTCTCGGAGGTCACTCCCGGCGGCTGGCGGCTCGATCACGATCCGCAGGGCAGTTTCGTCGGGATGGATTTCGCGCCGGAGGCGGCCGTGATGGCCGACTTCGCCGAGAAGCACGTCGAGCTGTCCACGTCCGAGGATTCCGGTTTCGTCCGCACGCTGGTGGTGCAGCGGCGCGACGCGGAGGGAGTGGATTCGCTGCGCGCGCTGACCTTGAGCGGTCTGCCGGGCGGCAAGACCGTGCTGGAATCACCGGCCGAGTGGTGGGCGGCGATCGAGGACGTCTTCGGCGTGCCGCGCGGCGGTTTCACCGGTGAGGAACAGGACAGGCTGTGGCGGCAGGCCGTCGCCCAGCACGAACGTCACACCGCGGGAGGGAGTGAGGCCTTGCCCAGCGCGTAGTCCACGGCCGCTTCGGCATGCAGCCTGGTGGTGGGGAAGGTGGGCACCGGGCTGTCCTCGGGGCCGACGAGCAGCTCGATCTCCGTACAGCCGTAGATGACGCCCTCCGCGCCCTCCTCGACGAGCCTCGCGATGACCTCGCGGTACCGCTCACGGGAGTCTTCGGTGACGACGCCGTGGACGAGTTCGTCGTAGATGACCCCGTGCACCGTCTTGCGATCCTCTTCGCCGGGCACGAGCACGTCGAGGCCGTGCGCGGCGAGGCGTTCGCGGTAGAACGGCTGGGCCATGGTGAAACCGGTGCCCAGGAGCCCGACACGCCCGACGCCCGCGGCCTTGATCGCGGTCGCCGTGGTGTCGGCGAGGTGCAGGAGCGGCACGCCCAGGCCGTCGACGAGCTGGTCGGCGACCTTGTGCATCGTGTTGGTGCAGAGGACGACGAAGTCCGCTCCGGCGGCTTCGAGCGTGAGGGCTGCGCGGTTCAGTTCCCGCCCGGCGTCGTCCCAGCGGCCTTCGGCCTGCATCGCTTCGATCTCGGCGAAGTCCACGGAGTACAACACGGTGCGCGCGGAGTGATACCCGCCGCGCAACTCGCGGACGCGTTCGTTGACCAGCCGGTAGTACTCGGCCGACGATTCCCAGCTCATCCCGCCCAGCAACCCGATGACCTTCATACCCGCCATCGTGCCAGCGTCGCCCTTGCGCTGGGTCTCGTGAGTGGTAAGGACGGTTCTAACCGTCCTTGCCACTCACGAGGGGACCTGGGCCAGCCTTAACGTGCCGTTGCCGGCGTTCTGGTGTCCGTGAAGGCCTCCTTCCCTACCTTCAGGGTAGGGAAGGAGGCCTTCACGGACTCACGACCAATGCCGCCACATTCACTAGGTGCCTGAGACACCCTTGGCCCTGACCGTCCTTACCACTCACGAGGCCAGGGTGACGCGGATCAGGCCCAGAGCTGCCCGTCGAGCCTTTCGGCCGCTTCGTCGAGCGAGCCGGAGTACGCGCCCGTCGAGAGGTACTTCCACCCCGCGTCAGCGACCACGAAGGCCACATCGGCGGGCTTCCCCGCGGCGGCGGCCTTCTCGGCGACGGCCAGCGCCGCGTGCAGCACGGCACCCGTCGAGATCCCCGCGAAGATGCCTTCGTGCTCCAGCAGCTCGCGGGTCCGGCGAAGCGCGTCGTACGCGCCGACGGAGTACCGGCCGTTGAGCACGCTCGCGTCGTAGAGCTCCGGCACGAAACCTTCGTCGAGGTTCCGCAGGCCGTACACCAGCTCGCCGTAGCGTGGTTCGGCCGCGATGATCTGCACGTCCGGCTTCACCTCGTGCAGGTAGCGCCCGACACCGACCAGGGTGCCGGTGGTGCCGAGACCGCCGACGAAATGCGTCAGGGTCGGCAGGTCCTTGAGCAGTTCGGGCCCGGTGCCGCGGTAGTGCGCGTCGGCGTTGGCCGGGTTGCCGTACTGGTAGAGCATCACCCAGTCCGGGTTGGCCTCGGCCAGTTCCTTCGCCCGGCGCACGGCCTCGTTGGACCCGCCGGCGGCCGGGGAGAAGACGATCCGCGCGCCGTACGCCTGCAGCAGCTGCTTGCGCTCGGTCGAGGTGTTCTCCGGCATCACGCACACCAGGCCGTAGCCCTTGAGCTTCGCGGCCATCGCGAGCGCGATCCCGGTGTTGCCCGACGTCGGCTCCAGGATCGTGGAGCCGCGCCGGAGCGTGCCTTCGCGTTCGGCGGCCTCGATCATCGCCAGCGCGGGGCGGTCCTTGATCGAACCGGTCGGGTTGCGGTCCTCCAGCTTCGCCCACAACCGCACGTCATGGGTGGGCGAAAGCCGGGGAAGGCCGACCAGCGGCGTGCCGCCGAGCGCGTCGAGCAGCGACTCGAAGCGAGCCATCGATCAGCCACCGGCCACGGCGGGCAGGATGGTCAGGGTGTCGCCGTCCTTGACCTCGGCCTCGAGCCCGCCGGAGAAACGGACGTCCTCGTCGTTGACGTAGACGTTGACGAAGCGGTGCAGCTTCTCTTCCTTGACCAGGCGGGCCTTGAGGCCGCCGTGGCGGGTCTCGATGTCGTCGATCACCTCGAGCACGGTCTTGCCGGTCGCCTCGACGGACTTCTCGCCGTCGGTGTGCGTACGCAGGATGGTCGGGATGGACACGGTCACGGCCATGGTTTTCTACCTCCGGTGGGTTCTCTGCAACGCAGACGTTCTGTTCGGGCCGGGTTATTCCCAGGCCCGGGTTCAGCCGATGATCTCGACGGGCTCCTCGGTGATCTCCCCGTCCACGATCCGGTACGACCGGAACTGGTGCGAATCGGGGTCCTTGGTGGAAACGAGCACGTAGTGCGCGTCGGGTTCCGAGGCGTACGAGACATCGGTTCGGGACGGATAGGCGTCAGTCGCGGTGTGCGAGTGGTAGATGACGACGGGCACCTCGTCGTTGGCGTCCATCTCGCGGTAGAGCTTGAGCAGATCACCCGAGTCGAATTCGTAGAACGTCGGCGAGCGCGCCGCGTTCAACATGGGGATGTACCGCTCGGGGCTGTCCGATCCCTCGGGACCGGCGATCACCCCGCACGCCTCGTCGGGATGGTCACGACGGGCATGGGCGACGATCTCGTCGACGAGTTCACGGCGGATCCGGAGCACGTCGCCCATCTTAGGTGCTGGACGGGGCCGGTCCACACTCTGAGATCGCCGCCACTCATACCCGCGTTTGGTCCTCTGGATGCGGTCCTTGCACACGCAAGGACCGCATCCAGAGGACGAAACGCGTGGTCAGGAGAACGCTTCGGGCCAGACGTCGCGGTACGCGCGCATGTCCCCCGCCGAAGTGGCCGAAAGCACGCCGTGCACCATCGCGCGCCCGAAGACCCGCGCGGCCGCCGAGCACAGTGTGTCCAGCACCAACGCGCGCCGCGCCGCCGCGACGGGACCCGCGCCGCCGGGGAGTTCCCGATCGCCGGTCGCCAGCGCGAACACCGTGTCGCCGTCGAACATCGTGTGCGCGGGCCGCACGGCCCTGGCGAGACCGTCTTGCGCGGCCACCGCGAGCCGCCGCGCCTCCGCCTTGGACAGCGCCGCGTCGACCGCGACCACGCCGATGGTCGTGTTGAGCCCCGCCGCCTTCGCCTCGACGTCACCAGGCCGATCGGGCCAGCGGACGCCGAACTCGCCGTCGACCTCGTGGTCCGCCGCGTACGCGCGCCCCGTCGAGAGATCCACGGCCTCGCCGGCGGCGTTCACGGCGGCGACGACGCCGACGGTGAACTCCCCGACCTTCTCCGAGGCCGTCCCGATCCCGCCTTTGAGTGATCCCGCCTTCGCCCCTGCGCCCGCACCGACGGTCCCGAGCGCGACCGGACCCCCGACGGCCGCTTCGCAGGCCGCATAACCGAAGGAGGCGTCCGGACGGTTGCCCCACTCGCTGCGCGGCAGGTCGAACAGCACCGCGGCGGGCACGATCGGCACCACCTCGTGCGGTTCGGTTCCCACCGGGATGCCCAGGTTCCGCTCGGCGAGCCAGCGCATGACGCCGTCCGCGGCGGCCAGGCCGTACGCGCTCCCGCCGGACAGGCAGATCGCGTTGACGTGCTGGACCAGGTTCTCCGGCTCCAGCAGGTTGGTCTCGCGCGTTCCGGGCGCGCCGCCGCGCTGGTCGACGGCCCCGACCGCGCCGCCGGGGACCAGCACGACCGTCGTCCCGGTCGCCCAGCCGTCGCCGACCCGCTCGTGATGCCCGACCAGCACCCCCGGGACGTCGGTGATCATGACGTCAGCGACTGGATGAGGGTCTCCTGCACCCAGGTCAGCCAGTGGTAGACGCCGAGATGCGGCGCGCGGGGATCGTCCTCGGGCAACTCGTCGGGCATGTCCTCGGTGACGTCGAGCGCGGTGCCCAGCGCCAGCCGGACGTCGTTGAGCGCGCCCAGCCACGCGTCGGCCTGCTCGAAGGTCAGCCGGACGTTCCCGCCGTCACGCGGCAGGGTGTCCAGCACGATCTTGGCGACGCCGACCTTCTTGTCCAGGAGCTCGGGCTCGTGGATCGACCGCATCGCGGCGGCCGAGTCGATGTCCTCGCGGGTCGGGTTGTCCGGGTCCAGCTTGTGGAAGTCCGGCAGCAGCCGGGACAGGACCGGGTCGTCCGGCGATTCGGTCGGGCCCATCCGGATGCCGGTCAGTTCGGCCAACTCGTCCTGCGGCGCCTCTTCGGCGCGCGCGGTGAGCATGTCCTCCAGCTGGCTGACCAGGCCCCGCAGCACCGCGGCCTCCTGCTGCTCGAACCCCGCGACGATGGTGTCGCCCTTGCGGCGCCATCCGTTCATGAAGGCTGCTCCATGGTGGCCCAGAGGCCGGCCGCGTGGAGTTTCGCGACGTCGGTCTCCACCTTCTCCTTGGAACCGGACGACACGATCGCCTTGCCCTTCTGGTGCACGTCGAGCATCAGCTTCGTCGCGTGGTCCCGGCTGTAACCGAACAGCTTCTGGAACACGTACGTCACGTACGACATGAGGTTCACCGGATCGTTCCAGACGACCGTCCGCCAGGGTTTGTCCTCAGAGACGACCTCTACTCCCTGTGGATCAACCTGCGTCTGCTCGGATGCGACAGGCGTGGACATGCACTCCATGGTGTCACGGGCCCGTTCCGGTATGGGCTGGCAGGTCCGGCCATGTGGGTGAATAGGCTGATGCCATGGGTTTCCCCGAGGCGGCCACTGGCGCCAGCACCGCGCTGCTCACCGACCACTACGAGCTGACCATGCTGGCCAGCGCCCTGTCCGACGGGACGGCGGACCGGCCGTGCGTCTTCGAGGTCTTCGCACGTCGTCTGCCCGACGGCCGCCGCTACGGCGTCGTCGCGGGTACCGGGCGGGTCCTCGACGCGATCGCCGACTTCCGGTTCACCGACGCCGAGCTGAGCCAGCTGGAAGCGACGGCCGTCGTCGACGACGCCACCCTTTCGTGGCTCGCGGACTACTCCTTCTCGGGGAACATCGACGGTTACCCCGAGGGCGAGCTCTACTTCCCCGGTTCCCCGATCCTGACCGTCACCGGCTCCTTCGGCGAGGCCGTCGTGCTGGAGACGCTGATCCTCTCGATCCTCAACCACGACAGCGCGATCGCGTCCGCCGCGGCGCGGATGTCCGGTGCCGCGCACGGCAGGCCGATCATCGAGATGGGTGGCCGCCGCACGCACGAGTACGCCGCCGTCTCCGCCGCGCGGGCCGCGTACCTCGCCGGCTTCGCCACGACCTCCAACCTCGAAGCCGGCCGCCGCTACGGGATCCCGACGCGGGGCACCGTCGCGCACGCCTTCATGTTGCTGCACGACAGCGAGGAACAGGCGTTCCGCGCGCAGGTGGACAAGATGGGCACCGACACCACGCTCCTGGTGGACACCTACGACATCACCAAGGGCATCGAAACGGCCGTCCGGGTGGCCGGGACCGAACTGGGCGCGATCCGCATCGACTCCGGCGACGTGGGCCCGCTGGCGCGCAAGGCCCGCGAGCAGCTGGACGCTCTCGGCGCCAAGGACACCCGCATCGTGGTGTCGGGCGACCTCGACGAGCACGCCATCGCGGCGTTGCGCGCGGAACCCGTCGACGCGTATGGCGTCGGGACCTCGGTCGTCACCGGTTCCGGCGCGCCGACCGCGGGGATGGTCTACAAGCTCGTCGAGGTGGACGGCAGGCCGGTCGCCAAGCGCAGCGCGCACAAGGAATCCCGCGGCGGCCGGAAATCCGCGCTGCGACGGCACCGCGAGACCGGCACCGCCGTCGAAGAGGTGATCTGGACGGCCGCCTCGCAGGTCCCGGAACAGGGACCGAACGACCACGAATTGCAGATTCCGCTGGTCCGGGACGGCCGGACGGTGGATGATTTGCCCACGCTGGACGACGCGCGCCAGCGGCTTCGGCGGGCGCTGGTGAGCCTTCCGTGGGAAGGCCTCAAGCTCTCGCACGGGGAGCCCGCCATCCCGACCGTATTCGTCTGAAGAGAACTCAGGAGCAACACATGGGGACCGCCTTGATCGTGGTCGATGTGCAGAACGACTTCTGCGAAGGCGGGTCGCTCGGCCTGCCCGGCGGCGCCGCCGCCGCCGAAGCGATCTCCAAGCAGGCCGCGGAAGGCGGTTACGCGCACGTCGTCGCCACTCGCGACTACCACATCGACCCGGGCGATCACTTCAGCGAGACACCGGACTTCAAGGACAGCTGGCCGCGTCACTGCGTCGCGGGCACTTCCGGCGCGTCGTTCCACCCCGCGCTCGACGTGGTCCCGATCAGCGAGGTCTTCTCCAAGGGCGAGTACACCGCCGCGTACTCCGGCTTCGAAGGCAACGCGCGCGACGGCAAGACGCTCGACGCGTGGCTGAAGGAGCACGACGTCACCGAGGTCGACGTCGTCGGCATAGCGACCGACTTCTGCGTCCGCGCGACGGCGCTCGACGCGGCGAAGGCCGGTTTCAAGGTCCGGGTGCTGCTTGACCTCACGGTCGGCGGCTCGCAGCCGACCGTTGACGCCGCGCTCAAGGACTTCGACGAGGCGGGCGTGACCTACACCGGAAAGGCGCCGGTCCCGGCCGCATGATCCAGCACGACCTCCAGGACACCCTGATCGAAAACCGGCTCGTCGCGATCTTGCGGGCCGCGGAAGCGAGCCGGTTCGCCGACGCCGCCACGGTGCTGCACGCGGCGGGCGTGCGAGTGCTCGAAGCGGCGTTGACCACGCCGGGCGCCACGGACGCCATCGCGACCATCCGCAAGAAGCTCGGCGACGACGCGCATATCGGCGCCGGCAGCGTGCGCGAGGTGTCCGATGTGGACAAATCGGCGGACGCCGGCGCGACCTTCCTGGTCACGCCGACGGTGAACCCGCTGGTCATGGAGCGCGCGCACGAACGCGGGCTGCCGGTGATCTGCGGCGCGCTGACCCCGACCGAGATCGACCAGGCGTGGCGTCTCGGCGCGGCGGCGGTGAAGGTCTTCCCGATCGCGGCCGTCGGCGGGATCGCCTACCTGCGGGCGGTCCGGGCGCCGATGCCGGACATCCCGCTGGTGCCGACGGGCGGCGTGCACCTGGCCGACGTCGCGAAGTACCTCGAGTCGGGCTCGATCGCCGTCGCGGCCGCCACGCCGCTGGTCGGTGACGCGCTCACCTCGAAAGGGTCGCTGACAGATCTGGCGACCCGCGCGAGTGAGTTCGTCGCGGCGGCCGCGAAGTACGTCTCGCGCACCTAGACGCATTTCGTCCTCTGGATGCGGTACTTGCGTGTGCAAGGACCGCATCCAGAGGACGAAATGCGGCTTAGGGCTTCTTCTTGCCGTACGGGTCGCAGCGCGCGGTCCCGAGGTAGATGTCGCCCTTCGCCGGACCGCCGCCCTGCGGGAACAGCTTGATGTGCAGCATGTGCGTCACGAGGCTCCCGTCGGGCGGCGTCGGCGTGACGGTCTCGTTGACCGTGAGCGACGCCAGCGCCGTCCCGCCCTTGCCGCCCGCGATGGTCAGCCGGTAGTTCTGCGGGATGTTCTCCGGCAGAGTGAACCCGGTGACGTCGCCGAACTCGATGTAGCCGAGGCTGCCGTCCTCGGTGGTGCTGCACTTCGCCATGAACGTGCGAACCTTGATCACCGGACCGCCGAACCGCTTGAGCAGGGTGGTCTCGAACCGCCGCCCGGCCGCCTCGCCGACGGCCACCTCGCCGTTCCGGCCGCAGCGCGACTCACCCCCGCTGAACCGGGCGAAGTCGCCGACGACGCCGCCCTGGGTCTTCGCGGTCAAGGGACCGTCGACGTCGCACGGCGCGAGTTCGCCCGTGACCACGTGCTCGTCGCCGATCTCCACGTCGAGCGATCCGACCGACGCGGCCGCCGTCGCGGGGGCGGGCCCGGCCGACGCGACCGCCGGACCTCCCGCCACCAGCGCCCCGGTCAGCATCGTCACCGACAACAGCCTCGAAACGGGTTTCCTCATGTCCGGCAGCCTCCACCAACCACCGGTCCCGTGCAGGGTCATGCCACCCGGACGAGTGGACGCGCGATGACCGTGAGGTGGCCGACATTCGGTCCGCGACCCGTCTTCTGACGTTAACCTCGGTTCACATTCGTGTACTCATAGGAGGTCTGAGTGTCTTCGCTGTCTGTGACCGGCACCCGTCCGGTTCTCGCCGACCTCGTTCCCGGCGCACTGGTCCGTGACGCGGTCCTGGTCGCCGGTGGTGCCGCCCTGACCGGCGCGGCCGCGCAGATCCTGATCCCGGTGCCCGGCTCCCCGGTGCCGATGACCGGCCAGACGTTCGCCGCCCTGCTGGTCGGCGCCGCGCTCGGCTGGAAGCGCGGCGCGCTGTCGATGGCGCTGTACCTCGCCGTCGGCGCGGCCGGATTCGGCTGGTTCCAGAACGGTTCTTCCGGCCTGTTCGGCGCAAGCGCCGGCTACATCGTCGGCTTCGTGCTCGCGGGCGCGCTGGTCGGCGCGCTCGCCGGCCGCGGCGGGGACCGCACGCCGCTGCGCACGGCGGGGACGATGGTGCTGGGCAACCTCGCCATCTACTCGGTCGGCGTGCCGTGGCTGATGGCGTCGACCGGCTTCGGCCTGTCGACCGCGCTCGAAAAGGGTGTCGTGCCGTTCCTGATCGGTGACGCGCTGAAGATCGCCGTCGCGGCCGCGCTGCTTCCGGGCACCTGGGCGCTGGTCTCGCCTCTCCTTGAAGACAAGCACGGCCGCAAGGAGTCGTGACCGGTCCTTTCATAGCCCCACGAGCTGCAATGAAAGGTCCCTTCCTCGCAAAATTTGCAAGGAAGGGACCTTTCATTGCACGGGGCGGACGATCTTGACGGTGCCCCCGGCTATCGTCTTGTCCCGTGCCCTCCCGTGCTGATTTCCCCGGTGTCCTCGAACTCCTGACCCACGCGGTCGAGTCCGTGGGCGGTGCCGAGCGCGAGGGCCAGGTCAAGATGGCGGACGCCGTGGGCCGCGCCATCCGCACCGGCGAGCACCTGGCCGTCCAGGCGGGCACGGGTACCGGGAAGTCGTTGGCCTATCTCGTTCCCGCGATCCGGCACGCGGTCGAGAAGGAGGCCACGGTCGTGGTCTCCACGGCCACCATCGCCTTGCAGCGCCAGCTGGTCGACAGGGACCTCCCCCGGCTGGCGAAGGCGCTGAAGAAGCCCCTCGGCCGCGAGCCCACCTTCGCGATCCTCAAGGGCCGCCGTAACTACCTCTGCCTCCACCGGCTCGATTCCGGCGCCCCGGACGAGCCGGAGGATCAGCAGTTGTTCGACCCGTTCGCCGTCTCCCGGCTCGGCAAGGAGGTCACGCGGCTGCGGGAATGGTCGTCCGACACCGAAACCGGTGACCGCGACGAGCTGGTCCCCGGTGTCTCGGACCAGGCGTGGCGCCAGGTGTCGGTCACGGCCAAGGAATGTCTGGGCGCGTCGCGCTGCCCCATCGGCACGGACTGCTTCGCCGAGCGGTCCCGCGCCGAGGCGGGCAAGGCCGACGTCGTCGTCACCAACCACGCGCTGCTGGCGATCGACGCGCTGCAGGGCTACCAGGTGCTCCCCGAGCACGACCTGGTGATCATCGACGAGGCGCACGACCTCGTGGACCGCGTGACGTCCGTGGCGACCGGAGAGCTGACCAGCGGCATGGTCTCCGCCGCCGCCCGGCGCTGCGGGAAACTGGTCGACGACGAGGTGGCCGACCAGTTGCTGGAGGCGAGCGACGGGCTGGCCCTGATCCTCGACGACCTGCCGTCCGGCCGCATGGATTCGCTGCCGCAGGCCCTCACCGGCGCGATCCCCGCGGTCCGCGACGCCGCGCATCGCTGCCTCACCGCGCTCGGCAAGGACCGCAAGGAGGACGTCGACGAGGCCACGGCCCGCAAGCTGGCGCGGTCGCTGCTCGAAGAGGTCCACGACACCGCGGTCCGGCTGCTCGAGGCCTTCGACGACGACAAGGCGCATCAGCGCGACGTCGTCTGGCTGACCGGGGACCGCTTCTCCACGAACCCTCGCCCGCCCGCGCTGAAGGTCGCTCCGCTGGGTGTCGCCGGTCTGCTGCGGGAGCGGGTCTTCAACCAGCACACGACCGTCCTCACCTCGGCGACGCTGACCCTGGGCGGCACGTTCGACACCATGGCCCGCCAATGGGGTCTCCCGCCCGGCGGCGCCAGGGTCGAGAAGGCACCGGGCGCGGCGACGGACAAGGCCGCCCCCGCCGACAGCGACGACGTCGACGGCCCGAAGTGGACGGGCCTCGACGTCGGCTCCCCGTTCGACCACAAACGCAACGGAATCCTCTACCTGGCCAAGCATCTGCCGCCGCCGGGCAGGGACGGCTTGCAGCCCTCGACCATGGACGAGCTGGCCGAGCTGATCGAGGCCGCGGGCGGGCGCACACTCGGCCTGTTCTCCTCGATGCGCGCGGCGAAGCAGGCCACCGAGGAGATGCGGGAGCGGCTCGACCTGCCGATCCTCTGCCAGGGTGACGACGCCACCGGCCTGCTGGTGCAGAAGTTCTCCGAGGACGCGCGCACCTGCCTGTTCGGCACGCTTTCGCTGTGGCAGGGCGTCGACGTGCCCGGCCCGTCGCTCCAGCTCGTGGTGGTCGACAGGATCCCGTTCCCCCGCCCGGACGACCCGGTCTCCTCGGCCCGGCAGCGAGCCGTGGAAGCCAGAGGCGGCAACGGTTTCCTCACCGTCGCGGCCACGCACGCGGCGCTGCTGCTCGCACAGGGCACCGGACGGCTGCACCGCTCGGTCAGCGACCGCGGCGTCGTGGCGATCCTTGATTCGCGGCTGGCCACCGCCCGCTACGGCGGATTCCTGCGCGCCTCGCTGCCGCCGTTCTGGCCGACCATGGATCCGAAGGTCGCCCGCGACGCGCTGCGCCGCCTCGACGCCGCCGCCCCGGCCTGAGTGGCCTGGAACACGGCCGAGTACCGTTAACGGAACGCCGAAGACAGGGAGAACCGGTTGTCCCACGAGTCGCCCAACGCACAATCCCGGACCGTCAGCGTCGATGACACCGGAGTGCGGCGCCAGCTCGCGGACGGAAGCGAGGAAGCCGTCACGTGGTCCGAGCTGTCCGCGGTGGTGGTCAGAGTGATCCCTGAAGGCCCGTGGAAGGAAGACGTCTTCTTCATGCTCGCCGGCGCCGACGGGAAGGGCACCGCGATCCCCAGCGGCGACCCGGCCGCCGACGCGCTGATCGAGCGGTTGCAGACGCTGCCCGGCTTCGACAACGAGAAGTTCATCGAGGCCATGACCACCGACGCCGACGAGGCGTACGTGGTCTGGAGCGCCGAAGGCCACCCGGCCAAACACTGAGCCAAGTGCTATGAAAGGTCCTTTCCTTGCAAAATTTGCAAGGAAAGGACCTTTCATAGCATCCGGAGGGCTTACTCGACCGGGAAGCTCTCCGTGACCGGGATGCCCTTCTTCAACGTCCGGCTCACCGTGCACAGCCTCTCGATGGCGCGGTCCACCGCCCCCGCGAGCGCCTCGCGCTCCTCAGCAGCGAGCGAGGACACGTCGACGTCGAAAGCCACATGGACGGCGTCGAGCTCCGAAGCGCCTTCCCGCTGGTCCGCCGTCACGCCGACCCGGAACTTCGAGTCCTCCCCGATCCGGCGCGTGATGAGGTTCTCGGCGGTGACGGCCGAGCAGCCCGCCGCCGCGATCTGCAGCAGTTCGGCGGGCGAGAAGGCGCCCTCGGCGCCCTTGCGGCCGATCACGACCTCGGCACCGCGTTCGTTGCGGCCGATGAAGCGGTGCTCACCGTCGCGCTGGACTTCCAAAGACACGGTTTTCCCTTTCAGTGTCCGTAGGCGGACCCGCGTCCGCCATCGACGTCGGCAGGACGCGGCCTGGTCTTTCTCTTTCAGAGTGGCGGCAGCCTGGGGGCGATCTCGCCGGCCAGCCGTTCCGCGGCCGGGCACATCTCCTGCGGCTGCTTGACCTTGTCCGCGACGTAGATCTCCACCGTCTCGATCATGGCACGACCGTTGCCGGCGAAGGTCCGGTGCGGAATCTCGGCCTGACAAGCCTTCCACTCGGCCGAGACCTCGACGAAGGCCTCCCGCGATCCGAGAGCGACCCGTCTGCCGTCGTCCTCGAACGGTGCCCACTCCCGCTCGAACCGGACCGTCACCTCGGTCTCGCGATGGTTCCAGGAGCACTCCCAGTTGCCGAACACCGGATTAGGCGCGGCCGGACCGCCGACGATCGCCTGGGGCAGATCCCCGCCCAGCGCGCAGGCGTCGAGACTCCCGAGCGAACCGGCGGGAAAGGGAGCGGGACGCCGTTCGACCGGCTCCCGGTTCAGCACGCTCACCGCGTGCGTGGCCACCGGATCGACGTAGTCGCAGAGTTGCGCGTGCCAATTCCGGATGTGCCGGGCGTGCACCCATACCTGGTTGCCGTCCGGCAGCGGGATACCCCGTGCGCACTTGTCTTCGGAGTCGCTCGGGATCTCGCGCACGATCAGCCGCCCTGGCATCGGCTTGTCCAGCAACGGCGACGTCGGCGTCGTCAGTTCGAGCCGGATGTCGACGATGTCCTCCTTGTCGGGGCTCAGGCGCAGGAGGACGCCGCAGGCGTTGAAGTTGCCGGTGGCGCTGTCCAGTTCAGGGGTCCCAAGATGGTTCAGCACGGACGGGTCCACGAGCGCACAAGGATCCGCCGTCCGCCGGTCTCCGACCAGTTCGGACGGCGGGCCCGCCGCGATCGACGCGGGTTCTCTCGTGGCGTAGAGCAGGCCCCCGGTCAGCATCAGGACCGCCGCGACGGCCGCGATCGCGATGGCGCGCTTGGTCACCCGGAAACGTCGCGTCCGCACGGGTACGGCGACGTCCGCGACCTCGGACAGCAGCTCGGCGGCGCGGACGGCGTCCGGCCGCCCGGCGGGTTTGCGCCGCAGCAGTTCCATCAGCGCGGGCGCCAGCGGTCCCGCCCGGCGGATCGGTTCCAGCGTGTACGACGTCGCCCGCCGGAGCTGGACGAACGGACCGACGCTCGCGTCTCCCCACACCGACGTGCCCTCGACGGCGGCGAACAGTGTCGCGCCCAGCGAGAACACGTCCGCCGCGGCACCCGCCTGCCGTCCCTCGGCCATCTCCGGCGCGACGTAGCCGGGCGTCCCGACGTCGAGGCCGCCGCCGGTGCGGGTCACCTCCGCCCACTGCGCGATGCCGAGGTCGGTGAGTTTGGCCGTACCGTCGTCGGCCACCAGGACGTTGCCCGGTTTGAGGTCGCGGTGGACCATGCCCTTCTCGTGCATCGCCGCGAGCGCCGCGGCGAGCTGGACCCCGATCTTGGCCACCTTGCCGGGTGGCAGCGGCCCGTCGGCGTCGATGACGTCGGCGAGGCTGCGCGAGGGCAGGTACTCCATGACGAGCCAGCGATCGTCACCGTCGATCACGGCGTCGAAGACGGTGACGACGTTCGGGTGATGCAGGCCCGCGCCGATCCGTGCCTCGCGCCGGATCTGGCCGCTGTCCCCGGCCTGTGAGCGTTTGAGGGCGACGACCCGGCCGAGGTCCAGATCGGTGGCACGCCAGACCACACCCATGCCCCCGGCGCCGATCCGCTCCTCCAAGCGATAGCGCCCGGCGATCAGCCGGTCACCCATGCGGGGAGTATAGGAGGCTAAGCCCTTTGGGCTATGACCGTGACTGTTCCGGGATCGACTTCGGTGAACCCGGCGTCCCGGACCGCGACGACGCCGTCACGGCGCCACGAACCTTCGGGGTCCTCGACCGGGCAAAGCGCCTTCCAGGTCGCGACCGGCGGGGTCCGCACCGAGCACCGGAACCCGGTCCCGGCCCAGGCCGCCCGTTCGGCCTCGTCCAGCAGTGACGCGAGGATCATCGTCGCGTGCCCGACCTGGGCCGAACCCTTGCCGACGGTCATCGAGACCTCGGGGTTCAGCAGCAGCCGCGGGACACCGTCCGGCGCGGGCCTCGGCTCGTCGGCCGGGAGTTCGCTCCCGGAGATCTGCAACCGCGAGACCTCCTTGGGCGTCTCGACGACGCGGCAGGGAAGCAAGGCCCGCGCCTCGGCGCCGTCGACCTCGACCGTGATCCCCGGCAGTTCCTGGACCGCCCGCCAGTGCGCACCGCGCGCCCGCCGGGCGACCTTGCGGATCCGGCCGTCGACCCACGCCTTGAGCGGATCGTGCCATTCGCCCTCGGGCTCGGCACGTTCGTCGAGACAGACCGCGACCGCGGCCGCCGCGGCGGCCTCCAGCAGGGCGGTCCGCGACGGCGGTTCTGCCCGTTCCATCCGCAGGATCACCGGCATGGCCCGGACCTCGGCGGGATCCTCGTCGGAGGTGTCCACCGTATCCTCGGCGGGCAGCCCCAGCCAGAACGCGTAGCGCGCGGCCAGCGGCTCCAGGACGCTCATGGCCGGGAAAGTTCGAGACCGTCGGCCGCGTCGGCCGCCTCGATCTCGGCCCTGGTGACCCCGAGCAGGAACAGCACGGCGTCGAGATATGGGTGGGAAAGCGCGGTGTCGGCGACCTCGCGCAGCGCGGGCTTCGCGTTGAAGGCGACCCCCATCCCGGCGACCGAAAGCATGTCGATGTCGTTCGCCCCGTCACCGACGGCGACGCACTGCTCCAGCGAGATCTCGTACTCCTCGGCGAACCGGCGCAGCGCCGTCGCCTTGCCCGCGCGGTCGACGATGTCCCCGACCACCCGGCCGGTGAGCTTGCCGTCGACCACTTCGAGTTCGTTCGCGGCGGCGAAGTCGAGGCCGAGGTCGTCCACGAGGGACTTGATGATCTTGGTGAAGCCGCCGGAGACGACCCCGCAGCGGAAGCCCATCCGCTTCAGCGTGCGGATGGTCGTGCGCGCGCCCGGGGTGAGCTCGATGGACGCGGCGACCTCGTCCAGCACCGTCTCCGGAAGCCCCTCCAGCAGCGCGACCCGGCGCTCCAGCGACTCGCCGAAGTTCAGCTCGCCGCGCATCGCGGCCTCGGTGATCTCGCGGACCTGCGGTTCGACGCCGGCGTGCGCGCCGAGCATCTCGATGACCTCGCCCTGGATGAGCGTGGAATCGACGTCGAAGACGACCAGGCGCTTGGCGCGGCGGGCGAGCCCGGCCCGCTCGACCGAGATGTCGATCCCGGCCTCGACAGCGGCGTCCGCCAGCGCGGTGCGCAGCGCGGCGTCGGCCTCCGGAGTGTCCTGGGCGAGCGAGGCGTACAGCTCCAGCCCAGTGACCGGATAGTCGGCGACGCTGCGGATCGAGTCGATGTTGACGTCCAGCGCGGCGAGACGGCGCGCGACGTCGGAGAACGCCCGCGCGGTCACCGGGCGGCCGAGCATCAGAAGGACATGCGTCGAGTCCTTCTGGCCGATGGCGAACGGGTCGGCGCCGATGGCCGAGCCGATCTTCACGTCGACCTGCATCCCGACCGAGGCCATCGCCTGCTCGACGTACTCCTGCAGGCCCTCGGGGTCGCGGTACACGCCGGCGAGCACACCGAGCACCAGCTGGCCGCGGATGACGACCTGCTCGACGTCGAGGACGTCGACGTCGTGGCGCGACAGCACGGCGAACAGCACCGAGGACACACCCGGCTTGTCGGGACCGGTGGTGGTGATGAGAACTGGTGTCTGCGTCACGGGGGTCAGTCTCCCTCAGCCAAAGCAAAAAAAGGCGCGTGCCTTGCCCCTGTGTGAGGCAAGGCACGCGCCGTTTCCGCTTATCGGGTCACTTCTCGCTGGAGTTGTCCTTGGAGTGATCACCCGGCATGGCCGCCTCGGTGAGCACCTGGGACGGCGCCCGGTGGGTGTTGACCTTCTGCTTCCCGAAGAAGCCGATCTCACCCTCCTTGTGGATGCGCTCCACCATATGCGGGTAATGCAGCTCGAACGCCGGACGCTCGGACCGGATCCGCGGCAGCTCGGTGAAGTTGTGCCGCGGCGGCGGGCAGGACGTCGCCCATTCGAGCGAGTTGCCGTAGCCCCACGGGTCGTCCACCGTGACGATCTCGCCGTACCGGTAGCTCTTGAAGACGTTCCAGATGAACGGCAGCGTCGAGGCACCGAGGATGTACGCGCCGATCGTGGAGATCGTGTTCAGCGTGGTGAACCCGTCGGACTGCAGGTAGTCCGCGTACCGGCGCGGCATGCCTTCGGCGCCGAGCCAGTGCTGCACCAGGAACGTGGCGTGGAAGCCGATGAACGTGGTCCAGAAGTGCCACTTGCCGAGCTTCTCGTCCATCATGCGGCCGGTGATCTTCGGGAACCAGAAGTAGATCCCGGCGAACGTGGCGAACACGATCGTACCGTAGAGCACGTAGTGGAAGTGCGCGACGACGAAGTAGCTGTCGGACACGTGGAAGTCGATCGCCGGCGCGGCCAGCATGATGCCGGTCAGACCGCCGAAGAGGAACGTGACGATGAAGCCCATCGAGAAGATCATCGGCGTCTCGAAGGACAGCTGGCCCTTCCACATCGTGCCGATCCAGTTGAAGAACTTCACGCCGGTCGGGACCGCGATCAGGAAGGTCATGAAGGAGAAGAACGGCAGCAGCACGGCGCCGGTCGCGTACATGTGGTGCGCCCACACGGCCACCGACAGCGCGGCGATCGCCAGCGTCGCCCAGACCAGGCCCTTGTACCCGAAGATCGGCTTGCGGCTGAAGACCGGGAAGATCTCCGACACGATCCCGAAGAACGGTAGCGCGACGATGTAGACCTCTGGATGGCCGAAGAACCAGAACAGGTGCTGCCAGAGGATCACGCCGCCGTTCGCGGGGTCGAACACGTGCGCCCCGAGATGCCGGTCCGCCAGCAGGCCCATCAGGGCCGCGGTCAGGATCGGGAACGCCAGCAGGATCAGGATGCTGGTGACCAGGATGTTCCAGGTGAAGATCGGCATCCGGTACATCGTCATACCGGGGGCGCGCAGGCAGACCACCGTGGTGATCATGTTGACGCCACCGAGGATGGTGCCGAGACCGGACACGACCAGACCGGAGATCCACAGGTCGGCACCGACACCGGGCGAGTGGATGGCGTCCGACAGCGGGGTGTAGGCGAACCAGCCGAAGTCGGCGGCGCCACCCGGGGTCAGGAAGCCGGACATCACGATCAGGCCGCCGAAGAGGTACAGCCAGTACGAGAACGCGTTCAGCCGCGGGAAGGCGACGTCGGGCGAACCGATCTGCAGCGGCAGGATGAAGTTCGCGAAACCGAAGAGGATCGGCGTCGCGTACAGCAGCAGCATGATCGTGCCGTGCATGGTGAACAGCTGGTTGTACTGCTCCTGCGAAAGGAACTGCTGCCCGGGACGCGCCAGCTCGGAGCGGATCAGCATCGCCATCGCGCCGCCCACCATGAAGAAGGCGAACGACGTGACCAGGTACATGATGCCGATTTGCTTGTGGTCCGTCGTGCGGAACAACCGCAGCAGGTACGAACCCTTAACCGACTCGCGCGCGGGATACGGGCGCGTGGCGATCGGCTTGGGGGCTACGGCCGTCACTCCTGCCTCCAACACTCAAACCTTGTGGTGGTCAATTTGCGGTCGCCGGGCGGGTTCGGGACCCACTCCGGCGGCTAGTGGGGATCGTAGCCCTCACTACCGACAGTCGCGCGCACCGGCTGGCAAGATCGCGCCGTGACCGACGAACACACCCGCGCGGGAGTGGCCGCGGCGGTCGCCGTCGGTGCCCGGTACGGGCTCCCGACCGGCGCCCCCGATGTCCTGCATTTCAAGTCGAACGTGCTGGTGAGACTGGGTCCGGTGGTGGCGCGGGTGCCCGGCACGACGCGCCTCGCGCGGTCCTCGCCCGAGGACTGGCTCAGACGCGACGTCGAGCTGTCGGAGTACCTCACGGAACGTGGTGTGCTCGTCGTCTCACCCACCACGGATCCCCCGGCAGGACCGCATTTCGCCGACGGCCTCCCGGTCACTCTCTGGCACTACACGCCGCACGAGCCGGGGCACACGCTGTCGCCGCACGAGGTCGCGCTTTCGCTCGCCCGGGTGCACGACGCGCTCGCGGACTACCCCGGTGAACTGCCCGAACTCGGGCCCGTCCGCGAGCTCCGGACGTTGCTGGACCGGCATGGTGCCCTCATGGGCGGGGCGGCGCCCCGGTTGTACGACGAACTCGAACGGGTGGCGGCCGCGCTGCCGGACACCGCGGCGCGTCCGTTGCACGGTGACGCCCATCGGGGGAACGTCGTCGCGACGGCGGCCGGGCCGTGCTGGCTCGACTTCGAGGACACCTGGCGCGGGCCGCTCGGCTGGGACCTCGGCGTGCTCTTCGCGGAGGCCGGGCACGCGACGTTGGACGCGTACCCGGCCGATGTGGCGCCCTCGTCGCTGGAGCCGTTCATCGCGTTGCGGCGGTTGTTCGAGGTCCCCTGGCGGTTCGTGATCGCGCGGCGGTTCCCGGAGCGGCTACCGGAGGCAGAAGCCGCCCTGGAGCGCTACTTCTCCCGCAATTAGTCCTCTCGATGCGGTCGTTGGCGATGCGAACTACCGCATTCAGAGGACTAAATGCAGGGGGTCAGACGGCGTCCATCAGGAGTTTCGCCGCCACGTCGACGCCGTCCGTCCGCACCTCACCGCCGACCTGACGCGCCCGCGAGGCGACGCCGGGGCGCAGCACCTCGCCCAGAGCGAGGGTCAGCGCTTCGGCGGAGGGCTCCCCGGTGATCGACGTCCCCAGCCCGAGTTCCCCGACGCGCCGCGCGAAGTACGGCTGATCGAACATCTGCGGGACGAGCACCTGCGGCACCCCGGCCCGGATCGCCGCCGTCGTCGTACCGGCACCGCCGTGATGCACGACCGCCGCGACCCGCGGGAAGAGCGCCTGCTGGTTGACGTCCCCGATGGCGAGGCAGTCGGGTTCGTCGTCGATCGGCGCCAGCTCGGTCCAGCCGCGGAACACGATCGCCCGCCGCCCGTGCGCCCTCGCCGATTCGATCATCGCCTTCGCGATCTCCTCAGGGGCGCGGATACTCCCGAATCCGAAGTAGACCGGGGGCTCGCCGTCGTCGAGGAACGCCTCCAGTTCCGGGGACAACGGACTGTGGTCAGGCAGGATCCAGGCGCCGGTCTGGTGCACGTCGAGCGCCGACGGTCCCCGCCACGGCGCCAGCACCGGATCGGCGGCCAGCCACGGACGCTCGGTGAAGACATGCCCGCGGACGTCGTCGACGGGCGGGAGACCGAGCATTTTCCGCTGCGCGTTCAGCACCCCGCCCCAGTGCTCGTTCCATCGTCGCGCGTCGTCGGCCCACAAGGCCGGGATGGCGGCGTCGGGATTCTCCGGCGCCCATCCCGCGAAAACGGGCGGACGATGGTGCAATGAAGGCAGCGTTATCGGGCAGTATGCGGTGAAGAAATAGGGAATTCCTTTTCGCTCGGCCACCGAATGGGCGGCGATGTTCAAGGCCATTCCCGCGACGACGGCGTCGCAGTCTTCGGCCACCTCCGGCATCGTCTCGAATTGGCCGACGACCATGGCCTCGGCCATCGCGCGCCGCCCCTCGGGTGTGGCCATCGCCTTGGTCATGGCGGAATCCGGCTTCGCGGTCGACCGGAGTTCCGGCCCCAGCGAAGCGAAAGAGATCCCAAGGCCTTCGGCCCAGTGACGGAAATCGGGCGGTGCGCAAAGCCGGACTTCCTGGCCGAGTTCCCGCAATCGCACCGCCAAGGCCGCCAGTGGCTGCACCTCACCCCTCGTCCCGATAGTGGACAGGAGTACACGCATGGGAATCCCCCTTCGGCAAAACGTGAAGGCACGAATTGTGGACCGGGAATGGGGGCTTGCCGCAAGCCCCGGGGTCCGCTATACCTTGGAAGGGGCGAGGGAAACGTTTCTTAAGCGGGGTACCAGCCCAAGATCGCTTCGACGACTCCGGCCGGATCCTCCAGCGGTGTCAGATGCCCGGCCTCGGGAAGCACGACCAAGGTCGCGTCCGGCAGCGTTTCCACCAGGATGTTCGCTTCCTCCGGCGGAGTCAGGCCGTCCTCTTCGCCGACCACGACCAGCGCCGGCACGTCCGCCGAGCGCAGCGTTTCGAGCGAATCGGGCCGCGCCGCCATCGCGCGCGCCGCCCACGCGACACCGGACGGCGGCTGCGTCGTGATCAGTTCGCGAAGTCGTTCTGCCACCTCCGGACGGGCCTTTTCGGCGAGCAATCCGGGTGTGACGGCCTCGGGCATCCAGCCGGTGCCTTCCGCTTCCACCCTGGCCGCGACATCGTGCCGGGTCCGCACGGCCTCGGGAGTGTCGGCCGTCGCCTTCGTGTCGATGAACACGAGGCCGCCCACCCGTTCCGGCGCCAGGCGCAGCACCGCCATCGTCAGGTAGCCGCCCATCGAGCAGCCGCCGAGGACGACCTTGTCGAGGCCGAGCCGGTCGAGCAGTGCCACGACGTCGCGCGCGGCGTCGGCCAGATCCGGCTCCCGGTCGGTCTCGGGCAGCGGACTGCGGCCGAGGCCGCGCTGGTCGGGCGTGATCAGCCGCAGGCGTTCCGAGAGCGGCGCGCGGACCGCGTCCCACATACGGGCGTCGACGGGGAAGGCGTGCAGCAGGACCAGCGGGAGAGCGTTCATGGCGGCAATTCTGTCGCACCCTGGCGCTACCGTCAGATCCGTGCTGACAGAGATCAAGACGGAGAGGCTGCTGCTGCGGAGGCTGCGCGAGGCGGATCGCGAGAACATCGTCGCGCTGCAGGCCGATCCGGAGACGAACAGGTTCAACCCGGAGCCGCACACCGTCGACGGTGCGAACGAGCTTTACGACGCCTGGATGAAGCAATGGGCCGAGCACGGGTTCGGCTATCTCACGGTGTCCGCTTTGGACGATCCGGAGACGATCTTCGGCTTCGGCGGCGTCCGGTATCACGAATGGAACGGCGAGCGCGTGCTGAACCTCGCGTACCGCTTCTGGCCGTTCACCTGGGGCAAGGGCTACGCCACGGAGATGGCGGCCGCCGTCGTCGCATGGGCGGAGCGGGAAATCCCCGACGTGCCGGTGATCGCCAACATCATGGTGTCCAACAAACCTTCGATCCGGGTCGCCGAGCGGCTCGGTTTCACGATCCACACGGAGGAGGAATTCGCGGGCGAACCTTCACTGCACCTGCGGCGCTGAATCACCAGCGGCCCGGGCGGCGGCGGGACCGCGCGCCCCAGCACGCCTTGTGCCAATGGCGGCGGTCGGCGACCCCGCCGGTGTCGTCGGCGGGCCAGGCGACCACATGCGGGGTTCCCTGCCGGATCTCGTGATCGCAACCGGGGCAGCGATAGTCCTTGGTGGCGTGTGCGCCGGGCACGGTGCGTACCAGCCAGTCGCCGTCGGCGGCGGATTCGGAGCGCGCCCAGCCGGTCGACGCGCCGAGGTCGGGGCGTCCACCGCGTTCGGGCCGGTTACGTCGTGGCACGCCGAAACGGTATACGGCGAGGTGCCGTGTGATCCCGCTCGCTCGACGTTGGATACGGAGCGCGCGGCGGTTTCGCGTGATCAGCGGGACGACACGCGGAGATCCCCGTGCCGCGGGTTGCCGTCCATCCGATCACGCGTGTCGTCCGCCGGATCATGCGTGACTGAAGGCGGATCTCGCGTGACTGAAGGCGGATCACGCCACGGTCAGCCGCCGAAGTAAGCGCCCGGCGTCACACCGACCGCGCGGCGGAAGGCGGCGACGAACGCGCTCGGCGAGGAGTAGCCGATCCGGCGGGAGACCGCGGTCAGCGGCATGCCCTCGGCCAGCAGCGGCAAGGACGCGCGCAGCCGTGCCTGCACGCGCCACGCGCCGAACGTCGTACGGCATTCGGTGAGGAACAGGCGCGCGAGCGTGCGTTCGCTCGCGCCCGCGTCGCGGGCGAAGTCCGCGAGGCCGCGGCGGTCCGCCGGATCGGCGATCACCGCTCGCGCGACGGTCAGCGCACGTCCGTCCGACGGCATCGGCACGGTGATCGGCACGACGTCCACCGGTTCGAGCAGATCGAAGGCGACGGCCTCGGCCCGGCGGCGCGCGTCGTCGCCGAGGTCGGCGGCGCCGAGGTGCTCCAGCAGTTCCCGCAGCAGCGGGCGGACGGCGACGAGCGTCGGTTCGGGCCAGCGCACCGGGCAGCGGTCCCGGGCGGCGTAGATCCCCCGCAGCACGGTTTGCGCGGTGGCGCCGGTTCGGTGGACGACACCTGCCGGGATCCAGAGCGCCCGTGTCGGCGGCAGCACCCAGTGCCGCTCACCGACGTTCACGCTCAAGATCCCCCGGGCCGCCCAGGCGAGCTGGTGGCCGTCGTGCTCGTGCCATGGGAGCCAGGTGCCCGCGGGCAGATCCATCTCGCCGAGCACCATCGCCGTCGACATCGGTGGCAGGAGTCCGATTTGCGACATCACTTGGCAGCCTATCGCCTACCGGTCACGGCTAGCTTCGGGTTCATGCCGATGAACCTGGTGCACCGCAAACTCTGCAGTTCCGCGCTGTGGGCGCAGGCCGTCGCCCACGAGATGCCGGGCAACGTCGCCGGCTTCGACCTCGGCGACTCCGTACTGGAGATCGGCCCGGGCTTCGGCGCGACCACGCGCGCGCTCGTCGGGCTCGTTCCCCGGCTCACGGCCGTCGAGATCGACGAAGCGTCGGCGGACCTCCTCAAACGGGAGTTCGACGGCCGGGTGCGGATCGTCCAGGGCGACGGAGCGGCGTTGCCCTTCGAGGACGGCGAGTTCTCGGCGGTCGTCTGTTTCACGATGCTGCACCACGTGCCGACGACGGCGTTGCAGGACGCGATCTTCGCCGAGGCGTTCCGCGTGCTCCGCCCCGGCGGCGTTCTGCGCGCGATCGACAGCCTGGAGAGTCTGCCGTTCCGGCTGCTCCACATCGGCGACACGATGAACGCCCTCGACCCGGTTTCGCTCTGGCCCCGGCTCACCGACGCCGGGTTCACCGACATCAAGGTCGACCACGTGCCCAAGCGCTCCGTGAAGTTCTCGGCCAGGAAGCCCGCCTGACGCATTTGGTCCTCTGAATGCGGTCCTTGCGTGTGCAACTACCGCATTCAGAGGACCAAATGCGGGTCAACGGCGCGCGAGGACCAACGGGACGAGTTGTTCGGCCGGGGTCAGCGAGCCGTGCTGGCCGACCAAGGAGGACTCGACGGCCTCGGCCAGTTCCCGCACGAGCCCGAACCGTCCCTTCGACGCCACGACCACGTCGCCGATACGCGGGCGCACCCGGTCGGAGACGGGCCCGAACCAGCCCGCCTCGATGGCCTCGTCGCGCGGGAGGATCCACGCCCGGTCACCGATGACCTCGCTCCAGGCGGCCAGGACGTCGGCCTCCGCACCCGGTTCGCTGTAGACGTGCCGTGCCCGGACCTCGCCCCCGATCGCCCGGACGCCGCCGAGCAGCGCGGGGGTCTCGTCGATGTCGAGCGCACCCTCGACCGTCACCATGCCGTGGTCGGCCACGACGGCGAGGAGCGCACCGGGTGACAATCCGTCCACAATGGACTCCACCAGCCTGTCGACCTGCCGCAGCTGCATCCGCCACGGCGCCGAACCCGGCCCGTAGATGTGGCCGAGCATGTCGAGTTCGCTGTGGTAGCCCCAGCAGAACGCCGGCCGCGTTTCGAGGCAGTGCAGGACACAGGCGGCGAGGTCGCCGAGCGCGTGGACACCCACGTAACGCGCACCGGACTGCGTCGCGCGGGTGAGCGCGGTGTCGGCGAACTTCGCCGAAGACACCACGCTCGTCGTGATCCCGGCGGCCGCCGCGCGTTCGAACGTCGTCGGCAGCGGCTGCACCTCGCGCGGCGGCAGCGCGCCGCGGAGATCGCCGCCGTCCACATGACTGCTCCAGCGCAGCGCGTTCAGGACGCCGGTGCCCGGCACCTCGAAGCTGTAGCCGACCAGTCCGTGCTCCCCCGACGCCAGCCCGGTGCCGATCGCGCCGAGACCGGCCGCCGTCGTCGCCGGGAAACCGACCCGCAGCGGCGACTTCGCCAGCTGGGTGAGCACGGGCGCGTCGGCGGCGTGCTCGGCCAGCAGTTCCCAGCCGAGACCGTCGATGAGCAGGACGCAGGCACTGGACGCCTCCGCCAGGCTCAGGGAGTTCACGAACCCGTCGGCGCCGAGGGCGGAGAGCACGGACGGGACGACTTGGCCGAGGTGCGGCACATGCGCCGCGACAGGCAGTTCCACCCGGCCAGCTTGCCATCCCGGAGGCCGGAAGGAGATGGGATAATGCCGGCATGCCGACTTACGCCTACCGCTGCCGCGAATGCGCCGGAACCTTCGAACTGCTGCGGCCGATGAGCGAGTCCGGTGCGCCCGCGCCGTGCCCGGAGGGCCACCAGGACACCGTCAAACTGCTGACGACCGTCGCGCTGACCGGGTCGGCCTCCGGTCCCGCCCCTGTTCCCGCAGGTGGAGGCGGTTGCTGCGGAGGCGGCTGCTGCAGTTGACCCACCCGTTCGGGTGGCGCAACGTGTGATCGCCCGAACGGCGGGTACCCCCTTCCCACCAGTCTGGAAGCTCCAGTGGTGGGAAGGGAGAAAGTCCAGTGGCCACATCAGCACTGGCGGCCGTCGACTTCGGTCAGGGCGTGTCGAGCGCCTGGAGTTCGGTCGCCACCTTCGTCCCGAAACTGCTCGCGTTCCTGGTCATCCTGTTCATCGGCTGGCTGATCGCCAAGGCGCTCTCGAAGGCCGTGAGCATGGTGCTCGAGAAGGTCGGGTTCAACCGGCTCCTCGAACGCGGGGGCTTCAAGCAGATGCTCGCGCGCAGCCAGTTCGACGCGTCGAGCATAATCAGCAAGATCGTCTACTACGCGATCCTGCTGATCGCCCTGCAGTTCGCGTTCGGCGTGTTCGGTCCGAACCCGGTGAGCGCGCTGCTCAACGACATCGTCGCGTGGCTGCCGCGCGCCATCGTCGCGATCGTCATCATGGTGATCGCCGGCGCGGTCGCCAAGGCGGTCAAGGACCTGATCGGCAACGCCCTCGGCGGTGTCTCCTACGGCAAGGTGCTCGCCACCATCGCCTCGGTGTTCATCTGGGGCCTCGGCGCGATCGCCGCGCTGAACCAGATCGGCGTGGCCACCGCGGTCACGATGCCGGTGCTGATCACCGTGCTCGCCACGGTCGGCGGGATCGCCGTCGTCGGTGTCGGTGGTGGTCTCATCAAGCCGATGCAGCAGCGCTGGGAGACCTGGCTCGGCCGGGCCGAGGCGGAGATCCCCGCCGCGAAGGCGCAGGCCGAGGCCTACCAGCGCGGTCGCGAGGACGCCGGCCGCTCGGGTGAGGTGCCTGCCGAGCGGACGACGGTCCACCAGCCGGTGTCCGCCGGGCATCACGCCGCGAACCCGAACGCGCCGACTCAGCACCAGCAGTTCCCGCCCAGCCAGGGTCAGATGCCCCAGCACCAGGATCCCGGCCAGCGGCCCCCCGGTGGAAACATGCCCCCTCCGCCGGAGTACCGCTG
Source organism: Amycolatopsis sp. NPDC043885 (assembly GCF_056435685.1). Taxonomy (NCBI): domain Bacteria; kingdom Bacillati; phylum Actinomycetota; class Actinomycetes; order Pseudonocardiales; family Pseudonocardiaceae; genus Amycolatopsis; species Amycolatopsis sp. NPDC043885. The sequence continues at coordinate 230,702 of NZ_JBWKEA010000008.1, forward strand.
ACCTTCCACGGGAGCGGGTGGGGCGTCCGGCCGCCCTACCCGTTCCCGGTCGGCTGGGTCCGCCGGTCGTCCATCGAGGCGGCCAGCGAACACACGCCGACCAGCCGCGCGGTCATCCAGTCGCTGGTGGTCCAGGCGGGCAGATCGGCCGGGATGCGGAACGTCCACCCCTTGGCCTTCGCCTCGTCGAGCAGCCCGCGCGTGTAGCCGGCGAGAAGGACGACCCCGGCGACCGCCGCCGAACCTTCGACCCCCGCCGCGAGGATGTCCCGCACCGCGGCGGAGTGCTGATCGAAGACGGCCGACAGCCCGGGCACGGCCGCCGCCGCGGCGAGCCCGGCCACACCGATCTGCTGGTGCAGCCGGGAAAGCGTGCTACGAGCCGAAGATTCCACCCAGGACGAGACCAGATCTTTCACCCGACCAGGTTAGCCAGGCCGGACGATTTGTCGACATCCCGGTGATGACGATCGCAGAATTCAGCAAGACTTGAGGGCCTGATCCAGGTCGTGCCACAGGTCCTCGACGTCCTCCAGTCCCACCGACATGCGGATGAGCCGGTCGGTGACCCCCGCGCCGCGCCGGTCGGCCTCGGCGACGATCCGGTGGCTGATCGAGGCGGGATGCTGGATGAGCGAATCCACACTGCCGAGGCTGACGGCCGGGGTGATCAGCCGGACCGCGCCGATGAGCGCGTGCGGATCGCCCTCGACCTCGAACGCGATCAACGGACCACCGACGGCCGGGTAGTGCACGGCACTCACGTTCGCGTGGCCGCGAAGCCGCTCGACGAGTTCGGCGGCCGTCGCGGACGCGGCGTTGACGCGCAGCGGAAGAGTCGAGAGGCCGCGAAGCAGCATGTACCCGGCGAGCGGGTGCAGCACGCCTCCGGTGGCGAAGCGGATCTGCCGCAGCATCCCCGCGTCTTCGGCACTGCAAGCGACCACGCCGCCCATGACGTCGCCGTGCCCGCCGAGGAACTTGGTCGCGCTGTGCAGGACGAATCGGGCACCGTGCCGCCCCGGCCGCTGGAGCACGGGAGTCGCGAAGGTGTTGTCGACCAGCACCGGGACCTCGCCCGCGGCACGCACGATCTCGGCGATGTCGACCTCGCGCAGGGTCGGGTTCGCGGGGGTTTCGAGCAGCACCAACCCGGTGTCGGGCCGCAGCGCCGACGCGACGCCTTCCGGATCGGCCCAGGTCACCTCGGTGCCGAGCAGACCGGACGTGAGCATGTGATCGGTGCAGCCGTAGACAGGCCGGACGGCGACGACATGCCGTTTGCCCTGCGCGACGGCGGCGAGCAGCGACGCCGAGACCGCGGCCATGCCGGTGGCGAACGCGACGGCGTCGTCGAATCCTTCGAGTTCGGCCAGCGCCTTCTCGAAGCGTTCGACGGTCGGGTTGCTCAGCCGCCCGTAGACCGGGAGCCCGGACAGTGATCCCGAGGCGGCGAATTCGTCGATGCGGCCCGCCTCCTCGACGCTGTCCCGCGACGGGTAGGTCGTGGACAGGTCGAGCGGAGCGGCGTGGACGCCGAGGTCCGTGAGATCGTCACGGCCGGCGTGAACGGCTCGGGTGCGCAGCGTTGCGGTCATACCCCAGATAGTGCGATTTTCTTCGGATCGTCCGCAATATCCTCGGATATCATTCGCCGATGTCGGATTCCGTCGAACTGAGTACGGTTGATCTTCGAATTCTGCGGCTCTTGCAGAACGACGCCCGGATCTCGAACAAGGATCTGGCGGCCGAAGTCGGCGTCGCGCCCTCGACCTGTCTCGATCGCGTCAACCGGCTGCGCGAGCTCGGGGTGATCATCGGCCAGCGCGCCGAGGTGGACGCGGCCAAGCTCGGCCGCCCGCTCGAAGCGCTCCTGTTCGTGCAGGTCCGTCCGCACCGGCGCGCGCTGGTCGATTCGTTCGTCGAGCATCTGCTCGCCCTGCCCGAGGTCCGCGCCGTCTACCACCTGACCGGCCCGGACGACTTCCTCGCGCACGTCGCCACCGCTTCGGCGACCGAGCTGCAACGGCTGGTGCTCGACGAACTGACCGCCCGCGACGAGGTCGCCCGGGTGCACACGAACCTGGTCTTCCAGCACTGGAGCGGGGGACCTTTGCTACCGCCCGGCTAATCGATCCGGACCTTGAAGGGATGCGTGACGTCGGTCGGGCACGTGAAGACGTTCAGCACCCCCTGGCGGTGAAAGGACCAGCCCGCCGCCTCGCCCTCGGCGACCTCGCATCCGCAGCCGACCTCGTGCTCCTCCGAGGCCAGCGCGATCGTCTGGCGCAGGTCGGCGCCGCACTCCCGGCAGCCCAGCTCGTGCCGATCGGTCGCGTCCCAGGCGGTCCAGCCGCCGATCTTCGAGTACTGGTCCAGCTCCGGCCAGCCCTCCGGGTCGTCGCCCGCGCCCTCGGGAATGCCGAGCGCGGCGCGGGTCTCCGCCGGGAAGTCGCAGAGCCGGGGCAGCTCGTCGATCGAGCACGGTTCGAAAACGCAGGGATCCGGCACGTAGGCGGCTTCGGCGTTCTCGGGGGCCGGAGGCGGGTCCGCGATGTCCCGCACCTCGCCCGCGTCACGCCAGACCAGCCGGACCGCGGGCCCCTGCTGGTGCGGGCTGTCGTGGTCCATCGGGCAGAACAGGATCTGCAGGACGTCGGTGCCCTCCGGGAAGGGCAGCTCCGGGAAGTCGTCGCGGAAGAACTGCGCCGCGACGACCATCGCCGGGACCGGCTCGTCGAGCGGATGCCCGCCCGTCCACGCGTCGTCGGACGCGTCCGGGTCGGGCGGCCAGGTCACCGGGCACTCCGGCCACGGCTCGTCCGACGGCCAGAGCAGCGGGCCGCCGAAGTGGCTTTCGTCCGGACCGGGGACTCCCGGCGCGGGATGCAGCCGGATGGCCGTCCGGACCAGGTCGTTCAGACCGGGGATGGGCACCCCGTCGTAGGTGAGCTGACGCACTCCCGGGAGCTTAGAGGTCCGGGAGCGGATCTTCAGGTTTTGCCTGCATGATCTCGGCATCGGCGGCGTGCACGACGGAGATGTACTCGTCGTCGATCTCGTAGTCGACGCCGTTGAACTTGAACCACGGGACGGTCGACGTGTCGACCGGTCCGATCCGGTGATTCCGCAGTGTCGTCGCGACCACCCGTTTCGGGGTCTTCCGGCTCAGGTACCCGGTGGTGAGGACCGTGATCGTCTTGCGGGTCACCGCGAAGAACACGCTGGGATTGGTACTGCCGAGGATGTCGGCCGGGAACACGTAGTGGATCTCGTCGTCCGGATCGAGGAGCTCCTTGATCCGCTTCCTGACCCCCGAGGAAACCGGCATGCCACCAAGTTACCGGGCCGAGTAGTCCTTGAACCCCTTTCCGGTCTTCCGGCCGAGCCGTCCGGCGGTCACGAGGTGTTCCAGCAGCGGCGCGGGCGCGAAGCCCTCTTCGCGGAACTCGTTGAACAGAGTCCGCTGGATCGCCAGGGAGACGTCCAGCCCGACGACGTCGAGCAGTTCGAACGGGCCCATCGGCAGGCCGCAACCCACCTTCATCGCGGTGTCGATGTCGTCGGCTTCCGCGTAGTGCGCCTCGAGCATCTTCACCGCGTCGTTCAGGTACGGGAACAGCAGCGCGTTGACGATGAACCCGGCCCGGTCGCCGCAGTGCACGGGGTGCTTGCCCACGGCCGCGCAGACGGCGTCGACCGTCGCGATCACGTCGGGCGCGGTGGCGATGGTCGAGACGACCTCGACGAGTTTCATCACCGGCGCCGGATTGAAGAAGTGCACGCCGACCACGTCCGAAGGCCGCGAGGTGGCGGCCGCGCATTCGATGACCGGCAGGGACGACGTGGTCGTCGCCAGGACCGCGCCCGGTTTCACGACATCGTCGAGCGCGGCGAAGACCGCCTGCTTGACGGCCAGGTCTTCGGCCACCGCCTCGACCACGAGGTCGACGTCGGCCAGTTCCTCGAGCTCCACCGCCGGCGAGATCCGGCCCAGCGCGGCGGCGGCGTCCTCCTCGGACAACTTGCCCTTGACGACGGCCTTGTCCAGCGACTTCTTCACCCGCGCGACCGACGCCGCGGCCTTCTCCGCGCTCCGCGCCCGCAGGATGACCTCGTAACCGCGTTTCGCGAACACCTCGACGATGCCCGTCGCCATGGTCCCGGTCCCTACGACGCCGACCTTGCGCACCTCACGAGGCGCCACGCTGTCCACTGTGGACTTCGTGACCGCGTCGGTCACCGTCGGCGAATCGGGCTCGTCGTAGGTGTAGAAACCCCGGCCGGTCTTCCGGCCGAGCAGTCCGGCGGTGATCATCTGCTTCAGCAGCGGCGCCGGCGCGTGCAGCCGGTTGCGCGACTGGTGGTACATCGTGTCGAGGATCTCGTACGCGGTGTCCAGCCCGATGAGGTCGAGCAAAGCCAAGGGCCCCATGGGATACCCGCAGCCGAACCGCATCGCCGCGTCGAGATCCTCGCGCGTGGCGTAGCGCTGCTCGTACATCCGCACGGCGTGGTTGAGGTACCCGAAGAGCAGGGCGTTGGCGATGAACCCGGCGCGGTCGCCGATCACCACCGGGGTCTTGCCGAGGCGTTCGGCGAACGCGACGACGTCGGTGACCACCTCGGGTTCGGTGACGACGGTGCGGACGATCTCGACCAGCTTGAGGATCGGCGCCGGGTTGAAGAAGTGCATCCCGACGACCTTGCCCGGCCGCGCGGTGTGCACGCCGATCTCGGTGATCGACAAGGAGGAGGTGTTCGAGACGAAGATCGTGTCCGGGCCGGTGATCTTGTCCAGCTGGGCGAACACGTCGGATTTCGCTTCGAGGTTCTCCGGGATCGCCTCGATCACCAGGTCCACATCGGACAGTTCGGTCAGCGACGTGGTGTATCGGATCCGGTCCAGCAGCGCGCTCCGGCCGTCGGCGTCGAGTTTGCCGCCGGTCACCGCCCGTTCGGTCGAATGCTCCAGATGGCCCCGGCCACGCTGAACGCCGTCGTCGTCGATCTCCACCGCGACGACGGACACGTCGCTCCGCGCGAGCACCTCGGCGATCCCGGCACCCATGGTGCCGAGACCGATGACTCCCACACTCGAGATTTCCCGCGCCACAACCGGCCTCCGGAGGTTACTCGCTGGTAGTTTCTCCGATCGTGCCATGCCAGGGCGCGGAAAGCAGCGGCTGTCACCCTCCGAATCGAGTAAGTGTCACTCGCGGACGAAGGCCGAGGCGGACATTTTGCGGCCCCACATGCCGTGAAGGCCTCCTTCCCTACCCTCAGAGTAGGCAAGGAGGCCTTCACGGCATGAGACGTCAGCTCACTCGCCGAAGTTCTGGTCCACGAGATCTTTGACCTTGGCGAGCGCTTCCTCGGCCTGCGCCCCCTTCGCCCGGACCTCGATCCGGTCACCCTGACGAGCGCCGAGCGCCATCAGCGCGAGCACGCTGTTGGCGTCCGCGGTCTCGTCGCCGAGCCGCACGGTGACCTGCGCGTCCAGCCCCGCGATACTGCGGACCAGGACCGCGGCGGGCCGCGCGTGCAGTCCGACGTCGTTCCGCAGCGTGAGTTCGACACTGCTCTCGCCGTCCTGCGTACCTTCGTCGAACGTCAGGTCCGGTGGCGCGCCCGCCGCCGCGGCCGCTTCGGCGACGGCCTTGCGGTCCGCCCCGCCCTGCGCCGCGACGGCGGCGGCGATCGCGCCTTCGACCAGCGGCGCGTCCACGACGACCGCGGCCGACGGATCGGCGAGCGATTCGACGGCCAGTTCCGCGGTCATCTGCGCGCTGCCCAGGTCGTACAGCAGGACGACGCCCGATCCCGACTCGGCGCGCTGTGTCGCGGCGACGACCTCGTCGTAATCCGTGCCGATCCCGCCGTCGGCCAGGCCGCCCGCCGCCGCGATGGTGACGTCCGGCGCCATCTGCGCGGCGAGTTCCGCGAGCCCTTCGGCGAGTTTGGCGCTGTGGGAGACGAGCACGATTCCGACGCTCACTTGGCGGCCTCCGCGAACGCGCGCAGCAGTAGCGCCGTCGAACGGGCACCGGGATCCATATGCCCGACCGCCCGCTCGCCGAGGTACGAGGCCCTGCCCTTGCGCGGCACGAGCTCCACAGTGGACTCGGCGCCCTTGTCCGCGGCGTCCGCCGCCGCGGACAGGATCTCCGCGATGCCGGATCCGGAGGCTTCCTCGGCGGCGGAGACGGCGGGGATCAGGGCGTCGACCATGGTCGCGTCTCCCCCGACGGCCTTGCCTCGCGCCTGCACCCCTTCGAGTGCCGCGCGCAGGACCTCGACGAGCAGCGGACCGTCCACTTCGGCCGCGTCGCCCAGCTTGACCGACGCGCGCAGGAAAGCCGTGCCGTACAACGGTCCAGCCGCGCCGCCGACCTTCGAGATCAGCGTCGTGGCGGCGAGCTTCGCGACCGCGGCGGGGGTTTCGGGGACGGCGGTGTCCAAAGCGGACACGATGGCGGTGAACCCCCGGTCCATGTTCTCGCCGTGGTCGGCGTCGCCGATCGCGCGGTCGAGTTCGATCAGCTCGACCCGATGCTCGGCGATCACCACGGCCGCCGCCCGCAAGGCGGCGGCGAGCGTCTCGGCGGTGCAGGCCATCAGACTCCCCACCTCAGGGCCGGGGTGTTCACCGGCGCGTCCCACAACTCGGTCAGCTCGTCGTCCAGTTTCAGCAACGTCAGGCTCATCCCCTGCATCTCGAGGCTGGTGATGTACGGCCCCACCAGCCGCCGTTCGACCACGATCCCACGCTCGGCCAGCAGCCGCTCGGCGATCCCGTGGGCCAGGTACAGCTCGACCAGCGGGGTCCCGCCCATCGAGTTCGTGAACAGCAGGACCTTGTCGCCCTCGGCGAAGGGCAGATCCGTGACCACCGCTTCGACCATGCGCGCGACGAGTTCGTCGGCCGTCATCACGGCGGTCCGTTCGATACCGGGTTCGCCGTGGATGCCGATGCCGAACTCGATTTCGTCGTCGGCGAGGTCGAAACTCGGCTCGCCCGCGTGCGGCACGGTCGGCGCGGTGAGCGCGACCCCGATCGACCGGACCTGGCCGATCACCTTGCGCGCCAAGGCCTCCACCGCGTCGAGCGAGTCGCCTCGTTCGGCGGCGGCACCGGTGATCTTCTCCAGCAGTACCGTGCCGCCGACCCCGCGACGGCCGGCGGTGTAGGTGGAGTCCTTGACCGCGACGTCGTCGTCGATCACCACGCTGCGCACGTCCAGCCCTTCGGCGGCGGCGAGTTCCGCGGCGGTCTCGAAGTTGAGCACATCGCCGGTGTAGTTCTTCACGATCAGCAACGCGCCCGCGTCCCCGGTGGTGGCCTTGACCGCGGCCTCCACGGCGTCCGGCGTCGGCGAGGTGAACACCGCGCCCGGGACGGCGGCCGCGAGCATGCCCTGCCCGACGAAGCCACCGTGCAGCGGTTCGTGCCCGGAGCCGCCGCCGGAGATCACCGCGACCTTGCCCGCCACGGGCGCGTCCACCCGCACCACGAGCGCCGGGTCGTCCTCCACGCGCAGGACGTCCGCGTGCGCCGCGGCGAGGCCGCGCAGGGATTCCGCGACCACCGTCTTCGGGTCGTTGATGATCTTCTTCACGGGTGGCCTCCGGCCGTCGGCGGGTGGGGTGTCCCCTTCCTACCTCGCCCGGCCGGATGCCGCCAGCGTCAGGGCTTCGGCAGCTTGGAGATCACCGATTTGGCGACCTTGGCCGCCTTGCCGCACGACGCCGCTTCGTCCTTCTTCTCGTCGTAGTTCTTGTAGTTGACGCTGACGATTTCGACCTCGTCGTCCGCCCACGGTTTGTGCTGCCACTCGAGCTTGCACTCGGCGTCGCTGCCGCTGCCGACCTTCTGGTACACGGCGACGCCGTCGATGTCGATCTTCTTGTTCCCGTCGCGTTCCGCCGGCGGCAGGGCGCGGCGGAAGCCGATCGAGATCCGCGGATTGGAGCCCGGTGTCCAGTCACAGAAGTGGAAGGAGTTCAGCGTGGCGGCGCCGTGCGGCACCACCTCGTTGAGGACGGCGGTGTCGGCGGCGGTGCACGGATCGACACCGGTGAGCGTGCCCGCGACGGCCGGGTACTTCGCCGGTGACGCGTGCAGGCTCTTCACGGCCTTCGCGGCCACCGCACGGCCTGTCGCGCACGGGTCGCCGCCGTCGTAGGTGACCGAGAAGTTGATCCCGCGCTCGGGCTTGCGCAGGGTCATGATGCCGACGTCGCAGGTCTTTCCGTCCTTGTCCTTGCGCTCGATCTGCGGCAGCCCGTCGACCGCCGAAACGGTGACGCCGTTGATCGAGGAGTAGATCGACGCGCCGATCTCGACCCTGACCGTGAGTGCCTTGCCGCCGGCGTCCACGGCCTTCGCCCGGCAGGTGCCGAACGAGCTGAGGTTCGCCGTCGGGTCCTCCGGCGTGCCGAGGCCGCCCATGACTTCCTTGCTCACCAGCCCGCACGGGTCGATCGTGCGCAGCACCGCGGGGGTGACCGCCGGATCGTTGATGTCCCCGTCGGGCACCGAGCCGTTACCGGAGCCGGGTTCGGCGGCGACGGTGGTGCGGGCGAAGTTGGACTTGCCGAGGTTCTGACCGCAGGCCGACACCGCGCCGAGCGCGGCCACCATGGCCAGCACGGACGCGATCCGGCGACGTCGAGCGTTGAACAGCACGAAGTGCACGGTAGCCGGAGCCCCTCGCCGGTGTCCGGACAACCCGGCTATTCCCCGTCCTCGGTGCTGGGCGGCACCACGATGGGCCGCAGCTTCGCCCACAGCACGAACAGCGCCGCGAACACCAGCATGCCGATGCCCGCCCACAGGTTGATGTTGACGTCGGCGGCCTTGGTCAGCTCCTCGTCGGTGGTGAACCAAAGCCCCATGATCGTGAGCACCAGCCCGTAGCCGCCGATGAGCAGCGCGATGATCAGCCGGATGTCGAAGACGCCGGCCTTCTTGGGAGCTTGCGACGCAGCCATCTCCGGCCTCCTAGAAGATGATGTTGAGCACGATGGTCAGGATCAGCACGATGCCCGCGAGCAGTCCCGGCTTGCGGTACCAGCCCGCGTCGTCGCCGGTCTCGTCGTGCTTCAGCGACTCCTTCGGGGTGAGGGAGTAGACGAGGCCGACCAGCTGGGCCTCCGGCTTCGGCGCGGTGGCGAGCGAGACCCCGACGCTGACCGCGATGTCGACGACGAACGCGGTACCGGCGGCCACGAAGCTGATGCCCTGCCCGGTGAGCCCGAGGACTCCGGCCTGCGACAGCAGCCACACGGTGATCGCGGAGGCGGTACCGGACACCAGGCCCACCCAGCCCGCCGTCGGCGTCATCCGCTTCCAGAACATGCCGAGGATGAAGGTGGCGAACAGCGGCGCGTTGAAGAAGGAGAACAGATCCTGCAGATAGGTCAGGATGTTCCCGGAGTTCGACGCGATGAACGCGGTGCCGATCGCGAGCACGGTGCCGATGGCGGTGACCAGGCGGCCGAGCCGGAGGTAGTAGCCGTCCGACTCGTTCTTCTTCACGTACGACTGCCAGATGTCGTAGGTGAACACGGTGTTGAACGAGCTCAGGTTCGCGGCCATCCCGGCCATGAACGAGGCGAGCAGACCGGCGAGCGCGACCCCGAGCATGCCGTTGGGCAGCAGGTCGCGCATCAACAGCAGGATGGCGTTGTTCGCGGTCACGCCGCTCGGCGCGTCGCCGCCGTCGAGCAGGACCTGCTTGTCCTGGACGTACTCGGAAACGGTGACCGCGGCGATCATGCCGGGGATGATCACGATGAACGGGATCAGCATCTTCGGGAAGGCGCCGATGATCGGCGTCCGCCGCGCGGCCGACATGCTCTTCGACGCCATCGCGCGCTGGACCTCGACGAAGTTCGTGGTCCAGTAACCGAAGGACAGCACGAAACCGAGACCGAAGACGAGACCGAGGACCGACAGGAAGCTGTTGCCGAAGCCGGTGAGGTTGTCACCCGGCCACGAGTGCAGCTGCGCTTCGCCGCCGGGGCTCGCGGTGACCTTGTCGACAAGGCCCTGCCACCCGCCGACCTTCACCAGGCCGACGATGGTCAGCGGCAGCAGCGCCGCGACGATCACGAAGAACTGCAGCACCTCGTTGTAGATCGCGGCGGAGAGGCCGCCGAGCGCGGTGTAGGAGAGCACGACCGCGGCCGCGACGATGATCGACACCCACAGCGGCCAGCCGAGCAGGAGGTTCACCACGCTGGCGAGCAGGAACAGGTTCGCGCCCGCGATGAGGATCTGCGCGCTCGCGAAGCTGATGCCGTTGACCAGGTGGGCGGGTTTGCCGAACCGGCGGAGCATGAACTCCGGGACACTGCGGACCTTCGAACCGTAGTAGAACGGCATCATCACGATGCCGAGGAACAGCATCGCCGGGATCGCGCCGATCCAGAAGTAGTGGACCGTCGGCAGGCCGTAGAGCACGCCGTTGGCCGACATGCCCATGATCTCGACCGCGCCGAGGTTCGCCGAGATGAAGGCGAGACCGGTGACCCAGGCGGGCAGCGAGCGGCCGGAGAGGAAGAAGTCGAGGCTGCTCGAGACCGACCTTCGCGCCATGTACCCGATGCCGAGCACCAGTGCGAAATAGAAGGCGAGCAGGACGTAGTCGATCGGACTTGCGTCGAGCCGCAGGTTCGCATCGGCCAGCACGTGCAACCGACCCACCTCCATAGTGAAAATGTCCACGAGAAACGCCGGTATCGCGTCAATCGCGGACCATACTGCATGGATTCAGGAGCGGCAGTACGGGTGGGCGGCGACCGCCCTGACGTGTCTGTTTCGGGACAGTTCCTGACAATTCCTGTCCGCTTATCGGCAGAACTGCCGTCCCGGCGCCGCGGCGAGTCCGGTTGGCTGCCTCGATGGACTGGACCCTTGTCGAGCGCGCGTCCTGGATCGCGGGCATCGTCAGCGCCTTGCTGGCGGTCATCGCGGCCTGGCTGGCATACCGGGCCACCAAGGGGACGACCCGCGATCTCGCGCTGCTCATCTCCGCGGCCACGGACAAACCCGAGGTGCTGGAGCGAGTGGAAGCCGCCGCACGGGAGCGGGTCGAGACCATCAGGCAGCGGGTGCGCGCCGTACTGGCCACGACAACCTCGGCAGCGGGGTTTCTCGCCGCCGCCGGCGTGATCGCGCTCGTGCTGGCATCCTTGCCGGATCACGTGCGGACCACGGTCGCGGGTGGCGACGCACCCCGGACGGTGCAGGAGTGCCCGAACGCGGGCGAAGCGACGTTATGCGCACCGATGCACATCTACGAACTGGCTCCCGGTGGGAAGGTCGAGACCCGGTTCGCGGGAGTCCACCGGCCGTCGAAACGAGGTACCGGCATGCTGTCCGTCGAACTGCCCGATTGTGAGGCGGAGGTGCGGTGGCACGTCTCGGTCGGCGGCGCGGTGGCCGCCGAGGCCGTCTCCCGCGACAGCCTGGTGCGCGTCGAGTTCCCCGTGGCGAGCGACCAGGGGTACACGTTCACGGCGGAACGTCCCGCCGGCTCGGGCTGTCCCGGAACCGAGGTGCGAGTGCGGACCGGGATCACCTTCGACCGTTAGGACGCAGCACGAAAAGGGCCGCTCCGGGCTTCCGCCGGGAACGGCCCTTTCCCGTGACCGGTGGGGGTTTACCGGTCCGTGGGCAGGCTTACTTCGCCGTCCTCCTCGATCAACCGGGCGAGGACGTCGTCCGGCAGGTACGTGCGGTGCGGGTAGCCCGAGCCCCACGAGTTGAGGAACGGCACGGCGCCGAGTTCGTCGGCACGCGGGTTGCCCAGGACCTCGTGCACCTCGTCGACCGTCTTCGCCCAGCGATAGGCCTGGATGCCGTTCTTGACGTCGGGCGTGTAGGCGGCCCGCTTGACGTGGTCGTCGTCCGTGTAGGTCTCGGACCACGGGACGTGGCCCAGTTCGAGCAGGACCTCGGCCGCCGCGCGGACGGACGTGCCGTTGTTGTCGCCGGGGTTGGTCTCGCCCCATTCGTCACGGAGCTTCGACTGGTCCCACAGCCACCGCGCGGCGTACAGGTCGCCGTTGAACATCGTCATGCAGCGCGACCAGCCAAAGCCGACGCAGGCGCCTTCCTTGCCCTGGTCGTAGAAGGCGTACTGGGTGTCACCGTCGGTCGATTCACCGGGTTCGAGGCAGACGCAGTGCCCGCCGCGGATCCTCGTGAGCGATTTCGCTCCGCCTTTCGCGACGAAGAACTCGCCGGACTTCTCGTCCTTCTCCGGTACGTCGAATTCCTTGTACCAGTTGACACCGATGACGACCGGCGACCGGGTGGGCCGGTCCTCGGTGGCCAGCGCGGTCAGCGGATAGCGCTCGACGTGGCGCCAGTCGTCCGGGACGAACCGGCCGAGGCGGCCGTCCGCCGGGTCGCTGCCGATCGGGCGATAACGCATGGGATCCTCCTATCCCTCATCCCACCGGAATACCGCCGGCGAGTTCACTGCGGCACAATCTTTTCCAGAAACCGCCGCGCGGCCTCCCGCCCGCTTTCGAAGAGGCGCTTCTTCTCCTCTTCGCCGAGCCCGAAGTCGACGGCGGAAACCCCGGTCGTGTCGACGTACACCGTCCGCCGGTTCACACCTTCCTCGTGCAACCGGTAACGATTCCAGTCCGACAGCAGGGTTTCGAGCGAACCGATGGCGATCCGCAACGCGCTCTTCACCGGTTTGTCGTTGCCGCCCGCGGGTTCCCCGGACAGCTTCACGCCCCAGGTCGGCCACCTCGGCTTCTTCGCGTCGGTCCGGTCGAAGACGGTGATCGGGAAGTTCGACAGCAGGCCGCCGTCGACCCACGTGACGGTCCCCTCGGGGTGGACGTCGAACTGCACCGGCCGGAAATAGAGCGGGATCGACATCGACGCGCGGACGGCGTCGACGATTTTCTCCGCACCGGGATCGCGGCCGTACTGGGAATAGTCCCAAGGCAACCGGACGAGCACGCGACGGGTCAGGTCACTGACGTGGACGACGAGGGAATACCGTTGGTACGGAAGCAAAGTACCCTCGGGATCCTCGATGGCGAGATCGGCGAAGGTGCGCACTCCGACCTCTTCCAGCAACGGCGTGAGCCATTCGGTGAGATACTCACCGGAGTGCATCCCGTCGTGCAGGAGCAGATCGACGCCGTCGCCGATCGGGCCGGTGACCTTGTCGAGCAGGGACTGATCCTGAAAACGGCGGCAGTCCAAGTCGTTCATCACCGCTTCCAGACCACCGAGATCCTTGCCCGCCTTCTGATACGCGGCGACCAGTGTCGCGACGATCGCGCCCGCGCTCGTCCCGGCGATCCGGGGAAACGAATAACCGGCTTCGTGCAACTCCAGCACCGCGCCCAGCAGCCCGATACCTTTGACGCCGCCGCCTTCCAGCACGAGATCGACGTTCTTCCGAGAATCAGCCATGGCACATCACCCCTGCACCCGCGACCGCCGTATGTCGGCGATAACCCTCGCGGAAATCGAGTGTGACACAGCGCGAGACCGGGCAATCCGGCGTTCACCCGAATGGCACAGAAATAGCTGGTTCTTTTGCAGGAGAACGCGAGTTCGTTAATTTCTCGCCGCCCTTTTGGGCATTCTGTGGCGCGAGAAAGAATACAGATACAAATCGAAGGACTCGATTCGATATCGGCTGTTCGCCGCGAGGAGCCGACGCGAGTAGTCCTCTGGATGCGGTGGTTGCGCGTTCAACTACCGCATCCAGAGGACTACTCGCGAAACTCAGAAGAGGCGGAACTCGTCCGATTCGATGCCGCGCAACGCGTCGTAGTCCAGCGTGAGGCACCGGATCCCCCGGTCCTCGGCCAGCACCCGCGCCTGCGGCTTGATGATCTGCGCCGCGAAGACGCCCTGCACCGGCGCCAGCAGCGGGTCGCGGTTGAGCAGTTCCAGGTACCGCGTCAGCTGCTCGACGCCGTCGATCTCGCCACGCCGCTTGATCTCGACGGCGACACTGGCCCCGTCGGCGTCGCGGGCCATGATGTCGACCGGCCCGATCGCGGTCGGGAACTCCCGCCGCACCAGGGTGTAGCCCTCACCGAGGGTCTTGATGTGCTCGGCGAGCAGTTCCTGAAGGTGCGCCTCGACACCGTCCTTCTGCAGTCCCGGTTCCGCGCCGAGTTCCTGGGGGTGGTCGTGGAAGATCTCGTCGATCGTGATGACGAGCTTCTCCCCCTGCTTGTTCTCGACGATCCACAGCTTGCCGTCCTCGATCAGCCAGCACGGCGGGCTCATCCAGTTCAGCGGCTTGTAGGCGCGGTCGTCCGAATGCACGGACACCGAGCCGTCGGCCTTCACGAGCAGCAGCCGGGTGGCCATCGGCAGATGGGCGGTCAGACGGCCGGCGTAGTCGACCTGGCAGCGAGCGATCACAAGGCGCACCCCGCGAGGGTAGGACAAGCACGGCGATACTGTGCGCATGGACCCCGTTCAGCGTGTCAGCTCCCGCGAGGTGTACCGGAACAACTGGATGACCCTGCGCGAGGACGCCATCCGGCGGCTCGACGGTTCCGAGGGGATCTACGCCGTCGTCGACAAACCCACCTGTGCCGTGGTGATCCCGTTCGACGGTGCCCGGTTTCACCTGGTCGAACAGTTCCGCTACCCGGTCGGGATGCGGCGCTGGGAGTTCCCGATGGGCACCGCGCCCGAGCTGGCCGACGTCCCGCCGCTCGAACTCGCCGCCCGCGAACTGCGGGAGGAGACCGGGCTGATCGCGGGCTCGATGGCCGACCTCGGCAAGACCGACGTCGCGCCCGGGTTTTCGAGCCAGCGCGGGCACGTGTTCCTCGCCACCGATCTCACGCAGGGTGAAGCCCAGCGCGAGGTCGAGGAGCAGGACATGCGGACGGCGTGGTTCGAGCGCGGGGAGTTCGAGAAGATGATCGCTTCGGGCGACATCACCGACTCACAGACGCTGGCCGCCTACACACTTCTGCTCATGCGCGAGCGACTCTGACCCCCACCCGCGCGTGCCATGAAGGGGCCTTTCATAGCAAATTTTGCTATGAAAGCGTCCTTCATGGCACGCCCAGCGTGGCTCAGTCGGGCCACACCGGGGAACGCTTCTCCAGGAAGGCCGCCATCCCCTCACGTGCACCGGGCAGCTGCGAAGCCGAAGCCATCACCTCCAGCGCCAGCGCGTAGGCGTCGGCCTCGGGCCGGTCCAGCTGCGCGTAGAGGGTCTGCTTGCCCATCGCCTTGCTGGCCCGGCTCCCCCGCGTCGCACGTCCGAGCAGCGAAGCGACGGCCTCGTCCAGCGAGTCGTCCGGCACGACGCGGTTCACCAGGCCCCAGTCCAGTGCGGTCGCGGCATCGACGACGTCGCCCGTGAGCGCCAGCTCCATCAGGCGTTTCCGCCCGATCGCGCGCGCCACCGGCACCGCGGGCGTGTGACAGAACCAGCCGCCCTTGCCACCGGAAAGGGCGAACCCGGCGGACTCCGCGGCGACGGCGAGGTCGCACGAGGCAACCAGCTGGCAGCCCGCGGCGGTCGCGAGCCCGTGCACCCGCGCGACGACGACCTGTGGGACGGACCGCATCGTGCCCATCAGATCCGTGCACAGCCGCAGCAGCTCGCGCACGCCCATCAGGTCGCGCGCGGCGACGTCGCCGAAGTCGTGTCCCGCCGAGAACACCGGCCCGGCGCCCGCCAGGACGATCCCGGTGGCGTCGGTGTCCCCGGCCTCGCGGAACGCCGCGACGAGCTCGGCGAGGTGGTCCGCCGACAGCGAGTTCCGCCGCGCGGCGCGGTTCATGGTGATCGTGACGGTGTCGCCGTCCCGCTTCACGAGGATGTGCTCGTACTCGGCCATGCTTCGACGGTAACCGACCGGAACGTCCGGCGATACGAATCGGGCCCGACACCGACGTCGGCACGGAGCCTTCGCCGCAGGTTGGCGGCGGTGCCGAGGCCGGAACGCCGCGCGACCCGCTCGACCGGGAGCTCGGTGGTCTCCAGCAGCCGCCGCGCGAGCCGCACCCGCTGCGCGCGCAGCCACCGCCCCGGTGTCACGCCGGTGGCCGCCGCGAACTCGCGATGGAAGGTCCGCTCGCTCAGCCCGGCGTGACCGACGAGGTCGTCGACGCCGATGTCGTCGGCGATCCGCTCCAGCGCCCAGTCCATTGTGGACGACACGCTCGGCCTCGACGGCTTGGGTGGCAACGGGTTGTCGACGTACTGCCGCTGGCCACCTTCCCTCGCGGGCGGCATCACCAGCCGCCGGGCGAGGGCGGCGGCGACCTCGGCGCCGTGCTCGCGGCGCACCAGATGCAGGCAGAGATCCAGCCCGCCGACCACCCCGGCGGAGGTCAGGACGTCGCCCTCGTCGGTGAACAGGACGTCCCGCTGGACGACGGCGTCGCGAGCGGCGGCTTCGAGATCGTCCAGCAGCCGCCAGTGCGTGGTGACGGAGCGGCCGTCGAGCAACCCGGCCGCGGCCAGCGTGAAGGCCCCGGAGCACAGCGACGCCACGGTGATCCCCGCCCGGTGCGCCTTGCGCAGCGCGGCGACGGCGGCCGCGGGCACCCCGGCGTGCGGGTCAACCCGGCCGGGCACGAGGACGAGATCACAGCCCGCCAGCCCGCTCAGCCCATGGGTGGCCTCGATCCGGCCGAACGGATGGACGGCGATCGAGCCGCGGCCGGACGCGCAGAGCCGGACCTCGAAGGGACCGATACCGCTGTCGGTCCGGTCCACGCCCCAGACCTCGCCGATCACACCCAGATCGAAAGACCGGCTGCCCGGCAGGAGGAGCACACCCACGGTTCGCATGGCAGGAAAGTACCGCATCGCGCTTCTTCTGCCACTCCCCGACGACGGCGGAACGCGTGAAACTCGACGCCATGACCACTGAAAACAAGGCCCTGCTCGTGATCGACGTCCAGCGCGGCTTCGACAAGCCCGTCTGGGGCCCGCGCAACAACCCCGGCGCGGAAGCCAACATCAAGGCGCTCGTCGACGCCTACCAGGAGCGCGGGCTGCCGATCGTGCTGGTGCACCACGACTCCGTGAAACCCGGCTCGTCGCTCCAGCCGGGACAGGAGGGCAACCACTTCAAGCCCGAACTCGACGGCGTGCGCGCGGACCTGGTGTTCGGCAAGAAGGTCAACTCGGCCTTCCACGGCGACGTCGATCTCGACGGCTGGCTGAAGACGCGCGGCATCACGTCGTTCGTGCTCGCCGGTATCCAGACGAACTTCTGCTGCGAGACCACCGCGCGCGTCGGCGGGAACCTCGGCTACGACGTGACTTTCGCGCTCGACGCCACCTTCACCTTCGACCTCGCCGGGCCGGACGGCAGCGTCCTGACCGCGGACGAGCTCTCCAAGGCGACCGCGACGAACCTGCACGGGGGCGGGTTCGCCACGGTCACCTCGACGAAGGAGATCCTCGGGAGGCTTTGAGACTGCCGGGCCGGACTGGGTCAAGTTGGTCGTGAGTGGCGATTCGTGTTCTAACCCGAATCGCCACTCACGACCAGTTGTACCGACGCGGTCGTGAGCCTCACGCCCGGTCGATGACCGCCTTGAGGAACCGCCGCGTCCGGTCGTGCTCCGGGTCGTTGAACAGCTTGTCCGGCGTGGCGTCCTCCAGCACCTGCCCCTGATCGAACATCATCACCCGGTCCGAGACGTCCCGCGCGAACTGCATTTCGTGCGTGACACAGAGGATCGTGATGTCGGTGGACGTCGCGATCTCGCGCAGCACGCGCAGGACGTCGGCGACCAGTTCCGGGTCGAGCGCCGACGTCACCTCGTCCAGCAGCAGCACGTCCGGCCGCATCGCGAGCGCGCGGGCGATCGCGACGCGCTGCTGCTGGCCACCGGAAAGCCGGGTGGGGTGCGCGTCCTTCTTGTCCGTGAGCCCCACCATTTCCAGCAGTTCGGCGGCCCGCGCCTCGGCCTCGTCCCTGGCGACGCCGAGCGAATGGATCGGCGCCTCGGTGATGTTGCGCAGCACGTTCATGTTGGGGAACAGGTTGAACTGCTGGAACACCATGCCGATCCGCTTGCGCGCCTCCCGCAGGTACTTCTCGTCCGCGGGTACCAGTTTCTCGCCGCGCTTCATATGGCTCAGATAGTCGCCGCAGACCTCGATGGTGCCGCCGTCGACCTTCTCCAGTGTCATCAGCAGCCGCAGGATCGTCGTCTTCCCGGACCCGCTCGGCCCGATCAGCGAGACGAACTCCCCTGGCGCGACGGTGAAATCGAGGTCGCGCAGCACGACGTGGTCTCCGTAGGACTTGACCACCTGCGAGAACCGGATCATCGGGGAATCAACTGTGGGCGGCACGTCGCTCCAACCTTCTCACCAGAATCGAAGCCGGCAGGCTCACCAGCAGGAACAGCACCCCGGCCAGGGTGTACGGCTCGACGACGCGGAACGTGTCGGCGCCGACCTCCTTCGCCCTCGCCAGGACGTCGACGACGCCGATCGCCAGCAGCAACGGCGTTTCCTTGAACATCGAGATCGTGTAGTTGCCGAGCGCGGGCAGCACCCGTGGCACCGCCTGCGGCAGGACGACCGCGGTCCACACCCGCGACCTCGGGAGGTTCAGCGCGGTCGCGGCCTCCCACTGTCCTTTCGGGACAGCCTCGATCCCGGCACGGTAGACCTCGGCCGCATACGTCGCGTAATGCACGCCGAGCGCGATGACACCGGTGGTGAACGGGGACAACGTCATCCCGCCCACCGGCTGGATCACGTAGTAGAGCACGAACACCTGGATCAGCAAGGGCGTGCTGCGGACGAACTCGATGAACAGCAGAACCGCCTGGGACAACACGGGAATCCCCGTCCGGCGGATCAGCGCGAACACCAGGCCGAGCGCGTACGCGACCACCGAGGCCAGCAGGGTGATCTCGACGGTGACGAGAAGCCCTTCCAGCAGAAGGGGAACCGATTTCGCGGCGGATTCCCAGCTCCAATCCATCACACACCTCCCGCGGTGGCCGTCATCTTGGCCGGGGCCCGGCCGAGACGCCGCGCGGCGAGCCGTTCCAGCAGCCGCATCCCGCTCGTGATCAGCAACGCGAGCAGGAGGTAGAGCACGAGTTCGGTGCCGTAGATCCAGCCGATCTCGGCACTGAACACCGGCCGCAGCAGTTCGCCTTGGCGGGCCATCTCCGGGACCCCGATGAACGACAGCAGTGCGGTGCTCTTCAGCAACTGGATGAAGAGATTGTTGAACGGTGGCAGCATTTCCGCGAACGCCTGCGGCAGGATCACCCGCCGCATCCGCTGGGCCGGGCTCAGGTTGAGCGCGACGGCGCCCTCGAACTGCGCGCGCGGGACCGAATTCACCGCGCCGCGGACGATCTCCGCGCCGTAGGCCCCGTGGTTGAGCCCCAGCACCAGGATCCCGGCGAACATCGGCACCAGCTGGAGTCCGACCAGCACCGGAAGCACGAAGTAGAGCCAGAACAGCTGGACGACTTCCGAGGTGCCGCGGAAGATCTCGACGTAGACCCGGGAAATCCCCCGCACCGGCCGGGACGGGGATCTCAGCGCCAGCCCGGCGGCCAGCGAGAGCACCACGGTGAGCGCGATCCCGCCGAGCGCCGCGGTGACGGTCGCGGTCAGTCCACTGAGGACGGACGTGATGATATGCGATACCGACGAGGACATGTGGTTCGCCCCGTCACACCGCGCAGAGTGTCTCGGTGGTGACACCGGGCTTCGGCAGGTTGTCCGCCGAGAACCCGAACGGTGTCACGATCCTGGTCCATTCGCCGCTGTCCTGCAGCTTCTTGAGTTCGACGTTGAACGCCTCACGCAACGGGTCGTCGTCCTTGCGGAAGACGAAGGCGCCGGCGGACACGACCGGTTTGCCGTCCTTGATCGGGTCGAAGCCTGGCGTGACTTCGGCGGCCGCGCCGGGGCTCTTCGCCAGGACGTCCTTGAGGGAGATGTCGGTGAGCGCGGCGCAGTAGACCCGGCCGTCGGTGACCGCGCGGAGCATGTTGTCCTGCGAATCGAGGGTGACGATCTGGTCCTCGGCGACGCCGGAGTCGGTGGCGTACCCCTTCTCCACGGCCGCCGAGAGCACGGCGACCTTGACCTTCTTGGCCGCGATGTCCTCGAACTTCAGCACCTGCTGTGGGTTCCCCTTGGGTACCAGCAAAGCGGTCAGCGCCGAGTAGTCGGGGATCGAGAAGGCCGCCGCGTCGCAGCGTTCCTTCTTGATGTTCATGCCCGCCGCGACGACGTCGTACTTCCTGGCGTTGAGCGCGGGGATCAGCTGGTCGAAGGAGACCGCTTCGGCGTCCACGTTGTCGATGCCCATGGCCTTGAAGACGGCGCGGGCGACCTCGGGTGCCTCACCGGTGACCCTGCCGCCCTGGTCCGTGAAACCGTACGGCGCTTCGTTCGCGATACCGATCCTGATCTTCTTCGCGTCCTTGGCCGCCTGCAACGCGTCCCCGGAAGACGTGGACGTGCACGCGGACAGCAGCACCGGACCACCGATCGTCACCGCGCCCAGAACCGCTGACCGCCGGAAGAACTCCCGCCTCGACCACTCGCCGTGCACCATCGCGGCACCTCTTTTCGATTAATCGGTTTTAATCGAAACGTAGGTGGGTACCTTGGCGCGGGCAGTGTGAGCGGGTGACGAACCACCTGCCGTTACGGTACCGAGATTTACGGTGACCTTATGTGCTCAGACCGTGGCGCTCCCGCACCAATCTGACAATTCCGTCCATGATGTCGGTGAGTTCGTAGTCCTTCGGCGTGAACACTTTCGCGATCCCCCGCTCCAGCAGGAGCTTCTCGTCGTCCGGCGGGATGATGCCGCCGACGATGACCGGGATGTCGCCCGCGCCCGCGGCCCGCAAACCGTCCACGACCTGCGGCACGACCTCGAGATGCGAACCAGAGAGCACCGAAAGCCCGACGACGTGCACGCCCTCCTGGACGGCGGCCGCGACGATCTGCTCCGGGGTGAGCCGGATGCCCTGGTACACCACCTCGAAACCGACGTCGCGCGCCCGCACGGCCACCTGCTCGGCGCCGTTCGAGTGCCCGTCTAGGCCGGGTTTGCCGACCAGGATCCGCAGCCGCTCGCCGATCTCGGTGTTCGTCGCCTTGACCCGTTCACGGACCCGGCGGATCTCCTCGTTGCCCTCACCCGCGGCCGCCGACGCGGAAACCCCGGTGGGAGCGCGGTATTCGCCGAACACCTCGCGCAGCGCGCCCGACCATTCGCCGGTGGTCACCCCGGCGCGGGCACAGTCGATCGTGGCCTCGAACAGGTTCTCCGACGTCTTCGCGATGGCCTTCAGCTTCTCCAGCGCCGACTCGGCGGCCGCGTTGTCGCGCTGCGTCCGCCATTCCTCGATCGCGGTGACGGCCTGCTTCTCGACGGCGGGGTCGATCGTTTCGATCGCCTTGGCCCCTTCGGCCTGCAGCGGCGAAGGCTCGGTGGTCTCGAACTTGTTGACCCCGACCAGGATCCGTTCGCCGTTCTCCATACCGCGCCGGTACTCCGCGAGCGAGGCGACGAGCTGGGACTTCATGTAGCCGCTCTCGACGGCCGCGACGGCGCCGCCGAGATCCTGCACGCGCGCGATCTCCTCGCGCGCGCCGGCCATGATCTCGTCGACCTTGGCCTGGATGACGTGCGAGCCGTCGAAGATGTCCTCGTACTCGAGCAGGTCGGTCTCGAACGCGAGCACCTGCTGCATCCGCAGCGCCCACTGCTGATCCCACGGCCGGGGCAGGCCGAGCGCCTCGTTCCACGCGGGCAGCTGGATCGCGCGCGCCCTGGCGCCGCGGGAAAGCGAGACCGCGAGCATCTCCAGCACGATGCGCTGGACGTTGTTCTCGGGCTGCGCCTCGGTCAGGCCCAGCGAGTTGACCTGCACGCCGTAGCGCAGCCGTCGCGCCTTGGGATCCGTGACGCCGTAACGATCCCGGGTGATCTCGTCCCAGAGCGCGGTGAACGCGCGCATCTTCGACATCTCTTCGACGAACCGCACACCGGCGTTGACGAAGAACGAGATCCGCGCGACCACCTTGGCCATGTCGGCCTGCTCGACCTGCCCGGAGTCGCGGACCGCGTCGAGGACGGCGATGGCGGTGCACAACGCGTACGCGACCTCTTGCGTCGGCGTCGCGCCGGCCTCCTGCAGGTGATAGCTGCAGATGTTGATCGGGTTCCACTTCGGCACGTGGTGCACGGTCCACGCGATCATGTCGGTGATCAGGCGGAGACTCGGGCCCGGCGGGAAGATGTAGGTACCTCGGGAGAGGTATTCCTTGATGATGTCGTTCTGCGTGGTGCCGGTGAGCTTGGCCAGCACCTCGTCCACGTCACGGCCCTCGGCTTCGGCCTGCTCGCGCGCGACGGAGACGTAGAGCGCCAGCAGCCACATGGCGGGCGCGTTGATCGTCATCGAGGTGTTGGCCTCGGCGAGCGGGATGCCGTCGAAGAGGCGCCGCATGTCGCCGATATGCGAAACCGGGACGCCGACCTTGCCGACCTCGCCCTTGGACAGCTGGTGATCCGGGTCGTAGCCGGTCTGCGTCGGCAGATCGAAGGCGACCGAGAGGCCGGTCTGCCCCTTCGCGAGGTTACGGCGGTACAGCTCGTTGGACGCGGCCGCGGACGAGTGGCCCGCGTAGGTCCGCATCACCCAGGGGCGGTCCCGTTCACGGTCCGTGGGATAGGGCACGGTGCACCTCCGGCGCTGGACGACCGCCCGAGTGTACCGGCCGGTAACATCAGCCGCACGGTTGTATAGCACACAGTCGGGTCATTCTCCGGCCATCGATCCCTGGCGCTGTCGTGCCTCGTCGACGGCTTTCGCGAGCTTCTCGCGCACTTTCGCCACGTCGCTGACACCCACGAGGATGACCGGCGGCTCGCGGTCCTTCCCGGTACCCGCGCCGAAGTTCGCCGACGCCCACGCCAGCACGCCGAGCCTGCCGAAGGTGATCGTCCCGGTCTTGCCCGGCCCGGGCGTGACGACGGGATCCGCCAGTCCGGCCAGCGCCGCGGACTCCTCCTTGCGGCGGACGAGCGAACTGGTCGCGATGACCCTGCCGTCCGTGACGGCGTACGTCGTCGAAGCAAGCCTGAGGTAGCGGATCAGGGGCCTGCCGGCGAGATGGAAGACGCCCGCGGCGGTGAGCACGACCCACGCGGCCATGTGGAACGCCGTGTCGTGGTTGGCGGCGAAGAACGCCGTGACGCCACCGAGCCAGAGCAGTCCGACGGGGACGTTGAACCGGTCACCGGGATTGAAGAGGGGCCTGCGCACCGGCTGCCCGGCCCAGATGACCCGTTCGCCCGGAAGGAGGTCGATCTGCCCCTCATGCATGCCACGGCACACTACCCGTCCGGGGGACGGGCGGCAGTGTCCGTTCGTCGGTGAAATTCCGGGCCGAACGGACCTATCCGAGTCGTCGGCGCGGGTGGGTCGTGGGGGGGGGGTTTGGGTTTTCCCCCCACCCCCCCCCCCCCCCCCCCCCACCCCCCCCCCACCCGCGCCAACGCAACCTGAATCTTAAC
>NZ_JBWKEA010000008.1:254276-344544 GCF_056435685.1 Amycolatopsis sp. NPDC043885
GAGATTTTGGAGAAGAAGGGCCTGTTGGGGTTGGGGGGGGGGGGGGGGGGGGGGGGGGGGTTTGGTTTCCCCCCCCAACCCCCCCCCCACGACCCACCCGGCCCAGCGGCTACCGCGGCCGCGGAATCGTGACTGTGACCGAAATCCGCGAGACTCGCCCGTGCCCGGCGTCTAGCGTGGGTGACCGTGACGTGGAGTGCGTACAGCAGCTATCTGGTCATCGTCGTCCTGATCGTCCTCGCGCCGGGGCCGGACACGATGGTGATGCTCAAGAACTCGCTCTCCGGCGGCACCCGCGGCGGCTTCCTCGCCACGGCCGGGATCTTCGTGGCCAACGCCGTCCAGGGCACCGCCGCCGCGCTCGGCCTCGGCGTCGTGATCGCGCAGTCGCAGCCGGTGTTCGTGACGCTCAAATGGGTCGGCGCCGCATACCTGGTCTTCCTCGGTTTCCAGGCGTTGCGCGGCGCGTGGCGGGGCGACTACTCCGGTGTCACGGCGGTGAAGCAGCAACGATCGAGCGGATTCCGCCGCGTCCGTGAGGGCTTCCTTTCCAACATCACCAACCCGAAGGTGCTCGTGCTGTACCTCTCGGTGCTGCCGCAGTTCCTCGACCCCGTGACGACCTCGGCGTGGCACGCGCTGCTGCTCGCGTACACCGTCGCGGTGCTGGGCGCGGTCTGGCTGCTGACGCTGTTGTTCTTCGTGCATCGCGTGCGGGCCTGGCTGGAACGCCGCAAGGTCCGGCGCGCGCTCGACGGCGTCACCGGGACCGCGCTGGTCGGTTTCGGCGCGGCTTTGGTGCTCGAGTCATGACCTGGGGTGTCTACGGCGGTTTCGCGCTGATGATGCTGGCGCTGGCGCTCGTCCCGGGCCCGGACAACATGGTGGTGCTGAAGAACGCGCTGTCCGGCGGTGTCCGCGGTGGCGGCTGGGCCTGTTTCGGCATCGGCGTCGCGAACCTCGCGCAGGCGACCGCGGCGGCGCTCGGCCTCGGCGCGGTCATCATGAACTCGCGGCCGGTGTTCGAAGCCGTGAAATGGGCGGGCGCGGCCTACCTCTGCTACCTCGGCGTCCGGGCACTGATCGGCGCCTTCCGCGGCGACTACGGCCTGCTCGCCGAGACCGCCGCCGCCCGGAGCGGATTCCGCCGCTGGCGGGAGGGTTTCCTCTCCAACTTCACCAATCCGAAGGTCCTCGTCCTGTACCTGTCGGTGCTGCCGCAGTTCCTGACCCCGGGCGTCACCGGCACCGGGGACGCCCTGCTGCTGGCCTACACGATCGCGGCGGCGGGCACCATCGCCCAGCTTCTGCTGCTGTTCTTCGTGCACCGCGTCCGGGCCTGGCTGGAACGCCGCAAGGTCCGGCGCGCGCTCGACGGCGTCACCGGGACCGCGCTGGTCGGTTTCGGCGCCGCTCTCGTCCTCGAGTAACCCCTTCGGTCGTTTACGCGATACTCCGGATGTCGCAATGGCGCGACCTTAGGAGGCTTCGATGAACAAGAAGACCTACGGCGTTCTCGCCGGAGCCGCCTTCTCCCTCGTTCTTCTCGGCGCGGCCCCCGCCGACGCCGGTGAGCGCGGCAACGGCGTCGCCCCGCCGGGACGCGCCCAGGACACCACCAAACCGCAGCCTCCGTCCAAAGCGGACTTCTCCGGGCACGGCGCCAACAAGCGCGGGCCCTACGACTCGACACGGGACGGCTCACCGTCGGCCAACGGCAACGGCGGTGGTGAAGCGGCCGGAAAGCCGTGCGCGGGCTGCGTCGGCAAGGCCGACAACAAGAACCCGCCCGGACAGCTGCCCGGCGGCTCGGATGCCAACGCGGGTTACGAATGCGACCGCAACCACGGCGTCGGGCGCGGCAATCCCGCGCACACCGCCTGCGTGCCGGACCGGACACCGCCTGCCTCGAACCCTCCGGCCGAGACTCCCCCGCGCGGGGGACCGCACAGCGGGGGCGTCCGTCCCGCGGCCGTGCCGGTAGCGGTCCAGGGCGAGGCCGTCACGCCTCGGCCCGTCAGCGCGGTCGCGAGCCCGCCTTCGCTGGCTAAGACCGGTTTCGAACTCGAACCCGTGCTGCTGACCGGGCTAGGTTCGCTGGCCGCGGGTGCCGCGCTGTACGCGGGGACCCGGCGGCGCAGGGACGCGTGACTACTTTCGGCGGATGACTTTCGGGCGCCCACCACATTGAATCCCGTCTCCAGAAGCACGAGACGAGGAGGCCCTTCGTGAGGTTCACCCCCGCCGCCACCGTCGCGGCGATGGCCGCCGCCCTGCTGCTGGGCGGCGCCACCGCCGCGCCCGCGATCAACTCCTACAACGCCACGCCCGCACCGGAGCGCACCGAGGTCGGTGCCCTCGTCGCGACCTGGGACAACGACGGCGACCCCGCCACACCCGACCGGGTCGACTGGGTGTGCTCGGGCACGATGGTCGACGCCGACACCTTCCTCACCGCCGCGCATTGCACCACCGATTGGCCGGCCAACGTGCGGTTCTTCGTCTCGCTCGACCAGGACGTGCAAGCGGGTCTCGACGCGGCGGCGAAGAAGTACCCCGGCGACCCGGCGGCGATCGCCAAGGCCGTCGCGGTGGAAGGGGTCGCGCACAACGAGCCCGGATACCCCGGCAACTCGGCCGACTCGCACGACATCGCCGTCGTCCAGGTGCCCGCGAAGCAGGTCTCCGCGCGCTGGACCTTCACTCCGGCCACGCTGCCGAGCGCCGGCCAGCTCGACGCGCTCGGGCCACAGGCGCTGAACTCGACGCCGTTCGTGGTCGCCGGCTACGGCACGCAGGAGGCCGTGAACGCGCCGGGCGGGCACACCCATCCGGGCGGCGGAGTCCGGATGAAGGCGCCGGTCACCTTCAACGCGCTGAACAACACGTGGGTGCGGCTGGCGATGACAGCGCCTCAGGGCAACGGCGGCGCCTGCTACGGCGACTCCGGTGGGCCGAACTTCGCCACCATCGGCGGCAAGCGCGTCCTGGTGTCGACGACCATCACCGGCGACGGACCCTGCTTCGCCACCAACGTCACCTACCGGCTGGACTCGCCGACGTCGCGTGACTTCCTCGCGCCGTTCGTCGCCCTGCCCTGATCAAGCCCGGTCAGGCTCCCCGGCCACGCGCTCGATCCTGGCACCGAGCCGGTTCAGGTTCTCCACGAAGTGCGGGTAACCGCGGTCGATGTGGAAGACGTCCCAGACCTCGGTGACGCCGTCCGCGCAGAGACCGGCCAGCACCAGCCCGGCACCGGCGCGGATGTCCGCGGCCCACACCGGAGCACTCGAGAGCTTCTCCACGCCGCGCACGACGGCGTGGTGGCCATCGGTACGCGCGTCGCCGGAAAGCCGCATCATCTCTTCGATGAACCGGAACCGGGCCTCGTAGATGTTCTCCGTGATCATCGACGTGCCTTCGGAGACCGCGGACAGCGCCACCGCGAACGGCTGCAGGTCGGTCGCGAAACCGGGGTACGGCAGCGTCACCCAGTCGACCGCCTTCGGGCGCTCGTTCTGGACGATGCGGAAACCCTTGTCGCCGAACGTCTCGACCTCGGCGCCCGCCAGGCGGAGCTTGTCGAGGACCAGGTCGAGGTAGTGCGGGTTGACGCCGCGGACGGTCAGGTCGCCCCTGGTCATCGCGGCGGCGAACGCCCAGGTCGCGCCGACGATCCGGTCGCCGATCACGCGGTGCTCGGTGGGGTGCAGCTTCTCGACGCCCTCGACGGTGAGGGTCGAGGTGCCCGCGCCTTCGACCTTCGCGCCCATCTCGGTCAGCATCGTGCAGATGTCGACGATCTCGGGCTCACGCGCGGCGTTGTCGATGACCGTGGTGCCCTCGGCGAGCACGGCGGCCATCAGGATGTTCTCGGTGGCGCCGACACTCGGGAAGTCCAGCCAGATCTGCGCGCCGCGCAGCCCGTCGGCCTTCGCCACGACACAGCCGTGCTCGATGGTGCTGGTGGCGCCCAGCTTGCGCAGTCCGTTCTGGTGCATGTCCAGCGGACGGGAACCGATGGCGTCACCGCCCGGCAGCGCGACGACGGCCTGCTTGAGCCGTCCGACCAGCGGACCCAGCACGCACACCGACGCGCGCAGCTTGCCCATCGCGGCCGAATCGGCCCGGTGCGACAGCTCGGCCGGAGTGGTGATCTTGGCGGTGTCGCCGTCGATGACGACGTCGCAGCCGACACTGCGCAGGACGTCGCCCATCAGGGGGACGTCCAGGATCTGGGGGCAGTTCGTGATGGTCGTCGTACCCTCGGCCAGCAGGGCCGCGGCCATCAGTTTCAGGACGCTGTTCTTGGCCCCGACCACGTCGACCTCGCCGACCAGCCGTGCTCCGCCGTGCACGTCGAAGTGCTCGCTCATGGGCGCCAATCATGCCCTCTCGCCCGGATTTGCCTTACGCCGGGCCGGTAGAGTCGGCTTCATGGTCGTACGCATCAACCGCGTGTACACGAAGGTCGGCGACAACGGCACCACGGCGCTCGGCGACGGCTCCCGCGTGCCGAAGACCTCGCCACGGCTGGGTGCGTACGCCGACGTCGACGAAGCCAACTCCGTCATCGGGCTCGCGCTCGCGATGGGTGGTCTCCCCGAGGAGATCACGCAGGTGCTGCGTGCGGTGCAGAACGATCTCTTCGACGTCGGCGCGGATCTGTGCGCGCCGATCGTGGAGAACCCGCCGTACGAGCCGCTGCGGATCACCGAGCGGTACATCGAGCGGCTGGAAGGCTGGTGCGACGAGTTCAACGAGCGGGTGCCGAAGCTGACGTCGTTCATCCTGCCGGGTGGCACCCCGGGTGCGGCGTTCCTGCACCAGGCCCGCACGGTCGCGCGGCGGGCGGAGCGTTCCGGCTGGGCGCTTTTCGAGGCCGAGCAGGCCACGACCAATCAGCTGGCGATCAAGTACCTGAACCGGCTCTCGGATCTGCTGTTCATCCTGTCCCGGCTGGCGAATCCGGACGGCGACATCCTGTGGCGGCCCGGCGGCGCCTCCTGACGACGCGATCCGGCACCTGGTCGCGGTCGTCGCGTGAGCGATCACCGCGACCAGGTGCCGGATCGCGTGATGGGTAGGAGTTCAGCCCTGTTCCTGTGCTGCCCAATAGCGCTCGAGGTCGACTTCGGGCGTGCCGTCCTTGCCCGGGTCGATCGCCTTCATCGTGATCGTGTCCTCCAGGGACACGGCCTCGGGAAGGTGGCTCCAGCGGTTCGTGTCCTCGCTCTGAGTCATATGCCGAGAATAGCCGCGCGGCATACCGGAAGGCCGGTAGAAATGCCGCTTCGTGATGATCCCATGTTTCCGCGGGCGCATTCAGAGGACTAAGTGCCCCAGGAAGCCCGCAGTGAAGCGAGAGCGTCGTGGAAACCCGGGAACGTCTTCTTCACGCAACCCGGGTCGTCCAGCGTGATCCCCGGCGTCCGCAGCCCCGTGACGCTGAACGACATCGCGATCCGGTGATCCCGACGGCACTTCACCAGCGTCCCCGTCGGCACACCCGGCTGGATCTCGATCCAGTCCCGCCCCGTCTCGACCGAGACACCCATCGCGCGCAGGTTCTCCTCGCATGCCGCGAGCCGGTCGCATTCCTTGATCCGCGTGTTGTAGACGTCCTCGATCCGCACCGGCCCGTCCGCGAACGGCGCGATGGCCGCGAGCGTCGGCACGGTGTCGGAGATGTCGCGCATGTTCACCGTGACGCCGCGCAGCCCGCCCGTCCCGGTCACGGTCACGGCGTCCGGGCCCACCTCGACGTCCGCGCCCATCTGCCGCAGGACTTCGACGAAGGCCAGATCTCCTTGCAGGGCACCGTCACCCAGGCCCGGCACGGTCACCGAGTTGCCGGTCAGCGCGGCGGCCGCGAAGAAGTAGCTGGACGTCGAAGCGTCGGGCTCGATCTCGTAGTGGCAAGCCCGGTACGGCGTGGGCGGCACGACGAACGTGTCGCCGTCCCGGACGACCTCGACGCCGAAGCGCCGCATCATCGCGATGGTGATCTCGACGTAGGGCACCGAAACGAGGTCCGTCACGGTGATCCGCAGTCCCTCGGACGTCAGCGGCCCGACCAGTAGCAACGCGGTCAGGAACTGGGAGGACAGCCCCGCGTCCAGCGTCAGCTCCCCGCCCTTGATCCCGTCGGCCCGCACGACCAGCGGATGGTGCCCCGGCGAGCCTTCGAAGGTCAGGTCGACGCCCAGCTCCTGCAACGCGTCGGTCAGCGGCCCCAGCGGCCGGGCGCGCATCTGCTCGGAGGCGTCGAAGCGGAAGGTGCCGTGCCCGGCCGCGGCCAGCGCGGGCAGGAAACGCGCGGTGGTGGCACCATCGCGGCAGAAGACGTCGGCGCTGTCGACGGCGGGCCCCTCGGGCCTGCCTTCGATCGTCCACTCCCCGTCAGTGCGGGAAACCTGGTAGCCGAGCTTGAGAAGGCCTTCGGCGAAGCCCTCGGAGTCATCCGAACGCAGCGGCCTGCCCAGCACGGTCGTCCCGTGGGCGGCGGCCGCGAGGAACAGGCCTCGGGCGGTGATCGACTTCGAACCGGGGATGTCGACGATGGTCACGGCGTGAGCATACGGCGTGCTCGAACGGCGAACTCGCGTGCTCAGAGACGGGACATGCGTGCTTGGGGGCGTAACTCAGGAGGCGCGTGGGAGGCGGCGGCCCGGCGGGGCCGACTCCAGCCAGGAGAGGAAGCCGGTAAGGGCACCGGGACCCATCGCGATCTCGATCGCCTCCTGCGTGGCGGACTCACACCGCAGGACGATCGAACCTTCGGGGACGGCGTACGCCTCCGTGCCGGAGGGATCGCGCCGGTCCGCGATCTCCATACTCGCCCGCTGGAAGACCCGGTCCGGGCCGGTCCGCAGGCTCCACACTCGGAACCAGACGAACTCGTCGCCCTCGTAGCGGCCCAGCCCCAGATGCCAGCTGGACCGCGCCTCGTCCGGACGCCACCGCAGGGCGACACTCACGCCACCACCGCGGCGCATCCGGACCCACCGCAACGAATACCAGGCCACGACGACGGCCAGGATGGTCAGGGCCCCGAGAACACCCACGGCGATTTCCACGGCCCGGCCCCTGTCCTTCGCCCGGTCAGACTGACTGACCGGCCGCGCGGAGCTGGGCGGTCGCCCTAGCCCGCTCTTGCTCGTCTTCGCCGGTCAGCGCCTTCTTGGCCGCGTCGACGTCGATCTCGTCCGAAAGCTCCGCGCTCTCGGCGAGGATGCTCACACCGGTCGCGGTGACCGACAGGAACCCGCCGTGCACCGCGGCGGTCACGGTCTCGCCGTCCGTGGTCGTCACCTTCACGACGCCACCCTCGACGAGCTGGCCAAGAACCGGCTCGTGACCGGCCATGATGCCGATCTCGCCCTCGGTGGTCTGCGCCACCACGAACGTGGCGGTACCGGACCACAGACGGCGCTCGACGGCTACCAGCTCGACAGAAATCTCAGCCACGTAGCTTCCCTTCACCTCAGGTGCTGGCACCGAGTGTAATAGTCAATGATCCCGGTAAGCGAACGACGGGACCAGCGTCCACAGTAGACACTGATCCCGCCGCTCATCGGAACATCACTTCTTGGTGATTTCCTTGTACTTCTTCTCGAGGTCTTCGAGGCCACCGATACCCAGGAACGCCTGCTCCGGGTAGTGGTCGAAGTCGCCCTTGGTGATGCGGTCGAAGGACTCGATGGTCTCCGACAGCGGCACGGTCGAGCCCGGCTGACCGGTGAACGCCTCGGCGACCAGCATGTTCTGCGACAGGAACCGCTCGATGCGGCGCGCGCGCTGAACGGTCAGCTTGTCCTCTTCCGACAGCTCGTCCATACCGAGGATCGCGATGATGTCCTGCAGCTCCTTGTACTTCTGCAGGATCCGGATGACCTCGGAGGCCACGCGGTAGTGGTCCTCACCGACGATGGCCGGGTCGAGAATGGTCGACGTCGACGCCAGCGGGTCCACCGCCGGGAAGATGCCCTTCTGGAACACGCCACGGGAAAGCTCCGTGGTGGCGTCCAGGTGGGCGAACGTCGTCGCCGGGGCCGGGTCGGTGTAGTCGTCCGCGGGGACGTAGATCGCCTGCATCGAGGTGATCGAACGACCACGGGTCGAGGTGATCCGCTCCTGGAGCTGACCCATCTCGTCGGCCAGCGTCGGCTGGTAACCCACGGCCGAAGGCATGCGGCCCAGCAGGGTCGACACCTCGGAACCGGCCTGGGTGAACCGGAAGATGTTGTCGATGAAGAGCAGCACGTCCTGGTTCTGCACATCGCGGAAGTACTCCGCCATGGTCAGCGCGGACAGCGCGACCCGCATACGAGTGCCCGGCGGCTCGTCCATCTGACCGAAGACGAGGGCGGTGTCGTTGATGACGCCGTCCTCGGACATCTCCAGGAAGAGGTCGTTGCCCTCACGGGTGCGCTCGCCGACACCGGCGAACACCGAGGTACCACCGAAGTTCCGGGCGACACGGGTGATCATCTCCTTGATGAGCACCGTCTTGCCGACGCCGGCACCGCCGAACAGGCCGATCTTGCCACCCTGCACGTACGGGGTCAGCAGGTCGACGACCTTGAGGCCGGTCTCCAGCATCTCCGTCTTGCCTTCGAGCTGGTCGAAGGAGGGCGGGTTGCGGTGGATGCCCCAGCGCTCGAGGTCCTCGCCGTAGCCGGGCTCGTCGAGGCACTCGCCGAGCGCGTTGTAGACGTGGCCCTTGACCTTGTCGCCGACCGGCACCGTGATGGGGCCGCCGGTGTCGGTGACCTCGGCGCCACGGACGAGGCCGTCCTGCGGCTGGAGCGAAATGGTGCGGACGAGGTTGTCACCGAGGTGGCTGGCGACCTCGAGCGTCACCGTCTTGCGGAGCTGCTCGAACTCGATTTCGACCTTGAGCGCGTTGAACTGGTCGGGAACGGAACCGCGCGGGAATTCGACGTCGACGACCGGGCCGGTCACCGAGACGATGCGCCCCTTGGCACGGGCTTCAGTACTGGTCATCAGTCATCACTTCCTGCTGCGGTGAGAGCGTTCGCCCCACCGACGATTTCGGAGATCTCCTGGGTGATCTGCGCCTGGCGGGCCTGGTTCGCCTCCCGCGTCAGCGTGTTCACCAGTTCGTTCGCGTTGTCCGACGCCGCCTTCATCGCGGTGCGGCGGGCCGCGAGTTCGGACGCCGCCGACTCGAGCATCGCCGCGAAGATCCGCGTCTTGAGGTACTTCGGCAGCAACGCGGCGAGCAGCTCCTCGGCGTTGGGCTCGAACTCGTAGCCCGGCAGCAGACCGGCGGACTTCTCGTTCTCGTCCTCGTCGTCGCTGTACTCGACTTCGAGCGGCGCGACACGCTTGGCGACCGGCCGCTGAGTGAGCATCGAGACGAACTCGGTGTAGACGACGTGGATCTCGTCGACACCGTCGATGCCGTCGGCGTTGCCTTCCTCGTCGTCCGCCCCGGCGAGGAAGGACTCGACGATCAGCTCACCGACCTCCGCGGCGTTGACGTAACCGGGCTGGTCGGAGAAGCCCGTCCAGCTTTCGGAAACCTCGCGGCCACGGAACCGGTAGTAGCTCAAGCCTTTGTTGCCGGTGACGTAGAGCTCGGGCTGCTTGCCCTGCTCACGCAGCAGCGTGAGCAGTTCCTCGGTCGCCTTGAGCACGTTGGAGTTGTATCCACCGCACTGACCCTTGTCGCTGGTGATCACGAGGACCGCCGCGCGCTTCGGGTTGGGGCGCTCGACCAGGAGCGGGTGGTCGAGGTTCACCGAGGCGCTGGCCAACGCGGAGAGCACCTTCGTGATCTCGTCCGAGTAGGGCCGCGACGCCGCGACCTTCGCCCGCGCCTTGGTGATGCGCGCGGTGGCGATGAGCTCCATCGCCTTGGTGATCTTGCCGATGGACTTGGTCGCCTTGATACGCGACCGGAGTTCTCGGAGTTGTGCGGCCATGAGCTATCAGCTCACTTCTTCGGTGCGGGCTTGTTGACCTTGACGGTCTCCTGCCCGACCTTCTCGGCGTCCATCGCGTCGGAGACCTCGACCAGGCTCTTGCCCTCGGAAGTGGTGAACTCCTTCTTGAACTCGTTCACCGCGTCGACCAGCCCGGAGGCGGTCTCGTCGGAGAACTTGCCCGATTCGCGGATGTCCTTGAGGAGCTCGCCGTGCCTGCGACGCGCGGAATCGATGAACTCGTCGCGGAAGCGGCGCACGTCCTCGGTCGGGACCGAGTCGAAGTGACCGTTCGTGCCGAGGTACACCGTGACGACCTGCTCCTCGACCGGGATCGGCGAGTACTGCGGCTGCTTGAGCACCTCGTACAGGCGGGCACCACGCTCGAGCTGCGCCTTCGACGCGTCGTCGAGGTCCGAAGCGAAGGCCGCGAAGGCCTCCAGCTCGCGGTACTGCGACAGGTCGATACGGAGCGAACCCGAAACGTCCTTCATCGCCTTGACCTGCGC
The DNA here is from genome assembly GCF_056435685.1 of Amycolatopsis sp. NPDC043885. Taxonomy (NCBI): domain Bacteria; kingdom Bacillati; phylum Actinomycetota; class Actinomycetes; order Pseudonocardiales; family Pseudonocardiaceae; genus Amycolatopsis; species Amycolatopsis sp. NPDC043885. The sequence continues at coordinate 264,739 of NZ_JBWKEA010000008.1, forward strand.
GGCACCACCCACGCGGGAAACCGAGATACCCACGTCGATGGCCGGGCGCTGACCGGCGTTGAACAGGTCCGACTGGAAGAAGCACTGACCGTCGGTGATCGAAATGACGTTCGTCGGGATGTAGGCCGACACGTCGTTCGCCTTGGTCTCGATGATCGGGAGACCGGTCAGCGAGCCCGCGCCCAGCTCGTCCGAGAGCTTCGCGCAACGCTCGAGGAGACGGGAGTGCAAGTAGAAGACGTCGCCGGGGAAGGCTTCACGGCCCGGCGGGCGACGCAGCAGCAGCGAGATCGCGCGGTAGGCGTCGGCCTGCTTGGTCAGGTCGTCGAACACGATGAGGACGTGCTTGCCCTCGTACATCCAGTGCTGGCCGATGGCCGAACCGGTGTACGGCGCGATCCACTTGAAGCCGGCGGAGTCCGACGCGGGGGCCGCGACGATGGTGGTGTACTCCATCGCGCCGGCGTCCTCGAGGGACTTCTTCACCGCGGCGATCGTGGAGCCCTTCTGGCCGACCGCGACGTAGATGCAGCGAACCTGCTTCTTCGGGTCGCCGGTCTCCCAGTTGGCCTTCTGGTTGATGATCGTGTCCACCGCGACGGCCGTCTTACCGGTTTTTCGGTCACCGATGATCAGCTGGCGCTGGCCACGGCCGATCGGGGTCATCGCGTCGATCGCGGTGATACCGGTCTGCAGCGGCTCCGACACCGGCTGGCGCTCGACCACCGAAGCGGCCTTGACCTCCAGCGGGCGGCGGTCGGTGGTCTCGATCTCGCCGAGGCCGTCGATCGGGGCGCCCAGCGGGTTCACGACGCGGCCGAGGTAGCCCTCGCCGACCGGAACCGAAAGGACCTGCCCGGTCCGCTTGACTTCCTGGCCTTCGACGACGGTCTCGAAGTCACCGAGGATCGCGGCACCGATGGAGCGCGCGTCCAGGTTCAGCGCCACACCGAGGACCCCGCCGGGGAACTCGAGCAGTTCGTTGGCCATCGCCGAGGGAAGGCCCTCGACGTGGGCGATGCCGTCACCGGCGTCGATGACGACGCCGACTTCTTCCCGGCTCACGTCCGGGGCGTAACTCGAGACGTAGTTCTCGATCGCGCTACGGATCTCATCCGAGGAGATCGTCAGCTCCGCCATTTCAATCCCGCTCTCGCTTCGTTCGTGCCAGTGTGCAAAGTCGTTGTTATGGGTTCAGCTGGCCAACCGGCGACGCAGGGCGTCGATGCGCCCCGCGGTGCTGCCGTCGATGACCTCGTCGCCGACGCGGACGACGAGTCCGCCGCCCAGTGACGGGTCGACCTCGACGTGCAGCGCGAGCTGCCGCCCGTACAGGGCGTTGAGCTTCTCGCTCAGCCGAGCCTGCTGCTCGTCGGACAGCGCGCTCGCGCTGGTCACCTGGGCGACCGAGCGTTGACGGCGTTCCGCGGCCAGCCGGACCAACCGCTCGAGGGCATTGGCGACCCCGCGGCCCTTGGCGCGCAGGACGACCTGCTCGACGAGAGTCTCGGTGACCACGTCCACCTTGTCGGCGAACAGGGTGCGGACCAGCGTCCGCTTCGCCTCGGCGGGGGCGGTCAGGTCGGACAGGGCCCGTTCGAGCTCCGGCTCGCCCGCAACGATACGGCTGACCCGGAACAACTGGTCCTCGACCGCGTCGAGGTTCCCGGACTTCTCCGCACTGGTGAGCAGCGCCGAGCGGCCGAGGGCCTCGAGCCCGTCGGTCAGTTCGCGCGGGCTCGACCAGCGGCTGCCCGCCACGGAGTCGAGCACCTGCAGGGCCGGCTCGGAAACCTTGCCCGCGAGAATCCCGCGAGCGAGGCCGATCCGGGCGTCGGGCGTGGCCGAACCGTCGGCGACGGCCCGGCGCAGGCCGATCTCCCGGTCCAGCAGGGCGACGACCGAAAGCAACTCGTCGCCGACCGTCGCCGGGTCCGTACCCGCGGCGGCCAGAACCTCGCCGAGCCTGTTCTCGGCGAGGTCGAGCGCTTCACGGCTCGCAGCATGCAGCGTCATTCTGGTCTACTTCCCCGCTCCGAGACCGGCACCGTTGGTGCCCGCGGTCTCCAATTCGGCCAGGAACCGGTCCACGGTGCCGTGACGGCGCGCGTCGTCCGCGAGCGACTCGCCGACGATGCGGCTGGCCAGCTCGACGGAGTTACGGCCGAGTTCGGCACGCAGTTCGGCGATGATCTGCGCCTTCTGGGCCTGCAGCTGGGCCTGCCCCTGAGCGACGATGCGCTGGGTCTCGGCCTCGGCCTCGGCCCGCAGCTCCACCTTGATCTGCTCGGCTTCGAGCCGGGCGTCATCGCGGATCTTCGCGGCCTCGGAACGGGCTTCCGCCAGCTGCGCCTTGTACTGCGCGAGGTTTTCCTCGGCTTCGGCCTGCGCCTTCTCAGCCCTTTCGATGCCGCCCTCGATCAGCTTGCTCCGCTCCTCGTACATCGCCTCGAAACGAGGAACGACGTACTTCTTGAGCACCCACAGCAGCAGGAGGAAGGCGACGAACCCGAGGATCAGCTCGGGAATGTGCGGCAGGATCGGGTTGGGCGCCGTGGCGGCCAACACCAATTCGGTCTTCAGCACAACGTCTCCTTAAGCGAGATGAGCTAGCGACAACTCAGCTGGTGGAGGCGAGGAAGTAGACGACGATACCGATCAGCGCGAGCACCTCGACCAGCACGAAGGTGGAGAAGGCGATGCTCTGCAGCTTGCCCTGCGCCTCCGGCTGACGGGCGGTGCCGTTGATGACCGCGGCGAAGATCAGACCGACGCCGAGGCCGGGCCCGAGGGTACCGAGACCGTAACCGATGGCGGCGAGGCCCGGGTTGATGCTGGTGGCGGCCTCGGCAGCCTGCGCAAGAACGATGTTGCTCACGTGCGTTTCCCTTCAAACTCGGTCCGCGCGACTCACGCGGATCGGGGGCTTTTGGTGTTCTCTCAGTGCTCCGACGCCAGTGCGGCGCCGATGTACCCTGCGGCCAGGAATGCGAAAATGTACGCCTGCAGGATCTGGATGAATGCCTCCAGGAACGTCATCGCGATGGCGAAGAGGAACCCGACCGGCGAAGCGAGTTTCACCAAACCTTCACCATCGGTCAGCAGGAAGCTGCCACCGAGGGCGAAGACCATGATGATGAGATGCCCGGCGAACATCGCCGCGAAGACCCGGATCGCCAAGGTGGCGGGGGCGATGAAGAACTTCTGCGCGAACTCGATGAGCGCGTACAGCGGCATGACGAACCACGGCACGCTCGGCGGCGCGAGTTCCTTCTTCAGATAACCACCGAGACCGTGGCGCTTGATACCCACGTAGTGGTACACCGGGTAAACGACAAGGAACGCGAGTGCGAGCGGGAAGCCGATCCGTGACATGGTCGGGAACTGAAAGAACGGGATGATCCCGAAGAAGTTGTTCACCAGTACGAAGGTGAACAGTCCCAGAATCAGCGGAATGAACGGCTTGAAGTCCTTCGAGCCGATCTGGTCCCGCGCGATGTTGTTACGGCCGAAGCCGTAAATCGACTCGGCCAGGAACTGTCCCTTGCCAGGGACGACCTTCAGCTTGCGCGAGGCAAGCAGGAAAAAAGTGGCGATGATGACCACGGACATGATCACCAGCAACATCGGCTTGGTGAAGCTCAGCCAATAGCCGGAGCCGAACAACGGCGGCAGGTTGAAGTCCGCGATGCCTGGCGGCTTGAACTCCGCACCCTCGGCTAGTACCAGCGCGCCCACTGGGCTCCTTCCGGTTCTCCCGGCCGGCGTTCACTCCGCCGGGGGAATCGTCACGATCTGGACTTAACGTACCCGACACGTATCGGGCCGTCGGAGGCGGCCACCCCACGATGTGCTGAACATGGGATCACGTTCCGCGCACGAGGATTCTCGCTGCAATACTCCCGGAGGACAGACGCCTGACAGCGGCATGAGGGGACGATTCAACTCCGTCGCCACACTGCTGTTCGGGGTTCGTCATCGGGAGCAGGCAGCCGAGGCCGCCGCCCACACGCGGACCATATCAGCCGCTTCCCACGCACCGTACAGGCGTACTACTTTGCCCTGATCGGTCGAGGACCTAGGTCCCGTCCCAGGTCAGGACCTTCGTCCCGGATTCAGCGGGAAGCAGGGATGATCGTCGGGATCTTGACCTTGCGGAACGCCGCGAACTCCACGCCCGCGGCCAGGAGGATGCCCACGATCATGGTGATTCCCAGCGACATGGGATGCACGGCGGAGACGCCGCGGAGCAGGGAAAGCGCCCCGAAAAGGAGGAGGACCTTGGCGATGTACCCACTGAGAGTGATCGCCAGCACGAACATCGGGTCCAAGCCGGCGCAGAAGCGCATCATTCCCAGCGTCGCCAGGGCGGACGCGATGGCGAGCACGCCACCGATGACCGAACCCACGAGCCCGGGCAGTCCATTGAGGATGGTGAACACCACGACGCACACGAGAACCGCGGGCGGGGTGATGCGCAGGGAAGCCTTCGTCATCGCGTTGGCCGCCTGCAGGACCACCTTGGCGTGGGGGTTCTCCTCCGCCTCGACGGTCTTCTCGGTCTCGCTCACAGAAAACTCCCTGGTCGTCTCAGCCCGCCAGTGTAGGCCCGTGCCGGTGTGTGCGGTTCAGGCGGTCCGGTTCCGGGACCGCAGCCGGGGCACGATCGACACCAGGGTCGCCAGCAGGAAGCCGAAGCCGACGATCCAGAAGACCGCGGCACTGTCGAACAGCGTGACCGAAACCGCGCCGAACGCGAGCAGGCCCGCCCACAAGTAGATGAGCAGCACCGCGCGGCGCTGGGAGTGGCCGATCTCCAGCAGGCGGTGGTGCAGGTGCATCTTGTCCGCGGCGAACGGGCTCTCGCCGCGACGGGTGCGGCGGATGACCGCCATGATCAGGTCGAGCATCGGCACGAACAGCACCGCGGCGACCACGACAAGCGGCGAAAGCAACGCGAGTGCGTCCTTTCCGCTGAACTGCGGGTACGGCACGCGGCCCGACGCGGACGTCGTCGCGCCCGCCAGCATGAGGCCGATCATCATCGAACCCGAGTCGCCCATGAAGATCTTCGCGGGCTGGAAGTTGTACGGCAGGAAGCCGAGACAGGCCCCGGCGAGCGTGGCGGCGATGAGGGCGGGCGGGTACGCGCCGACGTCGCCACCCGAGGAGTCGAGCAGGCCGAGAGAGAAGGAACAGGTCGCCGCGGCGGCGATGAAGCCGAGGCCGCCGGCGAGCCCGTCGAGGCCGTCGACGAAGTTCATCGCGTTGACCATGACCACCACCAGCACGACGGTCAGCAGCGCGCCCTGGTTCTTGTCCAGCACCAGCACCTGGCCGAAGGACTCGCCACCGCCGCCCCACGGCACCCAGAACGACACCCACTGCACACCGAAGATCACCAGGATCCCGGCGCACATGACCTGGCCGGCCAGTTTCGTCCAGGCGTCCAGCTCGAACCGGTCGTCGAGGGCGCCGATCAGGGAGATCACCCCGGCGGCGAGCAGGACGCCCAGCGAATCGAAGGAGAAGTCGAAACCGCGGCTCAGCGCGGGCAGCTGGTGCGCGAGCCCCATCGCGGCGGCGACGCCGAGGAAGATCCCGATACCGCCCATCCGCGGGATCGGGGTGACGTGGACGTCGCGGGCCCGCGGGTTGGCGATCGCGCCGATCCGGATGGCGACCCGGCGCACGACGCCGGTGAGCAGGAAGGTCACGGCCGCCGCGGTGAGGGCGACGAGGATGTACTCCCGGATCGGGAGGCCTTGCGTAGGAGGCATGATGCGTTACGCCGCCGAGGTCCAAGTCACTCGAACACGCTACCGCGTGAGGGGGATACGCCCGGACACGGTACTGACACCCGGTGAATCAGGCGAGTGACTCCGCGGGCACTCCCAGTACTTCCGCGACGGCGGCCCGGCTGACCGCGCCCTCCCGCAGGATGACCGGGTCGTCGCCGGTGAGATCGACCATCGTGGACGGAACGGGCTCTCCGGTGGAGCCGCCGTCGAGGTACACCGCGACGCTGTCGCCGAGCTGATCGACGGCCTCCTGCGCGGTGGAGGCGGGCGGCTGTCCGGAGACGTTGGCGCTCGAGACCGCCATCGGGCCGACGTCACGCAGCAGTTCCAGCGCGACCGGGTGCAGCGGCATCCGCAGCATCACCGTTCCGCGTGACTGGCCGAGATCCCACTGCAGGCTCGGCGCGTGCGGCAGGACGATGGAGAGGTCGCCGGGCCAGAAGGCCTCGATGAGCGCGCGGGCCTGCGGCGGCGTGCCGAGCACGAGCCCGTCCACAGTGGACCAGGAGCCGACCAGGACGCCGACCGGCATGTCCGGCCCGCGGTTCTTGGCCCGGAGGAGGGACTGGACGGCGCCGCTGTCGAAGGCGTCCGCGCCGATGCCGTAGACCGTGTCCGTCGGGAGGACGACGAGACGGCTGGACCGCACGGCGCTCGCCGCCGCGGCGAGCCCGTCGGCCCGGGATTCATGCTTGCTGCAGTCGTACACCGCGCTCATGGCCTGTGAGCGTAGCCCTGCGGCCTCGTGAGTGGTAAGGACGGTTAGAACCGTCCTTACCACTCACGAGCCGTGCTGGGTCAGAAGGCGAAAGCGGTGCAGAACGACGTCGCCGTCTTCGCCGGATCCGCGATCGACGTCGCGGTCAGCTTGATATGCGCGACGTGGTCACCGCCCGCGGCCCGTTTGGCGTGCGCCGTCGCCGAAGACCGCCCGCCGAACGGGACGGTCGACAGCTCGTTCGGCAGCCGTACCTCCCAGCCCTTCGCGTTGGTGGACGCGCTCAGCCGGTAGGTGTCGGTGTCGAACGGCGCCGCCGCGCCCTTCGCGTCCCCGGTGTTGAACACCGGGAACGAGCAGCTCGCGAGGCCCTGCTTGGCGAACGCCGGGGCCGATGGCCACAGCGAAACACCCCTGGCCCGAGAGCCGGCGCCGTCGAGCGAAGCCACCGTGACGACGTAGGACAGCACGCCCTTGCGGTCGCGCTCGACGTCCGAGACGAGGAACTTCAGCCTGTTCGCCTCGTCGGTGTACTCGTACTTGCTCGCGGAACCGGTGCCCGCCTTGAACGCCGCGTCGTTGAGCTGGCGGTAGTCGCCGATCGTGATCGGCACCGCGGTGCCGTCCGGTTTCTTGTAGTCGGTCATGCCGATGTCGGCCGGATTCGCGTCGACGATCCATTCGAACGGCGCGTTGTCCTGGTTCTTGGTCTTCGCGATGATGACCCCGGAATCGGGGGCGAAGGAATCGCTGCCCATCCGGTCGACGACCTCGACGGTGTAATTGTTGTATCCACCGCCGTCACAGAACGGATCCTTGGACCGGTCGCATTTCGGCGAAAGGTCCCCGCCGGTCAGCGCGATGTTGATGCCGCTGTAGGCACCCTGCCCGGGAAGAACCGAACGCGCCGTGATCCTCGCCGAAACCGGGCCGGTCTCGGCGAGCTGGTTCCGGTCGAGTTTCAGCACGTCCTCGGGGTCGATGATGTCGAGCTTCATCTTGGTGCGCAGCATGTGATGCGAGCCCATCGAGCCACCCTGCGTCGCCGGGATCTGCCAGCGCGTGTGCGGTCCGCCCGGGCCGTTGAAGCTGCCGCGCGACATCATCTCCCACGGACCGGTGTAGGTCCTGGACGGCGGGGTGCCGAACGGGTTGTTGTAATTGTCGCCGATACCGAGAATGTGGCTCAATTCGTGCGCGTAGACCGCCTGACCCGAGCTTTCGGCCTGGGTCGAGGAACCGGTGACCGCGTTCGGCCAGATACTCGCCGCCGATTTCCACGACGTCCACGGAACGTACCGGGTGGACGCGGCGTTCGGCATTCCCGCGACACCGGGGCCGAATTCGTCGGGCACGTTCCCCGGCTCGCCGAACTTCATCACGCCGAATTCCTGCCAGGTCGCGCTCTCGTCCTGGCCCGCGGAAAGGTAGAAGATGAAGTCGAACTGCTTGGCGACGTCACCCACGTCCGCCCGCCAGGCCGCCCCCGCGTCGGCGCGCAGGTCACGCTTGCAGTTCGCGTCCGGCGGACAGGCGTCGGGCTGGAACTCCATGCCGTATTCGAAGGACTTGCCGGGCAGGCGGTACGGCCCGAACGCGGTCAGTTCGACCCCCATCCTGCCGCCGGAGTCCTCCATCCAGTACTCGTTGATGGTGTGGCCGCGGTTGATCGCCTGCGGCTTGTTGAGGAAGTCCTGGTAGAACTTCGCGACGTCCGCGCGCGGGATGTTGCTCGCGGCGGGGCCGGGGTTGCCGAACACCGTCGAATGCGTCGGCTGCGTGACGGCGAACTCCTGGTCCGGGTAGTCCGCGAGCACCACGGCGCCCTTGAACGTCCGCTTCGTCGGCTTCAGCGCGGGGTCGGCCCAGTTGGTGCCGGGCGGCTTGCGGTAGTCGTCCCACGTCATGTGGTCCTGGTTCTCCCAGGTCGACCCGTCGATCGGGGCGGGCCAGCCTTTCACCGGCACCGCGGAGGACGCGGGTTGGGCGACCAGACCCGGCAGCAGCGCGACGGTGGCGAGGACGGCGAGTGTTCTGAGTGGGGCTCGTCGGAGAGACGATCGCATCGGGGTACACCTCCCAGTCGGACCGCCGATGAGGCGGCCGTGCTCGACGTTAAGAGGTGGCCTTTGCCGTGGGCACCGCCGGAAGTCGTGAGTCTCGCTAACTATCCCCCGCGTTCAGTCCTCTGGATGCGGTCCTTGCGCGTGCAAGTACCGCATTCAGAGGGCTAAATGCAGGGGGTCAGGAGACGCGCAGGGCGGTGACGAACCGCGGCCGTCCGGCGAGATCGAGGTGCCCCTGGACATCGGTGAGCACCCGTCGTGCCCGCACGAGCGCCGGGACGGCGGAGCCGTGCGTGTCGTCGTGCTCGATCGCCATCCCGCCGGTGGGCCGCAGCAGGCGCGCGGCCGCGGCGATCGCGTGCCGGATCACCGCCAGCCCGCTCTCCTCCGCGAACACCGCCCGCGGCGGGTCGTGCTCCGCGACCTCCGTCGGCACAGGCGTGCCTTCGGGGACGTACGGCGGGTTGCACAGGACCAGGTCGACGAGCCCGTCGAGTTCGGCGAACATCGTGCTGTCCGCGACGTCGCCGGAGTACAGGCGGATGGGCGTGTCCCCCGCGTCGGCGTGGACGTCCGCGTTGTGCCGGGCCCACGCGAGCGCCTGCGCGTCGATGTCGACCGCGTAGACGACGGCGTCCGGCCGCGCGTGCTGCACGGCCAGCGCCAGCGCGCCCGACCCCGTGCACAGGTCGACCACCACCGGGTACTCGCGCCCGTGCAGCAGTTTGAGGCCCCATTCCAGGAGCAGTTCGGTCTCCGGGCGCGGGACGAACACCCCGGCGCCGACGTTGACCGTGATGTCGCCGAGCGCGGCCCAGCCGGTGAGGTACTGCAGCGGGATCCGTTTGGCCCGCTGGTTCACGAGCTGGCCGATCGCGTCGATGACGGGCGGGTCCACCAGCGGCACCATCGGCAGGCGGCCGCGTTCGACGCCGAGGACATGGGAGGCGATCAGTTCCGCGTCCGAACGCGGTGACGCCACACCGGCCTCGGTGAGGATGCGGGTCGCTTCCATGATGGCGAGGCGCAACGGCTGCCGGTTCACTGGTGTTCCTTCACAGAGTCAAGCCTGACACACGAGGCACGCGTGCCGGGGTCGATACACGCGGGCCCAGGGTATCGATTCCTTTCACCTCACCCGCCACGAGAGCGACGACAACGTCAGTGCCGCTTCGGCCACACGCCGCGCCAGGTCGGTCTGAAGGCTCTTCGTCGCCGAAGCGATCCACTCGTCCACGTTCCGTACACCGACATCGCGGTATTCGACGGCTTGAAGCAACATCTCCAGCTTGTCCGCGTCACGCGCGTAGAGTGCTTCCGGACTCTCAGCGGACTCGTACTCGTCGACGGCGTCGCGCACCGAGTCACGCGCTGCACCGGGAAGCGACGACGTCTGCGCGGCGGTGATCGCGCGCGGATCCGGCTTCTCGACGAAACCCTTGATCGTGTGCGGAAGGTCGCCGGTCCGCGTCTCCTGCGTGTCGTGCCAGAGCGCGAGATACGCCGCCTTCGCCGGGTCGGCACCGCCCTCCGCCGCGAGCAGACCGGCCAGCTGCGCGACCCGGGCGGTGTGCTCGGCGACCGATTCGGGATCGCGGACCCCCGCCTGCCACCACCCGGCCCGCCGGATCCGCTTGAGCACACCCAGTTCGAACCCGAATCTGGCCAGGGCCTCCACAGTTCTCCTACGCGTCGAGAGTGAGATATCCGACCAGTGTCCCGCGCCGCCGGCGGAGGGTGTCGATGCGGTCGTCCATTTCGGCCAGTTCGCGCCGGATCTCCCCGACGACCGTGGGGCACAGATCGAGTTCCGGCAGTTCGCCGTTCGCGCACGGCAGCACCTTCGCGATGACCTGCGTGCTCAGCCCGGCCGCGAGGAGCGCGCGGATCTGCCGCACGGTGGTGACCGCGTCTTCGTCGAAGCTGCGATAGCAGTTGGAGTCGCGCCGCGAGACCAGCAGCCCCTGCTCCTCGTAGTAGCGCAGCAGCCGCTGGCTCACGCCGGTCCGCCGGGACAGCTCGCCGATCAGCATGTGACCCCCGTCATCCGAGTTTGACCTTCACATCGATGTCAGTACCTAACGTCGCCAGCATGACGAATCATTTCGCGCGCGTCGTCCGCGGTTCCGGTCCCGGCCTGCTGCTCGCCCACGGCAGTGGCGGCAGCGTCGAGGGCAACTTCGGGAGCATCCTCGACGACCTCGCCCGCACGCACACCGTCGTCGGCCCCGACTACCCCGGCTCCGGGGCCACGCCGCGCAGCACCGAACCGCTGGACCTCGACGCCGTCGCGGACGAGCTGGTCTCCATCACCGTCGAGGCCGGCCTCGAACGCTTCGCGATCCTCGGCTACTCGCTCGGCACCGGCGTCGCCGTCCGCGCCGCGACCCGGCACCCCGATCGGGTCACCGGGCTCATCCTGACCGCCGGGTTCACGAAACCGGACAACCGGCTCCTGCTGGCCGTCGACATCTGGCGCGAGCTGCTGACCGGCGACCGGAAGCTGCTCGCGAAGTTCCTCACTTTCGCCGCCACCGGCGAGAAGCAGCTGAACGCGCTGACCCCCTCGGAGCTCGAAGCCACCATCGAAGGACTCGCCGGATTCATCCCGGAGGGCAGCCCCGAACACGCGGCCCTGGTCGCGAACGTCGACACCCGCGCCGAACTGGCCGGGATCTCGGTCCCCACCCTCGTCATCGCCACGACACTGGACGGCCTCGTCCCGCCGGTCCACTCCCGCGAACTCGCGGCCGGGATCCCCGACGCCGAATTGGTCGAGATCGAGGCCGGGCACGGTATCGGCACCGAGGCCCGCGACGAATGGCTCGGCGTGATCCAGAAGTTCCTCGACCAGGCATAGTTCTCGTATACAGAGGGTGCCGAGTCGATCACTGTGCCGGATATTCTATGGTGGCCCGGATGAGGTATCGGGAGATCGGTCTGCCCTTAGGCGTGTTTTCCGCCGCGCTAGGCGTGCTGCTCGTCCGTTTCCTTGTTCCGCGCCCGATCGGCATGGCGGACAACGGTGACGGCTGGCGCATCCTGTGCCGGCTCGGCGCCCGCGAGCTCGACAGGCCTTCGGAAGACTTCGTCCGCTTCTCCTACGGCCCTGCCCCGGCCTGTAACAGCGAGTACATCTCCAGCCAGAGCTGGATCGACAAGATCGCCAGCGAACTCGGACAGCTGCTCGGCTCGTCGGCGATCCTGGACCTCCTGGTGCTGGGCGTGCTGGGCTGCCTGCTGGTCGCGGGCGGGATCGCCGCGATCGTGGCGGGCCTGCGCCTTTCGGCCCGGAACAGCGTCATCGCCACGGTCGCGCTACTGCTGGTCGTGGCGGACTCGGCCTTCTTCGGCTACTTCGCCTCGGTGCTGAGCGAGGGTGCCGCCTTCGTCGGGATGCTCCTGCTCGCCGGCGGGCTCCTGCTCATGCATCGCACCGGGCCGTGGCGCTACGCCGGCGCCGCGGTCACCGTGCTCGGCGCGATGATCGGGATCAACGCCAAGTCGCAGACGCTGCTGCTGATCCCGGTGTTCGCGCTCGCGCTCCTGTTCGTCCGGCCGGCGGGCAGCCGTGGCCTGGCCCGATGGGCCCTGCCGCTGGCCGTGCTCGCCGTTGTCGGCACGGGCACCGCACTGGTGCAGGGTGCGGGCGACTCCGCGAACGCGGAGTACCGCGAGGCCAACATGTATCACGTCGTGTTCAACGGGATCGTGGACGGGAAACACGACACCACCGGCGATCTCGCCGCGCTGGGTCTCCCGCCCGAGTTCGCCGAGTACGTCGGCACGGGCTGGTGGAGCGACAACGCGGCGTGGCACTCCCCTGAGTATCCGAAGTACCGCGACAAGATCAGCCGCCGCAACGTCGCCCAGTACTACCTCGAACACCCGGGCCGCGTGGTCCAGATGCTGCACCGCTCCGCGCAGGAGACGCTGACGGCCCGCGTGCCGAACCTCGGGAGCTTCGGCGAGCACGCCGGGCAGCCGCCGATGGCCAAGGAGTACCGGATCCCCGTCCTGTCCGGGATCACCGGCTGGATCGCGCCGCTGGGGTTGTTCGCCTTGCTGCCGATCTGGCTGCTCATCGGCTGGGCGGGGCTCCGCGCGTTCCGGAACCGCACCGGGCGCCGCGACGTGGGCATCGTGGTGCTCATGTTCCTGCTGTTCGCGATGGGACAGTTCCTGCTCTCCGGCCTCGCGGAAGGCATCGAGAACATCAAGCACCAGCAGCTGACGATCTTCCCGACCTTGCTCGCCGCCGCCTTCGCCGCGCTTTCGTTCCTTCCGCGGCGAAACAACGAATCGGACCTCGAAAAACCGTCCGAGACCAGGGAAACAGCGACCGCGCTCTCCTGAATCCGCGGTATTCGGACAAGTCCGGCGGGCCGATTCTGTTCCGGTCACCGGGGCATCGGCACCCCGCTCAGGCCATGCCGTGCCGCCCCTGTAGGAATTCAGTCATGACCGACATGATCACGGCGGGCCCCACCAAGGTTCCCGCGGACGCGAGCGAGCGAAGATCCGGCCGCGAGCGAGTGCTCGGCCGGCTGGCCGGGGACTACGGCAAGGTCCTCTTGGTCGTCCTCGCCTGGAACGTCGCACTGACCGCGGTGGCGTGGCTGTTCGGCCCCTCCACTCCGTCGAGCGAGGGTATTCCCAAGACCGGTATCGGCTCGACGCTGAGCCTGCTGTCCCACACCTACCGCTGGGACGCGGGAAACTACGGCGAGATCGCCGAACACGCGTACACCGGCGACTTCATCCCGGTGCGGGCCTTCTACCCGGTGTTCCCGATCTGCGTGTGGCTGGTCAAGACCCTCAGTTTCGGCACTCTCGGCCTGCTCACGGCCGGGTTCATCGTCAACCTGATCGCGACCTGGCTGGCAGGCGTCGCCCTGCTCAAGATCGCCCGGTTCTTCCTCACCGCGACTCGCTCGCACTGGCTGGTCGTCGGCGCGTTCCTGACCGCGCCCGCCGCCTTCTTCCTGCACTCGTTCTACAGCGAGGCGGTGTTCTGCGCACTCGGCTTCTGGGCGTATCTGTTCGCGTTACGGCGCCAATGGCTGTGGATGGGACTGTGCCTGATCCCGCTCACCGCGTCGCGGATCACGGCCGCGGTGTTCATCGGGCTGTGCTTCCTCGAGTTCTGGCGTTCCGCCGGCTGGAAGCCGCGCGGCCTGCTGTCCTGGCCGATCCTCTGGTTCCCGGTCGCGTATGTCGGCCTCGGCGCGCACATGCTGTACATGAAGCTCGAGACCGGCAGCGCGACCGCCAGTTTCACCGCGCTCGAAAGCGCCAGCACCTGGTCGTACCACAAGTTCAACCCGAACATCCTCAGCACGACGTTGACGGAACTGAAGATCACCGCGAGCGCGCTCACCGGCGGCAGCCCGATGACCGGGTGGACGCTGATGAGCCACGTACTGCCGACGATCGGCCTGGTCCTGCTCGTGGCCTCGTCGATCTACTTCTTCGTCGCGCTGCGGTCGAAAGGCCTGCCGCTCGCGCTGTTCGGGATCGCCTCCTTCGTGATGCTGACGCTGAACAGCAACGTCGTCTCGGTGCACCGTTATCTCCTTCCGTGTCTGGTCATGTACTTGGCGTTGGTCCATTTGGCCGAATGGCGACCGAAACTGCGCGGTGTGATTTACGCGACGCTGTACCTGAATTCGCTGATCTGTACCGCGATCTTCATCCGGTTCGCGACAGGTCACTGGGCAGGCTGAGAAACCGGCAGGGTCCCGGAAAAGCCTTTCAGCGATCTTCTAGAATCACTCCGCTCAGGCCGTGAGAGTCACTCACCGCCTTCTCTTGAAAACCGCACAGGGGGTATCCAGTGCCCGCGGACCACGACAGACGCCGGATCGCGTTCATCTTTCCCATCTACAACGAGGAAGAGAACATCGAACTCCTCCACCGCACGGTGGACGAGACGATCGCGCCGCTCGTCGACAAGTACGACTTCAGCTTCGTCTACGTCGACGACGGCAGCCGCGATCGGTCGATGGACCTGCTCACCGCGCTGAGCAGGCGCGACGCCCGCGTCACCGTGATCGAACTTTCCCGCAACTTCGGCCACCAGATGGCGGTCACCGCCGGGCTCGACCTGGTGGACGCGGACGCCGCGATCATCATGGACAGCGACATGCAGGACCCGCCGAGGGTTGCGCTGGAATTGATCGCCAAATGGGAAGAAGGCTTCGACGTCGTCTATGCGCAGCGTCGTTCGCGCCAGGACTCGGCGTTCAAGAAGCTCACCGCCGGCGCCTTCTACTGGTTCCTCCGGAAGATGGCGTCCGTCGAGATCCCCCGTAACACCGGCGACTTCCGGCTGATCGACCGCAAGGTCGTCGACGAACTGCGCAAATACCGCGAACAGGACCGGTTCCTGCGCGGGCTGATCAGCTACATCGGCTTCAAGCAGACAGCCGTCCTGTTCGACCGCGACAAGCGGCACGCCGGGGTGACCGGCTATCCCCTGCGCAAGATGCTCCGCTTCGCCGCGGACGGCATCCTCGGCTTCTCCGTCGCGCCGCTGCGGATGATCACCCGGCTCGGCTACCTGATCTCGCTGCTCAGCTTCCTCGGCATCCTGTACGTGCTCGGAGTCAAGCTTTTCGCGCCGACGACCGCCGTCCCGGGCTGGGCCTTCATCACCGCCGCGATGTTCTTCCTCGGCGGTATCCAGATCATCATGCTCGGGGTACTCGGCAGCTACATCGGCCGGACCTACTCGCAGGTGCAGAACCGCCCGCTCTACGGCGTCGCGTCGGTCCGCTCCGGTTCACCCGTCGACGCCGGGCAAGTCGCCCGGTGAAGCCGATCAGCGGCACCCAAGTGCGCTTCGGTGTCGTCGGGGTGCTCAACACCGCCGTCGACGCGCTCGGCTACGCCCTGCTGGCGACGCTCGGGGTCCCGATGTTCGTCGCGAACTTCATCTCGACCACGGCGGGCATGCTCCTGAGTTTCACGCTCAACCGGAACTTCACTTTCCGCGCGAAGGACGGCGACATCCGCCGTCAGGCCGTTCTCTTCTTCGCCGTGACGGCCTTCGGCCTGTGGGTCGTGCACGCCGCGGTGATCTTCGGGGTCACCAAGCTCTTCCCCGGGATCAACGTGCTCATCCCGAAACTGGGCGCCATCGCGGTCGGCATGGTGTGGAACTACGTCCTGTACAAGAAGATCGTCTTCCGGCAGGCGGCAGCCGAACCCGCGGTGGTTCAGCCCGGTTCGCCGGGCTGAACCACCCATCGCTCGCCGGCTAGGGCTTTTCCGGTAGCGGTGTGCTCAGCTGCGACCTGGGTCGACTCCACAGTTCCCGCGTCGTCTCGCGCAGGAGCGCGATGAGGAGTACCAACTGAATCGCGGCGAGGATGCGGAAGTCGATGCCCTCAGCACCTCCCTTGGCCCAGAAGAGAAAGGGAACGTAGCTGAACAACGAGGTGAACTGGATCCCGAGCGGCAGGAACCAAAGTCGCCGGGGAAGGTGGAACGCGAGCAGCACGGTGAGGATGTCGGCGAGGTAGAAGTACCGGTCGTGCATCGACGGCAACACGAACGGGACGAGAATCGTCGACACGGCACCCAGCAACAGGATCCGGGTGTCGGTGAGCTCGGCGCGGCTGATGAGGACGAGAAGACAGCCGATCAAGACGAGGACACCGGCGAAGAGAACACCGGGCGTACGCATGGCTTCGAGGCCTTTTTCACCCCGGAAGAACTGCCAGATCGACGGTGCTCCCATGGTGAGCTGCGTCCAGACGTCGGTGGCGCTGACGTAGACGGTGAGCAGTTTCTCCGGAGCCGCACCGGCGAGGAAGGCCGGCATATCCAACAGCAGGTAGACAGCGGCCAAACCGGTCACCCAGTTGGTGAATGGGCAGGGCTTGAAACACCTGGTTGAGCTTCGACTCGACACCTCTGAAACCGGAGAAGTTCTTCGAACCACCGATGACCATCCGTTCTGGAACGAAGACAGCGATTCGTGGGTTTGCCGCGAAAGATCTTCGGCCGGGCTCACACCTCCGAAGCCCATCCGGAGCTTCGGAGCTGATCACCTCGGTTCGAACGTACGATGAATCAATCCAAGTATTCAATTTCACTGTCGCCGACCTGCACACCTACTACACGGCAATTGGGTCGACTTTCGTGCTGGTCCACAACACTGGCTGCACGGACATCGCCCTCGGGCGCGACCGCACAATAGATGGAGTTTCCTCGCTGGAACTGTTCGGCTGGGAGATAGGCGCTGCGACATACAATCACTGATCGAAATCCAAGCCATGGTTCCAGCACATCATGGAGGCCATCGACGATGGCATTACCAGAATTCATTTCAATCTTGACGGAATTCCCGACCCCGTAAAGTTCGCAAATGGCGGCGTCGGCCGGAATCCGCTCACCGACTATGGCCATCTGACGGCGTGGGAGCTCAACGAGATCAGGGAGGCATCTCACGCCTGGAACAGAGTCATCTTCTACTGCAAGGGTAAAATTGTGGTCAATCCGTTCAACGCCGGAGGTCAGCCGGTAACGCCATGCTACTGATCACAGGTAGAATGTCCGTTATCACACAATCAAAGGTGGTGGCCCATCCCCTCAAGCAAGCATTCAGCCGACCTGACGTGGTCCAGCGACCGCGGGTTCAGCTTGTCGCAATATACAGCAAGCCACTCACAGTTGTTCTTTCATGGCTACAGCGAAAGCATTGATGACGTAATCCAAGTCTTGTTCGATGGCGTCGAACGAATAGAAGCGAGCCGGCATTACATGCCACCGTTCGGCTTCTCCATCATCGACAAACACGGCGACTATCCCGAGATACTTCACTTTCCCCGCCTCTTGATCAAGTTGTCCGGCTCGAACTTCGATGGTTTCGTGGCCGCGTCGGGAATCCGCATCACCAGGAATTCACAAGAGGGCCAAGAACTTGAATTGATATTTGCCACATCGCAACGCGAACACAAACAACCTTCCCCTGAAACGAGCGGCTGATCAATTCTTACCGGGCACGTGGCGGCTCCACTCGGCCAGCCACGCGCCCGGTGGGCGGTCAACGGCGAACGTGGACGGCCCGATCCGACCGGCCTTTCTCCACACACGTAGACTGAGGCGCATCTGTTGTCGCCGAAGGGCTCACGCGATAGTCATGGATCTCCGGGAAACGACGGTCGTCACGCGGATATCCGCGAATATCGAGACCGAGGACTTCGCCGCGGCCGCCGCGCTGGGCGAACGTCTCATCGGCGAGTTCGAGGCCACCGAGCTGGAGATCTGCCGGGCGGACCCCGAAGGCGGTTGGACGGGGTATCTGGTCTCCGTCGGATATCGCACGCCTCCGGCCGACGGCGAAGATCCCACCGAAACACTGCATCGAGCCGCGGTACCCGCGCTTTTCCACTTCAGCCTGAATGCGCAATTCTTCGAAATTCACGGCACGCCAGAGACCGGACAATACGGAAGCTACGACGGCTACGACATCCGAGCGGACGGATTCACTCTCTATTCGCTGATGGCGTCCGTCGGCGGCACCGATCCACGTGAGCCCGCGTACGTCACCAGGCACGATTTCACCCCGCGCGCCGAAACCGATGTGATTTCGCGGGTGCATCTCTATGTCCCCACCGGTGACCTGCGGTCGGCCGTGGACCTGTGCGGTCGTCCCGCGGCCGACCTTTCGGCGTCGCTGGTCCGGATCAGCACGGACGCGGGTCCTTGCGAAGCGGTGTTGCTGTCGGCTTTCCCGGCTCTGGAAGGGGAAAGCGGCAAAGAAGCGCTCAGGCGAGTCGCGGACGAGGTGACCGGCAGACTGTCGCAGGTGAACATGTCCGTCCGGGCGGTCCATACCGCGCTGGAGGACGATCCGTTCTACACCGAGCCCGGCTAGGGACATCGTGAACCCACCAGATCTGAGAAGCGCCCTGGAGGCGTTGGACTTCGTGTTCGAGGCGTTCATCGAGGAGATCGGCGAAGAGCCGACACTCGGTGAATTCCTCGAAGTACTGAGCCTCTCGATTCAGCCTGACGAGGACGTCGTTCCCGGCTCACCCTTCCCTCTCCTGATGAAGGCGAAGAGGAAGAACGGCCGGTGGTACAAGGCCGAACCCTCGGACAGGATGGATTCCCTCAACGACAACACTTTCGCCGAGGCGGGCGCGTTCCTGGCACTTCTCGTGGATCGGCATACCGGCGGCGGCACCCGGACGATGTCGCCCGGGGATCTCGCGAACTGTGTCTTCGAGGTCCTACAGGCCGGCGAACGCGTCTTCGCCGATATCACGGCCGAGAACATCCAAGCGCTGACGTTGCCGAAAGCCAAGAAGAGTTTCCGGTCGAAGACCGGCGACGTCATCGCGATCCCCGCGCAGCCGCGGGGGCACCACTTGGCGGTGGTGATCGGCGACGACAGCACAGGCCTCGCCATCGGGCTGCTGGAAGGCGTCTTCCCTCAGCCGCAGGTCGGCGACGTCGGTGGCCATCGCGCTCGGCACATCCCGATCCACACGGGCCACCGGTTGATCAGGAACGGTACGTGGCCGATCCTCGGCAATCATCCGGCGCTGCTCGAACTCTTCCCCGATCCACCCGATCTCTACTGGAGCGCGGTGACCGCCTCTGGGGATCGCTTCGGCGAGTACGGTGGCGCGGGCCCCATAGAAGGACCTTTCCGTCTCATCGGTGAAGCCGAAGCAGCGGCCGTCGGCATCCTGGACGGAAGCTACCGGCACAGCTATCTGGAGGAATACCTCCAGGACCAGCTCGACGAGGGCCGTTTCGACAACGGGCCGGCACCGAGGTCGTGGCTCTGATCCCGTCGCCTCAGCCGGCGTGGGCCGCCAGCCGCTCTTCGCGGTCCGCGGTGATGAGCGCGTCCAGCACGCCGTCGAGATCGCCGTCGAGGACCTGGTCCAGGTTGTACGCCTTGTAGTTCACCCGGTGGTCGGCGATGCGGTTCTCGGCGAAGTTGTAGGTGCGGACCCGCTCGGAGCGGTCGACGGTGCGGACCTGCGAGCGGCGCGCGTCCGACGCCTTCGCGGCGGCTTCCTCCTCGGCGATCGCCTGGAGGCGGGCCTGCAGCACCTGCAGGGCGCGGGCGCGGTTCTGGATCTGCGACTTCTCGTTCTGGCACGAGACGACCACGCCGGTCGGGAGGTGGGTGATCCGCACCGCCGAGTCGGTCGTGTTCACGCTCTGGCCGCCGGGGCCGGACGAGCGGTAGACGTCGATCCGCAGGTCGTTCGGGTCGATCTCGACCTCGACGTCCTCGGGTTCGGGGTAGATGAGCACGCCGGACGCGGAAGTGTGGATGCGGCCCTGCGATTCGGTGGCGGGCACGCGCTGCACGCGGTGCACCCCGCCCTCGAACTTCAGGCGCGCCCAGACGCCGTCGGCCTCGGCGGAACGGCTCTTGATGGACACGGTGACGTCCTTGAAACCGCCGAGGTCCGAGTCGACCGAGTCGAGCACCTCGGCCTTCCAGCCGTGACGCTCGGCGTAGCGTAGGTACATACGCAGCAGGTCGCCGGCGAACAGCGCCGATTCCTCGCCGCCTTCACCCGACTTGATCTCCATGACCACGTCGGAGCCGTCGTACGGGTCGCGCGGCAGGAGCAGTTCGGTGAGCTTGGCTTCGAGCACGGGGATCTTGGCGGAGATCTCCTCGGCCTCGGCCGCGAAGGCCGAGTCTTCCGCCACCAGTTCCTTCGCCGTCTCGAGGTCTTCACGGGCGGTGTCGAGCTCGCGGACCGTCTTGACGACAGGGCTCAGCTCCGCGTACCGGCGGCCGAGCTTGCGAGCGCGCGCCTGGTCGGCGTGCACGGACGGGTCGGCCAGCTGCTCTTCCAGCTGGGCATGCTCTTCGAGCAGACCCTTCAGCGAACTCGAATCCACCACTCCACCTCTCAACGGACCCTGATAGAACCATGAAAAACGGCGCCTACCCGGACATGCGGGTAGGCGCCGTCGTTCAAGCTACTTGGCGTCTTCGGCCTTCTTGCGCTTGCCGTAGCGAGCCTCGAAGCGCGCGACGCGGCCGCCGGTGTCCATGAGCTTCTGCTTGCCGGTGTAGAACGGGTGGCAGTTCGAGCAGATCTCGACGTGGAGGTTGCCGGAGGTCTTGGTGCTGCGCGTGGTGAATTCGTTGCCACAGTCACAGTTCACGTGCGTGACCACGTACTCGGGGTGAATACCGCTTTTCATGGTGTCCTCTCTCGTTGGCCCCGGGTCCCCGTGCGGGGTGAACCGGTGCCGGACTTCAGCGGATGATTTTGCCAGATGTGCTGGCAGTGGCGTCAACGCACCCCACCCTCGGCATATTCCACTACGTTGAGTTATCAACTATCGACATCCAGTTGTACGAAATTTGTACTTGATCACGTGATGCTCCGCCTGTTGGTGATTCCTCAACAGGAGGTACTGATCATGCGCACCATCCTCGCCAAGGTGGCGAAGCCGGCCTCCGTCGCCGCGCTGGCCATCGCGGCCCTCGCAGTGGCTCCGGTCGCAGGAGCCGCTCCGGCCGCCCCCGAAACGGCCGCCACCATCACCGCCGCCGACATCAACCCGGCCGCCGGGACGTTCACCACCCTGTCCGACGGCGACCTGGCCATCCAGGGCGCCGGCGACGGCACGCCCGCCGGCGCCGTCCAGTGGTTCAAGAACCACATGGGCTCCACCGCGTACCAGGGCCTCTGTGAGAAGGCCGTCGAGAACGCGTACGGGACCACCGGCGTCTGGGCCTCGGCCAACGCGCACTGGAACGGCGCGAGCCCGAAGCACACGACCGGGACGCCGCCGAAGGGCTCCTTCGTGTACTGGAACATCAGCCAGTGGGGCCACGTCGGCATCGCCGACGGCTCTGGCGGGATCTACGCCTCCAGCATCGGCGGCAAGATCGGCCACGCGTCGAGCGTGCACTACTTCAACAACTACCGCGGCTGGACTCCCGCTGCGGTTCCGCACCGCTGAGCCATCGCTTGGACCGCCGTCCGTGAAGGCCTCCTTCCCTACCCTGAGAGTAGGGAAGGAGGCCTTCACGGACCTTCGATCGACGCAAACCAGCGCTTCGTCGTGCGCGGCGAGGTCAGCCGCACCACCGGCACCGCCGGATCCGCGACCCAGCCGCGGATCGTGCGCCGTTTGCGCGCGAACGAGCGGAAGTGCCACACGATGATCGAGTCGCCGGAGAGCATGCCCCGCAGCGTCTCGACGTTGCCGTTGCAGATCCGCCGACGGGTGACACACCGCACCACGGTCCGGCGCACCAGACGGCTCAGCGAAACCCAGCGCGGATAGTCCAGCGCGACGACCAGTTCGGCGCGGGGCAACGCGATGTCGCGCCATTTGGCGAACATCCCGTCGATGACCCAGCGCTCCCCCGCGACCAGCGCGCCGATCCGGCGTCGCTGCTCGTCGTCGGGGACGGGCACCCAGCCTGGCTGCCAGGCGAGTTCGTCGTCGACCGAATGGCACGGCAGCCCGGTCCGCTCGGCCAGCTTTCGCGCCAGCGTCGACTTACCCGAGCCGGTGACCCCGTACACGACGATGCGCCCCGGCACCGAACCCACGGCTTCCTCCCTGCATGGACCGCCGTCCGTGAAGGCCTCCTTCCCTACCCTGAGAGTAGGGAAGGAGGCCTTCACGACCTCACCTCGCTGACATACGCCCCGAGTACATGAAGGCCCCCTTCCTTGCGCCTGGCGCAGGGAAGGGGGCCTTCATGTACTTACCGACCGAAAAGATCAGTCGTCGTCGTTCGAGCCGAGGGCCGTCTTCGAGACCTGCATGAGGAACTCGATGTTGGTCTTCGTCTTGCGCAGTCGCGAGATCAGCAGGTCGATGGCCTGCTGCGAGTCCAGCGCGTGCAGCACCCGGTGCAGCTTGTGGGTGACCGCGAGCTCGTCCGGCGAAAGCAGCAGGTCTTCCTTACGGGTACCGGACGGGTTGATGTCCACCGCGGGGAACACGCGCCGCTCGGCGATCTTCCGGTCGAGCTTGAGGTCCGCGTTCGCGGTGCCCTTGAACTCTTCGAAGATGACCGTGTCACCGGTGGACCCGGTTTCGACCATCGTCGTGGCGAAGATCGTCAGCGAACCGCCGTTCTCGATGTTGCGCGCCGCGCCGAGGAACCGCTTCGGCGGGAACAGCGCCGTCGAGTCGACACCACCGGAGAGGATCCGGCCGGACGCCGGGGCCGCCAGGTTGTACGCACGGCCCAGACGGGTGATCGAGTCGAGCAGCACGACGACGTCGTGGCCCATCTCGACCAGGCGCTTCGCCCGCTCGATGGCCAGCTCCGCGACCGAGGTGTGGTCGGACGGCGGGCGGTCGAAGGTCGAGGCGATGACCTCACCCTTCACCGACCGCTGCATGTCGGTGACCTCTTCCGGACGCTCGTCCACGAGCACGACCATCAGGTGGCACTCGGGGTTGTTCGTCGAGATCGCGTTCGCGATGTCCTGCATGATCGTCGTCTTGCCCGCCTTCGGCGGCGACACGATCAGGGCACGCTGCCCCTTGCCGACCGGCATCACCAGGTCGATGACGCGGGTGGTGAGCTTGTGCGGCTCGGTTTCGAGACGCAGCCGCTCGTTCGGGTACAGCGGCGTCAGCTTGGTGAACTCGGGACGACGCTTGGACTCGTCCGGCTCCAGGCCGTTGATCGAGTCGACACGCACCAGCGGGTTGAACTTCTGCCGCTGCTGCTCGCCGTCACGCGGCTGGCGCACGACACCGGTGATGGCGTCACCGCGGCGCAGGCCGTACTTGCGGACCAGCGAAAGCGAGACGTACACGTCGTTCGGCCCGGCGAGGTAGCCCGAGGTGCGCACGAACGCGTAGTTGTCGAGCACGTCCAGGATGCCCGCGACGGGCAGCAGGACGTCGTCCTCGCGGATCTCGGTGTCGGGCGAACCGCCCTGTTCACGGCCACCGCCGGAACCGCGGCGGCGACGGTCGCGGAAGCGACGGCC
Organism: Amycolatopsis sp. NPDC043885; assembly: GCF_056435685.1. Lineage (NCBI taxonomy): Bacteria > Bacillati > Actinomycetota > Actinomycetes > Pseudonocardiales > Pseudonocardiaceae > Amycolatopsis > Amycolatopsis sp. NPDC043885. The sequence goes on from NZ_JBWKEA010000008.1 coordinate 288,293, forward strand.
GCGACGGCCGCCTTCCTCGTCGTCGTCGCCCTGCGGGCCCTGGCCCTGGCGCTGGCTGTTGTCCTGGCCGCCGCCCTGCTGGTTGCGCTGGCGGTTGTCCTGGCCACGGCCGTCGCGGTTGCCCTGACGGTTACCGCCTTCGTTGCGGTCACCCCGGTCACCGCGCTCGCCACGGTCACGCTGTTCACCGCGCTCACGCTGCTGACCGCCCTGCTCGGGCGAACCCGCGGCACGGTTGGAGCCGCGGCGACGACGGTTGCGGCCGCCCTCTTCCTGCTGCGGCTGGCCGTCCTGCTGGGAGTTCTCCTGCTGCGCGGGCCGCTCGGCGGCGGGCGCGGAGCCGTTCTCCGAGACCTTCTCGGTCTTCTCGGCGCGAGGAGCCTCGGCCGGAGCTGCTTCGGCCTTCGGGGCTTCCTGCTTCGGGGCCTCCGTCTTGGGCGCTTCGGCCTTGGGGGCCTTGCGCGGTGCATCGATCCCCTCGAGCGGAAGCGTTTCGCTCGCCGCGGCGGGGGTCTTGCGCTTGGTCTTGCCCTGGCGCTCGCGGATGGCCGCGATCAGATCGCCCTTGCGCATACCCGTGGTCTCGCCGATGCCAAGGTCCCCAGCGATCGAGCGCAGTTCGGCGACGGTCTTGCCGGTCAATCCGCCGACCGTGCGCTTGGGAGCGACGGCGCCGTTCGACTCGGCGGCGCCACCTTCGACGTCGCTCAAAAGATCGGTGTTGCTCACAAATGTCCTTCCTGACCGATCCACGCCTCCAGGTGGATCAGCGGACCGCCGCTCGCGTCCGATTGCGAAACGGCGTAATTGGCCCCCGATACGGGCGATCAGCTCCTCGGCCGTGTTGAACACAGCTAGAAGGCCTCCAGCACAGGGATTTGCGTCCTCCAAACGGAGGAAGCGGAATTCGGCACCGCCGGAACCGGGAACCCGCCTGCGTCCATCCGCTACTCCCCGCTTGCCAGGCGGTGTACGGAACTGGCGGATCAACGAAGGATGCGGGCCAAGGATGACACTGGTCACCTGGACCGGCACCGGGTGCGGAAACGCACGGTGATCGAACGCCCCCGAGGGTAGACCGCGCCACGGTCCGGTGCAACAACCACCCCCCGCGTGGCGGGATGGGGCTCCGGCCTGTGACCGAGGCTTTACTGAGCCGCAACCTGAACGCCGCCCGGATCGATCGGCAGCTCGGTGACGTCGAAAGACGTAACGTCGACGCCTGCCGGGAGTATTCCCCCGGTGGTCAGCGCGAGCACGGTCGGACCGGCTCCGGAGATGGCCGCGGCCACCCCTTCGGCCCTCAGCGCGCGCACCAGTTCACTGCTCGCCGGGTACGCGGGCGCCCGATAGTGCTGATGGAGCCGATCTTCGGTCGCGGAGAGCAACAGGTCCGGGCGCGAGGTGAGCGCGTGGACCGCGAGCGCCGCGCGGCCTGCTGTGAAGGCCGCGTCGGCGTGCGGGACCTGGGCGGGGAGCAGCCCGCGCGTGGCGTCGGTCGAGGACCGCAGCGCCGGGACGGCGACCACGGGCCGGATGTCGTGGTGCGGCTGGAGCCGTTCGGCGCGGAACCGCTCGCCCTCGGTCCAGGCCACCACGAAGCCGCCCAGCAGGCTCGCCGCGGCGTTGTCGGCGTGTCCCTCGAACCCGGCGGCCAGCTGCAGCGCGTCGTCGTCCAGGGCCTTCTCAGCCAGCGCGTACGCCGCCGCGACACCGGTCACGACGGCGGACGCGGACGACCCGAGGCCGCGGGCGTGCGGGATGGCGTTGAAGCAGCGCAGGTGCAGGCCCGGCGGGCGGAGGCCGAGGTGCTCGCAACCGCGCCGGAAAGCGCGGACGACCAGGTGCGACTCGTCGGTCGGGACGTCGTCCACCCCGCCCGCGCCGACGTCGATCACCTCGATCTTGAGCCCGGCGTCGGTGATCCGGACTTCGACCCGGTCGTACAACGCCAGCGCGAGGCCGAGGGTGTCGAATCCCGGGCCGAGATTCGCCGACGACGCCGGGACCTTGACCTCGATCAGCGTCATCGCAGGTCCAGCGCGGTGGCGACGGCGGTCGGGTCGACGGCGAGCGGCTCGACCTCGACGTTGCCCTCCAGCGCCGTGGCCGGGTCCTTCAGGCCGTGTCCGGTGACGGTGCACACGACCGTCGAGCCCTTCGGCAGGCGCCCGTCGGCGGCCGTGGCGAGCAGACCCGCGACGCTGGTCGCCGAAGCGGGCTCGACGAACACGCCTTCCTTGCGGGCGAGCAGCCGGTACGCCTCGAGGATCTTCTCGTCGGTGATCGCTTCGAACAGGCCCGCGGACGCGTTCTTCGCCTTCATCGCGCCGTCCCAGGACGCGGGGCTGCCGATGCGGATCGCGGTCGCGATGGTGTCGGGATCGGCCACCGGCTCGCCGTGCACGAGTGGCGCGGCACCGGCCGCCTGGAACCCGAACATCCGCGGGGTGTTCTTCACCACACCGTCGCCCGCGTACTCGGAATACCCGGCCCAGTAGGCGGTGATGTTGCCCGCGTTGCCGACGGGCAGGCAGTGGATGTCCGGCGCCCGGCCGAGGACGTCGCAGATCTCGAACGCGGCCGACTTCTGGCCGGCGATGCGCACCGGGTTGACCGAGTTGACCAGGGTCACCGGGTAGTCGATCGCGGTCTTCTGCGCGAGTTCGAGGCAGTCGTCGAAGTTTCCGTCCACCTGGAGGATCCGCGCGCCGTGCTGCACCGCCTGGGCGAGTTTGCCCATCGCGATCTTGCCCTGAGGCACCAGCACCGCGCAGGTGAGCCCGGCACGGGCCGCGTAGGCGGCGGCCGACGCCGACGTGTTGCCGGTGGAGGCGCAGATGACGGCCTTGAGCCCGCTGGCGAGCGCGTGCGTGATGGCGACGGTCATCCCGCGGTCCTTGAACGACCCGGTCGGGTTCACGCCTTCGACCTTGAGGTAGACCTCGCAGCCGGTCAGTTCCGAGAGGTGCGGGGCGGGCAGCAGCGGGGTGTTGCCTTCGCCGAGGGTGATCACCTTCGCGCCGGACGGGACCGGGATCCGGTCGGGATAAGCCTGGATGATCCCGGGCCACGGTTGGGGAATCACTGGTCTTCGCCTTCCACGCGCATCACACTGACGACCTGGTTCACCACATCGAGTTCGGCAATGTCGTCCACAGTGGACCGCAATGCCGCGTCCGGCGCCAGGTGGGTGACCACGACCAGGCTGGCCGTGTCGTTCGCGTCGCGCTGCCGCACGGCGGCGATGCTGACACCGTGCCCGGCGAACGCCTGGGCCACCTGGGCGAGGACGCCCGCTCGATCGGCCACGTCGAGACTGACGTGGTACCGCGTCGGCGTCTGGCCCATCGGCCTGACCGGGAGCGCGGCATGCGCGGATTCGCGCGGGCCACGTCCGCCGACGACCCGGTTTCGAGCCACCGCGACGAGGTCGCCGAGCACGGCACTCGCGGTCGGCGCGCCACCGGCGCCCTGACCGTAGAACATGAGCTCACCAGCGGCGTCGGCCTCGACGTAGACGGCGTTGTACGCGCCGCCGACCCCGGCGAGCTGGTGGTTGCGCGGGATCATCACCGGATGCACGCGCGCCGAAACGGACTCGGTGCCGTCGTCGGCGGTCACACGCTCGCAGATGGCGAGCAGTTTCACCGTGCGGCCCAAGACGTTCGCCGCGGCGAGGTCCGACGCGGTGACATCGGCGATGCCTTCGCGGTGCACGTCGGACGCGGTCACCCGGGTGTGGAACGCGAGAGAGGCGAGGATCGCGGCCTTGGACGCCGCGTCGTAACCGTCGACGTCGGCGGTCGGGTCCGCCTCCGCGTAGCCGAGCCTGCTCGCCTCTTCCAGCGTTTCCGCGTAACCGGCGCCGGTGGAGTCCATCGCGGACAGGATGTAGTTGGTGGTGCCGTTGACGATGCCCATCACGCGGGTGATGCGGTCGCCGGCCAGCGATTCGCGCAGCGGGCGCAGCAACGGGATCGCCCCGGCCACGGCCGCCTCGAAATACAGGTCCACGCCCGCCGCGTCGGCGGCCTCGAACAGCTCCGCGGAATGCTCGGCGAGCAGCGCTTTGTTCGCCGTGACAACGGATTTCCCGGCCTTGAGCGCGTCGAGCAGCCACTGCCGCACCGGCTCGATGCCGCCGACCAGCTCGACGACGACGTCGACGTCCGGGGAGGTGACGAGCTTCGTCACGTCGGAGGTCACCAGTTCCGGTGGGAGCTCGGGGTGCTTGTCGGGGCGCCGCACCGCGATACCGGCCAGCTCCACCCTGGCGCCCGCCCTCGCGGCGAGCTCCCCTGCCTGCTCGGTGAGCAGCCGGACCACCTCGCCGCCGACCGTCCCGCAGCCCAGCAGGGCGACCCTGATCACGCGTTCGTCCACAGTAGACACTTGCTAGACCTCCAGGCGCAGCATGTCGTCCGTCGTCTCCCGCCGCAGCAGCACGCGGGCGCTGCCGTTGCGCACGGCCACCACCGCGGGCCGCGGCTGCCGGTTGTACCCGCTGGCCATCGAGTAGCAGTACGCCCCGGTGGCCGCCACGGCGAGCAGGTCGCCGGGAGCAAGGGTGTCCGGGAGCCAGCAGTCACGGACGACGATGTCGCCGGACTCACAGTGTTTTCCCACGACCCGGGACAACGCGGCGGCGACCTGGCCGTCCCCGTCGTCGTCCGCGGACCGGGATACGAGACGGCAGTCGTACACGGCGTCGTAGAGCGCGGTGCGGATGTTGTCGCTCATGCCGCCGTCGACGCTGACGTAGCGGCGGGCGGCCTTGTCGCCGAGCGAGACGTCCTTGATGGTGCCGACCTCGTACAGCGTGATCGTGCCGGGGCCGGCGATGGCGCGGCCCGGCTCGCCGGCGATCTTCGGCACCGGAAGGCCCGCGTACTCGCATTCCTTGCGGACGATCTCGCGGATCTGCGTGATCATCTGCGCGGGCGGGGGCGGGTTGTCCTTGTCGGTGTAGGCGATACCGAAACCGCCGCCGAGGTCGACGATCGACAACTGGTCGAGCAGATCGGTGCCGTGCTCCTTGGCGAGTTCGGCCAGCAGGCCGACCACGCGGCGGGCGGCGACCTCGAAACCGTCGGCGTCGAAGATCTGCGAACCGATGTGGCTGTGCAGGCCGATCAGCTTGAGCGACGGCGCGTTGAGCACGCGGCGCACGGCCTCGGCCGCGTCACCGGAAGCCAGCGAGAAACCGAACTTCTGGTCCTCGTGCGCGGTCGCGATGAATTCGTGGGTATGCGCCTCGACGCCGACGGTCACCCGGATGAGGACGTTCTGCACGACGTCGTGCCGGGCGGCGACGTCGGCCAGCCGCGCGATCTCGTGATAGGAGTCGACCACGACCGTGCCGACGCCGGCTTCGACGGCGGCTTCCAGCTCGGGCAACGACTTGTTGTTGCCGTGGAAGGTGATCCGCTCCGCCGGGAAGTTCGCGCGCTGCGCGACGGCGAGCTCGCCGCCGCTGCAGACGTCCAGGCTCAGCCCCTGTTCGGCCACCCAGCGGGCGATCTCGATGGACAGGAACGCCTTGGACGCGTAGTGCACGAGCGCCGGGTCGTCGAACGCCTCGGCGTAGTCGGCGCATCGGGACTTGAAGTCGGCCTCGTCGACGACGAACAGCGGCGTGCCGTATTTCTCGGCGAGCTCGCGGACGTCGACACCGGCGATGCGGACGACGCCGTCACCGCCGCGGAAAGTGTTGCGGGGCCAGACTTTCGGGTACAGCCTGTCGAGTTCTTCGGGACTCGACGGCGGGAAACCGGAGGCGTCGGCGTGGGGGTAGACGTCGGCGTGGCGGGGGCCCGCGGGGTGAGCCATTCTTCGTTACATCCGTTCCGGAGCAGAGACACCGAGCACGTTGAGGCCGTTCGCCAGCACCTGGCGGGCGGCCTGGCACAGCGCGAGCCGGGCGAACGTGAGGGGGGTGGCCTCCTCGTCGCCCTGGGGAAGGACACGGCCGACGGTGTAGAACTTGTGGTACGCGCCGGCGAGTTCTTCGAGGTACCGGGCGACGCGGTGCGGTTCACGCAGCTGTGCGGCCCGGCGGAGGACGGTCGGGAATTCGCCGATCGTGCGGATCAGATCGCCCTCGGCGGGCAGCGTAAGCAGGCCGAAGTCGACTTCGCCATCGGTTTTCAGGCCCAGGTCGGAAGCGTTGCGCTGCAACGAGGCCAGCCGCGCGTGGGCGTACTGGACGTAGTAGACCGGGTTGTCGTTGGAATGCTTGCGCAGCAGGTCGAGGTCGATGTCCAAAGTGGAGTCGACCGAGTAGCGGATCAGCTCGTAGCGGGCCGCGTCCACACCGACGGTTCCGACCAGGTCCTCCATGGTGATCACGGTGCCGGCGCGCTTGCTCATCCGGACGGGTTTGCCCTCGGAGACCAGGTTGACCATCTGGCCGATCAGCACCTCGACGACGGCCGGGTCGTCGCCGAACGCGGCCGCGGCGGCCTTCAGGCGGGCGATGTAGCCGTGGTGGTCCGCGCCGAGCATGTAGATGCAGAGATCGAAGCCGCGCTTGCGCTTGTCCTGGAAGTAGGCGAGGTCACCGGCGATGTAGGCCGGGTTGCCGTCCTTCTTGATGACGACGCGGTCCTTGTCGTCGCCGTGTTCCTTGGACTTGAGCCACCAGGCGCCGTCGGAGAAGTACAGGTTCCCGGAGTCCTTCAGCTGCTGGACCGAGGACGCCACGGCGCCGGACTCGTGCAGCGAGTTCTCGTGGAAGTAGACGTCGAAATCGGTGCCGAAATCGTGCAGGCTCTGCTTGATCTCGGTGAACATCAGCTCGATGCCGACCCGGCGGAAGGTCTCGGCCCGCTCGTCGTCGGGCAGCGAGAGCGCGCTCGGCTCCTGGCGGATGACCTCGGCGGCGATGTCGTTGATGTAGCCGCCCGCGTAGCCGTCCTCGGGGGCGGGCTCGCCCTTGGCGGCGGCGATCAGGGACCGGACGAAGCGGTCGATCTGCGCGCCGTGGTCGTTGAAGTAGTACTCGCGGGTGACCTGGCCGCCCTGCGCGGACAGCACGCGGCCCAGCGCGTCGCCGACCGCGGCCCAGCGGGTGCCGCCGAGGTGGATCGGGCCGGTCGGGTTCGCCGAGACGAACTCGAGGTTGATCTTGACGCCCGCCAGCGCGTCGCCGAGGCCGTACTTCTCCCCGGCGTCGAGCACCTGCTGGACGATCTGGCCCTGCGCGTCGGCCGCGAGCCGCAGGTTGAGGAAGCCCGGCCCGGCGACCTCGGCCGATTCGATGCCGTCGGTGGCCGAAAGCGCCTCGGCCAGCGCGTCGGCGAAGTCGCGGGGCTTCATGCCCGCCTTCTTGGCCACCTGCAGCGCCAGGTTGGTCGCGTAATCGCCGTGCTCGGGATTGCGGGGACGCTCGATCGTCACCTTCTCCGGCAGCACGGAATCGTCGAGGCCGCGCGCGGCGAGAACCTGCACGGCGGAGTTACGGACCAGGTCGGCGAGAGCTGCGGGAGTCACTCGCGGAATTCTAGGTGTGACCTGGTCCGGGCTTCGCAGCGACCGCCGGAAGGTGTGAGCCAAGCCGGTGATCTTCCGGCTGTTCACGGTGATCAGACGCGCGGTCTCTACACTGGCCCGCGCAGGGACCACCCCTTTCGGAGAACGCAGGAGCCATGGCTAACGGGACAACCAGAAAAAAGGGCGCGTCGTCGAAGAACGCCATGAAGGCCGCCCGTAGTTCCGTCGTGTCCAAGAAGGGCACGCCCTGGGGCACGATCATCGCCGTCGTCGCGATCGTCGTCCTGGCGGCCTCGGTGGTCACCTACTACATGGTCGCTTCGGCGCCCAAGCGCGAGCAGAAGACCCGCGAAGAGGCCGCTGCCGCCTTCGCGCCCTCGCAGCAGGACCCGGACCCCTCGAAGCGCATCCCCGGGGTGACCACGGCCACCTACGAGGGCTCCGTCCACGTCTCGGCCGCCGAGCGCGTCAACTACGACAAGACCCCGCCCTTCGGCGGTCCGCACGACCAGGCCTGGGCCGCGTGCAACGGCGTCGTCTACGAAAAGGCCGTCCGCAACGAGAACATGGTCCACGGTCTCGAGCACGGCGCGGTCTGGATCGCCTACAACCCGCAGCAGGTCACCGGCGAAGCGCTGGACCTGCTGAAGGTGCGCGTCGAGGGCAAGCCGTACATGGTGATGTCGCCGTACCCGAACCTGGACAAGCCGATCTCCGTGCAGTCCTGGGGCCACCAGCTCAAGCTGGACTCCGCCTCCGACGAGCGGATCGACCAGTTCGTCGCCGCGCTGCGGACCAACCCGTTCGGCGCGTACCCCGAGCGTGACGCCACCTGCGACGCGCAGATCGAGCCGGGCGACTTCGACCCGACCCCGCCGGGCCCGGACGCGAAGCCGATGGACTACAAGGGCACCGCGGGCACGGAGCAGGACCAGCCCGGCACCGGCCAGAGCGGCGTGCCTTCCGTGCCCGCCACCCAGCCCTCGGCGCCCGCGAGCAAGTAGTGAGCCAAGTGGACCCCGATCCCCAGGACGAAGCCTCACGGTCGGCCAAGAGCCGATGGCTGGTGATCGGGGCCGCCCTGGTCGTCATGCTGATCCTCGGCTTCGGCCTCGGCGCGCTGACGACCAGGCTGATCGACTCCGAACCGGAGCAGACGACACCGGGCGCGGGCTCGGTCGAGGTCGGCTTCGCGCAGGACATGTCGGTGCACCACCTCCAAGCCGTCACCATGGCGGGCTGGGCGCGGGATCACACGACCGATCAGGCGATCAAGACCCTCGCGTTCGACATCGAGCGCACGCAGACCGGCCAGGTCGGCCGGATGAAGGGCTGGCTGGGCCTGTGGGGCCAGCCCGAGCAGACGACCGGCGCCTACATGACCTGGATGACCGAGCCGATGTCCGGCCACGGCGGGCACGGTGGCGGCGACATGAAGCCGTCGAACGGCGCGCCGATGCCGGGCATGGCGACGTCGGCCGAACTCGCCAAACTGCGGTCGCTGACCGGCAAGGAGCTGGACGTCTTCTTCCTCCAGCTCATGCTGCGGCACCACGAGGGCGGGACCGAGATGGCGCAGTACGGCCACGATCACACGTCGATCGCGGACGTGAAGTCGCTGACGCGGAGCATGCTCGTTTCGCAGGGCGCCGAGATCACCCTGATGAAGGGCATGCTCCAAGAGCGCGGCGCGGCCCCCCTCCCCGCCTGACGCCTTTCCTCTCACGCATTTCGTCCTCTGAATGCGGTAGTTCGCTTTACCAACTACCGCATTCAGAGGACGAAATGCGTCAGGGGGTCACCAGGAGAGTTCCCGGCAACGTTGAGCGCATTGGGGCACTTCTATCTGCAGGGTCGCGTGCTCGATCGAGTAGCGGTTCGCCAGAAGGTTCTGCGCCTCGGTCAGCACCTCGGCCTGCTCCACGGTCGGCGCGATCGTGAGGTGCGCCGAAGCGACCTCCATGCCCGAAGTCAGCGTCCAGACGTGCAGGTCGTGGACGTCCTCGACACCCTTCAGCCCGCCAAGCTCGGCCTGGATCCCGGCGACGTCGACGCCCTTCGGCGCGTGCTGGAACAGGATCCGCAGCGCGCGGCGGGCGAGGGCGTAGGTGCGGGGCAGGACGAAGAGGCCGATCGCGACACCGATGATCGGGTCGGCGTAGCGCCAGCCGGTCAGCAGCGTGATCGCGCCGCTCAGCAGGACACCCACGGAGCCGATCAGGTCGGCGAGGACTTCGAGGTACGCGCCGCGGACGTTGATGCTCTCCTCCGCGCCCTTGCGCAGGATCAGGAACGAGGCGATGTTCGCGACGAGGCCCGCGGCCGCCGCCAGCAAGACGGGCAGGCCGGGCACGGCAGGCGGGTCGCTGATCCGGCCGATGGCCTCGACCAGGACGTAGCCCGCGACGCCGAACAACAGGATGGCGTTGGCCAGGGCCGCGAGCACTTCGGCGCGGTAGAAGCCGAAGGTCCGGGTCAGCGTCGGGCCGCTGCGCCGGGCGAGCAGGATGGCCGCCAGCGCCATGCCGACACCGAGGACGTCGGTGAACATGTGCGCGGCGTCGGAGATCAGCGCGAGCGAGCCCGTGGCGAACCCGACGATGAACTCCATGACCATGAAGCCGGCGCCGATGACCAGGGCGATCGTCAAGCTCTTGAGGTAGCGGCCTGACGCGCTCGACGGCGAGGCCGTTCCATGCCCGTGCCCGTGACCCATTGCTCCGCCTCTCGTGAAGTCGACAGGCCGAATATATTGTCACATGCGCATATGTGCAATACAGGTGAGCCTAATTCACCATGTCTTAAGCCACACACGGAAGCCATCCCCCAGGAGGGCCTTCCCGGAACCTGGACTCGCCACGCACCGCTACCGAAGCGACCGGAAGAACCCCCGCAGCTGACCGACGAAGGCCTCAGGCTGCTCGAAGGCGGCGAAGTGTCCGCCCCCGGCCAGCACCTCGTACCAGCGAAGGTCGGTGTAGCGCAGCTCCGCCCAGCGCCGGGACGGCCGGATGATCTCACGGGGGAAGATCGAGATACCCGAAGGAACTTCAACGGCCGAGACGTCCTGTTTTTTGTTCTCCCAGTAGATCCGCGCCGACGAGGCCGCCGTCGCGGTGAACCAGTAGACGGAGATCGCGTCGAGCATCTGGCGCCAGGACAGCGCGGTCTCCGGCGAGCCGTCGTTGTCGGTCCACTCCCACAACTTCTCGGCGATCCACGCCGCCTGCGCCGCCGGCGAGTCGGTGAGCCCGTAACCGAGCGTCTGCGGACGCGTGGCCTGCTGTTGCGCGTACGCCGACCCGACCGCGCGGAATCGCGCCAGGTCACTGATCGCCGCCTTCTCCTCGGCCGTCGGTTCACCGAGGACGGCCTCGTCATACGGGACGCCCGCCATGTTGACGTGGACGCCGGTCAGCCGCTCCGGCGCGACCCTGGCGAGCATGTTCGTCACCCCGGCGCCCCAGTCGCCGCCCTGCGCGGCGTAACGCTCGTAGCCGAGCCGCCCCATCAGCTCATCCCAGGCCCGCGCGATGCGCTCGACGTTCCACCCCGTCGACGCCGGCTTGTCGCTCCAGCCGAACCCCGGCAGCGACGGCACCACGACATGGAACGCATCCGCCGGATCACCCCCGTGCGCGGCGGGATCGGTCAGCGGCCCGAGCACGTCGAGGAACTCCACGACCGATCCCGGCCAGCCGTGCGTGAGCACGAGCGGCATCGCGTCCGGCTCCGGCGAGCGAACGTGCAGGAAGTGGATCCCTAGACCGTCCACAGTGGTCCTGAAACCCGGGAAAGCGTTGACCCGATCGGCCAGCCCGAAGTCGTAGTCCTCCGCCCAGTACCGGCACAGCTCCCGCGCGAACTCCAGCGGGACTCCCTGCTCCCAGTTGTCCACGGTGGCCGGCTCGGGCCAGCGCGTGGCGCGCAGGCGGGCACACAGGTCGGCGATGGCGGATTCGGGGATCCGGACTTCGAACGGCTCGATCATCGGGCCTCCAGTTCGTTGGTACCACCAACGCTACGCATTTCCGATGCCACCGGCCCCGCACCAAGGCCGGCTGGAGCGGTCGGAAGACCTGGTCAGTGGCACACAGGACACGTTCCTCACGCCACTGGACCGCGCCGAAGTGGAGCAGTCGACCGGGCTACTGGCGCGCCTCGTGGAGCACCACGCCGGTTAACGACCACCACTCGGGAGCCCCTGCGGGGACATGCGCTAAGCTTCCAACGTCGCTCAGGCGGCAACGCCCTCGTAGCTCAGGGGATAGAGCACTGCCCTCCGGAGGCAGGTGTCGCAGGTTCGAATCCTGCCGAGGGCACACAGATCGACCATACGGTTCAGTTGCACGTTTGTTCCATCGTCGGCGAGCGCGAACCGCTAGGTGCCCACTCCGTTGCGACGGGCGCCCCATCTCTCAAAGAGAGCCGACGCCAACCAGTGACGGCTTACGAACGCCATATGCTCGGCAGTAACGCCGCGACCGCCATCCGAAAGTCGCTTCGGGTCCGCTCCTCGCGCAAGCAAGTAAGCCGTGACATCCACGTGCAGTGGCTCGCCCGTCTGCGTGTGACTGTCAACCTCGACGTCAATGGCATGGTGCAACAACGTAAGCCCAGCATGCTCTTCGTTGATGTCAGCGCCGCCATCGAGGAGTTCACGAAGCAGCGGAAGATCACCCCTCTCGACTGCCTGATGAGCAGGGCTCAAGTCCTTCATCAGGGCCGCCCCCTGAAACCCCGTATCCGAAGCACCGTCGCAGATCGATCGACGGCACCCAGACGACGGAGCGGGTTCATGACCATCCTTCACATCCGCGCCTTCAGTACATCGATCTCGCAGCCCGGCGCGGCCGGATCGAAGCCGTGCTCGATCAGCCAGCGGACCGCTCGCAGGCTTCGCAACGACCACCACGCGTGGATCACGTTGAGGTCCAGGTCGGCGCCGTAGCCCGACAAGACGTCTTCGAGACGCTCCTCGTGTCCGAGAGTCAAGGTGGCGAGGTCGAAGAGGGCATCGCCCTGCGCCGCCTCGGACCAGTCGATCACGCCGGTGATCTCGTCACCGTCGGCGAAGACGTGGGCGATCTGCAGATCGCCGTGCGTGAACACCGGTGTCCACGGTCGAAGCGCGGCTTCGGCGATCTGGCGGTTGCGCTCGACCAGCTTCGGGGGCAGGACATCCTGCGTGATGAGCCATTCGCATTCGTCGTCGAGGTGCGCCGCGACCTCGTCGGGGCTTCGGCCCGGCCACGGTGGCAGCGGCGCGTCGTGCAGCGTCCGCAGGGCGGCGCCCGCCGCGGCCCATGCCTCCGGTGACGCGGTCGACGGACGGCCGAGGCGGCCGAGCGCTTCGCCGGGGAGGGCGGCAAGCGCGAGCACGGGCGGCTTTCGCCAGAGAACCTCCGGGGTCGGGATCGGCGCCATGGTCATCGCCGCCACTTCCACGTCGGTGCGCGTTTGATCGGCGTCGATCTTCAGGAACACGTCACCGGCGCGCACGGTCGCGCAATCATGGTGGGCGACGACCACCTGGACCTCTTCCATAGCGGTCAGTATCGTCGCATACGGCGGACGGCGGAAATCATCCGATGACCGGAAAGAACAATCGCGGAGTATTCGCCGAGCCGTCCCCGGAATTCACGGGGACGTATTTCACCGAGCGGTTTATGGGCTTCCCTCCGTCGACGGGTCAAGTTCAGGTTGCGTGGCTTCCGCGCTCCCGTCAAGCGACTTGCTTCCGTTCGGCCGTATGACGACGGACAGTAGCCGAGAACACGAGACACCGTCGAACACCCTGGCGACGCCGGAACCACCGATTGCGACTCACGGACCTTGACATCCACTCACACCAGCTCGAATATTGAAAAGGTTTGATATTCACCAAGTGTTCTGGGGGCTGGAAGATGTTAAACTGGCATAAGGAGAAAACTGCGGAGGGCGCGCAGATCCCCGCGGCCAGAAGGGAAGACGAGTGGGTCGCGGTCGGCTCGGACCCGCCGCTCGGTGAGGTCGTCGAGGTCCCGCTCGACGAGTTGTCCGTGCGGGACACCCCGCGGGCGGCGGGCGTGGATCCCGCGTACGCACGGGTGCTCGCCGAGACGGATGCCCCGCTACCGCCGATCCTCGTCCACCGTCCCACGATGCGGGTGATCGACGGGACGCATCGGCTCCAGGCGGCGAAGCTGAAGAACGCCACCACGATCAACGTGCAGTTCTTCGACGGCGACGAGCAGGCCGCCTTCATCCTCGCCGTGAAGGCGAACATCGCGCACGGCTTGCCGCTTTCCCTCGCCGACCGCAAAGCCGCCGCCTGCCGGATCCTCGGCGCCCGCCCTCACTGGTCCGACCGGGCGATCGCGGCGGTCACGGGCCTTTCCCACAAGACGGTCGGCAAGTTGCGCCGGCGTTCGAGTGGGGAAGTTCCCCAGTCGAACGCCCACGTCGGCCGCGACGGCCGTGTCCGCGCGCTGGACCCGGCACAGGGCCGTCGCCGTGCCCACGAGCTGATCACGAGCAACCCGTCCGCCTCGATCCGCGAGATCGCGCGCGGCGCCGGCGTTTCCCTGGCGACCGCGCACGACGTGCGTCACCGGCATCGCCTTGGCGAAGAGCAGGCGGCACGCGCCGCGACCAGGCCACGCCCCCGTCCGGCCGACGGCGGTGATCCCACGGGAGCGGACACCCAGGCGGCGGTGGAGCGGCTCCGGTCGGACCCCACCATCCGCTACACCGAGTCCGGCCGCACCCTCGTGCGACTGCTGGACGGGCATCTGAACGACCGCGACAAATGGGACCAGGTCGCGAGGAACATCCCCGAACACCGGCTGGAATTGATCTCCGAACTCGCCAGGGCGCGAGCGGAGGACTGGCGGCAGTTCGCGGAACTGCTGCAGAAGCGCAAGCGCTGACCAGACGTGAAGGGGGCTTTCCGTGCACGCGCGCACGGAAAGCCCCCTTCACGTCATTCCGCATTGATCATTTCGTCACGTAACCGCGGAAGAACACCGAAGATCGGTCTCGCGGACTGTTGCGGACATCGGAAGCTTCGGGCAACAATGGTTCGAATCGCCCGCATGGACGGATGTCCGGGCGTACTGGGAGGAACGACAGCGAGCACACTGGGGTGACTTTCGCTGTCGTGATCATCGAATGAACCGCCGCGTTTCGAATGCGGCGTGATCACCATTCAGCATTCATCCATCCGCGCCTTCACGCGCGGATTCAGCAAAGGGGACACATGAACGCGGAAGACGCGCGGGCGGAATTGCGTCAGCAGATTTTCTCCCTTCTGACCGAGGTCGCGGGCGGCGTTCTGGAAAACCAGACCATCGAAGCGGACACGGAGTTCCCCGAGACGGGTATGAGCTCCATCGAGTACCTGGCGCTCATCGAGAAGATCGAGACGAAGCTCGACGTGTTCATCGACCTCGAAGAGAACGAGGATCTGACCACTGTGGACAAGTTCTGCGACTACCTGCTCGAACAGGTGCCATCGGCCTGAGGCAGCACCATCGCCCGCCCCCAGACAAAGGATTGAGATGAACGCAAAGGCATTCGGCTGCTTCCTGCCTCCCTTCCACGACCCTTCGGTCAGCCCGCACGCGTCGCTGAAACGCGACATCGAGTTGTGCGGCCTCGTCGACGAACTGGGTTTCGACGAGATCTGGCTCGGCGAGCACCATTCCAGCGGCTGGAGCACGCTCAGTTCCCCGGAAATGCTGATGGCCGCGCTGGCCCGTGAGACGCGCCGTATCCGATTCGCCACGGGTGTCATCCCGCTGCCGTACCACCACCCCTTGCACGTCGCGGAACGGATCACGCTGCTCGATCACCTCACCGCCGGCCGGGCGATCCTGGGCGTCGGCACCGGAACCTACGTCCACGACATGGAAATGGTCGGGGTGGATCCGGCTTCGGTCCGCGACCATTTCCGTGCGGCGCTGGGGACGGTGCAAGCGCTCCTCAACGGCGAAACGGTCAACACGACGACGCCGTGGTTCACCGTCAAGAAGGCCGTGCTCCAGCTCCAGCCGCTGAGGGGTCCCGGCACCATCGAGACCGTCGTCGCGTCTTCGCTGAGCCCGGCCGGTATCGAGCTCCTGACCGACACGTCGACGACCCCGACCGTCCACGTGGCACCGCCTTGGGGCGCCATCCGGCCTGGAATGGACCCGGATCCGGTGGGCGCGCTGATCGAGCGCGTCGATGCCTACCGGAACAAATCCGCCGGCGGGACACGGATCCGCTGCAACGTCTTCGTCCACATCGCGGACTCCCCCGCCGCGGGCGTCGAAGAACTGTTGGAAGGTTTTTCCGCGCTGCGCCGAGGCCTTTACCGGAACACCTTGGGCATGCCCATCCCGGATTCCCCGGTCGCGCACCGCAAGACGTTGCAGAACCTCGTCGACACGGGCGGGTTCATCGTCGGGGACGCCGCGACCTGCGCGGCCCGGATCCGCGACCTGATCGACCGCGTCGGCGACCCGGTGTCGCTGAACTTCTTCGTCCCCAGGTGGATTTCGCACCGCGCGACCCTCGATCAGCTGACCGCGCTCGCGCACGAGGTCGTGCCCACCCTGGCAGGCGGATTCGAGGGCACCGCCGAGTCCATCCGGCTCACGTCGGAAGAGGCCGCACGTCAGTTGAAGTCCCGGACCGAACTGGTCGGCAACGGAGGCGACAAATGAGCACCGCCCCGGTGAAACTGGACTTCAGCTCCGACGAATTCCTCGCCGACCCTTGGCCCATCTACTCCGAGCTCCGGCGTTCGGATCCGGTGCACTGGTCGGCGGCGTTCAACGCCTTCCTGGTCACCAGGTTCGAAGACGTCCAGGCCCTGCTGGCCGACCGCGAGGTCGGCAGCGGGTTCCCGATGCGCAGCAGCCGCCGCCTGTTCGGCCGCACGTTGCTGGACACCGACGGACCACGCCATCGCGATCTGCGGAAGCTGTTCATGCCGCTGTTCGCCGGTGCCTCGGTGAAACGGCTGCGCACCGAGATCCTCATCCCCGCGGTGGACCAGGTCCTCGACTCGATCGAGGCCGAAATGGGCGCCAAGGACGAGGTCGACGTCGAGTTCATGGAACGGGTCGCGGTCGGAGTGCCCTACGCGATGGTCACCCGGCTGTTCGGGTTGCCGCCGGAGGACGCCGCCTGGCTGCGCCCACGGGTGCTCCCGCTGGCGGGTGCCATCGAGTTCCCGGCGACCTCGCTGGATTCGGCGCTCGCGGCCAAGGCGGAGCTGATCGGCTACCTCAAGGACAAACTCGCCGACCGCCGCGAAGGCGGCCGGATGCCGTTCCTCGACCTCGTCTTCCCGCCGGGCGAACCGCTCGACGAATCCATGTTGGGCACGGCCACGCTGTTCCTGCTCGCCGGCACCGAGACGAGCGTCGCGACCATCGGCAAGATCATGTACGCGGTACTCGCGCACAATGTCGACCTGTCGACGCTGGCGGACCACGAATACCGGACCCAGGTGGTGCGCGAAACGCTGCGGTGGGAACCGCCGAGCCACACCATCCTCCGGTACGCGACCAGAGACCTGAACCTGCACGGGGTGGACGTCCCGCGCCGGTCCGCGCTCCTGCTGTCGCTGGGCAGCGCCAGCCGCGACGAGAACGCGTTCGAGGACCCGGATTCCTGGCGTCCGGAGCGGACCGACCAGCGGCTGCTGGCGTTCTCGTCCGGTCCGCACACCTGCCTGGGCATCCAGCTGGCGCTGGCGGAGTTCGACACGCTGTTCGAGCGGTTGTCGCACCGGTTCGGCGGCGTCCGGCTCAGCGGTTCGCTCGACGGCGTCCGGCCGGGTTTCTGGCGGCTGCGGGAACGCGGCCACATCTTCCGGCGGCCCGATCACCTCCATGTCCGGCTGGAGCGCAAGCGCGCGGGAAGCAGCGAGGCCGATGCCTGATGCGTTCACCGCTCCCTACGATCTGACGACCGAGCTCGCGGCCGAGCCGTCCGAATACCGGCGCGCGAAGGTGGTGCTCGCCGCGTTCGCGGTGACCCTGTGCCGGTGGACGGCGGCGGCCGAGGCCGCGATCTCGGTCGCCGGAAGGGTGATCCGGGTCCACGTCGACGACAAGGCACGCGTCGAGGACTTCCTGGATTCGGTCCACCCCGTCGGCGTCGCCGAAGAGGGGCCGGTGGACCTCGTACTCGCTTCCCTGCACACGGATCTGCGGTCCGGGGAGGTCAGGTTCGCCACCGCGGTGCCGGACGCCGAGCACGGTTTCGTCGCCGACGTCGCCGCCGCGGTGGGCGAATTGGCCCACCTCGACGGTTCGCTGGAGGACGTGCGCTGTATCGCGCCGGAACGCCGCCGGATCCTCGGCGCGCTGGCCGGCGCCGACACGCCTCCGGCCGATATCGAAACCCTGTTCCTGGAACAGGCGCGGCTTCACCCGGAACGGGTCGCGGTCCGTGACGCGAACGCCGAGCTGACCTATGGGCGGCTCGCGCGGGCGGCCGATCGGTACGCCGAAGTCCTGCGGCGTGCCGGGGTGCGGCCCGGTGACACGGTCCTCGTCGCCACCAAGAGGTCGGTCGGCGAGATCGTGGCGCTGCTCGCGATCATCCGTGCCGGAGCCGCGTACGTGGGCTTCGACGACGACGCGCCGGAAGCCCGGATGGCGCGGATCATCGGCAAGCTGGCGCCCGCGGCGGCGGTGGTCGACGCGGCCACGGCCGGTCATCCCGTCCTGCGCGGGCTCGCCCGGGTCGACGTCTGGGTCCCTGGTGGGGAAATCGACGCGGATCCCGAACCGGCTCCCGGCCACGACGATCCACAAAGGACGGCGTACATCGCGTTCACCTCCGGATCCACCGGTGAGCCGAAGGGCGTCGTCGTCCCGCATCGCGCGGTCACAAGGCTCGCGCGGACGGCGGAACTCCGGACGCGCCCGGGCGACCGGGTCCTGCGGATGGCGCCGCTGGCCTTCGACGCGTCGACGTACGAGATCTGGGTGACCTTGCTCAACGGCGCGACCCTGGAGGCCTTTCCCGGACGGCTTCCGACGGTCCGGGCACTGGAGAAGTTCTTCACCGAGCGGAAGGTCTCCGTCGCCTGGCTGACCGCCAGCCTGTTCCGGCTGGTCGCCAACTCACGGCCGCAGGCGCTCGCCGGGCTGCGCTGGCTCTTGAGCGGCGGCGAAGTCGTACCGCACGACGCGGCGGCACGGATACTCGACACCTACCCCGGGCTGGTGCTCACTAACGGCTACGGCCCCACGGAGAACACCACGTTCACGACCACGCACACCGTGCGCGGCGGCGCGGAGATCGACGGGCCCCTGCCCATCGGCAGGCCGATCGCCGGCACGAGGGTCTTCGTACTCGACCGGAACGCCCGCCTCGTCCCGCCCGGCGGCGTCGGCGAGCTGTACGCGGCCGGAACGGGCCTGGCCGACGGGTACCTGGACGACGAGACCGAAACGAAGCAGCGCTTCGGCCACTTCTCCCCCGACGTGGACGAACGCCTGTATCGCACGGGTGACCTGGTCCGGCTCGACCCCGGCGGGAACGTGGTCTTCCTGGGCCGCGTGGACAAGCAGATCAAACTCGACGGGCATCGCATCGAAACCGAGGAGATCGGCACCCTCCTCGCCGGTCACCCCGGTGTCCGCGACGCCGTGATCGTCGTTTCCCGGCAGGAGGACCAAAACCCCCAGCTCGTGGCGGCCATCGTCGTCCACCCCGGCGAGGACACCGAACCCCGCGCCCTGCGCGCGTTCCTGTCGCGGCGGCTGCCGAGCTACGCGTTACCCGCCCGCTGGGTGGTGGTCGACGAGATCCCGCTGACCCGCAACGGGAAAGTCGACGAGCAGGCCCTGATCGCGAACGCCCGATGAAGGAGAAATCGATGAGGTTGTCGCTCGGGCAGGAGCGGCTGTGGCTGGTGCAGCAACTCGACCGGACCAGCGCCGCGTACAACATCCCGATCGTCTTCCGGTTCCACGACGGTGTCGACTTCGACGTGCTCGACCGGGCGCTCGGCGCGCTCGTCGAACGGCATCCGGTGCTGCGCTGGCGGTTCGTCGTGGACGAGACCGGGACACCGGCCGCCGTGCCGACCCCGGGGTTCCGCATCCCGGTGGCCCGGCGCGTCGCGGAAGACGACGACTGGCAGAAGCACACGGCCGATCTGGTCAGCGAGCCGTTCGACCTCGCGGCGGCGCCGCCCATCCGCGCGATGGTGGTCGAATGCGCCGACGGGTCGGCGGTGCTGTGCGTGGTGAACCACCACATCATCACCGACGGCCGGTCCATCCAGATCGTGACCGAGGACGTCGTCAAGCTGTACCGCTCGGAGACCCCCGCGCCACTCGAAGTGACCTACGAGGAGTACGTCGCGGTGCAGCGCGCGGCCGCCGGCTCGGTGGCGGAGCACATCGACTACTGGCGGCGTGAGCTCGACGGCTACGAGCCGCTGCGGCTGCCGACGGACCGGCCGCGATCGGGCAATCCCGGCTTCGCGGGCGACCATGTCGATTTCGTGCTCCCCGCCGAACTCACGAAGGCCTTCAGTTCTTTCGCGCTGCGGAACCGATGCGCGCTGTCCAGCGCCGTGGCCGCGGTGTTCCAGGCACTGCTGGCCCTCCATTCCGGCCAGGAGGACATCACGATCGGCACGGTGCTGGCCGGTCGTGACGACCGCCGGTTCGCCGACGTCCTCGGCTTCTTCGTGAACACCGTCGTGCTGCGCGCCCGGATCACGCCGTCGATGTCGTTCCGCGAGCTGCTGAAGGTGGCGCGCACCAAGATGGTCGACGCCTACGCGCATCAGCAGGCACCGTTCGATCAGGTGGTCGCGGAGGTCCGGCCGGAACGCGACGCCGGGCGCAACGCGATCTTCGACGTCGTGGTCGTGCACAACGGCGAGATCCCCGCCGACGGCGAAGGCGAGATCTCCAGCGTGCACTGGGCCGGGGTGGCGACCCGGTTCGATCTGGAACTGGTGACCCATGTGCAGGACGGCAGACTGCACGGCTCCCTGGTGTTCCGGACCGGTCTCTTCGACCGCTCCACCGCCACCCGGCTCGTCGGCAGGCTCATCCGGCTGGTCGAGCACACGCTGGCGCATCCCGACGAGCCGATTTTCGAGGCCCTGCGCGGACAGCTCGACTACTGGCGCAAGCAGTTCGATGACCTGCCCGCGGCGCTGGAGCTGCCTGCCGATCACGCCCGGCCGCCGGTGGCGTCCTATCGCGCCGGCTCGCTCTCCTTCGACGTGGACCCCGGAATCCGTGAAACGGGCAGCCGTCATGACACCACCCTGTTCATGACGCTGCTGGCGGCCTTCGACGTCGTGCTGTCCCGCTACGCGCGCACCACCGACGTCACGGTCGGTGTCCCCGTGCCCGAGGCGAAGATGCTGGTGCTGCGCACCGATCTTTCCGGCGATCCCACCTTCGCGGAGCTGCTCGGCCGCGTGCGGGAGACCACGCTCGGCGCGTACGCGAACCAGGACGTCCCGTTCGAGCGTCTCGTCGAGGAATTGGCGCCGCGGCGGGACTTCGGCCGCACTCCGCTCGCACAGGTCGTGCTCCGGGTGGTGGACGAACCGTTGCCGGACGTCGCACCGGTCGGCACCCGCTCGGAACCGTTCGACCTCGAATGCCTCGTGTCGGACCGGGACGGGGTGCTGGAAGCGCGGATCGACTACAACGCCGAAGTGTTCGACCAGGTCACGATCGAACGCTTCGTCCGGCACTTCCGGCAACTGCTCGCGTCCGCCGAGCCGGAGCTGCCGCTTTCCGCTTGGTCGATGATGAGCGATGCCGAGCTCCGGCGGCTGACGGAGGACTGGAACGACACGACCACGGAGCTGCCCTCCCCGACGACGGTGCCCGCGGTGTTCGCCGCACAGGTGCGCGACCGTCCACAGGCGACAGCGCTGGTCTGCGGCGGCGATTCCGTGACATATGAGGAACTCGACGTCCGATCCAACCGGCTCGCGCACCGGTTGCGCACGCTGGGCGCCGGACCGGGGACGGTCATCGGCGTCTGCCTGCCGCGCTCGCCGGGCCTGATCACCGCGTTGCTCGCGATCCTCAAGACCGGCGCCGCGTATCTGCCGATCGACCCGGAGTATCCCGAGGAACGCCAACGGCTCCTGCTCACCGACGGCGGGGCACGGCTGGTGATCACGACCGACCTGATCGGCGATCCGACGCTCGACGAGGAGCCACCGACCGCACTCGAAACCGGAGTGGGGCCGCGAGACCTGGCCTACGTCATCTACACCTCCGGCTCGACCGGCCGCCCCAAAGGTGTCGAAATCGAGCACCGGTCGATCATCCGCCTCGTCACCGGCCTGCCGGAAGGCATCCTCGGCCCGGACGAGGTGGTCCTGCACGCGTCGGCGATCTCCTTCGACGCGGCCACCTTCGAGATCTGGGGTGCCCTGCTCACCGGCGCGACCTGCGTCATCTCGACCGAGCGGGTGCTCACCGCCCGGCCGCTCGCGAACGCGATCACCCGGCACCGGATCAGCACGGCGTGGCTGACCTCGTCGTTGTTCAACCACGTCGTCGACGAGGACACCTCGGCGCTCGCCGGGCTCCGGCAGCTGCTCGTCGGCGGCGAGGCGCTGTCCGTTACCCATGTGCGCCGCGCCGTCGCCGCGCTGCCCGGTACGAAGTTCTTCAACGGGTACGGCCCCACCGAATGCACCACGTTCGCCACCTGTCACCCGATCCCCGCCCCTGTTCCCGGGTACGCCAAGGGAATCCCCATCGGCCGCCCGCTCGGCAACACGCGCGTGTACGTCCTCGACGAACTCGGCAGGCCCACACCGACCGGGGTGCCGGGAGAACTCCACGTGGCAGGTCCCGGTGTCGCCCGGGGCTATCGGGGACAACCGGAGCTCACCGAAGAACAGTTCGTCGCCGACCACCACGACACCACCGGCGGCCGGCTCTACCGGACCGGGGACATCGTGCGACACAACGCCGACGGCGATCTCGAGTACCTCGGCCGCGTCGACGACCAGGTCAAGATCCGCGGTTTCCGCATCGAACCCCGTGAGATCGAAACCGCGCTGCTGGCCCGGCCGGAGATCACGCAGGCCGCCGTCATCGCCCGTGAAGACGGTTCGGGCCAGAAGCGGCTCGTCGCCTATCTCAAGGGCACTTTCGACGACACCACCCTGCGTGCCGGACTACGCCGTGAACTGCCGGAGTACATGGTGCCGTCGGCGTTCGTGTCGCTTCCCGAACTCCCGTTGACCATCAACGGGAAACTGGACGTCCGGGCGCTGCCGGAACCCGAGGACGACCTCCGGCGGGACGAGGCCGCCCCGCCGCGCAACCCGACCGAAGAGAAGCTGGCGGCGATCTGGGCGCAGGTCCTCGGCCGCGAAACCGTCGGCAGGGACGAAAGTTTCTTCGACGTCGGCGGGCACTCGCTCAAGGCCGCGCAGCTCGCCGTCCGGATCGGGGAGACCCTGCGGATCGACCTGCCGCTGCGGACGCTGTTCGAGCGGCCCACCATCGCGAAGCTGGCCGAAGAGATCAACGGCGAGCGGCAGGCCGCCGTGCGCTCATTCGATCCGCGGGCCAGGCTTCGCGACGTCCTCCCTGAGCCGTTGCCGTCGCGCGGAACCGGCGGCGTCGCGGAGATCCTGCTCACCGGCCCCACCGGATTCGTCGGGGCGTACCTGGTCCGCGAGCTGCTGACCCGCGAGAACGTGCGGGTGCACTGTCTCGTCCGTGCGGCGGACGAAGGATCGGGATGGCGACGGCTGCGCGAAAACCTCGACCGCTACGGCCTGTGGGACGACGTCGACGAGAAGCGGATCAGCGTCGTTCCCGGCGATCTCGCGGCGCCTGGGCTCGGCCTCACCGACGCGGTGTTCGCACGGCTCGCGGGCGAAATCGACCTGATCTGCCACAACGGCGCCTGGGTCGACGCGCTCTCCAGTTACGAACAACTCGAAGGCGCCAACGTGGGCGGCACCCGCGAGCTGATCCGGCTGGCGGCCACCACCCGGCTCAAGCGGCTGCAGTTCGTGTCGACCATTTCCGCCGGTGAGGAGAACGGCTCCCGCAGCGGATACGCGGAGACCAAAGCGCACGCGGAGCAGCTGGTCACCACCGCGTACGAACGCGGGATGCCGGCGGCGATCTGCCGCCTGCCCCGGATCGTCGGGGATTCGCGGACCGGGCAAGGGAACACGCGGGACATCATGCTGCGGGTGCTGCGGGCCATCCTCGAACTCGGCGCCGCGCCCGACACCGAGATCGAGGAACCGTGGATCGCGGTGGACGAGACGGCGGGCGCGCTCGCCCGGCTCGGCCTGGACCGGCGGCCGGACGGCAGCCGGTTCGTGCTGGCCGGCGAACGCCCGATGCGCCTCACGTACCTGGTGGGGCTCCTGCGGAGCGCCGGTACCGAGATCGGCACCCTGCCGGTGGCGGACTGGCTCTCGGCGCTCGAAGCGCGTTCCCCCGAGGAACACGCCATCTTGAAGCTGCTCTTCGGATCCTCTTCGTCGAGCGGCCTGCCGAGCAGCGAATTCGAGCCCGTCGTCGTGCCGAGCCCCGATGACGGCGCGCTGCTCCGTTACGTCGACCGAATGCTCGTCCGGACCTCCGCAGAAGGGCTGTCGCGAAAATGACCAGCGAGAACCGGCCGGCCCTGTACCGGTCCATGAAACTGATCCGCGAGTTCGAGGAACGCTGCCTGGCGATGGCCATCGCCGGGGAGATCGACGGCGGTATCCACCCGTACATCGGGCAGGAAGCCGTCGCCGTGGGCATCTGCGCGAACCTGACCGAACGGGACTTCATCACCAGCACCCACCGGGGACACGGCCACGTACTGGCGAAGGGCGCGGACCCGCGCCGCCTGCTCGCCGAACTGCTCGGCACCCTCGAAGGGTTCAACAAGGGCCGCGGCGGATCGATGCACGCCGCGGACATGAAGCTGGGCATCCTGGGCGCCAACGGAATCGTCGGCGCGGGTGGCGCGATCGCCTCCGGCGCCGCGTGGGCGGCCAAGGCCCGCGGCGATTCCGAGGTCGTCGTCAGCTTCTTCGGTGACGGGGCGATGAGTCAGGGTGTCCTGCTGGAAGCCTTCAACCTCGCCGCGATCTGGTCCCTGCCGGTGCTGTTCGTCTGCGAGAACAACCGGTACGCGACGAGCCTCAAACTCGAATCGGGGCTCGCGGGCGGCGCCGCCCGGCGCGCCGAAGGCTTCGGGCTGGTCTCGCGCGGTGTCGACGGCATGGACGTCGAGGCGGTGGAGAGCGCCGCCGCCGAACTGCTCGAAGGGGTTCGCGCGGGGCGGGGCCCGGCGTTCCTGGAATGCGAGACGTACCGGTTCTTCGGGCACCATTCCGTGCTCGAACTCCTGGGTGTCGAGTTCCGCGATCCCGACGAAGTGGCCCTTTGGCGCCAACGGGATCCGATCCCCCTGCTGGGCGATCGGCTGGGTGCCGACGTCGTCGCCGGGATCGACGCGGCTGTCAAGGAATCCATCGACGAGGCGGTCGCGTTCGCGAAGAACGCCCCGTCGCCCGATCCGAAGGACGCACTGATGTACCTGTACGCGGGAACGGCCGCCGTCCGGCCTGGGGTGATCTTGTGAGCGGGCTTCCTTCGCCGGAGAACTTCGGCTACATGCACGCGATGAACCGCGCCCTGCAC
Source organism: Amycolatopsis sp. NPDC043885 (assembly GCF_056435685.1). Classification (NCBI taxonomy): domain Bacteria; kingdom Bacillati; phylum Actinomycetota; class Actinomycetes; order Pseudonocardiales; family Pseudonocardiaceae; genus Amycolatopsis; species Amycolatopsis sp. NPDC043885. Next base: position 313,441 of record NZ_JBWKEA010000008.1, read on the forward strand.
GCCGAGATGGCGGCCGACGAAGACGTCTTCCTGCTCGGCGAAGACGTCGGTGTCGGGGCGAGCGGCGTCACTTCGGGGCTCCTGCCCCGGTTCGGCCCGGAGCGGGTGCTGGACACTCCGCTGTCCGAACAGGCCTTCACCAGTTTCGGGACCGGCGCGGCGATGGCGGGCAAGAAACCGGTGATCGAATTCCAGATCTCCTCGCTGATCTACCTGGTCTTCGAGCAGATCGTGAACCAGGCGCACAAGTTCTCCCTGATGACGGGCGGGCAGGTCCGGATCCCGGTCACGTATCTCGTGGCCGGATCCGGCTCGCGGTTCGGCTGGGCGGGGCAGCATTCGGACAACCCGTACAGCCTGCTCGCGCACGCGGGGGTCAAGACCGTCGTCCCGGGGCTGGCCGCCGACGCCTACGGGCTGCTGCGGGCGGCGATCCAGGATCCGGATCCGGTGGCCGTGTTCGCTCCCTCGTCGTTGCTGGGCGCGACCGATGTGTCCTACGCGGGCGAAGAGGACATCGTGCCGCTCGGGCAGGCGAACGTCGTCCGGGAGGGCGGCGACCTGACGGTCGTGGCGGTGGGCCAGCACGTCGGCACGGCGATCGAGGTCGCCGAGCGCCTCGCCGACCGGGTCGACATCGAGATCGTCGACCCGCGCACGGTCTATCCCTTCGATTGGGAATGCCTGCGCAAATCGGTCGACAAGACCGGGCGGCTGGTCGTGATCGACGACTCGAACCGCATGTGCGGGCTGGGCGCGGAGATCGTCGCGACGGCGGCCGAGGAATTCGATCTGGTGGCGCCGCCGAGGCGGGTCTGCCGTCCGGACGGCACCGTCATCCCGTACGCCCTCGCGCTCGACAAGGCCCTGGTGCCCGGAGCCGGAGAACTGACGGCCGCCATCGACGCGACGTTGAAGTAGGGGAACCCCATGGAAACCTTGGATCGCCACCGGCGGACACAAGACGCCTTCGACGCCGTGCTCGCCACCGTGCGGCCGGACCAGTGGGACGCCGCGTCGGCGTGCGAACACTGGACTGTGCGCGACGTGACGGGTCACGTCATCTGGGGCCTGGAGGTGCTGCACCACCACGCGTCGGGCCGGGAATTCACGGTGGAGAACGGGCCCGCGGGCTCCGAGAAGCCAGGGGAACTGGCGGGTGAAGACCCGCTGGCCCGCTGGCGCGCGACCCGGGCGGCGACAAGTGCCGTCGTCACCGGCGGACTGCTAGCTCGGCCCGCTCCCGCGTGGTACGTGGCCAACCGTCCTGATGCGACGGTCACGGACTACCTGGCGCTGCTGACGTTCGACACCCTGGTGCACACCTGGGACATCGGCTCCGCGCTCGGCGTGGACGTGCGCATGGATCCCGACATCGTCGCACCGTCGTTCTCGCTCGCCCGGCTGATCATCAGCCGTACTCCGGGCACTTTCGGGCCGCGGGTGAAACCGCCGGCGGACGCCGACCCGCAGGCGCGGTTCCTGGCGTTCCTCGGCCGGACGGTCTGAGCCCCGCGGTTTCGCGCGTGAAGGCCCCCTTCCCTCGGCTGAGCCGAGGGAAGGGGGCCTTCACGCGCTTCGCCAGTTAGAACCTCTCACGGTTTCTCTTGACGCTCAGGGGGTGACCGCTATAGGTTATAACTATCGCGACAAGCGCTAACAAGCGGAGGAGAAAGAGACATGACCCGCATCGCACGCCGCCGGATCAGCACACGCGCCGCTCTGCTCACGGTCCCGCTGGCCCTCGCCGGCGTCCTCGGCGCCACGGCGCCCGCCCAGGCGGCGCCCGCCCACCACACCAAGCCGGCTTCGCTTACGTGCCAAGGCAAAGGCATCGACCGGTCCGCCAAGGTGCACTACCGGACCGAGACCTTCGTCAAGGCGCCGCTGCGCACCATCTGGAACCTGCAGACCGACGTGGAGGCCTGGCCGTCCTGGCAGAACCCCGCCATCCCCGTCACCATGAAACGTCTGGACCACGGCCCGCTGCGCAAGCATTCTCGCTTCCAGTGGACCATACCCGTCCCGCCCGGCATGCCCTACCCGCCCGGTGACGTGACCATCGTTTCCACCGTCCGGCAACTCCAGCCCGGCAAGTGCATCCGCTGGACCGGCCCCCTCGACGGCCCCGGCGGCGTGCACATCGACGGTGTCCACGTCTGGAATTTCGTCAAGGTCCCCGGCGGCGTCATCGTCCGCACCGAGGAGAGCCACACCGGCCCGCAGGTCGACAAGGACGTGCCCGGCTCCACCGCGATGCTCGGGCAGGGCCTCGAAATCTGGCTGAAGGATCTGAAGAAGGCCGCCGAAAACCGGTAGTGAAGAGGGAAGGCCGATCGCACCCGAGGCGCGTCGCCCACCCGATTCTCCTTATGCTCCCCGCATGGAGATCATCGGGCCGGACGACGCTCTTCCCGCGCGCCGGATCCGGCGGGCCGCGGTGGCGGGCCCCGCGGGATCCGGCAAGTCGACGCTGGCGCGAACCCTGTGCGAGCGCATGGGGTTTCCGTTCGTCGAGTTCGAGTCCTTCTTCCACGCGCCCGGCTGGACGGTGCGGGAGACCTGGCAGGCCGACGTCCTGGACTTCATCAGCGGGGACGAGTGGGCCATCGAATGGCAGGGCGAGGAGGTCCGGGAGCGGATGACCGAGCGGCTGGACGTCCTGGTCTGGCTCGATCATCCGCGTGCGATGACCGTGGCACGCACGGTCATCCGGACGCTGAAACGCCGTGTGGGGCGCGGTTCGAAGATCGCCGGCGGCAACGTCGAGGGCCCGCTGCGCACGTTCTTCACCGATCGCGACCACATCGTCAAACTCGCCTGGCGCTATCACCCGATCATCCGGGCCCGCGTGCACAAGGCCATCGCCGAGAACCGGTATCCGGACCTCGTCGTCGTCCGTCTGCGTGGTCAGCGCCAGGTCGATCGCTGGCTCGACGGGCCCCTCGCCCGGAACCTCCGCTAGCGGAGATCCCGCACGCGCCGCACGACGCCGAGTTCGCTCCGCTCCGCCGTGAAACCCTCGCGCTCGCAGAAGGCTGCCGCGCGTTCGTTCGCCACGAAGTGCTCGGCGTACACCCGCTCGGCGTCCGCGGGCAACTGTCCGATGAGGACATCGAGCAGCCACCGGCCCAACCCGCCACCGCGATGCCGGGGATGCACATACAGCTTGCCGATCACGTACTCGTCACCGTCGCGACCGCGCTGCCCGACGCCGGCGAGGTATCCGTCTTCTTCGGCGACCACGACCGAACCGCGGGCCACGGCGCCGGCGATGTCCGTCTCGTTCCAGCACATCCGCACTTGTCTGGCAGCGGATTCTTCGCCGATCAACGGCGCGTAGTGGGCTCGGACATACTCCTCGGCGAAGCGGCAGATGGCCATGACGTCGTCTCTGTCGGCGTTCCGCACGATCATCGTCCTGCCCCGATCCGCCAGTCCCGAGGACCTTTCGGGCAGTTCTCGATCACCGGGGTTGTCCGGATGCGCGCCCGGTGGTAACGATACGGGCGAATCAGCTTGTGACCTACCGGTCCACTGCGGAACCAGTACGGCCGGTCTACCCTCCGTGCGGGGAAGCCGGGGGTGTTCCGCCTCGTCGACCTCCCGATAGTGATCCCATCCCAACCAGGCCAAGGCGACGCATGCAACCCAATTTCGACGCAGGTGAGGACTTCGCACTCCTTTTGGAGCGAGAGGCCAAGAAACTCGAGGAAAAAGCCCATGCCCTGACGGCAGCGTTCACCGCGTCCGCGTCCACGGTGCGGTCTCCCGACGGCTCGGTGACGGTGACGGTCGAAGCCAACGGCTCGCTGAGCGCCATCGAGTTCGGCAACCGGGCCACCTCGCTGGGGCCTGCCCGGCTCTCCTCACTGGTCATGCAGACCGTGCGCGAGGCCCAGCGCAAGACCGTCGAGAAGGTCACCGAGTCCTACACCGAGATCAACGGCGAAGACGAGGCCGCGCGGTTGGTCCGCACGTTCCTGCCGAAGGTGGAGGACGAGGCGCCGGACGACCCGGAACAGGACAAGTGGGCCCCCGAGGCGCACAACGAGCCGCCGCCTCCTCAGGCGGGGTACCGGCCGCCGCCACCACCGCAGGCGGGCCCCCCGATGCCCCCGCAGCCCGGCCGTCCCGTGCGGCCGCCGAACCCCCCGGCGCCGCGACCCCGGCGACCGGCCTCCCCCGACGACGATGAAATGAGCCCGTGGTGAGCGGATTCGGTGTCAAGACGGAAGCCCTGAACGAGTTCGCCGGTCACCTCGACAAACTCGAAGACGCGCTGCGGAAGAGCGCCGGCATGGTGGGCAGCTGCGTGGCCGACCCCGGCATCTTCGGCATTTTCGGCGGCCAGATCTACGGCGCCGGCGCGAGCATGCACTGCGCGAAGGCGCGGGACCACCTGAACAAGTACTCCGAGAACGTGCAGGAGTTCTCGGACAGGGTGCGCGAGGCAGCGAAGAAGTACGACGCCAACGAGCAAGAGGCCGAGAAGCTGATCACCGACGCCGGCAAGGGCATCGACGAGGTGAAGGTCAAGTGAGCGACGAGTACAGCCGCAACGACTTCGGGAACGGCAGCGGCACCAAGGCCGACGACTTCAAGGACGAGAATCGCAGCTTCCTCGCGGGCAGCGGGGACACGGCGGGCGCGGGTTTCTTCGATTCCGCGTTCTCACTGAAGAAAGCCGTCGACGACGGCGACAGCCTCAGCATCGGGCTGGCCTCGGCGGGAATGGCGATCGAGGTCCTCGGCATGGTCGTCGACCCGATCGGGTCGCTGCTCACCGCCGGGATCGGCTGGCTGATCGAGCACATCGTCATCTTCCGCTGGCCGCTGGACTTCCTGCTGGGTGATCCGAAGGGCATCGAGGCGGCCAAGACGGCGATCTACAACGAGGGCAAGGCCGTCAAGGAGTGGTCTGAGGATCACGCGGCCGCCACCAAGAAGTTCATGGAGAAGTGGGACGGCGAGGCCGCCGACAAGTTCCGTGCCGACATGGAAGGCGTCGCCGCCCAGATCGACGCGCTCGCCGAGTACATCAACTTCGCGGGCAAGCAGATGGGGATCGCCGGTGCCGTGATCGGCGCGGTCCGCGGCATCGTCCGCGACATCATCGCCATGACGCTGGCCGGCATCCTCAAGGCCGCGATCGTGGCGGTGGCGCTGGCGCCCGTCACCTTCGGCGGTTCGATCATCGCGGCGATCGCCTCCATCATGACCACGGTCGCCGTGGCGATCGCCAAGATCGCCAAGCAGATCGCCGACACGGCCAAGAAGCTCGCCGAGATGATCAAGATCCTGGCCAAGACGCGCGGCGCGGCCGACGAGGTCGTCAAGCTGACGCTCGCCGGTGGCAAGGTCACGCTGCCCAAGCCGAAACCCGGCGGTGGCACGCCGATGCCCGGCGGCAAGAAGCCGATCGAAGGCCCGCCGACCAAACCGTCCGACACCACTCCGGACACTCCGCCCAAGCCCCCTCGGGAAAAGCTCAGCGACATGCCCCTCCGGGTCGTGCGCGAGAAGCTGGCGAAGGAACTGGAAGGGGTGGACGGGGCGGCGGACATCCTGAAGCGGTTCGACTACTGGAACAGCTTCCCGATCGGCGATCTGCACAAGCGGTTCCCCAAGGTGGCGGACGCGATCGAGAAGACGACCAAGATCCTCAGCGACCCGACCTACGGCGCTTCGGGCATGGCCGGGAAGACCATCGTCGAGCTGACGAAGGCCATCCCGCCGGCCGCGAACGAGAAACCGCCGGAGGACAAGGAAGAGCAGTAAAGGCCAGGGGTCCTGTACCGGTGTTCCGGTACAGGACCCCTTGTGCTTTCGTTCGGGTCATGACTGAACGGGTGAACATCTCCTCCGGCGGCGACTACGAGCCGGTCTTCGGCTACAGCCGGGCGGTGCGCGTCGGCGAGCACATCCACGTTTCCGGGACCACGGCGCGTGAACCCGCCCGCTCGGGCGACGCCTACGAGCAGGCCTCGGCCGTGCTGTCGCTCATCGAGACCGCGCTGCGCGAGGCCGGCTCCAGCCTGTCCGCCGTGGTGCGCACGGTCACCTACGTGACCGGCATCAAGGACGCCGATCTGGTGGCGCGGGCGCACCGCGAAGCCTTCGCCGACGTGCTGCCCGCGGCCACCATGGTCGAGGTGTCGGCGTTGCTCGACCCGAAGATGAAGGTCGAGATCGAGGCCTACGCCGTCGAGAAGTAGGTCACCTCCCGAAGGATCCGACCAGCGCTTCCGGCGCTTCACGGGTCTCGTAAAGCTTCCAGAAGGCGTCGGCGAACACGTCCGGATGGATCACCTCGGGCTCGAAGTCCATGGGGCTCGCGGTGAGCGCCCGATGCGGCACGCTGCCCTCGATCAGCGCGCCTACGTTGACGGCCCCGGCGTAGACGCCCTTCTCCGCGAGCACGGCGTTCAGATTGTGGAAATAGTTCCGCAGCGCGGCCTGCGCCATGCCGACGTTGCCGAGGAAGGGCGCCGGGTGCAGGCCGGATTGCCCGGCGGTGAACAGGATCGCGCCGTCGCCGCGCTCGGTCATGTCCGGCAGCACGGCCCGCACCAGCGCCACCGCGGACACCAGGAAACGGTCCAGGATGAGCCGGAGGTTCTCCGGGTCCACGTCGAGCACCGGCACGATGCCCTCGCCCATGGTCCCGCCGCCGGGGTTGAACGCCACCGCGTCGATCCGGCCGATGGCGGTGACGGCGGCCGCGATCCGCGCCGGCTCGTAGACGTCGGCGACGAACCCGCTCGCTTCGATGCCGTCGCCGTCGAGTTCGGCGACGAGCGCGTCGAGGTTCTCGGTGGTGCGCGCGACGAGGGCGATACGGAAGCCCTCGCGGCCGAAGCGACGCGCGAGCGAAAGTCCCAGCACCGGTCCGGCGCCGAAGATCGCGAGCGTCTTGGTCATATGTCCTCCCGGAGACTTAAGTTGAGGGTCTCCTCAACTTATACCCGTAACTTGAGGCCACCTTCAACTTGGCTATGATGCCGTCATGACCAAACCCCTGCGGAAGGACGCACAGCGCAACCGCGACCTGCTGGTCGAGGCCGCCAGGGGGCTCTACGCGGAGCGCGGCCTCGACGTCGCGCTCGAAGAGATCGCCAAGACCGCGGGCGTCAGCATCGGCACGCTGTACAACCACTTCCCCCAGCGCGCGGATCTGGTGAACGCCGTGTTCGCCGACCGGACCGAGACCGTCGCGAAGCTGGCCGAGCACGCACTTTCCCTCGACGACGCCTGGATCGGATTGACCTCCTTCGTCGAACGGGTCTGCGAATTGCAGGCCACCGATCGCGGCTACAACGAACTCGCCTCGACGCGTCCGCCGCAGACCGAAGACCTCGAACGCGGCTACGAACTCATGACCCGGATCGTCGAACGCGCGAAGGAGAGCGGCGCCCTGCGCGCGGACTTCACCCTCGAGGACATGGCCTTTGTGACCTGGGGGATCGCGCGCACCGTGGAGGCGACCGCGGCCGTCCGGCCGGAGGTCTGGCGCCGCCATCTCGCACTGCTGTTCGACGGGATGCGGGCGCCCGCCGCGAATCCGTTGCCGGAGCCCCCGCTGCTGCCCGGGGAACTGACCCGGATCATGGGCGGCTGCGGCTGAGGGCAACCCTCCACCCCTCCGATGCGGTGAAGAAGTCCCTTGTGGACCAGTACGCCGCCGCGAGGGACGCGGCGACCGCGGGCAAGCAGCGGTTGGAGAAGTCCGGGAACGAAGCCGCCATGGACGCGGCCGTCAAGGCGATGGACGCCACGCAGGAACCGGTCACGGACACCCCCGGTCTCCTGCCGCGCCGGCCGCCGCGGAGGCCAAGAAGTGCGCGCCCGCTCAAGGACGGTTATCGAGGGGTGGGTAAAGGTTTCGCGTGCGGTGGGCGGTCTGCTCAGGGCAGTCTGCGATCGTGTCGCGAAAGCCACTTTCGGGACATCACACCTCACTGTGGCTTTCGCGGAACATCTCCAGACCATGGGTCTCGCCAAGCACCGTCGGCAGCGTAGTGAAGGCCTCCTTCCCTACCTTCAGAGTAGGAAAGGAGGCCTTCACTACCGCCTTTGCTTCAAGCGAACCCGACGGCCGCTCAGGCGGGCGGGGTGAACCCTGGCGGCATCACCATCGGCCTCCCGGTGTTCAGGCCGCCGTCGACGAGAACGGAAGTCCCGGTCAGATAGGCGAAATCCGGTGACGCCAGGGCGAGGACGGCCGAAGCGATCTCCGCGGCTTCCCCCATCCTCCGCGGACCGTGGACGTTCAGCGGCCCCCAAGCCTCCTTGAACCGCGCCCACAGGTCGTCCGGGATACCCGGCGGGCGCACCAGCCTGGTGTCGATCGTCCCCGGATCGATCGAGAACACCCGGATCCCCCTCGCGCCGTAGTCCAGCGCGGCCGCGCGCACCAGGCCTTGCACGGCGCGTTTGCTCGAGGTGTAGGCGGCGTGCCCCGGCCTGGTCTGGTCGGCCTGCGCCGACGCGGTGCAGACGATCACCCCGCCGCCGGCCTTCAGCAGATGCGGCACCTCGTACTTGATCGAGAGGAACACGCCGCGCGCGTTGGTGCGCTGCACGTCCTCCCACTCGTCGAGGGAGATCTCGTGCAGCGGCTTGCCGAGGTGGATCCCGGCGTTGTTGAACGCGATGTCGAGCTTGCCGTACCGCCGGACGACGGCGTCCACAAAGGACTGAACCTGTTCGGGAACCCGGACGTCCGCCCGGAGATAGGTCGCCTCCCCGCCCGCACGGCGGATCTCCCGCTCGACCTCACGCCCGAGCTCTTCCCGCCTGCCACAGAAACCGACCTTCGCACCGGCCGCGGCGAAGGCGATGGCCGCCGCACGGCCGATCCCCGACGTCGCCCCCGTGACAAGCACGACCTTGCCCGCGAACCGCCGCCGGTCTTCCCCCGCCGTGGCCGTGTTCGCCGCCAGCATCGTGACACCGGCTGCCATCGCGCCCCCGAGCAAGGCGCGCCTGCCCACTGTTCCGTCCACGATTCCCTCCAGATGGATAGCCCCACTTCCCATAACAGAAAGTAAAGCTATCCATCTGAGAGAACTCTCAAGAATCGATCTCCGGCGTGATCCCGCCCGCCGCGGCCAGCGCGCGATGCAACGCCAGCTCCGCCGTCGGCCCTTCGGCAAGGACGATCCCGGTGCACGACCGCTGATCCGCGAGGTGCCGGATCTCGTCGCCGGGGCTCGCCGTCGGATACCACTCCGGCGAACCGGGCAGGCCGGGCAGCTTGTCGAGCCCCGACCATCCCTTCAGCACGCCTTCCGCGGCCGGGTATGCCAAGACGAACCCGATCCCGGGTCCCCCACCGACTTCCTGGGTGAGCAAGGCGGGTTCCTCGCCCAGCGCCATGGCGATCATCGCGGAATAGACGTTGGTGCCCAGCGACCGGCACAAGGCCTCGCCGAGCATCGCCCCGCCGATCCGGATGTTGATCTCGACGACCTCCGGGCCGTCGGCGGTGAGCACGAATTCGGTGTGCGCGAAGCCCTGCTCGTGTCCGGCGGCCTTGAGCACCCTGCCGATCCAGTCCGCCAAGCCCGCGTACTCGGCCGCGGGGAAGGCCACCGGGAACGCGGCGGCTTCCTCACGCCGCACCGGCTCGGGCGACAGCTGACGGGAGAGGATCCCGAGCAGCCGGGTCCTTCCCTGCCAGGTCACGGTTTCCGCGCTGTAGAGCGGGCCGGCGAAATACGGCTCGGCGATCAGATGCCCCTTGAGCGGCGTGGTCTTCGCCTCGAGTCTGGCTCGTTCGAGTTCGGCCTGATCGCGGACGAGCCAGACGCCCCGCGACGACGTTCCCGAAGAATCCTTGACCACCAAAGGAAACCCGAGCTCTTCGGCGACCATGACCGGCACCGGCCTGCCGCGGGTGAGCCCGTGTTCGTACAGCCGGTCGCGCACCGCGCCCTTGTCCCGTAGCACCCGCACGGCGGCCGCGTCCGGGCCGGGCAAGCCGAGCCGGGCGGTGAGTTCCGCGCCGGGCAGTGCCCACGTGTCGGTCGAGTTGATGATCCCGGCGAGGTCCGGGATGGCGCGCGACGCGGTCTCACAGGCCGCGATGTCGGTGGTGTCGATGTCGACGACCTCGACCCGGTCCGGCCCGAGCGTGCCGAGTTCGTAGCGGTAGATGGCGCGATTTCCGGTGAACAGCACCAGTTTCCGCCCGGCCTCCGCCGCCGCGTCGGCGAGCCTGCCCAGGCCGAAGGTGAGTGCTTCCAACAGGACGACGGTCACGAAACCCGCTCCTTCCGGTACAGCGGCTGTGCGGGTAACCCGAATCGGCGGCGTCTCCAGTCCATCGCCGCCCACGGCAGGGCGAGCTCGTCCAGGGAGGCGATCTCGCGCGGCGCGAGGCCCGCCGGGTCGACGGCTTCCCGATGCCGGGCGAAAACCCTTGCGGTGTAACGGTGCCCGGTGTCCGCGCCGATCACGACATGGGTCCGCTCCGGATTCCGCGCCGCCTCCCAGCCCGCGACGAGATACGCCGCACCGGTGGAAAGCCCGGCGAATACGGCGTGCTCACGCATGAGGCCGATGGTCGCGGCCATGGCGTGCGCGAAGTCCAGCCAGTGGATCCGGTCGTACAGTTCGTGGTCCACGTTGCCGAACGGGATGGCGGAGCCGATACCCGCGATGATCGCGTCCGGATCGCTGAACCGTTCGCTGCCGAAGGTGACACTGCCGAACGGCTGGACGCCGGTCAGGCGGACGTCCGGATCGCGTTCGCGCAGCGAGCGCGCGATCCCGCCGGTCGACGCGCCGGTGCCCACACTGCCGACGACGGTGAGCGGCCCGGACGGCAGCGCGCGGGCGACGAGATCGGCGACCTCGGCGTAGCCCAGGTAATGCACGGGATCGTGGTACTGGCGCATCCAGTGCATGCCCGGATGCCGTTCCAGCAGTTCATGCACGCGCGCGACGCGGCGCCGCTGGTCGAGGCGGAGGTCGTCCGATGGCGGCATCTGGTCCACTGTCGCACCCAGGATCTCCAGCTGCGACCGCATGGTGAGGTCGACGGTGGTCGACGCGACGATATGACAGCGCAGGCCGTAACGATGACAGGCCATCGCCAGCGCGAGCGCGTAGATCCCGCTGGAGCTGTCGATCAGCGTCTGTCCTTTTCGGACAGTGCCATCGGCGAGCAGCGACCGGACCGCGCCGAGCGCCGCGTAGACCTTCAGGGTCTCGAAGCGGATCAGCACGATGTTCGGTTCGAGCCGGATCAACGCGGGCGTCTTGATCGCGTCGGTGACGTGTTCGTGGACCAGCGCGGACATCGCGGTCACCGGCCGATCGAGCGCAGATAAGCGGCCAGCGACTCGGCGCCCGCCGCGTTACGCGGGCCGCTCACGAGGTCCCCGTATGAGATGACGTGGAACCGGTTGTCGCGCACGGCGGGCGTGTTCTTCAGCTGCGGCGCGGATTTGATGAACGCGATCTTGTCCTGCGCGGGCTGGTCGGCGTAGTCCACCACGACGATCACCTCGGGTTCGGTCTTGACCACGGCTTCCCAGCCGACACTCCCCCAGCCGTCCGGCAGATCGCGGAAGACGTTCGTCCCGCCGGCGGCGTCGATGATGTCGTCGGGAGCGGCGTGTTTTCCGGACGTGAACGGCTGGTCGGTGCCGGAGTCGTAGACGAACACCTTGGCCGGCGATGTCTTCGGTGCTCCGGCGCGGACCTTGTCGAAGCGCCCCTTGAGTTCCGTGACCAGCTCGTCGGCCCGCTGGCGGACACCGAAGATGTCGCCGAGATTGCGCAGGTCGGTGTAGAGCGCTTCGAGCGGCGCCACCTCCTGCTTCGCCGTCGGATATTCCCAGCAGGTCTCGGTGTGCAGGTAACTCCGGATACCGACCTGCTCCAGCAGTTTCGGGGTGATCCCGCGTTCCTCGCTGAACCCGGAGTTCCAGCCCGCGATCACCCAGTCCGCCTTGGCGTCGACCAGGATCTCTCGGGTGACCCGCGAGGTGCCGAGGCGTTCGACCTTGGCGTAGTCGTCCTTCCACGGCGAACCGGCGATCGACGGGTCGCCCAGCGAATTCATCACGTAGCCGCGCATGCGGCCGGCGAGCCCGAGCGCGAACATCTTCTCGGCACCCGAAACGTCGTAGGCGACGGGACGTTGCGGCGCCGGGAAGGCGACCTGCGCACCGCAATTGGTCACCGTGGCCTGTGCCGGCGCGGTCGGTCCGGCCTCGACCTGGGCACCGCAGGCGCTCAGGAGCAGCGCCGCGGCGAAGAGCGCGGTCACCCTGGACGGCTTCATCGTGTGATCCCCTCGGTTTCATCGGCGGGAAGGTCGTACAGCAGTTGGAGCGCCCCGGTCACGGGGTGGGTCACCTGGGTGACCTCGACGCCGAACACGGCGCGGACCGTTCCGGGGGTGAGCACTTCGGCCGGGGTCCCGCAGGCGGCGAGCGATCCGCCGCGCAGCAACGCGATCCGGTGACAGACGGCGGCGGCGAGATTGAGGTCGTGCAGCGCGACGAGCACGGTGAGCCCGCAGTCGCGCAGGAACTTCAGCAGTTCCACCTGGTGGCGGACGTCGAGATGGTTGGTCGGCTCGTCGAGGACCAGCACCTCCGGTTCCTGCACGAGCGCCCTCGCCACCAGGACCCGCTGCCGTTCGCCACCCGACAGCGTCAGCACACTGCGCTGGGCGAGATGGGTGATGTCCATCCGCCGCAACGCTTCCCGGCACAGCGTGCGTTCGCGGGCCGACAGCCGGAGATTGCCGCGCTGATGCGGCGACCGCCCGAGCGCGACGACCTCCTCGACGGTGAAGTCCAGATCGGCCCGGCTGTCCTGGGTGAGCGCGGCGATCCGGCGGGCGGTGTCGCGCAGACCCTGTTCGGCGAGGTCGGTCCCGTCGAGCAGGACCGCGCCGCCGGACGGCGACAACGCCCGGTAGACGCAGCGCAACGCCGTCGACTTGCCGCTGCCGTTGGGGCCGAGAAGGCCGACGACCTCGCCCGCGCCGACGTCCAGGCACAGCTCGCGGATCAGCGCCGACCCGGCCACCTCGACGGAAAGTTCGCGCAACGACAGCATCAGCGACCTCCGAACGCGTAGCCGCGGCGCCGCATGACGACGAGGAACACCGGAACGCCGATGAGCGCGGTGATCACGCCGAGCGGAAGTTCCTCGGGGGCGACGAGCGTGCGGGCGAGCAGGTCGACCCACACGAGGAAGACCGCGCCCACCAACGGCGCGAGCGCCAGCACCCGGCGGTGCCCCGAACCGGCGATCATCCGCACCACATGCGGCAGGACCAGCCCGACGAACCCGATCGAGCCGCTGACCGCCACCAGCAAGCCGGTGACGACCGCGGTGAGCAGGAAGAGCCAGCGGCGCAGCGCGGCCGCGTCGGTACCGAGGCTCATCGCGGTCTCGTCGCCCATGGACAGGACGTCGAGCGCGGTGCCGTAGCGCAGCAGGACCACGACGGCGACGGCCACCCCGAGCGCGGCCAGCGGAAGGGAGGCCCACGTCGCCGCGCCGAGGCTGCCGAGCAACCAGAACAGCACGGTCTGCGCGGCCTGGCCGTTCGGCGACAGGTAGACGAGCACGCTCATCACGGCCTGGAAGGCATACGTGAGCGCGACCCCGGTGAGCACGAGACGCAACGGCGTCAGGCCGAATTTGCCGCGGGCGGCGAGATAGACGATCGCCGTCGCGCCCAGCGCGCCGAGGAAGGCGGCCGTCGACAGCGCCAGCACGCCGAGCCCGGCGAACAGGCCGAACACCACGACGGCGGCGGCACCGACGGAGGCGCCCGACGAGATCCCGAGCACGAACGGATCGGCGAGGGCGTTGCGGACCAGCGCCTGTACCGCGACGCCGACCACCGCGAGCCCCGCGCCGACCACGGCCGCCAGCAGCACCCGCGGGGTGCGGACCTGCCAGACGATCGAGTACCCGGTGACCTCATCGCCGGTGATGGTTCCGCCGGTGATCGCCTTTCCCAAGTAGCGCAGGACATCCGTGAGCGCGACGTTCGACGGGCCGAGCGCGATGCCCGCGATCAGCGAGATCAGGAGCGCGACCGACAGCAGGATCACCGGGCCGGTGAGCCGGAGCGGGCGTGTGGTGTCGTCGTCCGGTTCCGCGAAGAGGCGGAGAGGTTCAGCCGTCACGTCCACCACGCACGATCAGGCGGCGCGCGTGGTTGTCGTACGGCGAGCCGTCGAAGTCCCCGAAGCACTCGACGCCGGTGAAGCCCGCCGTCTCGAACAGCGCCTTCAGTTCCGCGGCGCTGTACAAGAAGGAAAGGATCGACGCCTGCTTCGCCTCGCCGTCGCGGACCAGGGTCCACTCGGTCCTGAGCCGGGTCCAGTCGTCGAGAATGGTGTCGCGCATGAACACCGTCCCGCCGTCGACGTCGACCGCCTTGGGGCGACCTACCCAGCCGGCCAGCACCTCCTTGCCGAGTACGTCGACCAGCAGCCTGCCGCCGGGCGCGAGACTGGCGTAGGCGTTTCGCAGCACCGTGAGGTTGTCGCCGGGCTCGGTGAAGTAGCCGAACGACGTGTACATGTTGATGATCAGGTCGTACGCGGCGGGCTCGGTGTATTCGAGCATGTCGGCCTGGATCAGCTTCGCGGCGACTCCCGCGTTTTCGCAGGCTTCGCGCGCGCGTTCGAGCATCGCCGGGCTGAGGTCGACGCCGGTCACGTCGGCGCCTTTCTTCGCCAGCGGCACGACGTGGATCGCCGGGCCGCACGCCAGATCGAGCACCTTCGCGCCATCGGCGACTTCGAGCAGCGGTGACGTGGCCGTCAGGCGTTCGGCGTCTTCGGCCCGGCTGGGCGGGAACATCACGTCCGCGAAGCCGACCCACAGGTCGTCGTCCTCGTACCAGTGCATCTCTCTCCGCTCGCCGGGCCGCACGATTCAGCCCCACAAGTCGTCGAAAGGTCGTCTTCGGTTCCCGGCTCCGCCACCTTTCTCGTGGAGTGATCACGGGAGGCGCGTTCGGGGCCGCTCCGTGAAGGCCTCCTTCCCTACCCTCAAGGTAGGCAAGGAGGCCTTCACGGACGTGGGCATGTCCTGAAGGCCTTCAAGACATAGGGGTTCGTCACAGTGGGCACCGAACGAGTCACCGGCGCCCGTGCCCGCCTGAAGTACATGAAGGCCCCTTTCCTTGCGCCTGGCGCAAGGAAAGGGAGCCTTCATGTACTCGGCAAGGTGTGAAGGTCGAGTTTCCTCGGCTGAGCCGCGGGAAGGGGGCCTTCACGCGCGGCCGCCGTGCCCGCTGTGGCCGCTGGTGCACCTGGGACGAGAGCGGCGACTCTGAAGGTAGTGAAGGCCTCCTTCACTACCGTCAGGGTAGGCAAGGAGGCCTTCACGACCTGACCCGAACGACCACCCCGGCACGCCGATCACGGCGGCGGGATCAGATCGATGAGGAACGTCTGGTCGGGCGCGCCGGAACAACGCTCCCGGACCACCTCCGTACCCGCGACGGTGTCCAGGTCGCGCAGGCCCAGACACTGGCTGGTGCCGACGGGCCGGATGACGAACCGTCCCGGCTCCGCCGGATCCAAGGGGGCGATGGTGAACAACTGGTCCATACCATCGTCGTCGCAGTCGTCGCGGGACTCGATCAGGTCGTGCCCGAGCCCTTCGTTCACGACCGTGAGGCAGCCGACCCCGGTCTCCGGATGGTGCCACTGGAACTGCACGGCGTTCTCTTCCCCGACAGGATCGATGAACAGGCGTGGTGCCGCGTCACCACCGCAGATCTGCTGGGCGACGATGGCACCGGAATAGAGCCCGGTCCGATCCTGCCCTTCGGCGAGACAGAACTCGGGAGACCGGGCGGGGCGGATCTGCGCCCAGCTGCCCACTTCCCGGACGTCCAGCCCCGGCACCACGGCCGCGGTTTCCTTGGCCTTCGAGGACGCGCCGAAGGACCGCGTCAGATATCCCAAGGTCCCTACGATGACGATGGTCACGATCGCGGCCACGATCATCGGCGCGCGCCAGCGCCGTCGGGGTCGAGGTTCCGGCTCCGGCTCGGGCTCCGGCGGCGGGGGGACGGCTTCCACCTTCGTCTCGTCGGCGGGCCGCGGCGGAGTCCCCATCGCGATCCGGGTCCGGGCGTCGAGCCACCGCCGTACCTCTTCGTCGTTCAGCCCGCACGCGCGCGTGAACGTCTCGACGAACGATTCGCGAGGGAGTGTGGTGCGGCCGAGAGTGGTCGCGACCGTACTCGCCGGAAGTGTTCCCCCGAGTTCTTTCGCCCGACCGGCCAACTGTCGATAGGTCAATCCGGACCATGTTCTCAATACACGCAGTGCTGCTGTGAACTCAGCCGGTGAAGCCGTCGAGTCCGGCGGGTGAACCGTCGCCGGCGACTTCCCGTCGTCGCCCCCCTCATCAACGATCATCGCTCTAGATTGTCTGAGCCGATCTCAGCCGCGATACCGCCATTCAGCGGCGCCGGAAACAGCTGTTCGGACCACTCGAACGATTTCGAACAAGGCCGAACTGGCCGAAGGTTGCCCCTGCGCTGGTCAGGAAGTCAGGCTGGCCCCAGTCGGCCTCACCGCCGATCGAAACTGGGGAGGCCCGGGAAAGCCGGGCCGAAGAAAATGAGCAAACCAGAGGCATCCGCATGATCATCGTCAAGGGCGACGGTGAACCCGGCGGAAACTCCTGGTTCATCTCGGAAGGCGTCCACTGAAATCTCCGCACTGAAGACCGGATGACGCCGACATCGCCCGTATGGGGCGGGCGATGCGCTGATTCCGAAGAAAGACCCTCGTGCGCCGCACATCTGAGCACACGCGAGGAGTGAAAGCTGCGATTCCCGCAGTGAACCGACTGTTCGGCGCCCGTTCGAGGGCATAACCCTTCGAAATGCCCTCCGGCGGTACGTCGCGGTCTCGTTCGAACTCGGTCGTCCCTGAATTGGCGAACATCGGATTTGTGGAGCGTTGTTGATGGATAACGGTCGAAATACCGTCGCCGAAAGGCAGGTAGTCGTCGTCGGCGCCGGTAATGCGGGCCTCTGCGCGGGAATAGCCGCACTACAGGCGGGCGCGACGGCGGTCAGCGTCCTCGAAGCCGCGCCGGAACAATTACGCGGCGGGAACAGTTCCCTGACCAGGACCATGCGTTTCTCGTGGCCGGGAAGCCCTTTCATCGCCTCCCTGTTACGGGAGGCGGACAAGGGCCGGGTCGACGAGATCTTGGCGGGCCGGACCGGGTACGCCGACGAGCAGTACCTAGCCGATTGGCTGGCGGTGTCCGGCGACCAGGTGGACGTCGCCCTCATCGAATCGATCGTCCGCCGTTCGACGGACACGATCACTTGGATGCGCGACTTCGGGCAGCGCTGGGCCCCGAGACCGACGCCGCTGCCCGGTGACGTGCCGATCGTCCTCGACGGCGGCGGCCAGAGCCTCCAGGACCGGAACTTCGCGCGGTTCGAACAGCTCGGTGGAACGGTCTTCTACGACAGCGCGGTCACCGGTTTCGAGAAGACCGCCGGCGACCGGTATCTGCTCCACGGTTCCGGTCCCGCGTTCCCGATGCTCGCCGACGCGCTGGTGCTGGCATCGGCCGGTTTCGAGGCGAACACCCGGCTGCGTGAACGCCACCTCGGCGTGGAGTGGCGGGAAGTGAAGCTGCGCGGTGTTCCGTTCAACGAAGGCGCCCCGCTGGCGGCGGCCGTCGACCTCGGCGCCGACACCGCGGGCAACTGGGAAAAGTGCCACACCACACCGCAGGGCATCAACCTGCCCGACCACATGCTGCCGGGGCAGATGCACAAATCCCACGGCCTCGCCCGCTACGCCTACCCGCTGGGCGTCGTGGTCAACCGGGACGGGCGCCGGTTCTTCGACGAATCCGGCGGCTACAGCAACCTCACCTACGTCACGCTGGGCCAGAAGATCCAGGAACAGCCCGGAAAGATCGCCTTTCAGATCTTCGACGACAAGGTCGTCTCGGCGGGCGCGCTCCCGAAGGGCTACGTCGGCGACCCGGCGTCGGTGTCCGTCTCCTCGCTCGAAGAAGGCGCCCGGCGGCTCGGCATCGACGCGGCGAACCTGACCGCCGAAGTCCAGCGGCTGCACGACGGCCAGGCGGAGAAACGTCTCGACACGCCTCCGTTCCTGTTCGTCCCGGTGGTCTGCGGGCTGACGTTCACCTACGGCGGGTTGTCCGTGACCCCGGACGCCGAGGTGCGCGGCGGCGGCGAACCGATCAGCGGTCTCTACGCGGCGGGCGTGATCGTCGGCGGCCTTTACGACCAGGGCTATCCGGGCGGCACCGGCCTGATGGCCGGCGCCGTGCTGGGCCGGGCGGCGGGCACGTCCGCCGCCCGTCACGCCATCCGGTCGCGAGGAGGGGAAGCCCGTGTCGGCACCGCCGCTGGCTGAGAAGAAGATCGTGATCGTCGGGCTCGGCAAGATCGGCTCGCTGTACGCCGCGTGTTACGGACAGGCGGGGCACCGGATCGGCACCGTGGACCTCGGCGACGGCGCGGACTGGGAGCGGGTGGAGCAGGTTCCCGA
Organism: Amycolatopsis sp. NPDC043885; assembly: GCF_056435685.1. Classification (NCBI taxonomy): domain Bacteria; kingdom Bacillati; phylum Actinomycetota; class Actinomycetes; order Pseudonocardiales; family Pseudonocardiaceae; genus Amycolatopsis; species Amycolatopsis sp. NPDC043885. The sequence continues at coordinate 331,998 of NZ_JBWKEA010000008.1, forward strand.
TCCCTCGTCGGTCGACGCCTGGGTGGTCGCCACCCCGACGGCGACCCATCTCGAGGTCGTCGACGAGATCCTGCGGCGGCAACCCGATGCCCGTGTCCTGCTGGAGAAACCGGCCTGCTACCCGGACGACCTCGCCGGTCTCGGTCGCACGGTCCGGCGCCACCCCCGTGCCCGGATCATCGTCAACGACGTGTATTCGCACAGCGAAGCCGTACAGCGCTTCGCGGCGTCGGCGCGGGACCTCGCCGGCTCCGATCCGCTCAGGAAGATCACCGTCGAATTCACCAAGAACCGGGAATTCGACGTCGCGAACGGCAGGTTCGTCGACACCCGATACGGCGAAGCCGGCTATGAGGGCTTCCACATGTTGAGCATCCTGCGAGCGATCCTTCCCGCCTCGGAATACCGGACGTATCTGCGCACGGTGCCGTCTTCGGTGACACCGGAGATGCGGGTGCGGACCACGGCGCCCGGCATCCCGGAGATCGAGCTCTACACGTCGTCGACCGGCGCCATCGCCTTCCCCGAACTGGCCGGATTCGCTTTCCCGGAACGGGTTTCGAGGGAATTCATCGCCCCATCGGCGATCCCGTACGGGTCCGAGTTCCGGTATCGGTTCGCGGACGTCGAACTCTTCTCCGGGAAGCACGTCACCCTGGTCTTCGAACCGTTCTTCGGCGCGGATCCCGACCACAAGAACATCCACGCCGTCCACATCCGGAACACCGCCGCTCCGGCGCGCCATTTCCTGATCGCCGTCAACCATTTCAAGGAGGCGCTTCTGACCCAGCTGGACCTTTTGCGGCACCTCGACGAGGGCACCACGGTGGTCCGCCCCGCCGAGCACCGGTTCCTCGCCGCGCTGGGTTCGGCGATGTTCACCGGAACCTTCCCGCAGACAACGGAAAACGAGAAGTTCGCACGAATTGGGAGCGAAGCATGACGCGAAGCATCGAGGATCTTTCGACACTGTTGCGGCCGGCCAAGGACATGTTGCCCGAAGTCTCGGAACGTGAAGTGGCACTGGCCGAGGTCACCGGCCAGATCAAGAACGACGACGCCGCCCGCGCGCTGTTCGCGAAGGCGTGCCGGTTCGAGGCACCCTTCACCGCGAGCTGGATCCACGGCCCCGGCGACGAATCCCCTTACCTGTCCTTGGAGCTGGCCGCGTCGTCGCTGGACGACGACCGGTATCGCGCCCTGCTCGCCGACGTCGTGCTGTCGACGTCGACCTCGATCCCTTACGACTACCGGGCTTTGGCCGCGGAAAAGCTCGTACGGATCGGCACGGGCGAGTACGCCGGCGCCCTCCAAGAGGTCGTCGACTCCTACGAACCGCTGCCCGCCCGGGAATTGCAGGCGAAGATCGCCGTCCCCACCGACGGCATCGACCACCTCTTCGACATCCCCGAAACGGTGACCGGCAGGCTCAACCTCCTGATCGCGGCCAGCCGCGCGAAAACGCTGGAGAGCAGGCATATGCTCGCCGTGCGGATCCTCGCGAACGGTGTCCTGCCGTCGGAACCGGTCGGCGAGGCGGAGCGGCTCATCCTCGAAGACGTCGGGACGAGCATGGTGGCGGCGTCGGACTACCTCGTGCCGTGGGACCAGGAATTCCCCGGGGAGCACGGTTCCGGCCTCACCCTCGCGGAACTGGTGCGCATCACTCTGATGTGCGGGGAATTCTCGCTTCCGGACACCACCGTGCGGCCGATCCTGGTCGACTTCTACCGCTCGGTGCTGCGCACCTGCGGCCGCTCGATCATCGGTCTGTCGGCGGGCGTGTTCCATGTGGAGCACGGCACGCTCGCCACGCCTTCGTACTACTACCAGGGCCGCGACGCGATCCTCGGCAAGGGCTGCGTGATCGACTGCGTCGGCGGGGCGGTGCTGCAGGCGGGTTCGTTCCTCGGCGGCGGCTACATGCCGATCCTGATCCACACCCACAAGCACATCCGCAAGGGTGGCCAGGCCGCCGCCTCGGAGCGGAAGCAGATCCTTCCGTGCGTCTTCGCGGCGGAGGCGGGCGCCCGCTACCCGATGGACGCCATCGGCCTGTTCGAAACGGTGGACTACCTCGGCAGGGAGACCCCGTACGAGGGCATCAGGGCCATCCCGCACGCCAAGTGACTCACGGTTCGTCCTGCTGAAAATCCGTATCTCGCGAGGTCATCGGGCAGCGCGGCTCCGTGCTGCCCGATGACCTCGATAACTGGAGGGTAAGGGAATGGGTGCAACTATGGGGGCAGAGGTCGCCGTCATCGGCGCGGGCTACGTCGGACTGACCACGGCCGCGTGCCTCTCGTCCTTGGGACACCGCGTCGTCTGCGCGGACGTCGACCAGGAGAAGGTCGACGCGCTGCGGCGCGGTGAGGCGACCATCAGGGAACCGGGGATCTGCGAACTCGTGGTGGACGGGCTGGCGTCCGGGCGGCTGCGGTTCGTCCTCGGCGCGAGCGCGGCGGCGGCCGCGGCGGATATCGTGATCCTCTGCGTGCCGACCCCGATGGGCGCGAGCGGCGCGGCGGATCTGTCCACTTTGGAATCCGTTGTGGCCGAGGTGCGGGATCTGCTGCCGCCCGGCTGCGTCGTGGTGAACAAGTCGACGGTCCCCGTCGGCACGGCGGCCCGCGTCGCGGACCTGATCGATCGCCCGGACGTGGCGGTCGTGTCCAATCCCGAGTTCCTGCGCGAAGGGTTCGCGGTCTACGACTTCCTGAACCCCGACCGGATCGTGGTCGGTTCGGCCGACCGTGACCCGGTCCCCGCCCGCCGGGTCGCCGAGTTGTACGAGCAGCTCGACACCTCCGTGCTGGTGACCGATTCCGCGAGCGCGGAGATGATCAAGTACGCGTCCAACTGCTACCTCGCGACGCGTCTGTCCTTTGTGAACACCGTCGCCGAACTGTGCGAGTACCTCGACGCGAGTATCGACGACGTGACGACCGGGATGGGTTACGACGAGCGGATCGGCAAGTCGTTCCTGCGACCGGGCCCGGGCTGGGGCGGCTCTTGCCTGCCGAAGGACACTTTCGCGCTGCTGCGCACCGCGGAATCGGCGGGCAGCGATTTCGCCCTGCTGCGAGCGGCGATCGAAACCAACGTGAAGCAGCAGGAACTCGTGGTCGACAAGGTGCGCAAGGCCGTTGGCGGCGACCTCGCCGGCGTCCGGATCGGCCTGCTCGGCTTGACGTTCAAGGCCGGGACGGACGATCTGCGGGATTCCCCGTCGCTGGCGATCGCGGCACTGCTGGCCGCCGAAGGCGCTGTACTGACCGGCTACGACCCCAGCGTCCACGCGCCGGTGGCGGGCGTGACGGACGACGTGCGGATCGCCGGGACCGCCTATCACGCGGCGAACGGGGCGGCGGCGGTCGTGCTGCTGACCGAGTGGCCGGAGTTCCGTGCCCTCGACTGGGGGCGGATCGCCGACCGGCTCCACGGCCGGTCCGTCATCGACACCCGGAACCTGCTCGACCCGAACACCGTGGCGCGGACCGGGCTTTCGTATCAGGGAATCGGTCGTCCGGACAGCGTCTGGGCCCCCGTGGCGAACGTCGTCGAAATGGTCACGCAAGCAGGATGACCCCGGGCGGACGGCGAGCGGCCCTGCTCGTCGTCCGCCCCTTCCAGCGCCGGAACAGGAGGACGGATGGCGAAGCGGACCCGGCCCTGGCCGGCGCTTTTCGCACTGTGCCTGGGTTTCTTCATGGTCATGCTCGACATCAGCATCGTGAACATCGCGGTGCCGTCGATGGTGCGCGAACTCGGCACCGAGCTGACCGCGGTGATCTGGGTGACCAGCGTGTACCTGCTCGCCTACGCCGTCCCGATCCTGCCCGCCGGCAGGCTGGGCGACCGTTTCGGGCCGAAGCGCGTCTTCGTCGCCGGGCTGCTGGTGTTCACCGCGGCGTCGCTCTGGTGCGGGCTTTCCGGTGACGTCGAGACGCTGATCGCCGCCCGCGCGGTGCAGGGCCTCGGTGCCGCGTTGATGACCCCGCAGACCACGGCCTTCATCACGCATCTGTTCCCGCCGGACGAACGCGGCCCGGCGATGGGCGCCTGGGGCAGTGTGGCGGGGCTCGCCATGATCGCCGGCCCGGTACTGGGCGGTGTGCTCGTCGACCATCTCGGCTGGGAATGGATCTTCTTCGCGAACGTCCCGGTCGGGCTGATCGCGCTGGCGCTCACCGTCGTCCTCGTCCCCGACTGGCGGCCGGGGAATTCGCACCGCTTCGACGTTCCCGGAATCCTGCTCTTCGGCGCGGGTCTCGTTTGCGTCGTCTTCGGTATCCAAAATGGACAGACCTACGGCTGGGGAACGGCCTTCGAGGTCATCGGGGCAGGGGTGCTGCTGCTGGGCGGTTTCGTCCTGTGGCAACGGGCCAACCGCCGCGAACCGCTACTGCCGTTGCGGATCTTCCGCCACCGCGACTTCTCGCTGGGTGCCGCGGCCGCGGTGACGGTCGGTTTCACGATGACCGGCATGCTTCTGCTGTTCGTCATCTACGTCCAGTCGGTGCTCGGCCTGTCCCCGGCCGACGCCGGGCTGCTCATCGCGCCGCTCGCCGTGGTGTCCGGCGGCGTCGCGCCGTTCGCGGGCAGGCTCTCGGACCGGGTGAATCCCAAGTACCTGCTGGCGTTCGGGCTGCTCTCGTTGAGCGGCGGCCTGTGCCTCGTCTCGCTGGTGATCATCCCGGCGAGTTCGCCGCAGGCCCTGCTCCCCGGACTGCTGCTCTGCGGTCTCGGGGTCGGGTTCACCTTCTCGCCGATGAACAACGTGACCCTCAACTCCGTCGAGCGTTCGCTGGTCGGCAGCGCGTCGGGCATCTTCAACACCGCGCGCCAGGTCGGCGGGGTGCTCGGCGGCGCGGCCGTCGGAGTCCTGGTGCAGGCGCGGGCGGGCGCCTCGATGACGGCGCGGGCGAACGAAGCGGCGGCGGCGTTGCCCGCCGAGTTCCGGCAGCGTTTCGTCGACGGTTTCACCGGGGAGGCCGGGGCGGAGGTCGCCGCCGGCGAGTTCGGCGGCACTCCCGAGGTCCCCCTGGATCTGCCGTCCGAGATCGCGGCCCAGGCACGGGAACTCGCCGCGCAGGTCACCGGCGCCGCGCTCACGGACGGGGTCAAGGCCGCTTTCCTCCTTCCCGTCGGCGCGCTGATCCTCGGACTGTTGTGCTCGGTGAACCTGCGCGGGCCGATCGGGCAGCGCAGATCGCCCGATCGGATGACCGCGACCCGGTGATCACCGGCGCGGACCTGGTTACCGTCGCTCCATGACTCTCGTACCGACGGTCGACCTGAGCACCTGGCACGACGGCGACCGCACTCGGCTCGCGCACGCCGTCGACGAGGCCTTGAGCCGCGTCGGGTTCCTGCAGGTCGTCGGGCACGGCATCCCGCGGACGACGATCGACGACATGCGGAAAGCGACCGCAGCCTTCTTCGCGCTCCCTGTCGAGGAGAAGCTCCGATCCGCGCCGGCCGACCGCGCCTCGGATCGCGGGTACGCGGCCGAAGGCACCGAAGGGCTGGCGTACAGCCTCGGTGAGACGACGCCACCCGACCTGTCGGAATCGTTCGTCATCGGCGCGGAGCACATCGACGGCGAGGACCCCTATGGCTTCTTCGCCCCCAACATCTGGCCCGAGCTGCCGGAGAACCTGCGTCCCGCGCTCACCGCGTACGCCGACGAAGCGCACCGGGTCGCGCGAGTGCTGCTGGAGATCTTCGAGAAGGCACTCGGGCTCCCGACGGCTACCTCGGCGCGTACACCCGGCACCCGACACGCACCTTGCGGGTGAATCACTTCGAGCGCCGCGCCGGAGCGCCCGAGCCCCTGCCGGGCCAGATGCGGCTCGGCGCGCACACCGATTACGGCATCGTCACCGTCCTCTACGCCGACCCCGTCCCCGGGCTGCAGATCCACGGTCCCGACGGCGCCTGGCACGACGTCGTCCCCGCCGAGGACGCGCTGGTGGTGAACCTGGGCGACCTCACCGCGCAATGGACCAACGACCGCTGGCGCTCCACCCTGCACCGGGTCGTGCCGCCGTCCGGGCCGGGGCCGTCACGGCGGCGAAGCGTGGCGTTCTTCTTCGACGGCGACCACGACGCCCGGTTCGAATGCCTTCCGACCTGCCAGTCCGCCGAAAACCCGCCGAAGTATCCGCCGGTCCTGGGCGGCGAGCACCTCTACGCCAAGATCACCGGTGGGCGGACCCTGGAACCCGCCGACGCGATGAACACCGCGGCCGACCGCGGCTGAGGAAGAATCCTCGGCGGACCATGTCCGGTCCTGTCCGGCGGCTCCGACGTCCCCGGCAGAAGGCACCGGAGCGGTGCCCGCCGAGAGGAGAGAACCATGAAGTACATGATCATGATGTTCGGGTCGCAGAAGGACCTCGTCGACATCGCCGGCGCCTGGAGTGCCGACGAAGTCAAGGCCCTGCACGAGTTCATGAGCAAGTGGAACAACGACCTGGTCGAGTCCGGCGAGTTCGTCGACGCTCAGGGCCTCTCCCAGCCGACGCACGCGCGCCGCGTCTCCCTGCGGGACGGCGCGCTCGTGGTGACGGACGGGCCGTACGCCGAGACGCAGGAGGTCCTGGTCGGGTACACGACCGTCGACTGCGTGAGCTACGACCGCGCGACCGAGATCGCGGCCCGGCTGGCGGCCACCCCGCATCCGGAAGGCAGCGACCTCGGCCGCGACTGGTACGTCGACATCCGGCCGTGCGCCGACAGCTTCGAAGAACTGGAGCTCTAGGTGCCGGACAGCGGCGTCGAGGATCTGCTGCGCGAGCTGTCGCCGCAGGTCCTCGGAGCCGTCGTCCGCCGCTACGGTCACTTCGACCTGGCGGAGGACGCGACGCAGGAGGCGCTGCTCGCGGCCGCGACGCAATGGCCTACCGAAGGGCTGCCCGAGAATCCGCGCGCGTGGCTCATCACGGTCGCCTCACGGAGGCTGACCGACCTCCTGCGTGCCGAGCAGGCGCGGCGCCGTCGCGAGGACACCGTCGTCCAGCGCACCTTGCCGGAGGAGCACCTCGCCCCCGCCGCGGACCGGCGTGCCGCCGACTCGGACGACACGCTCGTCCTGCTCTTCCTGTGCTGCCACCCGTCCCTGTCGCCCGCGTCGCAGTTCGCGCTGACCCTGCGCGCGGTCGGTGGCCTCACCACCGCGGAGATCGCCCGCGCGTTCCTGGTCCCCGAAGCGACGATGACCCGGCGGATCAGCCGCGCGAAGGCCGGCATCAAGGCCGGCGGTGTCCCGTTCGGCATGCCGCCGGAAGCGGGACGGCTCGACGCGGTGCTCCACGTGCTGTACCTGATCTTCACCGAGGGATACGCCAGCACGTCCGGTCCCGATCTGGTGCGGAACGACCTGTCCGCCGAAGCCATCCGGCTGACCAGGATCGTCCATCGGCTGCTGCCGGACGACAGCGAGGTCGCCGGGCTGCTCGCGCTGATGCTGCTGACCGACGCGCGCCGTCCGGCGAGGACGGGGCCGGACGGCGCGCCGATCCCGATGTCCGAACAGGACCGGGGCCGGTGGAACACCGAGTACGTCGCCGAGGGCGTCGCGCTGCTGTCCGAAGCGCTGCCGCACGGGCCGACCGGGCAGTACCAGATCCAGGCGGCCATCGCCGCGCTGCACGACGAGGCGCCGAACGCCGAGGAGACGGACTGGCCGCAGATCGAGGCGCTGTACCGGCTTCTGCTGCGGCTCTCCGACAATCCGGTGGTGGCGCTGAACCACGCCGTCGCCGTCGGAATGGCCCGAGGGCCGCGAGAAGGCTTGGCGGCGTTGGAAGAGCTCGGTGACCGGATCTCCGGCGACCACCGGTTCCACGCCGCTCGCGCGCATCTGCTGGAGATGGCCGGAGACACCGCCGAAGCCGTCGAGTCCTATGTGGAGGCCGCGCGGCGCGCCACGAGCCTGCCGCACCAGCGCTATCTCCACACCCGCGCCGAACGCCTGCGCTGATCATGAGTGGCGAGCCGGGCTTGGGGGTCGTGAGTGGTAAAGACGGTTCTAACCGTCCTTACCACTCACGACCCGCCCAGCCCATGTGACACCGGGTGCTAGCAGCTGACGAGGAGCCCGGTGACCGCCGTGCAGGTCGCCGACGCGGTGTCATTGGCCGCGTTGGGGTCGGCGACGGAACTCTGCGTGATCTTCGCGGTCGTCTTGACCGGTCCGACGGTCAGCAGCCCGGTCGCCACCGAGAACTTGGCCGTGGCACTGGCACCGGACGCGAGGGACGAGAAGTCACAGTTGACGACCTTCGTGCCGCTCGGGTTCGAGCAGGCCGGGGAGCCGGTGAAGCGCAGCCCGTCGCCGAGGGTCGACGCCACCCGGATCCCGGACGCCGCGGCCGGGCCCGCGTTCGTGACCTTGACCGTGAAGTCGATCGACGACGTCAGGAGCCCGCGCGGGGACGCGGTCAGCGTGACCCCGAGGTCGGCCGTGCTCGGCGTGTCGGTGATGGTCAGCACAGGGCCGTCGAGGATCTCGAAGCTGTAGTTGTCACCGACGAACTGGTGCTGCAGCGTGACATCGCCCAACGGGGCGTCGTCCTTGACCCGGAAGGTGAACACCACGGTCTTGCTCTGTCCGGGGGTCACGGTGCCGACGCCGCCGCGGATGCTGCCGCCGAGCATGTCGCAGGCGAACGCGCCGGGACAGGACACCAGGTCGACGATCCCAGGGAGCGGGGATTCCTTTCCGTAAAGCGTCGCCTTGCCGCCCTCGATCGTCGACGTCGCGTCGGCGTTGTAGACGGTCTGCGTCACGGTGAATGTCTGTCCACGTTGGACTGTTGTCGGCGAGACCTCCACCGCGCTGGTCGGCGGGGCGGCGAGAGCAGAGGTGGGCGTCACGAGCATGATCGTGGCCACCGCGGCCACCAGAGACAGAATCGAGGCTCTTCGAAGCTTCATTCGGTTCTCACTATTCCGGTCGGGGGCGTCGCGCCGATCGGTGCGGACAACGATCAGTCGCCCAGGAACGGACCTTCGTTACCGGTGTTTCCCACCGGCCGTCCCAAGGCTCTCACCCGCTCGGAGCAACCCGCTCGCGTGTTCCAGGTGCACAACACGCGCCTTCGGTCAGCAGTTCGATCACCACGCTCGTTCCCAAGCTGTGACAAAACGGCGGCTAGCTCGCGCCGTCACCGCGGAGCGCGGGAAGCAGATTCGCCTCCTCGTAGGCGAAGTGCTCTTCGAGTCCCTTCACGACGCGCTCGAACTCCTCTCGCAGCACGGCGCGTTCGATCTTCCCCTTACCCTGCAGCAGCAGTTGATCGAGATCGCGCAGTGCGCGGGACACGGTTTCGTGCTCCTGACGCAACCGCTTCAGCGCCGGCGCGAGCCCGGGATGGGCCTTCTCGATCGCGGTGAACGCGCCGTCCTCGCGGAGATGATGCATGCGCAGGTCGTTGCAGAAGGTCACGCAATGGCCGAGCAGCTCGCGCCGCGGATTCCGCCGGTCCGCGACCGGCGCACCGTCGAGTTCGGCCCGCGCGGCCGCCAGCGTCTTGCGGAGCTCCCCGTGATGGACGAGCAGCTGGTCGGCGATCGCCCGGCCGCGGGCGGCATCGACTTCCAAGAGATGCAGCGTGAAACCCCGCTGCCCGCCTTCGAGCGGCACGGCACGCGCGGCATGCGGCACGCCGTCGATCTCGAGTGTCGCTTGTGGACTGACCAGAAGGTCGCGATACCAAGGCGAATCGCCGTCGGGCGCGAACGCCAGGTACCGGCTCCCGGACGGGCGGCAGTCGACACGAGTGGTGCGGGGACGCCCCGTTTCGGCGTCCGCGGTGGTCATCGGCACCGGTACTCCCCAGGTAGCATCATCGTGAAAGCTATTTTGCTTTGCAAGCAAAGTCTCTTTGTCTGCAAAGGTATCCAGGAGGGTGCCCTGTGTCAACCGAGGACATGGAAGTCGACGACGCCGTGCGGGCTTTGCTGCTGCTCATGCCGCGGATGGTCGGACGCGCGAAGCGGATCAAGATCCCCGAAGAACTCCAGTCACTGTCGCTGGCTCCGCGTCATCTGTCACTGTTGTCGTACCTGCTCTTCGACGGGCCCATGACGGTGAACGAGCTGGCCGAGCGCCTGGAGGTCGCCCCGACCACGGTGAGCCTGATGGTCGGCGAACTGACCAAAAAGGACGTGCTCGACCGGCGCGAGGACGAGACGGACCGGCGGCGGCGGATCGTCGCCATCGCCGAGCCGATGCGGCCCGCGATCGACGGCTGGCTCGCGCAGGGCGCCCGCGCCTGGCAGAAGGCGCTCACGCCGTTGACCCCGGCCGAACGGCGCGTGTTCATCGATACCCTGCGCGCCTACGAAGACGGACTGACCGACTAGGAAGAGCGGTGCGCTACCTGCTCATGCTCTGCGGGACCGCCGGCGATCCGGCGGTCACCACCGACATCACCGAACCCTGCCGCGCCTGGGGCGAAGAGATGACGCGACGCGGCCTGCGCGTGAACGGAATGGGACTGCACCCGCCCGAGTCGGCGACGACCGTCCGTGTCCGCGGCGGCGAGGCACTGCTCACGGACGGTCCGTTCGCCGAGACGAAGGAACAGATCGGCGGAATCAACATCCTCGAATGCGACAGCCGCGAACAAGCCGTCGAGGCGGCGAAGACCCACCCGTGGGCCGCGATCGGCACGATCGAGGTCCGCGAACTGCTTTAGGCGATCCGGACGGTGACCTGGTTGTCGGCGTAGGTGTAGGCCACGTATTCGAATTCGACGCCGGTGCGTTCGACGTACTCCAGCCACGCCTTGTGCTCGTGCCGCTGCCAGCCGGGGTAGTTGAAGAATTCGTCGAAGTGCACGATGCTGCCGGACCGCAGACGCGGGCCCACCAGATCGAGTACGGTTTTCGCGGAGCTGTACAGATCGCCGTCCACGTGAAGGAAATCGACGACGCCTTCGTGCCGCTCGAGAAAACCCGGAAGCGTGTCGGCGAAAAGTCCGACGACGAGTTCGGCTCCGGGGACGTCCGGCAGGTCGTCGCGCGCGAACGAACCGGCGGGCATCCCGTTGAGCCAGTTCTCCGGGAGTCCCTGGAACCAGTCGAATCCGTAGGTCTCGACACCACCGCGGGCCTTGGCGATCGCGCGCAGCGTGTTCCCGCTCGCGACACCGAATTCGAGGGCCATTCCCCCGGACGGGGCAAGGGAAAGCGCGTACGCGAGAGTCTCTTGTGGACGCGCGAAATGCTTGGTCCCGGTCAGATGCTCACGGGCGAAACGATTGCTGTCCCTGGCCGCGTCCTGGTCACCGGCGTAGATGATGTCGCGACGGCTCCGGATTTCGAACTCGACGATCCGATCGAAACAGCGATCCCCTTGGCGGACGATCTCCTCCCGCAGTTCCGCGGCGACCCGTTCCAGTTCCTCGGTATAAGGATCATGGAATCGGCGGGCGAGCCGGTGCAGGCCCCGGCCGAGCGTGCCGCGAGCCGACCGGCTCAGGGTTTTCAGGGCTGAATGGGGTACCAGGTGACGCATCCCGGGACGATACACCAGCACCATCCGGGTGAACGGCTCCAGAACGCGCGGGGCCGGTTTCGTTGCGGTAACCGAGGGGGCCGCTCCTAGCATCGCGATCGCCGCCGGTACTCGGGTGCCGGCACCGGAAAAGGGAGCGCGATGAGCAGGATCGTCATCTTCGGGGCGGGTGGACGCGGCGGGCGCCGCGCCGTCGCCGAAGCCGTGAGCCGCGGGCACCAGGTCACCGCCGCCGTGCGGGATCCCGGCCGCCACCCGGATCTCGCCGGGGACAACGTCACCCTGATCGCCGCCGACGTCACCGTCGCGGACGACGTCGCGAAGGCCGCCGCCGGGCACGACGCCGCGATCAGTTCCATCTACCGCGCGGACCTTCCGTCACGCGAGTACTACCCGGCCGCCGCGCACGCGCTGATCGACGGCCTCGGCCGGGCCGGTGTCGCGAGGCTGGTCGTCGTCGGCGTCGGGTCGGCGCTGGAGATCGCTCCGGGCGTCGCCTTCCACGACCAGCCGGGCCGGCCGCCCGAGCACCGCGAGTTCTCGCTCGGGCACACGGCGGAACTGGAGGTCTTCCGTGCGTCCGGCGGCGGGCTCGACTGGGTGGTCATCGCGCCGCCGCCGGCGATGATCGACGAACACGCCGAGCGCACGGGCTCGTACCGCAGCGGGGACCACCGGGTGCTGCCGCGCGCGGCGGACGCGGGACCGTTCTCCTACGCGGACCTCGCGGTCGCGCTGGTCGACGAGATCGAGCGGCCGAAGCATTCACGGATGATGGTCGCCATCGACCACTGACCGGCGTCGTGAGTGGCGATTCGGAGTTGGCGGCAGGAGCGGGACTCGCCGACCAGGCACCTTCCAACTGTTCATAACGGACTTTTCCGCGGTGACAGTGTCCGACTTGGTGATTTGCGCTGTTCGGCGAGGGGGTCGTGGGGGGGGGGTTTTGGTGGGGAACCCAAAAACCCCCCCCCCCCCCCCCCCCAACCCCCCCCCCCCGCACCCCACCCACACCCT
>NZ_JBWKEA010000009.1:0-95562 GCF_056435685.1 Amycolatopsis sp. NPDC043885
GTCGTCGTGGGGGGGGGCGTGCTCGGTTTCCTGGGGGACGCGGGGGGGGGGGGGGGGGGTTTTGGGGGGGGCGGTGGGGGGGGGGAAAGATGGTGAGACCCTTCTTCACCCCCCACGACCGTCCGCCGATCGCGCAAGTTCGGACAAGACCGCAGGACCCATCTCGATCGCTCATCGAGCCCGCTGAAATCACCGACGCGTTAGCTGGCGTACAGAGAAAAGCGACAGCGAATCCGAGGTTGGTCTGATGCAGCTACGAACAGTCGCCATGGCGGCGAACGAGAAAGGCGTCACCGAACCCGGTCGGCACCCTGAGCCGGCGTCCCCCTTGCAACCCGCGGTCCTGCAGGCCATCTCCGCGATGCACGCGAGGTATTTCGACCCGATCACCTTGAGCGACCTGGCACAGGAAGTCTTCGTCAGCCCGTTCCATTTCTCGCGGATCTTCGCGAAGGCGACCGGTGTCACCCCCGGCCGCTACCTCACCGCGATCCGGCTCTTCGAAGCGAAACGACTGCTGCTGACGACATCGCTGACGGTGTCGGACATCGTGTGCAGCGTCGGCTACAGCAGTGTCGGCACGTTCACGAGCCGCTTCACCCGTGCGGTCGGGATGACCCCGACCCGGTACCGCGATCCAGAGGTCGGCGAGCTGCTCGTGGCGATGGCCCCGCACTTCCAGCGGCTTCCGACCCTGGAAGCGTTGCACAGCGCCGGAATGGGCAGCCCCACGATGCGAACCGGTACCGGCACGATCAGCGTGCGGGTCGAGACCCCGCGCGGGGCGGGCCCGGCGACCGTCCTCATCGGACTGTTCGCCGAGTCGATCCCGCAGTGCGGCCCGGTCGCCTTCGGTGGCAGGGCGAACGTCCTGTCCGCGGACATCGAGATCCAGAACGTCCCCGAGGGCCGGTGGACCGTCATCGGGGTGGCCGAACACGCCGCCGGGACCGCGGCGTCCTCGTTCTCCGTGGGCACGCTGCCCGGCCGCGTCGACATCACCCGGTACGGCATGGTCCACCTCCGGATGCCGATGCGCGCCCCACTGCCGATCGACGCGCCGATGGCGATCACCCTCGCCGGTGGCTCGACGCCGGCGGGGAACCGGATGGTCGCGCCGGCGCCCGGGTACCTGCGCGCGGTTGCCTGACCGAAAGTCGTTCCCGCGTTCTCCCGGTCTCGCAAACCGGGAGAACGCGGACGCAACCGTGGAGTAGCTGGGCTATCACCACGCATGTGACGCTTTAAGCGATCCGGAATTCGAATCCACCCGTTAGGGGGAGAGTGCGTTGGGCAATGGTTGGCGCACGATCAGACGCCGCATGATCACGCCGGACGTCTCCGAGACGTCACTGGACAAGCGCGGTTTCCACAAGAAGAGCCCGGCCGCTCAAGAATTGCTGGAGACCGTCGGTGAGAAATTCCTGCTCGGTTACGCGCACGCGGTCGAGGCGCGTTCCGTCGAGCAGGCGGAAGAATGGCTCGAACGTATTCCGGTGAAATACCGCGGCTTCGCCTACGAAGGCGCGGGAATGGGTTACGGAATGCTGGACGGGCTGCCGGGCGGTGGACAACGGCATATCGCGGGGTTCCTCGACGGGCCCGGTGAGAAGCACGACTACATCATCTACGTCGGCGTCGGCTGGGCGATGGCGCGGCTGCCGCGCTTCCGCTGGCCCTCCGCCGAGGACTTCGACCCGTTGCTGCGCTGGCTGGTGCTCGACGGGTACGGCTTCCACCAGGCGTACTTCAAGACGGCGAAGTACATCGATGGGCAGTTCCAGGACCCGGACTTCTCCTGGCCGCCCGGCAACGACGGGTACTCGCTGCGGGCGATCGACCAGGGCATCGGGCGGGCGTTGTGGTTCATCTGCGGTACCGACGTCGATCTGGTCGCCGACGCGATCGCGCGTTTCCCGGAGCGGCGCCACGGAGACCTCTACGCCGGGGTCGGGCTCGCCTCGACCTATGCCTGCGGGGTCACTTCCGACGAACTGCTGAAGCTGGCCGAGTTCGCCGGTGAGCACCGCGGAAACCTCGCCCAGGGCAGCGCTTTCGCCGCCGAAGCCCGCGTCCGCGCCGGGCTGCTGATCCCCGAGACCGAGATCGCCACGCAGGCGATCTGCGGGCTGCCGGCCGAGCGGGCCGCAGCCATCACCCAGGAGGTGCGCCCGGCGACCGTGGTCGACGGCGAACTCCCGGCATTCGAAACCTGGCGACAGCGCATCGCCGTCGAGGTTCTCAAATCTGGAGGTGCAGGGAAATGACCGCGACCTTGGGCTGGCTCCGCAAGCAGCTTGCGGGCATCGTGGCGTTGGTGCTGATGGCGGGTTTGTTCGTGGTGGCCCAGCTGCCCACGGTCTCGACCGCCGAGGCCGACACGATGGCCTCGAAGTACGCGTTCGAACCACTCACGATCGCCTTGCCGGAAGCGGCGAAGAGCCAGTCGATCCGGACGGTGAACAAGGACTACGAGCACATCCGGGCCTGGATCTCGTCGGTCGGCGCCGCGATCGCGGTCAACGACCTCGACGGCGACCGGCTCGCGAACGACCTGTGCTTCGTCGACCCGCGCAGCGACCAGGTCGTCATCACCCCGACGCCGGGCAAGGGCGGTGACCGCTACGCGCCGTTCGCGCTCGACGCGGCGCCGCTGCCGATGGGCAAGTACATCGCGCCCATGGGTTGTGTGCCCGCGGACTACAACGAGGACGGCCGGGTCGACCTTCTGGCCTACTACTGGGGCCGCACCCCGATCCTGTTCCTCTCGAAGCCGGGCGCCACGAAGCTGGAGCCGAAGGCCTACGAGCCGGTGGAACTGGTGCCGGGCAACAACTCCAAGAACGGCGAATACTCCGGTCCACTGTGGAACACCAACGCCGCCTCGGTCGGTGACTTCGACGGCGACGGCCACCAGGACATCTTCATCGGCAACTATTTCCCCGACAGCGCGGTGCTGGACGACCGCGTCTCCGGCGGGGTCGAGATGAACAAGTCGATGTCGCACGCGGACAACGCCGGCGGCAAGTACATCCTGCGGTTCACCGGCGCCACCCAGGGCGCGAAGCCGACCGCGTCGTTCGCCCTCGACGACAAGGCCATCCCGGCCGACGCCCAGGGCGGCTGGTCGCTCGCGGCCAGCGCGACCGACGTCGACGGCGACAACCTGCCGGAGCTCTACATCGGCAACGACTTCGGCCACGACCGCCTGCTGTACAACAAATCCCGCCCCGGTCACGTCGAGTTCGCCGAGGTGAAGGGCGTCCGCGGGCCCAACGACCCGAAGTCCAAGGTGCTCGGCAACGACTCCTTCAAGGGCATGGGCGTCGACTTCGCCGACCTCGACCACGACGGTCTCTACGACCTGTACGTCAGCAACATCACGACGTCCTGGGGGATCGAGGAAAGCCACTTCCAGTTCATGAACACCGCCAAGGACACCGCGGATCTGCGCGGCCGTCTGCAGGGCGGCGAGGCGCCGTGGGTCGACCGCAGCGCACAGGCGGGCACCGCGTGGTCCGGCTGGGGCTGGGACGTCAAGATCGCCGACTACAACAACAGCGGCGAATCGGTGATCACGCAGGCGACCGGGTTCGTCAAGGGTGACGTCAACCGCTGGCCGCAGCTGCAGGAACTGGCGACCTCGAACGACGAACTGCTGAAGCACCCGTCCTTCTGGCCGAACATGGTGGCCGGTGACGACGTCGGTGGCGACCACACCCTGCACTTCTGGGCCAAGAGCGCCGACGGCCGCTACACCGACCTGGCCCCGCGCCTCGGGCTCGCGGTCCCGGTGCCCACGCGCGGTATCGCCACCGGCGACGCCGACGGCGACGGCAAGCTCGACTTCGCCGTGGCCCGCCAGTGGGAGCAGCCGATCTTCTACCGCAATGTCAGCCCCGACTCCGGGGCGTACCTGAACCTGAAGCTGGTGCACGACAAGGCTTCGGCGGACGGTCCGCTCCAGGCCGCGGGCACCGCGGCGATCGGCGCGCAGGTCACCGTCATAACCCCCGACGGCAAGAAGTACATGGACCGCGTCGACGGTGGCAGCGGCCACTCCGGCAAGCGCAGCCACGAGATCCAGATCGGACTCGGCAAGGTCACCGGGCCGGTGAAGGTCTGCCTGCAGTGGCGCGACCTGACCGGGCAGATCCGCACGCAGGAAGTCCAGCTGACCCCGGGCAGCCACACCTTCCAGCTCGGCGCTCAGGCTAAGGAGAAATGACCGTCATGGCTGAGCAGACACTCACCGCACCGAAGAGCAACAAGACGATCACGGCCCTCCGCCGGTTCGCGATCTCGATCACCGTCTTCAACATCATCGGCTACACCGTGCTCGGTTTCGAGCAGCCCTACACCTATCCGTTCATCGCGCTGGCCACGGCCTACGCCACGGAAATCCTGCTGGAGATCATCGGCGCCCGGACACAGGGCCGGGAGGTCCGCTTCCGCGGCAACGGTTTCAAGGGACTTGTGGAGTTCCTCTTCCCGGCGCACATCACTGGTCTCGCGCTGAACATGCTCACCTACGTCAACGACCAGGTGCTGGTCATGATGTTCGGCGTGGTGGTCGCCGTCGGCGCCAAATGGGTCCTGCAGGCCCCGGTGCGCGGCCGGCTGCGGCACTACATGAACCCGTCGAACTTCGGTATCACGATCATCCTGCTGGTGTTCCCCTGGGCGAGCATCGCGCCGCCGTATCACTTCACCGAGCAGGTCGACTCCTGGGTCGGCTGGCTGATCGTCGGCATCATCATCGTCTCGGGCACCGTCCTCAACGCGATGCTGACGCAGCGGATGTGGCTGATCGGCGCCTGGCTGATCACCTTCGCCCTCCAGGCGATCATCCGCGGGTGGATGTTCGACACCGCGATCCCCGGCGCGCTCGGGATGATGACCGGGGTGGCGTTCGTGCTCTACACGAACTACATGGTTACCGACCCGGGCACGACCCCGTCGAAGCCCGCGTCGCAGGTCCTGTTCGGTTCGGGCGTGGCGCTGGCGTACGGGTTCTTCATGGTCGTGCACGTGGCCTACGGCCTGTTCCTCGCCACCGCGCTGGTCTGCCTCATCCGCGGCGGCTTCCTGTGGGGGCTGCACTTCTCCAAGAAGGCCACCGAGAAGTGGGAGGCCGAGCAGGCGAAGGCGGCCGAAGTCACCTCCCTGCCCAAACCGGCCGAGAAGCCGGAGACGGAAACCGGGGCCGTGGCGGCATGACCCACGGTGCGGAAACCAGCCGGGCGGCGCGTCTCGCGCCGCCCGGCCCGCCGCGCCGGGCGACCTTCGGTCTGCTGAAGAAGCTCTTCACCGACCGGCTGGCGCTCATGTCGGATTCGGCGGAGGCGCACGGGGACGTCGTCCGGATCGCGATCGGTCCCAAGACGATGTACCTGGTGAACCACCCCGACCTGGCGAAACACGTGCTCGCGGACAACGCGGCCAACTACCACAAGGGAATCGGCCTCCAGGAGGCGAGGCGGGCACTCGGCGACGGGCTGCTCACCAGTGACGGCGACGTCTGGAAGAAGCAGCGCCGGACCATCCAGCCGGTGTTCCAGCCCAAGCGGATCGCGCGGCAGGCCTCGGTCGTCGCGAACGAGGTCGAAGGACTCGTGAAACGCTTGCGGGACACCGAAGGACCGGTGGAGATCCTGCACGAGATGACCGGGCTGACCCTCGGTGTGCTCGGCAAGACCTTGCTCGACGCGGACCTCGGCGGATTCGCCTCGCTGGGGCACTCCTTCGAAGCCGTGCAGGACCAGGCGATGTTCGAAGCGGTGACGCTGAGCATGGTCCCGCAGTGGGCCCCGCTGAAGAAACAACTGCGGTTCCGGGAATCGCGGGCCGACCTCCGCCGTATCGCCGACGAACTCGTCGAGCAGCGGCTGGCCAACCCGGTCGAGAACGGCGAGGACGTGCTCTCCCGCCTCATCGCGACCGACGGGACCCGCGAGCAGATGCGGGACGAGCTGATCACGCTGCTGCTGGCCGGGCACGAGACGACGGCGAGCACGCTGGGCTGGGCGTTCCACCTGCTCGACGAACATCCCGAGATCGCGGCGAAACTGCGTGCCGAGGCCGACGCGGTACTGGGCGACCAGTTGCCGACACACGACGACCTGCACCGGTTGCCGTACACGGCGAGGGTCGTGGAAGAGGTCATGCGGCTGTATCCGCCGGTGTGGCTGCTGCCGCGGGTGGCGCAGGCCGACGACGAGATCGGCGGCTATCACGTCCCCGCCGGATCCGACGTCGTCGTCGTGCCCTACACGCTGCACCGGCACCCGGAGTTCTGGCCGGAGCCGGAGCGGTTCGACCCGGACCGGTTCGATCCGGACCGGCCGAGCGGACGGCCCCGGTACGCCTACATCCCGTTCGGCGCCGGGCCGCGGTTCTGCATCGGCAACAGCCTCGGCGTGATGGAGGCCGTCTTCGTACTGACGATGGTCCTGCGGGACCTCGAACTCAGGAAGCTCCCCGGCTACGAAGTGGTGCCCGAAGCGATGTTGTCGCTCCGGGTGCGGGGCGGGCTGCCGATGACCGTGCACACCAGGAACAGGAGGTAGGTTCCGTGGATTCGGACGAACAGGTCAAGGTGTCCACTTTGGAGGCCTACGCGGACACGATCCTGCCGGGGGAGAAGCGATTCCCCGGCGACCACGCGATCGCCGGCGCGGCGGAGGGGCCGGGCGCGGTCGTGGCGGGTGCGCTCGAACTGCTGCACACCGACGCGACCGGGGTGACCGTCGGGCTGCCGTATCTGGCGCAGTCCCTCAACGAACACGCGAAGGGCTACGCCAAGGAGCACGACCTCGCGCTCGACGAGTCGCTGCCACCGTTCGTCGCGTTGTCCTTCGCCGACAGGACGGCGCTCGTGCGGTCGCTGACCGCGCCCGGGCATCCGGAGAAGGACGGCTGGGTGAGCCTCGCCCTGTTCTGCAACATGTCCTTCGACAGCGCGGCGCACAAACACACCGCCGAAGCCATCGCCGAGGGGCACCCCGGCCTGCTGGCGATGGGGTACACCGCGCCGGACGAAGACGGGCTGTGGCGGTTCCCGAAGTTCTCCTATCGCCGCGAGCTGGCGCGGCTCCACCCCGACACGACACCTTCCGGGAGCCCCGCATGACTGCCTACGACAAGACCGACGTCGTCATCGTCGGCAGCGGGTTCGGTGGCTCCATCCCCGCCTACCACTTGGCCGCGGGCGGGGCGAAGGTCACCGTGCTGGAACGCGGGCCGTGGCTGGAGACGAAGGACTTCGAGCACGACTATCTGCTCGGCTCGTCCTACACCCGGGCTTTCGACTTCGTCGTCGGCGACGGGATGAGTGTGCTCGGCGGGAACTGCGTCGGCGGTGGCAGCGTGGTGTACTTCGCCGCGATGCCGCGTGCGCCGAAGTTCGTGTTCGAGCGCCACGGCAGCATCGGCCGCCGCATGTGGCCTTCGGAGATCACGCGGGACTCGCTGGAGCCTTGGTACGACCGCGTTTCGGAATCGCTTCCGGTGTCCAAACAGGACTGGAACGACGTCTCGTACGCCGGTGGCCTGTGGGCGGCGTTCTGCGACCACTCCGGCCGGACCGCCAACCCGGCGCCGGTCGCGGTGGACAACGACCGGTGCGTGAACTGCAACTTCATGATGGCGGGCTGCCGGTTCGACGCGAAACGCTCGCTGCTGACCAACTACCTGCCCGCCGCGCTCGCGCACGGCGCGAAGATCCGGCCGCTGCACGAGGTCCAGCGGATCGAGCGGGTCGACGGCGGTGACTACCGCGTGCACTTCAACGTCGTCGACGACGAGGACTACCGCCTCCAGTCCGGCAGTGGGACGATCGACGCGAAGATCGTGATCATCGCCGCGGGTGCCGGCGCGACCCCGGTGATCCTGCAGCGTTCCGAGGCGGCGCTGGGCACCATGCCGCACGGGGTCGGCCGGTACTTCTCGGGCAACGGTGAGCGGCTCAACACCGCGATCATCAACGAGGAACGGGTCCGCGAGGTGCTCGGACTGTCCCGTGAGGACGGGAAGGTCTACGAGGCCAACCACATCGGCAAGGGCCCGACCGTGGCGAACTGGGACAAGCTCGACGGTTCGCTGCCGGAGTACGAGCGGTACTCGCTGGAGCAGCTGTACTTCCCGCCGGGGCTCGGCACGATCCTGGCGCAGGTGCCCGACGGCGACGAACCTCGCTGGTTCGGGGCGCAGAAGAAGGAGATCCTCAAGAAGTGGGCCTCCTGGCTGACCATCTTCCTGATGACCGAGGACGACAACGAGGGTGTCTTCGGCGCGCCGCCGCCCACCGGCAACGCCTACCGCATCTCGCAGCAGATGCTCGGCCGCGGTCCGCTGAAGTACGACCCGACGCCGAACACCCGGCACGGCTGGGCGCTGGCCGACGCGGAGTGCAAGGAGATCCTCGAAAAGGACGGCCTGGCGAAGGTGGCGCCGTGGACCAACGACGTCGTCGGCGCGTACACCGTGCACCCGCTGGCGTCGTGCCGGATCGGTGACGACCCGGCGACCTCGGCGCTGCACCCGAACCACGAACTCCGCGATCACCCCGGGATCTTCGTGACCGACAGCGCTTCCGTGCCGGGCGCGCTGACGGTGAACCCGGCGATGACGATCGCGGCGCTGGCCGAGCGGTCGGTGCCGGGTATCGTGCGGGCGCTTCAGACACGCGGCGTCGACGTCACCTACGGCGCTCCCGCCCCGGACGGCTCCATCACCGGGCGGCGTGCTGTCAGCAAGCTGTCGCTGGTGGCCGGGAACTGATCATGGCGCCTGCGCTGGTGAGGCTCGCGCTGCGACGGGCGTTGCGCGAAGTCCGGTACGTCCGGCCGGTGTCCTTCGGCCGGGCGACCGGACTCGTGCGCGACGTCTACGGCCGGCTTGAACGCGACTTCGGCATGCTGGCCCCGCCGGTGGCGCTGCATTCGCCGTCGCCGGACGTGCTCGCGGCGAGCTGGGTGATGCTGCGAGAGTCGCTGGTGGCGGCCGGAGAGACGAGCCGGGCGGACCGGGAGGTCGTCGCGACCCTGGTGTCGCGGGAGAACTCGTGTCCGTACTGTGTCGAAGTCCACGGGATGGCACTGGACTCGCTCGGGCGCTCTTCGGAGGCCGACCCTCGTGCGGGGTCCTTGACGGCGGGTGCCCGTGCGGAGCTGACCGCCGTCGCGTTCGCGTTCCACTACCTGAACCGGGTGGTGAGCGTGTTCCTCGGGCCGTCGCCGTTACCTTCGTCCGTGCCGGATTCGGCGCGTGCCAAGGCCAAGGCGGTCCTGGGGCGGTTCCTTCGTCCGGTGGAGGATGCTTCGCCGGGGGAGTCGCTGGAGCTGCTTCCCCCGGGTTCGGGAGATTTCGGCTGGGCCGCGGGCAATCCTGTGGTCGCGGACGCCTTCTCCCGTGCTTCGTCGGTGTTTGGCGCATTGGCGGTGCCTTCGGCCGTTCGGGAGGCCGTGGAGCGCGATCTGTCCACTTGGGACGGTATGCCACCTGGGCTGAGCCGGTCTTGGGTGGACGCGTTCGACGATCCCGGGGTCCGGTTGGCCTTGGTGGTCGCGAAGGCGCCTTACCAGGTCGACGACGCTCTGGTCGCGGCCGCGGGGCTGGCTGATCGAGAGCTGGTCGAGCTGGTGGGGTGGGCGAGTTTCACGGCCGCCGCTCGTGCTGTTTCGGTCGCTTCGTTTCGTGGTCGGTGAGGCCGCGCGGTCGGTGTTGTGTCGCGAAAGCCACTTTCCCAACGTTCAACGTTGCGAAAGTGGCTTTCGCGACGTCGTCGGCCCGCCCTCGGGACGTGATTCTGGGCGCCGGCGGGGTCCCGACCGTCCACTGAGGACAGTGGTCGGCTCCTGAGTGCCTGATCTGGGGCGATATGTGCGGTTTCGAGCGGGGTCGTAAGTGGTAATGAGGGTTGTTGACAGGTAAATCAAAGGTGTCGTGTTCAGGCGCGGCGCCGGACCGCCTCCCTCCATCGGACCGCGTCCCTCGCTGTGTGGATTTTGGTGCGTTGGATGACCCGAAATCCACACAGTCCGGCGAGACCGTCCCTGTCGCGACCAGTGCAGGACGGGTGGGTGGAAATAGGGATACTCAACGTCCCTGTTTCCACGCACCCCCAACCGGCGACACCTTTGCCTTGCCCCTCGATAGAGCGCTCTTTGTCACTCAAGACCCGGTCGAGAAGCGCTCGAATCGGGCGCTTCGGTCTCGACACTGTCCCTAGTGGACAGTCGAGGTCGCGTCGGGCCGCTTTGGGCGATTCCACTCCCGGCTCACCCGGTTCACGACGGAGGCACTGATGCCGACATCCGAACGTGCCTGGCCCTGATCGCTCGGCCAGAGGCCGGATCACCTTCAACAACCAGAGAGAAGACTTCGCACCCGCCGCCGGTTCATGCTTGACCGGACTGCGCGAACGGACGGCGGCCGCGTTTCTGGGAACAGAGCCCGGCGCCGGGACCGGATTCCGTGACTTGAGTCTTGAGAGCTAGGGGAGTGCGGTGGCATGAGCGTTGAGCGGATTTCGATTGTCGGTATCGGTCTCCGATACCCGGACGCCGGTTCCCCGGAAGAACTGTGGGAGAACGTCCTCGCCGGCCGCAGGGCGTTCCGGAGATTGCCCGACGAGCGGATGAACCGCGAGGACTACTACTCGCCCGACCCCAAGGCGCCGGACCGTTTCTACGCCCAGAAGGCCGCGGTGCTCCGCGACTGGGAATTCGACCGGATCAAGTACAAGGTCGCGGGCAGCACGTTCCGGTCGACCGACACCACGCACTGGCTGGCGCTCGACGTCGC
Organism: Amycolatopsis sp. NPDC043885; assembly: GCF_056435685.1. Classification (NCBI taxonomy): domain Bacteria; kingdom Bacillati; phylum Actinomycetota; class Actinomycetes; order Pseudonocardiales; family Pseudonocardiaceae; genus Amycolatopsis; species Amycolatopsis sp. NPDC043885. The sequence continues at coordinate 10,807 of NZ_JBWKEA010000009.1, forward strand.
CGCGCAGGCGCTGGCGGACGCGGGGTTCCCCGAGGGCGAGGGGCTGCCGCGGTCCGCCACCGGCGTGGTCATCGGCAACAGCCTCACCGGCGAGTTCTCGCGCGCCAACATCATGCGGCTGCGCTGGCCGTACGTGCGCCGCACGGTCGCGGCGGCCCTCGCCGAGCGCGGCTGGGCCGAAAGTGACACCGCCGAGTTCCTTCACGACCTCGAGGCGCAGTACAAGGCCCCGTTCCCCGCGATCGACGAGGACACGCTCGCGGGCGGGCTGGCGAACACGATCGCCGGCCGCGTCTGCAACTTCTTCGACTTCGGCGGTGGCGGGTTCACCGTGGACGGCGCCTGCTCGTCTTCGCTGCTTTCGGTGGTCACGGCGGCGAACGCGCTTTCCGAGGGCGACCTCGACGTCGCCATCGCGGGCGGTGTCGACTTGTCGATCGACCCGTTCGAGGTGATCGGTTTCGCCAAGACCGGCGCGCTCGCCAAGCGGGAGATGAAGGTCTACGACGCCGATTCCAACGGTTTCTGGCCCGGCGAAGGTTCCGGCATGCTCGTGCTGATGCGCGAGGACGACGCGATCGCGCAGGGCAAGCGGATCTACGCCAGCATCGGCGGCTGGGGTGTCTCTTCCGACGGCAAGGGCGGCATCACCCGTCCGGAGGCCTCGGGTCACCGTCTCGCGCTTCAGCGGGCGTACGAGAAGGCGGGTTACGGCGTCGAAACCGTTTCCTACTTCGAGGGCCACGGCACCGGGACCGCGCTGGGCGACGCCACCGAGATCGAGGCGCTCTCAACCGCCCGCCGCGACGCCGACCCGCTCGCCGATCGCGCCGCGCTGAGCACGATCAAGGGCAATATCGGCCACACCAAGGCCGCGGCCGGTGTCGCCGGGCTGATCAAGGCGACGCTGGCGGTGTACCACCAGGTCATCCCGCCCGCGACCGGCCACTACGAGCCGCACGAGTCGCTGGTCGGCGACTCCGCGCGGATGTACGTCCCGACCGAGGCCGGGCTGTGGCCCGCGGACCACCCGGTCCGCGCGGGTGTCTCCGCGATGGGCTTCGGCGGCATCAACTCGCACGTCACCGTCACCGAGGCGCCGGGCGCGGCCCGGCGTAAGGACCTCGACGAGCGGACCCGCTCGCTGGTCGCCGGACGGCAGGACAGCGAACTGCTGCTCCTCGACGCCGACGACGCCGCGTCGCTGCGCGGCAGGCTGACCGGTCTGCTGGAAGTCGTGCCGAAGCTCTCGCTGGCGGAGCTCGGGGACCTCGCGGCCACGCTTTCCGCGGAACTGTCCGGGAAACCGGTCCGCGCCGCGATCGTCGCGACCAATCCCGAGGACGCCGAGCGCAAGCTGGCCAAGCTGCTCGACCTCCTCGGCGAGGGAGAGCCGGAAGTCTTCTCCACCGGCGACGGCATCTTCGCGGGCTCCCGCGTCAAGGACCCGAAGATCGGGTTCCTGTTCCCCGGCCAGGGTTCCGGGCGCGGTACGGTCGGCGCGCTGCGCAAGCGCTTCGCCCACGCCGACGACATCTATCGCGCGGCGGGCCTTTCGACCGGCGCCGACCAGGTCGCCACCGAGGTCGCGCAACCGCGCATCGTCACCGGTTCGCTCGCCGGGCTCCGCGTCCTGAAGAGCCTCGGCATCGAAGCGCAGGCGGTCGCCGGCCACAGTCTCGGTGAGCTCACCGCCCTGCACTGGGGTGGCGCGCTCACCGAACGCGAAGTCCTCAAGCTGGCCAAGATCCGCGGCAAGGTGATGGCGACCGCGAGCGACGGCAACGGCGCCATGGCGGGGATCGCCGCCGGCCCGGGGGTCGCCGAGCGCTTCGCCGAGGGTGAGGACGTCGTCATCGCGGGCTACAACGCGCCCGAGCAGACCGTCCTTTCCGGACCGTCGGAGGCGATCGACCGGGTGGTCGCCCGTGCCCGTGCGGAGGGCGTCACCGCCACCCGCATCAACGTCTCGCACGCGTTCCACTCGCCGGCGGTCGTCCCGGCCGCCGAGGCGATGACCGAGGAGCTGGCCGCGTTCGACTTCGCCAGGCTCGACCGGCCCGTCGTCTCGACGGTGACCGGTGACGTCCTGCACGCCGCCGAGGACCTGCGCGATCTGCTCCGGGACCAGGTGGTCCTGCCGGTCCGTTTCCGCGAGGCGGCCGCGAAGGTCGCCGAGCGCAGCGACCTGGTGATCGAGGTCGGCCCGGGCCACGTGCTCACCGGACTGTTCGGCGAGATCGCGCCCGGTACGCCGGTGCTCGCGATCGACACCGACAGCCCGAAGCTGGCTGCGCTGCTGAAGGTCGCGGGCGCCGCGTTCACGTTCGGCGCCCCGCTGGACACCTCCGCGCTGTTCGACGGCCGGATCGTGCGGACGCTGCCGGTGGACGGGGAGTTCTCGTTCCTCACCAGCCCGTGTGAGGCCGCGCCGTCCATCGGTGCCGACCTGACCCGCGACCGGGTCGCCGACCCCGCCGCGCCTGCCGAGGCCCCGGCCGGAACGGCTTCGGAGAGCGGTGGCAGCAGCACTCTCGACCTGCTGCGCAAGCTCGCTTCCGAGCGGGTGGAACTGCCCCTCGAAGCGGTCACCGCCGACACGCATCCGCTCGACGACCTGCACCTTTCGTCGATCACGGTCGGCCAGCTCGTCAACGACGTGACCCGGGCGCTCGGCCGCCCGGCGCTGGAGGGCATGCCGAACTTCGCGACCGTCTGTCTCGGCGAACTCGCCGAGATGATCGACGAACTCGCCCAGACCGCCAAACCCGCCGACAGCAACCAGGCCGAGGTCACCGGCGTCGGACCCTGGGTCCGGCCGTTCGGGGTCGAGTACGTCGTCGCGCCGAAACCGTCGCCAGATCTCACGCCGGGGCTGTCCACCGCCGAGTGGACGGCGTTCGCGCCGGACGGCCATCCGCTGGCGGAGCCGCTGCGCGCGGCACTGGCCACCGCGGGCGTCGGCGACGGTGTCCTCCTCTGCCTGAACTCCGACAGCGGTTCCGGCGACGTCGGCCTGTTCCTCGACGCGGGCCGCGCCGTGCTGGCCGCGCCCAACGGCACGCGGTTCGTCGTGGTGCAGCACGGTCTCGGTGCCTCCGGTCTGGCGAAGACGCTGCGCCTGGAGGATCCGTCGGCCCGCACCACGATCGTCGATCTCGCCGACGTCGGCCCGGTCGATCCCGAGGCCGTCAGCGCCGCGGTGTCCACCGTGGTCGCCGAAGTGGCGGCGACCAACGACTTCAGCGAGGTCCGCTACGACGCCGCCGGGGTCCGCACGGTGCCGAAGCTCGCGGCCATGACCCCGGCCGAGGCCGAGGGGACCCCGTTGGACTCCGGCGACGTCCTGCTCGTCACGGGTGGCGGCAAGGGCATCACCGCCGAGAGCGCGTTGGCGCTGGCCAAGGACTCCGGCGCGAAACTGGCGCTGCTCGGCCGGAGCGACCCGGCCGACGACGCCGAACTGTCGGATAACCTCGGCCGGATGGCGGCGGCGGGCATCACCTACCGCTACGAACGCGCCGACGTCACCGACGCCCGTCAGGTGGCCGACGCGATCGGCCGCGTGCAGGCCGAGTTCGGCCCGGTCACCGCGGTCCTGCACGGCGCGGGCCGCAACGAGCCCGCCGCGCTGTTCTCCTTGACCGAGGAGAGCTTCCGCAAGACGCTGGCCCCGAAGATCGGTGGCCTCAACGCCGTCCTCGACGCCGTCGACCAGGACAAGATCAAGCTGCTGGTGACCTTCGGCAGCATCATCGGACGGGCGGGCCTGCGCGGCGAGGCGCACTACGCCACGGCCAACGACTGGATGACCGAACTGACCGTCCGCTTCGGCCAGGAACACCCCCAGGCCAGGGCGATCGCCCTCGAATGGTCGGTCTGGTCGGGGACGGGCATGGGCGAAAAGCTCGGCGTCGTCAGCGCTTTGATGCGCGACGGGATCACCCCGATCCCGACCGAGGAGGGTATCGAGATCCTCCGCCAGGTCGTCGGCGATCCGACCGCCCCGTCGGTGCTGGTCGTCTGCGGCCGGACCGGGGGGCTGGCCACCCTGCCGGTGGAGAAGCGCGAACTGCCGCTGACCCGCTTCGTCGACCGGGCGGTCGTGCACTACCCGGGTGTCGAGCTGATCACCGAGGCCGACCTGTCCGCGGGCAGCGACCCGTATCTGGCCGACCACCTGCTCGACGGTCAGCTGCTGTTCCCGGCGGTGATCGGGATGGAGGCGATGACCCAGGTCGCGAAGGCCGCCCTCGGCGCGGAAACGCTGCCGGCGCCGGTGCTCTCCGACGTCGAGTTCCTGCGCCCGATCATCGTCTCGCCGGGCGGGTCGACCACGATCCGGCTCGCCGCGCTGGCCAGGGACGCCGAAACGGTGGACGTGGTGCTGCGAAGCGGGGAGACCGGGTTCAGCGCCGACCACTTCCGGGCCCGGCTGCGGTTCTCCCGGCCGGATCCGCTCGGCGAGACCGTCGTCCGCGACGTCGCGCTGCCGCCCGTCCCGGTCGACCCGACGACCGAGCTGTACGGCACGGTCCTGTTCCAGGGCAAGCGATTCCAGCGGGTCACCGGCTACCGGCGGGCCAGCGCGCGGCACGCGGTCGCGGAGATCGCGACCGGCGCCGAGGTCGACTGGTTCGCGCCGTTCCTCCCGCAGGAGAAGCTGCTGGCCGACCCGGGCACCCGCGACGCGATGATGCACGCGATCCAGTGCTGTGTCCCGGACGCGACCCTGTTGCCGCAAGGGATCGAGCGGCTGTACCTCGCCGAACCCGGCGAGCAGGACCCGGAGTACGTGCTCCTCGACGCCCGCGAGCGTTCGCAGGACGGCGACAGCTACCTCTACGACCTCGACGTCCGCAACCCCGACGGGAAGCTGGTCGAGCGCTGGGAAGGGCTGAAGCTGCGCGCGGTGCGCAAGCGTGACGGCGAAGGACCGTGGGTTCCGTCGATGCTCGGGTCCTATTTGGAGCGTTCCGTGGAACGGCTGCTCGGCTCGTCCCGCGCGATCGTCGTCGAACCGGACCCGGTGGGCGCTTCCGTGGAGACCACGCCGGAACGGCGGGCGCAGACGGCACTGGCCGCCGGCCGCGCCGTCGACGCCCCGCTCGAGATCCGCTACCGCCCGGACGGCAAACCGGAGGCCGACGGGGTCGAGGTGAGCGCGTCGCACAGCGCCGACCTCACCCTGGCGATCGCGGGCGGCGGCCGGGTCGCGTGCGACGTCGAAACCGCGATCGAGCGGACGCCCGAGGACTGGGCGGGGCTGCTCGGTGAGGATCTGCTGGCGGTGGGCGAACTGCTCGCCGCGGACGCCCGCGAGCCGCTTTCGGTCGCGCACACCAGGGTCTGGAGCGCGCTGGAATGCGTGCGCAAGACCGGGGACATGACACAGGCGCTCACCGTGCACCGGGTCGACCCGGACGGCTGGGCGGTGCTTTCCCACGGCGGTGCCCGCATCGCCACCTGGGTGACGACCGTCAACGACCGGCCCGATCCCGTCGTCTTCGCGGTGCTCCAGGGAGAGGAGAACTGACATGGCCGACTACTACGAGATCCTGCATACCGTCGGGTTCGAAGAGACCAACCTGGTGGGCAACGTCTACTACGTGAACTACGTGCGCTGGCAGGGCCGGTGCCGCGAAATGTTCCTGAAGGAGAAGGCGCCCGCGGTGCTCGAAGAGGTCCGTGACGACCTCAAGCTCTTCACGCTCAAGGTGGATTGCGAGTTCTACGCGGAGATCACCGCGTTCGACGAGCTGTCCATCCGGCTGCGGCTGGAAGAGCTGACGCAGACCCAGGTCCAGTTCACCTTCGACTACGTCCACCTCACCGACGAGGGTGAGCGGCTGGTGGCCCGCGGAAGGCAGCGGATCGCGTGCATGCGCGGCCCGAACACGGCCACGGTGCCCAGCCGGGTGCCCGAGCAGCTGCGTGAGGCGCTGGCCCCGTACGCGGTCGACGGCAAGGGGGAATGACGTGGGCACGCTGGACGAGCCTTCGCGGCCCGTGCTGAAACGCCTGCCGTCGCCCGTGGCCCGCCGCCGGTTGTCCGCTCAGGCCGGGCTGCGGGAGGTGATGGGCCAGTTCGCCACCGGGGTCACCGTGCTGACCGCCGGCGGCGAACGGGCCCACGGGATGACCGCCAACGCCGTCACCTCCGTGTCGCTGGAGCCGCCGATGGTGCTGTGCTGCGTTTCCCGCGCGGCGCGGATGCACGAGGCGATCGTGACGGCGGGTTCGTACGCGGTCACGGTGCTGGCGTCGGACCAGAAGGAACTGGCGAAGTACTTCGCCGACTGGCGCCGCCCTGCCGGGCTCGCCCAGTTCGACTCGGTGGACTGGACGGCCGGTCCGCAGACCGGCGCCCCGCTGCTCGACGGCGCGCTGGCGTGGCTGGAATGCGAGCTGGCCGAAGTCTACGAAGGCGGTGACCACTCGATCTTCCTCGGCAAGGTGGTCGCCTCCAGCCGCGGCACCGCGCAGGACTCGCTGGTCTTCTACAGCGGCGGCTACCACCAGATCGACGGCCGGATCCGGGCATCGGCCTGACAGGAGAGGAAAGTCATGACCATCAACGAATCCACCCCGTCCGCCCCGGCGCCCACGGTCGAGCGGCCGCCAGTGGTGACCACCATGCCCCGTCTCGGACGGGGGGTGTGCTGGCGCGACATCATGCGCGAGATCGAGCTTGACGAACTCGAGCGTGATGCACGGCTACGGGACGCGGCGTGACCCTGCAAGGTGACCCGGGAGCACAACGCGCGGAGGACTCCGAGGTGGTGCCGCTGCCGGAGGACCGGCTGCGGCGCTCCCGGGTCCCGAGGGCGACCGACGGGCGGGTGATCCCCCTCGCCCGCGGCGCCGAACCGGTGCACCCGCCGCAGCCGACGATGCCGTTGCTGCGCGCCCAGCGCGACGAGCTGCGCGAGCACATCGTCGACGGGCGGCTCGACGGCGTCCGGCGGCAGCACTCGCTCGGCAAGCACACCGCGCGCGAGCGGCTGGAACTGTTGCTGGACGAGGATTCCTTCACCGAGATCGAGCTGTACCGGCGGCATCAGGCGAGCGGGCTCGGGCTGGCGGAGAACCGGCCGTACACCGACGGCGTCGTCGCCGGGTCGGGCACCATCGACGGACGGCGGGTGTTCGTCTACGCGCAGGACTTCACCGTCTTCGGCGGTTCGCTCGGCGAGGCGCACGCGGCGAAGATCCACAAGGTGCTGGATCTGGCGATCGCCACCGGTTCGCCGCTGATCGGGCTCAACGACAGCGGGGGAGCGCGGATCCAGGAAGGCGTCATGGCGCTCGACGGCTACGGCGGAATCTTCCGCCGCCAGGTCGAGGCGTCCGGCGTCATCCCGCAGATCAGCGTGGTGCTGGGGCCGTGCGCGGGCGGGGCGGCGTATTCGCCCGCGCTCGCGGATTTCGTGTTCATGGTGCGCGACACCGCCCGCATGTACCTGACCGGGCCGGACGTCGTCGAGACCGTGACCGGGGAACGGGTCAGCCACGACGAACTGGGGGGCGCGGACGTGCACGGCGCGTCGTCCGGCGTGGCGACCGTGGTGCACGACGACGAGGAGAGCTGCCTCGCCGACGTCCGCTACCTGGTGTCGCTGCTGCCGTCGAACTACCTGGAGCCCGCGCCCCGCGAGCCGTCGCAGGACGCGGGCAAGGACCGGCGGCCCAGGTTCGCCGAACTCGTCCCGGTGGAGCCGAACAAGCCGTACGACATGCGCGAGGTGTTCGCGGAACTGGCCGACGACGGCGAGTTCTTCGAACTGCACGAGCGATGGGCAGGCAACGTGCTGTGCGCGCTCGCGCGGATCGACGGGCGGGTGGTCGGCCTGGTCGGCAACCAGCCGGTGGTGTTCGCCGGCGTGCTCGACGGCCCGGCGTCGCAGAAGGCGGCGCGGTTCGTGCGGTTCTGCGACGCCTTCAGCATCCCGCTGGTGACGCTCGTGGACGTCCCCGGCTTCCTGCCGGGGGTCGAGCAGGAGCACTCGGGGATCATCCGGCACGGGGCCCAGCTGCTGCACGCCTACTGCGAGGCGACCGTGCCACGCGTCCAGGTGATCCTGCGCAAGGCGTACGGCGGCGCGTACATCGTGATGGACTCGCGGTCCATCGGGACCGATCTCTCGCTGGCGTGGCCGACCAACCAGATCGCCGTGATGGGCGCCGAGGGCGCGGTCAACGTGCTGTTCCGCAAGGATCTCGCCGCCGCGCCCGATCCGGACGCGCTGCGCGCGCATCTGGTCGCCGAATACACCGAGGAGTTCATGAACCCGCAGTACTCGGCCGAACGCGGGCTGGTCGACGACATCATCGACCCCGCGGACACCCGGTCCGCCGTCGCCAGGGCGCTGGACATGCTGCAGGACAAGCGAAAGGCGGCGCCCCAGCGCAAGCACGGCAACCACCCGATCTGAACGGGGGAACCATGTCACCGTCCGGAATGGACAGTGCGCCCGTCTTCCGGGTCCTGCGCGGGGACCCGGAAGACGCCGAACTGGCGGCCCTCGTGGCCGTCTTCACCGCGTTGGCCTCCGTCGCGCCCCCGCCCGCGGCGCCGGCCCGCTCCACCTGGTCGCCGCTCGCCGCGCCGACCTGGCGTACCTCGACGCTGCGCTAGAACACACGCGGGCGTTTGGTCGTAACACGCGTGTCTGGAGCCGTAACACGCGTGTTTCCGGGCGCATCTGCGAGTCACGCGTTCAATCACGCGAGTTACGCGTTCAATCACGCGTGTGCGGTCTTCGATCACGCGTGCCCAGGCCTCCTTGGGGACCCAGAGTCCCTCAAGGAGGCCTTCACTGACTCACGCGAGACGTCGCGCCGCCTCGATTTCCCGCCGCGGCGGATACGTACTGTGGCGGGCGTGCACCGCGACGTAGAGGATCTCTCCGTCGAGCACGGCCTCCAGACCCGTTCGCTCCCCGGGCCGGAACGGGCCCCCGCAGGCCGCACAGGTCCGCTGCCGCTCCGCGGCGCTCATTGCCGGCCCCGCTGCTCGGGGACCGCGGGGTCGGGCCACGACAGGCCCAGCAAGTCGACGTCGACTTCGTCGTCGGCGTAGATCTCGTACGGGTCGAGGCGTTCGGTCATGGTGGCTCCCTGGGTTCCGAGTTACCTCAAGGGCACTACCGGCGGCCCTCCGGCGGCGACTTTTCCTTTGCTCACCGAGGCCTCCGCCCGTCCTCGAGCGGGTCACGATCGGACGGGTCCATCCTTGGTTGTCAAGTGAGTCGTTCATCGAAGGCCGGGAGGAACGTCATGACGGCACAGGTGCGAATTTGGGTCGTGACCGATGATTTCGACCCGCGCGGGGGCGCGGAGGCCGGCGCGGCGGTGGTCGTCCCGGAGCCGAGGCAGGCCACCGAAAACGATTTCCCGGCCGACCACATCGTCCTCGGTTACAACTAGGCACGGCGCACGGACGAAGAAGACCATCAGGTATCGCGCGCGCGACCATGAAGATCGCCCGCGAACCGACCAGACCTCGAGGAGGCCTCCGGATGGCTATGCGCCTCCAGCTCACGTCGGGTTTGCAGGTGTTGGAAGAATGGGCGATCAATGCTCCGCAGGCCGACCGGAATGTCGTCTACGAAGCGCTTTTCGCGGTGGCGGACGGCTCCGCCTTCCTCATCTACGACATTTTCGGCGACAGCAGGGAACCGCATCAGTTTCTTTTTCTGGTGAAACACGACCTCGTCCTCCGTATCGGGATCGATCGCGCCGATTCCTCGTTCGAGATCGTCTACATCGGGGCGCTGGAGCAGGGCACACCCGCGGCGGCCTGGGCTGAGGAATCCGACGAATCCTGACCCGGGTACCGCCGAACGGCCCAGTCCGGACGGGGAGTGGATCATGTGTTCCTCATCTTGACATCGCCCAGTTCAGCGTGAAATTCTTCCGGTGTTTGCGGCTGGGGGGATCATGCCGGGGATTGAATTGCGATATCGAGGTCTGGGAGGCGTGAAAGATGTCATCACCTGAATTCCCGGGATTGGATGTTTCCACTCGGGTACGCGCACGTGACATTCAGATGGCCGGGGTCGCCGACGTCCGGCGGCGGGTGCTGATGATCTCCGGGGCGATCGACACCACTGATCACGACATCTCGGTGAGTGTCAATCTCCCGGAACCGGGCCGCTGGCAGGTCATCAAGTCCGAGACCAACCTGACCGACAAGACCTGGGTCGCGATGCAGGTCGTCACCGACGAGGACTCGACCTTCGTCAACGACGCCGACACGCTCGTCCTTTCCCGCCAGTTCTCGAAGTCCTTCATGACGCCGGATCAGCGCCGCCTCACCTTCTACGACGGTGAAGTCCGGCCTGGCGAGGCGGTGCTCAAGGTGTACTCGCTCGACGCGGGCGGCCGGAAGCCGACCTACTCCTACTCCCGCTACAGCCCGATCGCGACCGACACCGCCGAGCAGTCCCAGCAGACCCTGGACGAAATGATCAGCAACGGGATGAAGCAGCGGCCCGTGATCGAGCTGATCGTCCCGGTGACCGTGATCGGCTGAGCACACCGGTGATCACCTTCGTCCCGGAACCCCATCTCCTCGAATCGCCGCGCGGGCGTGAGTGGCCGGTACTCCCCGGCACCCGCGCGGCGGTCACCGCCGAACCGCCGTCCGCCGCCGACGTGGTCGTCGTCGGGGCGGGCCCGGCCGGGCTCGCGGTCGCTTCCGCGCTGTGGCACCACGGCGTGACCGACATCGTCGTCGTCGACCGCGACGGCCGTCCCTGCGGCCGCTTCTTCGACCGCGTCGATCTGCTCGGCCAGCGCGTGCTGCGGTCGCCGTACGAGCACCACCCCGGCGTCGAGGGGTACCGCGACTGCGAACTCCTGGACTTCGCCCGGCTGCACTGGTCGGTGCTCACCCCGGTGGAACGCCGGGAGATCCGCATGGCGCAGGCCGGGCATCGCTCGGTCGTGCCCGTCGACGTCTTCGAGGCCTACTGCCGTCATCTCGCGGCGAGTCATCACGTCACCGAGCGGACCTGGCGCGGTTCGGTCCGCGAGGTGCTGCCGACCGCGGACGCCGTCACCGTCCGCGCCGACCGGTTCTCCGTCACCGCGCGGCACGTCGTGCTGTGCCTCGGAGAGGAGCGCCGGTCCGCCCCGGGCACCTGGTGGGGCGGCGGCCGTCCACCGCGCGGGGTGAGCTACTGGGACGAACCCGTTCCCGATGGCGGGAAGCGGCTCGCCGTCGTCGGTGCCGGCCTCACTGCCGCGCACCTGATCTCCAACGGTCTCGCCCAGGGCCGCGAGGTGCACTGGGTGGTCCGCGAAGCGGGCGAACGCTACCAGTGCGCCGACGTCAACTCGTCGTTCTTCCGGCCCGAAGGCCGCGCTCGTTTCGACGGCGTGGGCTGGTCCGAGCGGCTCGAACTGATGGGCCGGTTCCGGCGCGCGTCGATCATGTTCGAGTTCCGACCGATGCTCCAAGCGGCCGAAGCCGAAGGCAGGCTGATCGTGCATCGCGGCAGGGCGATCACGAAGGTGACGCCCGGTGTCGGCCTCCACCTCGAAGACGGTTCGCGGGTGTCCGTGGACCACGCCGTACTGGCGCTCGGCACCACGCCGTCGATCGGGGACGGCCTGATGCCCGCCGAGGCCGTCCTCGACCGCGGCGGCTGGCCGCGGCTGGACGAACGCACCTTCGCCTACCTCGGCGCGCCCCGGGTCTTCGCCGTCGGCGCGGCCGCGGGGATGGCGCTGGGGCCCGCCGCCCGCAACATCGACGGTCACCGCGTCGCCACCGCACGGGTCGCGGCCACCGTCGCCGAAAACCTGCGGCGCGACCTCCCGCTGCGGACGGCCACGAAGGACGTCGCCCGTGTCTGAGCCTTACGACTCCCGCTTCACCCTGCCGTCGATCGACGACGCTCCCTCGACCGAGGCCGGGGTGATCCTGCTGGGGCTGGACGCCGAACGCCTGCTCGCCGGCGTCGGGCTCGCCCGGATCGCCGACGAGCCCGCGCTGGTCGCCCTCGCCGTGGACCAGGCCCGGCACGACGCGCTCGACCTCCGTACCGAAGCGCTGGTCGAGGCCGGCATCCTCCGCTGGCGCGCGGTCCGCCCGCTGATCGAAGCAGGTCCGGAGATGGCGTCGGCGGGTTCCCTGCGCCGAGAATGGGAACACGCGACCGCGCGCGTCACCGCCACGGTGACCGGGCTGGGACCGGCATCGGTGTCCTGCCTCGCGGCCTGCTGGCTGCGGCGCGACGACATCGACGACGCGGTCCGGTCCGCCTCGACCATGCGGTCGCCGGAACAGGGGAGCGCACAAGATGTCCTATCTCGGGTCTTTGCCGACTGACGCCACTCTGCTGCAGGTGTTCCAGCGGTTTCCCGCCCCGGCGGCGAAGCTGCTGGACTTGCACGAGCTGATCATGCGGGCGCCGTCGGCGTTCGGCGCGGGGGAGCGGGAGCTGATCGCGGCCTACGTCTCCGGCGTCAACGACTGCGGGTACTGCCACGGGGTCCACACCGTCACCGCGGAGGCTTTCGGTGTCCCGGAAGGACTTCTGACCGCCGCACTGGACGACCTCGGTTCCGCGCCCGTGGACGAGCGCATGAAGCCCGTGCTGGCCTATGTGGGCAAGCTGACGCGTACGCCGTCCCAGGTGACCGAAGAGGACGCTGAGGCCGTCTTCGCGGCGGGCTGGGACGAAGCCGCGCTGCACGACGCGGTGCTCGTGTGCGCCCTGTTCAACTTCATGAACCGGATGGTCGAGGGGCTCGGGATCCGCGCCGACGCCGCGTACGCGAAGACGTCCGGCGTGCGCCTGAAAGAGGGCGGATACGCCGGCCTGGCGACCCTGCTCGGCTCCTGAAACCTCTGTCCATAGTGGACGTATAGATTGGTCTGTTCGGGGTAGTCCCGTGACTATCGGTGATCGTGGCATAAAGAGATCGCTTCGGCGCGCACCGTCACCGATGACGGTGCGCGTTACTCCATTCGATGGCGTTGATCGAGGGAACGGAGCAATCGCGAGAACCTTCCGGAGTAGGCAAAAAGCATATTCCCGCGATGATGCACGGCACTGGTTGGGAAACGGACATGCGGGCACGATCGTCTTATTGAAAGAAAGCCCCGACCAGCCTGGGAGTCATTTCGATGCAGAACGCTGCGACCGACAACGTCCGTTCGCTCTTCGCCGTCCGGGGAATCGACACCACTTCGGCCGGGCACCAGGTCGAGCTGGTGATCGACCGGTTCGACAACTGGTCCAACCGGCAGGGTGGGCAGGTCTTCGGCTGTTTCACCACCTGTGAGGTCCCTCCGCCTCTGGCCGAGGCGAGCTGAAACCGGCCACCCGCTCCGCCGACCGCCTCTCACATCGCGAACGTGAGAGGCGGTCGGCTTCGTGAGCTTACGGAAAGTCGCCAATGAGTGCGGCACTCGTATCCGGGTAACTCGTTCGCCGCGTAATCCACCAAGTCGGACATCCCTTGGCAGAGCCGACTCATCACTCGAATGGTGGAACGCATTCCGGTTGGCCGTGTTTAAGTTGGGTGACGGGGGCAGCGTGCGCGGAGGGGGCGGCGCCGATGGTGATCAGAGTTCTCATAGCCGAGGACATGCATATCGTCAGAGGGGCCCTGGTAGCGCTCCTGCGGCTGGAGCCGGATATCGAAGTGGTGTCCGAAGTGGCGTCCGGAGACGAGATCCTGGCCGCCGCGCGGAGTTCGCGGATTCAGGTCGCGATCATCGACATCGACCTTCCCGGCAAGGACGGGCTCACCGCGGCCACCGAAATCCACGAGCAGCTTCCCGAGGTCAGGACGCTGATCCTGACCAGCCTCGGCAGACCAGGCACTCTTCGCCGGGCGCTGGCGGCCAAGGTCAACGGTTTCCTGTTGAAAGACGCCCCCGCGGAGAAGCTCGCCAACGCGGTGCGCGGGGTGGCCGCCGGACGGAGGATGGTCGACGGCGAGCTGGCGCTGGCCGCCTGGGACACCGTGGACTGCCCGCTGACCCCGCGCGAGATCGACGTCCTGCGGTTGACCGCGGAGGGCCGCGACACCCTGGAGGTCGCGGCGAAGGCGTTCCTCTCCACCGGAACGGTGCGCAACTACCTGACCACGATCGTGGCAAAGCTCAACGCACGCAACCGGGTCGACGCGATCCGGATCGCGAAGGAATCCGGCTGGCTCTGAGCGGTGCTGGACCGTGGTCTAGACCGGCACCACGGCACGCAACCGGAACCGTCCGTCGGCCTCGACACCGGCGGTCAACTCGCCGCCCAGCCCGGCGACGCGATCCGACATGTTCGTGATGCCACTGCCCGCGACCTCGACCCGCGCCGGCTTGTCCGGATTCCGAGGTTGCCCGTTCACGACGCCGTCGTTGACGATGTCCAGCGCGACCCCGTTGCCGACCCGCCGCACCGCGATCTCGCATCGTTCGACCTTGCTGTGCCGCAACACGTTCGTCACGCTCTCGCGCAGCACCACGGCCAGCACCGTGCGCACCGGGGCAGGCAGATCCCCGTGTTCCATCTCCAGCCGCACCTGGACGTCAGCGGCCGTCAGTACCGCCTGTGCGGACCGCGACTCCTTGTCCAGCGACAGTTCGCGGTAGCCGCTTGCCACCGAGCGGACGTCGGTCAGTGCCTGCCGGGTCAGACCGAGGATCTCCAGCAGCTCGTCGGAGGCCCGCGTGGTGTCGATGTCCATGATCCGGCTGGTCAGCTCGCTCTTCAGCGCGATCGCCGAGAGGCTCATGCCGAGCAGGTCGTGCAGGTCGCGGGCGAAGCGCAGCCGTTCCTCGGCGACCGCGACCTCGGCCAGCCGTTTCCTGGTCTCACCCAGTTCGGTCACCAGCCGGGTCAGCCAGATGAGCCCGAAGACCATCAGGCCGGTGTTCAGTTGGGACGCGAAGGTGTTGAACGCGTCGAGGAAGCCGGCGCCGGACTCGATCCGGATGAGCACGGGCCCGGCGACCGTCGCGGCGAACGCGGACCATCCCGCGATCGGCGGCAGCACCAGCAGGGCGGTGCCGGCGAACAGGCTGGGCAGGCTCACCCAGGCGTTCCCGAGCGGGATCAGCGGCAGAAAGACCAGACAGGCCTGGACGAACAGCAGCGCGTAGCTCCGCCGTGAACGCAGCCGGACGTTCGGCCGGGCGAAATAGGCCAGTTGCAGGGTGACGAGTGCGGTGAGGGGGCCGGCGACGAGCGCGATGCGCCAGCCGTCCCCGGTCAGGTTGAAGACCCGGGACATGGCCGAGAGACCGAAGACGATGAAGACCGCCGTCAGCATCCACTGGACGTTCCTGGCGTCGATCCGGGACCAGTGACTGGGACCCCGCGCCAGTGCGGCTTCGGCGGGGTCGGCCTGCTCGGGCACCGGCAGTTCGGCATGGAGGCGCCATCGTCCGGTCGAGTCGGGACCCGCGCTGAGCGTCCCGCCGTGTCCGATGATCTCGTCTGTCACCTCGCGGAGGCTCTCGGCCGTCTCCGCCGGGACGTCCTCGTGCGCCGTGCCGTCATGGACGATCTCCAGCGCGACGCGGCCCTCGCTGGTGCGCACGGCGATCTCGCAGTGTTGGACGCCGGTGTAGCGGAGCACGTTCGTGACGCCCTCTCGCAGCACCTTCGCCAGCAAGGTGCGCAGCTTCACCGGCAGCTCGACCTGTTCGAGATCGACCCGCACCGCGACGTTCGAGGCTGAAAGCAACGACACCGCGGTGCGCGATTCCTTGTCCAGCGACAGCTCACGGTACCCCCTGGCCACCGACCGCACGTCGGACAGCGTGCGCTGCGCGATCCCGGTGATCTCGGCCAGTTCCTCGCGCGCCCGCTGCGGTGACTTGCGCAGGAGCCGGTGCACCAGTTCACCCTTGAGCGAGATCGCGGACAGACCGAGCCCGAGCAGGTCGTGCAGGTCCTTGGCGAAGGCCAGCCTCTGTTCCGCCACGGCTCGCCTCGCCAGTTCGGTGCGGGCCTGATGCAGTTCGTTCACCAGCCTCGCGAGCCAGGTCAGCAGATACGTGACCAGCCCGTAGACCACCGCGCTGACCGTGTCGATCGTCGCTCCGAGCGCGGAGTCGGCATGGATCCACAGGATCCACGACGTGGCCGCGATGAGGGTGGTGAACACCGGCCAGCCGACCCGCGGGCGGAGGATCAGCAGCGAACTGCCGGCTGCGATGGTGGTCAGCGAGGTCAGCGCCTCGTCGAAGTGCAGTACCGGCAGATAGGCGAGACCGGTCTGGACCCCCAGAGTCGCCTTCGCCCGCCGGGTGTCCAGGCGGATCGCCGGGCGGCTGAAGTACAGCAGCTGGATCGCGAGCACGGGCCCGACGTACAGCACGGCCAGCAAGCCGTGCTGAAGGTCCATCCCAGGCTGAAGCAGGACGCCGAGCAGACCGAAGAGGCAGGCGTTGACGAAGACGACGGTGATGACCAGCCCGGCGAGGAACAGCGCCCGGCGAGGACGCCGGTCGATGCCGGCGGTTCCGAGAGGTTCGGCGGTCACAGCGAGCTGGTCCGGCACAGGCACCCCAGTGGTAACAGAAAGACGGCTCGATCTGGTCGCGTCCCCCCTCGCGATGGCCCGGGCCGTGACACGGCTCTCCATCGCTATGGTTCGGATCATAGCCCATGTTCGTTACCCGGGTCGGTCCCTCCGGATAACGGAAGAACGGCGAACAGGGAGACGCTTTCCCCGCTGGGGACGGGAAAACTCCGGTGTTCACCCGCACGGGTGTGGGCTGTTCGCACCACCGCGTTCATCGCGGAACATACCACGATGGAAGACGCGGCGGCCGGGAACGGGCGCGGAGATCCACTGTGTACGCGGCCCGCGACAGCCTCTCGCGGCGGGCGCGGGCCGGTGGCCTTAAGCTCTGCGCATGGCCAGGTATTTCGACGTACACCCGAAAAATCCGCAACGGCGCGCGATCGGACAGGTCGTCGACATCCTGCGCGAAGACGGGCTCATCGCGTATCCGACGGACTCCTGCTTCGCCCTCGGCTGCCAGCTGGGGAACAAGCAGGGCATCGACCGTATCCGGAGCATCCGCAAACTCGACGACCGCCACCATTTCACCCTGGTGTGCCAGGATTTCGCTCAGCTGGGCCAGTTCGTGCACGTGGACAACGCGGTCTTCCGCGCGGTCAAGGCGTCCACGCCCGGCAGTTACACGTTCATCCTTCCGGCCACCAAGGAGGTTCCGCGACGGCTGCTGCACGCCAAGAAGAAGACCGTCGGCGTGCGCATCCCGGACCACGTGGTCACCCAGGCACTGCTGGGCGAACTCGGCGAGCCGCTGCTGTCGAGCACGCTGCTGCTACCCGGCCAGGAGGAGCCGATGACCCAGGGCTGGGACATCAAGGAACATCTGGAGCACGTGGTGGACGCGGTGATCGACTCCGGTGACTGCGGGGTCGAACCCACCACCGTCATCGATTTCTCGTCGGGGGAACCGGAGATCGTGCGGCGGGGCGCCGGCGACACCGCACGGTTCGAATAGGAACGGCGGGACCGGCGTCCCGGCCCCGCCGCTGGAACGGTCCTCAGTGCGTGACGAGCCCTTCGGTCTTCGTCGGCGCGGAGGGGATGTGGAACATCCGGGTGAACAGCTCCAGCTTGTCCGGATCGCCCTTGACGGCCACGGCGCCGCTGGTGAGCGCGCTCGCCGCGTCCATCTCGCCGTTCAGCAGCTTCAGCATGTACGGGCCGCGCGGCTCGATGACGAGGTCCGGGTCCGGGTGCGTGCCCTCGCCCGCGGTCAGGGCGCCGTCCTCGATCACCGCGTGGATGACCATCTCGCCGCCGTAGTGCATTTCGAACGCGCAGTGGACGCCACGGGCCGCGTCCGGCTGGAACGTGGTGTACAGCGACAGGACGGCCGAGTCGAGGGTGAACAGGTCGTCCGCCGTCTGGTCGCCGAGCGAACGGGCACCCCACAGGCCCAGCTGCAGCAGGATCTGGTCGAGGTCGTTGCCGTACTCGGTCAGCTCGTAGACCACCCCGGCGTCGAGCTGCGAGAGCACCCGGCGCTGGACGACACCGTGCTGCTCCAGCTCGTTGAGCCGGGTCGACAGGATGCTCATCGGGATCTTCGGCAAGCCCTGTTGCAGCTCGTCGAACCGTTTCGGGCCGAGTACCAGGTCGCGGATCACGAGCAAGGACCAGCGTTCCCCGATGATCTCGAGGGCGCGGGCGAGGCCGCAGAACTGGCCATAGGTGCGAGCGGTCATGCTTGACTCCTCATATTCCTGGATCTGGTGGTGGCGGTGGTGCTCGGTCAGCGGACCGGGTGTCCCTCGGAAAGCAGTTCGCGGTGCAGCTCTCGCAGTTCGGCGCTGGGTTTCACCCCCAGTTCGTCCTCGAGCCTGGAGCGCAGCCACTCGTAGGACGCCAGTGCGTCGCTGCGTCGTCCGCTGAGCCCCAGTGCGCGGATCAGGTGGGCGTGCAGGGTTTCGTCGAACGGGTCCGCGGTGGTCAGCGACCGCAGGACGCCGAGCATCTCCCGGTGCCTGCCGGCGCGGATCTCGGCCTCGATCCACAGGTCGCGGGCATCGCGCCGCTCCTCCAGCAGATAGACGGTGTAGGCGGCGAGGGTCGGTCCACAGTGGATGTTCGCCAGCGGGGGACCGGACCACAGGTCCAGTGCGGTACGGAAGGCGTGCGCGGCCGCCGCGTCGTCGCCTGCTTCGAGCAGTTCACGGCCGACCCGGTGGAGCCGCTGGAATTCCGCCACGTCGACCACATCCGCGTCGATCTCGAGCCGGTAGCCGGGCGGGCTGGTGACCAGCAGATCGCCGGTACCACCGGGGTCGAGGTGACGGCGGAGGTGGTGGACGTAGGTGTGCAGGGCCCGGCGGGCACTGCGGGGCGGGGCTTCGTTCCACAGTTCGTGCACGAGGGAGTCGACGTGGACCGTCCTGCCGGGGCGGATGAGCAGCATCGCCAGCAGTTGCAGGAGTTTCGGCGTGCTCGGCGCGCGATCGGTGGCATCGATGTGCAGTTCGAGCGGGCCGAGGAGCCGCGCGCGCAAGCCGTGCGGCGCATCGGTCGAGGCGACCGTGTCACCCGGTTCGATCGTCATCGCGTACATCCCCTGCCCCTCCGGACTCCCCTCAATGACGGTGACAGAGGCGGAACCTTCGGAACAGTGCCGGAAACACACGACGGACCGTGACTTTTTCTTTGCCCCGTATGCGATCGTCACGAATTGGAGCGCTGAACCGGTTGTGGCAAAAGAGAAGACGCGAACCGGGTCAGAGCCAGTCCGAATCGCGGGCGATGCGGATGGCGTCCACCCGGTTGCGTGCGTTGAGTTTCGTCACCACGGTGGCGAGGTAGTTCCGGACGGTTCCCGGTGACAGGAACAGTTCCGCCGCGATGTCGGCGACCGTGTGCCCGTTCGCGGCGAGGCGGAGGATCTCGACCTCCCGCGGGGTCAGCGGGCAGTCCTCGGTTCCCCATGCGGACAAGGCGAGTTCGCTGTCGATGACCCGGCGGCCGGTGGCGACCAAGCGGACGGCGTTGGCGAGTTTGTCGGCGGGCGCGTCCTTGAGCAGGAAGCCGTTGACCTTCGCGTCGAGCGCGCGGCGTACGGTGCCTGGGCGGCCGAGCGACGTGAGGATCAGCGTGCGGACGTCCGGAAGTTGCTGGCAGAGTTCGGAAGCGGCGGTGAGCCCGTCTTTGGCGGGCAGATCGATGTCGATGATCGCGACGTCCGGCAGGTACTCCGCCGCCATCGGGAGGATCTTGTCGCCGGAACCCACCTCCGCGACGACCTCGATGTCTTGTTCGAGGTTCAGCAAGGCGACCAAGGCGCCGCGGACCAGGTGCATGTCCTCGGCCAACAGGACTCGGATCACTCCGACCTCCTCTTCCCCAGAAACACGGTAACTCTCAGTGTACCCAGCAAACCCGCAAGAGTGAATCTGATTCGCACGATACAAGGTTACGCATTTGCCGGTGGTAGATCGGCAAGATCGATTCCCTGGTGAGCTGCGACGATGGCATGGCTTCGAAGGTGGTGAAACTGCGACCGATCGATTACTCACCGTTATGCAAGAAGTTGGCAAAAATGGTGTCCCGAGTGGTTTTCATTCCCTGTTGAGTACTTTGCATTCCGGTGAATCAGTCCGGCGAACGGGTGAACCCGCCCTTTCCGGGAGCCCGGGATGGCCTGTTCGGCGGTACCGGCGCCGATCTCGATCGTGCGTCGAGCGGGGGGAGACCGCGTCGTGGTGTCCTGGCACGAGCCGGTTCGCGCGCGAATTCGCCACTATCCACAAAGGACGTATGTGATGAGCTCATTGCTGGGTGCTCTGCGTAAGGTGTTGTTCGCGCCTTCGCTGGCTTCGGTCGGTTTCGAGGGGCGCGGATTCGGAGTGCCGCCGACGCCGGCGACCGCACGCCTGGAGTCGATCCCGCAGTCGGTGGTGTGCGGGTTCGAATGGGGGATCGACGCGCCGGCGCTGTGGGAGGCCGAACGGCGGCTGGACATGGTCGAGCCCGAGATGCGCGGATTCGCCTACGAGGGCGCGGCGATGGCGTTCACCATCCTCGACGTGATGCCCGGCGGCCGGAAGGACCGCACGGCCGAACTGATGAGCGGCCCCGGCCTCCCGCACGTCTTCCTGACCTACATCGGCATCGGGTTCGCGATGGCCCGCCTGCCCCGGCCGCTGTGGAAGAAGGTGCTGCCGGAGCTCGACGGCGTCCCGTTCCACCCGACGATGAGCTGGCTGGCCGTCGACGGCTACGCCTTCGACCGTGCCTACTTCGACACGGACAAGTGGGTCGGTGAGCAGTTCGTACCCAAGCCGTACCCGTGGGCGGGCGCCCCCGCGTACTTCCCCCGCGCCTGCGACCAGGGCATCGGGCGGGCGTTGTGGTTCATCAACGGCGGTGATCCGGTGAAGGTCGCCGAGGCGGTGGACCGCTTCCCCGCCGGACGCCGCCCGGACCTGTGGAGCGGTGTCGGGCTGGCCTCGACCTTCGCGGGCGGCTGTGACCAGGCCGGGCTGGAGAGGCTGCGCGAGGCGGCGGGTGAACACCAGGACGAACTCGGTCTCGGCGTCGTCTTCGCGGTGAAGGCGAGGACGTTCTCGTCGTTCGTCCCCCCGCACACCCGCCTCGCCGTGCGGACGCTCGCCGGGCTGAGCATCGAGGAGGCCGTCGACCTGGCCGACTCGACCGAGGTCACCGAGGACGCCGCGGACGGGACGCCCGCGTACGAGCTGTGGCGGCAGAACATCCGGGACGGTCTCGCCCCGTCGGCTGGCCGCCTGGCCGCCTGAGGGCACCTGGATGTCACGAAAGGGCCGTTCAAGACGTCCGGCGTCTTGAACGGCCCTTTCGCGGCACGCGGGTGAGGCTCAGGCCGCCTGCCTGACCGGCTGCGGCCGGTGCCGCAGATCGGGGAGCGCGAGCAGGACCGGCGGGTCGAACAGGCGCTTGGGGCGCACTCGCAGGTCCGCCAGCCGCGCGGTGACGCCCGGTTCGACGGTGATCGGCCCGTGGTGCCCGGTGAGCCCGGTGCCGCGGCGCGTGAGCGGCCCGGTCACGCAGTGCGCGACGAGGTGCCAGGTGCCTTCGGGGACGTCGGTCAGCTGATAGGGGCCGGGGACGTCGATGACCGTGTGCCGCACGGGCGCGCCCTCGGGGATACGGGTCGGGAAGAGGCCGACGAACACGAGACCGGGTGAGATCTCCGGCGGCGCGGACACGAAACCGCGGACGATCGCCGGCTTCGCGCCGGGCAGGGGTTCGCCCGCCAGGCGGTGCTGGAAACCAGCCTGCCGGCGGTACGCCGAGGGAGAGAGGCCCACGCGGTTGCTGAACCGCGTGCTGAAGGTGCCGACACCGTTGTAGCCGACGCGGTGGCTGATGTCGGCGACCGAGATCGAGGTCGTCAGCAGCAGGCGTTTGGCCTCGTCGAGCCGCAGCGCGGACAGGAACCGACCGGGAGAGACGCCGGTGGCCTGCTGGAACACCCTGCTGAAATGGAATTTGCTGAAGGTCGCGGCGCGGGCGATGTCGTCGATAGTGAGCTCTTCGCCCAGTTTCTCGTGCATGGCCCCAATGGCTCGCTCCACGGCTCGCCGGACAGTCTCATCCATTGTGCCGTCCTTTCGCTCGAGGATTTCTGGGATGTTTGCGGTTTCCGACACTACTGTTCGCCGCCGCTACTCCTGAAGTGCTTGATTCATCGCCCGCTATGAATTCATGTGCGCGGCGACGTGAAAATTTCACGGTCGCCCGGCGCGCGGCTCGACCATGCGAAAACCACGGTCCGGCAATGGTGCGCGCACTGGATCCCGGCGCCGAGCGGCCGCAGAATTCCTGGCAACACATTCACGTCGGAACCCCCCCCGACCGTGTTGGCGTGGTGCGAAGAACGTATTCCCGCGACAACACAGAACCGGCCCTTGACCGCGCACCCCTCGGTGGTCAAGGGCCGGTTTCCATTTCGCGGAACGGGTATGTGAGGATAGTATCGTCGGTCGGGGGGAGCGACGCGGGCGGAAAGGCAGATGGGGTCGATGATCAAGGTCCTGGTGGCCGAGGACATGCACATTGTCCGGGGGGCACTGGTCGCGCTGCTCGGCTTGGAAGCCGACATCGAGGTCGTCGCCGAATGCGCGAGCGGCGACGAGATCCTCCCGCTCGCCCAGTCCACGCGCCCCGACGTCGCGCTCATCGACATCGACCTGCCGGGCAAGGACGGCCTCACCGCGGCCGCCGAGCTGCATGAGCGGCTGCCCGGGGTCCGCACGCTGATCCTCACCTCGCTCGGCAGCCCCGGCACCCTGCGGCGGGCGCTGGCCGCGAAGGTCAACGGCTTCCTGCGCAAGGACGCGCCCGCCGACCGGCTCGCCAACGCGGTCCGCGGGGTCGCCGCCGGGCGGCGCGTCGTCGACGGCGACCTGGCGCTCGCCGCCTGGGACAGCGAGGAATGCCCGCTCACCACCCGCGAGATCGAGGTGCTCCGGCTGGCGTCGGTCGGCTCCGACCCGACCGAGATCGCCGCCGAGCTGTTCCTGTCCGCCGGTACCGTGCGGAATTACCTGACGACGATCGTTTCGAAGCTCAGCGCCCGCAACCGGGTCGACGCGGTGCGGATCGCCAGGGAGTCCGGCTGGCTGTGACGCGGGGGCGCCTCACCTGGCCGGGACGGTCATCGTGGCGTGGGCGAGCTCCGCGGCGAACTCGCCGGGGGAAGCCGCTTCCGCGAGCAACCGGCGTTGCCGGGCCGCGCCGGTGCCGTGGTCGAACAGCGCTTCCAATCCTCGTTCGACGTCCTCCTCGTCACCCGCCGCCCTGAGCGCCGGCCGGACGAATTCGACGAGTTCGCCGAGCAGATCGCGCTGATCGGCCTCCCCGCCGGTGAAGACGTCGACGCCGGGCCCGTCCAGTCCCCGGCGCGCTGCCGCCGTCAAGGCCGCGCCGATCCGGGTACCGCGGGCGCGCGGCGGTCTCGTCGTCGCCGCGCAGGTCGCGACCAGACCGCGCACCAGCGCGGCGAGCAGCACCGCGTCGTCGACGGACAGGCAGACGTCGGCGATCCGCACCTCGACCGTGGGATACCGAGGGGAAAGGCGGGCGTAGAAGTACACCCCCGCCGCGTCGAGGGCGGCGCCGTGGCGCACGGCCTCCCCGATGCTCCGGTCGTACGCGGCCGCGCCGGACCATTCGTCGGGTGGTCGCGCCGTCGGCCACCGGTCCCAGAGCGGGAAGCGCCTGCTCGACCATCCGGAGTCGATGCCGTTTTCGACCGGGGAGTTGACACTGAGCGCCAGCAACGGCGCGAGCCACGGCCGCAGCCCGGCGAGAACCCGTGCGCCGAGATCCCGCGACGGCAGACCGACGTGCACATGGCAGGCGCAGGTCCCCGCCTCGCGGATCAGGTCCGGGAACGCCTGTGCCATCCGCAGGTACCGGGGCTCGGGCGTGAGCGTGTCTCCCCGCAGGCCGCAGGGCGGGATGCCCGTCGCCACCATCAGGCAACCGTCGGCCCGCGCCGCCGTCGCGACGATCTGCCGCAGCCGCGTCAGTTCCGAGCGCACCTCGTCCAGGCCGCGGCAGACGCCGGTCGCGGTCTCGATCTGGAACCGCATCAGCTCACCGGTGACATCCGGCCCGGGGACGAGGCCGGCGAGTAGTTCGGGGGCCCGCAACGCGACCGAGCCGTCCACCGGGTCGAGCAGGACGAACTCTTCTTCCATACCAAGGGTGAACATGGTTCCCCGTTCCGTGGTTTCGCCGGTGTCACTGAATCTGCCTCCTCTGGCGCGGCGAGGAAAGGGCCAGTGTGCTGAACTTCGTTGCGGCGAAAGTGTTTCGGGGTCTCACTGACGGTCTAGCCTTGGTTCATGATCGATCTGTATCCCCCAGCCGAGCCGTATGACAAAGGACTGCTCGATGTAGGCGACGGCAACCTCGTCTATTGGGAGACCTGCGGGAATCCGGCCGGGAAGCCGGCGGTGATGCTGCACGGCGGCCCTGGGCAGGGCTGTACGCCGGGCATGCGGCGGATGTTCGACCCGGCCCGCTACCGCGCGGTGCTGTTCGATCAACGCGGTTGCGGCCGCAGCACCCCGCACGCGAGCGACCCGGCGACCGACCTGCGGCACAACACGACGGATCATCTCGTCGCCGACATGGAACGGCTGCGGAAGCATCTGGGTATCGAACGCTGGCTCGTCACCGGAGGTTCGTGGGGCACGACGCTCGCGCTCGCCTACGCCGAACGGTTCCCGGAGCGGGTCACCGAGATCGTCGTCAGCTCGATCAGCACGACACGGCCGTCCGAGATCGACTGGCTGTATCACGGCGTCGGCCGGTTCTTCCCCGAAGAATGGGCCCGCTTCCGCGGTGATCTCACCGGCGATCTGGTCGCCGCCTATGCCCGGCTCATGGAAGATCCCGACGCCCGGGTGCGGACCGAGGCCGCCCGCTCCTGGTGCGTCTGGGAGGACACCGTGCTGTCACTGGAACCCGGCGCGACCGTCCACAATGGCCCGATCGGCGAGTGGGAACTCGCGTTCGCGCGCCTCGTCACGCACTACTACTCCCACGCGGGCTGGCTGGAGCCCGGCGCGCTGATCCGCGACGCCGGTCTGTTGCGGGACATTCCCGGCGTGCTGATCCACGGCCGCCGGGACCTGAGCTGCCCGGTGGACACGGCCTGGGAACTCGCCCGCGCCTGGCCAGGAGCGGAGTTGCTGATCGACGACGACTCGGGACATCACTCGAGCGACGTGAAACGAGCGTGGAAGCTGGCGGCGCTGGAGCGGTTCGCGGTCTGAGGGTACTGGGACGCGTTCGCCTTACCTCTCAAGAGGAAAGCAGGCGGTTCCGCAGTTGCGCGAGCTGGACATGGGTCGCTCCGCCCTTCAGCAAGTACGCGTGCACGCCTCCGTGACGGTCGTTCAGATGAGCCAGCATCCGGAGGATCGTGTCACCGCTGCAACCATCCGTGCGTGCGTAATCCTCGGCGATCGAAGCGGGTGGAACGTCCGCGACGCTCAACGCGAGTGCCACGAGCACACCCGTCCGGTCGCGACCCGCGCTGCAATGCACCGCGAGCGGGCCGGGCGGTGCGTCACCCAGCTGAACGAAGACGCCGGTGATCCGGCGCCGGTTTTCGTCGAGCATGGTCCGGTAGGCGTCCGGCATGGTGGTGCCTTGCTCGGCCAATTCGGCGATCAGGGGAGTGTTGCGGTACACGGGATCGCCGGCGAACGGGCTGGGGCCCGACACGGTCTCCCGTGCCCACCGGAGGTCCAGTATGCGACCGATTCCCGCGCCGCGGACCGCGGCGATTCCGTCGGTCGTCAACCGGTCGTGGCTGTCCGATCGGAAAAACGCGCCGAACCGGATCCGCCGGCCATCGGCCGAGGGCAGTCCGCCTACGTCGCGGCCGTTGAGGCAGCCATCCCAAGCCAGCTTCATCACGCGACTCCAAGGTGAGTTGTCGTCGAGCTTAGGCGGTTTCTCGCTGGGGTCGGCTTATGTCCTGAGGTGCATGATGTTGCGTCTCGGGGTCCCGGTGGGGTCGAGGTAGGTGGGTGGGGTGAACTCCGGTAGGCCGTCTTGGGCGATCTGGACTTTCCACTCGCTGTGGTGGATCAATCGGTGGTGTTTGGTGCACAGGAGCACGAGGTTGTCGATTTTCGTTTCGCCGTGGTGTCGCCAGAAGACGATGTGATGGGCAGTACAGCGCGGCACCGGCATATCGCAGCCCGGGAAGGCGCAGCCACCATCGCGGAGGGTCAACGCGTACTTCTGGGCGAGGGATACGGTGCGTTTCGATCGGCCGATGTCCAGGGGTTCTCCGGCGGTGCCGAGAACACCCGGTCGCACCCGCGCATCACACGCGAGGATCCTCGCGTCGGTGGCGCTGATCGGGCCGACCAAATCCAAATGCGCCTCACCGAGATCGTTGATCAGGTCCTCGTAGGACATGGTGATGAGGATGTGCGTGGTCTCGCCCGCTTGGCCGGGGAGGTTGCGGCTGGTGGTCTTCAACCGCACATAGTCGGTGAAAGCATCTCCGTAGCGTTCGTCCTGGCTGCGGGAATCCCGCACCCCGTCGATCGCCTTATGAGGCTTGGCCATCGGATCCAGATCGGACTTCAACCGCGCATAGGTTTCCAGGTCGAGGATTCCTTTCAAGCCGAGGGTGCCGTCGCGGTGCTTGACGAACCGCAACTCCGGCCGGGCGTCCTTCGGGTCCTCGCTGCGAGGCTCTTTCCCGTCCGGATCCAGTTTGTCCAGCAGGCGCCGTCCGGCGCGGGCGATCTGCCGCGGCCCCGCCCGCCGCGCCAACTCCACCAAGATCGCCTCCCCGGCCCGCACATCCTCCTCCAGCACGCTGGACGGAATCCGGGCCAGGGTCCGGATGATCGCGTCGATCTGGCTACCGCCGATCGCACCCTCAGCGGCGGCCTGGGCGGTCAACGGCGCCAGCGGAGGCTCAGCCTCACCGCCGATGGCCGGGCCGGGATGCAGCGCCAGGACCCGGTCGGCCCGGGCGCTGGCTTCCTTGTCCGTCACCAGGAAGTCCTCGAAAATCAACGCCGCCAACGTCGAATGACCACTGCACCCACGCACCCCACGGGAATTGATTTCCGCCAAAATAGCGTTCTGCTCCGCATCCGCCCGACGCTTCAGAACTTCCAGTTCTTGTTTGCGGGCATGCAGCGTCGCGGTGTCGACGCGCCACCACTCGGTGGACGTCCCTGGAGGTGCATCGTTGCTGGCCACGACACCGACATTACTCCGAATCGAACACCTGCGCTAGACCAAACGGCCCAGCGGAGAAAAGTGTTCCGAATGGACCGGTGACGACAGCTGCGAAGCAACCTTAAAGCAGCGAAGCACGCTTAAGTCGCGAAGAAGCGCGAAGACGCGAAGAAGTGCATTAAACGAACGCAAAGCGGAAGGTGGTCGCAATCAGCCGACTAATTGCGACCACCTCGGACCGGGCTCACGCGGCGCGGTGGATGACGATGTCGTCGAGTCGCGTGCGCGCGTGGACCTTGACGCCGCCGCCCTCGGCGACGGAGTTGCGCACGGAACCCTTGGTGCTCTTGGCATCCACCGACGCGGTGTCCCCGTCGACGCCGACCTCGATACCGCCGGACGCGTTCGCCAGCTCGGCGGAACCGCGCGACAGCCGTCCGACGCGGATGGGGCAGTTGGCGGCCTGTGCGACGACGTCGCCGTCGGCGCGGTCGATGTCGAAACTCCCGCTCGAACCGGAGAGGTCGACGTCGGACCGGGCGTGCCCGATCCAGACCTTGCCGGTCGCACCCGAGTACTTGACGACGCCGCCTGCCTCGCCGATCCGCACCCCGGCCGAGCCGCCTTCGACGTCCGCGGTCCCGGCGACGTGCCCGATCGTGACCTCGCCGGCCGCGAGGTCGCCGCGCACCGCCGTGACGTGGTCGATGTGGACCCGGCCCGACGACATTTCCAGCGAGCAGTCGCCGAACTGCCCTTCGGCGCTGACGTCCGACCAAGCCGTGTTCAGCACCAGTCGCGAACCGGTGGGCACCTCGACGGTGATCGCGACCGAGCCTTCCTTGCCGCCCGCCTTCTTCGTCTCGATCGACAGCTTCCCGTCGTCGAAGCCGACCTTGGTGTTCGCGGCGACCTTCACGTCCGACTTGCTCGCGGCGTCGATCGGCTCGACCAGCACCACCGTGTCCGGGCGCTCGCTCGCGGCGACGCGCACCCGGGCACCGGCGATGGTCAGCGTGGCGGTGATCGGCTCCGGCGTGGGGAAAACAGACATCTCGAACTCCTCGGTGGTGGTGATCTCTCTTGGTGAAAGCAACGATCACCGACCGGCCTGACACCGGACCGCCACGGCGCTGACACGCCGGGGACACGGTCTGACCGGTACCGGTCACGACGGCCCGGTCCTCGTCGAGCGGCCGGAGAATCACCCGAAGGGAAGGGAGGGCCGATGTCCGTCGACATGGATATCACCACGGTGAACCGGATCGGGGCACAACTCGTCGCGATCGGCGACGACATGGAACGCGAGTGGGGCAAGTTCCGGCGGACCGTCGAAACCGAGCGGGCCGGGATCGGCGTCGACCCGCTCGGCACGGCTTTCCTCGACGAATACCGGCCGTCGGAGATCTCGGTGCTGAGTCACGCCGATCCGCTCCCGGCGCTGTGGCAGGCCGACGGCTACGGGGCGAAGATCTCCGCTGCGACCTACGCCCAGGCGGATCGGGACGCCGCCTCCGGATTCGGGAAGTAGGGCCGGATGGTCGTGCCGCCGCCGAACAACGCCCACGGATTGTGGGCGGCCGTCAGAGCCGAGATCGAAGCGGTCCGGGGGAGCCGGGAGCCCGCGATGGCCTGGCCCGACACCGACGAGGACAAGGTCCAGGCGCTCGCGGTCGCCTGGCGTGACGCCTCACTGGCGTTCACGCCGGTACGGGTCGAGCCGAACGACATTCGGGACGCGTGGCGGGACAAGGCCGGCGAGATGTTCGCGCAGCGCGTCGAGGGCACGATACGCACGACCACCAACGTCAGGACGAGCTGTCAGCAGCTGTTCGACCACGTCAGCCGTTTCGCGTCGCTGGTCGCGCAAGTGAAGCAGGCCATCCGCGCGACGGTTGACGACCGGGAGCAGCCCTACGCGAACATGCGGGACGAAGGGGAACGGCGCGATTTCGTCCTCGTCGTGGCCAACGCGGTCCGGGACCTGCTCACCGCGGGCGTCGCGTCGGTCACCGGTCTCGATTCGGGCGTCACCACTCAGAACCCTTCGGAGAACCCGGTCGCCGAATACGACGCCATTCTCGCGTTCATCACCGACGAGATGGTGCGCAACGGGCAGTCGACGGATATCCGGAACATCCGGGATCTCCTGCAGGACAAGGTGAATCCCTTCACCTCGATCGGTGACAAGGTCGAGGCGCTCAAGGAGTGGTACGACCTCGTGAACACCGGCGCCCAGTGGGACCACAAGGGCAGGATCCTGGACATGACCACGGGGGACAACACGTTCACCCCGCTGCCGGGGCTGCAGGGACAGATCCGGTACGACGTCTGGTCCAACATCCACTACGGATACGTCGGCACCGTCGGCGGAATCGACGAATGGACCCTGCACGCCGGCGCCAACGCCGCCGATTGGAAGGACGGCCATCCCACCGATCCCGCCGACCAGGCGTCCGTGCAACTGGGTATCGATCTCGCGCACGAGTACGGTCCGGGCGCGCTGACCCCGGAGGCCGTCACCAAGGCGATCCTCGATCGCCGCGACAGACTCGAGCAGGCAGGTGCCATCCGGCCGCTGTGAGCCTGGCCCCTCGCGCGGGACGAGGGGCCAGGCTCACGCGGTGTTCACTCCGCGTACGGCTGATCCGTGCCCTTCGCGCTGTAGCCGATGCTCCAGATATAGCCGTCCAGGTCCGCGAAGGTGCCGCCGTACCCGCCCCACGGCAGGGCGCCCGCGGGTTTCAGGATCGTGGCGCCGGCCTTCTCCGCCTCCGCGACGACCTCGTCGACGCGGGTTTCGCCGCGGACGACGTAGGTGAGGACCAGCCCGCTGAACCCGCTGCCTTCGGGGCTCGTGCCCACCTGACCGGCCAGTCCTTCGCGGCCGTAGAAGCCGACCCGCGAGCCGCCGTCCGGTTCGAAGAACACCGAGACGCCGTAGTCGTCCTTGATCTTCCAGCCGAGTCCTTCCGTGTAGAACGCCTTGGACCTGGCCAGGTCCTGGACACCGAGGAGGATCGAGCTGACGTGCGCTTTCATGATGTTCTCCTGTGGACTCGAAAGGGGGTCGGACCGGCGATGTCACATCGAGACAGGTTCACCGGTCATTCGATGTGACAGACCCGGACGGAGGAATGTGACAGATGGCCGAGCACGATTGGGTGAGCGAGCGGTTCGCCGAGCACCAAAGCCGCTTGCGGGCGGTGGCCTACCGGATCCTCGGCTCACCCGGGGAGGCCGAGGACGCGGTGCAGGAGGCGTGGCTGCGGGTCAGCCGCGCGGACACCGACGAGATCGAGAATCCGGCGGGCTGGCTGACCACGGTCGTCGCCAGGGTGTGTCTGAACATGCTGGAATCCCGCCGCGCCAGGCGGGAGGAGTCCGCCGGGGCGCTGCCGCCCGAGCCCGCTGTGCCGGACACCGGCCAGGAAGACCCGGAGGACGAGGCGTTGCTGGCCGACTCGGTCGGTGTCGCGCTGATGGTGGTGCTGGACAAGCTGACCCCCGCCGAGCGGCTCGCGTTCGTCCTGCACGACGTGTTCGCCGTGTCGTTCGGCGAGATCGGCACCGTCCTGGGCCGTTCCCCGGCCGCGTCCCGGCAGCTCGCGAGCCGGGCGCGGCGCCGGGTGCAGACCGCCTCCGACGAGACCGACGCCGCGCGATCCCCGAAGCGGGAGGTCATCGCCGCATTCCTGGCCGCCGCCCGGAACGGGGATTTCGAAGCCCTGCTCGAACTGCTCGACCCGGACGCCGTGGTCGGCGAGGTCCGCGGCGGCCAGGCGGTGGCGGCCTTCTTCTCCGGACGCGCCGAGGCGGCCCGGCTCGCCCTGGTCGACGGCGTTCCGTCGGCCGTTTGGTCGCATCGCGGCGAGGCGAAGGCCGTCTTCACGTTCGGCTTCGGCAACGGGAAGATCACCCGGATCGACATCGACACCGACCAGGAGCGCCTCCGGGGCCTCGACATCGCCTTTCTCAGCGCCAAAGTCAGCGAAGTCTGACGGCATGGACCTCCGGTTCTCCTCCTGCACACTCGTCGTCCACGATCTCGGCGGCGCGCTCGGCTTCTACCGTGACGTGCTCGGCTTCACCGTGTGGAACGACGGGCCGGTGAGTGTCGGTCCGCCTTCGCAGCCGGACGTGCGGATCATCCTCGAACCACCCGGCGCCGACCGTGGTGTCTCACCGGCGGACCGGTCCGCGATCGAAGACCTGATGTCCAAAGCCTTGCTGAGCCGTCTCGTCTTCGCGACCGACGACTGCGACGGCACTTTCGAGCGCATCGAGGCCGCGGGCGCGGAAGTGATGCAGGAACCGATCGACCGCCCCGGCGGAGTCCGCGACTGTGCCTTCCTCGACCCCTCCGGCACCATGCTGCGCTTCATCCAGCGGAGGGAAGCTTGACGTCCTCGGGCGTCTTGTCCGCCCGCAGTCCTCGCCAGGTCGTGTGCCGCAGGCGGCCGTCCGGGGTCCAGTTGCGGTGGACGACCTCCCCGACGAGCTCGGGCTCGACCCAGTGCACCCGCCGTGCCCGGTCGCGGGGGACCTCCGAAGCGAACGGTGGCTTCTTCCGTTCCAGCGGGGTGAGCCGGGCGTGCAGGTCTTCGAGGACCTTGTCGCTGAATCCGGTCCCGACGTCGCCGATGTACCGAAGGCCGCCGGAGTCGTCGTGCGCGCCCAGCAGCAGCGCGCCGAGTGTTCCCGAGCGCCGTCCGTCGCCGGGGCGCCAGCCGCCGATCACGACCTCTTGGGTGTGCCACAGCGCCCGTTTGATCCACTGCCGGGTCCGCTTGCCGGGGTAGTACCGGCTGTCGAGCTTCTTCGCGATCAGCCCTTCGAGTCCGTGTTGCCGGACGACTTCGAGCAACTGATCGGGGGAGATGTCGCCGTCGGTGTACCCCGGCGGGACGGCGATGCGGCCGCCTGCGCCCAGGGACGTCAGCATCTCGCGCCGGGCTTCGTACGGCTCGTCGAGCAGGACGTCTCCGTCGAGGAACAGCACGTCGAAGGCGAAGAAGTGCACGGGGCTGCGTTCCAGCAGCGACTCGTCCGGAGTGCGCAGATGCCGCGTTTGCAGCAGCGGGAAGCTGGGCCGTCCCTGGTCGTCGAGGACGACGATCTCGCCGTCGAGGACGGCCTCGCGGCCGCTGAGCGCCTCAGCGGTCACATCCGGGTACGTCGCCGTGACGTCGAGGCCGCGGCGGCTGGTCAGGCGCGTCTCGCCGTCCCGCGCGACACGCAGGCAGCAGCGGTAGCCGTCCCATTTGTATTCGTAGCCCCATCCGCCGGTGGGCAGGTCACCATCGGTCGCCAGCATCGGGGCGATCGCGTCCGGCACGGTGCTCATGCCTCACGGTACCCCGGAAACCCCGCCGGTGATCTATCGTCGAAGGGTGCCTGAGGAGCGGATAACGGTCGAGGTCGAGGGGCGGCGGCTGGGCCTGTCCAATCTGGACAAGGTGCTCTACCCCGCGCACGGTTTCACGAAACGCGAGGTCCTCGACTACTACCGCCGGATAGCCCCCGTCATGCTCCCCCATCTGCGCGACCGCGCAGCCACGTTCCGCCGGTTCCCCGACGGTGTCGACGGCGAACCGTTCTACGAGAAGAACGTTTCCCGGCACGCCCCCGGCTGGGTGCGCACGGCGCGGCTCACCAACCGCGGCCGCCGGGGCGGGGACGAGACGCTCGACTACCCGGTCGTCGGCGACCTGCCGACCCTGATGTGGGCGGCCAATCTCGCCGCGTTGGAACTGCACATTCCACAGTGGATGGTCGGCCCCCGCGGCGCGCGGAAATCGCCTGATCTGCTGGTGTTCGACCTCGATCCCGGGCAGCCCGCGGACGTCGTCGACTGCTGCCGGGTGGCCGAGACCCTCAGCGACCTGCTCATCGGAGACGGTCTCACGGTGTACGCGAAGACGAGCGGCAACAAGGGAATGCAGCTGTACTGCCCGGTGCGCACGCGGTCCGACGAACGCACCTCCGAGTACGCCAAGGCCGTCGCGGAGGAACTGGAGCGCCGCTCACCGGAAACCGTGGTCGCCAGGATGACGAAGGCCATCCGCCCCGGTCGCGTGTTCATCGACTGGAGCCAGAACAACACCGCCAAGACCACCATCGCGCCGTACTCGCTGCGGGGCCGTGCCATCCCGACCGTCTCCACACCGGTGACCTGGGAGGAGGTCGAAGCCTGCCGCAAGGCCGAGGACCTGCTGTTCACCGCCGAGCAGGTGCTTGAGCGCGTGGAGGAGATGGGTGACCTGTTCGGCGACATCGCCGAGCATCGGGCGGCCGTCCCCCAACGGTGACCGGTGTCATGTTTGAACCGTGGCCGACGGGAAACTCCCAGGTCAGAGGAGTGACCCCGAATGAACGAGACAGCGAAAGACCCCGAAGACCTCTCATGCCGGGCCCTGGCCATGCTGCGAGCCGTGGCTCAGGGCCGGGCTGAAATCACCATCAGTCTGGAGCCGGACCTCTATGTCGACGGCCTGCCGTGCAGCGACCAGAGCACGGCCCACCACCTCGCCCACGCCGGGCTGATCCGGCTGCCCGCCGGTGGCGTTCCCGGCAGCCGGGTACCCGCGGAATTGTCCGAAACAGGACAAGATCTCCTTGAGCCGCTGGCGTCCGCCGCCTAGGCCCGGAAAGACCACTGTGGACTCACGCCCGTTCCGCATACGATCTGCGGAGCGGGTGCGCGGGGGTGCGTGCCCATCGGGCTGGTACCTCCGGGGCCGGTGAGGATGTGGCTGTTGACCGGGTATCACACACTGGCCGAGACCGAGAACGCCGTGCGGGCCAAACTGGGCGGGATTCCGCTGCTGTGGGAGCGGATGGAGGCGGTGGCCAATCTCCACCGCGCCGCGACGGCCGTCCGGCTGCATTTCGAGAACTCGGTTCTGCGCACCGCCGGTCTCACCTGGACCGCGTTCGTGGTGCTGTGGGTGGTGTGGATCTTCGGTGAGAAGGAGACCAGGCACGTCGCCGCGGAATCCGGCATCACCAAGGGGACGCTCACCGGGGTCATGAAAACCCTGGAGGCGCACGGACTGGTCACCCGGCGGAAACATCCCGTCGACGGACGTTTGGTGCTGCTCGCGCTGACCCCGGAAGGGGAGCGGCTGATGCGGGAGCTCTTCCCGGAGTTCAACCAGGAGGAAGCGTTCGTCACCGAACGGCTCAGCCCCGCGGACTGCACCGCGCTGGCCGGTTCGCTGCGGGAGATCGTCAGGCAACTGGAGGAGAAGGGCGAGGAACGGCGTACCCGGAAGAGCTGACCCCTACCGAAGACGGTTGCGCGAGGCCTCCGCCGACTCCTACGTTTTTTGGAGCCGAACGAAGCGAAGGGCGCGCTTGATGGACTTCCGGTACTGGCTCGGTCAGGCGTTGACGTCGAACGAGGCGTGGGCGGAGACGTTCGGCTCCTTCCGGCCGCATCCGTCGCTGGAGATCTCCGACGGGCGGTTCGAGGCCGCGTTCGAAGAGCTCACCGAGCGGTTGAAGGACAACTACCCGTTCTTCCACCCGTCCTACGCGGGCCAGATGCTCAAACCGCCGCATCCGGCCGCGGTGGTCGGCTACCTGGCCGCGATGCTGGTCAACCCCAACAACCACGCCCTCGACGGCGGCCCGGCGACCGCCGAGATGGAACGCGAGGTCGTCCGGGAGCTGGCCACGATGTTCGGCTACACCGAGCATCTGGGGCATCTGACCACCAGTGGCACGGTGGCGAACCTCGAAGCGCTGTTCGTCGCGCGGGAAACGCATCCGGGCAAGGGGATCGCGTACAGCGCCGAGGCGCACTACACGCACGGCCGGATGTGCGGCGTCCTCGGCGTCGAGGGGCACACGGTGCCTGTCGACGCGCGCGGCGCGATGGACCTCGACGCGCTCGAAGATCTGCTGCGCACCGGGAAGATCGGCACCGTCGTGCTCACCGCCGGGACGACCGCGCTCGGCACGGTGGAGCCGATCCACGAGGCGCTGGCGCTGCGCGAACGCTACGGCGTCCGGGTGCACGTCGACGCCGCCTACGGTGGGTTCTTCCGGCTTCTGTCCGGTTTGGACGGTCCGGAAGGGCTGCCCGAAGCCCCGTGGCTCGCCATCGCCGAGGCCGACTCGATCGTCATCGACCCGCACAAGCACGGCCTCCAGCCCTATGGGTGCGGCGCGGTGCTGTTCAAGGACCCCGGGGCGGGCCGGTTCTACCTGCACGATTCGCCGTACACCTACTTCACCTCGGAAGGGCTGCATCTCGGCGAGATCAGCCTCGAATGCTCCCGGGCGGGCGCGGCCGCCGCCGCGTTGTGGCTCACCTTCCGGGTCCTGCCGCCCACTCCCGACGGACTGGGCCGGGTGCTCGCGGCCGGGCGCCGCGCGGCGTTGCGGTGGGCGAAGCTGCTGGAGGACTCCGAGCGGTTCGACCTGTACCAGCCACCGGAACTCGACATCGTCACCTACTTCCCCCGCACGGAGCCGCTTTCGCTGTCGAAGATCGACCAGGAGAGCGCGCGGATCCTGCGCACCGGCATGGCCGCGGCGAGGGAGCCGGTGTTCCTCAGCACACTGCGGGTGAGCGAGGCGCGGTTCGGTCTGCGTCACACCGGGGTCGACGCGGATGCGGACGGCGCGAGGATCCTGCGTAGCGTGCTGATGAAGCCCGAAAGCGAGGACCACGTCGACCGGCTGCACGAACGGCTGGAAGAGTTGTCCCGCGGTTGAGCTTCTCCAGTACCGCCGCAGACGAATGGATCCGCCATGCCCGCACCAGGTCCCGCCGAGCCCGTGACCGCGATCGAGACCCGATCGCTCGGCACCGGATTCCGGCGGCGGCACGTCACCATGCTGGCCATCAGCGGGGCGATCGGCGCCGGGCTGTTCGTCGGCACCGGCGCGGGGATCAAGACCGCGGGCCCCGGCATCCTGCTGTCCTATGTGGTCGCGGGCTTGCTCATGGTGCTCGTGATGCGCATGCTGGGCGAGATGGCGGCCGCCGAGCCGAGCAGCGGCTCGTTCTCGGTGTACGCGGAGAAGGCGCTCGGCCGCTGGGCCGGGTTCACCGTCGGCTGGCTGTACTGGTCGCTGCTGGTGGTCGTGGTCGCGGCCGAGGCCACCGCGGCGGCGGGGATCGCGAACGGCCTGCTGCCGCGGATTCCACAGTGGACCTGGGTGCTGCTGTTCATGGCCGTGCTGACCGTGGTGAACCTGTTCGCGGTGCGCTCGTTCGGGGAGTTCGAGTTCTGGTTCGGCGCGATCAAGGTGACCGCCGTGGTCGGCTTCCTCGTCCTCGGCACGCTCGCGGTGTTCGGGATCCTGCCGGGCACGACGCCGGTCGGCCTGGACAACCTCACCGGGCACGGTGGTTTCCTGCCCAACGGTCTCCAAGGCGTGCTGACCGGCCTGCTCGCGGTCGCGTTCTCCTTCGGCGGCATGGAACTGGTCACCATCGCCGCGGCGGAGTCCGAGGACCCGGCGGATTCGATCCGCCGCACCACGCGCACGGTCATCGTCCGGCTGCTGCTGTTCTACATCGGTTCCGTGGCGCTGATGGTGCTGCTTCTGCCGTGGGAGTCCGCTTCGGCCAACACCAGCCCCTTCGTCACCATTCTGGAGAAGATCGGGGTGCCGTCGGCGGCGCTGCTGATGAGTTTCGTCGTGCTGACCTCGTTGCTCTCGGCGCTCAACGCGAACCTCTACGGTGCCTCGCGGATGGTGTTCTCCTTGGCCGAACGCGGTGAAGCGCCGCGGGCGATGCTGAAACTGTCCGGCGCGGGCGTCCCGCGGACGGCGGTGCTCGCGTCGGTGGCCTTCGGTTTCGTGGCCGTATTGCTGAACTTCCTCGCCCCCGAACATGTCCTGCCGTTCCTGCTGAACGCCATCGGGGCGAATATCCTGCTGGTCTGGATCTTCGTCGCCGTCTCGCAGCTGCGGCTGCGGAAAGCGGCGGAACGGGACGGCACGGCCGCGGATCTGCCGGTGCGGATGTGGGGTTTCCCATGGCTCAGCTGGGTCGCGCTGATCGCGATGGCGGGCGTGCTCGTTCTCATGTGGACGGACGCCGACGCGCGGACGCAGCTGTTCACCAGCGGCGCGGTGGCCGTGCTGATCGTGGTGATCAGCCTGCTCAGGCGACGTCCGCGACGCTGAACAGTTCACGCTCCACCCGGCTCAGCGCCAGCCGGACCGCGCCGAGCGCGACCGCGTCTTCGCCGAGCGCCGACGTTTCGACGCGCACCGGGAACAGCGCCAGCCGGGCCAGTTCGGTGCGAAGCCTCGCCGTCAACAGGTCGTCCGAGCCGCCGATCACCACCAGCTCGGGGTCTACGGCGAGGACCGTGGCGGCGACTAGCTCGACGAATTCGCCGGCCTGTCGCAGGGTGCCGATCTCGCCGGCCGCGCCGTGGTGGCCGGCGTGCAGCTTCCCGCCGAGCAGCAGGCCCAGCGAGACGGTGCGCCCGGCCCGCACGTAGACGACGTCGTCGACGCCGTGCGCGGTCCCGCGCCAGTGTTCGGCCAGTGCCGCGAGCTTGGTGTCGTTCCCGGCCAGCACCGGGCAGCCGCCGCCGAACTCCGTGGGAAGGTCGACGCCGGTCCAGCCGGGAAGGCGGTCGTCGCGGACGACCTTGCCGCCGGACACCACGCCGGTGGTGCCGATGCCGAGCACCCGCACGTTGACGTGGCCTTCGACGGCCGTGCCGAGCACCCGGTGCGCGGTGCCGAGCCGGTCCGCGGCGGCCATTTCCGGGGTGAGCCCGGCCTTCGCCCGGCCGACGACCTCGCCCCGCAGGTCGGCGACCAGGCACAACGCCTGATGCGGGCCGATTTCGAGGCCGGCGACGTGCCCGGACTCCTGGCGGAACCGGTACCGCTTGGCGGGTCTGCCCCGCGGCCGCGGCGCGCCGGGGGAGAGCGGGACCTCCTCGACCAGGCCCTGTTCGCCGAGGTCCGCGGCGATCTCCTCGACGGTCGGCCGGGAGACCTCGCTCGCCTTGACCAGTTCCGCGAGGGTGAGGTCCTCGGCCGCGTACAGCGCGCGCAGGACGGCGATGGCGTTGAGCCGCCGCAGCAGTGACGGATCCCCTCCGGACAGCCTGGCCATGCGACTCCCTAGGCGGTGACGCGTTTGTCGTACTGGGCGCGCGCGAGGGCGATTTCGCTCTGGTGGTCCTCGGTCCAGGTGACCAGCGACTGGATGGTCTGGTGGAGTGTCATGCCCAGCGGCGTCAGCGCGTACTCGACCCGGGGCGGCACCACCGGATAGACGGTCCGGTTCACCAGCCCGTCGCGTTCCAGATGCCGCAGCGTGGTGGTGAGCATGCGCTGGCTGATGCCGTCGATCTTGTACTTGAGTTCGGTGAACCGCAGCGTGTTCCGGTCGAGCAGAGCGATCACCAACAGCGACCACTTGTCCGCCACCCGGTCGAGGATCTGGCGGACCTCGCAGTCCTCGCGCGTGTCCCACTGGAAGGCCTCGTAGTCCTCCTCGGTGAGTTCGCAACGACTGGGTGAGTTCAAAGTGCCTTCTTCCATGGTCATCGATAGTGACGGACGATCCCTTTGGTTACAAGAGGGAACCGACCGGCTGATGAGTAACCGTCGGTTCCCGTTCACTGAGGGAGAGTCGATCTTGAGCAACACACGAACGCCGCCGCGCGCCGACCGGATGGGCGGGCGGGCCT
Organism: Amycolatopsis sp. NPDC043885; assembly: GCF_056435685.1. NCBI lineage: Bacteria > Bacillati > Actinomycetota > Actinomycetes > Pseudonocardiales > Pseudonocardiaceae > Amycolatopsis > Amycolatopsis sp. NPDC043885. Next base: position 49,734 of record NZ_JBWKEA010000009.1, read on the forward strand.
GGGGCGTGCTCCTGGTGCTGTGCGGCGCCATCTTCCTGGAGGGCATCGACGTCGCGATGCTGAACGTGGCGCTGCCGTCCATCCGGGCCGAACTCGGGCTGTCGACGGCGACGCTGAGCGGCGTCGTGAGCGCCTACGTGCTCGGCTACGGCGGGTTCATGCTGCTGGGCGGACGCGCCGCCGACATGTACGGCCGCCGTCGCATGTTCCTCGCCTGGCTGGTGGTGTTCCTCGTCTTCTCCGGGCTGGGCGGGTTCGCCACCGAAGGCTGGATGCTGCTGCTCGCCCGGTTCGTCACCGGCGTCGCCGCGGCCTTCATGACCCCGGCCGGGCTGTCCATCATCACCACGAGCTTCGAGGAAGGCCCGAAACGCAACAAGGCGCTGCTGTTCTACGCCGGCACCGGAGCGGGCGGTTTCTCGCTCGGCCTGGTCATCGGCGGCCTGCTGACCAGGATCGACTGGCGATGGGTGTTCTTCACGCCGGTGATCCTGTCCGCCGTCATCCTGCTCGCCGCGCTGTGGCTCATCAAGGAACCGGCGGGCGAGGAACGCGTGCCGCGTCGCCTGGACTTCCCCGGAGCGCTCACCGTGACCGTGGCGATGCTGCTGATCGCCTACGCGGTGGTCCGCCTGGAACACCCCGGACAGGGCTGGGGCTGGACCCTCGCGTCGTTCGCCGGGGGAGTGGCGGCGCTGGCGGCCTTCGTGGCCGTCGAACGCCGCTCGCCCGCGCCACTGGTGCGGTTGGGCATCCTGAAGTCGGGGACGCTGGTGCGGGCGAACGCCGGCGCCCTGCTGTTCGCGGGATCGTTCTTCGGGTTCCAGTTCCTCGTCACGCTGTATCTGCAGGAACTGCTGGGCTGGTCGACGCTGGAGACGAGCCTGGCGCTGCTGGCCGTCGGGATCGACGCGATCCTCGCGCCGACGCTGACCCCGCGGCTGGTGGCGAGGTTCGGCAACACCCGGCTGATCTTCGGCGGACTCGTGCTCGCCGCCGTGGCGTACGCGCTGTTCCTGCCGCTGGGCCTGGACTGGACATATGCGGCGATGTTCCCGTCGATGATCATCCTGGGCCTCGGGTTCGCGCTCGCCTACGGTCCGCTGACGATCGTCGCCACCGACGGGATCGCCGAGGACGAACAGGGACTCGCGGGTGGGTTGCTGTACACGGCGTTCCAGTTCGGCGCGGCGCTCGGGCTGTCCGCGGTGACCGCCGTCAACGTCGCCGCGCTCGGTGACGGTTCGCGAGAGGCCGCGCTCAGCGGTTTCCGGGCTGCGCTGGTCGTGCCGCTGGTCATGGCCGTCCTCGCCGCGATCGTGATCGCGTCCGGCCGTCAGCGCGTTTCGGCGAAGGAGGCCAGGTTGGCCAGTGAAGAGGCGATACCGGCCTCGTGATCGGCCTGGCCGATGCCGGACGGCACGTCCGTCGCGGTGACGGTCACCTCGGTGGCGTGATCCGCGGCGGCCAGGCTCCAGGTCATCGTCATGGTGCCCGCGAACGCCGGGTCTTCGGACTCGAAGACGGCCTTTTGCACCACGCGTTCCGCGGGCACCAGCTCGGCGAACCCGACTTCGACCACGTCCGTCGCGTCCGACGATTTGCCGGGCGCGGCGGACGCGTCGAGGTAGGTGAGGACCATGCGGAAACCGCCGCCGGGACGCGGATCCCAGTGCTCGATCCGGCCGCGCATCCCCTCGGGCGGCAGCCAGGCTTCGAGCGACTCGCGGTCCAGGAGTGCCTGGTAGACGGTCTCGGGCGGGGCGGCGATCCTCCGGCTGCCGCTGTCGATCCTGTCCATGACGCCGAGTCTAAGGGCGGATAGGCCGATCATCGCGGATCACGGACGGCGGTGGTCCGGGGAAGGGTGATCCGCATCGACTACTTCATCGCCTGGTCCGCCTTTCTCGGCGGCTGGCTCCTCGTCGCCGGACCCGTGTACCAGGGCGCGCTCGAACTCCGTGAGGAGAGCGAGCGCTTCGCGACCTGAGGTCGGTCGAGGTGCCCCGGCCCGATTTCGGGGAGCCTGCTTCCCGCTGGTGGTGGCTGCTGCCGCCGGTGGCCATCGCCAAGGAACGGCGACGGCGACGCAAGGTGCACCGCGAGGTCATGAACTCGTTCACGGCCGAGCAGCGGCGCACCATGGCCACCTTCGCCAACAAGGCCCGCGGCTGGTTCATCGTGACCGCGGGCGCCTTCTTCATCGCCCTCAAGGAAACGTGGCACCTGAACCACCTGTACCACTGGCCTTTGTGGACCTACTTCGCGCTCGTGCTCGTCCCGCTCGCGTTGAGTTTCGCCCCCACGTCGAGGGGTGTCCGGCCCACCGTCCTCATCATGGGTGCCGAGGAGTGATGGTGTCGCGGGTGATCGACTCGACCTTCTCCTGCGCTTTCTTGGCGTCGGTGACCCAGAGCTTGTAGAAGTCGAACGGGCACTCGGCCACGCCCTTGTCGCCTTCGTCCGCGTCCTGCACCCCGGTGTAGCCGCGGTGCAGCAGCTTGAAGATGTGGTTCTGCGACTGGTCGTAGGTGCGCGCGTCGCGGATCGCCGAGACCGACAGTTGCGCGTACTGGATCCCGTATTCCTCTTCGCCGGTCTCGCCGAGGGTGCGGCCGTCGAAGCCGATGATCGCGGAATGGCCGAAGTACGAGTACACGCCGTCGAAACCGGCGGCGTTCGCCACGGCGACGTAACAGTTGTTGGCCCACGCCATCGCCTTGGCCATCAGGACCTGCTGCTCCTTGGCCGGGTACATGTAGCCCTGGCAGCGCACGATCAGTTCGGCGCCCTTCATCGCGCAGTCGCGCCAGATCTCCGGGTAGTTCCCGTCGTCGCAGATGATCAGCGAGATCTTCATGCCCTTCGGGCCGTCGCTGACGTAGGTGTCTTCGCCCGGGTACCAGCCTTCGATCGGGCACCACGGCAGGATCTTGCGGTACTTCTGGACGATCTCGCCGCGGTCGTTGATGAGCACGAGCGTGTTGTACGGCGGCTTGTCCGGGTGGTCCTCGTGCCGCTCGCCGGTGATGGAGAAGACGCCCCAGGTCTGGGCTTCCCGGCACGCGGCCGCGAAGATCTCGGTCTCCTCGCCGGGGATCGTCGCCGCGGTCTCGTACATTTCCTTCGGGTCGTACATGATGCCCTGCGTCGAGTACTCGGGGAACACCACGAGATCCATTCCGGGAAGCCCGGACTTCATGCCCACCACCATTTCGGCGATCTTGCGGGCGTTGTCGAGGACTTCGGCCTTGGTGTGCAGCCGCGGCATCTTGTAGTTGACCACCGCGACACCGACCGTGTCCGGGCTGGCGGAAATGTCACCGTGTCGCATGAAGACTCCTTTTCTCCGAACGGTTTTTCAGGACGTCGAGGGAACCGGCGGCCGCGACCAGCGCCACCGCGATCGCCGCCGCCAGCAGCGCGGTGCCGCCGTCGCTGCGGTAAGCGCCGGTCAGGCCGAGGAAGGCGGGCACCGTGCACGTCGGCTGGCTGAGCAGCAGGACGGTCCAGCCGGTGAACCGGGTCAGCTGTTCTTTCCCGAGGCCGAGCACCACGAAGAACAGGGCCCACAGCAACGCCCAGGACAACCAGATGACGCCGAACACCGGGTCGTTGTCGTGCCAAAAGGCGATTCCCGCGTACACCACGGCGGCGCCCGCCACGAAGAGCGAGAACCAGCCGATACCTTCGGGTGCCAGGCCCGCGAGGTTCGCGATGCCGACGTAAAGGTAGGTGAAACCGAACAGGTACAGGCCGGACGCGGCGAGGATCGCGTCCGGATTCCCGTTCGCCTGGACGATCAGCACGGTCGGGGTGACGCACTGCAGGGCGCCGACGAACAGGTTCAGCACCGCCGCCGAACGCGATGGTACCCGTCCGAGCAACATCAGGCCGTTGATCATCAAGGCGGCGCCGACGTAGAGCAGGCCCACGTTGCCCATGCTCACCTCCGCATAACGTGCGTCATATGGAATAGTTTCAAATGAAAGTAAGTGGTGTGCCGGAGCGAGTCAAGAGGGTGGATTTCAGAGCCGGGTGAGGACTTCGAAGTCGTAGCCGTCGGCGACCGCGAGATGGACGTGCTGATCGGCCTGCTGCCCGCGGAACTCGATCGTGCCGCGCGGTCCGTGATAAGCGACGCCGTCGATCGCCGCGTTGAGCGCCGGAAGCTCCGACGTCCCCGCCCTGCCGACGAGTTGGGCCAGTGTATGCAGCCCCTCGTAACAGGATTCGGCGGCGTTGTTCAAGGCCGGCGCGCCGGGGCCGTTGCGGCCCACGTAGCGGCCGAGGAGGTCCATCGCGTCGGCGGTGACCATCGAGCGGAAGTAGGCGGCGGAGACGTAGAGGTTGCCGGTGGCGTTCGCGCCACTGGCGAGAAGCATGTTCTCCTCCATCAGCGGGCTGAAGCGGAGCAGCCGGTCGCTGAGCCCGTGCGCGGCGAAAGCCCGGTTGAAGCGCACCGCGTCCTGTCCGACCAGCAACATGAGCACACCGTCGCTTGTGGACTGTTCGACCTCGCGGACCACTGTGGACATATCGCCCGCGCCGAGCCCGACGAAGGCCTCTCCGGTGATGCGCAGATCGAGATCCTTGGCGTATTGGTGGATCGCGCGGGTCGATCGGTGCGGCCACACGTAGTCGTCGCCGACGACGAACCAGCGCCGGGCGCCGAGGTGATCGCGCAGCCAGCGCAGTGCCGGCTCGATCTGGCAGCGCGGCGTCTCGCCCGTGCAGAAGATGCCCGAGCGGCGCTCGCCGCCTTCGTAGAGCGAGGTGTAGACATACGGCACCCTGTCGGCCACCACCGGCGCGAGCGCGTGCCGGATCGACGAGATATGCCAGCCGCTCACCGCGTCGACCCGCCCACCGGCGACCAGGCGCCGCACTTCGTCGGCTACTCGCGCGGGAGTGCCGCCGCCGTCGACCACCTCGGCCTCGACCCGCCTGCCGAGGATGCCGCCGGATTCGTTGAGTTCGTGGACGGCCAGCTCCGTGATCGCCTCGCACGACGGGCCGAACAGCCCGGCCGGTCCCTGCAACGGGACCACCATGGCCACACGCCAGGTGTCGTCGCGGGGCCGGGTGGCGAGGCGTGGGGGCATGGCGCTCCGTGCGGTGGCCCGGTAAGGTCAAAGTGCTTTCACCTGGAAGTATTGCGAGGGTGTCCGGTTTTGGCAAGGGGACGGGATATGGGGACACGCGGCGTCACGACCGCCGGAACGTCGCTCACCGGCTCGCTCACCCGCGCCGCCCGCGCCGTCGCCGCCAGGGTGGAGCAGGTGCTCGCCAAGGAAGGTCTCACCCTGGACCAATGGCTGGTGCTGGACACGCTGAGCGGCAAGGGCGGCCTCGCCATGGCCGACCTCGCCGACCGGACGCTCGCCACCGCCCCGACGTTGACCAGGGTGGTCGACAAACTCGTGACCACCGCGCAGGCCTACCGCGAGGTCGACGCCGCCGACAGACGCCGCGTCCTCGTCCACCTCAGCGCCCGCGGCCGGGCGACGCACCGGCGCGTGGCCGCGAAGGTGTCAGAGGTGGAAGCCCGGCTCGACGTGCCGGACGAAGTGCTCGTGGCGTTGCGGGGGCTCGGCGACTGAAGGTCAGGGGTGTTTCGGCCTGGCCAGCGCGACGATGCCGATGACCCCGGCGACGACGAGCGCGACGAACACGAACAGCGCCGCCACCACGAACACCACGCGGAAGCCGGTGGCGTCCGAGAGCAGCCCGCCGAGAACCGGTGCGGCCACCAAGGCGAGGACACCGAGGCCCGCCGTCACGCCGGCCGCGACGCCGCGACCGGTTCTGAGACGCCGGATCAGCGCGACGGTCACACCGAGGACGGCGCCCGCGCCGAGTCCGTTGAGCACCCGCCCGACCAGGAGCAGGCCGCTGCTGGGCCCGAAGGCGACCAGCAGCACGCCGAGGAGCATCAAGACGATCGCGGGCACGGTCACCGACGTCGGAAAGCGCGCGCCGAGCAGCAGGCCCGCGGGGAAGGCGATCGCGGCCGCGACGACATACGCCACGAGACCGTTCAGCAGCAGCGACTGGCTGGACATGCCCAGATCGATCTGCAGGGCCGACTCGCCGTCGAACCGGTAGATCACGGTGAGCAGGAACAGGCCGATGAGCGCGGCGAACCCGGGTCCGATGACGAGCCACCAGGGAGGCGCGGCGGTCGGTTGCGAGTCGCGCTGGGTCGGCGTCGGCACGTACATGGGCACAACCTATAGCGCACGGCGAGGTGGGTGGACCACTTCACGAAGCCTTGCCGGTGTGACAGTGACCAACAACAGGGGTAAGGCGTCACGGACCGCCACTGCTGGGGCATCCGGAGAGGCCCCAGCAGTGCCGCCCGCGCGAGCGTGACGCGGATCGAAAGTGCTGGGTTTGTGCTGACCCAGCCCCTTCTGCGTTTGAGTTGGCTGGTCACAAAGTGCTTGTGACCAGCCGCGACGTGCCCCCGGCAGGACTTGAACCTGCGACCTAGAGATTAGAAGGCTCTTGCTCTATCCAGCTGAGCTACGAGGGCCGACGTCGGCGACGTTGGGTGTCGCCCAGCATCGGCAGCTTAGCCGTCGCCTACCTGTCGATCGTTCGACACCGCCAGATCGTTTCAGGTCGAGCCCACCCTTTTTTTGGAACGCCCGTGAGCGCGTCACGACGCGGGGTGACGCGCTCACGGGCCGGGGCCGCTTCGGGGGAGCGGCCCCTGGGTTCGCGCAGGTCGCGAGTCGACTCTTCCGCGAGCGACCGGCGCGAACCGCCGGGGTGGTCAGTCCCAGATCTTGAGGGCGCGAATCACGAACGGACCCTGGGGCACGTAGGTGCCGCCACCCGGATAGGTGATGAAATCTCCTTCGGTCGTGCACTCCTCGCTTTGGTAAATCGTCACGTCCCTGCTCAGCCGGTTGACGAACGAATGCCCGTCGAAGCCTTCGGGTAAGGGAATGCATTCGTCGGGATTGGAGGTGCGCAGGTCGAATTTGTGCACCGCGCCGCCGTACGATTCTTCGCCCCAGACGCAGAACTCGCCCTTCTGGCAGGCGGGTTCGGGCGGCGCCGTGGCGGCGCTCGCGACTCCGGCGCTGGTCAGAAGGCCGACCATGGCCAGCAGGAGCACGTGTGGGAGGCGGGCGCGCAGGTTGGTCAAACGTCGTTGCATGGCTGGGTTCTCCCCCGTGAATCGGCGCTCGATCGCCGTCGGTGAATGTGTGATTCCACGATGGCGCGCGGGGAAGGGTTTGTCTGCCCGCATTTCTACTTCTGTGGATAAGTAGTTGTGCGCCGCTCGATCGGGGCGAGTTGTCCACATATCACCGGGGCGCCTTGCGCGCGCCGGAATCGGCTGCTAAGCGGGCGCGGTGGAATCCCGGACGACCAGTTCGGCGGGTACCTCGGCGGGCGCGGGGACCTTCTCCCCGCGCAGCAGGGCCAGCACCAGTTCGCCGGCCGCCCGTCCTTTGGCGGCCAGGTCCTGCCGGACCGTCGTCAGCGGTGGTTCGGACCACCGGGCGGGCGGGACGTCGTCGTAGCCCACGACCGAAAGGTCGCCCGGGACGGACAGGCCGAGCTGTCTGGCGGCCGAAATCGCCGCCAGGGCCAGCAGATCCGACATGCACAGCAGCGCCGTCGGCCGTGGCAGCCGATCCAACAGGCCGAAAGCGCTCGGGAGAGCTCCTTCGACCGAGAGCCCGGACGCCTCCCAGATCGGCACGTCCGCCGTCGGGATCCCCGCCTCGGCCAGCGTCTCCAGGTAGCCGGCCATCCGTTCGCGGTTGTCGTGGAACCGGCTGTTCCGGGCCTCGGCCGCGCTCAGTTCGCCGCCGCGCGGCGCCGAGAGGCACTGCGCCGAGAAGATCCCGATCCGCCGGTGCCCGAGTTCCACCAGGTGCCGGGCCGCGGCGGCCGCTCCCGCCCGGTCCGCGACGCCGATCCTCGCCGAACCGCGGATATGCGGCTGGTCGATCACCACCAGCGGCAGGCCCCTGTCCCGGACCGCGGTCAGCGCCGGCGCGCCGTCGGCCAGCGAATACGCCACCGCGATGTCGGCCTGCGCGGTCAGGATCCGCTCCGCGCGCGGGCCGCCGCTCTCGCCGTCGCCGGGCAGCAGCAGAAGGGCGTGCCCCTCGGGATCGACGACGGTCGAGAGCGCGTCGAGGGTGACCGACAACGCGGGATCCGAGAACGCCGTCGAAAGATTCGTGTCGAGCAGGACGGCGATCGCGCCGGTGCGGCTGGTGGCGAGACTGCGGGCGGTCGGGTTCGGCCCCGCGTACCCGATTTTCTTGGCCGCGCGAAGCACCTCTTCCCGCAGCTGGGCGGACAGCTGATCGGGCCGGTTGTAGGCGTTGGAGACGGTCGCGCGCGACACCCCGACGGCGTCGGCGACATCGTCCAACGTCGGCCTTCGCCGTCGCGTGCTGGTCACCGCCGCAGTCTAGGCGCTGACGGCGCCAGTGGACTTTCTGAAGCGCTTAAGTCATTCTGGGGGAAGAGGAAATCGAAAGGAGACTGGGGTCTATGCGTGACCGTACGGCCGTTTTCGTCGTGTTCGCGCTCAACGGGGCGGCGCTCGGCTCCTGGGCGCCGAGGACTCCGGCGTTGTCGGAAAGAGTGGACGCCTCGCCGGGTGTCTTCGGTCTTGCCCTGCTGGGCGCCAGCGTCGGCATGCTGATCGCGGCGTCGGTTTCGGGGCGGCTGATCGAGCGGTACGGTGCCCGCGCGGTGGTCGCGGGCAGCACGATCATCGCCTGCGCGGCGTTGCCGATGATCGGTTTCTCGACGTCGGTCGTCCTGCTCGCCGGGGCGTTGTTCGTCCTCGGGGCGAGCGTCGGCGCGCTCGACGTGGCGATGAACGTCGCCGGAGTCGAGGTGGAGCGCCGGACCGGACGCGCGATCATGCCGATCCTGCACGCCGGATTCAGCTTCGGCGCGTTGGCGGGCTCCGTCGCCGCGGGGTTCGCCGCGTCGCACCACTGGTCGCCGGGGAGGCATCTCACGGTCGCCGCGCTGGCCGCCCTGGTGGTGCTCGCCTTCGTCATCGCCGCCGTGCCCGGCGCGCGACCCGTACACACCGAACCCGTCGAGAAGCCGAGAGTGGCGCCGATCAAACGTCCCGTCCTCTGGCTGCTCGCCGCCATCGCGCTGTTCTCGGCGATCGCGGAGGGGGCGAGTTCGGACTGGTCCGCCCTGCTGATGACGTCCGTGCACGGGGTCGGCGACGGCGCCGCCGCCTTCGCGTACTCGGGATTCGCCCTGGCCATGGCGCTCGCCAGGCTCGCGGGTGCCTGGCTTCAGAACCGTTTCGGCGCGACGCGTGCGCTGGCGGTGGGTGCCGGGATCGCCGCCGCCGGCCTCGTGCTCGCCGCGCTGGCCCACGTTCCGGTGTTCGGCTTCGTCGGCTTCGCGCTGGCGGGTGCCGGGCTCGCCGCGGCCTTCCCGATCGCGTTGAGTCTCGCGGGCGCGTCGGGCAAACGCGCCGACGGGACGGGAGGCGAGCGCGAACTGGCCTTCGTCACGGCGATCGCCTACACCGGTTTCCTCGCCGGACCGCCGCTGATCGGCGGGATCGCGCAGGTGACATCGCTTTCGGTGTCGTTCCTGTTCGTCGGGCTGACCGCCGCGCTGATCGTGCCGTCCGCGGTGGCCGCGGCGCGGGCGCGGAAACGTGAGGAGGCGGTCGACCCCGTCGCCCGTTGACATCTCGGTAAACTGAAATGAATGCGCTTCGGTCGCTGTTTCAGTGAGGCTAATCCGGGAGGGTGCTGATGCTCGGCGGCGGCAGAGGTATCCCCGCGCGACTGGTGCGGACCACGGTGCCCTGGCTGGTCCTGGTCCCGGTGGCGTTCCGGCTGGCGATGCTGGTGCAAGCGCTGTGGGTGGCGGGCCTGGGATCTTCGGTGCTGTGGACGTTCGTGGCGCTGCATCTGGTGCCCAACGTCGTCGCGACCGTCTGGACCTTCCGCTGGTCCGCGGCCGGGACGAGGCTGGTTCCGTTGGTGGACAGCGCGTTCGCCGCGCTCTTCGTCCTCGGGGCGGCGCCGTTCGCGCAGGACACCGCGATCACGTCGATCACCTGGACCCATCTGATGGGCACGGTGATGGTCTGGACCCTGCTGCGCGGCGCGGCGGCCGGGGCACTGGCCATCGGGGCCGCGGTGGTACCGCACGTCCTGCTGGATCCGGCCTCCTCACTCGGTCTCCTTCTCACGCTCGCGACCGCGCTGGTGGTGTCGCTCGCGGTCGCCGGCCTGGTCGGCGCGTCGATGCGGTTCGCGGTCGGGTTCGGGGAGCAGCGGGGCCGGGCCGCGGAACGTGAGAGGCACCGCCGCGACGTCCACGACACCGTCCTGCAGGTGATGGAGTCGTTCGCGATCCCCGCACCCGCCGACGAACTCGACCCGGCGGCCAGCCTCGACCGCGTCCGCCGCATCGCACGCGCTCAGGCGATGCGCATCCGGATCAGCCTCGAACACGAATCCACCGAAGGAATCGGACTGCGCCAGCGGCTGCGGCTGCTCGCCGCCGAAATGGCCGCGGAGGGGCTGCGCGTCGAGGTCGTCGTTCAGGACGACGCCGCTCCAGAGCTTTCGGAGGAGGCGGCCATGGCGCTGCACGACTCCGCCAGGGAAGCCCTGCGCAACACGTTGAAGCACTCCGGGACCAGACGGGCCGTGGTGAGTGTCGAAGAGATCGGCGGCGGGGTTTCCTTGACGGTGCGCGATCACGGCGCCGGTTTCGACGTCGGGGCCCGGCGGCGTGGCTTCGGCCTCGAGAACTCGATCATCGCGCGGATGGCGGAGATCGGCGGATTCGCGCGGATCGAATCCAGCCCTGGGCTGGGAACGAGGGTGGTGCTCCTCGCCCCTCCATCCATACCCCCGCCGCCGCCCTCAAAGGGGGCGCTGCGCGCCGCTGAACTGATTCAAACCTGAGTCTCCCCGTCGGGTGAGTCCCGCCACTGGCGGAACGGGCGGTCCAGCGTCCACTTGCCGTCGACCCGCTCCACGACGCGGTATTCGCAGGTCTTCGGGTTGGACAGGGACTCGAACAGCTCGATGCTCCAGCCGAAGAGCCGTCGGCACAGCAAGCGGATGGTGAGCCCGTGTGAGACGACCAGCACGGTTTCGGGGTGATCTTCGCCGCACGCCGCCAGCTCGCTGAGGAACGCCGCGACCCGGTCGTCGACGTCCGCCCCGGACTCGCCGAACGGGAGCCGGTAGAAGAAGTGGCCGAACTCGTGGCGGCGTTGTTTCTGGACCTCCTGCTCCAGCGGGTCCTGGAGGTTGCCCCAGTCCTGTTCCCGCAGCCTCGGCTCCGGCACGATCCGCTCGCAGGCCTCCCGGATGTCCAGCAGCCGCAACGTTTCCCGTGTCCGCAGATAGGGGCTGACGTAGACCGCCGTCCGCTGCCCGCCGAGGACCTCCTTGAGCTCCGGGCCCGCCAGCTTCGCCTGCTCACGACCGGCGTCGGTCAGCGGCAGGGCGTGGTCGGGGATCCGGGTGTAGGCGAGTTCGTCGACGTTGCCGAGTGACTCGGCGTGCCTCAGCAGGATGATCCGCACGCCGCCATCTTGCCGGTTGCGCGTTCGGCATACCCTCGTGACGTGCCTTCAGACCCCGAGACGAAACCGGCCCCACCCGCGCGGAAGGCCGGTGTCCTGCCGCTGGTGTCGATCGGGGCGCTCCTGGCCGCGGTGGTGGCCGTCGGCCTCGTCGCGCTGACCGGTGGCGCCGGTTACGTCATCGCCGGACTCCCGGACCCGGGCCTGGTGACCCGCTACGGCATCACCGTCGTCCGGGTACTGGCCGAGGCGGCTTCGGTGCTGTGCGTGGGTTCGCTGCTGCTCGCCGCGTTCCTCGTCCCGCCGCAGAAGTCCGGCACGCTCGCGGCCGACGGTTACGCCGCCATCCGGGTCGCCGGCGTCGCGGCGTGGGTCTGGTTCTTCGCGGCCGCCGCGTCGATCTTCTTCTCCGCGGCCGACGGCGCGGGCCGCCCGTTCACCGAGGTGCTCTCGCCGCAGGTACTGGTCGACCTCGTCGACGCCATCGAGCAGCCGAAGGCCTGGCTGTTCACCGCGTTGATCGCGTTGCTGGTCGCGCTCGGCTGCCGTCTCGCGCTGACCTGGGGCTGGACGACGGTGGTCTTCTTCCTGTCCGTCGGCGGCCTGGTCCCGGTCGCGGTCACGGGGCATTCCGCGAGCGGCGGCTCGCACGACATGGCGACCAACAGCCTGCTGTACCACCTGGTCGCCGCCGCGTTGTGGGTCGGCGGGCTGGTGGCGCTGCTGGCACTCGGCTGGCGCCGCGGCGAGAACCTCAAGCTCGCCGCGACGCGGTTTTCGAAGCTGGCGCTGGTGTGCTGGATCGTGATGGCGGTCTCCGGCATCGTGAACGCGCTGGTGCGGATCAGGATCGCCGACCTGTTCACCACCGACTACGGCCTCCTGGTGGTCGCGAAGGTCGTCGCGTTGCTGCTGCTCGGCGTCTTCGGCCATCAGCAACGGCAGAAGGGGGTCGCCGGGCTGGTGAACGGAGCGGGCGGTGGTCAGCTGCTGCGGCTCGCCGCGGTCGAGGTGCTGATCATGTTCGTCACGATCGGCATCGCGACCGGGCTCGCGAAGACCCCGCCGCCGCAGGAATCGCTGACCCAGCCGTCGACAACGGAACTGCTGATCGGGTACGACCTCTACGGTCCTCCGACGGTCTTCCGGCTGCTCACGGACTGGCGGTTCGACCTCGTCTACGGCACCCTCGCGCTCGTTCTCGCCGGGCTGTACCTCGCCGGAGTCCGGCGGCTGCGGCGCCGCGGTGACACCTGGGCCACCGGCCGGACGGTCGCGTGGCTCGCGGGCTGTTTCGTGCTGCTGATCGCGACGTCGTCCGGTATCGGCCGGTACGCGCCCGCGATGTTCAGCGTGCACATGGGCAACCACATGTTGCTGTCCATGGTGGCGCCGGTGCTCTTCGTGCTCGGCGGGCCCGTGACGCTCGCGCTGCGCGCGCTGCCCACTGCGGGCAAGGACGCCCCGCCCGGACCGCGTGAATGGCTGCTCGCCTTCGTGCACTCGCCGCTGTCGAGGTTCTTGACGCATCCGATCGTCGCGCTACTGCTGTTCGTCGGTTCCTTCTACGGCCTGTACTTCTCGGGCCTGTTCGATTCGGCGCTGAACTACCACTGGGCGCATCTGGCGATGAACGCGCACTTCCTGCTCGCCGGGTACGTCTTCTACTGGCCGGTGATCGGTGTCGACCCGGCGCCACGACGGCTCCCGCCGCTGGGACGGCTGGGGATGATGTTCGCGGCAATGCCGTTCCACGCGTTCTTCGGGATCGCGCTGATGAGCATGCAGACCGTGCTCGGACAGGATTTCTACCGCGGGCTGAAACTGCCGTGGGTCACCGACCTCCTCACCGATCAGCGGCTCGGCGGCGGGATCGCGTGGGCGTCCGGTGAGCTGCCGGTACTGCTGGTGCTCGTCGCGCTGCTGGTGCAGTGGGCGCGGCAGGACGAGCGGGAGGCGCGGCGCCGGGATCGCCGCGAAGAGGCCTCCGGTGACGCGGATCTGAACGCCTACAACGCGATGCTGAAGAAACTCGCCGATCAGGAACGGGGGCCCGGCTCCTAGAGCTTTGGCCGCAACCGGACAACGGGGCGGCGGCGCCCGTCACGGTGGGAACCTGGGTTTCGGTGGCAGGTTCACCATCGTGGGGAGACCGCGGTGGCAGACGAAATCGGAGCAACCGTCCGCAGGCTTCTGGAGCAACGGAAGCTCTTCCTGAAGCCGGAACACGACGACTTCGGGAAGGCCGTGTACGTCTGCGTCGACGACAGGACACCGGGCGGTTTCCCGGTCGGCCATGTCATCGCGACGGCGGGTGGCCGGGCGTGGCTCGCCTACGCCCGTATCCCCAAGGGCGGCTTCCACGAAATCGCCCAGGTGGCCGTCGGGTTGCCGACGTTCGACGCGGCCATCCGTGCCGTTCTCGACCACGCTCGGTCCGCCGACATCCTCCGAGCCGTTGAACGGCGTCCGGGAGCGGCCGCGAAGACCTACACCGCGATCGTGGACCCGGGGCACGCCGAATGGCTCACCACGCTGGAAGAACCCCAGGGCATCACCCACCTCGGCAGACGAGCTGGTGGTCGATCTGGTGCCCTACAAGCTGACACGCGATCGGTAGTGCCCCTTACCACGCCTCGCCGACAAAGCCCGCTCTTCCGCCCCGAGTTGTCCACAGGAAGCCCACAACGCCCGGAGTTGTCCACAGATCCGGTTTTCGTCCCTTTCCGCCCTTGAGTCCGAGGCACTCTGTGATCAAGGGAAACGCCGGGAAGGTCCCGGAACGAGGAGAAGGGCGAGTGTGATGGCGATGGGCGAAACGTGGGTGACCATGATCGGCAACCTGACCAGCGAACCGGTCCACCATCCGGAGCGGGGGCACGGGCACGACGTCGTGTCGTTCGGCTTGCGGAGTGTCGAACGCCGGTACGACAAGGAAAGAGGGGAGTGGGGCGAGGGACGGCAGCTCGCGGTCAAGGTCACCTGCTGGCGCAAGCTGGCGATGGCGGCGTTCTCCTGCCTGAGCAAAGGCGACCCGGTGATCGTGGCCGGGAGGCTACGCGGCGCCGAGACCGCGGAGGAGATCCCGGCACCTCTGGGTCTACCTGAGCTTGAGGCCTTCTCCATCGGCCCCAACCTGGCGCGTTGCTCGGCCGAGATCCACCGGTTGGGACGTGACCGGCCCAGGGCGATCCCGTCGGTGCCGCCGCCCGCCGGGAATCCCATGGTCACCGCGCTGGAGGAGGCGCCCGTGGGCTGAGGTTCCGATGCTCACTCAGTGATATCGGGCTGACTGTCGGTAGCTCGGTGGTGACCGCCGTCAAGGCCGCGATCGCCTCGCTCTACGATCGTTTGCATGGCCGAGTTCATCTACACCATGAAGAAGGTGCGCAAGACCGTCGGGGACAAGGTCATCCTCGACGACGTCAGCACCGCGTTCTACCCCGGCGCCAAGATCGGCGTGGTGGGGCCGAACGGCGCGGGTAAGTCCACCGTTCTGAAGATCATGGCGGGGATCGAGCAGGCCAGCAACGGCGAAGCCTTCCTCCAGCCTGGCGCCAGCGTCGGCATCCTCATGCAGGAGCCGGAGCTCAACGAGGAAAAGACCGTCCGCGAAAACGTCGAAGAGGGCCTTGGCGACATCAAGGTCAAGCTCAACCGCTTCAACGAGGTCGCCGAGCTCATGGCGACCGACTACAGCGACGAGCTGATGGAGGAGATGGGCAAGCTCCAGGAGGAGCTCGACCACGCCGACGCGTGGGAGATCGACTCCACGGTCGAGCAGGCCATGGACGCGCTTCGCTGCCCACCGCCGGACGAGCCGGTCACCCACCTCTCCGGTGGTGAGCGCCGCCGGGTCGCGCTGTGCAAGCTGCTCCTGTCCGCTCCCGACCTGCTGCTCCTCGACGAGCCCACCAACCATTTGGACGCCGAAAGCGTGCTGTGGCTGGAGCAGTTCCTCGCGAACTACGCCGGCGCCGTCCTCGCCGTCACCCACGACCGGTACTTCCTGGACAACGTCGCCGAGTGGATCATGGAGCTCGACCGCGGCCGCGTCGTCGGCTACGAGGGCAACTACTCGACGTACCTGGAGAAGAAGCGCGAGCGTCTCGAGGTCCAGGGCAAGAAGGACGCCAAACTCGCCAAGCGGCTGAAGTCCGAACTCGAATGGGTCCGGTCCAATGCCAAGGCGCGCCAGACCAAGTCGCGGTCCCGGCTCGACCGCTACGAGGAGATGGCCGCGGAGGCGGACAAGCACCGCAAGCTCGACTTCGAAGAGATCCAGATCCCGCCGGGGCCCCGGCTGGGCAGTGTGGTCGTCGAGGTCGAGAAGCTGCGCAAGGGTTTCGACGACCGGGTGCTGATCGACGGGCTGTCGTTCGACCTGCCGCGCAACGGCATCGTCGGCGTGATCGGGCCGAACGGTGTCGGCAAGACGACCCTGTTCAAGACGATCGTCGGGCTCGAGGAGCCGGACGACGGCCGGGTCAAGATCGGCGAGACGGTCAAATTGTCCTATGTGGACCAGAATCGCGGCGGGATCGACCCGAAGAAGACGGTATGGGAGGTGGTTTCGGACAAGCTGGACTACATCCACGTCGGGCAGACCGAAATGCCCTCGCGTGCCTACGTCAGCGCGTTCGGTTTCAAGGGGCCGGACCAGCAGAAGCCGGCGGGCGTGCTCTCCGGTGGTGAGCGCAACCGGCTGAACCTGGCGCTGACCCTCAAACAGGGCGGGAACCTGATCCTGCTCGACGAGCCGACGAACGACCTGGACGTCGAGACCTTGAGCTCGCTGGAGAACGCTCTCGAGCAGTTCCCCGGCTGCGCCGTGGTCATCTCGCACGACCGGTGGTTCCTCGACCGGGTCGCGACGCACATCCTCGCCTGGGAAGGCACGGACGAGAACCCCTCGCAATGGTTCTGGTTCGAAGGTAACTTCGAGGGCTACGAGAAGAACAAGGTCGAACGCCTCGGTGCCGAGGCGGCTCGTCCGCACCGCGTCACCCATCGCAAGCTGACCCGCGACTGAGGGCCGGGGGTTCCCCGTGGAAGCCAGCAAGCGCCAACGGCCGGGCTCGCCCACCACCATGGTGGGCGGGCGGACGGCTGCCACCGGGGGAACCCTGTCCGCTGTCGGCAGGCTGATCGAACGCGCGGACGCCCTGCACCTGAGGGCGCCCGAGCTCGCACTGGTCCTCGGGGAGCGCGCGGCCGCGCTCGCCGAGGCCGCCGGTGCCGACGAGCAGTGGATCCGCGCGGAGAGCCTGGTGGTGAGCGCCCGGGTCCGGCTCGGTGGCCGTCCCCGGACGGTCGGCCGGGCCGTGGCCGCCCTGCGCGCCGCGGAACACGCGGGCTACGGCGACATCGCCGCCCGGCTGAGGATCGATCTGGCGGTCTGCGCGCGCAGCGTGGGCATCCCGTTGACGGGTCTGGCCGCGCTGCGTCCGTTGCTGGCGGATCCGGCGGTTTCGCCCTCGCACCGGGCGGAGGCGTTGTGTCACCTCGTGGGCTGCTTGGCGCAATTCGGCCGCAAGGCGGAACTGGACCGGGTGCTCGCCGAGGCGGACAAGCTCGTGCTCGGCGACGGCTCGATGGCGGCGGATTCCCAGTTGCTGATCCGCGCGCTGCTGAGGGTCGGGGTGTCGGCGCACCGTCGACGGCATGGTGACCTGACGTCGGCCGCCGACGCCGCGCGGACCGGGCTCGGCATGCTCGAAAAGCTCGGAAACCCGGAGGACGACGGAGGTCTCGTCCGGATCAGGCTGATCCTGCAACTCGTCTGCACGTTGCTGGACCGGGGCGACACGGAGATGGCGCGGGAGGTCGCGCAGCCGATCCTCGACGCGCCCGTCCGTGCCGCCGGGATCGCGCCCGCCGCGTGGCTGCGGCTGGCGGTGGCCACTCGTGTCCTGCTGCCCACGGGATCCGGTGAAGCCGCGGGAATGCTCGTCCGTGAGGCGGTCGCTGGGGCCGAGGACCACAACCTGCACGCCGTCACGGCACGGCTGTGGCTGGAACTCGCGCAGATCGAGGAACGGCTCGGCCGGGCCGAGGAGGCCATCGGCTGCCTGCACCGTTCGCGTGCCGCCGAACATCTGCACGCCCGTGCGCGCCGGCAGGCGTGCAACGTCCTGGTCGGCGAATTCGGCGCGGCCGAGAACGCGGCCGTCGACCTCGACGACGTCCTGCGTGCCGTCGCCGCGCGGCCGACCGCCGCCGCGGCGCCCGTTCCCGCGCCGGAACCGGCCGAGGTGACCGCGGTGATCCCGGCGATCGACGCGGCACCCCCGAAGCGTGCCGCTGCCGAGCCGCCGGTTCGCCGTGAGCCGCCGCGGCCCGTGCGGCAGAGCAGGCATGCGGAATCCGTGTCTGCGCGGCATACGCCGGTCGAACCTCCGCGCCCGGTGGAGCCTCCCGTGGCGCCGGTCGCGGAAAAGAGCGAAGCGCCGGTGCTGAAGCCGCCGTCCCGCCCCGAGCCCGCCAGGGAAGCGGTGACGTCCGACAGCGACTGGCGCCGTCGGGTGCCGAAGAAGACCAAGCCGTCGATCAGGTTCGAGCCCAAGGCCGAACCCGTCGCGCCGAAACTGCTGCCGCCGCCGAAGCCGGAGCCCGCGCCGCGCCCCGAACCGGTGTCGCGTCCGGAACCGGAGCCCGTGCGCCGTCGCCGTCAGGAGGAGCCCGCGGCTCGCGAGACCGTCGCTCCCGAACCGGCGATCGCCCGGCCGGAAACCCCGGCTCCGGTCACGCGGCGCCGGGCCGAGGAACCGGTGCCCGTCGCGGCGTCGGAGACCGTCCCGCCGGAACTGCTTCTCGCTCCCGAACCCGCCGCCGAACCACGGCCGCGCGTGGCCGCGGAGACCCGTCCGCCGGGTACCGCCGCGCCGTTGTGGGAGAGCGACGAGTGGGCGGCCGAAGAGCGGGCGCGCCGATCCTCGGCGCCGGTCTCGCGCAAGACCAGGCACGACGTCGAACACGGGTCCGTGGCGGCGAAATCGGTACTGGACCGGCTTGGGATCTCCAGCACGGGCGGGCAGGGCGGTGGCCGCCGCCGCGCGGACGGCGTCGCAGATCCCGTGCTCCCCGAACCCGTCACCGAAGAACGCGCCGGCACCGGCCGTGCCCGCCGGGAGCAGCCTCCCGTCGAGTACAGCGAACCCGCCGTCCCGCTCGCGCCGCCGCCTCGGGAGGACCCGGCCGGGGTCCAGGAAAGCTCTCGTTCGAGCGCCAAGGAAGAGGTCGCTGATCCGTGGCTGCCGCGGTTGCGGATGCCGCCGGCGCTGGACCCGCTGACCGACACCGGCTCCTGGCGGCCGATCACGCCGTTTCCGGAGAGCTACGCTCGCGCGATCGCGGAGGACGAGCCGCCGCCGGACGCCGGTCTCGCCGACCTGCTCGCCCGCGCGCTCGCGGAGCACCAGGCGGGTACCGCCAGTGCCGCCGCGCTCGTGAAGCAGCTCGGTTCCCAGGACTCGGGAAAGCGTCCCGTCAACGGCCACGACCGGCACCGCGCCAACGGCAGCGACTGACCCCGGGCGGTAGCAAAGGTCCCTTGCTCCCACTTCGGTGGAAGTGGCGGTCGGCTTGAACGATTCAGTTGGCCGGGTGAGGTCGCCCGAAGCGGCACCGCGCGGCAATGGGTGCTGGTCACCCCGGTGCGGCGGGCCGCCGCGAGGCCCGGACAGACCGCCGATGTGACCCGCGAGTAGCTGAACCGATCACGGCGATTCCGGTATCTGAGCAGGGAAATCTTCGACGGCAGGGAAGGACCCGGCCTTGTGGAGCCGACTGTCCGGAGCTGTAGGTTGGGTCTGGGCCGGTACAGAGTCGTGCCGGTCGCGGTGTCAATCTCGCTACAGTGGAGAGTTGCCTCAATGAGCTCGACGGGAGTCTCGTCCCCGCCCGGAAAAGATGTCGGCACCGAGGATGGCGCCCGGCGCCGGTCGGCGAACCCGGAGCAGATCCGGGACGACCTGATCGACGCCGCCGCGGCATACGCCCCGGAGATCGGCGACTTGATCCGCTTGTACTACCGGCACATCCCGGCCGAAGAGATTCTCGGTGACGACCCGGTCGACCTCGTCGGCGCCGTCCGCTCACATCTGCAGCTCGCGAAGGACCGGATGCCCGGCCGTCCCGCGGTGCGGTTGCTGAACCCGACGGGCCCCGAAGACGGCTGGACGCGTGAGGCCACCGTCGTGCAGGTCGTCACGGACGACATGCCGTACCTGGTGGATTCGGTCGCGGCCGAGTTCGCGCGGGACGGGGTGCAGGTGCAGCGCATCGTGCACCCGATCGTCGTGGTGAGCCGGGATCTGACCGGTGAGCTGCTGGAGGTCCACCCGGACGCGGATCCGGCGGAGCCGCCGTCGAATTCGGCGGCCGAGTCGTGGATGTACATCGAGATCGACCTGGTGACCGACCCGAACCGTGCCCGCGAGCTGGACAACCGGCTGTCGTCGGTGCTGGGCGATGTGCGTGAGGTCGTCGAGGACACCGACAAGATGGCGGAGACGGCGTGCCGTCTCGCCGACGAGCTGGACGGGAACCCGCCGCGGCTGCCCGCGCACGAGGTCGCGGAGGGCGCCCGGCTGTTGCGCTGGCTCGCCGACGGCCACTTCACCTTCCTCGGTTACCGCCGTTACGAGCTGATCGACAACCCGCACCCGGACAGCGACGAGCCCGCCCTGCGCGCGGTGCTCGCCACCGGGCTGGGTGTGCTGCGCCAGGACAGCCTGGCCGCGCGCGGTCTCACCGCCGGTCCGGACACGGCGGCGTCCGCGCTCGCGCCGACGCTGCTGGTGCTGACCCAGGCGAGTGCGCCGTCCACGGTGCACCGCCCGGTGTATCCGTACTACGTCGGTGTGAAGACGTTCGACGACAACGGGAACGTCACCGGCGAGCACCGGTTCCTCGGTATGTTCACCACCACCGCGCTGCACGAGAACGTGCTCGACATCCCGGTGGTCTGCAACCGGGTCCGCGAGGTCATCCACCGCGCGGGCTTCCCGATGGAGTCCTTCTCCGGCCAGCGGATGCTCGAAGTGCTGCAGAACTGGCCGCGCGCGGACCTGTTCTCGGCCGACACCGACTCGCTGTACTCGACGACGACGGGCGCGATCACGCTTTCGGATCGCAGACGGCTGCGCCTGTTCCTGCGCCGCGACCCGTACGGCCGTTTCTACTCGTGCCTCGTGTACCTCCCGCGTGACCGATACACGACCCGTTCGCGGCTCGCGATGCAGGAGGTCCTGCTCGAAGAACTCGAAGGCACACAACTGGAGTACAGCGCGCGCATCGGCGAGACCGTGCTCGCGCAGGTGCACTTCATCGTGCACACCGATCCGTCGCAGTGGTCCGAACCGGACACCCTGCGCATCCAGGAACGGCTCAACGAAGCCGTGCGCAGCTGGGACGACCGGATGGTCGAGGCGATCCTCGCCGAACGCCGCGGGCGCGCCGGGGACGGCGGCGCCCCGATCGGCCTGATGGGTGAAGAGTCCGCCGGTGAGCAGGGGCAGCGGTTCGCCGCGGTGTTCCCCGAGGGCTACAAGGAGGACTTCACCGCGCTCGAAGCGCTCGCCGACCTCCGTGCCCTGGAGTCGCTGACCGACGAGGGCGACCTGTCGATGTCGTTCTACCTGCCCGCCGACGCGGAGGCGGGGGAGCGGCGCTTCAAGCTGTACCTGCGCGGCGAGGGCGTCACCCTCTCCCAGGTGCTCCCGGTCCTGCAGCGGATGGGCGTCGAGGTCGTCGACGAACGGCCGTACGAACTGCGCCGCGAGGACGGCGGCCGGTCGTGGATCTACGACTTCGGCCTGCGGATCGACCCGCAGGTCCTCGACCACGCGGACAACGACCTCCGTACCCGCTTCCAGGACGCCTTCCACGCCGCGTGGCGCGGCGACTGCGAGGTCGACGGCTTCAACGGCCTCGTCCTGCGCGCCGGGCTCACCTGGCGCCAGGCGGCCATCCTGCGGGCCTACTCACGGTACCTGCGTCAGACGAAGATCCCGTTCTCGCAGGAGTACATCGAGAACACCGTCCTCGCGCACACCGACATCGCCACCGCGCTGGTGCGGCTGTTCGAGACGCGGTTCGACCTCGCGCTCGGCGACGAGGCCCGCGCGTCGCAGGCCGAGCAGCTCACCACCGAGATCGGCAAGCTGGTCGACGAGGTGACGAGCCTCGACGAGGACCGGATCCTGCGACGGCTGATGTCGGTCATCCTCGCCACGCTGCGGACGAACTACCACGTCACCGACGAGGACGAGAACTCCCGCCAGTACCTGGCGCTCAAGCTCGACCCGAGCGCGGTGCCCGAACTGCCCGAGCCGCGGCCGAAGTACGAGATCTTCGTGTACTCGCCCCGGATCGAGGGTGTGCATCTGCGCTTCGGCGACGTCGCGCGCGGTGGCCTGCGGTGGTCCGACCGCCGTGAGGACTTCCGCACCGAGATCCTCGGCCTGGTCAAGGCACAAGCGGTCAAGAACGCGGTCATCGTGCCTGTCGGCGCGAAGGGCGGCTTCGTCGTGAAGCGCCCGCCGGCGGCCACCGGTGACCCCGGGCTGGACCGTGACGCCCAGCTGAACGAGGGCATCGCCTGCTACCGGATGTTCATCTCCGGCCTGCTGGACGTGACCGACAACCGCGTCGAGGGCAAGACCGTCCCGGCGCCGCGGGTGGTCCGCCACGACGGCGACGACAGCTACCTCGTGGTCGCGGCGGACAAGGGGACCGCGAAGTTCTCCGACATCGCGAACGAGGTCTCGGCGAACTACGGGTTCTGGCTCGGCGACGCCTTCGCGTCCGGTGGCTCGGTCGGCTACGACCACAAGGCCATGGGCATCACCGCGAAGGGTGCTTGGGAGAGCGTCAAGCGCAACTTCCGCGAGCTGGGCAAGGACACTCAGACCGAGGACTTCACCGTCGTCGGCATCGGCGACATGATGGGTGACGTCTTCGGCAACGGCATGCTGCTCTCGGAGCACATCCGGCTCGTGGCCGCCTTCAACCACATGCACATCTTCCTCGACCCGAACCCGGATTCGGCGACCTCGTTCGCCGAGCGGCGCAGGCTGTTCGACCTGCCGCGGTCGTCGTGGGAGGACTACGACCGCTCGCTGATCAGCGAGGGCGGCGGGATCTACTCGCGGTCCGCGAAGACGATCCCGGTCAGCCCGCAGGTCCGCGAGGCGCTCGGGCTCGCCGGGGACGTCACCGCGTTGGCTCCGAACGACCTGATGCAGGCGATCCTGCTGGCCCCGGTCGAACTGCTGTGGAACGGCGGGATCGGCACCTACGTCAAGGCCGAGACCGAATCCCACGCGGACGCGGGCGACAAGGCCAACGACGCCCTGCGCGTCAACGGGAAGCAGCTCCGCGTCAAGGTCGTCGGCGAGGGCGGGAACCTGGGCCTGACCCAGCTCGGCCGGATCGAGTTCGCCCGCGCGGGCGGCAAGATCAACACCGACGCGCTCGACAACTCGGCGGGCGTCGACTGTTCGGACCACGAGGTCAACATCAAGATCCTGCTGGACCACCTGGTCTCGACCGGATCGTTGGACGCCGAGCAGCGCAACGAACTGCTGGGGCAGATGACCGACGAGGTCGGCGAGCTGGTGCTGGCCGACAACTACCGGCAGAACGCCGTGCTCGGGGTCAGCCGGGCGCACGCCGGCCCGATGGTCTCGGTGCACCAGCGGCTCGTCGCGGCGCTGGTCGCGAAGGGCGCTTTGGACCGCAAGCTCGAAGCGCTGCCGAGTTCGGCGGAGTTCCGCGCGCTGGAGAAGGCGGGCGAAGGCCTCACCTCGCCGGAGCTGGCGACGCTGCTCGCGCACGTCAAGCTCGACCTGAAGGACGAGCTGCTGGCGAGCGAGCTGCCGGACTCCGAGGTGTTCTCGCGTCGTCTGCCCGAGTACTTCCCGAAGCCGCTTCGGGAGCGCTTCGGCGACGCGATCTTCCAGCACCCGCTGAAGCGCGAGATCATCACGACGATGGTGGCCAACGAGGTCGTCGACGGCGCCGGCATCTCGTACGTCTTCCGCCTGATGGAGGAGATGAACGCGACCGCGACCGACGCCGTCCGCGCGTACGCCGTGGTCGCCCACGTGTACGACCTGCCGTCGCTGTGGGCCCAGATCGACGCGCTGGACAACGTCGTGCCGACCGAGGTCGCGGACGAGATGATGCTGGAGACCCGCAGGCTGCTCGACCGGGCCGCCCGCTGGTTCCTCACCAACCGGCCGCAGCCGCTGGCCCCGCTCGCCGAGATCAACCGGTTCGGCCGCGTCGTCGGTGAGCTGGCCCCGCGGGCGCACGAGCTGCTTCGCGGTGTCGAGCGCGCTTCGGTGGACGCGAACACCGAGCGGCTGATCGAGAAGGGCGTCCCGGCGGAACTCGCCGGACGGGTGGCGTTGCTGCTGCACACCTACGGCCTGCTCGACGTGACCGACGTCGCGGAGCTGGCCGAGCAGCAGGTGGGGATCGACGCGGTGCACACCCCGGCGGAGACCGCGGGCCTGTACTACGCGCTTTCCGACCACCTCGGCATCGACAAGATGCTGACGTCGATCAGTGGCCTCGAACGCGGCAACCGCTGGCACGCGCTCGCGCGGCTGGCGCTGCGGGACGACGTCTACGGTTCCTTGCGGACGATCACGCTGGACGCGTTGCGGCACAGCGATTCGGGTACCGACCCGGACGAGAAGATCGCCCACTGGGAGAAGACGAACGCTTCGCGGCTGCAGCGGGCTCGCGTCGCACTGGACGAGATCAGCCAGTCCGGCAAGCTCGACCTGGCGACGCTGTCGGTGGCGGCGAGGCAGATCCGGAGCACGGTGAGGTAGTGGCGTACATTTCCCTGATCCGGCCGCGCTGGTCGGATATGGACGTCTACGGGCACGTCAACCACGCGAATCTGGTGACCCTGCTCGAAGAGGCACGGATCCCCCTGCTGTTCGGGGACGCCGTCCGCGCGGGGCTCACCGAACTGCCCAAGGGCATCGTGGTGGTGAAGCTGGCCGTCCATTACCGTTCGCCGATCGTGGTGTCCGATCAGGACATCCGGGTGGAGATCTCGTTGAAGGACTTGAAGCACGCCAGCTTCACCCTCGGTTACCGGGTGCACGGTGGCCCGGCAGAGGCCGACAAGGTCGCGGTCACCGCCGAGACGGTGCTCGCGCCGTTCGACACCGCGTCGGAGCGGCCCCGGCGGCTGACCGAGGACGAACGTGCCTTCCTGGAGAAGGGGTTCGCGGATGCCTGAGCTCGTCATCCCGGACGCGGGCGACCGCGAAACGCTCGGCGCGTTCGTGGCCAGGGCGGTCCGGCTCGACCAGAACACGCTGGTGCGGTTGCGGCAGCGCGGTGACGGCGTCGTCGAGGCGTGGTGCGCGACGCCGTTCGAGGTCCTCGCGACCAGGGCCGTGGCCGGTGACATCTCGCCTTCGGACATCACGGTGTCCGGCAACGAGCTGCTCGCCGCGCTGACCGTCGCCGGCGGCGAGCGCATGGATCCGGGGCCTGCCCGCGACCTGATGTGGCACTCCGAACTGCCCGCCCCCGGCCGCTGGCAGCTGGTGGACGAGCTGCCGGCGACGGTGATCTCGGAGCTGGCCGATCGAGGGGTGACCCTCGCCCGCGACAACGTCGGCCCGCACGGCACGCCGCCGGCGTCGTTGATGGATCAGGCGGTGCTCACCGTTTCGGGCAACGAGCTGGAGATCAAGGTCCAGATGCGGTGCCTGTTCGCGCTGTCGGGGATGGGCTTCGTGGACTCGTCCATCGACGGCGACGTCGTCCGCGTCACCGCGACGGATTCGTGGATGCGCATCGACGCGCGGTACGGCGCGGTCCTCAAGCGCCGTCACGCGCTCCTGCCGCTGCTCTTCTGACGGCTTTCTTACGCTTCGCACCGCGGGTGGCTTCCGGCCGCCCGCGGTGTCAGGCTGTCTCCATGAGCGATAAGGACGCCGCTAAGGACGGGGAGGACCCGACCGCGGACTTCCTCGCCGAGGTCCGGCCGGAGGAGACCCCGTGGCGGACCGAGCGCCCGCCGGGTGAGGAGGCGCCGGAACGCGCCGAACGCCCGGAGAAGTGGGGACGTGCCAAATCCGCCGGACGGGCCGCGGCGAAGGCGGCTCCCTACGTCCAGGCCGCCGCGCTGGCGACCTGGATCGTCTCGGGCACCCTCGACGACTCCGACGACTCCGGGTTCGACATGGGCTCCTCCGGCGACGCCTGACTCCCGCGTTTCGTCCTCTGAATGCGGTAGTT
Organism: Amycolatopsis sp. NPDC043885; assembly: GCF_056435685.1. NCBI lineage: Bacteria > Bacillati > Actinomycetota > Actinomycetes > Pseudonocardiales > Pseudonocardiaceae > Amycolatopsis > Amycolatopsis sp. NPDC043885. The sequence goes on from NZ_JBWKEA010000009.1 coordinate 75,583, forward strand.
GGCGTTACGAACTACCGCGTTCAGAGGACGAAACGCGAGGGTTCAGAGCTTTCCGCGCATGGTCTTCATCCGCTCGATCTCGGCGGACTGGCCGGTGATGACCTCCTGCGCCATCTCCTGCGCCTTGATCTCCACACCCTTGCCGAGCTGGGCTTCGGCCATGGTCAGCGCGCCCTGGTGGTGCGCGATCATCAGGTCGAGGAACAGTTTTTCGAACGCCACCCCGTTCGCCGCGCGCAGGTCCGCCAGCTGAGCCTCGGTCGCCATGCCCGGCATGAGCGCGTGATCGTGCCCGCCACCGTGGCCCGCGTGCCCTTCGCCCGGCACCGGCTTGTCGCGGTCGGACAACCAGGTCTTCATCATCGTGACCTCGCCGTCCTGCGCGACCGAGATCCGCCCGGCGATCGCCCGGATCTGCTCGTTCGCCGTCTTTCCCGGCACCAGATCGGTCATCACCTTCGCCTGCTGGTGATGGGGGATCATCATCGTCATGTACTCGACGTCGGCCTCGTTCGGCTGATCGCGGTTCACCGGGGCGGGGGAGCCGGTGCCCGCCTGCTCGCCGGGCTTCCCGGGCACGATCACCGGAGCACTTTGGGCCGGTTGCGCCGGAGTTTCGTCGCCGGTGCAGCCCGAGACTACGAAAGCAGCGGCGACCAGTGCCGATGTCAAACTATTTCTCATCCCGGGAGTTCCTCCGTTGGTCGGTATCTGTTGAGCCTAAATAAGGAATAAGGTGCGCGTAAAGCTGGGTGGAAGGAGAGCCATATCGTGCTGCAGCCTGGGCTGAAACGCCGCTTGACCAGGGTCTTCGTGTCGGCGGCCGCAGTCGCCGCCCTCGGTGCCTCCAGCGCGCTCGCCGCGCCGGCCGTCATCGCCGAACCGTCGGCGACCGCGATTCCGGGCGTGGACGAGATCGTCCACAGCCCCAATCTCCGGTCGATCGCGAACGTCCCGCAGCAGGGACCGTTCACCAAGGACTCGACCGGCACCGACATCGCGTTCACCAAGGGGCACGCGATCGTCGGCACCTACGACGGGTTCAACGTCTTCGACGTCCGCAACCCGTACCGCCCGAAGATCGTCAGCCAGGTCCTCTGCCCCGGCGGGCAGAACGACGTGTCGATCTCCGGGGACCTGCTCTTCCTGTCGACCGACTCGTCGCGCAGCGACAACTCGTGCAACAGCGTCTCGAAGCCCGCCTCGGAGAAGTCGGCGTGGGAGGGCATCAAGATCTTCGACATCTCGAACCTCGCGGCGCCGAAGTACGTAGCGGCGATCGAGACCGACTGCGGTTCGCACACCAACACCCTGGTGCCGGACAAGCGCGGCAAGGACGTCTACATCTACGTCTCGTCGTACGCGCCGGCGGCCAACCTGCCCGACTGCCAGCCGCCGCACGACAAGCTGTCGATCATCAAGGTCCCGGTGAAGGACCCGGCGAAGGCCTCGCTGGTCGCGACGCCGGTGCTGTTCCCGGACGACGGCGGCAACCCCGGTGGTACCAACCCCGACGGCACCCGCCGGTCCGCGACCACCGGTTGCCACGACCTGACGGCGCTGCCGGAGAAGGATCTGATGGCCGGTGCCTGCATGGGTGACGGCGTCCTGCTCGACATCTCCGACCGGCTCAAGCCGCGTGTCCTCAACCGCGTGCAGGACAACGTGAACTTCGCGTTCTGGCACAGCGCCACCTTCAACAACGACGCCACCAAGATCGTCTTCACCGACGAGCTCGGTGGCGGCGGGATGGCGACCTGCCTGGAGAAGTTCGGCTCCACCCGCGGCGCCAACGGCATCTACCAGATCACCGGCCGCGGCGACGACCGCAAGCTGGAGTTCGTCAGCTACTACAAGATCCCGCGCCTGCAGTCCGAGACCGAGAACTGCGTCGCGCACAACGGTTCGCTGATCCCGGTGCCGGGCAAGGACATCATGGTCCAGTCCTGGTACCAGGGCGGCGTCTCGGTGTGGGACTTCACCGACGCGAAGAACCCGAAGGAGATCGCGTTCTGGGAGCGTGGCCCGCTCTCGAACGAGAAGCTCGTCGGCGGCGGGACGTGGTCGGCGTACTGGTACAACGGCCACATCTACTCGTCCGACATCGTGAAGGGGCTGGACGTCCTGGACCTCAACGACTGGCGGACCTTCCCGGCGAAGCTCGTCCGGCAGAACGAGTTCAACGCCCAGACGCAGTACAAGCTGCACCCGGGCTTCAACAAGTGATCCACTAGCGTGCAATGAAAGGCCCCTTCATCGCAAAATTTGCGATGAAGGGGCCTTTCATTGCAGGGGGCTCAGACGAGCCAGGCGGCCGCGTCCGGCGGCAGTTTGCCGTTCACCAGCGGAACGCTCGACAGCAGTACCTCACCCGGCGGCAGCGCGATCGGGCTCGCCGACGTGTTCAGCGCGCACACCAGCCCGCCGCCGCGCCGCCGGAACGCGAAACACCCCGCGGGCGCGCCGTACCATTCGAGGTCGTCGCCGCGGAAAGCCTTGTGCGACTTACGGATCTCGATCGCCCGCCGGTACAGCGACAGCGTCGACGCCGGATCCTCCAGCTGCGCTTCCACGGTCACCGACGCCCACGAAGCGGGCATCGGCAGCCACGTGCGCGGATTGCGCGAGAACCCGAACGGCGGGAGTTCGCCTTCCCACGGCAGCGGCACCCGTGACGCGTCCCGGCCGAACTCGACGCCGGAGATCTTGGCGCGCGGGTCCGCGAGAGCTTCCGGCGGGAGGTCGACGTTGCCGAGCCCCAGTTCTTCGCCGTTGTACAGATAGACCGCTCCGGGCAGCGCTAGCTCGACGAGCGCCATCGCCCGCGCGCGCCGGACGCCGCGTTCACCGTCGCCGTACCGGCTGACCTGCCGCCAGACGTCGTGGTTGCTCAACGTCCAGGTGGCGGGCGCTCCGGCGGACTTCGGCACCGCCAGCGACCGCTCGATGGCCGTCCGCAGCGCGTCCGCGTCGAAATGCGTGAGCACGAGCCGGAAGTTGAACGCCAGGTGCAGCTCGTCGGGCCGCAGGTAGCGCGCGAGACGTTCCTCGTCGGTCACCCAGATCTCGCCGACGGCCATGGTGCCCGGGTACTCGTCGAGAACCTTGCGGATCATCTGGTGGATCTCGTGGACACGGTCGTTGTCGAACCGCGGATCGTAGTACTCGCTCGGCCCGAGCGCGTTCACCCGCGGGTCCATGTCCGGCAGGCCCGGCGGTTTCGCCATGCCGTGCGCGACGTCGACGCGGAAGCCGTCCACGCCGTGGTCCAGCCAGAACCGCAGGGTCCGCTCCAGATCGGCGGCGACCTCGTGGTTGGTCCAGTTCAGGTCCGGCTGCTGCGGCGAGAACAGATGCAGGTACCACTGGCCGTCCGGGACCCGCGTCCACGCCGGGCCGCCGAAAGCGCTGACCCAGTTGTTCGGCGGCTGGTCGCCGCGCGGGCCGAGCCCGTCGCGGAAGATGTAGCGATCCCGTTCCGGGCTGCCCGGCGGCGCAGCCATCGCCGATTTGAACCAGGCGTGGGTGTTGCTGGTGTGGTTGGGGACGACGTCGACGGTGACCTTGATGCCGCGTTTGTGCGCCTCGGTCAGCAGGACGTCGAAATCGCCGAGGGTGCCGAACATCGGGTCGACGTCGCGCGGGTTGGCGATGTCGTAGCCGTGGTCGGCCATGGGGGAGCGGTAGAACGGCGCCAGCCACAGCGCGTCGACCCCGAGCAGCTCCAGGTACCCGAGTTTGCCGCGGATGCCTTCGAGGTCACCGACGCCGTCCCCGTCCGAATCGGCGAACGAGCGTACGTAGACCTGGTAGAACACCGCCTGGGCCCACCAAGCCACGTCGCGTTCCATCACACGAAGCTGTTCATCATGCTGTTGGCGGCCATCTCCAGGTACGCCCACAGCTGCGAGCGGTAGGGCTCCTCGATGTTCTCCTCGTCGACCGCGATCTTGATGCAGCGCAGCCAGGCGTCGCGCTCGATCGGGCCGATCTTGAACGGAGCGTGCCGCATCCGCAGCCGAGGGTGGCCGCGCTGGTCCGAGTAGGTGTGCGGGCCGCCCCAGTACTGCATGAGGAACAGCCGGAAACGCTCCTCGGCCGGGCCGAGGTCCTCCTCGGGGTACAGCGGGCGAAGCACCTCGTCGACCGCCACTTCGGCGTAGAACCGAGCGACGATCCGGGTGAAGACGGGTTCGCCGCCGATCGCTTCGTACAAGGTGGTGGGGTCAGGTTCGGTCACGGACACAGCTCCATTCTGCCCTTGTCCTACTGCCCGGCGGGGCCGGACGCCATGAAGCGCCCCAGAGGTGGCTCGAAGCCTGCTTCGTCGAACGCGGCGAGCAGATGCGCCCGCAGTGCGCGCTGCACGGCCCACTGCTTGCCTGGCCGGACTTTCACCGTCAGGCGGAGCTTGATGCTCTCGGGGGTGACGGTCTCCACGCCGAGCATCTCCGGCGGCTCCAGCACGTTCGGTGCGAGCCCCTCGCTCTCCAGGAGCGTCTTCGCCTTCTCGGCCATCAGCTCGGTGGCCTTCTCGACGTCGGCGGAGTAGCTGAGCGGGACGTCGACGACGGCCACCGCGAAGCCCTGGCTCGAGTTGCCGACCCGCAGCACCTCGCCGTTGCGGACGTACCAGACGGTGCCGTTGATGTCACGCAAGGTGGTGATCCGGAGGCCCACGGCCTCGACGGTGCCGGACGCCTCACCGACGTCGACGACGTCACCGACGCCGTACTGGTCCTCGATCATCATGAACATGCCGGACAGGAAGTCCTTGACCAGGTTCTGCGCGCCGAACCCGAGCGCCACGCCGACGATGCCCGCCGAAGCGATGATCGGCGCGAGGTCGATGCCCAGTTCGCCCAGTACCAGGATGAACGCGAGGCCGTAGATCAGGAACGTCGCCATCGACTTGAGCACCGAGCCGATGGTGGCGGCGCGCTGACGGCGCCGTTCCATCACCGCCGACCCGAGCACTTCGGGAGCCTTCTCCCGCAGCGGTCTCAACAGGGCGGGCAGTTTCGACGAGCCGCTCGGCATCCGAGTCACGCGGTTGATCAGGCGTCGCACCAGGTAGCGCAGCAGGAACGCCACGGCGACGATCATCAGGATCCTGAGCGGCTTCGTCAGCAGCCAGCCCGCGGAGGCGGAGAGCCATTCGTTCTTTGTGACCTGGAACACCTGGTAGCACAGGCTGCCGGCCTCGCGCGTGCAGGCCGGGGGTTCGGTGGGCAGCAGGTTCACGGAGAGGAAATGTCCTTTCGTACTCGGCGGGGATCGGTCACGCCGCTCGGCCCCGGCGGAGGCGGAGCACCCAACTTCAAGTGGCCGCCGGGTCGCGCGCATGTGACACGTCCAGTAACACACGTGCACTTTGGGGCTGATCTGTGGTCGACTATGCCTGCACCGGTGGAGGTGGTCGAGTGCCAGACCGACAACCCATCCCCCTCGGCGTCCCGAGCCAAGCCTTGGCCGGACAGGCGCCGGAGGTCGTGCTGCGCGCCCATCCGGGAGGTGCCCCCTCGCACGGGGCTCCACCGGGCGGGCCGGGAACGCGGCCAGGGGGTGTTGCCCGCCCGCCCGGACAGCGTAGAGGGCGGGACCCGTCGACCACGGCGGCACCCACCACGAATTCGTGGGGCCGCAGACGGGTATTGCTGTTGAACGCCACGTTCGAACCGCTCACGGCGCTGCCGTTGCGGCGGGCGGTGGTCCTCGTGATGTGCGGCAAGGCCGAGGTGGTGCACGGCGACCCGGCGGGGCTCGAACTGCACGCCGCCACGGTTTCGCTGCCCGTGCCTTCGGTGATCCGGCTGAGCACCTACGTGCGCGTGCCCTACCGCGCGCAGGTGCCGCTGACCCGGGCCGGGCTGATGCACCGCGACCGGTACCGCTGCGCCTACTGCGGAGGGCGGGCCGAGACGATCGACCACGTCCTCCCGCGCAGTCGCGGTGGCCCCCACAGTTGGACGAACTGCGTGGCCTGCTGTGCCAAGTGCAACCACCGGAAAGCGGACAAGCTGCTTTCCGAGATCGGCTGGCGCCTGCGCGTCGTGCCGAGGGCCCCGCACGGGCCGCACTGGCGGCTGCTCGCGCATTCGAAGGAGGCCGACCCGTTGTGGCGGCCGTACCTGGGAACCGCGGCCTGATCGCATTGTGAACACGTCGGCGCCCCGGCTGCCTCGCGGCGGCCGGGGCGGGCCGATGATGCCGTGGTGAAGCTCGTTACGAGTGCGCCGTCCCCTGCTTAGCCGGTCGTGCTCGATCTCAGGCGGCGAGCGAGAAGTCGCTCTGGCAGGTGACGCGGGTGCCACGGGTGACCCGGGTGCCGCGAGTGACACGCGTGCCGCAGGTGACGCGCGTTCCGGCGGTCACGCGGGTGCCTCGGGTGACGCGGGTGACCCGGGTTCCGGCGGTGACGCGAGTGCCTCGGGTGACGCGGGTGCCGCGGGTGACGCGGGTGCCGCGGGTGACCCGGGTTCCGGCGGTGACCCGCGTACCGCGAGTGACACGAGTACCGCGCGTAACCCGTGTGCCCGCCGTCACACGCGTACCGGGGACGAATTCAATTTCGAAGAGTGACGAAATGTCGTCGATGATCGCCTGGCCGGGTGTCTGGGTGCTCTGCATGACATATCCTCCTGCGACCGGTGCGTTACCTGCTGGGGTGGGGGAGCTGGGCGCAAGGCCCGTACAGGTGAAAAAGCTACGAGGATTTCAAGGCCGCGACAAGACGACAGCGCCGGGTGCGGCCGCCCGTACGTTGAGTTGCAACCTTTCGGCCTTGCGGGCTTCGCCCCAACGTGGGAGCGCTTTCGCGGCAAGCGGCGGACGGCCCCCTCCGGACGACGAGCGGTAGGTGCCGCGGCCCATACCCGTGCGAGCGGGTGCGGCCTCGCGCCATCGGATACGCTCACGCGCGTGAACCTTGTCGAGACGATCCTGGTCTTCGCGGTGATCCCCTTGGTCATCTACGCGCTTTGCGGGGTGGCCACGCTGCGGTCGAAGGGCGCGGGCGCCGCCCGGTACCGGCCGGGGCAGCCGTGGGAGTACCCGGCCATGTGGTGGAGCGCCAACCCCGACGGTGTCGGCGCCAGGCATTCGCACGCGGGCGGCGCGACCGCCGTGGGTGCGGCGGACGGAGCTTCGGTGACGGGAGGCGCTCGTGGCAACTGGTGAACTGACCCATTCGTCCACCGCTGTTGACGAAGAGCCCGGTTACGGCGCCGCCGTTACTTCGAGCGGCCGGATTTCCGCCGCCAAGATGTACGAACCGGCTGGTCCGAACAGCCCATTCACGACCCAGCAGCTTGCCCGGCTGGACGAGGCGCTGACCCTGGCCAGCCGCGAGACCGGCCTGGACTTCAGTGTGTACCTCGGTGACCTCGGCGAGGACACCCGCGCCACCGCCGAAGGCCTGCTGAGCTCGACCGACAACCCGGCCGACGGCGTGATCGTCGCCGTGTCGCCCGGCCAGCGCGTCATCGAGATCGTGACGGGCTCGCAGGCCCGGCACCGCCTGCCCGACCGCGGCGCGAAGCTCGCCGTGGCCAGCATGGTCGCCTCCTTCAAGGAAGGCGACCTCATCGGCGGCCTCGTGAACGCCCTCCGCATGCTGAGCGACCAGGCGGGCGCTCCGCAGCACTGACGCTCTCAAGTGCAATGAAAGGTCCCTTCCTTGCAAAATTTGCAAGGAAGGGACCTTTCATTGCGTTACGGGACTAGATCCCGGCCTGCGAGTCGAACTCTCGGGCGGCCAGCGCCCGCACGATCCCGGCCCGGCCTTCCGACACGAGACGGCGCAGCGCCGCCGGGTGCTCCCCGGCCAGCCACTCGTCCGACGCCTCCACCGTCGACGGCTCGACGGCCCACGACGGGTACAGCCCGACCACGGTCGGCTGCGCCCGCTCGCTGGACCGCCGCTGCCACACCTCGTCGATGACCTCGAAGTAGCGCGTCACGTAGCCGCCGAGCAGGTGCTTCTGGCCGGGGTGGGAGAAGCCGGTGATGAGCGAGTCGCTGACCGCGTTCGGCAGCTCGTCGTCGTACACCGCCCGCTGCCACGCGTCGGCCTTCGCTTCCTCGGTCGGCCGCAGCGCCCGCGAGCGCTCCGCCTGACGTCGTCCGGCGGCGGTGTCGTCCTTGGTGAGTTCCGCGTCGATCTCGGGGTTCTCCGCCTTGCCGTGCGCGACCAGCGCGTGCAGCAGGCGCCAGCGCAGGTCGGTGTCGACGGTCAGGCCCTCCAGCGGCGCCGTGCCGTCGAGCCAGCCCGCGATGATCGCCAGCGTCTTGTCGTCGAGCACGCATCCGGCGAGCGAGTTCACGAACGCCAGCTGGTGGTCCGAACCGGCCTCGGCGCCTTGCGCCAGCTCCAGCAGCCGGGCGGAGAACTCCGGCCAGCCCTTGTCCGCCGCCCACGCCGGGTTCGCGTACGAGTTCAGCGCCGTCTGCGCCTGCAGCAGCAGCCGCTGCACCACGCCGACCTCGGTCTCGGTGTGCACGCCGCGCTGCACCAGGGTGACGAAGTCGCGGGCCTTGAGCTCGGCCTCGCGCGTCATCTCCCACGCCGCCGACCAGCACAGCGTGCGGGGCAGCGGTTCGGTGATGTCGGCGATGCGGTCGATCAGCGTGGTCAGCGACGCCGGGTCGAGCCGCATCGTGCAGTAGGTCAGGTCGTCGTCGTTGACCAGCACGAGCTTGCCTGCCGGGAGACCGATCAGCCCCGGTACCTCGGTGCGCTCGCCGTCGACGTCGAGTTCGACGCGGTACTTGCGGACGATCTTGCCGTTCTCGTCCTCGTCGTAGACGCCGACCGCGACCCGGTGTGTCCGCAGCTCACCGGCACCCGGCTTGGCGCCGGTCTGGGTGACGGCGAACGAGGTGTACGTGCCGTCGGCGCCGACCTCGTAGCGCGGGCTCAGCGAGTTGAGACCGGTGGTCTCCAGCCACTGCGCGCTCCACCACGACAGGTCGCGGCCCGAGGCCGCTTCCAGCGCGCCCAGCAGGTCCGCCAGGGTCGCGTTGCCCCAGGCGTGCTTGCCGAAGTAGACCTTGAGGCCTTCGAGGAAGTGCTCGAGCCCGACGTAGGCGACGAGCTGCTTGAGCACGCTCGCGCCCTTGGCGTAGGTGATGCCGTCGAAGTTCACCTCGACCGCGTGCAGGTCGACGATGTCCGCGGCGATCGGATGCGTCGAGGGCAGCTGGTCCTGCCGGTACGCCCACGACTTCTCGATGTTCGCGAAGCTGGTCCACGCGTTCTTGTACTCGGTGGCCTCGGCCTGGGCCAGCACACTCGCGAAGGTCGCGAATGACTCGTTCAGCCACAGGTCGTCCCACCAGCGCATGGTGACCAGGTCGCCGAACCACATGTGCGCCATCTCGTGCAGCAGCGTCTCGGCGCGGCGCTCGTAGGCGTAGCGGGTGACGCGGCTGCGGAAGACGTAGTCCTCCAGGAACGTGACCGCGCCGGCGTTCTCCATCGCGCCCGCGTTGAACTCCGGCACGAACAGCTGGTCGTACTTGGAGAACGGGTACGGGGTCGCGAACTTCTCGTGGTAGAAGGCGAAACCCTGCTTGGTCTCGGTGAAGAGCTTGTCCGCGTCCATGTGCTCGGCGAGCGAGGCGCGGCAGTAGATGCCCAGCGGGATGGTGCGGTGCTCGTCGGTGAATTCGTCGCGCCACTCGCTGTACGGGCCCGCGATCAGCGCGACCAGGTAGGTCGAGATCCGCTCGGACACCTTGAACACGGTGCGGACGGCCCCTTCCGGGGTCTCCTCGGCCGACTCGACCAGCGCGTTCGAAATGACCTTCCAGTCCTTCGGCGCGGTCACGGTGAGCCGGTAGACCGACTTGAGGTCGGGCTGGTCGAAGCAGGCGAACATGCGCTTCGCGTCCGCGGTCTCGAACTGCGTGTAGAGGTAGACGCCGTCGTCGACCGGGTCGACGAACCGGTGCAGGCCCTCGCCGGTGTTCATGTACCGGCAGACCGCGTCCACGACGAGCTCGTTCGACTCGGCGAGCGCGGGCAGCTCGACGCCCTTGTCCTCGACGTACCCGCTGACGTCGAGTTCCGTCCCGTTGAGGACGGCCGACTCGATCCCCTCGGCGACGATGTCGACCCACGACGCTTCGCCGCTTCTGGCGCTGGCGAACTTGATCGTCGTCTTCGACGTGAAGGTCTTCTCACCGGGACCGCCGCGGCCGTCGGTCAGATCCAGCTCGATGTCGTAGGACTCGACGTCGAGCAGCTCCGCGCGCAGCTTGGCTTGGTCTCGGGTCAGGTTGGGGGCGGGCACTGGCACCTCTGGTCATCGGTATCGGTTTTGGTTTCCAACTACAGGCATCCAATCATGTCGAGGCCCGTGCTGACGACGGGAACAACGCCGACGGCCGCGATGTTGGCTCGCTGTGTAGCACCCTGTGTGTGTACCGGCCCACCCCAAGACGATGGCACTGGGAGAACCTGATGACCGCCCCGTCCGAGAAGACCAAGGTCGACTTCTACTTCGATCCGATCTGTCCCTTCGCCTGGATCAGCTCGCGCTGGATCCTCGAAGTGGAGAAGCACCGCGACCTCGACCTGAGGTTCCGGATCATGAGCCTGTCCGAGCTCAACAGCGGCCGCGACGACCTGCCTGAGCAGTACAAGGAGCTCTTGGACCGCGGCTGGGGCCCCGTCCGCGTCGCCACCGCGCTCGCGCAGAAGAACGGCGAGGAGGCCCTGCGCGACTTCTACACGGAGTTCGGCACGCGCCACCACAACCAGGGCGACAAGGACATCCCGAAGGTCATCAAGGAGACCCTCGAAGCCATCGGCGCGCCGGCCGAACTGGCCGACGCCGCGGAGTCGGCCGAGTACGACGAAGCGCTGAGGAAGAGTCACTACGAAGGTATGAATCCGGTCGGAATGGACGTCGGCACCCCGACCATCCACATCGACGGAGTCGCCTTCTTCGGCCCGGTGCTCAGCTCGATCCCGCGTGGCGAGGACGCCGTCAAGGTCTTCGATGGCGCCCGCGCGCTGGCGAGCTACCCGGACTTCTTCGAGCTGAAGCGCACCCGGTCCGGTGAGCTGAACTTCGACTAAGGCGTTTCCAGGGCGGCCTTGGTGACATCGCCGGGGTAGGAGGACCTCGCGACGGCTTCGTCCGTCGTGAGGTCTCCCGCCGCGATCCGGTTCTTGAGCGCGACAAGTTCGCGCAGCCCGTCGCGGTGCTTCTCGATGAACGCGGTATCGACGGGGTCCCCGTGCCCGGCCACGATGATCTTCGGCTCCAGCGCGAGGATCGCGTCCATCACGCCGGGCCATTCGGCCAGGAAACTGCCGTCGTTGAACGAGAACGCGCTGAAGCCTGCTTCGGCGTTCTCGACGGCGTCGCCCGCGTAGACGACTCCCGCGTCCGGCACGTGCACGAACAGGTCGTGATCGGTGTGCGCCCGGCCGGGGAACCGCAGCACGGCGGCGCGGCCGCCGAGGTCGATCTCGGCGCTGTCGGTGACGGGCTTGTCCGGCAGGGTGATCTCGGTGCGCTCCAGCGCCTCCGCCATCTCAGGCCGGTTTTCGCCGAGGTAGTGCTGGATCCACTTGCGTCGCGCGCCGTCGCCGTAGGTGGCCAGCTCCGTCAGGCACCCTTCGTGCGCCCAGACGTCGCACGGCAGGAACGCCGTCGTGCCGAAGGCGTGATCGAAATGCGCGTGGGTGTAGACGACCGACCACGGCAGCGGCGTGATCTCCCGTACCGCCGCGGCCAGTTCGGCGCCCTGGTCGACGTCGCCGCGGACGTCGACGACCAGGCAGCGCTCACTGCCCACGACGAGGCCGACGGTCAGGTCCAGCTCCTCGTAACGGCGGGCGTACACGCCGTCCGCGAGTTCGAGCCAAGTCACGAATCCTCCAGAATTCCGTTGCGCAGCACAGGAACCGTGCCGCTGCTATCGAGCATCGCGGCGAGTCGCACGTCGTTCGCGTGCCCGGCCGCGGCGAGCTCGCGTCCCGAAGAACAGTCTGTCAGTGCTTCGGCGATGTCGATCGCTTTTGCCGCGATGGCGGCGAGACGGGCTTCGGCGGACAGCCGGCCGTAGCCGTCCAGCGCCGAGACGATCGCTCCCGCGCCGAGCTGGTCCTCGACGCACGGCCTCAGCGGCCCGAACGTCTTGGTTTCGGTGCGGATGTCGATGCCCCAGCGTTCCCCGGCCGGGACGACGCCGATCGGCCGACCGTTCGCCAGCTCCGCCGCGCGGGCGGCGACGGCGGCCGCGTTGCGCAGGCATCCCGCCAGGACGACGGCACCGGTCGTGGCGGCGGTGTCGCACAGCGTGGCGCCGTTGGGCGAGGGGAGCGCCAGGAGGGTGCCGGAAGGGATTTCCGTCACAGACGAAGGTCGTAAGGTCCAGTGTTCTTCACCCGCGAGGATGGCGCCTCGCGCTTTCGCGGCCTCCTCACCGCGCTGGTCGCGCCAGCGGACCGGCAGCACGCGGCCGCCGTTGCCGAGCACGAGATCCGTTGTGGTGCAGAAGGAAAGCACGTCGACGATGACGAGAACGGCGCAGCCCGCGCCCAGGGCGGTGACGCCCTCGCTTCCCCATTCGAGCCTGATGTCCACCCCCACAGCATGCTCGCCCCGGAACGTGATGGCAGACTCCGCGCTGTGCGTGTTTACCTTGGCTCTGACCATGCCGGTTTCGAACTGAAGAACCACCTCGTGGCCCACCTCAAGGAGCAGGGCCACGACGTCGAGGACGTCGGTCCCTTCGTCTACGACGCGGCCGACGACTACCCCGCCTTCTGCATCGAGGCGGCCCGTCGTGTCGTCGCGGACGAGGGCAGCCTCGGAATCGTCGTCGGCGGCTCCGGCAACGGCGAGCAGATCGCGGCCAACAAGGTGAAGGGCGCTCGCGCCGGCCTCGCGTGGAGCGTCGAGACCGCGAAGCTCACCCGCGAGCACAACCACGCCCAGCTGATCGGCGTCGGCGCGCGGATGCACACCACCGAAGAGGCCACGGAGATCGTCGAGGCGTTCCTCGCGACCCCGCCGAGCCCGGACGAGCGCCACGGCCGCCGCGTCCAGCAGATCCTGGACTACGAGAACACCGGCTGGCCGCCGCCGCTGCCCGAGCACTGACATGCCCGAGGGGCACACGCTCCATCGCTTGGCACGTCTGCACAAACGCCGTTTCGCCGGGCACCCGGTCGAGGTGAGCAGTCCGCAAGGACGCTTCGCCGCCGAAGCGTCCCGTTTGGACGGCCGGGTGCTGGTGAAGGCCGAGGCGTACGGAAAGCACCTGTTCCACGACTACGGTCCACACGGGACGGTGCATGTCCACCTCGGCCTCTACGGCACGTTTTCCGACGTGCCGCTGCCCGTTTCCGAGCCCGTCGGACAGGTGCGGATGCGGCTGGTCGGCCCGACGCATTCGGCCGACCTGCGCGGCCCGAACCAGTGCGAATTGATGGACGGGCCCCAAGTCGACGCGATCAAGGCGCGGCTGGGCCCGGATCCGCTGCGCCGGGACGCGAAGCCGGAGAAGGCGTGGGAGCGGATTTCGCGGTCGAAGACGTCGATCGCGGCACTGCTGATGGACCAGTCGGTGCTGGCGGGCGTCGGCAACGTGTATCGCGCCGAAGTGCTGTTCCGGCACGGTGTCGCCCCGCTCGTCCCCGGCCGCGCGCTCGATCGCGGGCTGTGGGACGACATGTGGGCGGATCTCGTGACGCTCATGCGGCACGGTGTCCGGGTGGGACGGATCGACACGGTCGCGCCGGAGCACCTGCCCGAGGCCACGGGCCGCGCGCCGCGGCAGGACCGGCACGGGGGCGAGGTCTACGTCTACCGGCGCGAAGGGATGCCTTGTCTCGTGTGCGGGACGGCGGTGCTGCGGAGCGATCTGGCGGCGCGGAACCTCTTCTGGTGCCCGACGTGCCAGCCCGCCTGACGTCGGCACCGACCCCTACCTGACCGACGGCCACGCTCGCCAAAGTTTGCGAAAGCCACTTTCGCAACGTGCCACAGTGGCCTGACACCGCGACGTTGGCCGGGCGGATCGACATAAGCCGTGAAGGCCTCCTTCCCTACCTTGAGAGTAGGGAAGGAGGCCTTCACGGACCCGGCAGCAGCGGGCTAGAAGTCGAACCCGCCGCCGTCGAAACCGCCGCCATCGAAGCCGCCGCCGTCGAATCCACCGGCGTCCCCGCCCATGTCGCCTCCGGCGTCGCCGCCCGCGTCCGCGGCCGCGTCCTCCTGGCCCGCGTCATAGCCCGATTCCCAGGCCGACGCGCTCGCGATCCCCGCCATCCCGGAGAACATCGCGCTGAACAGCAGCATCGAACCGAGCCCCCAGGCACCGGCGACGAGCGCGGGCTTCCACCACGGCTCGCTGTACCAGCCCTGCGGCACCGGACGGCCGGCCACGCGGCCACCGGGGTAGTAGTGCGGCGTCCGCTGGCTCGGGTCCGGCGAAGCCTCGTAGTGCTCGCCCTCGACGTCGACCGAGCGGTACTCGGTGACCTTGCCCGCCCGGTCGCGCTCTTCGCTGCCGGGCAGTTCCGGACCGGGGTCCATGCCCATCGCGAGGCGGGCCGCGCGGACGTAGTAGAGCCCTTCGATGGCGGTCTCGCGCACCAGACGGGCCTGTTCGATGGTCTGCGCCTGCTCCATCTGGGAGCCTGCCGCGGTGAAGCGTTCGGACGCGTCCGCCATCGCCTGCTGGGAGGCGGTGTCCGTGCCGGTGAGGTTCATGACCTGACCGCCGAGCCGCTCGACGAGGCGCCGCGCGTCGGCCTTCGCGTCGTCCAGCTGGCGCTTCTTGGCCGCCGCCTGGGATTTCGCGAAGTAGATGCCGCCGCCGACCACGACGACGAGGAGCACGATCAGGAAGATCGCGGTGCCCATGGGTTCACTCCAGGAATCGTTCGGCCTTTGCCCGGATCAACGCCGAGAGCCCGCCGGTGGTTCCCGCGCGCACTGGCGGGAGAAACTAGAACACGTTATAGTTCGGCTCCATGAAGTTCACCCTGTCGATCGCGATGAACCCGCTCGATCAGCTGGGCGAGCTCGCCCGTGCGGCCGAAGAGGCGGGTTTCTCCTCGATCGCGCTCCCGGATTCCCTGTTCTATTCCGAAACGGTCTCGGCCGACTATCCGTACACGCCCGACGGCAGCCGCTTCTGGACCGAGGAGACGCCCTGGGCCGATCCGCTGATCGCGGCCGCGTCGATGGGCGCGGTCACCGAACGGCTCACCTTCTACACCTCCGTGCTCAAACTCGGCTCCCGCAACCCGGTCCTGCTCGCGCGTCAGGTCAACTCGGTCGCGGCGCTGACGGGCGGCCGCTTCGGGCTCGGTCTCGGCGTCGGCTGGTCGCCGGAGGAATTCCGCTGGTGCGGCGCGCCGTACGAAAAACGCGGCAAACGCGTGGACGAGGCCATCGAGGTGCTGCGCCTGATCCTCGACGGCGGGATGGTCGAATTCCACGGCGAGTTCTTCGACTTCGACAAGCTCCGGATGAGCCCGACGCCGCCGTCGCGGGTGCCGTTCTACATCGGCGGGCACACCGACGTGGCGCTGCGCCGGGCCGCGCGCGTCGCCGACGGCTGGTCGTCGGCGATGATGAAGTTCGACGACCTCCGCGACACGATCGCCAAACTGCGCGGGCTGCTGGCCGACCAGGGCCGCGCCGACGATCCCTTCGAGTACCAGGCCGTCTGCATCGACAAGTTCGGTCTCGACGGCTACCGCGAGCAGGGCGACATCGGCGTCACCGACATCATCACCATGCCGTGGGTGTTCGACGGCCTCGGTTTCGACGCCGAAGTCGGCCCCAAGCTGGATTCCATCAAGAAGTTCGGCGACGAGATCATCGCGAAGATCGGAGACTGAACCATGGGTGTCGACGTCTGCTGGGATCCGTCCGCCGCGCAGCCGCCCGCGCGCCAGGCCGCGTTCCGCTCGATGACCGCCGTCACCGCCGGGGACAAGGCCGCCTGGCTCGCGCTCTTCGCCGGAGACGCCGTCGTCGAGGACCCGGTCGGCCCGTCGATGTTCGACGAGGAGGGCAAAGGGCATCACGGGCAGGACGGGATCAGTGCCTTCTGGGACAAGACGATCGCGAACGTCGAACGCTTCCGGTTCACCATCCGCGATTCGCACGCGGCCGGTGACGAGGTCGCGAACGTCGGCACGATCACGACGTACTTGCCCGGCGGCTACCGCGTGGACACCGACGGCGTGTTCGTCTACCGGGTGCGCGAAGACGGGCTGATCGTGTCGATGCGCGCGTTCTGGGAAACCGAGCGTGCCATGGCCACGGCCCGCAAGGACACGGCCTAGCCGAGCCGCTCCGCGCGCCGCGTCAGGTACTGCTTCTCCGGTTCGCTCGCGGTCTTGCCGGCGGCCCGGAGGTAGGCCTCGCGCGCGGCGCCGGTGTCCCCGGCCAGTTCCAGCAGATGTCCTCGCACGGAATCGAGCCGGTGGGTCTGGCTCATCCGGCTGTCGTCGTCGAGCGTGGCCAGCAGTTCGAGGCCCGCTCCCGGCCCGTTGACCTCGGCGACCGCGACGGCGCGGTTGAGCGTGACGACCGGGCCGGGCGAGACCTTCTCGAGCACGTCGTAGAGCGCGAGGATCTGCGACCAGTCCGTGTCCGCCGCGGTGGGCGCCTCGTCGTGGACGGCGGCGATCGCGGCCTGCACCTGGTACGGCCCGACCGGGCCCGCCTCCAGGGCCTCGCTCACCAGCGACACACCTTCGGCGATCATTTCCGCGTTCCAGCGCGAACGGTCCTGCTCGGCGAGGGAAACGAGCGAGCCGTCCTCACCGGCGCGGGCGCCGCGGCGGGCGTCGGTCAGCAGCATGAGCGCGAGCAGGCCGGTGACCTCGTCCTCGTCCGGCATGAGCCGCCGGAGCAGCCGGGTCAGCCGGATCGCTTCGGCGGTCAGGTCCGCGCGGCGCAGGTCGGGGCCGCCGCTGGTCGTGTAGCCCTCGTTGAAGATCAGGTACAGGACCTGGAGGACGACTCGGAGCCGTTCGGCCAGTTCTCCGGCGGGCGGCAGGACGAACTCGGCGCCCGCCTTCTTGATGGTCTGTTTCGCCCGGCTGATCCGCTGGGCCAGCGTCGATTCCGGGACGAGGAAAGCGTTCGCGATCTCGCCCGTGGTCAGGCCGCCGACGGCGCGCAGGGTGAGCGCCAGTTGCGACGGCGGGGACAGGGAAGGGTGGCAGCACAGGAAGAGGACGGTGAGCGTGTCGTCCGAATCGGACACAGGGGACGGGGCGAGGTCCAGCAGCGCGTTGTTCTCCTCGCGCCGCCGTCGCGCGCTCTCGCTGCGCCACTCGTCCACCAGCCGCCGGGAGGCGACCGTCGCGAGCCAGGATTTCGGACTGTCCGGGATACCCTGCTCCGGCCATTGCTGCGCGGCCGAGAGCAGGGCTTCCTGGACGGCGTCCTCGCAGGCGTCGAACTGCCCGTGCTTGCGCACCAGCAACCCGATGACCTGCGGGGCCAGCTCCCGCAGGAGCGCTTCCACCTGACGATCGTCCTTCACGACGCCAGTCTTACCTCATGCGCGCCGTCAGGCGGCGGGGGAGTAGTGCGAAGCGTCGCCTTCGAGGGATTCGCTCGGCAGCCCGTCGATGCGTAGGACTGCAGCAGCCGCAGGATGTCCCGCGACTCACCCTTGGACAGCCCCGCGCTCGCCGGTCACCGGATGCACCCGCACCACCGGGTGGACCGTGCGGAACTTCCGCGACACGAACACCTTGCGGCGTTCCTGCTCCGCCTCGTCGAGGGTCTCCGGCGCCTTCGCGCAGTCGTAGTCGTCGGTGTGCTCGGCGCGCAGCGTGTCCGCGAACGCCCGGAGCGGTTCGGGCAGGTCGCGGTAGGCGGCGGCCGAGTTGGCGATCAGCGTTTCACTCATCGATGGCGCCCCCGCGCAGGAGGGACGACCAGGCTGCGCAGCGTGCTGGCCTTCGGCGGGTCGAGCACGAAGGTGACGTCGGTGTGCCACTGGTTCGCGCGGCGCGATGGTGCTGCGCGCGATCGCCCCTTCGTCCGGCACCGCGCCGGCACTGGCGCTCCGCCTGCCGGTCACGGTGCCGATGTTCGCAAGCGGGTGCTGGTGGGCCTAGGGCCTCTCAGCATCCGGGAGTGGTCAGGCGGTCAACCTTCGGATGAACCGGGCGCTGCGCTCACAATGGTCGTCGTATCCCCGCGCGCGATAGAAGGCGTGCGCGGCGGTCCGGTGGCGGGAGCTGGTGACCTCCATGGTGTCGCAGCCCAAGCGCAGCGCCTCCGCTTCGGCCGCGGCGACCAGCTCGCGTCCGATACCCGAGCCTCGCCGGGTCTCGTCCACCACCAAGGCCACGATCCGCCCGCCCGAACCCGGCCGCTCCAGAAGTGGGATCGCGACCACCGCGACGACACCGACCACCTTGCCGTCCGCCTCGGCGACGAACGCGGCACCTTCGGGATGCCGGGCCCAGCGTTCGAGCCGGCCGCGCACGTCCTCCACGTCGTTGTCCGGGTAGCCCAGCTCGGTGAGGAGGGCGGTCACGGCGGGGGCGTCGGTGCTGAGGGCGTGGCGGATTTCCATGATCCTCATCCTGCCCGGATTTGCGACGGCCGCATCGGAGCTTCGAGAACCCGCCCGCGTTGCCCCACGCCGCGGTCGTCGAGACGCTGGAGCGTGCCCTGCGGGACAGATCGTTCGAAGGCGAGGCGGCGGAGACCTTGGTCGGGACCGCGTTGAATGACGACGACTACGCGTTCGTCGAGCCTTGGTGTGCCGAGGTGGGGACACGGGCCGAGCCGGGCGGCCCTTTGCTCGGGCTCGCAGGGTTGTGCTGGGGGCATACCGCTCGGCGCTTCGGGCGGCTCGGCGACGAGGCGGCGAAACTCGCCGAATCTCTG
This sequence comes from Amycolatopsis sp. NPDC043885, assembly GCF_056435685.1. Taxonomy (NCBI): domain Bacteria; kingdom Bacillati; phylum Actinomycetota; class Actinomycetes; order Pseudonocardiales; family Pseudonocardiaceae; genus Amycolatopsis; species Amycolatopsis sp. NPDC043885. The sequence continues at coordinate 94,482 of NZ_JBWKEA010000009.1, forward strand.
GCCGCCCGCGCGGAAGCGGACCCGGCCGACGTGGACGGGCGGGCGATGGACGGTTTCGACGACGTCCGGAGCTTCCTGCGCTTGTGGCCCTCCCAAGGCTGAGCCGGCGCCGCCGACGACCTTGGCACATCCCGGCCACGCGACTCGCCGCATGTCGTCGGTCGGTCGACGCGCTGCACGAGCTCTGCTCCTTCTCATCGACTCCAGCCGAGGACTACCTCGACATGGATTGGTGGCCTGCCACCCTGGAACGGGCTTGGGCGCTGACCGGAGCCGATGGCCGGACCTTGGCACGGCTGCGGCGTTGTTTCAGCGGTGAGGAAGAAGTCAACCCGGCCTACCGGGATCATCCCGACACGATCTGGGAACACCCGGTGACCGCGTTGGAGCCACCGCAGGTCGGCGAGGTCACCGAAGCGTTGCGTGCCGTGACACCCGATGCGGTCCGTGCCGTCGTGCCGTCGGACCCGGACCGGATCGAGGCCGAGCTGGGCAAGAGCGCGCTGGGTATGGGCGGTGATCTGGCCGGACAACTGACTCGGGAACACACCGTCCTACGCGACTTCTACGAGGAAGCCGCCCGCCGTCGACTGGCAATCGTGCTGTGGTGGGACTGAGCGTTCCGACGTCGCCGAGCGGCGGTATCCGAAAGGGCCGAACCCGCAGGTCCGGCCCCATCTGGTCGGGATGACAGGATTTGAACCTGCGACCCTCCGCTCCCAAAGCGGATGCGCTACCAAGCTGCGCCACATCCCGTGACTTCCCCGATCTCCCGGGGGGTGTGCGCACAGCCTAGCGGGTCACGCTAAGCTGTTTTCGCACCCGGTACTCCGGGGGCACGCGGGTGTAGCTCAATGGTAGAGCCCTAGTCTTCCAAACTAGCTACGCGGGTTCGATTCCCGTCACCCGCTCCACAGCTTCACATCCGAACCCGCAGGCGCCTGGCCTGCGGGTTCTTTTGTGTAGAGGGAAGCATCGGCCGGGGTGGTCGTGAGTGGCGTTTCGGGTTAGAACCCCAAAAACCCCCCCCCACCCCCCCCCGCCCAAGCTCCCCCCCCGCCCACCCCCCGCCCCTCCCACC
>NZ_JBWKEA010000009.1:95572-308908 GCF_056435685.1 Amycolatopsis sp. NPDC043885
GGAGCCGACACTTTCTCTGACCCGATGTCTGGTTGGTGCCGGGCTGGGCGATTTCGCGGGGGGGTCGGGGGTGGCGTTTCGGGGGAGAACCCGAAACGCCACTCACGACCACCTGGACCGAAGTCTCAGTCCGCGCCGACTTCCGATTCGTCACCGGCGCCCGTCACGGCCTGCGAGAGGCCGCTGGAGGCGGCATCCGCCTCGAGGTGCGCGGCGATCAGGTCCAGCAGCTTGTCCGTGTCGACCGGCTTGGTCACGTAGTCGTCCGCGCCCGAAGCGAGCGTCCGCGCCTTGTCCTCCGCGGTCGCCTTCGCCGTGACGGCGATCACGGGCAGGTCTTCGTGTGCGGCCTCGGCGCGGATCGCGGTGATCGTGGCGTTGCCGTCCAGTTCGGGCATCATCACGTCCATCAGGACGAGCGCGGTGTCCTCGTGCCGTTCCAGCGCCCGGATGCCCGCGACGCCGGTCTCGGCGTAGATGACCTCCAGGCCGTTGCGCTCCAGCACGGCGGCCAGCGCGAAGACGTTGCGCAGGTCGTCGTCGACGATCAGGATCTTCTCGCCGTGGAACCGCTGTGACGGCGCGGAGGGGGCCACCTGCGGCACGGCCATGATCAGCGGGACACCGTCGGCCGCGGCGGTGGTGGGGACCACCAGGTTCGCCGCGCTCACCGGCAGGTACAGGGTGAACGTGCTGCCCTTGCCGGGTTCGCTGCGGACGCGCAGTTCGCCGCCGAGCAGTTCCGTCAGCTGCTGGCTGATCGACAGCCCCAGCCCGGTGCCGCCGTATTTGCGGCTGGTGGTGCCGTCGGCCTGGCGGAACGCGTCGAAGATGATCGCGAGCTTGTCCGGCGCGATGCCGATCCCGGTGTCCTCGACGGCGAACGCGAGGACGCCGGGGGCGTTGCGGAGCGAGTCGGCTTCGACCTCGCCCGGATCGGCCATCCGGATGTGCAGGCGCACCCCGCCCTCGTCGGTGAACTTCGCCGCGTTGGACAGCAGGTTCCGCAGTACCTGCTGCAAACGGTGTTCGTCGGTGTGGATCGACGACGGCACCGGCGGGTCGATCAGGACGGCGAACTCCAGGCCCTTGTCCGAAGTGAGCGGACGGCAGATCGATTCGACGTACTCGACCAGTTCGGGCAGCGTGACGTCGGACATCTGCAGGTCCAGGTGACCGGCCTCGACCTTGGCCATGTCGAGGATGTCGTTGATCAGCTGCTGCAGGTCGCTGCCCGCCGAGTAGATCGTCCGGGCGAACTGGACCTGCTTCTCCGACAGGTTCCCGTCCGGGTTCTCCGAAAGGAGTTTCGCGAGGATCAGCGCGCTGTTGAGCGGGGTCCGCAGTTCGTGCGACATGTTCGCCATGAACTCGGACTTGTACTGCGACGCCATGGTCAGCTGCCCGGCACGCTCTTCGAGCTCCTGCCGCGCCTGTTCGATCTCGCTGTTCTTGACCTCGATGTCGCGGTTCTGCTGCGCCAGCAGCGCCGCCTTCTCCGCCAGATCCGTGTTGGACCGCCGCAGTTCCCGTTGCTGCGCCTGCAACTGCTCGGACCGCGCGCGCAGTTCCTGCGCCAGGCGCTGGGATTCGGTCAGCAGCGCCTCGGTGCGCGAGTTCGACTGGATGGTGCTGACGTTGACCGCGATGGTCTCCTTCAGCTGCTCCAGCAGGTCGATGTGGACGGTGCTGAAGGCGTTGATGGTCGCCAGTTCCAGCACCCCGAGCACCTCGCCCTGGAACAGCACCGGCAGCACGATCACGTTGACCGGCGCGGCCGAACCCAGCCCGGAGGAGATGAGCGCGTACTCCGGCGGGGCTTCGTGGACCAGTATCGTGCGGCGGTCGACGGCGGCCTGTCCGATGAGCGACTCGCCGGGGGAGAACCGCAGGCCCGTCTGGGATTTCGCCAGCCCGTAGGTCGCGATGCTCTCCAGGACCACCTCTTCCTGCTCGTCTTCGCGGGCGAGGAAGAACGCGCCCTGCTGCGCCGACACGAGCGGGGTCAGCTCGGACAGGATCAACGACGCCACCGACGCGAGGTCCCGGTGGCCCTGCATGAGCGCGGACAGCCTGGCCAAGTTGGTCTTGAGCCAGTCCTGCTCGCGGTTCGCGCGGGTGGTCTCCTTCAGGTTCGCGATCATCTGGTTGATGTTGTCCTTGAGCTCGGCCACCTCCCCGGACGCGTCGACGGTGATGTGCCGGGTCAGATCGCCGGCGGTCACCGCGGTGGCCACCTGCGCGATCGCCCGCACCTGCGTGGTCAGGTTCCCGGCCAGCTGGTTCACGCTTTCGGTCAGCCGCGACCACGTGCCCGCGACACCGGGCACCTCCGCCTGACCGCCGAGCGTGCCGTCCGTGCCGACCTCGCGGGCGACGCGGGTGACTTCAGAGGCGAAGGCCGAGAGCTGGTCGACCATTGTGTTGATGGTGGTCTTGAGTTCGAGGATCTCGCCGCGCGCGTCGATGTCGATCTTCTTCGACAGATCGCCCTGCGCCACCGCGGTGGTCACCGTCGCGATGCTGCGGACCTGGCCGGTCAGGTTGTCGGCCATGACGTTCACGTTGTCCGTCAACGCCTTCCACGTGCCCGCCACGTTCGGCACGCGGGCCTGGCCGCCGAGGATGCCTTCCGTACCCACCTCGCGGGCGACGCGGGTGACCTCGTCGGCGAAGGCGCGCAGCGTCTCGACCATGCTGTTGATCGTCTCGGCGAGGACCGCGACCTCGCCCTGCGCGTCGATCGAGATCTTCTTCGACAGGTCGCCGTTCGCCACCGCCGTCGTCACCGTCGCGATGCTCCGCACCTGGTCGGTGAGGTTGGTGGCCATGACGTTGACGTTGTCGGTGAGGTCCTTCCATGTCCCGGCGACACCGCGCACCTGGGCCTGGCCGCCGAGCTTGCCCTCGGTGCCGACCTCGCGGGACACCCGGGTGACTTCGTCGGCGAACGCCGACAGCTGGTCGACCATGATGTTGACGGTGTTCTTGAGCTCCAGGATCTCGCCGCGCGCGTCGACGATGATCTTCTGCGTCAGGTCGCCCTTCGCGACGGCGGTGGTGACCTGGGCGATGTTCCGGACCTGGTCGGTCAGGTTCTTCGCCATGAAGTTGACGTTGTCGGTGAGGTCCTTCCACGTCCCGGCCACGCCGGGCACCTGTGCCTGACCGCCGAGCCGCCCGTCGCTGCCGACCTCGCGGGCGACCCGGGTGACCTCGTCCGCGAACGCCGACAGCTGATCCACCATGGTGTTCAGCGTGTTCTTGAGTTCGAGGATCTCGCCCTTGGCGTCGACGGCGATCTTCTGCGACAGGTCGCCCTTCGCCACCGCCGTCGCCACCTGGGCGATGTTCCGGACCTGCGCGGTGAGGTTGTTCGCCATGAAGTTGACCGACCCGGTGAGGTCGCGCCAGGTCCCGGCGACCCCGGGCACCTGCGCCTGGCCGCCGAGCTGACCTTCCGTGCCGACCTCGCGGGCGACCCGGGTGACCTCGTCGGCGAACGCCGAGAGCTGGTCGACCATCGTGTTGACGGTCGTCTTCAGTTCGAGGATCTCGCCGCGCGCGTCGACCGTGATCTTCTGCGTCAGGTCGCCCTTCGCCACCGCCGTGGTGACCTGGGCGATGTTGCGGACCTGGTCGGTCAGGTTGTCCGCCATCTGGTTCACCGAGTCGGTGAGCCCGCGCCAGGTGCCCGCCACGCCCGGCACGGTCGCCTGGCCGCCGAGACGGCCTTCGCTGCCGACCTCGCGCGCCACCCGCGTGACCTCGTCCGCGAACGAGGACAGCTGGTCGACCATGGTGTTCAGCGTGTTCTTGAGTTCGAGGATCTCGCCCTTGGCGTCGACGTTGATCTTCTGCGAGAGGTCGCCCTGCGCGACCGCGGTGGCCACCTGGGCGATGTTGCGGACCTGGTCGGTCAGGTTGTCCGCCATCAGGTTCACCGAGTCGGTGAGGTCGCGCCACGTGCCCGCGGCGCCGGGGACCTGCGCCTGACCGCCGAGACGGCCTTCGCTGCCGACCTCGCGGGACACGCGGGTCACTTCGTCGGCGAACGCCGAGAGCTGGTCGACCATGATGTTGACGGTGTTCTTGAGCTCCAGGATCTCGCCGCGCGCGTCGACGTTGATCTTCTGGGTCAGGTCGCCGCGCGCCACCGCGGTGGTCACCTGGGCGATGTTGCGCACCTGGTCGGTCAGATTGCTGGCCATGACGTTGACGTTGTCGGTGAGATCACGCCAGGTGCCCGCCACGCCAGGGACCTCGGCCTGCCCGCCGAGCCGTCCTTCGGTGGCGATCTCGCGGGCCACTCTGGTGACCTCGGTCGCGAACCGCGAAAGCTGCTTGATCAGGCCGTTGACCGTCTTCGCGACTTCGGCGAACTGACCCTGCAGCGGCCGCCCGCCGACTTCCAGCGGCATCGGTTCGGACAGATCGCCCTCGGCGACCGCCCCGAGCACGCGGTTGAGCTCGGCCGTGGGCCTGCTCACGTCCTCGATCAGCCCGTTGACGACATCCACCGCGGTGGCCCAGCCGCCGGGGCCGATCTCGGCCGCCACCCGCTCGGTCAGCCTGCCTTCCTTGCCGACCGCCTCGCGGACGCGCAGGAGTTCGGTCACCAGTCGCTGGTTCCGTTCGGCGATGTCGTTGAAGGCGCCCGCGAGCTGGGCCGCGAGTCCGTCCCCGTGCGCCACGAGCCGCCGCCGGAAGTTGCCGTCCCCGAGGTCACGAGCCGCCGCGAGCAGGCGTTCCAGGGTCGCTTCGTCCACCTGGCCGCCACCACCTTCCACGGGGATCCGGTCCCTTTGGGAGTGCTGTGTCATCTGTGTCGACCCTCTCCACCACGCATGCCAAGCCATGGTCGTCGCATCAGCGTGCCATGATTCGACCTACACTTCGAGCCAGTCCGCCCGCTCACACTGCGCTACCCGCAAGGCAGGAGGAGGTCCGGGAATGGTGTCACGGCCCGCCCCGGCCTCGACGTCGCTCCCCTCGGAGTCGTCGCCCCCGACGAGTGAGGGAGCCCTGCCCGAATCCGGGCGGTTCTGGCGCGAGCTGCTCGAAGACGTCCGTGACGCGGTGCTCGTGCAGGACGTCGGCGGCGCGCTGCGCTGGTCGAATCCCGCCGCCCGTGAGCTGTTCGGCGGCGGCCGCCCGGTGCTCACCGCCGAAGGCCCCGACGTCGGGCATGTCGAGCACACCGGCCGCCGGTTCCCCGCGCGGATCCGGACGTTGCCCGGCGGCTGGCACGCGTGGACGGTGACCTCCGCGGTCGCGGCCGACGGCCCGCGCGTGGACGGTTTCCTCGCCGCCTCGGCGCCCAGGCTCGCCTCCGCGCGGGGCAGGCACGGGACGGCGAGGGTGATCGCCGAGGTCGCCGCGGCCGAACTCGCCGACTGTGTCTTCGTGCTGCTGCCGACCACTCGCGGCCGGTGGGAGTGGTGGAGCTGCGATCACCGCACCACCCACGGGCACGGCCGGATCAGGCGCGTCCCCGCCCAGCTGGCGCCGGTGCTCGCCGGCACTTTCGCCTCCACGGACGAACTCGAAGCCAAAGCGGTCCCGGAGGAGGAGATCGCGACCCTGCCGGCGATCGTCGCGGAACGGCTCGCCGTCCATTCGTCGGTGACCGTGGTCTCACTGGGATTCGACGGCGGATCCGGGGTCACCGGCGCGGTGGTGCTCGGCAGGCGCGGCGCGCCCGCGTTCGGCGAGGACCACCCGCGAGCGGTGACCGAGTTCGCCCGCGCCGCCGGGACGGCGCTGGCGAACGCGCACCGCTACGCCCGCCAGGAAGAGGCCACGCGCGGTCTGGAGACCACGCTGCGCCCGACACCGCCGCCGGATGTGCACGGCGTCAAGTTCGACGTCTGGTACGAGCCGTCGAGCGGGCTGCTCGACGTCGGCGGCGATTTCTACGACGTCCTGCCGCGCGAGGACGGCAGCGCGATGTTCGTCCTCGGCGACGTCTGCGGCAAGGGTGCCGAGGCGGCCGCGCTCACCGGCCGGGTCCGGCAGACCCTCGCCGCGCTCGACCTCGTCGAGCACGACAACACGACATTGCTGAGCCTGCTGAACTCCCTGCTCATCACCGGCGGCAGCGGCCGGTTCGCCACGCTGGTGCTCGGTTCGGTGCTGGCGGGCGAAGACGGTCTCGACGTCACCTTGGCCTCCGGCGGGCATCCCGCGCCGCTGGTGGTGCGCCGCCGCGGCGGGGTCGACGAGATCACCCTGCCCGGCACGCTGGTCGGGATCTCGCCGCAGGCCCGGTTCGCCGAGACGGCCATCCGGCTGGCCGAGGGCGACGTCTGCCTGCTCTACACCGACGGGATCACCGAAGCGCGGCACCACGAGCGGCCGCCGGATCTGTTCGGGGACGAACGGCTGCGTGAACTGCTGTCCGGGTGCCAGGGGCTGTCCGGCCGCGAGGTCGTCGCCCGGATCCGTTCCGCGGTGCGGGAATGGCTCGGCAGCGGGGCGCACGACGACATCGCCGTCCTCGCCATCGAAGCCTCACGACCCGTTCAGTAGCCGCACCACTGCCCGCTCCACGATGCCGCGGGCTTCGTCGGGACTGGCCGCCTTCGCGGCTCGCCGTACCGCGCGTTCGACGGTCCGATCCCGCCGGTACGCCTCGATCACCCGTGGGTCCACATAGGACCTCCGCGCCACGGCGGGCGTATTCCCGAGCCCTTCGGCGACTTCCGTCATCACGGCCTTCTCGACCCGCTTCAATCCTCGTTCGCTGGACGGTTTTTCCGTGTCCGCGAAGGCCGACGCGGCCAGGACGGTGGCGTTCCAGGTGCGCAGATCCTTGGCGGTGAAGCCGTCCCCGACGATTTCCCGGAGCCGGTCGTTGATGTCGTCGGCCTTCACCTCGTGCCAGCCGTCACCGTTGCGATAGGCGAGCAGGCGCACGTCGCCGCCCCGCACCCGCCGGAGGGAGCGGACCAGCCGTGCCAGTGCCTCGTCCCGCAGCCGGACCTTCCGCTGGATGCCGTGCTTCGCGGGGTAGTCGCACACCAGGCATTCGCCGCGGAGTTCGACGTGTTCGCACAGCAACGTCGCCACCCCGTGGGTGCCGTGCTCGTCGGCGTAGCTTTCGCCGCCGGTGCGGAAGACCCCGAGATCGATCATGCGCAGGGCGCCGGCGAGCACGCGTTCCCGTTTCAGGCCGCGCGAGTCGAGATCCTCCCGGACCACTTCGCGCAGCTTGGGCAGCTTTCGTGCCAGCGCGAGGACGCGCTCGTGTTTCTCCTCGTCCCGGGCCCGTCGCCATTCGGGGTGGTAGAGGTACTGCTTCCGCCCGGCGTCGTCGATGCCGACCGCCTGGATGTGGGCGTTCTCGTGCGGGGAGATCCACACGCGCCGCCACGCGGGCGGGATCGCCAGCCGGTCGATCCGCTCGATCGTTTCCCTGTCCTTCAGCGGCTTGCCGTCCGGGGTCAGGTAGCCGAAACCACGACCTCCGCGCCGCCTCCGGATACCGGGGGACCCCAGGTCCGCTCGCCGAAGTCGCATGGGAGCTGATACCCGCCGCGGCGGGAGTTCATACCCATGGTTCGGCGGTCGCGGTCCGGGGTAGTCCGAGAGCGACGACGACCTCAGGAGGGAACCCGATGGCGACATCGCTGAACGGACGCCGCGTGGCCATCCTCGCCGCGGACGGCGTGGAACAGGTCGAGCTGGTCGAGCCGCGCAAGGCGGTCACCGACGCCGGGGCGACGGCGGAAGTCGTCTCGTTGGAGCCCGGTGAGATCCAGGCCATGAACGGCGACATCGACAAGGCGGACAAGTTCACCGTGGATCGCGTCGTCAAGGACGTCACGGTCGACGACTTCGACGCGCTAGTGCTGCCGGGCGGCACGATGAATCCGGACAATCTGCGCGCGGACGAGAACGCGGTCCGCTTCGTGCGCGAGTTCGTGACCAGCGGCAAACCCGTCGGCGTGATCTGTCACGGGCCGTGGACGCTGGTCGAGGCCGACGTCGTCCGCGGCCGCACGCTCACGTCGTACCCCAGCGTGCGCACCGATATCCGCAACGCCGGCGGCACCGTCGTCGACCAGGAGGTCGTCATCGACGGCAACCTCACGTCGAGCCGCAATCCGGACGACCTGCCCGCGTTCTGCGCCGCGATCGTCACCGCGTTCGCCGGATAAACGAGTGGCGCACGTCACAGATCTGAGGGATCGTGGGTGGCGGAGAAGGAGGTGCCGCGATGACCGTGCATGCCAGACGCTACGGCCGTTGGTGCCGCGAGCATTTCGAGACCGAGCACGAGCCGGAACGCCCGCGGCCCGCGGAGACCACGGCCGCCCCGGAGGTCACCGACGCTCAGGCCGAGCAGGCCCAGGCGGGTGACGCCCCGGAGGGGAAGCCGGGCTCGCTCAACTGAGCGATCGCCGGTACCAGACCCGCTTCGGGCCGGGGAGGCCGATCCGCGAGACGAGGTCGGTCACCACGCCGCCGATGATCAGCCACAGCAACGCGGCGAGACCGTCGTTGAACAGGGTGCGCAGTTTGAGGCCTTCCGGGGTGAACAGGTTCCGCAGGCCGAGCGAGACAGCGCGCGACCACTGATCGATCAGCCGCGCGAACCCGTTCCCCGGGTTGGCTTCGCCGAACACCAGCAGGATGTGCACGATCAGCACCAGCGCGAAGATCCAGCACACCGCGTGGACGACGGCGTTGACGACACGCACGACGCGGATCCTGGCGGGTGTCTCTTCGACGATCTCTTCCTGCGGCTCTCGCGGGTCGTTGATGTAGGTCATCGCCGTCTCCCATCATCGTCCACAGTGGACACACTCTGCTGCGCGGTCGCTCAGCCGGGGGGCCCTGGCCTGCTGCTCTTCGTCGGAGGCCCAGGCCTGCCCTTGCTCGGCTTCGTCGACGTGCTGGGCCGGTCGCTCGAAGCGGTCGTGCCGTCCGGTGCCGTGGTGGCGCTGGTGCTTCCGGTGGTGCCGGTCGGCTTCGCGGAAGCCGGGACGGCTTCGGTGACCACGACCGTGCCGTTGCTCGCCTTCGGGCCGCGGGTGGGCACCTCGACGGCCTCCGAGGACTGCGGTCCCCGGCCTGCCGCCGGGCCGGACGATCCGGTCACCGCAGGGGGGACCATTCCGTTCGGCTGGGCAGGCGCGGGCACCCCGGTCTGGTTGAGCGCCAGCATGACGCCGAGGGTGATCGCGGCGGCGGGCGCGCTGACGGCGGCGACCACGGCCGCTCGCTTACGGGTCGCGGGCGCGAGCCGGACCACCTTCGTCCCGGTGGAATCCTCCAGCAGGATCCGTGAGATGGCCGCGGCCGTCGGCCGCTGCGACGGCTTCCGCGCGGTCATCCCGCGCAACAAGGTCGTCATGGTCGCCGACAGTCCGCCGGGGATTCGGGGCGGGCGGTGCAGCCGCCCGACCGCGGCCTCGACCGGCGTCCCGGTGTACTCCCGCTCCCCGGACAGGCATTCGAGCAGGACGAGGCCGAGCGAATAGATGTCGGCGGGCGGGCCGACGTTCTCGCCGCGGACCTGTTCGGGCGCCATGTACGCCGCCGTTCCGACGACGCCGCCGGTCTCGGTCACCCTGGTCGCGTCGAAGGCGTGAGCCACTCCGAAGTCGCCGATCAACGGACCGTCGTCGTCGATCAGGATGTTCGCCGGTTTCAGATCACGGTGGGTGATGCCGTGCGCGTGGACATGCGCGAGCGCGTCGGTCAGCCGGGCGGCCAGCTCGACGACCTCGTCCTGGGGGAGCGGGCCGGACCGCAGGCGCTGGGCGAGGTTCGGGCCTTCGACCAGGCGCATCGTGAGGTAGGTGTAGCCGTCGTCGGAGCCCGCGTCGTACAGCGGGACGAGCCCGGGGTGTCGGACCGCGCTGAGGGTCTGGATCTCCTGCTCCCGGCGGCGCTCGTCCCTGGCCATCGTGTCCGCGTGGAACAGTTTCAGCGCGACTTCGCGCCCTTCGCGCAGGTCCCAGGCGCGGAACACGCGCGCGGTCGCGCCGCGGCCGAGCAGCTCCCCGACCTCGTACCGGCCGGCGAGTTTGCGCGGCAAATGGTCCGGGTCGTGGACGTTCAGGCTGAACCGGCGCTGAGTGGTCCCGGGGTCTTCTTCCTCATCACCACCAGCACGCGCACCCGCGTCGTCCATCGGTGCTACCTCCGTCTCACCGGCCGAACGCCGTATACCCGGTCCGGCCCCGGGCGAAACAAGGTTTGCGAGCGTACCGGAGATGATCTGCGGGTTCACCCCGAACGGCGGGCAACCCGGGCGGGTGCCGGACGTCCCGTGGTCATGAAGCCGAACCGGTGGGCCGCGCTCGCCGCCACCGCACTGACCGCCCTGGCCGTCTTCACCCCGCCCGCCGCCGCCGATGCGCTGGTGCCCAAGGGTTTCGCTCCCGCCTCGACGAGCTGGACGGGGCCGCGGCACGGCTTCGTCCTCGGGTTCTCGCCGTGCGGCAAACCCGGATGGTGCGCGTCCCTGCTGTCGACCACCGACGGCGGGAAGCGGTGGCGCCGCGTCGGTGAACCGCCGATCTCCTTGCCGGACAACCACAATCAGGTCAAACTCACGGTGGTCGACGAGCGCGTCGCGTTCCTCTCCGACGGCACCAGGCTGCTCGCCAGCCACGACGGTGGCGTCAAATGGTCCGAGGTCCGCCTCGCCGGGGTCCGGGAACCCTTCTATATTTCGAAGATCGCCGAAGCGGGTCCGCGGGTGTTCGCGATGGTCACCGGATTCGGCACCCCGTCGACGACGACGCTGTACGCCGGGATCTCCGGCACGCGGCTGCTCCTGCCGGTCCCGGGATTCACCGTGACCGGTTCCTCGACCTACGGCGACATCGCCACCAGCGGCGGGATCCAGGTTTCGATGGGGGCGGACTACCGCGTCCAGAAGTACTGGACGTCGTCGGACGGCCTGTCCTTCGTGGCCGCGCCGGCGCCTTGCCCGGCGGACAGTACGGCTTCGCTGAGCGGAGTCCGGCGGGGACAGGTGCTGGCGCTGTGCAGCGGGGGACCGGGGACGCCGCAGCCGGGGGCGACCGTCCGGCGGCTGTGGCGCGCGCCGAAGCTCGGCGGGTACTTCACCGGGACGGGGCAGGCGCCCACCCTCGGGATCAACCAGAGCTTCAGCGCGGCTTCGCCCTCGGCGGCGACCGTCGCGGCGGAAGGCGGCGGCACCGGATTCCTGCACAGCACCGCCGACGGCGGATCGACCTGGACGACGACCGTGCTCAGCGGCCGCGGCGTCTGCCTCAACGATCTGGACTTCCCGGACGAGCGGGTCGGCGTGGTCGTGGACGGCCTTCCCGACGCCGAAGGTGGGTCCGCGGTGTACCGCACCACCGATGGCGGTGTCACGTGGCGTGAGCTCGTCTTCGGGTGATCGCCGCAGGTAGGCAAGGCCCTTGGGGAGGTTCACTTGGATGCACGCCATGTCGTAATCTGTGTACGGTCCGTCGATGTCGAGGGGAGCCGTGGGCGCGTTCACGTTGCCCGTGCGCGGCTGAAGGGTGGAACGTGTCCATGACTTCGGACGAGGTCCGGTCTGTGCCGAGGCGCCCGCTTCCCCTCGACTACAGCAAGCCCAACCTCGCCCGGATGAAGGACGTCCTTCTCGGCGGGCACGACCACTACGAGGTCGACAGGCGGGCGGTCGAGGACCTGCTCGCCATCGCCCCCGACGCCGCGGCGATGGCCAAGGAGTTCCGCTCTTGGGCGAACCGGGTGGTCCGCTTCCTCGCCGACGCCCGCGGTATCGACCAGTTCCTCGACCTGGGCTCCGGCCTGCCCACCTCGGAGAACACGCATCAGGCGGCGCAGCGGTACAACCCGGACGCGCTGGTCGTGTACGTCGACCACGACCCGGTCGTCCAGGCGCACGGGCTGGCGCTGCTGGAGGACCTCCTCGTACACGTGAGCGGCGCGGATCCGGCCGATCCGGAGCAGACCCTCGCCGATCCGGTGGTCGCCCAGCACCTCGAGTTCGACCGCCCGATCGCGGTGATCCTGAACTCGGTGCTGCACCACATCGAAGACCTCGGCGAGGCGCGGGCCGTCGTCCGCGCCTACGTCGACGCGATCGCGCCGGGCTCCTACGTGCTGATCACCCACGACTTCACTCCGGGCGAGGGCGCACGCGGCGCGCTCGCCCGGAAGCTCGACGACCTCATGGCGAGCACCGGGCACCGCACCGTGCACCGCGGCCGCGACGAGATCGAGTCACTGTTCGACGGGCTGGAGTTCCTCGAGCCGGGCGTCGTCCACCTGCACGAATGGTGGCCGGAGGGCCCGCGGCTCGCCCCGCTGACCGAGCTGAACCACCTGAGCCTCGGCGGTGTGGGGATCAAGCCTTAGGCGATTCGGGGCGGCCGGGCCGTCAGGTAACTCATGCGGCGGCCCTGCGCGCCGACTTCGGGTGGTAATGAGGCCTTCGCGGCATGGTCGATGGGAGTCGGCAGTGCCTTGTGTCCATAAAGGACGTTTCCGTTGCATCTGATGTCCGTTTGATGTCTGTATGTGCAGTTCTGCGTGGGGTCGTGAGTGGCGATTCGTGTTCTAACCCGAATCGCCACTCACGACGTCGCGGAGCGTCAAGCCCTCAGCGAGCCGAAGAACGCCGTCAGTTCGTCGTGGGCGGTCCCGAAGTCCTCGGTGTTGCCGGTGAAGGCCAGTTCCAGCGTCTCGCCGTCGGACAACTCCAGCGTCAGGTACGCGGTGAGCTTCCGGCGGGGGAAACCGCCCGCGACGATGTCCGGGAACGGGATCCGCCGGGCGCCCGGTTCGGCGCGCAGATCGTCGAGGCCGCGCTCGCGCAGCTTCCGGATCCGCTTGCGGTCCGACACGCCGCGCGCCCCGATCAGGCCGGCGAGGCCGCGGCGGATCAGCACCGAACGCGCCATCGGCAGCAGCACCACTTCGGTGTCGCAGACGATCAGGTCGTAGAGCTTCCGCTTGGCCTTGAGCGCGGTGAACATCCCGAGCATCCGTGCTTCGGCGGGATCCGGCTCGGGCTGGGGTTCCTGCTTGCAGAAGTACCCGGCAGGCACGCTCAGCAGTTGCAGGTTGTGGACCAGTTCGTCGACCGCGCGCGGGCTCCGCACCGCCGGGCCGACCAGTTCGGCGACGTCGAACGGCTCGCCGTCGCCGAGGCACAGTTCCCAGCCGCCGCCCCAGTTCAGGCGGTGCGCGGCGACGCCGTTGTCGATCATCGCGGCGGTGACGGTGTCGGCGAACAGTTCGGTGAGCAGTTCGAGGCCCTCCTCGCGGGACGGTGCCCGCAGGGGTTTGGCGAGCGCGTCGGCGTCTCCGTCGCGCAGCACCCGCACGACCTCGCCGATCGTGCCGCGCGGCGCCAGCCTGCTCTCGATCCCGGCCGAGGTCAGCATTCGCGCGCCCTCCGCCACCGACGCGCGGCCCGCGCGTTTGACGACCTCGTCCCAGTCCGCGCGCGGTCCGACGTCGCGGACCAGCACCTCCAGCTCCGCCTCGGGCACGTCGATCTTCGGCGCGCCCAGGAGCGACCAGCCCGGCCGCGCGTCCGGCTTCACCGGGTTGTCCGGCACGCCCGCCAGCGCGGCGATCCGCCGCTTCGTGGGCGGATGGCTGTCGTACTTCGACAGCTCTTCGCCGTCGATGATGTCGTCGGCGTACTCGGTCACCCAGTCCCGCTGGACGGGGTGGTTGAGGTACGACCGGAACCCCAGCAACACGGCGGGAGTACGCCGTGCCGTCGCGCCGAGCGAGAGATAGCGCTCGGAGTAGTCCTTCCACAGCGGGCTCAGCGTCGCGACCTTCCGCAGCGCCGCGGCCGCCGTCCGGCTGCCCGCCGCGAGCACGGACGCCTCGTCGGCCTGCAGTTCCTGCCGCCGGTTCGCCGACCGCGCGACCAGGAGGTACAGCTTCGAGTAGGCGGAGAGCAGGGCCCTGGCGGGACCACCGTCCAGCCTGTCGACGGTGAAGGCGAGCGTCTGGGTGCCGCGGTAGGTCAGCGCGAGCAGGCGGGTGTGGCCGCCGCTGTAGTGGCCGAGTTCGTGCGCGAGCACCGCGCGCAGTTCGCTCACGCTCAGTGCGGCCAGCAGCGGCAGCCCGATCAGCATCGTGCGGCGGCCCGGCCGCAGACCGAGGAACCGGGCGTCCTCGCTGACCGCGGCGTTGATCTCGCCGATCAGCACGATCTCGTCCGGCGGACGCGTCTTCACCTGGGCGGCGAGGTCGTCGATCATCTCCCACAGCGCGGGATGCGCGTCGCGGTCCAGCCGCGGCCCCTCGATCGGTGGACGCCGCGCCCGCAGCGCGCTCAGCAGCCCGAAGCCGAGCGCGATCATGATCGCGAGCCCGCCGAGCATGACGTAGGTGCCGATCTTGCCCTGGATCCGCAGGCCCGCCAGCACACTGGCGACACCCACCGCGACGACCACCACTGGGAACGCCACGAGCAGAAGTGTCGCGAGGACGGCGCGTCCTCGGGCCTGCATCGTCCGGTTACCTCTTTTCGCACAAGTGCCGTCTGTGCGGCCGAATAGTAACCGGCTACACAGCGGGCTCGTGCGAAAACAAAGCGCTACGCCCGCTACCTGGGAAAGCCCGGAGCCTCGTGAGTGGTAAGGACGGTTCTAACCGTCCTTACCACTCACGAGCCTTATGGCTAGGCGACGTTGAAGGTGTCGGGATCCGGCCCGGTCCGCTCACCGCGGTCCAGCACGGACAGCGAAGCGATGTCCTCCTCCGACAGCGTGAACCCGAAGACGTCGAGGTTCTCCTTGATCCGCGACGGTGTCACGGACTTCGGGATGACGACGTTGCCGAGCTGAAGGTGCCACCGCAGGACGATCTGCGCCGGCGTGCGGCCGTGCTTCGAGGCCAGCGCGGTGATCGCGCCCTCGCCGAGCAGGTCGCCGCCCTTGGCCAGCGGGCTCCACGCCTCGGTCGCGATGCCGTGCTTCGCGTCGAATTCGCGCACCGCGGCCTGCTGCAGGTACGGGTGCACCTCGACCTGGTTGACCGCCGGGGTCACCGAGCCGGCGTCGAGAAGCCGTTCGAGGTGCGCGGGCTGGAAGTTGGACACGCCGATCGCGCGCACCCGGCCGTCGGCGTAGAGCTTCTCGAAGGCCTTCCACGTGTCGCGGTAGAGATCGCGCTCCGGTGTCGGCCAGTGGATGAGGTAGAGGTCCAGCTGCTCGAGGCCCAGCTTGGCCATGCTGGCGTCGAACGCCTTCAGCGTGGCGTCGTAGCCCTGTTCGCTGTTCCACAGTTTGGTGGTGATGAACAGCTCGTCGCGGGCGATCCCGGACTCGGCGAGTGCCTTGCCGACGCCCGCTTCGTTGCCGTAGATGGCGGCGGTGTCGATGCTGCGGTAGCCCGCGTCCAGCGCGGCCTTGACCGCGGCGGTGGTCTCCTCGTCCGGCACCTGGAAGACGCCGAACCCGAGCTGCGGCATCTCCACCCCGTTGTTGAGCTCGACGGTGGGAATGTCGGTCACTTGCGTTCCTTTCGTGGGTGTTTCCGGTTCAGGCGGCGGGGGCCAGTTCGGCGCGACGAGCCTTTCGCCGCCCGTGGTCGAGCATGCCCGAGAAGACCGCGACCAGCAGTCCGGCGAGCGCGAGCGCGGCGCCGATCCAGTTGGGCGCGGTGTAGCCGAGTCCGGCGTCGATGGCCTTGCCGCCGAGCCACGCGCCTCCGGCGTTGCCGAGGTTGAACGCGGCGATGTTGGCCGCCGAAGCCAGCGCGGGCGCGCCTTCGGCCTTGTTCATGACGCGTGCCTGCAGCGGCGCGACGGTCGCGAAACCGGCGGCGCCGAAGACCGCGATGGTGATCGCGGCGGGGAGCTGGGAGTGCGCGGTGAAGACGAACACGACCAGTACGGCCGCGAGCACGGCGAGGATGACATACAGGCTGGGCATCAGCGACCGGTCGGCCGCCTTGCCGCCGAGCAGGTTGCCGACGAACAGGCCACCGCCGAACAGCACCAGCAGCCAGGTCACCGCGCCGGGGGAGAAGCCGGCGACCTCGGTCATCATCGGGGCGATGTAGGTGAAGGACGCGAACACCCCGGCGAAGCCGAGCGCGGTCATCGCCAGCGCGAGCCACACCTGCGGACGCCGGAACACGGCCAGTTCGCTGCGCAGTCCGGCGCTCTTCGTCGTCGCCTGCACGGGGACCAGCGCGAGGATCCCGATCAGGCCGATCACGCCGAGCGCGCTGACCGCCCAGAACGTCGAACGCCAGCCCAGTGCCTGGCCGAGCGCGGTCCCGGCGGGAACGCCGAGGACATTGGCGACGGTCAGCCCGGTGAACATCATCGCGATGGCGCCGGCCTGCTTGTTCGGCGCGACCAGTGAGGCGGCGACGACGGCGCCGACACCGAAGAACGCGCCGTGCGAGAGCGCGGCGACCACGCGGCCGGTCATCAGCAGGCCGTAGGTGGGGGCCAGCGCGGAAACGACGTTGCCGGCGATGAACAGGACCATCAGGCCGACCAGCACCGTCTTACGTGGCACCCGCGACGCGAGCGCGGTCAGCAGCGGGGCGCCGACCACGACGCCCAGCGCGTATCCGGAGATCAGCAGCCCGGCGGAGGGGATGGACACGCCGAAGTCGCCCGCGACCTCGGGCAGCAGGCCCATGATCACGAACTCGGTGGTGCCGATACCGAAGGCACTGATCGCCAGTGCGAGCAGAGCGGCAGGCATTGGAGGCTCACTTCTTCCCGTAGAGTGGTGTTGTCTGGCGTTGGCAACTACGGGCGTCTGAAATAGTTGCACGCGCCGTATATTGCACACGCTTGATGATGCATGACGCAACGAAGCTCGGGCAACCGGGGAAGAGGTGAACCGTGTCACTGGCCGACGACGCCGTGGAGGCACGCGCGCAGGGCTGGCGGACTCTGGCCGCATTGCACGCGCGGATCGAGGACGCGCTGGAGCGCGCGCTGGCGCAGCAGCACTCGCTGTCCGTCAGCGAGTACACCGTGCTGGACGTGCTCGCCCGTCAGGACGGTTTCCACCTGCGGATGAACCAGCTGTCGAACGCCGTCGTGCTCAGCCAGTCGGCGACGACCCGGCTGGTGTCGCGGCTGGAGGACCGGGGGCTGCTGCAGCGGTACCTGTGCCCGGACGACCGGCGGGGGATCTACACGGAGGTCACTCCGGCGGGGCAGGAGCTGCTCGCGGCCGCACGGCCGACGCACGACACCGTCCTCACCGAGGCGCTCGCCGCCGCCGAAGAACTCCCCGAACTCGCGCCTTTGGTCGCCGCGCTCGGAAAGCTCACCTTCGCCCGCTCCTGATCCCGCGCATTTCGTCCTCTGAATGCGGTAGTTGGCATCGCGAACCACCGCGTTCAGAGGACGAAACGCGGTCGGGGGCGTGCGCAAGGAGCGCATCCAGAGGACTAAACGCGGGCGGGCTGGCAAGGTGAGGGCGTGGACGATCTTCTCTTGCGCCGGGTCCGGGTCGGCTTGGCGGGTTCCCTGTCGGACGTGCGGATCGAGGGCGGCCGGATCGCGGCCATCGCGGGCCCGGGGCAGGCGGGTGAGGCGTCGGAGATCCTGGACGGGCACGGCGGCACCCTGCTGCCCGGTCTGGTCGACGCGCATGTGCACACCGCCCAGTGGTCGGCCGCGCGCCGCCGGATCCCGCTGGGGGAGGCGACCTCCGCGGCGCACGCGGTCGATCTCGTGCTCGCCCATCTGCTGGCGCATCCCGCGCCGCCCGGCGAGCTCGTGCTCGGTGCCGGGTTCCGCGACGGTCTCTGGCCCGACGCCCCGCACAAGGATCTGCTGCGGAAGGCCTTGCCAGGGCATCCGGTCGCGCTGTTCAGCGCCGACCTCCACACGTTGTGGCTCAGCCCGGCCGCGCTGAAGCTCATCGGCCGCGAGCATCCGACCGGGGTGCTGCTGGAGAACGATTGCATGAGCGCGACGGCCGAACTCCCGATCGCTCCCGAGGACGTCATCGACGGCTGGGTGGCCGACGCCCTCGACGCGGCGGCCGCCCGCGGTGTCACCAGGATCGTCGACTACGAATACGCCGACACGGTCACCGACTGGCGGCGACGGCTGGCACGGAAACCCCTGCCGGTCCGGGTTTCCTGCGTGATCGCGAAGTACCTGCTCGACACCGCCATCGAACGCGGCCACCGGTCCGGGGACGTCCTGGAGGACAGCGGCGGGCTGCTCACGGTCGGCCCGTTCAAGCTGTTCGTCGACGGTTCGCTGAACACGCGCACCGCGTACTGCGTGGGTCACTACGCCGAAACCGAGTCCCACGGACTGCTCGAACTGCCGCCCGAGGAGCTGGAATCGTTGATGCGCAAGGCATCCGAGCACGGCCTTTCGCCCGCGGTGCACGCGATCGGCGACCACGCCAACAAGATCGCGCTCGACGCCTTCGCGAAGGTCGGCCGCGCGGGCCGTATCGAGCACGCGCAACTGCTGCGCGCCGAGGACGTCGCGCGTTTCGCCGAGCTGGGAGTCGTGGCGAGTGTGCAGCCCGCCCATCAGCCGGACGACCGCGACGTCGCCGACCGGCACTGGCGCGGCTGGACCGATCGGGCCTTCCCGTACGGCGCGTTGCATCGCTCCGGGGTGACGCTGGAGTTCGGCTCGGACGCGCCGGTCGCGCCGCTGGACCCTTGGGACGCGATCGCGTCGGCGGTCAGCCGCACCGACGACGAGCGTCCGCCGTGGCATCCCGAGCAGGCCATGCCGCTGGAGGCCGCGCTCGCGGCGTCGTCAGGTGGCCGGACCGGGTTGGCCGTCGGGGACGTGGCGGATCTGGTCGTCACCGCGGTGGATCCGGCACGGCTGTCGCCGGCGGGCCTGCGCGACATCCCGATCACCGCCACGGTCATGGACGGCCATGTCACCTACGCCTCCTGAGTCTTTCCTTGCCCGGGCGCAACGTCTTAATGGAAGGACATGGATCACCGCCTGCTCGACCGGCTCCGGGACCTCCACGGCTCCTTGAGCACCGACATCAGCTTCGTCACCCGGATGGTCGAGGAGGACGTGCCGCGCGCCGACGTCCTCCGTGATCTCGGGGAACGGCTCACCGAACTGGGTACGGCACTGCTCCGCCGCTCGGACGACGTCAACGCCGACGTGCTCGCGATGCTGCCCGAGAACGGCTGGCTGCCCGAAGCGGGCGCGCACCACCGGGCGCTGGTCGTGGCCCACCAGGTCGGCGAGCGGCCGCTGCGCTGCGGGCGGATCTATCTCGCCCTCTGCGGTGCGCCGTGCTTCCCCTTCTACGGCAGGGACCTCTCCGGGCGGACCGCCCGCCACGAGCGGTGCCCGACCTGCCGGGACCGCCTGTTCCGGTGACGGCGGCTGCGCGCGGCGGCGGGGTGCGGCAGGGTGAGGTGACATGAGCACCGAGAAGCTGTTCCGGATCGCCATCACCCTGAAGGGGCTCGACGGCGCGTTACAGCTGGTGGGCGGGCTGATCCTGTTGATCGTGCCGGCGTCGGTCATCTCCGGTTTCGCGCACGCCGTCGTCACCCGGGATCTGCTCGGCGACCCCGAAGGGACGCTGGCCCGGCACCTCGAACTCGCCGCCGGTCACTTCGCCGAAGGCCGGACGTTCGCCGTCGTGTACCTCGTGGCGCACGGGCTCATCAAACTCGGCCTGGTCTGGGCGCTGGCGAAGAAGGTGATGCGGGCGTACCCCGTCGCCGCCGTGGTGCTCTCGGCGTTCGTGGTCTACGAGATCTTCCGCGCGATCCACACGCACTCACTCGCGCTTCCGTTCTTCGCCGCCCTCGACGTGGTGATCGTCGTGCTGGTCCTGCGTGAGTACCGGCAGCTCAAACGGGATCGCGTCGCGGCCTGACCGCCCGGTTCAGGCCGCGACGCGAAACTTTTCCGTGGTGACCTCCGCGCCGGGCGGATCCACCACGAGCGCGGTGGCGTTGTCGGAGCCACCGAGCGAGACCGCCGTCCGCACCAGCTCGGTGGCCGCCCTGTCCGGCATCCCGAGGATGTCGAGCATGGTCGGGCCGCTGAGCGTCTTGTGCACACCGTCGCTGGTGAGCAGAAGTCCGCCGGTCGTGACGCTGGCCGTGCCGATCTCGTGCGCACCGGCCGTGCGGACGCTGGTGGTGACGACGTGTTCCATCCGCGGTGTCACGGGTTGTCCGTGGTCGCGGAAGTACTGCGCGAGCGTATGGTCCTTCGTCACCTGCCGCACGGTGTAACCGTCCCAAGCGTACGCCCGTGCGTCCCCGACCCACGCGATGCCATACCCCTCGTCGGTCCGCACGGCCACGACGAGGACGCAGTCACCGGTCTCGCCGAGGGCGAGCACAGCCCGCTGAGCTGCGAGAACGGCCCCGGCCGCCCCCTGGTCGACCGGTGTCCTTGCCGCCGCTGAGGCCGCCGTCCGGGCCGCGCGTGCCGCGTTCGGGTGATCTCCGACTCCATCGGCCAGCGCGAACACCATCCCCCTGCCGCCCGGGGCCGCGTACGCCGCGACGGCGTCCGCGTTGTGCTCGCGCGGCCCCCGCGCGCTCGCCGTGTGCCAGTGTGGAAGCTCCCTCATGGTCTTCTCCTCACCCCTGGGTGATTCCCTGCCCACTTCCAGGATCCGCCTGTTTCCTGTGGACGACCTGAGGGTTCGGTGTCGGGCGGCTGTCGGTCACGCGTCGTGTGCGGCCGGGCCCCTTCGCCGGGACGAAACCCGTAACTCGCGTGCTTGGCGGCGTAACTCGCGTGCTTGGAGGCGTAACTCGGGTGCACGGCGTCTGATCACGCGAGTTACGCCGCCAAGCACGCGAGTCACGTGGCCAGATCAGCGCAGTCGCGTGATCAGCGTCCGCAGCCAGCTCTCCGCCATCGCCGGTTCCTTCCGCAGATGCCGCACCAGCAGGTCCCGCCCCGCCTTCGAGCGCCCCGCCTCGACGATCGCGACCGCCTCGGCCAGCCCCCGCAGCCGCTTTTCCGAATGCTCCGGCGCGCGGCCGTTCTCGTCCGACCAGCGCGGCCGCGGGAACGACGCCGTGAGCTTGGGCTGGGTGTTCCCGAAGTAGAGCCAGACCGGCTCGTCGAGCGAGATGTTCCGCACGGCGTGCGCGGGCAGGTCGGCGGGCCAGGTGAACTGCTGCTGCCAGCGGAAGGCCGACGGGCTCGTGTCCTCGCGGATGGTGATCCCGAGGAACCGGAGCCGTCCGCGGATGATGCTCCAGGCCTCGCGTTCATCGTCGATCCACCTTCGCAGCAGTCCGTAGAGCCCGGTGAACGTCTGTCCTGTGTAGACGAGGTCGACGAATACCTTCGGCCGTCCGCGCGCCAGGTCGTGCGGGCTCAGGCCCGCCGAGGCGAGATATCCGCGAAGGGTGTCCACATCGGACTCCGGCAGGCCGTCCCAGGTGCCCGCGAACGACAGCGGCAACTGGTGGATCCTTTCCCGCCAAGGGGTTCCGCTCAGCAGGTCGTGCACGCTGTCCGCGGAGCGCCCGACGAAGTACAGATCCGCGTCACCGGCGCGGGCGATCACCTTCGCGGCGCATTCGATCAGCTCGTCCAGAAACCACAGCGTCGGCTTTCCGGCGCGCTCCAGTAGCGTCCCGAGCTGGTCGGGGCGCACGAGATCCCAGCGGTACGGCCGATTCACGCCGTCCAGGATTCCCGTGCGCCCCAACCTTTGTCGACGCATTTTCAGGAAAGCAGGTGGTACACCGTCTGCTCGCCGATCGTGGTGGCGGTGAAGTTCTCGGCGACCCATTCGGAGATCTCGTTCGAGCCACCACCCGGCCCACCGCCGCGGCCGCCTTCGACGTAGTAGGTGATGTCGCCGTCAGCCACGTACTGCTGGAATTCCGCCAGTGTCGGAGCCGGATCCCTGCCGCTCCAGCCACCGATGCCGATCACCGACTTCCCGCTCGCGAGTTCGAGGTTCGCCGCGGACTGCGAACTCGACGTCGCGGCCGCCCATTTCGTCGTGGTGGCGGCGAGAACGGCCCCGATCTCCGCCGAGGACCCCTCTTCCATGCCCATTCCGCGCTCGCCACCGGTGGCCGGGCCGGAGATCGGGATCGAGCCGGAGTGCGCCTGCGAAGCGGTTTCGACGCCGAACGCGGTGGTGCCGAGGCCGACGGTCAGCACGGCGGCCGTCGCGACGACGGCGACGAGTCGGCGCGCGGGCGGGATACCCACGAGCACGATGGTCGCGGTCAGCAGGCCGAGCCCGGCGATGATCCAGCGCAGCGCGGGCAGCCAGCCGGCGTTGCGGTCCAGGAGGATGTACGCCCAGACGGCGCTGGCCGCGATCATCAGCGACAGGAACACCCGCGGCGCGAGATACGCCCGGCCGCGCCACAGCGAGGTCCCGGAGATCGCCGCCACGGCGGCGATCGACGGCGCCAGCGCGACGGCGTAGTACGGGTGCACGATGCCGCTCATGAAGCTGAACACCAGCGAGGTGACGAGCATCCAGCCGCCCCACAGGATCAGCGCGGCCCTCGTCCGGTCGGTGACGGCGGCCCGCCGGGTGAACCACAGCCCCGCGGCCAGCCCGATGAGCGCGGCGGGCAGCAGCCACGACACCTCGCCGCCGAAGCTCGCGCCGAACATCCGGGGCAGGCCGCTCTCGCCGCCGAAGCCGACGTTCCCACCGGCCGAGCCGCTCACAGCCCCGTTCGGGCCGCCGACCATCACGCCGCCGCCCATGCCGAAGATCCGGCCGAGGCCGTTGTAGCCCAAGGCCAGTTCGAGCAGGCTGTCGCCGTCCGAACCTCCGATGTACGGCCGGGACTCGGTCGGCCACAGATCGACCAGCGCGATGAACCAGCCGGCTGACAGGACGGTCGAGCCCCAAGCTCCGAGCAAGTGAAGCAAGCGTTTTACCGGCGTGGTCGGCGCCGCGATCAGGTAGGCGAGGCCGAACGCGGGCAGCACCAGGAACGCCTGCATCATCTTGGTCAGGAAGCCGAACCCGACGGCGACGCCGGCGAAGGCCAGCCAGCGCGGGCTCGCCTTTTCGATCGCGCGGATCGTGCAGTACCCGCCGGCGATCAGCAGCAGCGTCAGCAGCGCGTCGGGGTTGTTGAACTTGAACATGAGCGCGGCGACCGGGGTGACGGCGAACGCCGCCCCGGCGAACAGGCCGGCGACGGGTCCGGAGGTCCGCTTCACTGTCAGGTACAGCAGGCCGACCGAGGCGACCCCCATCAGCGCTTGCGGGGCCAGCACGGTGAAACTGGAAAAACCGAAAAGCCGGGCGAACGCCGTCGTCACCCAGAGCGCGGCCGGCGGCTTGTCGACGGTGAGCACGTTCCCGGCGTCGAGTGAGCCGAACAGCCAGGCTTTCCAGTCCTGCGTGCCGGACTGCACCGCCGCGGCGTAGAACGAGTTGCCGTAGCCGGAGGCGGTCAGGTTCCAGAAGTACAGCAGTGCGGTGGCGGCGAGCAGCCCGAAGACGGCCGGCCGAACCCACCGGCCGGGCGGCTTCGTGGCGTTTTCCTCGGCGTGGCCGGGTTCCGCCCGGGAAGCGAGTGCGGTGGTCATGGGTCAGCTCTCCATCTCGGTGGCGGGGCGGCGGAACACCCAGCCGCGCAGCAGCAGGAAGCGCAGGACGGTGGCCGCGAGGTTCGCGAGCACGAGCGCGGTGATCTCGAGCGGCAGGCCGGGGGCCGTCATCGTGTGCAGCAGCGCCAGCGCACCACTGGTGAGCGCGAGCCCGAGGCCGAACACGATGAGGCCCTGGAACTGGTGCAGCCCGGCGCCTTCCCGGCCGCGGATGCCGAAGGTCAGGCGCCGGTTGAGCGCTGTGTTGCCGATCGCCGTCACCAGCAGCGCGACGAGGTTCGCGGCCTGCGCGCCGGTGAACGTCCGCAGCAGCAGGAACAGCACGAGATAGGCGATGGTGCTGGCGACGCCGACGGCGGCGAACCGCACCAGTTGCCGCACCAGGCTGGGTGCCACGCCCGGCGCCCGCACCTGGATCGGCGCGCGGCCCAGCTGCTCGCGAAGGCCGCTGATCGGGATCTGCCCGGTCATCGTCGCCTTGGTCAGCCGTGCGATCCCTTTGAGATCGGCGGTCGCGGTGGCGATGATGTTCACCGACGAGTCCGGATCGTCCACCCAGTCGACGGGGACCTCGTGGATCCGCAGCCCGGCTTTCTGCGCCAGCACGAGCAGTTCGGTGTCGAAGAACCAGCCGGTGTCCCGGATATGGGGGAGCAGCCGTTCGGCGACGTCGGCGCGGATCGCCTTGAATCCGCATTGCGCGTCGCTGAACCTCGCCGCGAGCGTGCCGCGCAGGATCAGGTTGTAGCAGCGGGAAATGAACTCCCGCTTCGGTCCGCGCACCACCCGCGCGCCGCGGGCGAGCCTGCTACCGATGGCGAGGTCGGAATGTCCGGAGAGCAGCGGCGCGACGAGGGGGCCGAGCGCGGCCAGATCGGTCGAGAGGTCGACGTCCATGTAGGCGAGCACCGGAGCGTCCGAAGCGGACCAGACCGAGCGCAGTGCCCGGCCGCGGCCTTTCTCTTCGAGGTGGCGGACTTCGACGTCGTCGAACTCGCGGCTCAGCCGTTCGGCGACCCGCAGGGTGCCGTCGGTGCTGGCGTTGTCCGCGACGGTGATCCGGAACGGGTACGGGAACTGTTCCACGAGATGCGCGCGCAGCCGCCGGACACACGGTTCGAGGTCGGTCTCCTCGTTGTAGACGGGGATGACGACGTCGAGGACGGGGGAGCCGTCCGGGGCGATGGCGGGGCGGCGGCCGGAGTCGGCGCCGGAGAGGATCGCGGTTGTCATGGTGTCAATCTCGGTCGTCGCGCTGAGGTCGCCTTGTGCCCGAGCTGTGCGGTCGCTGTGTCCTGTCACGGGATTCACCGGCTCAGGTCGTAGACGGTGACACCGTCCACAGTGGCCGGTGTGTAGGTGTCCGCGACCCAGGCGGCGATCCGCTCGGCGGCGTCGCTGCCGGTCTCCCCGCGCATCATCATGCCTTCGCCGAGGAAGTAGTGGATCCGTCCACTTCGGACGTAGTGCTGGAACTGTTCCAGTGTCGGAGCCGGATCCGTGCCGTTGAACCCGCCGACGGCCATCACCGGCGCGCCGCTGCCGAGCTGATAGCCCGCCGCGTTGTTGGAGCCCACGGTCGCCGCCGCCCAGGTGTACTTCGCACTGTCCTGCCGGATCAGGGCGGCGAGGTCGTCTCCGGGCAGGCTCGTCCCGAGCAGTCCGCCGGCGCCACCCATCCGCATACCCCCGCCCGTTTCCGGCCCTGCGGATGGAAGAGCGCCGGAGTGCGGCGTGGCGGCCGTCGCGACGGTGTACGCGCCGGTGCCCGCGAGAACGGTGACCAGAGCGCCGACGGCGACCAGTCGCCTTGCCAGGTCGGGCAATCGCGAGGCGAAGAACACCAGAAGAGCGCACAGGAGACCGGACACGAGAATCGCGATCGACAACCCGGGAAGCCACTCGGATCGCCGTGACAGCAGGAGGTACGCCGTCAACGCGGTCAAGCCGATCCCGGCGCTCAGGGTGCCCGCGGCGGCCGGATTCCCTCGCGCGCGCCACAACTGGGTGCTCGCGATCCCGACGAGAGCGGCGACGGCAGGCGCGAGCGCGATCGTGTAGTACGCGTGGATGATGCCGCCCATATAGCTGAACACCACGGCGGTCACCAGGAACCAGCCACCCCAGACGATCAGCGCCGCACGCCCGCGATCGGTGCGTGGCGCGCGGCGGGTGAACCACAGCCCGGCGGCCAGCGCGACGACGGCGGCCGGAAGCAGCCACGCGATCCCGCCCGCCATCTCGCTGCCGAACAACCGGTCCCAGCCCGTGCCGCCCCAGCCGCCGTTGGGGCTTCCGCCGACACTGCCGACCTCGTCGCCGGTGATGCGACCGAGCCCGTTGTAGCCGAAAGCCAGCTCCCACAGGCTGTTCTCCTGCGAGCCGCCGATGTACGGCCGGTCGGCGGCGGGCCACAGCGCGACGACGGCGAGGTACCAGCCGGTTGACAAGAGGGTTGAGCTCAAAGCGCCGAGCAGGTGCAGCAGGCGGCGGCCCACCGGCGCCGGCGCGGCGATCAGGTAGGCGAGCGCGAACGCGGGCAGTACCAGGAACGCCTGCAGCATCTTGGCGAGGAAGCCGAACCCGATGGCGACCCCGGCCAGCGCCAGCCAGCGCGGGCTCGCCTTCTCCAGCGCGCGGACGACACAGTAGGCGCCCGCGGTCAGGAGCAGGACGAGCAGCGCGTCGGGATTGTTGAACCGGAACATCAGCGCGGCGGCCGGGGTGAGCGCGAGGACGGTACCCGCCAGCAGACCCGCCGCCGGACCGGAAGTCCGGCGCACCGCGGCGAACAGCAACGCCACCGAACCGACGCCCATCAACGCCTGCGGCACCAGGACGCTCCAGGAATCGACGCCGAACAGGCGCGCGGAAAGGCTCATCAACCACAACGCGGCCGGTGTCTTGTCGACCGTGATCGCGTTCGCGGCGTCGCTGGAACCGAAGAACAACGCCTTCCAGCTCGCCGAACCGGCCTGCGCGGCCGCGGAGTAGAAGGCGTTGGCCCAGCCGGATTCCCCGAGGTTCCAGAGATACAGGACGGCGGTCGCGAGCAGAAGCGCGGCCACGGACGGCCGGACCCAGCGCGGATCGGCCGGTTTGTCCCGGGCGGGGTGAGCGGTTCGATCGGCTTCGTCGCGGGAGGCGAGGAGGGTCATGGCGTCAGCGTCGGGGGCCGACCTGGGGCGTGGTTGTGCCGAAGCTGTGCACCCGCTGTGAGGAGCCGATCACCGGCAGCCGGACGGCGAACTCGGTGCGTTCCGGACGGCTGTGCACCTCGATCGTGCCGTGATGGGCCACGACGATGGCCGACGCGATCGCCATCCCGAGCCCGGTGCTGCCCGCGGCCCGGGACCGGGAGGAGTCGCCTCGGGCGAACCGCTCGAACACGCTCGGCAGGAGTTCGGGCGCGATACTGGGGCCGTCGTCGGTGACGGTCAGCACCGCGGCCCCGCTGGGCGAGCGGGTCAGCGCGGTGATCACCGTGGTGCCCGGCGGGGTGTGCGTGCGCGCGTTGGACAGCAGGTTCGCCAGTACCTGATGCAGACGCTGGACGTCACCGCGGACGAGCACCGGGCCTGGCGGGAGCCGCAGTTCCCAGCGGTGCTCCGGGCCTGCGACATACGCGTCGCCGACCGCGTCCGCGGCCAGCCGGGTCAGGTCGACTTCGCCCGCTTCGAGTGGCCGTCCCGCGTCGAGTCTCGCCAGGAGCAGGAGATCCTCGACCAGGGTCGTCATCCGCGCGGCCTCGGACTGGATCCGGGACATCGAGTGAGCGACCTCCGGCGGCGCCAGCGCGCTGCCGCGGCCGGCGAGTTCGGCGTACCCGCGGATCGCCGCGAGCGGGGTGCGAAGCTCGTGGCTCGCGTCGGCGACGAACCGGCGGACCCGGGTCTCGCTGGCGTGCCGTGCTTCCAGCGCCCGCGCGATATGCCCGAGCATGAGGTTCAGCGCCGAACCGACCTGGCCCACCTCGGTCCGCGGATCGGTGTCGATCTCGGGCACCCGCACGGAAAGCGCGACCTGTCCGCGGTCGAGCCGCATGGCCGACACCCGGCCCGCGGTCGCCGCGACCCGGTCGAGCGGCCGCAGCGTGCGCCGGACCGCGAACGCGCCGAGGAACCCGGCGCCGGCGCCCCCCGCCGCCGCGACCCCGAACAGGATCCACCGGAGGGTGGCCAAGGTGTCCTGCATCGGCGCGAGCGGGAGCCCGGTGACGACCACGCCACCCGGGATCGAGACGGCTTGCACGCGGTAGTCGCCCAGGCCGCCGAGCGTCAGTGTCAGTGGCGGCCGGTCTGCCGGGATCATGAACAGGCCGGACTCCTGCTCGGCCGAGAGGCCCTGGGGAAGTCCTTGCACGGTAAGGACTCCCGCGTACAACACCCGGTCACCGGACAAGCGCACGCTGAGCGTCCCGGAGGCCTGGCCCGGCGCGTTGAGCGGATCGGGACCGAGGCCGTCCTCCGGTGGCCGTCTCGCGAAGTCGTGGGCGCGGGCCGACGCGGCCGAGAGCTGATCGTCGATCTGGCGGGTGAGGAACGACCGCAAGGCGATCTCGCCGGCGACGCCGATCACCAGGCAGACGAAGGTGAGCAGCAGCACCATCGAGCCGGTCAGCTTGGCGCGCAGGGAAAGCCGCCCGGGCCGGGGCCACCGGCGCGGGCCGGTGGACGGGGCCGAGCCGGTTGCCATGAGCCGAGCGTGCGCCGCGGTCGTATGCGCGCGTTGTGTCCCGCCTGTGAGCCCGCTGTGTGCTTCTGTGGTGGAGGCCGGTCCGTGAAGGCCTCCTTGCCTACCCTGAGGGTAGTGAAGGAGGCCTTCACTACCCTCCGGCGTCGCTGGGAAGCGTCAGCGGTCGTAGTCCACGCCCAGCTCGGGAGAGGTGGCCACCGCCCGGCAGGTCAGGATCCGCCCCGCCGCGACCTCGTCGTCCCCGAGGGCGTAGTGCACGTCCATCCGCGCGCTGCCCCGCACCACCGTCGCCCGGCAGGTGCCGCAGGCCCCGCCGATGCACGCGTACGGCGCGTCGACGCCGTGCCGGAGCGCGGCGCTGAGCACGGTTTCGCCCACCGTCGCGGGGATTTCGGCGGTCTTCCCGCCCGCGGTCACCGTCAGCGTCGGGCCCGGCCGCCGTGCGGGGCGGACGGGAAGCGCGCCCTGGAACAGCTCGAAATGGACGTTCTCCTCGGGCACGTCCCGGTCCGCGAGGGTCCGGCGGGCCATGTCGACGAGGTCGCGCGGGCCGCACAGGAACCACTCGTCCACCTTCGCCGGGTGCAGCCGCGACTGCAGCAGCGCGCGGAGACGGGTGCCGTCCAGGCGGCCGCGCTGGTAGCGCTCGTGCGAGATGGCGAGCGCCTCGCCCACGATGTCGAACGGCCTCTCGAGTCGTTGCGCGCGCAGGTCCGGGTCGCGTTCGTCGGTGCGGTAGTGCACGACGTGCAGCCGCCCGCCCAGCCGCGCGGCGAGGGCACCGAGTTCGTCGGCGAACATCGTGCTGGCGCCGGAGGTGTTGATGTAGAGCAGGGTCGCCTTGCTGTTCGGCTCGTCCTGCAAGGTCGCGGTCAGGATCGACAGGATCGGCGTGATCCCGCTGCCCGCGGCGAGCGCGACGTACCGGCCCGCGCGACTCCGCGCCGGGGTCAGCGTGAACTCGCCGTCCGGGGGCAGGACGTCCAGCGCGTCGCCCGCCGCGAGTTCCGTGTTGGCGAACGTCGAAAACGCGCCGCCGAGCTGATGCTTGATCGCGATCCGCAGCACACCGGAGTCCGGCGTCGAGCAGATCGAGTAGGCGCGCCGCACCTCTTCGCCGTCGACCTCCGCGCGGATGACGAGGTGCTGGCCGGGGGTGAACCGGAAGGTCTCCCGCAGCCGTTCCGGGACGTCGAACGTCACGGTGACGGCGCCCTCGCACAACGGCCGGACCTCGGCGACCCGCAGCGAATGGAACCGGCTCGGCCGCCGGGGCTGCGGTGCGGGCGGTTCCTCGTCGAACGAGCCGGTGAGCTGACGCCATTCGCGATACTCCGACGACGTCAGATCGCGGCCCCACGGGGTCGCGATCGGGACGTCCCTGGCGAGGTACGCGTCGCGGTTGTCCCGCCACGTGCGCAGGTACCGGTAGAACGGGATCGCCGGGTGGAGATGGTGCACCAGGTGGTAGTTCTGGCACAGCATGATCGGTGTCATCAGCCATTCGAGCCCGACGCGGACGCGCGTGGCGCCGAACCGGTTCTGCCGCCGCGCGCCGAGGTCGTGATGCGGCAGCCAGTCGAACCACCAGGCCAGCACGGCCAGTCCGACGCGTTGCGGGATCAGGTAGACCATCAGCAGTTCCCAGCCGTGACCGCTCACGGTCAGCCAGGCGAACGCGGCGAGGCTCAGCGTGACCACGGCCGCGGTCTCGGCCCGCTCCGACGGCGGCCGCGTGCGCTGCCGCGCCACGTAGAAGCGGGCGTACCAGAAGTCGATGGTCAGCCAGCGCAGCGGCAACTGCCACCAGGGGCCGTGCGCGGTCCAGGCGTCGGGATCGGTGTGGGCGTCCTCGTTGGTGTTGCGGTGGTGCTCCAGATGGATGTACCGCACCAGGGGGAAGGAGCCGTAGGCCGCCACGAACGGCATCGCGAGCCTGCCGAGCAGTTCGTTGACCCAGGTGAGCTGCCCGGCCGCGTGGTGCGTCGACTCGTGCAGCACGGTGAACATGGTGAAGGTGACGAGCGCGTGCAGGGGAATGGTCACCCAGAGCGGCCCGGTCTCGTTGACGACCAGCCAGGTGGCGCCCGTCCAGACCATGGCGCCGCCGATGAACAACAACACTGTCGGCACCGAGACCACCGGCAGCGGAAGACGCGGGTTGGGCACGCCGCGTCTCAGTCTTCTCTCGGGTGATTCCCCCGTGTCCTCGGACCGGGTTACGGCGACGGTCATCGATCGTTCCCCTCGGTCGATGCTACCGGGACAAGCTGTCACACCGTAGACAATTAGTATTGGTTTGTAAACTTCATCCGATCGCCGAAACGCCTCGTCATGGCGCCCGATGGTGAAGCGTGGCACGCATCCGTGTCCAGGAAAGGGTCGGTTCGTAACAGAGAAGAACCGAAAACTGGTCCGATCGGGTGGTCGGTGGGTGGTTCGCCGGACACGCCCCGAAAGCTCTGCTGGGCATGGTGACCGAGCACGAGGCGGTGGTGATGGCCCCGGGAACGGACCGGCGAGCGACACGGCACGGGCGGACGCGGCCGAGTACGACCCGGTACGAGGCCGATCCGCCCGCACCGCCGGGAACCACCTGGATCACGAACCCCATCGAACAGACCCACAGGCCACGGCCTAGACTCGGTCGGCCCGGTCTGCAAGGTGACCAGGGCACATCCGCCGTCGACGACATGCGGATGCTCAAACACATCGTTTACCGCTCGAGGAGAATACGTTGAAGAGCACCGTCGAGCAGCTCAGCCCGACGCGAGTCAAGATCAATGTCGAGGTGCCGTTCGACGAGCTCAAGCCGAACTTCGACCGCGCCTACCGCAAGATCGCCCAGCAGGTGCGCATCCCCGGCTTCCGTCCGGGCAAGGCGCCGGCTCGCGTGCTGGAAAGCCGGATCGGGCGAGCCCCGGTGCTCGACGAGGTCGTCAACGAGGTCATTCCGGCCAAGTACATGGAAGCCGTGCGCGCGGGCGAGGTCCGCACGCTGGGCCAGCCCGAGTTCGAGGTGACCAAGCTGGAGGACCGTGAGGTCCTCGAGTTCACCGCCGAAGTCGACATCCGCCCGGAGATCTCGCTGCCCGACCTCGAGGGCTTCTCGGTCAGCGTCGACGACGTCGAACTGACCGACGCCGAGGTCGACGAGCAGCTCGACGAGCTGCGCGCCCGGTTCGGCACGCTCACCGGTGTCGACCGCCCGGCCGAGAACGGCGACTTCGTCTCGATCGACCTCGCGGCCACCGTCGACGGTCAGGAGGTCGAGGAGGCCTCGACCACCGGCCTGTCCTACGAGATCGGCTCCGGCCAGCTCGTCGACGGCATCGACGAGGCGATCATCGGCGCGAACGCCGGCGAGACCAAGACCTTCACCACGAAGCTGGTCGCCGGCGAGCACACCGGCAAGGACGCCGACGTCACCGTCACCGTGCAGACCATCAAGCAGCGCGAGCTGCCCGAGGCGGACGACGAGTTCGCCCAGATGGCGAGCGAGTTCGACACGATCGACGAGCTGAAGGCCGACCTTCGCGAGCGGCTCGGCCGCGTCAAGAAGATGCAGCAGGGCGTCCAGGCCCGCGACAAGGTCCTCGAGGAGCTGCTCGAGCGCACCGAGGTCGCGATCCCGGAGAAGGTCCTCGAGGCCGAGATCGAGAACCGCAAGCACGACGCGATCCACCCCTTCGACCACGACGAGGCGCAGTTCGCGAAGGCGCTCGAGGCCGAAGGCCGCACGATCGAGGAGTTCGACACCGAGGTCCGCGAGGAGTCGGAGAAGGCGGTCCGCACGCAGCTGCTGCTGGACAGCATCGCCGACGCCGAGCAGACGTCGGTCAACGACGGCGAGCTCACCGAACGGATCATCTACCAGGCGCAGCGCTTCGGCGTCAGCCCGGACGAGTACGTCCAGCGGGCGCAGCAGTCCGGCCAGCTGACCGCGATCTACGCCGACGTCCGTCGCGGCAAGGCGCTGGCCTCGGTGGTCCGCAAGACCACCGTGACCGACGCTTCCGGCGCCACGGTCGACCTCGAAGAGCTCTTCGGTCCCGCAACCGAGGAGACGCAGGTCACCGAGGAACCCGCGAAGACTGCGGCCGAGTAGGGAATATCCGGTCCGTCCGAAACGGACCGTAAAGCTGTAAGCGAACTTGGGCGGTGTCAGGCATTCTGCACCGCCCAAGTTCGTTAGGGTCGGTTGCAAGATCTCAAGCATCTGGACATACGCGGCGGCGAAGGTTCCACCCGCCGCCGTCGGCGAAAAGGCAGGCATGACGTGACGCAGCACACGCCCCAGGCGCGGACCGGTACCGCAGGGCTCAACCTCACCGACTCGGTCTTCGAGCGGTTGCTCCAGGAGCGCATCGTCGTCCTCGGCTCCGAGGTCAACGACGAGGTCGCCAACCGGATCACCGCCCAGTTGTTGCTGCTCGACGCAGACGACTCCGAGTCGGACATCCGCTTCTACATCAACTCGCCCGGTGGCTCGGTCACCGCGGGTTTCGCGATCTACGACACCATGCAGCTGATCCGCCCGGACGTCGCGACCTACGCGATGGGCCTGGCCGCGTCGATGGGGCAGTTCCTGCTCTCCTCCGGCACGCCCGGCAAGCGGTACGCGCTGCAGCACGCGCGCATCCTCATGCACCAGCCCTCCGCGGGGGTCGGCGGTACGGCCTCCGACATCGCCATCCAGGCCGAGGTGTTCGGCAAGTGGAAGCAGGAGCTGGCCCGGATCACCGCCGAGCAGACCGGCCAGACGGTCGAGCAGATCGTCAAGGACGGTGACCGCGACCGCTGGTTCACCGCGCAGGAGGCGAAGGACTACGGCTTCGTGGACCAGGTCCTCACTCGTGAGAACCCGCTTCCCAACAGCTGATCCGCGCCCGGCACACAGGAGAATTTCAATGAACGACTTCCAGCTTCCGAACGGGTCGCAGGTGCCCGGGATGCAGTCGCGGCTCCAGCTGCCGCAGTCGCGGTACGTCCTGCCCTCGTACGTCGAGCGCACGAGCTACGGCATCAAGGAATCGAACCCGTACAACAAGCTGTACGAAGAGCGCCAGATCATGCTCGGCGTGCAGATCGACGACGCGTCGGCGAACGACGTCATGGTCCAGCTGCTGCACCTCGAGCACGAGGACCCGGACCGCGACATCATGATCCTGATCAACTCGCCCGGTGGCTCCTTCACCGCGCTGATGGCGATCTACGACACGATGCAGTACGTCCGCCCCGACATCGTCACCATGTGCATCGGCCAGGCCGCTTCGGCCGCCGCGGTGCTGCTGGCCGCCGGTACCCCCGGCAAGCGGTTCACCCTGCCGAACTCGCGTGTGCTGATCCACCAGCCCGCCACCGAGGGCACGTACGGCCAGGTGTCGGACCTGGAGATCCAGGCCAACGAGATCCAGCGGGTGCGGCGCCAGATGGAGGTCATCCTGGCGAAGCACACGAACAAGGACGCCGACGAGGTCAAGAAGGACATCGAGCGCGACAAGATCCTGACGGCCGACGAGGCCAAGGCGTACGGGATCGTCGACGAGGTGCTCGAATACCGCAAGGCTTCGAGCAGCTGATCGCGGGAGGGGACCGGTGCGTGTCGGGAGACGACACGCACCGGATCCCTGGTCTATGGTCAGCTTCTGGCGTGCTCAGATGTGGCGTTGGTTCTCCCGCCGACGGCATCGGGCGGGTACCGTCAGTGGCAGTGTGTGAGGCTCCGAGCGGTCATCCGTGACCGGGGCGGTAAGACAGTCAGGCGCATATCGCGCCGGAGGGGACGAGGTCAACGGCCATGGCACGGATCGGTGACGGCGGCGACCTGCTGAAATGTTCTTTCTGCGGCAAGAGCCAAAAGCAGGTGAAGAAGCTCATTGCCGGCCCCGGGGTCTACATCTGCGATGAGTGCATCGATCTCTGCAACGAGATCATCGAAGAGGAACTGGCCGAGGCCGGTGAGGTCAAGCTCGACGAGCTGCCCAAACCCGCCGAGATCCACGAGTTCCTCGAGCAGTACATCATCGGCCAGGACGACGCGAAGCGGTCGCTGGCCGTGGCGGTGTACAACCACTACAAGCGTGTGCAGTCCGACGACAAGGCCGGGCCCAAGGATTCCAAGGACGAGACCGTCGAACTGGCGAAGTCCAACATCCTGATGCTGGGCCCGACGGGCTGCGGCAAGACCTATCTGGCCCAGACCCTCGCGAAGATGCTGAACGTCCCGTTCGCGATCGCGGACGCCACGGCGCTCACCGAAGCCGGGTACGTGGGCGAGGACGTCGAGAACATCCTGCTCAAGCTGATCCAGGCGGCGGATTACGACGTCAAGCGCGCCGAGACGGGCATCATCTACATCGACGAGGTCGACAAGATCGCCCGGAAGTCGGAGAACCCGTCGATCACCCGCGACGTGTCCGGCGAGGGTGTGCAGCAGGCGCTGCTGAAGATCCTCGAGGGCACCACCGCGTCGGTGCCGCCGCAGGGCGGCCGCAAGCACCCGCACCAGGAGTTCATCCAGATCGACACGACGAACGTGCTGTTCATCGTGGCAGGCGCGTTCGCCGGGCTGGAGAAGATCATCAACGAGCGGGTCGGCAAGCGCGGCCTCGGTTTCGGCGCGGAGATCCGCACCAAGGCCGAGATCGACGAGAGCGACATCTTCTCCGACACCATGCCGGAGGACCTGATCAAGTTCGGGTTGATCCCGGAGTTCATCGGCCGCCTCCCGGTCGTCGCGACGGTGACCCACCTCGACAAGGACTCGCTGGTCAGCATCCTGACCACACCGCGCAACGCGCTGGTGAAGCAGTACAAGAAGCTCTTCGAGATGGACAACGTCGAGCTGGAGTTCACCAAGACCGCGCTCGAGGCCATCGCCGACCAGGCCGTGCTCCGCGGCACCGGCGCCCGTGGCCTGCGCGCGATCATGGAAGAGGTCCTGCAGCCGGTCATGTACGACATCCCCAGCCGCGACGACGTCGCGAAGGTCGTCATCACCGAGCAGACCGTCCGCGAGAACGTGAACCCGACGATCGTGGCGCGTCAGCCGTCACGCCGTCGCAGCAGCGAGCGCGGCGAGAAGTCCGCCTAGAGAACGCATCTTTGAAAGTACGCTGTCGTCACCGACGCCCCGGCCGGATCCTTCCGGCCGGGGCGTCGGTTT
Organism: Amycolatopsis sp. NPDC043885; assembly: GCF_056435685.1. Classification (NCBI taxonomy): domain Bacteria; kingdom Bacillati; phylum Actinomycetota; class Actinomycetes; order Pseudonocardiales; family Pseudonocardiaceae; genus Amycolatopsis; species Amycolatopsis sp. NPDC043885. The sequence goes on from NZ_JBWKEA010000009.1 coordinate 130,960, forward strand.
CTCCGGTCCGGTCCGGCCGGTGACCGGACCGGGATAGGATGCGAAGGTGCCGCTGACTCCCACGAAGGACGAGAACGAGGCTCCCGAGCTGGCAGCCGCGAGTCCGCGCGAGGTCAGGGGACTCGTCGAGCTCACCGAACGCATCGTCGTCGGGGCCTACCGCGGGCATCCGTGGATCCCGCGCGCGCTGACGATCGCGCTGGGCGTGCTGGTGGCGACCTGCCTGGTGGCCGGTGTCGTGCGCCTCTCGCCGCTGCCCCTGATCCCGCTGCCGTTCTTCGCCGTTTCGGCGTACGCGCTGATCCGCGTCAAGGCGGCGCGGAGCGCGGAGGCGAACCAGTCGCTTGTCGCCTGGACCGGCCTGTTCACCGGTGCGACGCTCGCCGGATTCTGGTTGATCTCGATGGCGGGACGCTGGCTCGGCTGATCGGGCCTGGCACTCTTTTTCGATCTCCCTCCGTTAGCAGGGTTTCAGAACTCCCCGAACGGGGTAAGACGACTCTGTGACAGTCACTGCGGGTCCCTTCTCTCATGTGGGCCTGCTCTACTCCGGTGACTCCGAGTACCTGGACGGTACGATTCCGTACATCCTGGAGGGCTTGAAGCACGACGAGCCTGTCGCGGTGGCCGTGCCGGGCAGGAACCTGGCCCTGATCGAAAGGGCGTTGGGGGATTCCGCCGCCGAGGTCGAACTCATCGACATGAGCGAAGCGGGCCGGAATCCGGGCCGCATCCTTCCCTGTGTGCTGCTCGCGTTCGCGGACAACCGGCCGGGGCCGGTCCGGATCATCGGCGAGCCGATCTGGGCGGGCCGCTCGGCCGTCGAGTACCCGGCGTGCGCGCAGCACGAAGCGCTGATCAACTTCGCCTTCGGTGACCGCGACCTCAGCATCCTGTGCCCCTACGACCGGACGCGGCTCGAAGACGACGTCCTCGCCGACGCCGAGCGGACCCATCCGACCCTGTCCGGTGCCGGCGGAGATCGCCCGAGCGCGGGCTACGCGCCCGACGCGGTCGTCGAGAAGTACAACCTGCCGCTGCCCGAGCCGCGGTCGGCCGACGCGTTCCGCTTCGACCTCGGCAGGCTCGCCGCGGTGCGCAGGTTCGCGCAGACCAGGGCCGAAGAGAGCGGGCTCGCCCAGGACCGGGTGGAGGATCTCGTGCTCGCCGTGGCGGAACTGTCCGCCAACAGCGTGCTGCACGGTTCGGGCCACGGTGTCGTCCGTGTCTGGCGGGACGAGGGCCACGTGCTCTGCGAGGTCATCGACGAAGGCACCTTGAGCGATCCGCTGGCCGGCCGTCGTCCCGCTTCGCCGGGACAGCTCGGCGGACGTGGCCTGGTGCTGGTGAACCAGGTCGCCGACCTGGTCAGGCAGTACCTCAGACCGGGGTCGACCGTGACCAGGATCTACTTCCGCGTCTGAATTCAGGCGTGCTTCGGGACGTGCTTGCCGAGGAACGCGATCAGGCTCGGCACGACCGTGCGGTTGAAGGTGTCGCCGTGCTTGCCGCGCGCGGTGTGCGCGACCACGGGACGCGCTTCGGAGATGAACTTCCGCACCCCGCCGATGAACGGGTCCTCGGTCCCGCACCAGATGCCGGTCGGCACACTCTTGGTGACATCGATGTGGCGCAACGGATCCAGTGAGCCCCAGTCGGCGGCGTCACGGAACGCGCGCCGTTTGCTCATCTCGGCCCACGACGTGATCAGCGCGGGCGCGAGCGCCGCGACCGCGGCGGGCGGACGACGGCGTTCCAGGCGGCGCCGGGTGTACAGCAGCGCGCCGAAGCCACCCATCGAAAGCCCGGTGGCGGCGAATGGCTGCCCGTCCCGGCCGCCGAGGCCGCGTGCGGCCAGCCAGCGAGGGACCTCTTCGAGCAGCATCGCCATCGGGTTGTCACCGGGCTGGTTCTCGTGCCAGTAGTGGTCACCGCCGTCGACGGCGACGAAGCCGAACGGGGGGACCGCCTTGCGCGCGACGTCGCTGCTGAGCTGCTTGAGCAGCCCGGTCGGGGCCGCGTGGCGGGCGGTGCCGTGGAGACCGTGCAGCATCAGCGACATCGGCAGGCCCTTGGGCGGTGCCTTGGTCGGCAGCATGAGCACGAGATCGACCTCGCGGCCGCGGGCTTCGGAGTAGACGCGTTCGACGCGGGGCTTGCCCAGCTGGGTGGCCGGCGTCGGCGACGCGACGCCGAGTGCCCGCTGGAGCGCTTCGCTGAACGGGAGGGCTCCGGTGGCCGTTCCGGCCGCGAGCCCGGCGACTCCGAGACCGGAGGCGCCGGCGATCAGCACGGAACGACGGCTCAGCCACCGGCGGGCGCCGTCCACCCCCGGCAGCGTCGTGTGCCCCTGGTCGTCCTCGATCACCGATCCCCGTTCCCCCGTGAGCTTCCACCAGGTCAGACGAGCGTTTCCGCTCGAAGGTTGCACGATTCACCGACCTGTGACCGGGGTATCGCCGGATCAGGTGCCGATGTTTCCCTCTTTCGCGCGCCAGGCCTCGATCGAGATCCGCGCGGACCGCGTCGCGGCCTCGTAAGTGTCGCCGAGACCCACGCCGAGGGCGGTGGCCAGGGGAATCAGGATGTGGTCCACACCATTGTCGCCGTCGCCGAAGTGGCCGGCGACCTCCAGCGTGATGTAGCCGTGCACGGCGCTCCAGAGCTGGGCGGCGACCGCGAACTCCGGGGCCGGGCGGAACCGGCCCGTGTCGGTCACCCGCTTCGCCGCGCGGACGAGGAAGCCGAACGCCTCGATGCCCTCTTCGCTGGCGTTCTGGCGGGTCTCCTCTTTGGTCATGTCGCCCAGCGCCGCCTTTTGCCCGCTGGGCTGGCTCTGGCCGAAGGCCACCGCGTAGAGCTGCGGGTTGTCCACCACGGTCCGCCGGTACGCCAGCGCCAGGGTGAGGATGTCGGCCACCGGGTCGTCGGTTTCCCCGACTTCGCCCAGATTCGCCGACAGCCGCCGGAACCCCTCGCGCGCGACCTCGTCCACCAGCGCGCCCATCCCGCCGAAATGGGTGTACACGGCCATGGTCGACGCGCCGATCTCGGCCGCCAGCTTGCGGGCCTGGAGCGCCTCGGGGCCGCCGTCCGAGAGCAGCCGGATCGCCGCCTCGATCAGCTTGGCCTTGACCTCGGCGGCGGAGGGTTTCGGTGCCATGCTTGCCAGTGTCTCATAACCCTGTTATAAACGAGTATATAACATCGTTATTCCAGCGCTAGGGGGCCAGTTATGGGCAACAAGTTCCTCGAAGGCAACTTCGCCCCGGTCAGCCGTGAGCACACGATCACCGAACTGCGCGTCACCGGGCATGTCCCGGAGTACCTGGACGGGCGCTATCTGAGGAACGGGCCGAACCCGCTGTCCGAAGTGGACCCGGCGACCTACCACTGGTTCATGGGCGACGGCATGGTGCACGGCGTCCGGCTGCGGGACGGCCGCGCCGAGTGGTACCGCAACCGCTGGGTGCGCAATCCGCGGCTGTCCGGGGAGCTTGGCGAGAGCTGGGGCGGCGGTGTGACCGCGTCCCTGGGGGCCAACACGAACGTGATCGGCCATGCGGGTAAGACCCTCGCGCTGATCGAAGGCGGCGCGACCAGCTTCGAACTGACCGACGAACTCGACACCGTCGGTGCCTGCGACTTCGACGGCACGCTGCCGGGCGGCTACACCGCCCATCCGAAGCGTGATCCGGAGACCGGCGAACTGCACGCCGTGTCGTACTTCTTCGGTTCGGGCAACAAGGTCCAGTACTCGGTGATCGACGCGCAAGGCCGTGCGCGCCGCACGGTCGACATCGAGGTCGCCGGCTCGCCGATGATGCACGACTTCTCCCTGACCGAGAAGCACGTGGTCTTCTACGACCTCCCGGTCACCTTCGACAGTGACCAGGCCGTCGCCGCGTCCGTGCCGTCGGTCCTGCGCGCGCCCGCGCGGCTCGTGATGTCCGCGTTGGTGGGCAAGGTGAAGGTGCCGGATCCCTTCGGGGCGAAGCTGCGTCAGCGGATCTCGGGCAACGCGGGCCTGCCGTACCGCTGGAACCCGAGGTACCCGGCGCGGATCGGGGTCATGCCGCGCGACGGCGGCAACGGCGACGTCCGCTGGTTCGAGATCGAGCCGTGCTACGTCTTCCACCCGATGAACGCCTACGACGACGGCGACGACATCGTGCTGGACGTCGTCCGGCACCCGAAGATGTTCGACACGGAACTGCTCGGACCCGCAGAGGGCCCGCCGACCCTGGATCGCTGGACCATCGACCTGACCGTCGGCAAGGTCGTCGAAGAACGCCTCGACGACCAGGGGCAGGAGTTCCCGCGTGTCGACGAGCGTTTGGTGGGACGGCGGCACCGCTACGGCTACTCGGTGTCCACAAGGGACGGATCGGCGTCCTCCGGTGCACTGCTCAAGCACGACCTGTGGAACCGTTCGGTCGCTTCGAGGGAATTCGGTGCGGGCAGCCAGGTGGGGGAGTTCGTCTTCGTTCCGTCCTCTGTGGACGCAGGGGAGGACGAGGGCGTGCTGATGGGCTTCGTCTACGACGCCGCGACGCAGAAGAGCGAGCTGACCATTTTGGACGCGGGGACCCTGGAGACCGTCGGTGCCGTGCACCTGCCGGACCGGGTCCCGAACGGCTTCCACGGCAACTGGGTCGCCTCCGAGTAAAGGTCCTCGTGAGTGGTAAGGACGGTTCTAACGGGGGGAAGGGCAAACGTGGCGTGATCGACTCCCTGTCACGCGGGCCGTCTTCGCCGACTTCGTGATGAAATCGCCGCGCTGGACAACAGGGTTCCGGACTGGCTTGCCGGCCGGCTCCGGCGTGACGTGTCCACCTGGGCGGCTTCACGCCGATTGCGCGCCCGATTGATGTCATGATGTCCGCTTCTTGCCGGGGTCGTGAGTGGTAAAGACGGTTAGAACCCGAATCGCCACTCACGACTCCCGCACAAAGCGCCCAAATCGGGCACGCGGGGTGTTTTTGTGTCCTTTGTAGACAGTGGGGTCGCGATCAGTCCGGCAGGCCGGGCCTCCAGCGCGCAGCACGCCACATTTGACCTTCCCCTCTCTAACCGTCGTTACCACTCACGAGGCCGAGCACCCGCTGTTCGCCGCTGTAGAGGTTCATGCTGTCGCCACGCAGGAAACCGATGAGGGTCATGCCGTTCTCGTCGGCCAGTTCCGCGGCCAGCGACGACGGCGCGGAAACCGCCGCCAGCAGGCCGATCCCGGCCATGGCGGCCTTCTGCACCAGTTCGAACGAGGCGCGGCCGGACACCAGCAGTCCGACGTCCGACGCGGGGATCCGGCTCTCCTGCAGCGCCCAGCCGAGGACCTTGTCGACGGCGTTGTGCCTGCCGACGTCTTCGCGGACGACGGCGAGGTTCCCGTCACCGTCGAACAGGGCGGCCGCGTGCAGCCCGCCGGTGCTGGAGAAGACCTTTTGGTGTGCGCGAAGCGTGTCCGGGAGTTTCGACAGCACTCCGGTGCTCACCGCGAACTCGGACTTCTCCGGCGAAAACCGGCTCTTCAGTTTCACCGCGTCGAGCGCGGCCTTGCCGCAGACGCCGCACGAGGACGTGGTGTAGAAGTTCCGCTCGACGCCCGTCTCCGGCGGAGCCACCCCATCGGCCAGCGCGATGTCCAAGACGTTGTAGGTGTTGCGGCCCTGGTCGTCGACGCCGTCGCAGTACCGCGCGACCGCGACGTCCTCGCGCGAGGTGAGCACGCCCTCCGACAGCAGGAACCCGTGCGCCAGTTCCACGTCGTTGCCGGGTGTCCGCATGGTGACCGCGAGTGCCTTGCCGCCGACGCGGATCTCCAGCGGTTCTTCGGCCGCGAGCACGTCGGGCCGCCGTACGTCCTTCGCCGCGGAGATCTTCCGCACCGGACGCCGCACCGTCACCCTGCCCACTTGTCCACCCTTCTGACCGATTGTTCGACACTTGAGTACTGCAACGTCGGGAATTAAGTAATACATTCCCAGTGCACATCCTCAGAGTACGGAGGCGCCGGATGGCTGTCGGCTTCCTGGACCGTTCCCGCATCGTCGCATCGCCGGGCTGGAGCCGCTGGCTGGTGCCGCCCGCCGCGCTGGCCGTCCACTTGTCGATCGGGCAGGCGTACGCGTGGAGCGTCTTCAAACCGCCGTTGGAGAAGACCCTCGGGCTCAGCGGAACGGAAAGCGCTCTGCCGTTCCAGCTCGGCATCGTGATGCTCGGGCTGTCGGCCGCGTTCGGCGGGACGCTGGTCGAACGCAACGGGCCGCGCTGGGCGATGTTCGTCTCGATGGTCTGTTTCAGCTCGGGTTTCCTGCTTTCCGCGCTCGGCGTGGCGACATCGCAGTATTGGCTCGTCGTCCTCGGCTGGGGCGGGATCGGCGGAATCGGGCTCGGCATCGGCTACATCTCGCCGGTGTCGACGCTGATCAAATGGTTCCCGGACCGGCCGGGGATGGCGACCGGGATCGCGATCATGGGCTTCGGCGGTGGTGCGCTGATCGCCTCTCCGTGGTCCTCGCAGATGCTGGGCGCGGCGCCGTGGTCGGTCGGAACCGTCGCGACGGCCTTCCTCGTGCACGGCCTGGTCTACGCGGTCTTCATGACCCTCGGCATCCTGCTGGTCCGGGTTCCCGCCGACGGCTGGAAGCCGTCCGGCTGGGAACCGAAGACCGACCACGGCAACGCGATGATCACCACCGCGAACGTGTCGGCGCGCAACGCCCTCAGGACACCGCAGTTCTGGCTGCTCTGGGTGGTCCTGTGCTTCAACGTGACCGCGGGCATCGGCATCCTGGAGAAGGCGTCGCCGATGATCGCGGACTTCTTCCGCGAGACCTCGACACCGGTCGGCACCGCCGCCGCGGCCGGGTTCGTCGCGTTGCTCTCGCTGACCAACATGCTCGGCCGGTTCGTCTGGTCGTCCACTTCGGATCTGGTGGGGCGCAAGAACATCTACCGGCTCTACCTCGGTGCCGGCGCGCTGCTGTACCTGGTGATCGCGCTGACCACCAACGCGTCGAAGCTCGTGTTCGTCCTGTGCGCCATGCTGATCCTGTCGTTCTACGGCGGCGGCTTCGCGACCGTGCCCGCGTACCTGAAGGACCTCTTCGGCACCTACCAGGTGGGCGCGATCCACGGCAGGCTGCTGACCGCGTGGTCGATGGCGGGGGTGCTCGGGCCGCTCATCGTCAACGCCATCTCCGACAGCCAGAAGGCGGCGGGCAAGGTCGGCCCCGACCTCTACACGACGTCGCTGTTCATCATGATCGGCCTGCTGGTCGTCGGCTTCGTGGCCAACGAACTGGTGCGCCCGGTCAAGCCGAAGTACCACGAGCCGGCGTCGTCCGGCGAGCCCGCGAGGAGTGAGGCCCGATGACCGGACAGGCCCCCGAACGCCGCCGCACCGGACTGATGGTCTTCGCCTGGCTGTGGGTCGCGGTTCCGTTCGCCTACGGCGTCTACGAACTGTTCCGGAAGGTCGTCCAGCTCTTCGGCGGCTAAGGTCTGCTCGTGGGAGTTCTGGTGACCGGGGCGTCGCGCGGTATCGGCCGGGCGATCGCGCGGGCCTTCGCGGAAAAGGGCGACCGAGTCGCCGTCCACTACGCCTCGAAGCGGGAGGACGCCGAGCGGACCCTCGGCGAGCTGCGCGGTTCCGGCCACGGGCTGGTCCAGGGCGACCTCTCGGATCCCGAAGTGGCGCAGCGGGTCGCCGACGAGGCGGAGGCGCTGGTGGACGGCGTCGATGTCCTGGTGAACAACGCCGCCTTCGCGCCGTCCGCGGCGGTCGCCCATCCCCTCGCGGAAGTGTCCTATGAGGACTGGCAGCGGGCCTGGCGGCGGATGCTCGACGTCAACGTGCTCGGCACCGCGAACGTGACCTACTGCGTGACCCGGCACATGATCGAGCGCGCAGAGGCAGGCAGGGTGGTCAACATCGGCTCGCGGGGCGCCTTCAAGGGCGAGCCCGAGTTCCCGGCGTACGGCGCGAGCAAGGCCGCGCTGCACTCGCTCGGGCAGTCGCTCGCCGTCGCCCTCGCCCCGCACGGGATCGCGGTGACCTCGGTCGCGCCCGGTTTCACCGCGACGGACCGGGTCGCGGCGAAGGTCGAAGGCGCGAGCGGCGAGAGCCCGTTCGGCCGGGTCGGCACGCCGGAGGAGGTCGCGGCGGCGGTGGTCTACCTCGCTTCCGCCGAGGCCACGTGGGCGTCCGGCGCGATCCTCGACCTGAACGGCGCGTCGCATCTGCGGATGTGAACTGGATCACTCATGCAGCACTGACGGCCTCCCGCGCGTCCAAGGAACGTGCACAAGCTGGGGAAGGTCCTGATCGCCGCGCTCGCGGTGGCGGTGTTCGGCGGGACCGCGTACGGATACACGACGCTGGAGTCGCTGGACGGCGTGACCCGCGAAGACGTGATCGAAGCGCCGGACCCGGGGGAACAGCCCGCCGACGGTTCGCTGGACATCCTGCTGGTCGGGCGCGATTCGCGGACCGACGAGCACGGCAACCCGCTGTCCCCGGAGATGCTGCGTGAACTGCGCGTGGGTGCGAACGGCGACGACCTGACCGACACGCTCATCGTGCTCCGCATCCCCAACGGCCAGAAGGCGGTGAAGGCCTTCTCCATCCCGCGCGACTCTTGGGTCGCGGAGCCGGGGACGAAGGACAAGACCAAGATCAACGGGATCTTCGGTCACGCCAAGTTCGCCTCGGCGAGTGCGCAGCGCGAGGCGGGCAAGACCGACAAGGCGGAGATCGACAAGGTGGCGATCACGGCCGCGCGGAAGGCGACCTTGAAGGCGGTCGAGGACCTCACCGGAGTCAAGATCGATCACTTCGCCGAGGTCAACCTGCAGAGTTTCTACGACATCAGCAAGGCCGTCGGCGGCGTCGAGGTGTGCCTGAAGCGGGACACCAAGGACATCAAGTCCGGTGCGAACTTCAAGGCGGGCAAGCAGACGATCCAGGGCGCTGACGCGCTCGCCTTCGTCCGCCAGCGCGAGGATCTGCCCCGCAGCGACCTCGACCGCGTCCGCCGTCAGCAGGTGTTCCTCGCCGGGCTGGCGAAGCAGGTGCTCTCCGCCGGGACGCTCGCCAACCCGGCCCGTCTCTCCGAACTGATCGACGCGGTGAAACGTTCGGTCGTGCTCGACGGCTCGTGGGACCTGCTCGACTTCGTCCGGCAGATGCGAGGCGTCACCGGCGGCGGCATCGCCTTCGACACGATTCCCGTGGTCAACCCCGACTACCGCTACAACCCCAGGCAACCGACCGCGACCGCCGTGCAGGTGGACCCCGCCCAGGTGCGGGCCTTCGCCGCGTCCCTGATCGGTGCCCAGCCCACGACGTCGCAGGCGCCCGCCGGCCCCAAGGTCGACGTCGTCAACGCGAGCGGCAAGGACGGCCTGGCCGCTCGCGTCTCGGATCTCCTGGCGGAGAAGGGATTCGGCAAGGGCGAGGCGACGGCCGACACCGGACGACGGACCTCCGTCGTCCGGTTCAGCGACGCGTCCGGGCCCGCCACGGAGATCGCGAAGCTGCTCGGCGGGCTGGAAACCCAGAAGGCCGATTCCGTTCCGGCGGGCCATGTCCAGGTCGTCCTCGGCCAGGTCTACAAGGGACCGGGCGTGTCTTCGGGTGGCGGGGCGGCCGGGGTCCGGACCGACGAGCCCATCACCTCCGACGACACCGGGTGCATCAACTGAGCGAGCTCATTCCCCCGGCGGGACCTTGCCGTTCTTCGCCACCGGAAGGCCCACCTGGACGGTTCGGTGCTGACGTCCACCTTCGGCCGGTCGGCCGGCACCGGATTGAGATGGCCCAGCGTCAGCGGGAACGGGATGGTGGGATGCCGAGGACGCGCAGGGCGTAGCACTCGAGATCGATTTGCCGCGCGAACGACAGGATCTCCGGCGGCGCGAGGCCTTTCCGCGAAGTGGGTTGGCCACTTCACGGTGGACCCCGGCCAAGCCCGCCCGACACCGCCGACCGGGCAGCCTAAGGTGCGGTCACCGGCTCCAGCCGCACCACGATCGCCTTCGACACCGGGGTGTTCGACTTGTCCGCCACCGAATCCAGCGGCACCAACGCGTTCGCCTCGGGGAAGTACGCCGCCGCGCAGCCCTTCGCCGTCGGATAGGAGACCACCCGGAACCGCGGGGCCCGGCGGTCGCCGTCCCGCCATTCCGAGACCAGGTCGACCATCGCGCCGTCGGCGAGCCCGAGCGAGACCAGGTCCTCGGGGTTCACGAGCACCACGCGCCGCGCGTCCTCGATGCCGCGGTAGCGGTCGGAAAGGCCGTAGATGGTGGTGTTGTACTGGTCGTGGCTGCGCATCGTCTGCAGCAGCAGCCTGCCTTCGGGCACCTCGGGGTATTCGAGTTCGGAGACGGTGAAGTTCGCCTTGCCGTTCGCGGTTCCGTTGAACTGCCGGGAATCGCGCGGCGCGTGCGGGAGGACGAACCCGTCGGGCTCGCGCACCCGGGCGTTGTAGTCATGGCAGCCGGGGACGACGCGGGCGATCCGGTCGCGGATGAGGTCGTAGTCGGCGTGGAAGTCCCGCCACGGCACCGCGTGCCCGGCACCGAGCAGGGCTTCCGCGAGATGACAGATGATCGCGACTTCGGAGAGCAGGTGCTCACTGGCCGGGGCCAGCCTGCCGCGTGAGGTGTGCACCTGCGACATCGAGTCCTCGACGGTGACGAACTGCTCGCCGCCGGCCTGGACATCGCGTTCCGTGCGGCCGAGGGTGGGCAGGATCAACGCGGTCTTGCCCGGGACGACGTGCGAGCGATTGAGCTTCGTCGACACGTGCGCGGTCAGGGAGCACGACTTGAGCGCCTTCTCGGTCAGCTCCGTGTCCGGGGTGGCGGACGCGAAGTTGCCGCCGACGGCGAAGAAGACCTTGCCCTTGCCGTCCCGCATCGCGCGGATCGCGGCGACGGTGTCGTGGCCGTGCTCCCGCGGCACCTTGATGCCGAACTCGGCGTCAAGACTGTCCATAAAGGACTCGGGCATCTTCTCCCAGATGCCCATCGTCCGGTCGCCCTGGACGTTGGAGTGTCCGCGCACCGGGCACAGGCCCGCGCCCGGTTCGCCGATCATGCCGCGCACCAGCGCCAGGTTCGCGATCTCGGAGATCGTCTGCACCGCGTGCTTGTGCTGGGTCAGGCCCATCGCCCAGCAGTAGATGGTCCGCTTCGACGTCGCGATCATCCGTGCCAGCCGCTCGATCTGCTCCCGCGGCAGCCCGGTCGCGGCGCCGACCTCGGTCCAGTCGATCTCCCGCAGATGCTTCGCGTAGTCCTCGAACCCCTCGGTGGACGACTCGACGAACGCGCGGTCGACGATCGTGCCGGGAGTCTCCTCTTCCCACTTCAGCAGCAGATGACCGATCGCCTGGAACAGCGCGAGGTCGCCGCCGAGCCGGATCTGCGCGAACTCGTCGGCCAGCGGGGTGCCCTTGCCGACCACGCCGCGGACGTTCTGCGGGTTCTTGAACCGCATCAGACCGGCTTCGGGCAGCGGGTTGACCGCCATGATCTTCGCGCCGTTGCCCTTGGCCTCCTCCAGCGCGGACAGCATGCGCGGATGGTTGGTGCCCGGGTTCTGGCCGACCACCACGATCAGGTCCGCCTTGTGGATGTCGGCGAGCGACACCGAGCCCTTGCCGATCCCGGTCGTGGCCGCGAGGGCCGCGCCAGAGGACTCGTGGCACATGTTGGAGCAGTCGGGGAGGTTGTTGGTGCCGAAGGAGCGCACGAGCAGCTGGTAGAGGAACGCGGCCTCGTTGCTGGTGCGGCCGGAGGTGTAGAAGATCGCCTCGTTCGGGTCCTGCAGCGCGCGAAGCTCGTCCGCGACCAGCGTGAACGCGTCGTCCCAGGAGATCGGCTCGTAATGCGTCGCGCCTTCGCGCAGCACGAACGGCTCGGTGATGCGGCCCTGCTGGCCGAGCCAGTAGTCCGTCTTCCCGGCCAGTTCCTGAATGGAGTGCGCGGCGAAGAACTCGCGGCCGACGCGGCGCTTCGTCGCCTCCTCGGCGACGGCCTTCGCACCGTTCTCGCAGAACTCCGCGAGTTTGCGGTGCTCGCCGTCGACCTCGCGCGGCTCCGGCCAGGCGCAACCGGGACAGTCGAAGCCGTCGCGCTGGTTCAGCAGGCGCAGCGTCTTCACCGTGCGCGCGGCGCCCATCTGTTCCATGCCGCGCATCAGGGAGACGGCGACCCCGGGGATCCCGGCCGCCCAGCTCTTCGGTTTCCCGACCTCGAGCTGTGTCTCGTCAACGTCGTTCGCGGGTGCTTCGCGGGTCATGACCCCATCGTGCGCCTTGCCGCTCCCGCGCGCGACCGAGGGGTCAGGCGTCGGTGGCGAGCCGGGTGATCTGCGATTCGTCCAGCGGGAACCACGGTGTCTCGTTGACGCCGCGCTCCTGCACCGCGTTCACCGTTACCGCGGCCACGACCAGCACGATCAGGCCGACGATCGCGGCGATGCCCGGCCACCGGCTCGTCCCCGGCGCGGAGTAGCCGCCACCGGAGGCCGCGGCCGCCTTGCGCTGCTTGCGGCGCTTCTTCTTGAGCTCCTTCTTCGCACCCAGCCAGGCGTCCAGCTCTGCGTGCTTCTGCCAGTTCGGGTCGACCAGGTCCGGGTGGGTCTCGATCCGCCGGTCCTCTTCGTCCATCTCGTCCTCTTCCCCCGTGTCGGCCGCTACCCGCAGTTACCCGTCGATGGGAGGGGTTTCGTCGGGTCGTAGGTGTCCACTTCGTCGACCACGGGCGCTCCGTCGACGGGTTTGCTCTTGTCAGCGTACTGGGGTGCGAGGAGGCCGGCCTTGGACGCGTCGCACGCCATGTTCGAGTGATAGCGCGCGCCTTCGCCGAAACTGAGCCCGGCGTCGGCTTGGGCGAACGGCGGCGCCTTGCGGATCACGTAGTCCTGTTCGTCGCGGACGAACGGGACGATGTCCGACGGCGACCGGGCCTCGCCCGGATGCGCGTCGAAGGCGTACGCGGTCGTGTAGCTCGCGTGAACGACCAGTTCGCCCTTCTCGCCGGGCTTCGCCGTCAGGAAGCCGGTCATGCGCGGGCTCACCTGCAGCAGGCGGTTCGGGCCGATGAGGGTGAGGTACTTGCCCTTTTCGACGGTGAGCGCGCTGGTGAGCGCCGGTTCGAGCCGGACGCGTTCGTTCGGGGTCAGCAAACGGAGCAGTTCCGAGCCGTCCGCGTACTGCAGTGCCCTGGAACCCAGCCGGGCCGCCGCGATGGCCTCCGTCACGGTCCGGTGTGCCGCGTCGACCTCCCTGGCGGTGAAATCGCCGACGGCCCGCCCCGGCGGCACGATGATCCCGTCGATGCCTTCACGCCAGTACGCGGCTGGGGTGCGGTCATAAGGCCGGTTCAGGTCGACCCCGCCGGACACTGGGACAGCCTTCGGAGGCTGCCCGAAGCCGGGGACGTCGTTGACGCCGCGGCCCTGTACCCGGTGCACGACGACCGCCGCGACTACGAGCGCGATCAGCGCCAGGACGAGGACGGGACCGCCGGACACCCGGAAACCGCGGCGCGACGACTGTTTCCGCCGCTTCTTGAGGTCCCTCTTCGCGCCGAGCCAGGCGTCCACTTCCGCGTGCTCGCGCCAATCCGGATCCATCAGATCCGGATGCGTCTCCAGCCGCCGGTCTTCCAAGAGCCCGCCCCTCCCCAGTGCGTCACGACATCCCCTCATCGGCTGGGAGCGGCGGGCGTTACGGCCGGTGAGGAAGTCGATAGAGGGGGTTCGTAGACTTGTCAACTGTGACCGAGAACGCCCAGCAGCAGCAGACCGACCTTCCGGGTACCTGGAACCCGGCCGACGAAGAAGCCTCGCTCTACCAGCGTTGGGTAGACGCCGGCTACTTCACGGCCGACCCCACGTCGGACAAGCCGCCGTTCACGGTAGTCATCCCGCCCCCGAACGTGACCGGTTCGCTGCACATCGGGCACGCGTTCGAGCACACCCTGATCGACGCCATCACCCGCTACCACCGCATGCTCGGCGACGAGACGCTGTACCTGCCGGGCATGGACCACGCGAGCATCGCGGTCCACGCGCTGGTCGAGAAGCAGCTCCGCGCCGAGGGCACCAGCCGCCGCGAGCTCGGCCGTGAGGCCTTCGTGGAGCGCGTCTGGCAGTGGAAGAACGAGCACGGCGGCAAGATCCTCGCCCAGATGAAGCGCCTCGGCGAGGGCGTGGACTGGACCCGTGAGCGGTTCACCATGGACGACGGCCTGTCCAAAGCCGTCAACACGATCTTCAAGAAGCTCTACGACGACGGCCTGATCTACCGCGCCGAGCGGCTGGTCAACTGGTCGCCGGAGCTGCGGTCGGTGCTGTCCGACGCCGAGGTGAAACACGAAGAGGTCGAGGGCGAACTCGTCTCGATGCGCTACGGCGACGGCGAGAACGCGATCGTCGTGGCCACCACCCGGATGGAGACGATGCTCGGCGACACCGCCGTCGCGGTCCACCCGGACGACGAGCGCTACACCCACCTTATCGGCACCGAGGTCGAGCTGCCGCTGACCGGGCGCAAGATCCCGATCGTCGCGGACAAGCACGTCGACCCGGAGTTCGGCACCGGCGCGGTCAAGGTGACCCCCGCGCACGACCCGAACGACTTCGAGATCGGCCAGCGCCACGACCTGCCGATGATCACGATCATGGACGAGCAGGGCCGCATCGACGGCACCGGTACCCAGTTCGACGGCATGGACCGTTTCGAAGCCCGTGTCGCGGTGCGGGAGAAGCTGCGCGAGCAGGGCCGCATCGTCGCGGAGAAGCGTCCGTACCTGCACAGCGTCGGGCATTCCGAGCGGTCGAAGGAGCCGATCGAGCCGCGGCTTTCGCTGCAGTGGTTCGTCAAGGTCGGCCCGCTCGCCAAGGCCGCCGGCGACGCGGTGCGCGACGGCCGGGTGAACGTCCACCCGCCGGAGATGGAGAAGCGCTACTTCGACTGGGTCGACAACCTGCACGACTGGTGCATCTCGCGCCAGCTGTGGTGGGGCCACCGCATCCCGGTCTGGTACGGCCCGAACGACGAGGTCGTCTGCGTCGGACCGGACGAGGAGCCGCCTTCGGGCGAGGGCTGGACCCAGGACCCGGACGTCCTCGACACCTGGTTCTCGTCGGGCCTGTGGCCGTTCTCCACTCTCGGCTGGCCGGAGAAGACCCCGGACCTGAACAAGTTCTATCCGACGTCGGTGCTGGTCACCGGCTACGACATCCTGTTCTTCTGGGTCGTCCGGATGATGATGTTCGGCCTCTACGCCACCGGCGAGGCGCCGTTCAAGACCATCGCGCTGCACGGCATGGTCCGCGACCAGTTCGGCAAGAAGATGTCGAAGACCGCGGGCAACGGTGTCGACCCCATCGAATGGATGGACAAGTACGGCACCGACGCGCTGCGCTTCACCCTCACGCGGGGCGCCAACCCGGGCACCGACGTGCCGATCGGCGAGGAGTGGGTCGCGGGCTCCCGGAACTTCACCACGAAGCTCTGGAACGCCACCAAGTTCGCGATGATGAACGGCGCGGACGCGAACGCCCCGCTGCCCCCGGCCACCGAACTCACCGAGGCCGACCGCTGGATCCTCGGCAGGCTCGGCAACGTCGTCGACGACGTCACCGGGTACCTGGCGGACTACCAGTTCGCGAAGGCCACCGACACGCTCTACCAGTTCACCTGGACGGAGCTGTGCGACTGGTACCTGGAGCTGTCGAAGGTCCAGGTCTTCCAGGGCGACGAGGCCCGCGTGACGGCGACGCGCGCGGTGCTGGGGCACGTGTTCGACACGGTGCTGAAGCTGCTGCACCCGTTCATCCCGTTCATCACCGAGAAGCTGTGGACGGCGCTGACCGGCCGCGAGTCGCTGGTGATCGCCCCGTGGCCGGTGGCCGACGCCTCGTACGCCGATCCCGTGGCGGACAAGCGGATCGCGGACGTGCGGAAGCTGGTCACCGAGGTCCGCCGCTTCCGCGCGGACCAGGGCCTCAAGCCCAGCCAGAAGGTGGCCGCGCGGCTGTCCGGCGACGGGTTCGCCGAGATCACCGGGCACGACGAGCCCATCCGCTCGCTGGTCCGGCTCACGCGGCCCGAAGACGGCTTCGCGCCGAGCGCGTCGCTCGAGGTCGGGCTGTCGGCCGGTGTCGTCACCGTCGAACTGGACCTGTCCGGCACGATCGACGTCGCCGCCGAGCGCAAGCGCCTGCAGAAGGACCTCGGCGCGGCGGAGAAGGAACTGGCGCAGGCCGAGGCCAAGCTCGGCAACCAGGCCTTCATCGACAAGGCGCCGGAGCCGGTGATCGGCAAGATCCGGGCCCGCAAGGAGACCGCGGTCGCGGACATCGAGCGCATCAACGCCCGGTTGGCCGCCCTCCCCGCCTCCTGACGAGCGCTATGAAAGGTCCTTTCCTTGCAAAATTTGCGAGGAAAGGACCTTTCCTTGCATTCAGCGGAGGTGACGGAGGACCACTCCGGCCACCCCCGCCATCCCGGTGCGATACGGGTGGTAAGCCGCCGCGGCGAGCAGCTTCGTGTGCTGCCCGTTGATCCACGCCGCGCCGTTCGGCGCGCAGGCGTCGTGCCCGGCGGACGGACCGAACGTGTCCACGAAGGTCGCCTTGCCGTCGGCCGCGACGGCCTTCTCGATCGTTGAGTTCAACGCCTTCTCGACGTCGTTGAGCCAGGCGTAGTCGCCCTCGGCGAAGGGCAGGATCTTCGGGCAGTAGCCGCGTTCCGGCGCGATCCGCGGGTAGCCGACGACGAGCACGTCGGCGCGCGGCGAGCGGGCGTGGATCCCGGCCAGCACCTTCTCGACGTTCTTGCCGGTGTCGGCGATCTTGGCCTTGATGGTGTCGACACCGCCGACGGTGAACCTGTCCTGGCACGGGTTCCCCGCGGGATCGCTCGCGCGCAGAGTGGGGCAAGTGCCGACCAGCGTGCCGAAGACGCCGTAGTCGTTGCCGCCGATCCCGACCGTGACCAGGTCGGTGTTCGCGCGCAGGGCGCTGAACTGGGGCGGGTTGCTGCCGAGGGTCACGCTCTGCCGTTGCGTCATGTTGGTGGTGTCGGCGCCGCCGCAGCTGATGTCGGTGAAGGAGCGGACCCGCAGTGCCGAGGCGAGGATCGACGGATAGTTCTGCGTCGACTTACCGCAGAAGAGGGGGTCGAGGCGGGGGAGCGGGATGAGCGGTCCGGAGGTGTAGGAATCACCCAGCGCGACGTAATTCCGGTAGGACCGCGTGGCGGCGGTGGCCGCCGTGGTGGAGGCGATCAGCAGGACGACGGTCGAGACGGCCGCGAACAGGACGCGTCTGAAGCGCATGAGGACCCCGATCTCCGGACTGGATGGCCTCTCAAAAATGAACCGGATCCGGCCTGCTCGGCGCCGCCGATCGGGTGGTCGAGCGCCGGTTTCACCCGCTTGGGGTGTCACATCGGGTGATCGTCTTCGGGCCTGCGATAGACGAGGAGATAGCGGTAGAAGAGCAGGTTCCGGACCTTGCTCCCCGGCAGCAGCCGGGCCGCGTCGCGCCGGATCCGGTTCATCGGCGGGAAGGTCTCCGCGATCGGCGCCGTCGGCAGCGGATCGACCCCGCCGTTCAGCCGGTCGCCCGCGTACACGATCACTCTGGCCACGGCGTTGACCGGGGAGGCCACGAGGGCCCGCGCGTAGTCGGCGAACGTGCTGGGCCTGCCGAGGCCGAGCACGGCCAGCACACCGCCCGGGACCAGCGCGTCACGCAGCTTCGTGACCGTGTCGAACGGCACATGGTGGAGCGACGCGAGGCAGGAGATGAAGTCGTACGCCGCCTCCGGCAGCTTTTCGGCGACCACGTCGGCCTGCCGGTAGGAAATCGTGCCGGGCCCCGGGGAACCGGCGGCACTGGCGAGCTCGATCATCGGGCCGGACCGGTCGATCGCCTCGACGTGCATCCCGGTCGCCGCGAGCCGCCGCGCGAACCGCCCGCCGCCGCAGCCCACGTCCAGCGCCACGCCGGGGCCGGGAGGCAGCTGGTCGAGCAGCAGCGGGTGGTAGTGGTCGTTGTGGTTGAACCCCATGCGTCGAGAGTGCCAGGAAAAGCCGCACGTAGACTCGGTCCGACAGGCAGCAAGGGTAAGAGGAGAGTTCGTGCCGCGAGGTGACGGCCGGGATTCCGAAGATTTCAGGGAATCCCCGGACCTGGCAGATCTGGACAGTTTCGCCGGTGTCGACGAATTGGGGGCCCGCGCCCACGATCCGTCCGACGACACCGACCCGGATCTGGACGCACCCGACGCCGCGTACCAGGCGGGCGGCGGTTCACGGGGCGGCATCGGCGGGATCGGGCAGCTGGGGGACAACCTCGCGCTTGGCCCCGTGCCGGACCTCGTCGCCCCGGAGGACGTGGAACTGCACGAACTGGACGACCAGGGCGACGAGTTCGCCCCGTCCGACCCCAACGGGCAGCAGGCGCGCCGTGAACTGCTCGCCGTCGAGGCCGAGCTGAACCAGCGCTGGCCCGAGACGAAGATCGAGCCGTCCCTCGCCCGGATCGCGGCCCTGGTCAACCTGATGGGTGAGCCGCACCGCGGTTACCCGGTGCTGCACGTCGCCGGGACCAACGGCAAGGGCTCGACCACCCGGATGATCGACGCGCTGCTGACCCGCATGGGCCTGCGCGTCGGCCGGTACACGAGCCCGCATCTGCAGCTGGTCACCGAGCGGATCGCGCTCGACGGCGCCCCCATCTCCGCCGCCGCGTACGTCGACCTGTACCGCGACGTCGCGCCGTACGTGAACATGGTGGACAACGCCGGCGGCCAGGACGCGGTGCCGATGAGCAAGTTCGAGGTGCTCACCGGCATGGCGTTCGCGGCCTTCGCCGACGCGCCCGTCGAAGCCGCGGTCATCGAGACCGGGCTCGGCGGCTCTTGGGACGCCACCAACGTCGTGGACGGCGATGTCGCGGTCATCACCCCGATCGGCGTCGACCACGTCGAGTACTTCGGCGGCTCTCCGGCCAAAGCCGCGGTGGAGAAGGCCGGGATCATCAAACCCGGCAGCGTCGCGGTCATCGCCGAGCAGGACCCCGAAGTGCAGAAGATCCTGCTGGAACGCGCCGTCGAGGTCGACGCGAGCGTCGCCCGCGCGGGCAGCGAATTCGGCGTGCTGGAGCGCGAGGTCGCCGTCGGCGGGCAGATGCTGAAACTGCAGGGTCTCGGCGGGGTGTACGACGAGATCTTCCTGCCGCTGCACGGCGCGCACCAGGCCGCCAACGCCGCGCTCGCGCTGGCCGCCGTCGAAGCGTTCTTCGGCGCGGGCAAGGACAAGCAACTGGTCATCGAAGCCGTCCGCGAGGCCTTCGCCGAGGTCGAGACCCCCGGCAGGCTGGAGCGCGTCCGCGCCGCGCCGACCGTGCTGCTCGACGCCGCCCACAACCCGCACGGCGCCAAGGCACTCGCGACCACCGTCGCCGAGGAGTTCGCCTTCCGCCGCCTCGCCGCCGTGGTCGGCGTGATGGCGGAGAAGGACGCCCGCGGCATCCTGGACGCCCTCGAACCCGTGGTGTCCGAGATCGTCGTCACCAAGAACTCGTCCCCGCGCGCGATGCCGCTCGACGAGCTCAACGACATCGCCATCTCGATCTTCGGCGAAGACCGTGTCGTGGCCGAGCCCAGCCTGGACGCCGCGATCGAGACCGCCATCGGCCTCGTCGAGCAGAGCGACGACCCCGAGGAGCCCCTGGCGGGCGGCGGCGTGCTGGTCACCGGCTCGATCGTCACCGCGGGTGAGGCCAGGACCCTGTTCGGTAAGGAGCCGGCGTGACCGACGAAACCCCGAAGCCGCCCGCCAAGGACCCGATGAAGTCATTCCGTGGCGTGATGGCCGGTTCCCTGATCATGGAGGGCATCACCGTCGCGCTCGCGCTGCCGGTGGTGGCGAAACTCGGCGGCGGCGTCGGCTCGCTCACCGGCTGGTCGGTGATCGTCATCGCGGTCGCGCTGATAGTGCTGTGCGGTTTCCTGAAGAAGCCCTGGGCGGTGCCCGCGGTGCTGGTGTTGCAGGTCGCGCTGATCGCCTTCTTCGTCGCGCTGCCCGCCGTGGCGATCCTCGGGGTGATCTTCCTCGGGATCTGGCTGTGGCTGCTGTGGCTGCGGCGGGACGTGGCGCGGCGGATGGCGGCCGGGACCCTGCCCAGCCAGCAGCAGCAACCGCAGTAACGGCGTCGCCGTCTGGAGACGGCCGGTTTTAAAGGAGCGGCCGCCGCGCGAAGGACGTCATTCGGTGACAAGCCGAATAGAGTCGCGGAGACCACCGGAACAGCTACCGTCCGTTCGTTCATCACCAGGTCAACCGCTGTTGGCCCACCGGCCGTGGCCGCGGGATAGAACCGCGCCATGACCGCTTCCCACCACAACCGCCGCACGCTGCTCAAAGCCGGTCTCACCGGCGCCGGAGCCGTCGCGGGCGGCCTGCTCCTCCCCGGAACCGCGACCGCGAATCCCGTCCCGCTGCTCCGCCGTGACCGTCCGGTGCTCACCCACGGTGTCCAGTCGGGCGACGTCACCACCGGTTCCGGCATCGTCTGGTCGCGCGCCGACCGGCCTTCGCGGCTGATCGTGGAGGTCTCCAGGGATCCGTCGTTCCGGCACGCGCGCCGCGTGCTCGGCCCGGTGATGAGCCCGGAGACCGGCGGCACCGGCAAGGTCCGCATCGCGGGCCTCCTGCCGGGGACCGAGGTCCACTACCGCGTCACCGCCGAAGACCTCGATGGCCGCACTCGCAGCGAGGCCGTCACCGGCCGCTTCGCCACCGCTCCGGTCGGCCGCTCGGACGTCCGGCTGCTGTGGTCCGGCGACGTCGCCGGGCAGAACTGGGGCATCAACCCCGAACTCGGCGGTATGACGATCTACCGCGCGATGGCCGATCGCCGCCCCGATCTGTTCCTCCACTGTGGAGACACGGTCTACGCCGACGGGCCGCTCACCGAGACCGTCGCGCTGCCCGGCGGGCGTGTGTGGCGCAACATCGTCACCCCGGAGAAGGCGAAGGTCGCCGAGACGCTCGACGAGTACCGCGGCCAGTTCGCCTACAACCTGCTCGACGGGAACCTCAAGCGCTTCACCGCGAACGTGCCCGCCTATGTCCAGTGGGACGACCACGAAGTCGTGAACAACTGGTACCCCGGGGAGATCCTCAACGACCGCCCTGAATACACCGAGAAACGCGTCGACGTGCTCGCCGCCCGCGCGTTCCAGGCGTTCCACGAGTGGCACCCGATCGACCGGCGCCAGGCCGTCGACGGCCGCGTCTACCGCAACTTCCGGCACGGCTCGCGTGCCGAGGTCTTCGTGCTGGACATGCGGACCTACAAGGACGCCAACACCTCGGACCAGACTAAACCCGGCCGTGTCCTCGGCGACCGCCAGGCCCGATGGCTCGTCGACGCGCTCGACCGCAGCACCGCCACCTGGAAGATCATCCAGGCCGACCTCCCGATCGGTCTCACCGTCCCGGACGGCAAGGCCATCGAGGGCGTCGCCAACGGCTTGCCCGGCGCCCCCGGCGGCCGCGAGACCGAACTCGCCTGGGTGCTGCGGGAGATCTCGCGGCGCCGGGTGCGCAACGTCGTCTGGCTGACCGCCGACGTGCACTACACCGCGGCGCACCACTACTCGCCGGATCGCGCGTCGTTTTCCGACTTCGATCCGTTCTGGGAGTTCGTGTCCGGCCCGCTCAACGCCGGCGCGTTCGGCCCGAACACCCTCGACCCGACCTTCGGGCCGGAAGCGGTGTTCGTGCACGCCCCGCCCGCCGCGAACACCTCGCCCGCAGACGGTTTCCAGCACTTCGGCGAGGTGAACATCGACGGACGAAGCGGCGCGCTCACGGTCGACCTGAGGGACGCTACGGGCGCTTCGCTGTGGTCGAAGACCCTGCGGCCCCAACGCTGAGCAGTTCCGTCAGGACCGCGATGCTGCGGTCGCCGTGCCCGGCCTCGGCGGCCCGCCGCACGAGGTCGTGCATCGGCGACTGCCAGCCGACGTCGACGCCTTCCTCGGCCAGTTCGAGGTCGGCGGCGGCGCCGGCGTGGAAGATGTCCACCGAGGCCGCGGGATCCGAGTAGTCGCCGCTGTCGATTTCCTTGGCGTACATCGGAAGCACCGAAATGATCATCTCGAACCATTTGGTGGCGTAGGGCAGGAGCGTGGCGGCTTCGAGCCCGCGCGACCGCAGCGCGGCGGCACCCTGGAAGAACCCGACCAGCGCGGGCAGCAGAGTGCCGCCGACGGCCGTTTCGTACAGCGCCGCGAGGTCGGTCTCTTCGCCGAGGTGGACGGTGTCGCCGCCCAGCACCCGCAACGTATCCAGGTGCTCGTCGAAGACGGCCTTGTCGCCGCCGTAGTACAGCAGTGTGTCCGGCGCTCCGACGGCAGACGGCACGTTCTTGATCGCGCCGTCGAGGTATCGCGCGCCGTGCTCCTTCGCCCATTCGGCCATCCGGCGCGCTCCCGCCGGTGAGCCGCTGTTCAAAGTCACCAAGGCGCGTCCGGTCAGGGAAGCGGGCTCCAAGGCCGCGCGCGTGTCTTCGTAGGTCGTCAGGCAGGCGATGGTCAACGGGCTCGCCCGCACCGCGTCCCCGGCCGTCGCGGCCAGGGTCGCTCCCCGTGCGACAAGGGGATCGGCCTTCGAGGCAGTCCTGTTCCACACGGTGGTCGGATGCCCGGCCGCGAGGAAGGCGTCCGCCAGGGCCGAGCCCATCGAACCGAGGCCCACGACGGTCACCGGCGTCTTCGGCATTTTTCGCTCCAGTCAAAGGAAATCTTCGGGATGGCTCCATGCTGGGCGGTCGCGTACATTAGATCAAGTACCTACTATTTTGCCGGGTACTGACAAAAAGGTATGTGAAGCGATGACCAAGAACCGGACGTTCACCTGCGGCCTCGACGCCGCGATCGCCGTCATGGGCGGCAAATGGAAAGGTCTCATCCTGTTCGCGCTCCAGGACGGGCCGCTGCGCTTCGGCGAGCTGAGGCGCGCGGTGCCCGGCATCAGCGAGCGGGTCCTGATCCTGCAACTGCGCGAGATGGAGACCACCGGACTGCTGCATCGCGAGGTGTACCACCAGGTTCCGCCGAAGGTGGAGTACTCGCTGACCGGATTCGGGGATTCCCTCAACAGTGCTATGGCCGCACTCGGGGAGTGGGGCGAGGAGCACCTCGAACGCATCGAGGCCATTCCCTGGTCCGACGTGAAGTGAGCGGCGAAGCACCCAGTAGGCTCCGGGCGAATAGCACGAATCCCACCCAAGGAGAAATACCGCCGTGACTGAACGCACGCTGGTCCTCGTCAAGCCCGATGGCGTCGCGCGCGGCCTCGTCGGCGAGGTCATCGCTCGCATCGAGCGCAAGGGCCTGAAGCTCGCCGCCCTCGAACTGCGCACCGTCGAGCGGTCGGTCGCCGAGGAGCACTACGCCGAGCACAAGGAGCGCCCGTTCTTCGGCGACCTCCTCGAGTTCATCACCTCGGGCCCGCTGGTCGCGATCGCCGTCGAGGGCCCGCGCGCCATCGCCGCCTTCCGTCAGCTCGCCGGTGGCACCGACCCGGTCGAGAAGGCCACCCCCGGCACCCTGCGCGGCGACTTCGCGCTGGAGACCCAGTACAACCTGGTGCACGGTTCGGACTCCCCGGAGTCGGCCGAGCGCGAGCTCAAGCTCTGGTTCCCCGAGGTCTGACACACTCGTGGACGGCGCGGGAACCGCCGCGCCGTCCACGGCCTGGGGGTTTGCCGATGACACCGGACGAGTACCTGGAGCGCCTGCGGGAACTCACCGCCGGTTTCGCGCGGGTCGCGAGCACCGGGGACCAAGCCGCGCCCGTGCCGTGTTGCGGTGATTGGCGCCTGCGTGACCTGGTCGTGCACCTCGGCAACGTGCACCGCTGGGCGGCCGGGATCGTGCGCACCGGCGAACTCGGCCCGCAGAGCTTCGAGGACGAACCCGGCACGGACCTCGCCGCCTGGTACCGCGAAAGCGCGGCAGACCTCATCGGGGCACTGCGCGAGGCATCTCCCGAAGACGGCGCCTGGAACTTCACCGCGGCCGCCAAGACCAAGGCCTTCTGGTTCCGCCGCCAGGTCCACGAGACCGCGGTGCACCTGCTCGACGCGCACCGCGCGGCAGGGACCGAATACACCCTGGACCCGTCCCTCGCCGCCGACGGCGTGGACGAGGTCCTCCTCGGCATGCTGCCGAAGGTGAAACGCTGGCACACCCCGCCGGCGGTCACCGTCCCGTTGCTGCTGAAGACCTCCGATACC
This sequence comes from Amycolatopsis sp. NPDC043885, assembly GCF_056435685.1. Classification (NCBI taxonomy): domain Bacteria; kingdom Bacillati; phylum Actinomycetota; class Actinomycetes; order Pseudonocardiales; family Pseudonocardiaceae; genus Amycolatopsis; species Amycolatopsis sp. NPDC043885. The sequence goes on from NZ_JBWKEA010000009.1 coordinate 155,303, forward strand.
GGACACGCCTGGTTGATCACACCGCCGGGTGAAACCGACGTTCCCGGCTCTCGGTGGGCAGACCCCGCCGAAGCGGCGGGTGCCGTCGTCGAAGGGACCGCGGAAGGGCTGGATTTGCTGCTATGGCAACGGATCGAGTTCGACGGGGCGGGCATCGAAATCACCGGTGACGCCGCGGCGGCGAAGACCTTCCTCGCCGGGCCGGTCACGCCCTGACCTTCGCGCCCTACGCCGTTCGGTTCACGTTCACCCCGGGGTCTTCTCCTGGCGGTCCGCGTCCGCTGTGCTGAGCGGTGCTGCCTGTCACTCGATCGTGGGGTATCTCGTGAGAAATTCACGCTTATTGTTGCTCGCTGCCCTGCTGCCCGGATTGTTCGTCGCCGCACCGGCGCACGCCGATCCCTTGGCCGCTCCGCTCGGTCCGGCGCCCATCGAAGCCGCCCCGGCGGCGTCCTCGGCGAAGGAGGGGCCGTCCGCGTACGCCGTGGCCGCGCCCGACGACGGTCTCGTCACCACCAGCGCGACTTCGCGCGTGGCACCGGGCCTGAGTCTCACCGAGTTCGACCGGTACGACCCGGCGGGCTGGATCCGCGGCGACACCCTCGCCGTCGATCTCACCAGCAAGACCCTCAAGCCGACCTACCTCAGCCCCGGCACGGTTTCCGCGCGGACGCCGCTCTCGCAGCAGGTCGCCAGGGCAGGCGCGGTCGCCGGGGTCAACGGGGACTTCTTCGACATCAACGCTTCCGGCGCGCCCATCGGCGTCGGCATCGACGCCGGGAAACTCCAGACGGCGCCCGCGCGCGGCCACAACCTGACCGCGTCGATCACCGAGGAAGGCAAGGCCCGGCTCGCGGAGGTGTTCCTCGACGCGTCGGTCACCCTGCCCGACGGCCGGGTCGTGCCCGCGTCGAACTTCAACAGCCCCGTGCTGAGCGGTGACGCGATCGGCGTCTATACGCCGTTGTGGGGCGCGGCCTCGCGGCGGACCTCGGTCGCGGGGGCCCAGCGCGTCGTCGAGGTCGAGATCTCGGACGGCGTCGTCACGCAGGTGCGGCCGCTGCCCGCGGACGGCCCGATCGCGGCCGGTGCGACGGTCCTGCTCGCCCGTGACGGTGGCGTGGACACGTTGTCCGGCTTGAAGCCCGGTGAAAAGGTGGGCGTCGCGTACGCGCCGAAGAGCGACGCGGGCAAGCTGTCCGTCTCGGTCGGCGGGAACAAGGTCTTGCTGCGTGACGGCGCGGTCCAGCCGGTCGACAACGTCGCCATGCACCCCCGGACGGCGGTCGGGTTCTCCGCCGACGGCACGAAGATGTGGCTGGCGACGGTCGACGGCCGCCAGGCGGACAGCCGCGGCATGACCGAACTGGAACTCGCCCGGCACATGAAGTCGCTCGGCGCGGACGACGCCCTCAACCTCGACGGCGGCGGCTCGTCGACCATGCTCGCCCGCGAGGAGGGCGAGAAGGCACCGCTGATCCGCAACTCGCCGTCGGACGGCGGGGAACGCCTGGTGCCCAACGGGATCGGCGTCGCGACCACGCCGGGAAGCGGACGCCTGACCGGATTCGCGCCCCGTCCCGCGCAGGACACCGCCGACGCGACGCGTGTGCTTTCCGGGCTGACGCGGAAACTCGCCGCCGGCGGTCACGACGAGACCGGCGCCGCCGTCGACGCCCACGTCCAGTGGCTCAGTACGAATCACTTCCGCGGCACCGTGACCGACGGCGTGTTCACCGCGCACGCCGACCGGCTCCGGCCGGACGCGCCCGCGGACGTCGACGTCTACGCGAAACGCGGCGGCGTCAGGGGCAAGACCACGCTGAACGTCCTCGGTTCACCGGTACGCCTTGGCACGAGCACCGAACAGGTCGCGTTGTCCGGCGAAGGCGCCAAGAGCACGTTCAAGGTGTTCGGCTACGACGCCGACGGTTACGGCACGTGGATCGAGCCCGACGACGTCAAACTCGATTACGACCCCGCGGTGGTGAAGATCGAACCGTCCGGCGACGGGTTCGCGGTCACCGCGTTGAAGGCCTCGGGCGCTTCGGCGATCACCGCCACCGCAGGCGGGAAGGTGACGCATCTGGCGGCGTCCGTCGGCACGGAATCCCGGGTGGCCGCGCCGCTGGACGGCCCGGCGGGCTGGACCGCCAGCGTGTTCCCGGCCGTCGTCGGCGCCGCGCTTTCCGAGGTACCCGGCCGTGACGGCGGACGCGGTCTCGCGCTGGACTACCGGCTGAACGGGACCAACGCCACGCGCGCGGCCTACGTCAACTCGGCGGCGCCGATCGCGTTGCCGCCCGGCACCCAGCGTGTCGGCCTATGGGTCAACGGCGACGCGAAGGGCGCTTGGCTGCGGGCGGAACTCCGTGACGCCGCCAACGTCCCGTCCGTCGTGGACCTGTCGCTGAGCGTCGACTGGACGGGCTGGCGCTACGTGCGCGCGGCCATCCCGGCAGGCCTTCCCGACGGGCAGCGGCTGACGAAGTTCTACGCCGTCGAGAACGTCCCTGCCCAGCAGTACGAAGGACGGCTGGTCTTCGACGACCTCACCTTCGAGGTCGCGCCCGCGGCCGCCGTCCCCGCCGATCCGGCGCCGCGTGACCCGGCGCTGATCACCGACGGCGCGGCGACCGGTGGCCTGCGGATCGCCGTGGTCAGCGACGCGCAGTTCACCGCCGACCAGCCCGACGGCCCGCTGGTCGCCCAGGCCCGGCGCGCGCTGCGCGAGGCCGTGGCGGCGAAACCGGATCTCGTGCTGATCAACGGCGACTTCGTCGACCGCGGTACGGCCGCCGATTTCGTGCTGGCGAAGTCGGTCATCGACGAGGAACTCGTCGGCAAGGCGCCGTGGTACTACGTGCCGGGCAACCACGAAGCCGACGGCGGGCACGGGCTCGCGGAGTTCCAGGCGGCGTTCGGGGCGACCCATCGCGTCGCCGACGTCGCCGGGATCCGGCTGGTGCTGATGGATTCCTCGCGCGGTTCGCTGCGCGCGGGCGGGTTCGACCAGATCCGGATGCTGCGCGAGGCGCTGGACGGGGCGAAGGCGGACCGGCGGATCCGCGGCGTGGTCGTCGCGATGCACCATCCGGTCAAGGATCCGAGCCCCGCCGGGAATTCGCAGCTGGCCGACCGCAAGGAGGCCGCCATGCTGACCGGCTGGCTGACCGCCTTCGAACGCGAATCCGGGAAGCAGGCGGCCGCGATCGCTTCGCACGCGGGCGTCTTCAACCTTTCGCGCGTCGACGGCGTGCCGTATCTGGTGAACGGCAACTCCGGGAAGTCGCCCGCCGCGGCGCCGGGTGACGGCGGGTTCGTCGGCTGGACGATGGTCCGGTTCGAGCCGGGGGACAAGGCGCAGCCGGTGCGGTTCGAGACCCGGCCGAACGTCGACGCGCTGACGCTGTCCGGGCCCTCGTCACTGGCGCGCGGGGAGAAGGCGGACATCCGGGCGGTGGTGACGCAGGGAGCCCGTCAGGTTCCGGTTTCGTACCCGGTCAGCGCGGACTGGAAGGGCGGCTGGGGCACGCATGTCGCCGGCGGGTTCCTGCCCGCGATGCCGTGGGACGTCGCGTCGTTCGACCCGGCGACCGGGGTGCTGACCGCGCTGCGGCCCGGGACGGCGAGCCTTTCGGTCACCGTCAACGGGGTCACGAAGAGCCTGTCGGTCACCGTCCGCTAGCGCTATGAAAGGTCCTTTCCTTGCGAAATTCGCAAGGAAAGGACCTTTCATTGCACGCGTCAGGCGGCTTCGTGCGCCTCTTCGACCGTGCCCGGCAGCGCCGGACCCCGCGGCGGGATCGATTCGGCGTCGGCCGGGTCCACCTTCCGCACCGAACCGTCGGCCGCGGACTGCGCGATCGCGACCATCGAGGCCAGCGCGTCCTGGATCTGCTGCTGCTCCCGCTCCGGGATGAGGCTCAGTTCGATCAGCACGCTGCCGTTGCCGAGCAGCCCGTACCCGTTGCGCGCGATGCCCTGGTACGAACCGCCGGGATACTGCGAGACATGGCCGCCGTTCGCGTCGATCGACCGCCGCACCACGACCGCGATCTGCTTCGCGAAGTCCACATCGGACTGTTTCACGCCCGGATGCGTGGGCCACATCGTGGAAGCCGTGATCTCCTTGCCTCCTCCGTCCCGGTAACGGCCCTGCATGTGGTAGTCGACCATGATGTCCGGCTTGAACGACGCGTTCCGCCGCTGGATCAGGCCCGCTTCGGTGGCAGGATTGTCCTTCGGCGCCACGGCCGGGTCGTGGTAGCGGTTGATGTCGTATCCCTTGCCCTTCTCACCGTATTCGGGAGTGGCGTCCGGGGCGTAGTTGTAGCGCCAGTCGCGCTCGTGCCCGTCGGGGTTGGCGCGCACGACGATGTCGACGGTCACCTTCGCCAGCAGCTTCCGCGCCCACGGGCTGTGTTCGACCCCGACCTTGCGCAGGAACTCGAGCGCGGCGGGGGTGCCGAGCGGCTCGTCGCCGTGCTGCTGGGTGACGTACTGGATCCGCGTCTTGCCGTGGCCGACCCTCGCCGCCCACACCGGTCGGCCCTCGTTGCTGCGGCCGATCCTGTCCACCCGGATCTTGCCGTGGCTGAGCACCGCCAGCTTGTGCAGTTCGAAGGCCAGTTTGGCGGTGGACGGCCGCGGGTCCACAGTGGCCGCGGTGGTCTCGGCCCGCGCGGCGGGCGCCACCAGGAGCCCGGCGCTGACAAAAACGGACAACAGGGCGATTTTGGGCTTGAGGCTCATGGTCGGTGAGTATCGACGAGCGGCCACCGTCCAACAAGGGCTGGATAAACCGGTCGAGTTTTGTCGGTGGCAGGTCCTAGGGTGCCTACCGTGGGTGACTCAGAGCACGAACCGGCGATGGTGCAGGCGAAGGCGTTGGTCAAGCGGTTCGGCGATTTCGAGGCCGTACGCGGGATCGACGTCGAGGTCCGCCCGGGGGAAGCGTTCGGCTTCCTCGGGCCCAACGGCGCGGGCAAGTCCTCCACCATGCGGATGATCGCGAGCGTCTCCCCGCGCACCGACGGCGACCTGCGGGTCCTCGGCATGGATCCGGACGTCGAGGGGCCGAAGATCCGCGCCCGGCTCGGGGTGGTGCCGCAGCAGGACAACCTGGACACCGAGCTCACCGTCCGGCAGAACCTGCAGATCTACGGCCGCTACTTCGGGCTTTCCCGGTCGCACGTGCGGAGCAAGGCCGAGGAGCTGATGGAGTTCGCCCAGCTCACCGACCGGGCGAACGCGGAGGTCGATTCGCTCTCCGGCGGGATGAAGCGGCGGCTGACCATCGCGCGGTCCCTGGTCAACGACCCGGAGCTGCTCCTCCTCGACGAGCCGACGACGGGGCTCGACCCGCAGGCCCGCCACCTGTTGTGGGACAGGCTGTTCCGGCTCAAAGCGGGCGGGACCACGCTCATCATCACCACGCACTACATGGACGAGGCGGAGCAGCTCTGCGACAGGCTGGTCGTGATGGACAACGGCCGGATCGCCGCCGAAGGCTCGCCCGCGGACCTGATCAGCCGGTACTCCACCCGCGAGGTCGTGGAGCTGCGCTTCCCGAACGGCGAGCAGGAGGCGGCCGCGAAGCGGATCGAGGGCCTCGCCGAACGCGTCGAGGTACTGCCGGACCGTGTCCTGCTCTACACGATGACCGGCGAGGCCACCCTCGAGCAGGCGCACGCGCGCGGGCTGCGTCCCCTGTCGAGCCTGGTCCGCCGCAGTTCGCTGGAGGACGTCTTCCTCCGCCTCACCGGCCGGACGCTGGTGGACTGATGACCACCGCGCAGACGAAGGCGTCGACGGGCCGCGTGGTCTCGCGCTGGGCGGGAGCCTGGCTGCGGGTCGAGGGCCATTGGATGTGGTACCGCCGGTATTGGGTGTCCACTTTGTACTCGACGGGCCTGCAACCGGTGCTCTTCCTGGCCGCGATGGGGCTCGGATTCGGTTCACAGGTCCAGGCAGGAGCGGCGACGGGCGGGTTTTCGTACCTGGAGTACGTCGCCCCCGCGCTGCTCGTGGCGGGTGCCGCGCAGCTGGCGGTGGGGGAGTCGAGCTACCCGGTGCTTTCGGGGTTCAAGTGGCAGCAGGACTACATCGCCGTCACCGCCACCCCGATCACGCCGGGGCAGGTACTCGGCAGCCAGATCATGTGGGTGAGCCTGCGGCTGACCCTGGCCGGCACGATCTACGCCGTCATCGCGGCGCTCTTCGGATCCTGGACGAGCTTCGGCGTGCTCGCCGTCATCCTGATCGGGACGCTCACCGGTATCGCGTGCGGCACCCCGGTGATGGCGCTGGCCGCGACCACCTACGACGAGGGCACCCGGTTCGGCCTGGTGTTCCGGTTCGTCCTGATCCCGATGACGTTGTTCTCCGGCACGTTCTTCCCCATCACCGAACTGCCCGCCCCGCTGATGTGGATCGCCTGGATCTCCCCGCTGTGGCATGGCAACGAGGCGGCGAGGGCGGTCAGTCTCGGCACCGTCGGCCCGCTCGCCACGCTGGGCCACCTCGCCTTCCTGGTCGTGCTGGCCGGGGTGGGCTGGGCGCTGGCGCACAAGTACTTCTACCGACGGCTGGTGGTCTGATGGCAGTCCTCACCGAAGCGCTGCGACGTGGAAAGCCGAGGCGTGGGGTGCTGCTGCGCATCCTGCCGTCCGCGCTGTACAGCGGCCGGTCGACGGCGGTGCTGGAGCGCACCTTCCTGACGTACTCGCACGCCTGGATGCTGTTCGTGTCCGGCGTCTTCGAGCCGCTGTTCTACCTGATGGCCTTCCAGCTCGGCTTCGGCAAGCTCGTCGGCGAGGTCGTGGGGCCCGGCGGGCAGGCGATGAGCTACGTCGCCTTCGTCGCGCCCGGCCTGCTCGCGGCGTCGGCGATGAACGGCGCGATCCTCGACTCGACGTACAACCTGTTCTTCAAGCTGAAGTACGCCAAGCTGTACGACGCCATGCTCGCCACCCCGATCGGGCCGCTGGACATCGCGCTCGGCGAAGTCGGCTGGTCGGTGCTGCGCGGCGGGATCTACTCGGCGACGTTCCTCGGCGTGATGACCGTGATGGGGCTGCCCGGCTCGTGGTGGGCCCTGCTGATGATCCCGGCGGCGCTGCTGATCGCGATGGCGTTCTCGGCCATCGGCATCGTGCTGGTGACCTTCCTGCGGTCGGTGTCGCAGTTCGACTACATCAACCTCGTGCTGATGCCGCTGTTCCTGTTCTCCACGACGTTCTACCCGCTTTCGGTGTACCCGGCGGGGATCCAGTGGATCGTGCAGGTCTTCCCGCTGTACCACGGCATCGAGCTGATGCGCGGGCTCTCGGTGGGCGTCCTGTCGTGGGGCATGATCGGGAACGTGGCGTACCTGGTGGCGCTGGCGGCGGTCGGGATCTACGCGTCCTCGAAGCGGTTCGGCAAGCTCCTGCTGCGCTGACCCGTCACCGGGCCGGGTTCGCGCCGGTCCGCCGGGGCGCCACCGCGGCCAGCGCGTCGACCATCCCATGCCCGTAGAAGCCGTTGAATCCCGCGTATCCGGTGCAGTACGCGTCCTGCGAGCCGTCACCGGTCAGGTCGTAGTCGGCGGGACACGCGATCGGGGTGGCCTGGGCGTCCAGCGTCCGCCTCAGCTGGCGGGCGCCGTAGCCGGGATGCTTCGACGCGAGCAACGCCGCGACCCCGGCGACGTGCGGCGCCGCCATCGACGTCCCGCACAGCGGTGCGTATCCGCCGGGAACGGTCGAAAGCACGCATCGCCCGGCCTCGCCGCCGGGAGCGGCCACGTCGATCACGCCCAGTCCGTACGAGCTGTAGCCGGCCTTGACCCGCTCCTCGCTCACGGACGACACCGCGACGACGTCACGCAGGCCCGCGGGCAGCGCCTGGCAGCCTTCGGAGCCGGACCGGGCACCCGAGCGCGGCGACGGCACCAGCTCGGAGGCCTCGTTGGTCGCCGCCGCGATGGTGAGGGTGCCGGCCGAGGTCGCGTACTCGACGGCACGGGCCATGACCTCGTTCACCACGCCCCGTTCGTCGTTGTGGGCGCACGAGAGCGACCACGGGTCGACGAAGTAGCTGCTGTTCGTCACCGCCATGCCCTGTGAGGCGGCCCACATCAGCCCGCAGACGGCGGCTTCGGGGTCGGCGTACCCGCGATCGTCGATCACCTTCACCGAGGCGATCCGGACGCCGGGCGCCACCCCGGTGACGCCTTTGCCGTCGTCGGCCGCGGCGATGATCCCCGCGACGTGGGTGCCGTGCACCGACGTCGTCGCGGCCCAATTGCGGTCGGGCACGCCGGTCAGGCAGCCCGCGGACTTCTCGGGGTCGAGGGCGCTCGCCAGTTCGGGATGGGCGGGGTCGACGCCGGAGTCGAGGACGCCGACGACGACGTCCCGGTCGCCCGGCTCGATCACGCGGGCCTTGTCGGCGCCGATCGCGCGCATGTCCCACTGTTCGCCGGTGCGGTCGGTGGAAGGGACCTTCGCCGGATCCGTCGGCTGGAGTTCGGCGCGAGCGGGCGCGGATCTGGCCGGTGACGAGCCGTTGGCCCGCTGCACCGCCAGCCGTTCCGCCTGCGCGCTGAACGCGGCGGCGGGCCGGACCAGTTCGGCGAACGCACGGTCGGCCGAGGTCGCCACGGCCACCGCGATCTGCGGATAGTAGGTCGTCGTGCTGCCACAGCCTCCGTCGATGGCGGCCCTGGCCTCGGCCTCGGAAGTGCCCTTGTCGAAGGCGACGACGTAACGCAGCGCCCGTCCCTGGGGATGACACGATGGCGCGGCCTCGGCCGTCGCCACAGCGGCGACCGAGCCGCAGAGCACCACCAAGGCGCACACGGCCGCTCGCAGGGACCGCCCCAGCAGGGACACCGGACCTCCCACCGGAGAACATCGGACAACGAGGGCACCGCGGCCTGGGCTGGGCTGGACGTCGGTACCCCCCGAGCGGCACGCTAGCCACCCTCGGCCGGGTCGACAAGCTCTTCCGCGAAGTTCGCTCGGCCGGTGGCCGCGGCGCGCCCGGGAGCAGGCTCTGTGGCACCGAGTACACCGGAGTGGGGCCGGGGTGTGGGATACTCGCGGTGGCCGCTGGCCGACGGGCACACGTGAGAGGTGGCGCTCGCGGTCTCGTGGCCCGGTGGTGTGCTGCACATCCTCCACACGCGTCGCCGCTGTATGAGGCTCGACGACGTGGCGGGCGGCCCGATGTCGCGAACGTGGCCAGCGCTCCGCCGAGCAGACCTTCAGCCGTACGCGGCGCCCGGACAACCCCGGCGCCGTCGCGGTGCCGGGCAAGGATTCCCGCTGCTGGTGACCACCACGGCGGAACGAACAGAAAGGGGCCCCTGCGCGGCCGCGTCGAGCCGGTGTGAGCCAGCCGACGCGCCCGGGGGCGGAGGAGATATATGTCGAACGCGGACACACCCGCCGTCACCGGCGGGAATACCGCCACACCCATCGCAGGCCAGCTGGGCGAACTGCCTCCCCGGATCCGGGTGCACGCGCTGGCGAAGCTGCTGGGATCCAACAGCCGTGAACTGATGGCCAAGCTCGGTGAGCTCGGCGAAACCGTCCGGAGCGCGCAGTCCAGCGTCACCCGTGAGGTGGCGCACAAGCTCGCCGAAGCCCTCGCCGGCGGAGACGAGCCCGAAACCGCCGAGGCGGCCCCTGCCGCCGAAGCTCCCGTCGCCGAGACCCCGGCGGCTCCCGAGACCAAGCCCGAGGCCGAGCCGGAGCCCGCCTCCCAGGTGGAGGCCCCTTCGCGGCGTGTTCCGCCCGCGCTCGCCGCCCCGGTGACGCCGGAGCCGCCGCAGCCGACGACCAGGCCCGCGAAGGCGGCCGTGCACGTCCCGGTGTTCGCCGCGCCGTCGCCGGTGTTCCTGCCGCCGGAGCCCGTCGCGGCGAAGCCCGTCCGCAAGCCGGAGCCCGCCTTCGCCCCGACCGAGGAAACCGCCTCCGACGAGGACGAGACGCAGACCGAGCAGGCCGAAGGCCACGGCACCGACGAGGACGGTGACGACGCCAACGGCCGTCGCCGCCGTCGTCGCGGACGTCGTGGTCGCGGCCGGGGCAAGGGCGGCGACGAGAGCTCGGCCGAGTCCGAGAACGAAGACGAGCAGCCCGAAGCCCCGCGTAACCGTCAGCAGCGCGCGAAGGACAAGGACGCCGAGGCCGAAGAGGCCGGCGCCGAGACCGCCGAAGAGGCGTCCGCCGAGGCCGATTCGGAAACCGAGGGCGATTCGGATGGTGGCAGCAAGCGCCGCCGTCGCCGCCGCCGTCGCAAGGGCGGGGACGACGACAACGCCGAGGCCACCAGCGACGACCCGCCCAACACGGTCGTCCACGTGCGCCAGGCCAAGGCCGCCGAGATCGAGCGTCCCGCCAGGGACGAGGTCCGCAGCGTGCGCGGGTCGACCCGGCTCGAGGCCAAGCGCCAGCGCCGCCGGGACGGCCGCGAGGCGGGCCGTCGTCGTGCGCCGATCCTGTCCGAGGCCGAGTTCCTCGCCCGCCGCGAGTCGGTCGAGCGCACCATGGTCGTCGCCGAGAAGGGCGACTCCACGCAGATCGGCGTGCTCGAGGACGGTGTCCTGTGCGAGCACTTCGTGACCTCGTCGGGCACCGGCTCGATCGTCGGCAACGTGTACCTCGGCCGCGTGCAGAACGTGCTGCCGTCGATGGAGGCCGCCTTCATCGACATCGGCCGCGGCCGCAACGCCGTGCTCTACGCCGGTGAGGTCGACTGGGACGCCGCCGGTCTCGAGGGCAAGGCCCGCAAGATCGAGCAGGCGCTCTCCACCGGCGACTCCGTGCTGGTCCAGGTCACCAAGGACCCGGTCGGGCACAAGGGCGCCCGCCTGACCACGCAGATCTCGCTGCCGGGCCGCTTCCTGGTCTACGTGCCCGCGGGCGGCGCCACCGGCATCTCCCGGAAGCTCCCGGAGAACGAGCGCCGTCGCCTGAAGGACATCCTCAAACGCATCGTCCCCGAGGACGCCGGTGTGATCATCCGCACCGCGTCCGAAGGCATCAGCGAGGAGGAGCTGGACCGCGACGTCCGCCGCCTCAAGGCGCAATGGGACGTCATCAAGGAGAAGGCCGAAGCAGGCAACGGCGGCAAGAAGAACAGCGCCCCGGTCATGCTCTACGAAGAGCCGGACCTGCTGGTCAAGGTCGTGCGCGATCTGTTCACCGAGGACTTCGCCAAGCTGGAGATCCAGGGCGACAAGGCCTGGGACACCATCTACAACTACGTGCAGCACGTGGCGCCGGACCTGGCGGATCGCGTCAAGCGGTACACGGGCACCGGTTCGGCCTTCGCCGACCACCGGATCGACGAGCAGATCACCAAGGCGCTGGACCGCAAGGTCTGGCTGCCCTCGGGTGGTTACCTCGTCATCGACCGCACCGAAGCGATGACGGTCATCGACGTCAACACCGGCAAGTTCACCGGATCGGGTGGCAACCTCGAAGAGACGGTGACCAGGAACAACCTGGAGTCGGCGGAGGAGATCGTCCGCCAGCTCCGGCTCCGGGACATCGGCGGCATCATCGTCATCGACTTCATCGACATGGTGCTCGAATCCAACCGCGAGCTCGTGCTGCGACGGCTGACCGAATGCCTCGGCCGCGACCGCACGCGTCACCAGGTCGCCGAGGTCACCTCGCTCGGCCTGGTGCAGATGACCCGCAAGAAGATCGGCACCGGGCTGCTCGAAGCGTTCTCGACGCCGTGTGAGCACTGCAAGGGCCGTGGCGTGGTCGTCTCGACCGAGCCGCAGCGCACCGGTGGTGGCGGAAACGGCCACAACCACGGCGGCGGTGGTGGCGGTGGCGGCAAGGAGCAGGGCTCACGCCGGTCCCGCGGCCGGGGCAAGGGCGAGGATCAGGGCCAGAACGAGCCCGCCGCGGCCAAGACCGAGGCGCCGACGGCGCCTGCTCAGCGCGAGTCGGTGGTTTCGGCGGTCCAAGCCGTGGCCAACGCCACCAAGGCGGCCAAGGGCGAGCACTCGCACGAGGCCACCGAGAACGTCGAGGGCGCCGCGCTCAACGGCCACGCCCCTCAGGTGGCTGAGCGGCCCGCTGAGCCGGTGGCGGCGGATTCGGAGCCCGTTGCCGACGCGACCGTCGAACAGGCGGCCGAGGCGGCTTCCGAGCCGGTGCGGGAGCCGGTCGCCGAGGCGCCCGCGTCCGAACTCGCCGGTGAGCCGGTGACGACTTCGGCCGACGAGGCTCCGGCCGTGCGTGAAGAAGAGATCGCCGTCGTCGCGGAATCCGGCCCGGAGCCCGAAGCACCCGAGATTCCGGTGACTGCTGAGACCGTTGTGACGGAAGAGGTTTCCGCGTCCGAGACCCCGGTGGCCCAGGAGGAGACCGAGCCCGAGGTGGACGTCCCGGCCCCGGCCGTGCGCTCCACGACCCGCCGTCGTCCGCGACGGGCGGCCTCACGACCGGCCGGTCCGCCGGTCAAGGCGTCGGAAAAGAGCTAGTGAACACCTAGGGGCACCCCGGTGTGATCGCACCGGGGAGCCCCACGTAACCTATAGAGCGGCCCGCCACTTAGCGGCGGGCACCTTGCGCAGAATCTGCCCACCGAGAATTTCTTGTTGGGCCGGGTCACGCAAGCCCCCACCCGTTGTCGAGTAAGCAGGAGACTTCCGTGTCGGCGTACGCGATCGTCAAGACTGGCGGCAAGCAGTACAAGGTGGCCGTCGGCGACGTCGTCGAGGTCGAGAAGCTCGAAGGCGAGCCGGGTACCGAGCACACCTTCCCCGCAGTCCTTTTTGTGGACGGTGGCGACGTCACCACGGACGCCGACGCGCTGGCGAAGGTCTCGGTCACCGGCAAGGTCGTCGAGCAGACCAAGGGTCCGAAGATCCGGATCCACAAGTTCAAGAACAAGACCGGCTACCACAAGCGCCAGGGTCACCGGCAGAAGCTGACCCGCGTCGAGGTCACCGGCATCTCCAAGTAGGACTTTCTCCGGATCTTCGTCAGAAAGAGGATTGAGCCATGGCTCACAAGAAGGGTGCGTCCAGCTCCCGCAACGGTCGCGATTCGAACGCGCAGCGACTGGGCGTCAAGCGTTACGGCGGTCAGGAAGTCAACGCGGGCGAGATCTTGATCCGCCAGCGTGGCACCAAGTTCCACCCCGGCGTGAACGTCGGCCGTGGCGGCGACGACACGCTGTTCGCGCTGGCCGCCGGTGCGGTCCAGTTCGGCGAGAAGCGTGGCCGCAAGACGGTCAACATCGTGCCGACCGAAGCCTGAGTTCCGGCTTCGAGTTAGAACCTCTGACGAGGGGTGGGCCGGAATATCCGGGCCCACCCCTCGTTTGTTTTATGTATCCCCCTTTTTCTCGAGAGTGAATAGAGGCAAGTCATGGCGTCCCGGTTCGTGGACCGAGCGGTGATCCATCTGGCCGCCGGCGACGGTGGGAACGGCTGCGCCTCGGTGCACCGCGAGAAGTTCAAGCCCCTCGGCGGCCCGGACGGCGGCAACGGCGGCAACGGCGGCGACGTGCTGCTGGTCGTCGACCCGAACGTCCACACGCTGCTCGACTTCCATTTCCGCCCGCACGCCCGAGCCGGCAACGGCAAGCTGGGCCAGGGCGGCAACCGCGCCGGTGCGGCGGGGGAGACGCTGGAGATGCGCGTCCCTTCCGGCACCGTCGTGATGACCGAGGACGGCGAGATCCTGGCCGACCTGGTCGGCCCCGGCACCACCTTCGTCGCCGCGCAGGGCGGCCGTGGCGGTCTCGGCAACGCCGCGCTGGCTTCCAAGGCCCGCCGGGCACCCGGATTCGCGCTGCTGGGCGAGCCGGGAGAGTCCCGCGACCTCGTTCTGGAGCTGCGCTCCGTCGCCGACGTCGGTCTCCTCGGCTTCCCGTCCGCGGGCAAGTCGTCGCTGATCTCGGTGCTGTCGGCCGCCAAGCCGAAGATCGCCGACTACCCGTTCACCACGCTGGTGCCGAACCTCGGCGTGATCACCGCCGGCTCGACCGTGTTCACCATGGCCGACGTCCCTGGGCTGATCCCCGGCGCGAGCGAGGGCAAGGGCCTCGGCCTCGACTTCCTGCGCCACATCGAACGCTGCGCGGTGCTGGTGCACGTCGTCGACTGTGCGACCTTCGAGCCTGGGCGCGACCCGCTGTCCGACATCGACGCCCTCGAAGAGGAGCTCGCCCGCTATACCCCGAGCCTCGGCGGCGACCTCGCCGACCGGCCGCGTGTAGTGGTGCTGAACAAGATCGACATCCCGGACGCCGCCGAACTCGCCGAGTTCGTGCGCCCGGAACTGGAAGCCCGCGGGCTCAGCGTGTTCGAGATCTCCACTGCGTCGCGGCAGGGCCTGAAGGAACTGACCTACGCGCTCGCCGCCGTCGTCGAGAAGTACCGCGCCGACCAGCCCGCCCCCGAGCCGGCGAAGGTCGTGCTCCGGCCGATGGCCGTCGACGACGCCGGCTTCACCGTCGAGCTCGACCCGGAGGAGGAAGGCGCGTTCATCATCCGCGGCTCCCGACCGGAACGGTGGATCCGGCAGACCAACTTCGGCAACGACGAAGCCGTGGGGTACCTCGCGGACCGGCTCAACCGGCTGGGTGTCGAGGAAGTGCTGGCACGCAAGGGCGCCGTACCCGGCAGCCCCGTCACCATCGGCGACGTCCAGTTCGAGTGGGAGCCGTCGACCCCGGCCGGGGTCGCGGTGCACCTGTCGGGCCGGGGTACGGACGTGCGGCTGGAGAACACCAGCCGGATCGGTGCCGCCGAGCGCAAGGAAGCACGCCGGATCCGTCGTGACGGTCCGGACGGCATCGAAGACGAAGACGAGATGGACGACGAGTGAGCTCAACCCGGGTGGCGATCGCCGACGCGAAGCGGGTGGTCGTCAAGGTCGGTTCCTCAGCGCTGACCACCGCCGGCGACGGTCTCGACGTGACCAGGCTGGACGCTCTGGTGGACGCGATCGCCGACCGGGTCTCCCGCGGCACGCAGATCGTGCTGGTGTCCTCGGGCGCGATCGGCGCGGGACTCGCGCCGCTCTCGCTCGGCAAACGGCCGCGTGACCTCGCCACCCAGCAGGCCGCGGCCAGTGTCGGCCAGCTCGCGCTGGCGCACGCCTACGCCGAGTCGTTCGGCCGCTTTTCCCTGACCGTGGGCCAGGTTCTGCTGACTTCGGACGACGTTGTTCGCCGTGCGCACTACCGCAACGCGCAGAACACGTTCACCCGGCTGCTGGCCCTCGGCGCGGTTCCCGTGGTCAACGAGAACGACACCGTGGCCACCGAAGAGATCCGCTTCGGCGACAACGACCGGCTGGCCGCGCTGGTGGCTCACCTGATCGGCGCCGACGCGCTCGTCCTGCTGTCCGATGTGGACGGTCTGTACGACGGGGATCCCCGTGACGGAGCGACCCGCAAGATCGCCGAGGTCGCAGGGGAGTCCGATGTGGACGGAATCACCGTCGGCATGTCGAGCTCCGGGCTCGGCACCGGCGGCATGGTCTCGAAGCTCGCAGCCGCTCGTACCGCCGCCGGCGCTGGAATCCCAGTCCTGCTCGCCGCCGCTTCCGAGGCAGCGCGCGCCCTGACCACCGCCGAGGTCGGCACGGCTTTCGCCGCCGCGGACTCCCGGCTGTCGGCCCGCCGGTTCTGGCTGGGCTACGCCGCGGGCGCGTCCGGGAAACTGCACCTCGACGACGGCGCGGTCGCGGCCGTCGTCCGCCGCCGCCGCTCGTTGCTGGCCGCCGGGATCACCGGCGTCGACGGGGACTTCCAAGCCGGCGACGTCGTCGACCTGGTCGATCTTCGACAGCGGACCGTGGCGCGCGGGGTCGTGGCCTTCGACGCGGGCGAACTGCCCGACCTCATCGGCCGCTCCAGCCACGACCTCCCCGCGGAACAGCGCCGTGAGGTCGTCCACGCGGACGACCTCGTCCCGCTGCGCCGTTAGGGCACCAGGCCCGGGGTCAGGGCGATTTCGCGAACCTGCGCCTCGCTCAGCGGCGGCCGCGCGTTGTCGCCGCCGTCGGTGGAGACCTCCACGATCGCCGTCTCGGTTTGATAGGCCGCCCCGTAGGAGAGGTGACCGTCCTTCTCTCCGGTCGTCGTCTCGATCAGGGTCCCGCCGTCGATCAGGCTCGCCGAGCAGGTGGCCGGGACTGGATCCAGTCTGCGACAGGCCACCCCCGTGGAGAGCAGCGTTCCGTTGTTGGGCAGCACGGTCACGGACAGCGAGCCGTCGCGAACCGGATACACCAGGCGGTAGCCGTTCCCCTTGCCGATCGGGATGGCCTTCAGGTCGAACGGGGTGTCCGAGCCGAGAGTGACCCGGGCCCGGACCGTCGCTTCGAGCACGCAGGAAAGCCGGGCCTTCGCCGCTTCGGTCGTTTCCTCAGTCGACTTCGCGCCGCAGGGTGAAGCCGCGGCCGGCTCGTTCCGGTCGGGAAGCGCGATGATCGCGGTTCCAGCCGGAAATCCCGCCGCGGCCAAGGCGACTGACGCGACCACTGTCGTCAGACGGCGCCGTCGTGACCGGCGGCCCGCGGCGAGCACGCCGTCGCCGGTGAGCCCGACGGGCGGCTCGGCCTCGGTCACGTACTCCTTCAGCGCGGAGCGGACGTCCTGGTCTTCCATGACTACTCCTTGCTCGTCGGGGAGGGCAGGACGGCGCGCAGTGCTTCGATCCCACGGGCGGTCTGGCTCTTTACCGTGCCTTCGGCGACACCGAGCAGCGAAGCCACTTCGGCGACCGAGAGGTCCTCGAGGAAGCGGAGAACGACCATCGCGCGCTGGCGCGGCGTCAGGCCGCTGAGCACCCGCTCGAGATCGATCCGATCGTGGCTGTCGTAGCCCGAGGGGGCGGCCCGGTCCGGAGGCGTCGAGGTCACCAGTTCCCGGCCGTGTTTTCGCTTCCGGCCGAGGAAGAGGTTGAGCAGGATCCGGCGCGCGTAGGCGTCGACGGTGTCCGGTCGCACCCGCCGCCATCGCCGGTACAACTGGACGAACGTGGCCTGCACCAGGTCCTCGGCGCCGTGCCAGTCGCCGCACATGCCGAACGCCAGCCGCCGGAACCGCTGCACGCGGGCCGCGAAGTACTCGCTGAAGTCGGCGTCTCTCGCTTGTCCCACCGGCCACCCCCTCTTCTTCGTGCCCTCTCTAGTCCGGCGGGGGCCCGAAAGGTTCAAGCGACAGCGGGGGACCTTTGCTACCGCTTCCCCTGATCGGCGAGGTGGCCGACGAGGCGCGCCAGCTGTTCGCCGTAGGCCTCGGCGAACTCGGCCGACGCGGGGTCCTGCCCGGAGACCGCGCGTACGACGCGAGGCAGCGCCAGCGCGGCACTGGACGCGGCCATGAAGATCACCAGCAGGAAGCCGGGGTCGAGGTCGGCAGGGAAGTCGCCCGCGGCCTGCCGGGCCCGTACGTACTCCACCTGCCGCTGGAGGAACCCGCGCTGGCCCTCGACGCCGACCGCGTCGGGGGCGCCGTCGGTCAGGTTCTCCCAGAGGAACAGCTTGGCGAGGTCGTGATCCCGGACTCCCGACTGGGCGAAGAACCGGACGACCTCCGCGAACGGTTTCTCGTGGTCGGCGGCCGCGACGTAGTCGTCGTACATCGTCGCGGTCAGCGCGTTGTACAGCCCTTCCTTGCCGCCGAAGTAGTACGAGATCAGCTGCTTGTTCACGCCCGCTTTCACGGCGATCTCGCTGACGCGGGGCTGTTCAGCGCGCCGCACGAGCTGAGCGGCGCCCTGTCTGTCGACGACGAGACTGCCGAGTACGACCCCGTCCTGTTCGACAACACCTCGAGTTACGTCATGTGGGCGTTCGCCGCGGACCGCCGACGCTATCCGGACGGCCTGTCGTCATTGTCCGGGTCCGCTCTGCGGTCCCTGGTGCTGGACCTGATCGACGACTGGGCCCCCGCGTTCAAGGAGCTGGTCGCCGGCTCGCCCGAGGGGTCGGTGTCCCGGCTGCCGATCTTCACTTCGAAACCCGTCGCTCCCTGGCCGACGAGCAACGTCACCCTGATCGGCGACGCGATCCACAGCATGACCCCGTTCCGCGGCATCGGGGCGAACACCGCCCTCCGGGACGCGCAGCTGTTGTGCCGCAACCTCGTCGAAGCACGGAAGACCGGCGCGGTGCGCTCCGCGGTCGCCGACTACGAGCAGCGGATGCGGGACTACGGTTTCGCGGCGGTGCGCGACTCGGAACGCAGCGCCCGCCAGTTCGTGTCGGAGAACCGGGCGGGCCGCACGATGGCGCGAGGAATGTTCCGCTTCTTCCAGGCGGCCCCTCCGTTGAAGCGCAAGGTCTTCAGCGACCACGGCGACTCATAGCCGGGCAGGGGTCGAGATGCCGAGCAGGGACAAACCCAGTGTCAGCGTCTTCGAAGTGAGCTCGGCCAGCAGTAGACGCGAGTCGCGGACGCCGGGACCTTCCGCGTCCAGTACCGGGCACTGTACGTAGAACCGCGAGAAAACGACCGCGGTTTCGTACAGGTAGGTGCACAGCTTGTGGGGGAGATGCCCGGCGGTCGCCGCGCCGACCGCCTCGGGAAAGCGGGCCAGCGCGAGTGCCAGCGCTCGTTCCGCGGGATGGCCGAGCAGGATCCGCGCGCCGGTGAGGTCCTGGCCCGCCTTCGCCAGCACGGAACGGATCCGTGCGTTGGCGTACTGCAGGTAGACCGACGTGTTTCCGTCATGGGAGAGCATCCGGTCCCAGGAGAAGACGTAGTCACGCTCGCGATCGCCGGAAAGATCGGCGTACTTGAGCGCGCCGATCCCGATCGCCTCGGCGACCTCTTCCCGCACGCCGGGGGAGAGGTCGCCCCGGCCATCGATCACTTCGGCGGCGTGGGAGACCGCCTCGGTGAGCAGGTCGGAAAGACGGACCGACTCGCCCGCCCGGGTCTTCATGGCACGCCCGTCTTCACCGAGCACCGAACCGAACCCGATGTGCTCGGCCCGATGGTCGTCACGGAGCCAGCCGGCGGCCCGGCACACGGCGAACACCATCGCGAAGTGCTGCGCTTGCGGCGCTCCGACGACGTAGAGCAGGTCGGTCACCCCACGTTGTTCCGTCCAGTACCGCAAGGTCGCGAGATCGGTGGCCGCGTAGCCGTATCCACCGTCCCGCTTCCGCACGATGAGCGGCAGCGGATCGCCTTCCCGGTTACGGAAACCGTCGGGAAAGACGCAGACCGCGCCATCGCTGATCTCGGTCAGCCCGGCGGCGGTCAGGTCGTCCACGACGGCGGCGAGAAACGGGTTGTAGAAGCTCTCGCCGTAGATGTCCTCATCGGTCAGGTCGATGCCGAGGAGTTCGTAGACCTGAGTGAAATGCCGTGTCGACTCGTCGACCAGACGCCGCCACAGCGACAAAGTCTCATCGTCACCGCTTTGCAGGAGCACTACACGATTCCGAGACCGGGCCGCGAAGTCGTCGTCGTTTTCGAACTTCGTCCGGGCGGCCCGGTAAAAGCCGTTGAGATCGCCGATCGTGTAAGGACCAGACGGGCGCTCGTCGAGCAGATGCTCGATCAGCATGCCGAACGGCGTACCCCAGTCGCCGAGGTGGTTGTGCGGGATGACCTCATGCCCGGCGAACCGCGCCAGCCGCGTGATCGCGTCACCGATGACGGTCGACCGGAGGTGTCCGGCGTGCATTTCCTTCGCCACGTTCGGACTGCTGTAGTCGATGGCGATCCGCCGTGGACGCGGCGTCACCGCGACGCCCAGCCGTGGGTCACCGTTGAGCGCGGTCGTCCGCTCCGCCAGCCAGGACGAGCGCAGCGTGAAGTTCAGGAAGCCCGGCCCCGCGACCTCGGGTGGTTCGGCGAGGTCGGCGACGTCGAGCCGCGACACGATGTCGGCGGCGATCTCCCTCGGTGGCTTGCCGAGTCGCTTGCCCAAGCTCATCGCGAGATCGCACTGATAGTCGATCCCGTCCCGCGCGGAGACCCGCACCAGTGCGGACGGAGGTTCGATGTCGGTGACGTGACGAAGGGCATCCACCACGCGTCGCGCCAATTCCTCGCTTACATCGCCGAACAACACGGTGTCCCTCCTTCGCGCTCGTCGTAGGAGCGCGAGGGTAGCCACCTCGTCACGTCATCGGCGACGGAGTTTTCAGCGCAGGTCGCTGCCCTTGGTCTCCGGCAAGGTGCGAATGACGAAGAACGCGATCACCGCTCCGGCGGCCACGTACCAGAAGAACAGCGTGGACAACCCCGCGTCGGACAGCGCGGTGAGCACCAGGGGAGCGGTCCCGCCGAACAACGCGACGGTCAGGTTGTACCAGGCGCCGATGCCAAGACCGCGCAGTTCGGTGGGGAACAGCTCGCTCATGATCGCGGGCGCGATCGACGTCATCGCCGTGTACAGGCAGAGCCCGACGCAGAACACGACCAGCAGGCCCGGCAGCCCCGGCCTGACCAAAGTGGACAGCGGGACGATGAGGATCGCGGTCGCCGCCGCCCAGACGAGTAGCTGTGGCTTGCGGCCGAAGCGATCCGACAAGGCGCCCATCGGGTATTGAAGCGCGACGAACAAAGCCGTCGCGATCGACAACGCGAGGAACACGTCGACGTCGTCGGCCTTGCGGGTCTTGACCGCGAAGGAAGTCAGGGCGCTGAAGAACGTGTAGTAGCAAAGGGTCGACAGCATCGAGAAGCCCACGAGCTGCACGACGGCCCGCGGGTGCTCGCGGAGGGTGGTGCGCAGCGGACGCTCGACCCGGCGCGCGGTCGACTTCTTCTCCTCGAAGATCTCGGTCTCGGCGAGGCTGCGCCGGAGCCACAGGCCGATGATGCCGAGAACACCGCCGAGCAGGAACGGGATCCGCCAGCCGTACGCGGTCAGGTCCGCCTTGGACATCGTCCGCGCGAGCACGAATCCGAGGATCGAGGCGAGCAGGACGGCGGAACCGGTCGAGATGTAGAAGAAGGCGGAGTACCGGCCGCGGCGGGCGGGCGGCGCGATCTCACCGAGGTAGGCCGAAGCGTTGGAGACCTCACCGCCGAGCGACAGTCCTTGCGCCACCCTGGCCAGCAGCAACAGGATCGGGGCCAGCCAGCCGACCTGGTCGAACGTCGGCAGGAGACCGATGGCCACCGAGCCGCCCGCCATCAGCACGATGGTCAGGATCATCGCCGGCTTCCGGCCCCTGACGTCGGCGAACCGGCCGAGCAACATCCCGCCGAGCGGGCGGAAGAAGAACGCCAACGCGTAGGTGGCGAAGGTGTTGATCAACGCCAGGGCTTCGTTGCCCTTCGGGAAGAACTCACTGGCGAAGTAGATGCTGAAGGTCGCGTAGATGGTCCAGTCGAACCATTCCAGCGCGTTGCCGACACTGGCGGCGAACAACTTCTTCACCGGGAGCCGATGCCCCAGCCGCTCCGTCGTTGAGTCCGCCATCGGCACCTCCGTACTCGCGCGTGGACGGAACCTTGCCAGAAAGTCCCCGCGCGGGGAAGAACCTGTCGAATGTCGGGATCGGGGCTCTTCGGTTACGAGGTGCTGGCGAGAGCGAACGGCAGCACCGCACGGGCTCCGGCCTGGCGGAGCAGGCGCGCGGACAGCGTCATCGTCCATCCGGTGTCGATGAGGTCGTCGACCAGCAGGATCGGGCCGTCGGTCGCGGCCACTCGCACCGACAGGTCCTCGGGGAGGCTGAGGCGTTTCCACAGATCGGCCAGCCGTTGCGCGCTGTTCGCCTGACGCGGGGGCGGCCCCGCCGAGGCGACGGCGCCCAGGTACTCCAGGCGTCCGATCGAGGCCAGCTTCGTCGCCAGGCTGTGGACCAGCTCAGGTCGCGTGGCGGAAGGCACTTCCACCACTGCCACCGGGCGCTCCGGCCACTGCCAGCCCTTGAGCACTTCGATACAGGCTTGGAAGACCGGGTCGGGGAGTTCGGTGTCCACCGCGGCCGGGCCGACGAGTTCGCGCAGCCGCGTGCCCCAGCCTACGTCGGTCACCCGGCCGACGACCTGGCCGGTTTCGGTCTGCTCGCCCGCAGGCAGCCGCCCGGAAAGCGGAACGTCCAGCCCGGCCATCCCGGTCGGCCACATCTTCCGCGGCGCGACCTCGACCCCGGGACGGCGCAGCCGTTGCCGGGTGGCGTCGACGACGTCGTCGGAAATCGTGGTGTCCCAATGCTTTCCGGTGCAGTTGTCACAGCGCCCGCAGGGTGTCGCTTCGGGATCGTCGAGCTGCTTCCGGAGGAACTCCATCCGGCAGCCGGTGGTCTCCAGGTACGCCAGCATGGCGTTCTGCTCGTTGGTCCGCGCCGCGCTTACTCGCGCGTAGCGTTCCTTGTCGTAGCGCCAGTCTTCGCCGGTGCCTTCCCAGCCGCCTTTCACCCGGCGGACGGCGCCGTCGACGTCCAGCACCTTCAGGACCATCTCCAGCCGGGAACGGGAGAGCTCCACGAACGGTTCGAGTGCCGGTGTCGACAGTGGACGGTCCGCGTACGCCAGCGCGTTCAGCACCTGGGTCACCCGGAGTTCGTCCGGAAACGCCAGCGAACCGAAGTACGCCCAGATGTCCTTGTCCTCGTGGCCAGGCAGCAGGATCACTTCGGCGCGGTCGACGCCACGCCCGGCACGGCCGACCTGCTGGTAGTACGCGATCGGCGAGGACGGGGCGCCGAGATGGACCACGAAGCCCAGGTCCGGCTTGTCGAACCCCATGCCCAGTGCCGAAGTGGCCACCAAGGCCTTGACGTTGTTGTTCAGCAGATCGTCTTCGGCTGCCTGCCGGTCCGCCGGATCGGTCTTCCCGGTGTAGGCGGCGACCGGGTAGCCGCGCTCGGTCAGCAATCCCGCGACGTCGTGCGCGGCGGCGACGGTGAGCGTGTAGATGATGCCGGAGCCCGGCAACTCCGCCAGGTGCTCGGCCAGCCAGGCGAGCCGGGCCTGCGACGTCGGCAGCTTGGCCACCGACAGATGCAGGCTTTCGCGGTCCAAGCTGCCGCGCAGGACGAGGGTGTCGCCCCCGTTGCCGATGCCGAGCTGCTCGGCGACGTCGGTCGCCACGCGGTCGTTCGCGGTCGCGGTGGTGGCGAGCACCGGGACACCTTCGGGCAGGTCCTTCAGCAGTGTCCGCAGCCGCCGGTAGTCCGGACGGAAGTCGTGGCCCCAATCCGAGATGCAGTGCGCCTCGTCGACCACGAGCAGGCCGGCGGTCGCGGTCAGCTTCGGCAGGACGGTGTCGCGGAAGTCCGGGTTGTTGAGCCGCTCCGGGCTGACCAGGAGGACGTCGACCTCGCCTGCCGCGATCGCCGCCTGGACCTGATCCCACTCCTGCGGGTTCGCGGAGTTCATCGTCGCCGCGTGGATACCCGCCCTCGCCGCCGCGGAGATCTGGTTGCGCATCAGCGCGAGCAACGGCGAGATGATCACCGTCGGGCCGTTGCCGCGCTCCCGCAGCAACGCGGTGGCCAGGAAGTACACCGCGGACTTCCCCCAGCCGGTGCGCTGCACGACAAGCGCGCGACGGCGGTGCGCGACCAGCGCCTCGATGGCGGTCCACTGGTCGTCACGCAGGCGGGCGCCCTCGCCCGCCAACGACTGGAGGAGGGTCTCGGCGCGATCCCGGAGAGTCGATGTGTCCACGTCCCCACCTCTACCCCATGCCACCGACGAAGTCGCGATCGGCATGTCCATCCATGCCCCGCCGCCACCCTCAACGGAGGCGCTTCGCGCCCAACTTGGCTTCGAAACGGACCGTTCATCCATGGAACGGACTGTAATGTGATCCAGATCACCACCGGTCGGTGGGTCCGGCGACCCGAGCGTGGAGCCTCGAGCGCTGTATAGGCTCACGACCCATGTCACCACGCAGGATCGGGGTCATGGGCGGCACGTTCGACCCCATTCACCACGGGCACCTCGTCGCGGCCAGTGAGGTCCAGGCGCGGTTCGCGCTCGACGAAGTCATCTTCGTGCCCACCGGCCAGCCGTGGCAGAAGTCCGACAGGGTGGTCACCCGCGCCGAGGACCGCTATCTGATGACGGTGATCGCGACGGCGTCCAACCCCGTGTTCTCGGTCAGCCGCGTCGACATCGACCGCGTCGGGCAGACCTACACCGTCGACACCCTGCGCGACCTGCGTGCCGAATACCCGGACGACCAGCTGTTCTTCATCACCGGCGCGGACGCGCTCGAACAGATCCTCACCTGGCGCAACGCCGACGAGCTGTTCGACCTGGCGCATTTCATCGGCGTCACCAGGCCCGGCTACCGCCTCAATTCGCAGCATCTGCCGAGCGGGAAGGTGAGCCTGGTCGAGGTGACCGCGATGGCGATCTCGTCCACCGCGTGCCGCGAGCGCGTCGAAGGCGGGGAGCCCGTCTGGTACCTCGTCCCCGACGGTGTGGTGCGCTACATCGCCAAAAAGGACCTCTATCGCAAAGACCGGGGTTCCCCACCGGGTACCCTCGTCGGGCGCACCCGCGAGTAAAACCATCTGTTTGAGGAGAACTGTGACAGCCACGTCCGAGGCACGAGAGCTGGCCGTAGCGGCCGCCCATGCGGCGGCGGACAAGAAGGCGAGCGACGTGGTCGTGCTGGACGTGTCCGACCAGCTGGTGATCACCGACGCCTTCGTCATCGCCTCCGCGCCCAACGAGCGCCAGGTCGGCGCCATCGTCGACAACGTCGAGGAGCAGCTCCGGCTCGGCGGGCACAAGCCCGTCCGCCGTGAGGGCGCCCGTGAGGGCCGCTGGGTCCTGCTGGACTACGTCGACGTCGTCATCCACGTCCAGCACCAGGAGGAACGCTCCTTCTACGGTCTCGAGCGGCTCTGGAAGGACTGCCCGCGGATCGAGGTCGCCGGTCTGGAGACACCCGCCGAGGAGGACCCCGCCGACGCGCAAGGCGCCTCGTGAGCCCGCGGCGGCTGGTGCTCTGGCGCCACGGCGAGACCGACTACAACGCGGCGGGCCGGATGCAGGGGCATCTGGACTCCGCGTTGACCCCGGTCGGCTGGAACCAGGCCAGGTTCGCCGTGCCCGCGCTCGCCCGGTTCTCTCCGGATCTGGTGATCGCCTCGGATCTGCGCCGCGCCACCGACACGGCCACCGTGCTCACGGAGGCCATCGGCGTCCCGCTGCGGATCGACAAGCGTCTCCGGGAAACCCATCTGGGTGAATGGCAGGGCTTCACCGGCCAGCAGGTCGACGAGACGTACCCCGGGGAACGCGCACGCTGGCGCGTCGACGCGACCTGGGCGCCGCCCGGTGGTGAGTCGCGGGTCGACGTCGCCGAACGGGCGTTGGAGGTCGTCGCGGACCTGGACCAGCCCAATTCCGGCGCGGGCGACGCGGTACTGCTGGCCACGCACGGCGGCCTGATCATCGCGCTGACCGCGAAACTGCTCGGCCTGCCGGTCGCCTCCTGGCCGTCGCTGGGCGGGATCGCGAACTGTCACTGGGTCGAGCTGACCAGACGCGACGGCAACTGGCGGCTGGCCGCCTACAACGCGGGCATCACCGGCTGATCCCATGGCCCCGCGCCTGCTGGTGTTCGGCGATTCCCTCAGTTTCCACGGCCCCGACGGCCCGCTCGCCGCCGACGACGCGCGCCTGTGGCCGAATATCGCCGCCGACGCGCTCGGGGGCGGTGGCGTGGACCTCGTCGCCGGGTTCGGCTGGACCGCCCGTGACGCCTGGTGGTCGTTGATCGGTGATCCGCGTGTCTGGGCCGATCTCCATCACGCCGACGCCGTCGTACTGGCCGTCGGGAGCATGGACACCCTGCCCTCGCCGCTTCCCACCTACCTTCGCACCGGCCTCCGCTACCTTCGGCCCGACCCGCTGCGGCGCGTGGTACGCAAGGCGTATCTGGCCGCTCAGCCGCGGCTCGCGATCGCCCTCCGAGGACGTCCGGTGGTCCTGCCGTCGAAGCTCACCGTCCAGTATCTCGACACCGCTGTCGGAGCTTTGCGCACGCTGCGACCGGAGCTGCCGGTCTTCGGCATGCTGCCCTCCGTGCATC
Organism: Amycolatopsis sp. NPDC043885; assembly: GCF_056435685.1. Taxonomy (NCBI): domain Bacteria; kingdom Bacillati; phylum Actinomycetota; class Actinomycetes; order Pseudonocardiales; family Pseudonocardiaceae; genus Amycolatopsis; species Amycolatopsis sp. NPDC043885. The sequence goes on from NZ_JBWKEA010000009.1 coordinate 181,308, forward strand.
GATCCGACTCGTACGGCCGCGTCCACACCGCCCGCGCCGGTGCCGCCGCGGCCATCGCCGACTGGGGCCGGCGCGCGGACGTCCCGCTGCTGGATCTCGGAGCCGTCGTCGGCGACCACGTGCTGAGCGGGCGGGGCAATCCGGACGGGATGCACTGGGGGTGGGAGGGACATGCCGCCGTCGGCGCGGAAATGGCCCGCCTGATGGCCCCGGTGCTCCGCTCCGCGGCAACGTAGGCTGACTGCCGTGTCGGTCGCCGTAGTCACGGATTCCACCGCCCACCTGCCGGAAGGCTTCGCCGAACGGAACGGGATCCGGGTGGTCCCGCTGCACGTCCTCGTGGACGGTGTCGTTTTCCTCGACGGCGTCGAAATGGGCCCCGCCGCTCTGGCCGAGGCACTCGGCAAACGCAGCCTGGTGACGACGTCCCGGCCGACGCCCACCGAATTCGTCAAGGAGTTCCGGGCGGCGCTGGCCGAGGGTGCGGACGCCGTCGTGTCGGTGCATCTGTCCAGGGAGTTGTCCGGGACCTGGGAGGCCGCGGTGCTCGCGGCCCAGGAGGTCGGGCCGGACAAGGTGCGCGTGGTCGATTCGCGCAGCACCGCGATGGGACTCGGCTTCGCCGCCCTGTGCGCGGCGAGTGCCGCCGCGGACGGGGCCGACCCCGCCGAGGTGGAGGCCGCCGCGGTCGACGCGGTGGGCCGCTCGGAGACCCTGTTCGCCGTCGAAACCCTCGAATACCTGCGTCGCGGCGGGCGGATCGGTCCGGCGGCCGCCCTGCTCGGCACGGCGCTCGCGGTGAAACCGGTGCTCCACATGTCCGACGGCCGGATCCAGCCGTTGGAGAAGGTGCGGACGATGAATCGCGCGGTGGCGCGGCTGGTCGAACTCGCCGTGAAAGCGGCCGAAGGCGGGCTCGCCGACATCGCCGTCCACCATCTCGCTTCGCCCGAGCGCGCCGTCGAACTGGCCAACCGGCTCGAGGAATCCATCAACTGCCCGGACGGGTGCGTGGTCTCGGAGATCGGCGCCGTCATCGGGGCCCACACCGGCCCCGGCGTGCTCGGCGTCGTGATCCAGCGAGCGGGCTGAGGAAACCGTCCAGCGTCGCATACGACCCCGACGGAAACCGGTGATCCGGTCTCGGCCGTGCCCTGGTTGTCCACAACACCCCACTTGTCCACAGCCTCGGGATTCACCACTGCCGCCCGCCGCTCCCGCTCCGTAGCGTCGGTCACGTGTTCGACCAAACCGCCCGTCCATCGGGACCCTCCGTCAACGCCAGGCTGGCGTGGCTGGCAGCGCAGCTGTCGTCGCCCACCCAGGGCCCGCCCGCGGGCAGGCTCGTACGCCGCTGGGTGCCCACCCGGTTCACGGCGGACGGGATCCCGGTGAGCCGGCGGTGGTTCGTCGTGGTGGCCGTGCTGATCGCGGTGGCCGTGATCGTGACCGGCGCGATCGCCTTGTTCGGACACCGGCCGGGGGCGGAGACCCCTCCTCCCCTGCCGTCGGCGAAGGCCGCCGGAGACGTCCCCGCCGCGGCGGGGAAGGCGCCTCTGGTGGTCAGCGTCGTCGGCCGGGTCCTCAAACCCGGCCTGGTCACGGTCCCTCCGGGCGCACGGGTCGCCGATGCCCTCACGGCGGCCGGTGGGGCACAGCCCGGAACGGATCTGACCGGAGTGAATCTGGCCCGGCGGCTCACCGACGGCGAGCAGGTGGGCGTCGGCGTCCCCGTTCCGGCCGCGGCCGGAACGGCGGCACCGCCGGGGAAGCTCGACCTGAACTCGGCCACGGCCGAGCAACTCGACACCCTGCCCGGGGTCGGCGAGGTGATGGCGAAACGCATCGTCGACTGGCGGTCCGGGCACGGCGGGTTCACCAGCGTCGAGCAACTCCGTGACGTAGAAGGGATCGGCGAATCCAAATATCGAAAGCTCCGGGAAGTGGTGTCCGTCGGATGAACCCGTCCGCCGATCCGTCCGAAGTGGACACCGCGTCGTGGCGAGGACAGGACTTGCGGTTGATACCGGCCGCGATGACTGCCTGGCTCGGCACTCTTTCCGGGCTGTTGGGCGGCTGGTGGATCACGATGCTCTGCGGTGCGGCCGCCGTGGTGCTCGCGATCGCCGCCGGTGTCCGTGCCCGCCGGACGGCGTCCCGGTGGGTGGCGGGCCTGGGTGCCCTGGCGGTCCTCGGCGTGCTCACCGCCGGCCCGGTGGCGCTGCGGATCCGGGCCGCCGAGCACGACGACCTCCGTGCCGCCGCCGCACGGGGGAGTGACGTCACCACGAGGGTGGTGGTCACCGAGCGGCCACGTCCGGTCCGCGGTGCCGGATACGCCGATCGCCGGGCAGGCACCCGCCTGGTGGTCATCGCCGCGACGGTGGACACCGCGGTGACGGGTGAGCGCGTGGTGGATTCGGCCGGCCGGATCCTCCTGCTCGCTCCCGCCGAGGGGTGGACGGCCCTGTTGCCCGGGCAGCAGGTCACCGCCTCAGGGCGGCTCGCGCCGTCGAAGGGGGCTGAACTGACGGTCGCGGTCCTTTCGGTGCGAGGCCCGCCGTCGGCCCTCGGGCCGGCGCCTTGGTGGCAGCGAGCCGCGGAATCGCTGCGCGCCGGGCTCCGGGAGCTGTGCACCGTCCTCTCGGAGGAGCAGGCCGGTCTCGTGCCCGGGCTGGTCGTGGGGGACACGAGCACACTGTCCCCGAGGGTCGAACGCGAGTTCACGGACTCCGGCATGTCCCACCTGATGGCCGTGAGCGGTGGAAACGTGGCGATCGTCTGCGGCTCGATCCTTCTCCTGCTGAGGGTGCTCCGGGTCGGGCCGCGGACCTCCGCCGCCGCGGCCGCCGCGGGGCTCGCCGGGTTCGTGGTCCTCGCCGGGCCCGCGCCCAGCGTGCTCCGCGCCGGGGTGATGGGGGCGGTCGGGCTGCTGGCGCTGGCACTGGGGCGCCGGGGTTCGGCGTTGCCCGCGCTGGCGTTCGCGGTGGCCGGGCTCGTAGTGGCCGACCCCGCGATGGCCGCCGACTTCGGGTTCGCGCTTTCGGTGCTGGCCACGGCCGGCCTGGTGCTGCTGGCGCCGAGGTGGGCGGAATGGCTGGTCGGACGCGGTGTCCCGGCAGGCTACGCCGAGGGGCTGACCATCCCGCTGGCCGCGTTCGTGGTGACGACGCCGGTCATCGCGGGCATGGCGGGATCGGTCAGTCTCGTCTCGGTGGTGACCAACGTGCTCGCCGCGCCGGTGGTCGCCCCGGCCACCGTGTTCGGCGTGCTCGCCAGCGTCGTCGGCCCGTGGTGGCCGTCGGCGGGAAGGCTGCTGGTCCGCCTGACCGAACCCGAGGCGAGCTGGCTCATCACCGTGGCCCGCCACGGCGCCCGCGCACCGGGAGCGGTCCTGGACTGGCCGGACGGCTGGTGGGGCGGGCTTCTGGCGGCCGGACTGCTTGTCGTCCTGCTCGTCGCCATCCGGCTGCGGCACGCCAGGATCCTCCTGGCGGTCGCGCTGGCCGCCGGGCTGCTCGTCTTCGTACCGGTGCGAGTGCTGGCTCCGGCGTGGCCGCCGGCGTCGTGGAGTGCCGTCGCCTGCGACGTCGGGCAGGGCGATGCCGTCGTCCTCGCCACCGGCGAGCAAGGGCGGGCGGTCCTGGTCGACACCGGGCCGGAACCGGGGCCGGTCGACGAATGCCTGAGCAGGCTCGGCGTCGACCGGGTTCCGCTGATCGTGCTGAGTCATCTGCACGCCGACCACATCGGCGGCCTCGAATCCGTCTTCGAGGGCAGGTCGGTCGGGGCGGTCGCCGTCGGCCCCGGCCGGGCTCCCGCCTGGGCGTGGCAGCAGGTCGCGGACGAGACCGCGCGCCGCGGGATTCCCTTGCTGGAGCTGGAGATCGGGCAACGGCTGGACTGGCCGGGGTTGTCACTGGATGTACTGGGGCCGCGGTATGTCACCGGTCGATCGGTCCGCGAACAGGACGGCACGGTGATCAACAACGGTTCCGTCGTCCTGCGCGCCGGGACCCCGGCGGGCCGGGTGCTCCTGACGGGCGACATCGAGCTCGCCGCGCAGGCCGACCTGATGGCCGAGGGGGCAGAACTGCGTGCCGATATCCTGAAGGTCCCGCACCACGGAAGCCGTTACACGGCACCGGATTTCCTCAACGCCGTCGCGCCGCGGGCGGCGTTGGTGAGCGTCGGCGCCGGAAACACGTACGGGCATCCGAACAAGTCCACTTTGGACAATCTGGCCGCCGTCGGCGCGTCGGTCGCCAGGACGGACACGGACGGCGACACCGCGGTCCTCGCCGACGCGCGAGGCCTCGCCCTGGTACGCCGGGGTGAGCCCCGCGGCCCGCCTCGTACTTGAGGCGGGCCGACGGGAACTCAGATGCCCAGAGCCTCGCGCACCGCGTCGGCCGAGGCGCTGACGGTGGCCTTGGGGCCGATCTTGTCCTCGACGGCGTCGAGGGTCTTGAGGCCGTCACCGGTGATCAGCAGGACGATCTCCTCGTCCGGGTTGAGCTTGCCGGTCTCGATGAGCTTCTTGGCCGTCGCCACGGTGACGCCGCCGGCGGTCTCGGTGAAGATGCCTTCGGTGCGGGCGAGCAGCCGGATGCCCTCGACGACCTCTTCGTCGGTGACGTCTTCGATCGCGCCACCGGTGCGGTTGACCACATCGAGGACGTAGGGGCCGTCGGCCGGATTCCCGATCGCCAGCGACCGGGCGATCGTGTCCGGCTTGACCGGTTGGACGACGTCGTGCCCCGCGCGGAAGGCCGCCGAGACGGGGGAGCAGCCGGTGGCCTGCGCGCCGAACACCTTGTACGGCGTCTCGTCGACGAGGCCGAGCTGCCCGAACTCGCGGAAACCCTTGTCCACCTTGGTGAGCTGGGAACCGGAGGCGATCGGCACCACGATCTGGGAGGGAAGTCGCCAGCCGAGCTGTTCGGCGACCTCGAAGGCCAGCGTCTTGGAGCCTTCCGAGTAGTAGGGCCGGACGTTCACGTTGACGAACGCCCAGCTCTCCTGCTCGGCGGCGAGCTGGGTGGCGAGCCGGTTCACGTCGTCGTAGTTGCCGTCGACCGCGATCAGGTCACCGTCGTACACGGCGGTGGTGAGGATCTTGGCGCGTTCCAGGGTCTTCGGGATCAGCACGACCGACCGCCAGCCGGCACGGGCCGCCGCGGCGGCGACGGCGTTGGCCAGGTTGCCGGTCGAGGGACAGGCGAGCACATCGAACCCGAACTCGCGCGCGGCCGCCAAAGCGACGGCGACCACGCGGTCCTTGAAGGAGTGGGTGGGGTTGCCGGTGTCGTCCTTGACCCAGACCTTCTTGACACCCAAGGCTTTCGCGAGCCTGTCGGCCTGGATGAGCCGGGTGGCGCCGGGTTCGGTGTTGGGGATCTCTTCGACATTCGAGGGAACGGGAAGGAGTTTCTTGTAGCGCCAAATGTTCTTCGGTCCGGCTTCGATGTCCTCGCGGCGCACGCGGCCGAAGTCGTAGGCGACTTCGAGCGGCGAGAAATCCTCGGCGGAAACGAATTCGGGAGCGAGCGGCTGCCGGTGTCCCTCTTCCTTCGACACCAGTTCGACGGCCGGTCCGAGATCCGGGGTCTTGGTGGTGGAGGTCGTGCCGAGGGTTGCGGTCATCGCGAGGTTCCTTTCCTCATCTGCCCCGCCATGGCGGGCCGGAATTGGCACCGTGTTCGTCAGCTATCCCGCGATCGCGGGATGACAGGCTGACGCCGGTTGCCGGGGCTTCATCGGGCCGTTCCCTCTGCCCCTCTGGATGAGCGGTATTCGATTGTCGGCACGCGCATGATCGCGTCGCCTCGCCAACACCGTACGACATGAGGCTCAGGTGGGGCCACAGTGCCCGCAACACATCACCGGACAAAGCACACGAGAGGAGGAGTGGCAGGATCGTCACCGTGACGACGCAAGCTTCCGCCCCATCGCCGCTGGTCCTGGTTCTCGGTGAGGAAGAGCTGCTGATCGAACGCGCGGTCCGCAGCGCCTCGGACGCGGCCAAGGCGGCCGACCCGACGGCGGATCTCACCCGGATCCGGGTGTCGGACCTCACAGTCCCAGCCCTCGCGGAGATGGTCAGCCCCTCCCTGTTCGCCGAAGGCCGGGTGATCGTCCTCGAGTCCGCGCACGACATCTCGCAGGAGCTAGCCGACGGGGTGATGGCCTACGTCAAGGCGCCCGCCGACGGCATCGTGCTTGTCGTCGTGCACAGCGGAGGCGGCCGGAGCAAGGCCGCGAAGGGGCTTCCCGCTGCCTTGAAGAAGGCCGGTGCGGAGGTTGTCGAGTGCCCGAAACTGACCAAGCCCGCGGAGCGGGAATCCTTTGTCCGCAACGAGGTCCGCCGGGTCGGCGGGAAGATCGACGGTGCGGCCGTGCTCGCGCTGATCGACGCGGTCGGTTCGGATCTGCGTGAACTGTCGTCGGCGGCGACCCAGCTGGTCGCGGACGCCGGCGGAACGGTCGACGAGCAGGCGGTCCGGCGCTACCACCGGGGCCGTGCGGACGTGAACGGGTTCGCCGTCGCGGAGAAGGCCGTCGCCGGGGACAAGGCGGCGGCGCTGGAGTCGCTGCGCTGGGCGATGCAGCTGGGCGTACCGCACGTGCTGGTCGCGGACGCCCTCGCCGACGCCGTCCGGACGATCGCGCGGGTGTCCGGTGCCGGTCGCGGGAACCCGAACCAGATGGCGGGTGAGCTGGGGATGCCGCCGTGGAAGGTGCGCAAGGCCCAGGGGCAGGCCCGCGGCTGGGGCCAGGACGGGCTCGCCACCGCGATGCGGGTGGTCGCCCGGCTCAACGCCGAGGTCAAAGGGGTCGCGGCCAACCCGGAGTACGCGCTGGAGCGCGCCGTCCTGGAGGTCGTCGCCGCCCACGGCGCAAGCCGCTGAACACGGCGAAGGGCCCCGGCGACGCGCGTCGCCGGGGCCCTTCGAAAGCCGATCAGAGAGAGTTCGCGCGCTTCGCCAGCGCGGACTTCTTGTTGGCGGCCTGGTTGGCGTGGAGAACGCCCTTGGTCACGGCCTTGTCCAGCTTCTTGGCCGCGTCCTTCTGCAGCTCCAGGGCCTTGGCCTTGTCGCCGGCGTCGGCGGCCTCGCGGAACTTGCGGATCGCGGTCTTCACCGAGGACCGGATCGCCTGGTTGCGCTGACGCGCCTTCTCGTTGGTGGTGATGCGCTTGATCTGCGACTTGATGTTGGCCACGGGGGCGCTCCTCTTGAATCTCTCGGTGGTTTCACCGCCGCGCTGTGACCGGCCCTGCGTGCTCGTGGGAGCGCGCGGGTTTCCTCCATGACGGAATGCCACACGACGGTGAAAGGCAAGCTTAACAGCCGTCCAGGGGTGGCTCGCGGCCACCTCGGGACGGGTGCTTGAGGTACGGTGCGGAGCGTAGTGCCTAGGGTTCCGCCGCCTGCCCGTTCAGCGAAACACACAATCAGGGCAGATGGGACAGGTCCGAGCGGCACCATCGGCGGGGCCGGAAGCGCCGCCGTTCATCTGACGGGACAAAAGCCTGGAGGACCGGTGTTTTCCGCGTGCGCGGAAAACGTGAAAGGTCCGTCGTGAACGCCACCGCCCTGTTTTTCGTCGTCATCGCCGCCGTCATCCACGCGGGCTGGAACCTCGCGGCCAAGCGGATCCGTCGTGGCGGAGCCCGGTTCGTCTGGGCTTACTACAGCCTCTCCGCGATCCTGCTCGTCCCCGTCATGGCCGTCTCGCTGGCCGTGGAGCCGCAACGTCCACAGTGGACCTGGCTGCTCGCCGCGGTGGTCACGGCGGTGTTCCACGTCACCTACGGGATCGTCCTCCAGCGGGGCTACGCCGTCGGCGACCTTTCCGTCGTCTATCCCGTCGCCCGCGGTACCGGGCCGCTGATCTCGGTGCTCGCGGCCGTCGTACTGCTCGGCGAGCGGCCGGGGGTGCTCGGCCTGGTGGGCGCGTTCCTCGTGGTCGCCGGAGTGCTGGTGATCGGGACCGGCCGGGCGTCGGCGCATGCCGACGCCGCCGATCGTGTCGCTCGCCGCAAAGGCCTGGTCTACGGAATGCTGACCGGGCTCACGATCGCCGCCTACACACTTTGGGACGCCCATTCGGTCACGGGCCTCGCGGTCCCGCCGATCGTCTACTTCGGAACCGGCGCGATCGTGCAGAGCCTCCTCATGACGCCGTACGCGCTGAAGGACCGCGAAGAGATCTCGTGGCTCTGGCGCGAACACAAGCGTGAGGTGTTCGTCGTCGGTGTGCTCTCGCCGGCCGCCTACCTGCTGGTGCTCTACGCCCTCCAGATCGCTCCGGTGAGCCTCGTCGCACCGGCGAGGGAGCTGAGCATCGTCCTGGGCGGCCTCGCCGCCTGGCTGGTCCTGGGGGAGGCGAACGCCGTCCGCAGGCTGGCCGGGTCGGTGGTGGTGCTGGCGGGGATCACCGCGATTGCGATGGCCTGAACCCATCCGGTAGGGATTGAGCCATGGACGTGCTGAGCAGCAGGGTGCTGATCCACCCGAAGGACCTCGACGTGTCGACGGCGTTCTATCGGGACACCCTGGGCCTGGCCATCGACAAGGAGTTCCCCGGCGGGACGGTGTTCTTCGCCGGGAACGGGTCGATCGAGATCGTCGGTACCGGGAAAACCGGCCCGACCCCGGACGTCGCGTTGTGGCTCCAAGTGCGGGATCTGCCCGCGGCGCTCGAGGAACTCGCGGAGAAGGGTTTGGAGCCTGTCCGCGGGGCGCGGCGTGAACCCTGGGGTCTGGACGAAGCGTGGATCGCCGATCCGGACGGCACCAGGATCGTGCTGGTCGAGGTGCCGCGTGAGCACCCGTTGCGCACTGATCCGCGCTAGGCCGGCGGCTTGATCGCGCGCAGCTGAGCGGCGAGCGAGGCACCGAAGCCCGGCGGTTCCCAGGTCCAGGTCTGCAGGTCGGTGAAGCCGGCGGCGGTCACTTCGTCGGCCAGCTCGTGCCGGGACACCGGCAGCCACTTCTCGTGCGCCGACAGCAGCAGCCGCCCGCCGGGCCGCAAGACGCGGAACAGTTCGGCGAACCCGGCCGCCCGGTCCCTCCACAACTGCACGTTGTTGACGCTCAGGACCACGTCGACGCTCTCGTCCGGCTGGCCTGTGGAGTCCGCGGTGCCGTGCCGTAGCTCCACCTCGTCGCCGCAGCGGCGGCGCGAGCGGACGAGCATCTCCTGGGAGGGGTCGACGCCGATCGCGCGGCCCGCGCGCGCGGCCGTGGCCTCGAGACCGATGCCCGGCCCAGGGCCCACGACCAGGGCGGTTTCGCCGGACCCGATCGACGCCAGCTCGACGACGCGAAGTTCGGTGGCGGCGTTGCCGTGCGCCATCGCCCGGCCGCCGAACCGGCCGAGCAGTCCCCGGGGATGGCCGAACGTCCGGTCGAGTATCTGGGAGAGTGAAGTACTCATACTTCGAGGGCACCACAGCTCATCACGGGCCGCATCGGGGATGACCCCCACTCGCACCCGGAGCGGCATGGGACCATAGAGGTGGCACACCCCGACCTTCGCGAGGAAACCCGTTGACGACGTTCGCCGACACGACCTTCACGCCCCCGGAGCTCATCCGGAACTTCTGCATCATCGCGCACATCGACCACGGCAAGTCGACCCTGGCCGACCGGATGCTGCAGCTCACCGGCGTGGTCGAGGAACGGGCCATGCGGGCTCAGTACCTCGATCGAATGGACATCGAGCGGGAACGCGGCATCACCATCAAGGCGCAGAACGTGCGCTTGCCCTGGAAGGTCGACGGGCAGGACCACGTCCTGCACATGATCGACACCCCGGGCCACGTCGACTTCACCTACGAGGTCTCTCGCGCGCTCGAGGCGTGTGAAGGCGCCGTCCTGCTGGTCGACGCCGCGCAGGGGATCGAGGCGCAGACGCTCGCCAACCTGTACCTCGCGCTGGAGAACAACCTCCAGATCATCCCGGTGCTCAACAAGATCGACCTGCCGTCGGCGGATCCGGACAAGTACGCCGCCGAGATCGCGCACATCATCGGCTGCGAGCCCTCGGACGTGCTGCGCGTGTCCGCCAAGACCGGTGTCGGTGTCGGTGACCTGCTCGACGCGGTGGTGAAGCAGGTGCCCGCGCCGCAGGGTGACGCCGACGCCCCGGCACGGGCGATGATCTTCGACTCGGTGTACGACACCTACCGGGGCGTCGTGACCTACATCAGGGTCGTCGACGGCAAGATCACGCCGCGCGAGCGGATCAAGATGATGTCCACCGGCGCCACCCACGAACTCCTCGAGGTCGGGATCATCTCGCCGGAGCCCAAGGCGAGCAAAGGGCTGGGCGTCGGTGAGGTGGGTTACCTCATCACCGGGGTGAAGGACGTCCGGCAGTCGAAGGTCGGTGACACCGTCACCTCCGAACGCCAGGGCGCGAAGGAGCCGCTCGCCGGTTACCGCGAGCCGAAGCCGATGGTCTACTCCGGCCTGTACCCGGTGGACGGTTCGGACTACCCGGACCTGCGCGAGGCCCTGGACAAGCTCCAGCTCAACGACGCCGCGCTGGACTACGAGCCCGAGACGTCGGTGGCGCTCGGCTTCGGCTTCCGCTGCGGCTTCCTGGGCCTGCTGCACCTGGAGATCACCCGCGACCGGCTGGAGCGCGAGTTCGGCCTCGATCTGATCTCCACGGCGCCGAACGTCGTCTACGACGTGGTGCTGGACGACGGCAAGGAGATCCACGTCACCAACCCGTCGGACTGGCCGACCGGTAACAAGATCGACAAGGTGCTCGAACCGGTCAGCAAGGTGAGCATCCTGGCGCCGTCGGAGTTCATCGGCACGATCATGGAGCTGTGCCAGAACAAGCGCGGCACGCTGCTCGGCATGGACTACCTGTCCGAGGACCGGGTCGAACTGCGGTACAACCTGCCGCTGGGCGAGATCATCTTCGACTTCTTCGACACGCTGAAGTCACGGACGCGCGGTTACGCGTCGCTGGACTATGAAGAGGCTGGCGCGCAGGCGGCGGACCTGGTCAAGGTGGACATCCTGCTTCAGGGCGAGGGCGTCGACGCGTTCTCCGCGATCGTGCACAAGGACGACGCCTACAACTACGGCAACCGCATGGTGAACCGGCTTCGCGAGCTGATCCCGCGGCAGAACTTCGAGGTGCCGATCCAGGCCGCCATCGGCGCCCGCATCATCGCCCGCGAGACCATTCGCGCGATTCGCAAGGACGTGCTCGCGAAGTGCTACGGCGGTGACATCTCGCGTAAGCGCAAGCTGCTGGAAAAGCAGAAGGAAGGCAAGAAGCGGATGAAGACCGTCGGCCGGGTCGAGGTCCCGCAGGAAGCCTTCGTCGCCGCGCTGTCCACAGAGGACTCAGGCAAGAAGAAGCAGTAACGGCAGGAAAAAGGCCGCCCGGATCATGATCCGGGCGGCCTTTTCGCGTCAGCGATTCCCGCTGATGCGGTTCGCCGTGACGAAGACGGCGACCCGGCGTTCGGCGGCCATCACGCGGTCGTACTCGTCCCAGTCGTCGTGGGTCCCCGTCGCCGCGATGAAGACCTCGCGCAGCAACCGGGGGAGGCCTGCCGGGTCGAAGTCCGGGTCCGGGTCGTCCGGTCCGATCAGGTGCGTGCTTCCCTGGACCGCCGCCCACTCCCAGCCGCGCCGGAAGGTGACCGTGGCGTGGCCGGCCCGGCGGAACAGGTCGAGTTTCTTCACCCCGCCCATCGCCACGAAGGCGACTCCCGGTGTCTTGGTGACCGGGTCTTCGAAGACGCCGGCGTTGACCACCGAGGAGTGGACGGTGCCGTCCGCGCGGACCGTCGAGACGGTCGCGAGTCCGTTTTCGCGCAAGGAAAGGGTGCGGACGAGTTCGAGGTCTGCGTCCATGGGGCCACCGTAGCCCGCCCGGCCAGGGGAAGAGGGCCGAGCGGACCAACGGAAGGATCAGCAGGTGCCGTTGTCGCGCCAGACACCCCATTGGCCGCCTGCGCCGGGTTCCTCGCCTTGCGTCCACCACTGCGCCGTCCACTTGTGCCCGTTGTGGGAGACGGTCGCTCCTCCGGTGTAGACCGAAGCGCGGTCCCAGGCGGGGAGCGAGCAGGTGCCCGGGTTCCCGGATCCGGTTTCCCAAGGCACTTGGCTCGACTTGTAGTAGTCGAGGCCCTGGGCCTGCCACCGCGGGGCTTGAGCGCCGAGGCGTACTCGGAAGGTGTTCCAATCGTGGGTCGACCACGGCGACCAGCCGAGTTCGGCGTGCGCGGGGAGCCGGGGGAAGGCGAGGTAGTCGATGTTCGCCGGGGTGACGACGGTTTCGGTCCACAGCGGCGATTCGACGCCGCGAACGGCGGATTCGGGCACGCCGGAGAGGTAGGTGCCCGGATTCCAGCTGTAGGCGTCCTGGACCTCGATGTAGCCGGCCCACGAGAGCCCGATCGGGGTACTGGAGTTGTACTTCATGTCCAGGTAGGCCTTGTTCGCCGGCGACAGGATCACCTTGCTGCCGCGGGCGACGGCGTTCGTGACCTCCGTGCTGGACGTCGTCGTGCCCCAGAACTGCGGAGTCGCCGTGGCGGGCAGGGTGGCCTTGCCGATCTCGTGCCAGCCGACGACCTGCTTGCCCGCGGCGGCCACCATCGGCAGCACCCGGTTCATGAACGTGCGGTAGTCCGCGTCGCTGGTGGCCTGGGCCTCGTCGCCGCCGAGGTGGAAGTACGGCCCGGGCGTCAGCGCGGCGACCTCGCGGATGACGTCGTTGACGAAGGTGTAGGTGATCTCTTTCGAGATGCAGAGGGAGCTGTAGCCGACGGCGGTGTCGGTGCGCAGCGGGGGAGCGGTGTTGTTGCAGTTCAGCTCGGCGTACGAGGCCAGGGCGGCGTTGGTGTGCCCGGGCATGTCGATCTCCGGGATGACCGTGATGAACCGCGAGGCCGCGTAGTTCACGATCTCCGTGTACTGCGCCTTGGTGTAGTAGCCGCCGGCGCCACCACCGACCTGGGTGCTGCCGCCGTAGGTGGTCAGCCGCGGCCAGCTGTCGATCTGGATGCGCCAGCCCTGGTCGTCGGCGAGGTGCAGGTGCAGGTTGTTGATCTTGTACTGCGCCAGCTGGTCGATGTACCGCTTGACCGTGGCGACCGGATGGAAGTGCCGGGCGACGTCGAGCATCGCGCCGCGGTAGCCGAATCGCGGGTAGTCCAGGATGTCGGCACCCGGGACCGTCCAGGGCCCCTGCTGGACCGTGGAGCTTTCGATTTTGCCCGGCAGCAGCTGCCGCAGTGTCTGTATGCCACCGAAGAGACCTTGCGGTGTCGTAGCGCGCAGGACGACCGAAGCGGACGTCGAGTTGAGCTGGTAGCCCTGGTCGCCGACACGAGAGTCGGCGCCGGACAGGAGTAGCGAGATGCCGTCGGCTGGTGTGCCCGACGGCGCGTCGGAGACAGGCAGGGGGAAGCCGGTGGACGTGCGGAGGATCCCGGCGAGGTAGTCGCCGACGGCCTTGGCCTGTGCCGAACCGGCCTGGGTGTAGATCTTGGTGTTCGTGGTCAAGGTGTGGTCGGAGCCGGTGACCGCACGGACCGAGACCGGGACCGGGACAATCGCCTGCAGTGGCGGAGTGGCCGCGTCGGCGACGGGGGCGGCTGCGGTGGTGGCGCCGGCGAGCAGCGCCACCCCGACGAAGGCGCGGCCCAGCCGCGCTTTCAAGGTCTTCACCGGGTGCCTCCAGGGGACAGGGGGCGTGACGCACGTCACGCGCTGGCTCGATCGTCGCATTCTCGGCGTCAAAGGTCTAGACCACCAAGAGGGAATCTCGGAGTGACTCGAACGTCACATTCCGTGTCGCCACGAGGGGTCTATCGTCGGAAACGTGTTCGAAGATCTGCGTTTTCCCGTGATCGCGGCCCCGATGGCGGGCGGGCCGACCACTCCCGAGCTCGTGGCCGCGGTGACCGCGGCGGGAGGATTCGGCTTCCTGGCCGGGGGCTATCTGAGCGCCGACGCCCTCTCGGACCGGATCGCGAAGACGGCCGCGCTGACCGGCGAGCCGTTCGGCGTGAACCTCTTCGTCTCAGGTGGCGCCGCTGAGGCGGATCTCGGCGCGCATGTCGAGCGCTGGCGCGCGGAGGCCGAACGTCACGGCGTCGAACCCGGCGAGCCGCGCTGGGACGACGATGCCTACGCCGCGAAGCTCGAGGTCGTCCTTGAGCGGAAGGTGCCGGTCGTCTCGTTCACCTTCGGCGCACCTTCGCCCGAGGATGTCGAACGCTTGCACGCCAACGGGAGCAGGGTGGCTGTCACTGTCACCAGTCCGGCGGAGGCCGATCAGGCCGTGGCTGTCGGCGCGGACGCCCTCGTGGTCCAGGGATTCGAGGCCGGAGCGCATCGAGGGCTTTTCGCTGACGAGCCCGGTGCCGAAGGCGGGGGCGCGCAGTACGGCGTCCTCAGCCTGCTCCGCCTCGTCTCGGTACGAACGGATTTGCCGCTCATCGCGACGGGCGGGCTGGTGCACGGCGGCGATATCGCGGCGGTGCTGGTGGCGGGGGCCGTCGCGGCACAGCTGGGCACCGCTTTCCTGCGGGCGGACGAGGCCGGGACGCAGCCCGCGCACCGGCAGGCGCTCGCGGACGGAGGAAGGCCGACGGCGTTCACCAGGGCGTTCAGCGGGCGTCCCGCCCGGTCACTGGTCAACCGCGTGGTCGCGGACTTCTCGGCCACGGCGCCGTCGGCGTATCCGGAGGTCAACAACCTGACCAAACCGATCCGCGCGGCGGCGGGCAAGGCGGGCGACCCCGAGATCATGTCCCTCTACGCGGGGCAGACCTACGAACTCGCGGGCTCCGGCCCGGTGGCGTCGATCGTCGAACGCCTCCAGGCCGAAGCCCGCGAAGCCGCTACGCGTTTGAGTCGTCTCCGCTGACATGCTTCGCGTCGCCGTTGTCCGCGTTCATCGCGGAGTGGCGGCGGCTGTAGGCGAAGTAGATGATCAGGCCGATGCCGAACCAGGCGGCGAACCGCAGCCAGGTCTCCGGGTTCAGGAACGTGATCAGCCAGATCGAGAAGACGACGCCGATGATCGGCACGATCGGCATGCCCGGCGTCTTGAACGTGCGGGGCAGGTCGGGCTGTTTGTAGCGCAGGACGATCACCGCGATGCAGACGACGACGAAGGCGAGCAGGATGCCGATGTTCGTCAGTTCCGCGGCCTCGCCGATGGGCAGCAGCCCGGCGATGATCGCCGACGCGATGCCGAGCACCCAGGTCATCCGGCTCGGCACCTTGCGGACCGGGTGGGTCTTGCTGAACCACTTGGGCAGCAGGCCGTCGCGGCTCATCGAGTAGCCGACCCGGCTCGCGCCCATGAGGAAGGTGAACAGCACCGTGGTGATACCGATGATCGCGCCGACGGCGATGATCAGGCCGAGCCACTTCATGCCGAGGCTGGCGAAGGCGCTGGAGAAGGCGGCCTCGCTGTCGATGTCCTTGTAGTTGACCATCCCGGTCAGGACCAGGCAGGCGAGCACATAGAGCACCATCGAGATGGCGAGCGAGTAGATGATCGCCTTCGGCATGTGCTTCTGGGAGTCGGTCGACTCCTCGGCCGCGGTGGACATGGCGTCGTAACCGAAGACGGCGAAGAACACGGTCGCCGCGCCGGTGAACGCGCCACTGAGGCCGAACGGGAAGAAGTTCGAGTAGTTCTCGGTGTTGATGTGGAAGACGCCGACGACGATGACCAACAGGACCAGGCCGACCTTCAGGTAGACCAGCAGCGTTTCGAACCGGGCCGCGTTCTTCATGCCCTGGTTGAGGATGAAGGCGATCAGCAGGCACAGCAGCACGGCGAACAGGTTGATCTTGTAGGACCCCGGTGCGACATCGCCCGTTTCGGTGCCCGGAGCGCCCAGCATCCACGTCGGGAGCTCGATGTTGAGGTAGCCCAGCAGTTCGTTGAAGTAGCCGGAGATGCCGATCGCGACCACCGCCACGATCGCGGTGTACTCCAGCAGCAGATCCCAGCCGATGAACCAGCCGACGATCTCGCCCAGCACGGTGTAGCCGTAGGTGTAGGCCGACCCGGCGCGGGGGATCAGCCCGGCGAACTCGGCGTAGGAGAACGCGGCCGCGGCGCTGGCGATACCCGCGATGAGGAACGAGATGAGCACGGCGGGTCCGGCCGTCTTGTTCGCGACCGCGCCGGCCAGGGAGAAGATCCCCGCACCGATGATGCCGCCGACGCCGATCGCGGTGAGCTGTCGCAGGCCGAGCGTGCGCTGGAGCCCTCCGCCCCCGCTGAGTTCTTGGATCTGATCGATCGGTTTACGGCGGAAAATCCCGGATCCCGAGCCCAGGCTGCGCGGTGCGGACATCGTCGTCTCCCAACAGGTTGTGCCCTTCGGACTGGGTCACAGTCCGAAGGGCACCGTAGCGGGAGTCGGGACATCGCACCTATCCGGCGACGGTGTCCTCGCTCACTTCGGCGGCCACGCGAGCGGCGATCTTCGACGGCCTGGACGCGCCGGCGGAGAAGTAGGTCAGCAGCTCGGAGATCTCGACGGGGTCGTCCAGCTGGGGGCAGTGGCCCCAGTCCCCGCGCACCATCAGCCTGCTGTGCGGGACCAGCGCATGCAGCTGGCGCCCGGAGGCTGCGCTGACCAGCTTGTCCTTGCCACAGACGACCACCAGGAGCGGGACCCGGATTTCCTCGAGCCGGTACGCGTTCGCCAGCTCTTCGACGAGTTGCCTCGCCTGTTCGAGCCGGGTGGTGGTGGACCGGTAGTCCGGGAACAGCGAGGTGAACCGGCGGACCTGAGCGGCGTCCGCGACGGAGGAGTCGGCGTACAGCAGCCGGGGGACGACCTGCTCGGCGACGGCGCGCACAAGGAAACCGGGAATCGGCAGCGGCAGGGCCGAGTACATCCGGAGCGGCAGCGGGTATCGGGCCACGGTGCGGATGAGCCAGCTGTCCACGAAACCGGGTGCGGCGATCGAGACCACGCCCGCGACCGGCAGGCGGTGGTTCTCGGCGGCCCGGAGGCTCATCGTGCCGCCGAGCGAGTTGCCGGCGAGCACCACCGTGCCGAGTACCGCCTGCTCCTTGACCACGGCCGCGGTGAACGCGTCCAGCTGCGGGAGCATCGGGCCCGGCCGCAGTGGCTGAGCGTCACCGAATCCGGGCAGATCGACCGCGACCGCCGGAACACCGGCGGCCGCGAGCAGCTCCAGAACCGGGCGCCAGGTGTCGGCGCTGTCGCAATAGCCGTGCAGCAGCACCAGCCTCGGCGCCGTCGGCTTGACCTGTCCGCGCGCGGTGGCCCGCTTACCGAGCACCCGCCGTGGGGCGCGGTCGGTGGACTCCACCGGCTGCGGCCCGACTTCGAGCACTCTGGTGCGGACACCGGCGTAGCGCCGGAACGAGACGCGGATCGGGTCGGTGTCGGTGGTGGTCCGGCCCCCCGGGTCCGCCGGTTCGGGCCGCTGCGATGCGGTCATCCTTCAAGGCTAACCGCGAGAGGTCGGATTTTGGTCGAACTTTGGTCGTGAAAAGCTCCCCGAGTCATAACGTTCTTGACACTTGACAAGACTGCGAAATAACTGTTTGACCTGCGCGGAACGCGCGGACGTGCGCCTGTGTGCGCGTTTCATCGTGGCGCGGAGGAGGGCTCACCCCTCCGATGAATGCGTGAAGACCACCTTGCCGGAGGTTTCCCCGTCGAGCATGTTCTTAAACCCGGTTTCGGCCTCCGCGAACGGCAGTTCGGCGCCGATCCGCGGACGCACCCCCGTGAGTTCCAGGTAGGCGAGAAGATCGTTCAGTTCGTCCCTGGTCCCCATGGTCGAACCCGCGATACGCAGTTGCAGAAAGAACACGCGCTGCAACTCCGCGTGAGCATCCGGTCCGCTGGTCGAGCCGGAAACGACGATGATCCCGCCCGGTTTGAGCGACTTCACCGAATGCGACCAGGTCGCCTTCCCGACGGTTTCGAAGACGGCGTCGACCCGCTCCGGCAGTCGCGCGCCGGACTCAAAGGTCTGATGTGCGCCCAGATTCTCGGCCAGCGCACGCTTTTCCTCGCTACGCCCGGTCACCCAGACCCGGAACCCGGCCGCGCGCCCGAGTTGGACGAGGGCGGTCGAGACGCCGCCGGAGGCGCCTTGCACGAGCATCGTCTGCCCCGGTCGCAGCCCGGACTTCACGAACAGCATCCGATACGCGGTCAGCCACGCCGTGCCCATGGTCGCGGCTTCCGCGAAGGTCAGGCTCGACGGCTTCGGCACGACGTTGCGGGCCGGAACTACGACCTGCTCGGCGAAAGTGCCTTGGTACTTCTCGGTGAGCAGGGTGCGCTTCGGGTCGAGAGTGTCGTCGCCCTGCCAGCCCGGGGCGTTGATCACCGAGTGGACGACGACCTCGGTGCCGTCGTCGAGGGTGCCCGCGCCGTCGCAACCCAGGATCATCGGGAACTGCTCTGGTTTGATGCCGACGCCGCGCAACGTCCACAGGTCGTGCATGTTGAGGCTGGCTGCCTTGACGTTGACCCGCACCCAGCCTTCGGGCACGTCGGGCTCGGGTCGCTCGCCGATCACCAGCGAGTCCAGCGGCTTTTCGGCGTTGGGTTCGGATGCGTAGACGGCGAACATGTCAGCAACCTACATGGCCTGACCGGCGGTGGCAGTGGGTGCGAGCGTAGGCTCACATCGTGTTCAACGGGCTCGCAGACTGGTGGGACGGCGTCGAGCTGTGGCTCGCGCAGGCCCCGTTTCCCGTGCAGTTCGTACTGGTCATGGCGGTCGTCGTGCCGCTGTGCCTGGTCGCGGCCTGGGTGCTCGACTCGGTGTTCGGAAAGGTCGCCCGGCTCTTCGGCACGGCCCGCGATGCGAACGACCCCGACCGGCCGTCCTAAGCTGGCACACCATGTTCAACCGTAGGCGGATCACCGCCGCCCTGATCGGCCTGATCGTGCTGGTGCTCGCAGGCTGGTTCGTCAAGGACGGCATCAGTGGTGACGACACGAAGAGCGCTCCGGCGAGCTCGTCCGCTTCGGCCGCGCCTTCGGGCGATGCCGCGGCGAGCCAGGCGAAGGGCGAGGTCGCGGGCGCGGAGTCGGGTCTCCCGGTCAAACCGCTCACCGGACTTCCCCCGCAGGCGTCCGACACCTGGAAGCTCATCCAGGCGGGTGGGCCGTACCCGTATCCGCGCAACGACGACGTCACCTTCCAGAACCGGGAGAAGGTCCTGCCCGCCAAGGGGTCCGGCTACTACCGGGAGTACACGGTCAAGACGCCGGGCAGCCCCGATCGCGGGGCCAGGCGGCTGGTGACCGGTAGCGGCAAGGAGCTGTACTACACCGACGACCACTACAAGTCCTTCGTCGTAGTGGATCCCAGCCGATGAGCGCGGGCAAGGAAGCGGCGGACAAGGCGTTCGCCCGCGGCGCGTATCCGCATCTGATCGACGGCGCGCGGACGGTCGACAAGGACACGACGCTCGACGCGATCGCGGAGGCGCTGTCGTTCCCTGATTACTTCGGGAAGAATCTCGACGCGCTCTACGACTGCCTCACCGACCTGTCGTGGCTCCCGGTCGGCGAGCACGTGCTGATCTGGTCCGGTTCCTCGGGCCTCAGGGAGCGCGATCCCAAGGCGTACCTGGCCGTCCGCAGCGTGCTTTCCGACGCGCAGCGGGCGCTGGGGCCCTCCGGTGCCCGGAAGGACTCCCGGCGCCTCACTGTCGTCTTGCCGGATTAGGCCTCCGGGACCCAGTTCGGCTTGCGCTTCTGCGCGAAGGCCGTGATGCCCTCCTGGCCTTCTTCGCTCGCGAAGAACCCGGCGGACAGCTTGTTCATGGCCTCGAAGCCTTCGGACGGTGTCGCCGGGCGAGGCTTGCTGAGCAGTTCCTTCGTGGCCGCGAGCGCCTTCGGCCCGCCGAGGGCGAGTGCCTTGACGTAGCGGGCGACCTCGCCGTCGAGTTCGTCGGCGGGGACGGCGGAGTTCAACAGGCCGATCTCGACGGCGCGATTCGCGTCGAAGGTGTCACCGGTCAAGAAGAGCTCGTGCGCGGCGCGGGCGTTGAGCCGCGGCAGCACGGTGAGCGAGATGACGGCGGGCACGACGCCGATCCGCACCTCGGAAAAGGCGAAGGTCGCTTCGTGGACGGCCACGGCGATGTCGGTCGCGGCCACCATGCCGATACCGCCCGCCCGCGCGGGGCCCGCCAGCTTGGCCACGACAGGTTTGGGGCTGGTCCACAGCTGCTCGAGGATCTTCGGGAACTCGTTGACGCCCTGGGCGCCCGCACCGGCGCCGCGGGCCTCTTTGAGATCCATTCCCGCGCAGAACACCGGACCGGTGTGGGTGAGCACGATGACCCGCACCGCGTCGTCCGCCCGTGCCTTGTCCAGCGATTCGCTCAGTTCACGCCGCAGCTGGGCGGAGAGCGCGTTGCGGTTGTGCGGGGAGTCCAAGGTGATCGTGGCGGTGCCGCCCACCACGTCGTAGTGCACCAGTTCGTCAGCCATGCCTCACCTTCGCATGGGCGAAGACAGGCAGGGCAGTGGCCTGCGCCACCATCTCCACCGACGGTGGCGCAGGCACTGGTCAGCCGATCGTCGTCGTGGTGAAGGTCGGGCTCGGATTCGGGAAACAGGCGGTCGGGGCGGAGACGTCGAAACCGGCGCTGACCACGGCGGTGAACGTCAGGCCCGGGTCGCTGTAGCTGGTCCCGCCCAGTTTCGTCTCGATGGTGCCGGACGAGCCCGCGGTGAGGTGCGCGGTCACGGTCGGCAGTTCGAACGTCGAGCCGCCCGCGATCGGGCCGGGGAAGCTCAGCGTCGCGACGCTGCCGGAGACGGTGATCTTCGGCGGGGTCGAGCCGATGCCGGAGCCGCCGGCGAGGTCGGCGCCCACCCAGGTCGAGTTCGCCGGGATCGGGATCTTCAGTGAGAAGTCCTTGATGTTCTTGACCTGGTAGCCGCTGACTTCGGCCGGGACCGTGTTCGGCGCCGGATCGATGACGACGTCGAGCGCGGCGCCGGGGGCGACCGTGGCCGGAGCGGTGACGTCGGCGTCCTGGTTCAGCTTGAGGTACTTGTTGCCGACGAGCGGCGGCTTCGCCTCGCAGTCGAAGACGACGGTGGTCGCCGCGGAAGCCGGTGCGGCGAGCCCGACGAGCGGGACGAGCGCGGCCGAGGCGCAGACCAGGGCACGGATGGCAGCCTTCATGTTCCACCTACCTGGGGGTTCGATGGGGAGAGAGGGAGCTGCGCAGCGTTTAGAGAGTTACCGGCAAGTTAAGTAACTCGTCAAGAAATCTCCGTTCCCATACGCGGGGTGTCACGGAACTGGGAACGGAACCCACCGAAAATCGGTATCAAGCATCCGAACGGGACGCGCCGCTCTACTGCGCCGATGAATGATCAGGCGGCGAGCCGGGAGGCGGCGACGTCGTAGCGGTCCAGGACGAGCCTGGCGATCCGCGGATCCGGCCCCAGCGGCCCGGCGACGATCACCGACGGGTCGGCTTCGCGGGCCAGCCGCGCGATCCGGTCCGGCAGCAGCCCTGGCGCGAGGAACCAGCCCGCGACCGCGAGCCGCTGTGCGCCGTTGAGGCGCAGCCGTGCGATGGCGGCCGGCACGTCCGGCTGCGCGGCGCTGGCGAAGGCGGGCGTCGCGAGCAATCCGCGGCGCAGGTGCCAGCGGGTGGTGATCCCGGCGACCGCGTCGTTCGCCGCGACGTTCGACGAGCCGACGCCCGCCAGCAGGACACCCAGCCCGGGGTCGTCGAGCTCGGCGCCCGCCTCGGTGAGCCGGTCCAGCGCGACCGTCTCGATGAGCGGATCGATCCCCAGCACCCCGGAAACCCGCACGTCGAGGCCCGGGCAGTCCGCGGTCACCTCGGCGACGAGCGCGGGCAGGTCGACCCGGGCGTGGTACGCGACGCCGAGCAGCAGGGGCACCACGACGACCTCGCGGTGTCCCTCGGCGTAGAGGCCGCGCAGGGCGTCGGTGAGCAACGGCTCCGAGAGATCCAAAAAGGACTCGCGGATATCGAGGCCCGGCGCCAGCCCACGGGAGACGCCGAGCAGGGCGCGGATGGTCGCGGCGGACCGCGGGTCGCGGCTGCCGTGGGCGACGGCGAGGAGGGGTGGGGTCATGCGAACCTTTCGCCGACGAGTCCGGCCGCCAGTGTATCGCCGTCCTTCGGGTCGATGACCAGGAAAGCGCCCGTCCGCGGGCTGACGCCGTAGTCGTCGACGCCGATCTCCTCCGCCAGCCGGAGCGTGACCCGGCCGATGTCGTTGAGTTCCAACGTGCCCGGGTCGTCCACACTGGACAAGGTCTGCTCGTCGAACCGTGCGTGGAGCTCGCCGACGAGGGCCTGCACCGTCCGCGTCCCGTGCTTCACCAGCACCCGCGCGCCCGGTTTCAGCGCCTTGGCCGAGAGCCAGCACAACGTCGCGGTGATCTCGTCGGTCACCGTCGGCTGCCGGTCGGCGGCGGCGATCAGGTCGCCTCGCGAGATGTCGACATCGTCGGTGAGCAACAGGGTCACCGAGGTACCGGCGCCGGCTTCGGCGAGCGGCCCGTCGGCGGTGTCGATGCCCTCCACCCGGCTGCGGATTCCCTGCGGGAGCACGACGATCTCGTCACCGGGCCGGACTGTGCCCGCCGCGATCTGCCCCGCGTACCCGCGGTAGTCGGGGTGGTCGGCAGTGCGCGGCCGGATCACGTACTGCACCGGGAAGCGGAACGCCGAATCGTGCGGATCCGGCGCCACCGGCACGGTTTCCAGGTGCTCCAGCAGGGTCGGGCCGGAGTACCACGGGGTCTTGTCCGACTTCTCCGCCACGTTGTCGCCCACCAGCGCCGAAACCGGCACCGCGAGCACGGAGCCCCGTTCGTAGCCCAGGGACGCGGCGTGCTCGGCGAACTCCTCGGCGATCACGGTGAACGTCGCTTCGTCGTAGCCGACGAGGTCGATCTTGTTGACCGCCAGCACCAGGTTCGGGACGCCGAGCAGGGCGAGTACGGCGGCGTGACGGCGGGTCTGCTCGATGACGCCCTTGCGCGCGTCGACCAGCAGCACGGCCAGCTGCGCGGTCGATGCCCCGGTCACCGTGTTCCGCGTGTACTGCACGTGGCCGGGCGTGTCCGCGAGCACGAAACTGCGCCTGGGCGTCGCGAAGTACCGGTACGCCACGTCGATCGTGATGCCCTGCTCGCGTTCCGAGCGCAGGCCGTCCACGAGCAGGGAGAGGTCCGGAGTGGACAGTCCTTTGTCGACACTGGCGCGGGTGACCGCATCCAGCTGGTCGGCGAGGACGGATTTGGTGTCGTACAGGAGCCGCCCGACCAGGGTCGACTTCCCGTCGTCCACGCTGCCCGCGGTCGCGAGCCTGAGGAGGCTGGACATCAGAAGTACCCTTCCCGCTTGCGGTCTTCCATCGCCGCCTCCGACATCCGGTCGTCGGCGCGGGTGGCGCCGCGCTCGGTGAGCCGGGAGGCCGAAACCTCGGCGATGACCTCGTCCACCGTGGCGGCGGTCGATTCGATGGCGCCCGTGCACGAACCGTCGCCGACGGTCCGGTAGCGCACGGTCAGTTCCTTGACGACCTC
The DNA here is from genome assembly GCF_056435685.1 of Amycolatopsis sp. NPDC043885. Lineage (NCBI taxonomy): Bacteria > Bacillati > Actinomycetota > Actinomycetes > Pseudonocardiales > Pseudonocardiaceae > Amycolatopsis > Amycolatopsis sp. NPDC043885. The sequence goes on from NZ_JBWKEA010000009.1 coordinate 204,923, forward strand.
GTCCGGCCGCGGCCCGCCCCATGGGCCTTCGGTCAGCCACATGCCGTCGCGCTGATAGACCTCGCGCCGGTGCGCGTAGTAGATCGACGGCAGCTCGACCTTCTCCCGCGCGATGTAGTTCCAGACGTCCGCCTCGGTCCAGTTGGACAGCGGGAAGACGCGGACCTGCTCGCCGGGACGGTGACGGCCGTTGTAGAGGTTCCACAGTTCGGGGCGCTGCCGTCGCGGCTCCCACTGGCCGAAAGCGTTGCGCAGACTGAAGATCCGCTCCTTGGCGCGAGCGCGCTCCTCGTCGCGGCGCCCGCCGCCGAAGACCGCGTCGAACTTGTTCTCGGCGATCGTGTCGAGCAGCGGCGTGGTCTGCAGCGGGTTGCGCATCCCGTCGGCGCGCTCTTCGAGCCTGCCGTCGTCGATCCAGTCCTGGACCTTCGCCACCACCAGCCGCAGCCCGTGCCGCTCGACGACGCGGTCGCGGAAGTCGATGACCTCGTCGAAGTTGTGCCCGGTGTCCACGTGCAGCAACGGGAACGGCACCGGAGCGGGCCAGAACGCCTTGATCGCCAGGTGCAGCAGGAGCGTCGAGTCCTTGCCGCCGGAGAACAGGATCACCGGCCGGTCGAACTCACCCGCCACCTCGCGGAAGATGTGGATGGCCTCGGATTCCAGTGCGGCGAGGTTGTCCTGCGCCGCATCTGTGGCCGGTACGAGCGTGGTCATTTCGTCCCTTCTCACCCGTGGAGGCCGCATTCGGTCTTGCCCTGCCCGGCCCAGCGGCCGCTGCGCGGGTCCTGGCCCGGGGCGACCTTGGCGGTGCACGGCGCGCAGCCGATCGACAGATAACCGATGGACACCAACGGGTTCTCGAGAATCCCGTGCTCGTCGATGTAGTCCCTGAACTCGTCGTCGGACCACGGCGCGATCGGGTTGATCTTCACCAGCCCGTTGCGGTCGTCCCAGGTGACGATGGGGGTGTTCGCGCGGGTCGGCGCGTCGACGCGGCGGACGCCGGTCACCCACGCCGAGTACTTCGCGAGCGTATTCCGCAGCGGCACGACCTTGCGCAGGTGACAGCACTGGTTCGGGTCGCGCTCGTGCAGCTTCGGGCCGTACTCGGCGTCCTGTTCGGCGACGCTCTGTTCGGCCTCGGCGTTGACTATCCGCACGCCCGGGTACACCGCCTGCACCGCGTCACGGGTGCCGATGGTCTCCGGGAAGTGGTAGCCGGTCTGCAGGAACAGCACGTCGACGTCGGGTTTGACCTGGGTGGCCAGATCGATGAGGACGGCGTCCTGCATGTTGGAGGCGACGATGAAGTCGTCACCGAAGGTCTCCGCGGTCCAGCGGAGAGCTTCGGTCGCGGTCGCCTCCGCGAGCTCCTTCGAAGCCCGTTCGGCGAGCGTCTTGTAGTCGGCCGTGGCGGTCATCCTTGCGACACCTCCGGAAAGGACAGTCCGAGGAACTTCACGGTGAAGACCCGGCGGCAGCCCGAGCACAGCCACGAGCCGCCCTCTTCGGGCCGCAGGTCTTCATCGCCACAGAAAGGGCAGTGGTACGGGGTCGCGCGCTCGGTCATTGCAAGACGCTCTCGTCGGCCCGCAGGACCCACTGGGCGAACCGCTCGCCGGGTTCGCGGCCGGCGATGTACGCCCGCACGACCCGTTCGACGTACGCGGTCAGCTCCGACGCGGTCACTTTGTGCCCGCGCAGTTTCCGGCCGAATCCGGCGTCGAGGCCGAGCCCACCGCCGAGGTGCACCTGGAAGCCTTCGACCTGCTTGCCGTCCTCGTCGGTGACGATCTGGCCCTTGAGCCCGATGTCGGCGGTCTGGACGCGGGCGCACGAGTTGGGGCAGCCGTTGAGGTGCACGGTCACCGGGTTCTCGATCTCTGCTTGGATGTCGGCGAGACGCTTTTCCAGTTCGGTGACCAGTTCGATCGCGCGGGCCTTGGTCTCGACGATCGCGAGTTTGCAGAATTCCAGGCCGGTGCAGGCCATGATCCCGCGGCGCCACGGCGAAGGCTCGGTCTCCAAGCCGAGATCGGCCAGCTCGCTCTTCAGCCCGTTCACCTCGGCCTCGGGGACGTCGAGGACCACGAGCTTCTGGTGCGGGGTCAGGCGGACGCGGTTCGACCCGGCCCGCTCGGCGGCCTTCGCGACGGCCAGCAGGGTGGCGCCGGAGACGCGGCCCGCGACCGGCGCGGCGCCCACGTAGAACTTCCCGTCGATCTGCGGGTGCACGCCGACGTGGTCGATCTGGGCGGCGGGCACCTCGGGTGCCGGGCCGTCGGTCAGCTTGCGCTTGAGGTACTCGTCTTCCAGAACCTGGCGGAACTTCGCGGCGCCCCAGTCCTTCACCAGGAACTTGATCCGGGCGCGGGCGCGGAGCCGCCGGTAGCCGTAGTCGCGGAAGACGCTGATCACGCCTTCCCACACGTCGGGGACCTCGTCGAGGGAGACCCAGGCGCCCAGCCGCTGCCCGATCATCGGGTTGGTGGACAGCCCGCCACCGACCCAGACGTCGAAGCCGGGGCCGTGCTCGGGATGGTTCACGCCGACGAAGGCGACGTCGTTGATCTCGTGCGCGACGTCCTGCTGCCCGGAGACCGCGGTCTTGAACTTGCGCGGCAGGTTCGAGTAGCGCGGGTCGCCGATGTAGCGGCGTTTGATCTCGTCGATCGCGGGGGTGCCGTCGATGATCTCGTCGGCGGCGATGCCCGCGACCGGGGAGCCGAGGATGACGCGCGGGCTGTCGCCGCACGCCTCCAGCGTGGTCATCCCGGCCTTTTCGAGCTTCGCCCAGATCGTCGGGACGTCTTCGATCTGGATCCAGTGGTACTGGATGTTCTGCCGGTCGGTGATGTCGGCGGTGTCGCGCGCGTGGGTCTGCGAGATCTCGCCGAGCACGGCGAGCTGGTCGGTGGTCAGCGCGCCGCCGTCGAGCCGCACCCGCAGCATGAAGTAGCGGTCGTCGAGCTCTTCGGGTTCCAGCGTCGCTGTGCGGCCGCCGTCGATCCCCGGCTTGCGCTGGGTGTAGAGACCGAACCAGCGGAACCGGCCGCGGAGGTCACCCGGGTCGATCGAATCGAAGCCGCCGCGGGCGTAGATGTTCTCGATCCGCGCACGGACGTTGAGCGGGTTGTCGTCCTTTTTGGACCGCTCGTTGGGGTTCAGGGGTTCGCGATACCCCAGTGCCCACTGTCCCTCGCCCCGTTTCTGTTTCACCCGGGGCGTGCGGGCAGGGGTCTCGCGCGTGGGCGACGACATGGGAGTCCTCCGGCAGATCGTGGTGGTGGCGGGGAGTCAGCGGTTCGTCGCACAGAGCGCGCTCGCCACGCGACGGAGATCCACGTGGCGGCGTGCCACGAGGGTGATTCCGGCGCGGGTCATTGATTCAGCGTGCCACGCGCCCACTATGTGGTCCAGGCCGGTCCGAATGCTGGGAACACCGCCCGGATTCAGCTGTTTCTGCTGGTCAAAGGCCCGCTTGAAGGTCAAGTCCCGGGTTCGCGGCCGGGCATTGTGACGCAGAACGCGCGCTCCTCACGACGGGAGAACGCGGTCCACGATGATCCGGATGACCTCCTCGTCGGTGACGTCCGCGAGTACCTCCGGCAGGGTCAGCCGTTCGACGGTGAGCCCGGTCAACGCGAGGTACATCAGCAGGACCTCGGGGCGCCCGCCCGGCATCCCCGCCGCGATATGCCAGTCGACGCTCATGTCGATGCCCTCGCGGATGGTCTTGGTCAGCTCTGCCGAGAGATCCGGGCGCCGGGTGGCTTCGAGCCGGAGTTCGAGGAGGGCGAGATAGGGCTCGCGGTGAGCGGTCAGCCGTCCCATGAGCTCGCCGAGCAGGACGCCGACCCGGTCGTGGGACGGCGACTCGGCCTGCGGGTTCGCCATCACGTCCGCCGGTGCCGACAGCCGCTCGTGCACGCGGACGCCGACCTCGCCGAGCAGTTGATCCCGGTTCCGGAAGTAGTTCGACGTCGTTCCTGGCGGGACGTCCGCTTCGACGTCCACGGCGCGGTAGGTGAGCCCGCGCGCGCCCTCGCGGGCGAGGACGGTGATGGCGGCGTCGGTCAGCGCGGTCCTGCGCTCCGGGTTCTGTCGCATCGGGACATTCTCCTTGCCTCAGTCAAACCACTATGTCTATAGTACTACGCATCAAGTGGTTTAGAACTGGGAGGAAACACCAGATGCAACTCAGCGGTTTCGGTGCCTGTGTGCTCGTCGACGACATCGCCGAGACCACCGCCTGGTGGAAGCGGCACATGCAGTTGACGGTGACGATCGAGCTCGACTGGTTCTCCAGCCTCAACGTCGGCGTCCCCGGCTACGAAATGAGCTTCGCCAAGCGTGGTCACAAGGCCACGCCGGAGCCGTGGCGAGCGCAGGAAGCGGCCGGCTCCATGGTCGGTTTCATGGTCGACGACGCGGCGGCCGAGTACGAGCGGCTGCGCGAGGAGGGAGTCAAGATCGTCACCGAGCTCGTGGATGAGGAGTTCGGCCAGCGGCACTTCTACATCGAGGACCTCAATGGCTTCCTGATCGACATCATCGAGGTGATCCCGCCGTCGCCGGAATGGCTGGCCGCGAACGGGTTGGCCTAGTACCGCTTCGGGTGAGTGAGGCCGCGCGAGGCCGCCGACGCCGCTAGCTTCGATCTCCGATCCACAGAGGACGGAGGAGTTGCGCATGCGCCGATGGGTGGTCGCCGCGATGGTGCTGGCGTCCCTGCTGATCCCCGGTACCGCTTCCGGGGCTCAGCAGGGTTGCAGGCTGATCTCGCCTGACGAGGGGGCGGTGCTGCACAAGGGTGACTCGTACCGGTTCGAGGCGGTCGGCTGCTCGCCGAACGTCCGGGGACACCTGGCCCATACGGTGCTGGTCGAGGTCGCCATGAGCCGCGACGCCGTCACGGACGACGACGGCGAGTGGTCGGTGGACCACGTGGTCAACGACTACTCGCTGAGCATGGAGACCCTCGTCTGGGTGCGGTTCGAGGACGGCACCCGCTCCACGTCGGTCAAGGTGCGCATCGCCGACAGATAGCGCTTCGGTGTGAAGGCCTCTTTCCCCGGGGAAGGAGGCCTTCACTGCGTGGGGGACACTGGGGTGTGCCCGCGTTGCTGCCAGAAACCACCACGCCCGTCGAGTCCGCGCTCCCCGAGAGCGCGCTGGAAGGGCTCGGCACGCGACCGTTCGGTGTCTACGTGCACGTCCCCTTCTGCGCGACCCGCTGCGGCTATTGCGACTTCAACACCTACACCGCCGGAGAGCTGGAGAGCGGTTCGTCGCCGCAGTCCTGGCTCGAAGGCCTCAAGCGCGAGTTCGACCTGGCCGCGCGCGTGCTGGGGAAGCCGCCCGCGGTCGACACCGTCTTCGTCGGCGGCGGCACCCCGTCCCTGCTCGGCGCCGACGGGCTCCGAAGCGTTCTCGACGCCGTCCGTGACACCTTCGGGCTCGCGCCGGACGCCGAGGTGACTACGGAGTCCAATCCCGAGTCCACCTCGCCCGAGTTCTTCGCGGGGATCCGAGACGCCGGGTACAACCGGATCTCGCTCGGGATGCAATCGGCCGCGCAGCACGTGCTGAAGATCCTCGACCGCGCGCACACTCCGGGCCGTCCGGTCGCGGCCGCCGAAGAGGCCCGCGCCGCGGGGTTCGAGCACGTCAACCTCGACGTCATCTACGGCACGCCGGGGGAGCGGACCGAGGACCTCCAGGCTTCGCTGGACGCGGTGCTGGCCGCCGGGGTCGACCACGTCTCGGCGTACGCGCTGATCGTCGAAGAGGGCACCGCGCTCGCCCGCCGCATCCGTCGTGGCGAACTGCCCGCGCCGGACGACGACGTGCTGGCCGCCGACTACGAGATGATCGACCGTGTCCTCGCTTCGGCGGGGTTGCGCTGGTACGAGGTGTCCAACTGGGCGACCTCGGAGGAAGCCCGCTGCCGGCACAACATCGGCTACTGGCGCGGCGGCGACTGGTGGGGCGCCGGGCCCGGCGCGCACAGCCACGTCGGCGGCGTCCGGTGGTGGAACGTCAAGCACCCGGCCCGCTACGCCGCGTCCCTCGCGGCCGGGGAATCGCCTGCCGCGGGCCGCGAACTGCTGACCGAAGAGGACCGGCATCTGGAACGCGTGATGCTGGAACTCCGGCTGTCCGAAGGGCTGCCGCTCGACGCGCTCGACGACGACGGCCGGGCCGAAGCCCGCGCCGCCGCCGCCGAAGGACTGCTGGATCAGTCCGCTTTGGACCGTCAGGGACGTGCGGTGCTGACCGATCGCGGGCGGTTGCTGGCGGACGGTCTGGTGCGCCGGCTCACCTGAGTGGCGGGCAGGTCTGTTGCGGCACGAAGTCCGTGAAGGCCTCCTTCGTTACCTTGAGAGTAGGGAAGGAGGCCTTCACGGACACGCCACCTTTGCTGACTTCAAGGTGGGAGAAGCGGTCTTCGTGGTGTGGTGGTTCTGGACTGGCCGGCAGGACTTGGCTGTGTCTTGAGTGTCCACAAGGGACACATTCCGGCGGTGGAATGTCTGTTTGTTGACTAGATGTGCGGTTTCGATAAGGGGTGTGAGTGGCAAGTGGTGTTCTGATCCTCTTTATCACTAACGGCCCCCTTGTGAAGCCGTGCAAATCGCCTAGATCGGCACTTTCACCGCGAAAAGTGTCCTTTATGGACAAATGAGAACGTGTCGGGTCTCTTTGCCGAGGCCTGCTCCTGTCGTCAACTCCGGCACGCCACGTTTGCCTTACCCGTCAACAGAGCCCGACACGCGCCGACTCACGTGAGCCCCAGTGCCCGGTCCACCCATCGGCCCACCGGCAGTGCTACCACGATCGCCGCCAGCACCAGGTGCACCAGCATGAACATCACCGCGACCGGAACGCTCGGCGGTCCGCCGAGGAACACGATCATGTGCGACGCCCACTTCAGCTCGGTCGGTTTCGTCCCGGCCGCCCAGACGTCGTTGAGCGCCCAGAACGTCAGGTCGTTCGCGCCCGAGATCACCACGAGGATCGCCGCGATCCCGGTCTTGAGCACGTTCGCCGTCCGGCCGCCGCCGAGCCGGTATGCCATCAGCCCGAACAGGACGATGAACGTCACGATGAACAGTTCGAACTGGTACACCGGCTGGAAGGCGTCCTCGTCGGTGGCGGCGTTCCTGGCGAACGCCTGGATCCGCATGATCAGCTCGGTGTCCAAATAGGACATATAGACGAACACCGCGAGCACGATCAGCGCCGGACCCCATTTGGTGCGCGGGAAGAGCGCCACCGTGGCGACCGCGAACACGAACGGGCACAGCTTGAACGCCCAGTCGACGAGGTTGTCCAGCGTCTGGTCCGGCGGCAGGATCACCATGATCAGCAGCGTGGTCACCACGGCCGGGACGGCGGGTACCAGCCACAGCCATTTCCGCCGCCGGTAGAGCGCGGGAATCCAGCCGTCGGTGTCGGGCAGTGTCGCGGTCACAGGTCGTCCTTCTCTGCCCAGAACGGCCCGAGGGCGAGCGCGTCGACGTCGGTCTTGAGGTAGCAGGCCACCGCGTCGGCCGGGCTGGCGACGATCGGTTCGTTGTTGTCGTTGAACGAGGTGTTGACCACCATCGGCACCCCGGTGATCTTCTCGAACTCGCTGATCATCCGGTAGTACAGCGGGTTGTCCGATTCGGTCACCGTCTGCACGCGGGCCGTCCCGTCGACGTGGGTGATGGCCGGGACCTCGTCGCGTTTGTCCGGCAGGACGTCGAACACCAGCAGCATGACCGGCGACGGGTAGTCGCTGACGAACCAGTCGCCCGCGCGTTCCGCCAGGCACGACGGCGCGAACGGCCGGAAGGCCTCGCGGTGCTTGACCTTCTCGTTCATCCGCGTCTTCGAATCGGGGTCGCGCGGGTCGGCCACCAGCGAGCGGTTGCCGAGCGCACGCGGCCCGCATTCCATCCGGCCCTGCACCCAGCCGATGATCTTGCCCTCGGAGATCTTCTTCGCCGTGTGCGCGGCGATGTCGTCGACCTTGGTGTAGCGGACCCCGGCGTCCTGCAGTGCCAGTTCCATCTCCGCCTCGGTGTAGTCGGGCCCGGTGTAGGTGTAGCCGTCGCGAGGACGCGGCTTGCCGTACTTGCCGACCGACACCTCCAGCGCCGAGCCGAGCGCACAGCCGTCGTCTGCGGCCGCGGGCTGAGCGAAGAAGTCCTCGAACGGGGTCTCCAGCAGGATCCGCCCGTTCATCACGCTGTTCAGCGCGACACCGCCCGCGACGCACAGCCGGCGCGACCCGGTTTCCCGCTGCAGCCAGCGCGCGATGTGCAATCCGGCTTCCTCCAGGGTGACCTGCAACGCGTAGGCGACGTCGCAGTAGTGCTGCGGCACCGGGTTCTCCGCGGTGACCCTGGTCTTGGGCCGTGCCGGGCCGAACAGGTCGGTGAACTTCTTCGACATCACGTGCTTGCCGGTGCGGTGGTGGCCGAAGAAGCTCAAATCGAGCTCGTAGCCGCCGTCGTCGTCGAGGTGGATCAGCTGTTTGAACGCGTCGACGTAGGTGTCGTTGCCGAGCGGCGCCAGCCCCATGATCTTGCCTTCGTCACGGGTGGGGTAGAAGCCGAGGTAACCGGTGACGCCGGCGTACATCGCGCCGAGCGAGTGCGGGAACTTGATCCGCCGGATGTCGATGATCCGGTTTCCCTTGCCGTGCCCCAGGTAGGTCGCGGTGCCGTCGCTGCCGATACCGTCGAAGGTGAGCACCGCCGACTCTTCCCACGGCGAGATGAAGTATCCGCTGGCGGCGTGCGCCTTGTGGTGGTCGACCAGATGCGTCTTGAACTTCGTCGGGCCGGTCCAGCCCACGGCCTCCTTCACGTCGCGTTCGAGGGTGAAGGACCGCTTGATGTGCGCGAGCACCGCGCCGCCGACGTGGTAGTCGTCGACGCCCTTGCCGCCACCGGTCTTGAACGTCTCCACCATTCCCGCCGAGGAGCCGCCCTCGTCACCGTTCTGGTTGCGGAACACCTCCAGCGTCGCCGGGAAGTACTTCGCGAACACCTTCGCCGCGTGGATGCCTTCGCGCCAGCGCTGCCAGTAGTAGGCGACGTGGTCGACGTCGGCGAGGGTGATCCCGCCGCGCTCCAGGCAGAACTTGATCGCCTCCGCGGGGAAGTCCCCGTCGTGCTTCTTCCGGGTGAAGCGTTCTTCTTCGGCGAATGCGATGATCTCGCCGTCGCGCACGAGCGCGGCCGCCGAGTCGTGGACCCTGCTGATTCCCAGTACGTACATTTCCTTCTCCAGTGCGACGTTCAGAGTTCGGGGTGGCGGCGGCGCAGCAGCCGCCGGAGGACGATCGCCCGCGCGCCGATCGCGAAGACGAGTGCGGCGAACCCGCCGACCGGCCCCATCGCCGGCACGAGCGCGGCGGCGGCCGGCGGCGTGGTGAGCAGACCGGCGATCGACGCCGACGCGGTGAGCGTGAGGACCTTGCTGTTGGTGTTCTCGATCAGGAAGCCCGCGTAGAGCTGGACAGCGAACAACACCGTCTCGACCAGGACGAAGACACCGAGGACCACGTACGCGCCGACGGTTTCTTCAGCGGTCAGCACCGCGCGGGCAACCGGGATCACGAAGGCGAAGCCCACCAGGACGAGGAACGCGAGCGAGCCCCGTTCGACCAGCTTCAGCAGTGCGACCGCGCGGGCCCTGCCCGCCGCCGCCCCGCTTCCGCGCAGCCGCGCCGAAATCGACGGCTGGTGCACCCGAAGCTGATAGAACAGCAGCGAGCAGAACGCGCTGCCGGCCAGCAAGGCGACGTAGAACGGTCCACTGTCGACGGTCCGGCCCGCCAGTGCCAGCACCCCGAACACCGTCGACGTCGCGAGGACGTCCAGCACCTCGGTCATCCCGAGCAGCACGGTGGTCCGGCCGAACGCGGGCAGGAGCCGGTGTCCCTCGATCCGTTGGACGCGCAGCCACTTCCTCGGCAGCAGCGCCGCGGAGAAACCGAGGATGAGCAGGATCCCGGCGAGCAGCAGGCCGAGGTGGGTCAACGGCGGCCAGCGGACGAACCAGGTGCCCACCGTCACGGCGCCGACCACCAGCGCGCCCGCGGTGAACGCCAGAGCGTCCAAAGTGGACCTACCGGTGAAGCGGTGCAGGCCGGAGACCGTCATCAGGAGGCCGCCGGAGATCGACCAGCCCGCGGCCGTCAGGTACAGCGCGGCGTCCGAGTCCGGTGCGACGATCAGCGCGACCGCCATCGCCGCCAGGACCACCAGAACCGGGACGACGGCGACGCGGACGGCCAGCGCCGCGACCGCGTCCCGCGTAATCCGCAGCCGGGGCAGGCATTTCAACGCAGACTTCTCCGCCGCGGACGGCACGAAGTTGAGCCAGGTCATCAGCCCGAGCGCGGTGGCGAACCGGCCGTAGTCGTGCGCACCCCACGCGGTGACCAGCACCAGGCCCATCGCCTGGATCGCCAGCCGGAAGACGCCACGCCCGGCGAGCAGCCGGAGCACCATCGACGGCTTCGGCGCCGCGATCGACGCGGTGCCGGCACCGGTGAGCGAGGTTCCGGTCAAGGGAGCGGTACCGCCATTCCCCGCTCGTCGAGCAGGAACTTCAGCGTGCCACGCAACTCGTCCTCCGCCGCGAGCACCTCGGGCACGGTCGGCGCGGAAAGCACGGCGTACCCCATCTTGTAGCCCGCCTGCTCGTACGGTTTGACGTAGGAGTCCTGCTCCGCGAACAGTTCCAGGTTGTGCACCGCGGGCATGGCGCGGACCTCGTCGATGCCTTCGATGCGCACGATCCGGCCACCGCGGTCGGAGGCGAGGATGTGGATGAGCGTCGGTCGCGGGTCGCGCGGCGAGAGCACGACCTCACCGCCGGTCGCGGCGGCGATCCCCGCGGCGATCAGGTCGACGCCGGTGCTGTGCTCGATCGCCTCGGCCAGGCCGTTCCCGCCCATCCGGGCGCCCATCTCGATCAGGTAGAACTTCCCGTCACGGCCCAGTACCGCGTCGAGCGTCAGCGGCCCGGTGCGGTAACCGAGTTCGGCGCACAACGCGGCCAGCATCACCGGCAGCGCGCGGTCGACCACCGGCGGCAGCCCGGCGGGCAACAGGTGGGACGCCGTCACGAAGAACGGCGGCGGGGTCAGCGTGCGGCGGGTGACGGCGTGGAACACGATCCGGCCGTCGACCACGAGCGCTTCGATCGTGTAGTGCGAGCCGTCGAGGTGTTCCTCGACGACCAGCTTCCCGGACGGCGAGAACGCGAGCGAGTCGGAGAACGCGGTGGTCAGGCCGCCGGGGCTCGCGCACGAGATGACACCGCGGCTGCCGGAGGAGTCGACCGGTTTCACCAGCGTGGGAAACCGCAGCTGCTGCGCGGCGAGCGCGAGATCCGGGCCCGGTTTCCCGCCGACACTCCGGTAGGTCGGCAGGCGCAGCCTGTCACAGAGTTCGCGGAAGACGGACTTGTCGACCGAAGCGGCGACGGCGGCCTCGGGCAGCGGGTCCGGCAGGCCCCAGTGCCGGGTGAGCCAGGCGAGCGCGGGCAGCCCGACGTCACTGGCCGGACAGAGCACTCCGGCGATGTCGTCCCGTCCGTCGAGTGCCGCCGCGATCTGCTCCGGCGCGCGGACGCTGACCTGGACGAACTCGTCGGCCAGCGCCACGGCGGGCGCGCTCGCGCGGACGTCCACGCAGATGGTGCGGAAACCGAGTTCCCGCGCCCGGTGGTACGTGCTGACCGAACCGTCGGCGCCGCCCAGGATCACCAGGCTCCGTGCGGCCGCCGTGTCTTCGGTTTTCTTCACTCCCGCTTGCCTTTCCCCAGGATGGATCTCGGCCATGGCCGAGGCGTAGAGCCGGTCGTCCTCGTCGACCGGGAAGTTGGCTTCCCTGATGTAGAACTGCCGTGGCCGCGGCTGTCCCGCGCCGACCACGACCAGGTAGCGGACGGTCAGCGCGAGCACCGTGAGCAGCACGGAGAACAGGACGAACGTCAGCGTCGACGCGGCGGTCAGCCCGAGCAGCCCGGTGGCGGCCGCGATCCCGGCGAGCACCGAGATCCCGGCGGTCAGCACCGCCGTGGTCGAAGCAACCGTCGTCAGCCGCCGGGTGAAGCCGACGAACAACTCGATGGCGTGCGAGGAAAGGAAGCCGAAGCCCACTTTGGACTCGCCGCGTTCGCGGGCCCGGTGCGCCACCTGGACGGTGGTGTAGCGGCTGGTCAGTCTCGGCACGGTGGCGAGGAAGTACGGGGTGCCCAGCCGGAGATCGACGATCTTGCGCGCGAGCTCCGTGCGCACCAGGCGGAACGCCGTCGCGCCGGGCGGGATCTCGATGCCCAGCACGCGGCGGCCGAGGAAATGGAAGGCGGCGGTACCCCAGCGTCTTGGTAAGGGATCTTGCCTATTGGTGCGAACACCGAAAACGGCGTCGTTGCCCGCCTCGGCGGCGGTGATCAATTTCCCCGCTTCGGAGGCTGGGAACTGCTGGTCGGCGTCGATGTGCAGGAGCCACGGTTTCCCCGCGTACCGATAACCGGCGGAAAAGGCCGCCTCGAAGCCGAAGTTCCTGGTGAAGGACACGTACCGCACCCGGGGGTCGGTGTGCGCGAGTGCCCGGATGACGTCCAGCGTCCCGTCGGTACTCCCATCGTCCACATAGAGCAGTTCGAGTGGGAGATCTCCCAACTCGGCGACGATCTCCTGATAGGAGGGCTCGACGTTGTCGACTTCGTTGAAGCACGGGACGACTACGGTGAGTCCGCTTTCCGCGGGGCCGGGGGCCGGCCAGCTCATCTGTCGTATCCCTGCGGTGAGTGCGCTATCGTGTTCGTAGCGTCACGCGTTGTGTTTTCACGGTTCATGAGTCCCCTTGGCCCCAGGCGTCCGGCAGGTCGTGCCGGCTCGAAAGTTCCCGTGTTATAGGCAGACTCGCTTTGTTCTCGCCAGCGGAATCCGCAAGTTCGTCCTTTCAGCTCAGTCGAAAAGGTGGGAAGTCGGCCGAAAACCGGATGAACCCGGCGCGGGGTATTCCCAAACCGGCGTCGATGACGCAGGCTTGCGCGCCATGTGGACTGTGGGGGTGAATGCTGCCTGGCGGGCTGCCTACCGGCGGTCCGTGCGGTCGGCCTTCGCGACGGTGCCGTTCTACCGGGAGCGCTGGGCACTCGACGGCAGAACGGATCCCGTGCTGGTGCCGGGGCGCACCGGGACGGATTCCGGCGCGGCGCCGCTGGCCGAGGCGGTGCGCAAGATCGTCGACCTGGTACCGCTCGCCGGTGGCACACAACGGATCGAGCCGAGCCGTGGGCTGGGTCCCGTGCTGCGCAAGGCACGTTCGGTGACCGGGGACGCGCTGGTCGTCGTGCTCGGCGGGGACGAGGTGCGGGCGCCGGTGGACCTGCCGCGCGGAGTTCGTTGCTGTGTGGTGGATCCCGATGTGCCGGCGCCGAGTGTGCTGGCGGAACTGTCGGCCGAGCTCCGCCGCGGTCGTCGCGTGCTCGCGATCGGTGACGACAAGCAGCTCGCCGTCTTCGCGGCGGCGCTGCCCGAAGACCGTGCGTACCGGGTCGAATCCGTACCGCGACGAGAACTGGACACAATGGACTCCGGCCCGTACGGAGTGCTCCACGATCCGGCGCTGGGCTACCTGGGCGCGATCGAGGAATGCGGCCGATGGCACCTGGACTGGCCTCGCGTCTACGCGCGCCCGACGACGGGCGGTCTCGCGTTCACCCTGCTGCGGCAGGATTCCCCGCGGTTCGTGGACGTGCTCCCGGCGGGCGGCGTCCGTGGTGAGATCGCGCCGTGCCCGCGACACGGGACACCGGTCGTGCTCACGTGATGGGGACGATGAAGGTGGCGGCACGGAGCGCCGTGTTCGAGGTCGAGGTGCTCGATCCGCGAAGCGCGACCGAACCCGAAGGCTGGAGCGGGTTCCTGCGGCGGGCGCGGTTGTGGCCGGTGTGGGAGTACGAGGTCCTGCGCAGGGAAGCCTGGATGGCGAAGAACCCCGCGGTACTCGCGGTGCTCCGCCGGAACGGGACGATCGTCGGCGCGTTCACCGTGATGGTGTGCCGGAGCTGGCGAGCGGGTGAGTTCGCGCCGCTGTCCGTCCTGGGTGGGCGGTTCCGCCCTCGCTGGGCGGAGGCCTACCTCTGGCAGCTCAGCGGGTATCCCGCCGGGGTGCTCGACGAGCGACTGGACGAGACCGAGCGGCGGGAAGTGGTCCGCCGGTTCGAACGGGCACTGTGCGCCCACCTCGGTCCGGGACTGCTGGGCGTGATCTACCGCGCGATGAATCCGGAACTCCTCCCGGCACTGGACGGCCGCGGCCGGATGTCGCGTGAGATCGACCCGGCCGCCGTGCTGACCAACGAGTACTCCACTGTGGACGAATGGGAACGGTCGCTCGACGACGGGATCCGCAAGACACTGCACGAACTGCGTGAAGACGGGGACCTGCGCACCGAGGCTGCGCCCGCCCGCCGGGACCTGGACTGCCACGAACTCGCCGTGATGCTCAACGCCCATCGGTCCAGGCAGGACGACCGGGCCTGGGCCGGGGGACAGCGGTCGCGGTTCGGCGGACTGCACATGGACACCCGCAGCCCGATCGCACCGTCCTATCTGGAGGCGCTCGTCCACCGTCCGGACGTCATCACCCGTACCTACCGCGACGGATCCGGGCGGCTGCTGGGCTTCGGCACGGTGTTCGACGCCGACGACGGTGGCGCGCTGCACCAGTGGGCCGCGCTGCCGAGCGCGGGCGGCGGGCGGAAAGGGCTCTATGTCGACTTCTACGCCAGGGGAGTGGAGCACATGATCACGCACCGGCGCCCCGAACTGACCGCCGGCCGGGCGATGCTGGAGAACAAGACCCCGCTCGGCTTCGGCACCAGGTCCCTGGTGTCGGTCGCCGTGCCGAGACCGGTGCTGGGCCGATGACCTGGGAAGTGCGGGTGCTCGACCCGCGGACCGATCCGGAACCCGAGGACTGGGCGGGATTCCTCGCCGCGCAGCAGGCCCCGGTCCCGTGGGACTACGGATTGCTGCGGGTGGAGTCGCGTTTTTCCCGCAGCCCGAACGTGCTCACCGTGATCAGGGACGGGGGTGAGATCGTCGCCGCGGTACTGGCGATGCTGTGCGCCCCGGTCTCCCCGGACCGTCCCGGCGCCGTGCGCGGTGTGGCGCGGCTCGGGCCGCGCTGGGTCGAGGTACAGCACGCGTGGCTTTCCGGATACCCGCCGTGGCTGTTCGCGGACGGCGTCGACGCGGCCGACCGGCGGGAGATCACGCGCCGGTTCGAGCGCGCGGTCTGCCGCTTCACCGGGCCCGGGTGCCTCGGCGTGCTTTACCGGACCGTCGAGCCTGAATCGCTCGACATGCTGACCGGCCGGGGCAGGCCCGTGCGCGACACGATGCCGACGTCGGTGTTGGAGAACCGGTTCGTCGACGTCGACGGATGGCTGGCGTCCCTGCGCCGGAGCAGGCGGCTGAGCCTGCGCGGCCAGTCGAAGAAGATCGCCGCCGACCCGGACGTGATCGTCCGCACCGAGGCCGCCCGCACCGACCTCGACGCGCTGGAGCTGGCCACCATGCTGCGGGAGCACCGTGCGCGGATGGGACCGGTGAAGTTCGACCGGCGCGGTCCGGTCACCGCCGAATACCTCGGCGAACTCGTGCGACGGCCGGACGTGATCACCTCGACCTATCACGACGGCGAGGGCAGGCTGCTCGCGTTCACCAACGTGCTCGACCATCCCGTCGCGCCGCTGCACCAGCATTGGGCGGCGCTGGCCCCCGAGGAGGGGCGGCCGAAGCACCTCTACTTCGAGGCTGTCGTGCGGAACGTGCGCTACATGATCGAAGGCAACCGGAAGTCCCTGTCGATGGGGCGGGGCCTGACCGATCTCAAGGCGACGCTCGGTTTCCAGCCGGTCCCGCTGCTCGGGGTCATCGTGCCGAGGCCGGTGACGCGCTGGTGATCGAAGTGCTGGACCCGCGCCGTGATCCGGAGCCCGCCTACTGGAAACCGTTGCGGGCCAAGGCCGGTCTGCGCGCGGACTGGAGCTGGGAGGTGCTCACCACCCAGGCGTGGGCGGCGCGCACCGAGCAGCCGGTCACGGTCCTGCTCGAAGACGGGGAACCGCGTGGCGTGGTCAGCTCCGCTTGGGTCACCGGGCTCACCCGGCGGCACCGGTTCGCCCGGCCGATGGGACGCGGCCGGTTCGGCGGGCTCGACGTGCGGTCCCCCGGCTCGGGGGCGATGCCGGGCTGGTGGTTCGACGGCGCGGACGGGGACGGCGGCGTCGGCATGCTGCTGGACTCGTTCGTCCCGGCCATGCGCGCGGAACTCGGTTTCGGCCTGCGCGCGCTGCTGGTGCGCCAGGTCGGTGAGTCCGGAGTGGACAGTGTCCGCGGCGGGCTGAAGATGGTGCGGCGGACCGAGGACGTCGCGGTCCTCGACGTCGCGCCGTTCTCGAGCCGGGACGACTGGATGAACTCGCTGGCCAGGAAACGCAAACAGAACCTGCGCAAGATCTTCCGGACCTTCGATGCCGACCCGTCGATCGAGGTGCGCGTGCGGCCGGGTGCCGAGGCCGATCCGGTCGAGATCGCGGAACTGCTGAGGCACAACGAATCCAAACACCACGACGTGCCGATCGTGCCGCTCCCGGCGTTCGTGGGCTACGTGGGTGCCCTCCTGCGACAGCCGGACGTGCACGTCATCGAATACCGTGAGACGGCAACGGGCCGGGCGATCGCCGTCGCGACCCTTCTCGACCACCCGGCGTTGCCGATCGCCCGCCACTGGGCGGCGCTGCCGCCGGAACTCGGCGGGCGGCCAAATCTGTACTTCCACTTCTACGGCGAAACGGTGCGATGGGCGGTGGAAACCGGGCGGCCGCAGGTGGTGTTCGGGAAGAAGATGTCGGAGATGAAGGCTTCGCTGGGGGCGCATCTGGTGCCGCAGTACGCGGCCGCGGTCGCGCTGCTCTGAGCTCGCCCGACCGCCGCGCGTGATCCGGCGGACGACACGCGTGACTGGATGGACGACACGCCCGGGGCCGAGGCTCCGCCGCGAGTCGTCCGGTCGATCACGTGTGTCGTCCATCCAGACACGCGAAACCGCCGCCCGCGCACGGCCGGCCCGACCGGCGCTCACCTGGGCACGCCGTCCCAAGAGGTGTTGCGAAAGTGGCTTTCGCAACACTTCGCCACATCAGATCATGAGGCGGCGGAGGCCAAGCCGCGCAAGAAGAGGTCGATGGCGAACTCGAACCGTTCCTGCGCGGTCTCCGCGGTGAAGTATTCACCCGAAGCCAGTAGGTTCGGAAAGGCGCCGGGCGGGAACGACGTCATGTATTCGACCATCCGCTTGCCGCGTTCCTCCTGGTCGGCCAGGTCGATGTCGCCGTGTTGCCAGCCGGCGCCTTCGTAGGCGAAAGCCTTGGCGTAGAGCCATAACGCGTCGGCGGCGAACAAGGCCCGCTTGAGGTCGAGGCCGCCCGCGCGCAGCACCGCGAGCATCGCTTCGGCCTGCTGCAGGGCGTTCGCACCGACCGGGACGGGGATGGCCCACGCGATCTTGGCGATCCCCGGGACCGACGTCAGCGCGCGCACGTTGTCGCGCAGCAGGTCTTTCGCCTGTTCGACCCATCGCCGCGGATCGGGTTCCGGGAACGGGCCGAAGGCGAGGACGTGGTCGACCATCAGCTCGTGAAGCTCTTCCTTGTTCGCCACGTGGGCGTAGAGCGACGCCGGACCGGTCTCCAGCGCCTGGGCCACGCGCCGCATGCTCACCGCCTCCAGCCCCTCGGCGGCGAGGAGATCCAGTGCCGTCTTCACCACGAGCTCCTGGGACAGCACGGGTTTCTCGGCGCGACGCCGGGGCCTGCTCACTTCGTTCGCCTCCTGATCCGGGGTTCGCGGGAACTCTACTTGACGCGAACACTGTTCGCTTGTAGAACGGTGTTCGTTAAACGAACGCCGTTCGTCCAACTGGAGGAAGTCATGACTGAACGACGGGCCGAAGTCCTGGCCATACTGGGCAAGCTCGCCGACGCGTGGAACGACGGCGACGCGGCCGCGTACGCGTCGCTCTTCACCGAAGACGCCGATTACGTGACCTTTTTCGGGACGAACATGCCTGGCCGCGCGATGATCGAAAGCGCGCACCGGTCCCTGTTCGAGGGGTCGCTCAAGGGATCGAAGCTGGTGGCGGGCGGCCGCGAGCCCAAGGTGCGGTTCATCCGGCCGGACGTCGCGATCGTCGTGTCCGGCGGCGGGTCGTCGCTGTCGGACGACAGGCCGGAACCTGGCCGCGAGTCGACGCTGACGTACGTGCTCGTGGAGGAGCCCGATGGCTGGCGCGTCGCGTCGTTCCAGAACACCCGGGTGAGCGATCCGGCCGCGAGGGTTTCGTGAGGTCGCCGAGGTCTTCACTCGGCTCGCGGGGACGCTGCGGGCGCGGCCCTGCAACCCCGGCTTCGAGACGGATGCCGAGCGTATTTCCTCGCCCGGCAGGGTGGCTGGTGGTATCGCGGTGAGTACACCGTCGAGGAGGATCGGGCCGGTGCCCGGGTGACCCACCGGGTGTACGACGTCGGCGAGGCTTTGATCGGATGATGGGAGACCTCGCCCGGCCCGACGGCGAAAGGCGTACGCTCGGTTAGGTTCACCTAACCCTGGAAAGGAAGTGTGCATGGCCGAGGCGCGGAGAGCGGTGTCGGCGACCCGGCTGCGGGTGCTGCGCACCGAGCGGATCACCCCGCATATGGTCCGGATCGTCGCCGGGGGCGAAGAGATCGCCTCCTTCCAGCCCAACGAATTCACCGACGCCTACGTCAAGGTGCACTTCCGGGTGCCTGGCGTCACCTATCCCGAACCGTTCGACCTGGCCCGCGTCCGCGAAGAGCTGCCGCGCGAGCAGTGGCCGCGGATGCGTTCGTACACCGTCCGCGCTTTCGACGCGAACCTCGGCGAGCTGGTGCTCGACTTCGTCCACCATGGTGACGAGGGGGTCGCAGGGCCGTGGGCCGCCGCCGCGAAACCCGGCGACGAGCTGCTCATTTCCGGACCTGGCGGGGCGTACGCGCCGGGCGAGGAGGCCGACTGGCATCTGCTCGCCGGGGACGAGAGTGCCCTGCCGGCGATCGCCGCTTCGCTCGAGGCGATGCCGGCCGGTGTTCCCGTGCACGCGTTCATCCTCGTGGAGGACGCCGCCGAAGAGCAGTCGCTGACCACCAAGGGCGACGCGCGGATCACCTGGCTGCACCGGAGCCGGGGTGACGATCTCGCGGCCGCCGTCCGCGCGCTCGACTGGCGTGAAGGTGTCGTGCAGGCGTTCGTCCACGGCGAGGCCGGGTTCGTCCGGGACCTGCGGCGTCATCTGCTGGACGACCGGGGCATGCGTCGCGACCTGCTGTCGATCTCCGGATACTGGCGGATCGGGAAGACCGACGAGGCGTGGCGACTGGAGAAACAGGCCGAGCGGAACGCGTAGCCTCGGTCGCATGATCGAGCTGAAGGTGGACGTCGACCCGGCCGAGGTGGGTTTCGACGCGGAGCGGCTGCGCCGGATCGACAAGCACTTCGACGGGTATCTGGAGCGAAAGCGGCTCCCCGGGTATCTGGCCGTGGTGACCAGGAACGGGAAGGTCGCGCATCTCGCGTCGAACGGGCAGCGCGACATCGAGGCCGGGCTTCCGATCGAGACCGACACGATCTGGCGCGTCTACTCGATGACGAAGCCGGTCACCTCCGTCGCCGCGATGATGCTCGTCGAAGCGGGGCTCATCGACCTCAAGGACCCGATCTCGCGCTGGCTGCCGGAGTTCTCGGAACCGCGGGTCTTCGCCGGGGGCTCGTCGGTGAAGCAGGCGACCGTGCCCGCCGCCGAACCGATCCGCCTCTGGCATCTGCTCACCCACACCGCGGGGCTGACCTACGGTTTCCACCGCACGCATCCGGTCGACGCGCTCTACCGCGAGGCTGGGTTCGACCTCGGCACCGCGCCCGGGCTCGATCTGGCGGGCGTTTCCGAAGCGATCGCGCGGTTGCCGCTGCTGTTCCAGCCGGGTTCGGAATGGAACTATTCGGTCGCGACGGACATCCTCGGCAGGCTGATCGAGGTCGTCTCCGGGCAGTCACTCGACGTCTTCTTCGCCGAACGGATCTTTATTCCGCTCGGCATGCACGAGACGGGGTTCCAGGCCGCCGCCGGCGATCTCGACCGGCTGGCCGCGCTCTACGTGCCGCATCCCGCCACCAAGGAGCCGTTCCGTCACGACGAGCTGGGCAACGTCGGCCGCGTCGCGCCTTCGTGCTTCTCGGGTGGCGGAGGGCTGGTCTCCACGGCGGGTGATTTCCACCGTTTCGCGCAGATGCTGGTGCGCGGCGGCGAACTCGACGGCGTCCGGCTGCTCGGCCCGCGCACGGTGCGGCTCATGGCGACCAACCACCTGCCTGGCGGCGTGGACCTGGAGACTTGCGGGCGAACCGGGTTCTCCGAGGCGCCGTACGACGGTTTCGGCTTCGGCCTGGGCTTTTCCGTGCTCGACGACCCGGTGAAGGCCAAGACCCTGGCCAGCGCCGGGGAATTCGCCTGGGGCGGCGCGGCGAGCACCGCGTTCTGGGTCGATCCGGACGAAGACATCACGGTCCTGTTCTTCACCCAGTTGCTGCCGTCGTCGACCTATCCGATCCGCGTCGAATTGAGGAACCTGGTGTACCAAGCCTTGGTCGACTGAGGGGGAGCCATGCGCCGGATCGTGGTGGTCGGGGCCGGTCAAGCCGGACTGGTCCTGGCCTTGGGCCTGCAGCGGCACGGATACGCCGTCACCGTGGTCACCGACCGCGACGCCGAAACGATCCGCGACGGCAGGCTCATCTCGAACCAGTGCGTGTTCCATCCCGCGCTGACCCGGGAACGCGCGCTGGGCATCAACTTCTGGGACGGACAGGCCCCGGAGATCCTCGGCGCGTCGTTCGGGCTCGCCGGGGACTCCCCGGAGCCCGCCGTCTCGTGGCAGGCCCGGTTCGACCATCCCGCGCAGTCGGTCGACCAGCGGGTCAAGGTGTCCGCCTGGCTGACCGCCTTCGCCGAACGCGGCGGCGAGGTGCGGATCGGCAAGGTGACCCCGGACGGGCTGGAGCAGTACGCCCGCGAATTCGAACTCGTGCTGGTCGCGGCCGGGCGGGGGCCGCAGTTCGACGCCCTCTTCTCGCGTGATGACGCGCGTTCCCCGCATCGTGAGCCGCAGCGCACCATCGGGATCCTGTACCTCGTGTCCGGCCGGGACGAACCACTTCCGGTGTATCCGGGCCTGACGTTCGGGCTCTCCCAGGCCGGTGAGCTGTTCGGGCTGCCGATCCAGTCCGTGCGCGGACCGGTCTTCGGGCTCGGGTTCTTCGGTGTGCCTGGCGGCCCCATGGACGTCTGGGACGGCGTCACCGGCGTCGACGAGCATTTCGCCCTCGCGATGAGGGTGCTGCGCAGGCAATTCCCGTGGGTCGAGGAGTCGCTCGCCGACGCTCGCCCGAGCGGGCCGCTGGACGTTCTGCGCGGCCGGGTCCTGCCGATCGTGCGCGACCCGGTCGGGACACTGCCGTCGGGGGCGAAGGTCCTGGCGATGGGCGACGCCGCGGTGACGAACGACCCGATCGCCGGACAGGGCGCGAACATGGCGGCGCACGCGGCCGCGGTCTGCGAACGGCGCATCCTCGACCACGGTGACCGTCCGTTCGACGAAGCGTTCCTGCGTGGAACTTTCGCCGAATACTGGGAAAAGGCCCAGCACGCGACCCGGCTGAGCAACGATCTGCTCGGCCCGCCGCCGGATCACGTGCTGGCCACCCTGGAAGCCGCGCGGACGGCGCCCGAGGTGGCGCGCCGGTTCGCGAACATCTTCGCCGATCCCGCCGACTACGCCGGTTGGCTCACCGACGCGGACACCGCACGGGCTTACCTGGCGTCGAACGGCGCGTGATCCGGGGCGCACACGGTGCCGCGCGCCGGAAGGCGTCCGTGGGACAGGTAGGCGTCGACAGCCGCGTCGACACAGGCGCTGCGGTTCAACGCGCCGTGTCCCCAGGCGTCCAGCGTCAGGAGCCGGGCGTTGCCGAGGACGCGTTCGGCCCGCTTCGCCCCGGCGTACGGCGTTTCCGGGTCGCCCTTGCCGTTGGCCAGCAACAGGATCGGCGCGGTCGGCCGGTTCCACGGTCCCGTGTACCGCGCCGGGTCGGAGGCGGGCCAGAAGGCGCACGGCAGGGAGAGATACGCGTCGTACGAACCGAAACCGCGGCTTTCCCGGTCGGCCGCGCGGGCCGCGCGAGGCCAGGCGGCCGGGTCACGCGGGTTCGTGGTGTCCGCGCAGATCGTCCCGCCGCCACCCATCGCGGAATCGAAAGGTGTCGCGATGGCCTTCGCCACGACGGGTTCCGTCACGGACTGGAGGAATTCCGCCAGCGCGGGCGAGTGGGCCTCGTCGGTCAACCCGTGGTGGGTACGCCGGACGACCTCCTGATAGGTGACCGGCCCCGGCGTGGCTTCCAGCCGGTCGAGGAGCCCGTCGTACTTGGCCCGCAAGTCCTTTCCCGGCTCGCGGAACGCGCACCGGGTGTCGGCCGCGCACGCGTCGAGGAACGCCTGGAGCGCGCGGTCGGCGTCCCGGAACCCGCCGAGCCTGGTGCTGAACGGGACGTTCGCGTCCTCCGGGCGGTGTCCGGTGGACCAGGCGATCGGATCGTTGACGGCGTCCAGTGCCAAGGCGCCGACCCGATGCGGGAACAGGTTGGCGTACACCTCGCCGACGTAGGTGCCGTAGGAAAGCCCGTAGTAGCGCAGGCGGGGCTCGCCGACGGCTTGGCGCATCCTGTCGAGGTCCCTGGCGACGTTCGCGGTCGACAGGTGGCCGAGCAGCGGCCCGGCGTTGCGGCCGCAGGAGGCGGTGACCTCGCGGGCGTCGGCGAAATGCCGGGTCTCCTGCTCGGCGGTGATCGGGAAGTTGCCCAGGATTCGTTTGAGCGGAACGGTTTCCGCGTCGGAGGTGAAGCATCGGACCGGTGTGCTGGCGCCGACGCCGCGCGGGTCGAAGCCGACGATGTCGAACTGCCGATGCAGGGACGGGGTCTGGAACCTGCTGAAGCGGCCGTGGTTCCCAGGGCCGCCGGGGTTGGTGAAGAGGGTGCCGCGTTTGTGCTTCTGGTCCGTCGCGGGGAGGCGGCCGAGCGCGATGGTGATCCGAGGTCCCCCCGGGTCCTGATAGGACAACGGGACTTCGATCTCGGCACAGTCGTACCCCGGTGGCGATCCGGACGGGCAGGGGCCCCAGGCGAGCCCCTTCGGCGCGGCCGAGACCGCGGGCGCGATCGTGACGGCGGTGAGTGCGGTGAGAGTGAGTACGGCGGCGATGCGGATTCTGGTCACCGGCCCAGCGTCTCGCCTCGCGGGCGCGCGATCCCTGGTGCTTGTACCAGGAAAAATGGTGGGGTAAGCCCCTCCATGTTCAACATATAGCGCACCTGGGGGCTTGCGGCAAGACCCCGGTGGTGCCGCAGAATCCTCGGCCGTAGCGAGAACAGGCCGAACAGGAGTGAAGATTTGACGGACGTCGACGTGATCATCGTGGGTGCCGGCCCGACCGGTCTGATGCTGGCCGCCGAACTGCGGCTGGCCGGTGCGCGCCCGCTGGTCCTGGAACGGCGGCCGGAACAGGGGAAGACTCCGAAGGC
Source organism: Amycolatopsis sp. NPDC043885 (assembly GCF_056435685.1). NCBI lineage: Bacteria > Bacillati > Actinomycetota > Actinomycetes > Pseudonocardiales > Pseudonocardiaceae > Amycolatopsis > Amycolatopsis sp. NPDC043885. The sequence continues at coordinate 228,672 of NZ_JBWKEA010000009.1, forward strand.
CCACGGCCTCAGCGGGCAGATCCTGGACCTGCTGCACCATCGCGGCCTGCTGGAGCGGGTGCGGGGGCTCGTCACCGACCCCGTCCCGCCGCATCGGTTCCCGTTCGGTGGGGTGCACGTGGACCTCACCCGGTTCGAGGAGCCGCCGCTGAAGGCGCTTTCGGTACGGCAGCAGTCGCTGGAGCGGCTGCTGGAGGAGCACGCCATCGAACTCGGCGCGGAAGTGCGTCGCGGGCACGAAGTCGTCGGGCTGCGCCAGGACGAGGACTCGGTGACCGCCGAGGTGCGCGGACCCGACGGATCGTACGAGGTCAGCGCCCCGTACCTGGTGGGCTGCGACGGCGGACGCAGTCCCGTCCGTTCGATGGCGGGGATCGGTTTCCCCGGCACCACCTATCCCGAGGTCAACCGGATCGGGCAGGTCAAGATCCCCGACGGGCTCACCGTCCACGACAACGGCGACATCGAGACGCCGGAACTGGGCCGGATCAAGGCGGGCTTCACGCGCACCGACACCGGCGTGTTCGCGCTCGGTTCGCTGACGCCGGGGATCGTGTTCATCCAGACCACGGAGGACGATCCCGGCGAGGTCGACGACGACGTGCCGATGACCCTGGCCGAACTCGGGGACAGCATTCGCCGCGTGCTCGGCGGCGACGTCCCGTTGGGCGAGCCGGTCCGGCTCTCGCGCTACCAGTTCTCCGCCCGCCAGGCGGAGCGCTACCGCGAAGGCCGGATCCTGCTGGCGGGCGACGCGGCCCACCTGCTGCCGTCCACCGGCACGGCGATCAACGTCGGCATGTCCGACTCGGTCAACCTGGCGTGGAAGCTGGCCGCGGAGATCCAGGGCCGGGCGCCGGAAGGGCTGCTGGACACCTATCACGCGGAACGGCACGCCGCCGGTGCGCGTGCGCTCCTGCAGTCCCGGGCACAGGTCGCGTTGCGGCGCGGGCACGACGAAGCGGCTGAAGCGCTCCGCACGGTTTTCCAGGAACTGCTGGACGACGAGCAGGCGGCGCGACGGCTGGCCTCTCACGTCGCCGGGACCGACACGCGCTACTCGATGCCGGGCTCCGGGCACGCGCTCGCCGGCACGTTCGTCCCGGATCTCGCGCTGGAGACCGACGAGGGCCCGACCAGCGTCGCCGAACTGCTGCGCCCGGCGCGGCCGGTCCTGCTCGACCTCGCGGGCAGGCCCGAACTGCGTGACCTCGCACAGGGGCGTGTGGACGTCCACACCGCGAAGGCGGAGGACCGGCCCGCCGACGTCCTCCTGATCCGCCCCGACGGCTACGTCGCCTGGGCGGGCGACACCGACACCGAAGGCCTGCGAGAGGCCTTCGCCGCCTGGTTCGGCGCCTGACCCCACGCATTGCGTCCTCTGAATGCGGTAAGAACGCATTCAGAGGACGAAATGCGGATCGTCAGCGGTTGATGACCTCCGAGCCGTAGCGCTTCAGGGTTTCTTCGCGCTGGTCGTGCATCAGGTACAGCGAGAACTGGTCGACACCGAGTGAAGCCAGCTCCTCCAGGCGTTCCACATGCGCCGAAGACGGCCCGAGCAGGCAGAACCGGTCCACGATCTCGTCCGGCACGAAATCGGTCGACGGATTGCCCGCCCGACCGTGGTGCGAGTAGTCGTAGCCCTGTCGCTCGCGGATGTAGTCGGTCAGCTCGTGCGGCACCGGCCCGGAATCGCCGTACCGTGCCACGAGATCCGCGACGTGGTTGCCGACCATCCCGCCGAACCAGCGCAACTGTTCCCGCTGATGCGCCAGGTCGTCGCCGACGTACGCCGGGGCCGCGAGGCAGATCGTGATCCCCGCCGGATCCCGACCCGCCGCGCGCGCCGCCTCACGGACGGAGCCGATGGTCCACCGGGCGATCGCGGGATCGGCGCACTGGAGGATGAAGCCGTCGGCGTGCTCGCCGACCGTCTTCAGCGCCTTCGGCCCGTATCCCGCCATCCACATTTCGAGTCTGCCGTTGCGGATCCAGGGGATCTGCACCGGCTTGTCCCGCAACAGGACTTCGCGTCCTTCGGCGAGTTCCTTGACCACGTGCATGCAGTCGCGCACGGTGGCCAAAGTGGACGGTGGCATGCCCACCACCCGGTGCGCCGAGTCGCCGCGGCCGATGCCGCAGACGGTCCGGTTGCCGTACATGTCGTTGAGCGTGGCGAAGGTCGACGCCATCACCGACCAGTCCCGGGTGGCCGGGCTGGTCACCATCGGGCCCACGATCATCGACGACGTCGCCGCGAGGATCTGCGAGTAGATGACGAACGGTTCCTGCCACAACACGCACGAGTCGAAGGTCCAGCCGTAGCGGAAACCCTGGTCCTCGGCGGCCTTCATCAGCCGGACGAGGTCGCGCGCGGGCGGGTCGGTCTGAAGCACAATCCCGAAGTCCATCCGGCCACCGCCTCAGTTCAGGTACTGGTTCAGGTCGCGCGAGAGGAATTTCCCGTGCGTCGTACTGCCCGAGAAGCCGGACGGCGACACGACCACGCGCCCGCGTGAGAGCACCGTCTCGACCTTGCCGGTGATCTCCATCCCTTCGTAGGCCGAGTAGTCCACGTTCATGTGGTGCGTCTCGACCGAAAGGGTCTGCTTCGCCGCCGGGTCGTAGACGACGATGTCCGCGTCCGAACCCGCCGCGATGACGCCCTTGCGCGGGTAGAGCCCGAACATCCGCGCCGGGGTGGTCGAGCAGGTCTCGACCCAGCGGCCGAGGGTGAGCTCGCCCGCCACGACACCTTGGTGCAGCAGGTCCATCCGGTGCTCGACGCCGGGGATCCCGTTGGGGATCGCGCGGAAGTCGCCGCGGCCGAGTTCCTTCTGGTCCTTGAAACAGAAGGGACAGTGATCCGTCGACACCACCGAGAGGTCGTTGGTGCGCAAACCTCGCCACAGATCAGCCTGATGCGACTTCTCCCGCAACGGGGGAGAGGCGACGTACTTCGAACCCTCGAAATCCGGCTTCGCCAAGTCCTCAATGGACAGATAGAGATACTGTGGACACGTCTCCGCGAAGACGTTCTGCCCGTCGTTACGCGCTTCCGCGACCGCCGCGAGCGCCTGTGACGCCGAGAGGTGCACGATGTACAGCGGCGCCCCGGTCACCTTGGCCAGCTGGATCGCGCGCGAGGTCGCCTCGCCCTCCAGCTCCGGCGGCCGGGTGAGCCCATGCTGCACCGGGTCGATCTTCCCGGCGGCGAACGCCTGCGCGGCCAGCTGGTCGATCGCGATGCCGTTCTCCGCGTGCATCATGATCGTCGCGCCGATCTCGCGCGCCTTCTGCATGGCCAGCAGGATCTCGCCGTCCGTGGAGTAGAACACTCCCGGATAGGCCATGAACATCTTGAAGCTGCCGACACCGCCGTCGACGCAGGCCCGCATCTCCTTCAACGACGAATCGTTGACGTCCGAGACGATCATGTGGAAGCCGTAGTCGATGGCGCAGTTGCCGTCGGCCTTCTCGTGCCATTTGTCCATAGTGGACAGCAGAGACGTGCCCTTGGCCTGGACGGCGAAGTCGATGATCGTGGTCGTCCCGCCCCACGCCGCCGCCGTCGTCCCGGTGCCGAAGGTGTCGACGGAATGTGTTCCGCCGAACGGCATCTCCATATGGGTGTGCGCGTCGATCCCGCCGGGCAGCACGTACTTCCCGGTGGCGTCGATCACCGAATCGGCGGGCCCCAGTGTGCCGGGGGCGCCGACGGCCGAGATCGTCTCGCCGTCGACGAGGACGTCCGCCGCCGAAGCGCCCGCCGTGGACAGCACCTGCCCGCCGCTGATGAGGGTGGTCATCACGCCTCCGCGAGCGGTCCGTAGCTGTCGGGACGCCGGTCTCGGTAGAAGGCCCACAGGTCCCGCACTTCGGCGAGCTTCGCCATGTCGAGGTCGCGGACGACGATCTCCTCCTCGGTGTCGGAAGCGGCTTCGCCGACGAGCTGGCCGCGCGGGTCCGCGAAATATGACTGGCCGTAGAAGTCGTTGTCGCCCAAGGGTTCCACGCCGACGCGGTTGATCGTGCCGACGTAGTACTCGTTCGCGACGGCGGCCGCGGGCTGCTCCAGCCGCCACAGGTACTCCGAAAGGCCCCGGCTGGTCGCCGACGGGTTGAACACGATCTTCGCGCCCGCCAGGCCGAGCGCGCGCCAGCCCTCCGGGAAGTGCCGCTCGTAACAGATGTAGACGCCGATCCGGCCGACGGCGGTGTCGAACACCGGGTAGCCCAGGTTCCCGGGCCGGAAGTAGAACTTCTCCCAGAACCCCTTCACCTGCGGGATGTGGTTCTTGCGGTGCTTGCCGAGGTAGGTGCCGTCGGCGTCGATCACCGCGGCGGTGTTGTAGTACACGCCGGGCTGCTCGACCTCGTACATCGGGACGACCAGCACGACGCCGTGGCGTTCGGCGACCTCCTGCATGAGCTTCGTCGTCGGCCCGTCGGGGATGCCTTCGGTGTAGGAGTAGTAGTCGGTGTCCTGCACCTGGCAGAAGTACGGGCCGTAGAACAACTCCTGCAGGCAGACGACCTGCGCTCCCTGCGAAGCGGCCTTGCCGATGGCTTCGACCGCGTTCGCGATCATCGACTCCTTGTCACCCGTCCACCGCTGCTGGATCAATCCGGCTCGGACCAGGTCGCTCACTTGCATCCTCCTCGATCTCGGTGGTGCGGTTGCGTTCGGGCAGGGCCAGCAGCAGGTAGACGACGAAAGCGCCCGCCAGGCCGACGACCCAGTTGTAGTCGTAGAGCGGTTTCAGGAGCGGGATCAGCCCGTCGGCGGGGAACGGCCCGCCGTACGCGCCGCCGACCGCGAGGACGGCACCGACCAGCGTCGCGACGAGCGCCCGCCAGTTCCAGCCGCCGTTGAACCAGTAGACGCCGCGCTCGGTGTACAGATCCCGCAGACGCAGCTTGGTGCGGTAGACGACCCAGTAGCCGGCGACCATCACCCCGGCGACGGCGCCGAGCAGGCCGCCGTAGAAGCCGAGCCACGCGAAGATGTAGATGTTCGGGTCGGAGTAGAGCCGCCACGGCTGGATGAGGATGCCGATGATGCCCGTGATCAGCCCGCCGGCGGCGAAGGTGATCTTCTTCGGGAACGCGTTGGAGAAGTCGTAGGACGGGCTGACCACGTTGGCCGCGAGGTTCGCCGACACGGTCGCCAACACCAGCGCGATCAGCGCGACCACCACGACGACCGGGGAATCGAACCGGTCGGCCAGTTTCGCCGGATCCCAGATCTGCTCGCCGTAGAGGACGCTGCCGCCCGAGGTGGTCAGGATGGCCACGATCGCGATGAACGTCATCGTGGTCGGCAGGCCGAGGATCTGGCCGCGGACCTGTTTGCCCTGGCTGCCGCCGAACCGGGTGAAGTCCGGCATGTTCAGCGAAAGCGTCGACCAGAACGCGATCATCGCCATCAGCGCCGGGGCGAACACCTTCCAGAAGTCCGGCCCCCAGCCGAGTTTCCCGGGTTCGGACAGGATCGGGCCGAGCCCGCCCGCCTTGACCAGCACGTAGCCCAGCAGGATCAGGAAGCCGACCGACACCAGCGGAGCCGTCCAGTTCTCGAACCGGCGGACCGCCTCCATCCCGCGCCAGATGATGAGCATCTGGAACAGCCAGAACAGGCCGAACGAAAGCCACAGTGTCCAGTGCTGGCCGAGGACGACGGTGGAATCCTTCCAGCCGGAACCCGCCAGCCGCCCGACGATGATGTAGATCGCCTCGCCGCCGACCCAGGTCTGGATGCCGAACCAGCCGCACGCGATGAACGCCCGCAGCAACGCCGCCAGATTCGCGCCGCGCATCCCGAAGAAGGCGCGGGCGAACACCGGGAAGGGGATGCCGTACTTCGTCCCGGCGTGGCTGTTGAGCAGCATCGGGATCAGCACGATCAGGTTGCCGATGGTGATCGTGAGCAGCGCCTGCACCCAGTCCATCCCGAGCGCGATCAGCGAGGCCGCCAGCGCGTAGGACGGGATGTTGTGCGCCATGCCCATCCACAGCGCGAAGTAGGTGTACGTGGTCCAGGTCCGCTTTTCGACCGGGACCGGGGCGAGTTCTTCGTTGTAGAAGCGGCTGTCCTTCAAGGACTCGACCTCGCCGAGTTCCACCCGGCCATCAGGATGCACGTGCTGCGTACCGCGTGCCGTCGGCTCCATTGCGGAATCGTGCTCGCCCGCGCCGCGCGGGTGGGACTGGCAGACTGTTCACTGTTGAGGGCGTCGGAGCGCAGACTGTCGATTGCGCTCGAAGGCTCGCGGTGCATGACCTGCGTCACACACACGGACGTTGCAATGCGGCAAACCGGCCGAAACATCTCCACAGGATCTCCACAGCTCACCCGGATGGTCTCCACGGCCGGTGCTTACTGTCATCCCCATGGAACTGGGAGGACGCCGGGTGCTGGTCGTCGAGGACGACGTGACCATCGCCGAGAGCATCGCCGCGCGGCTGCGGGCCGAGGGATTCACCGTGGACCTGGCGCACGACGGCCCTTCCGGCGTCGAGACCGACGCCGAGCGCGAGCCGGACCTGGTGGTGCTCGACGTGATGCTCCCGGGATTCGACGGGCTCGAGGTCTGCCGCCGGATCCAGGCCCGCCGTCCGGTCCCGGTGCTGATGCTGACCGCCCGTTCGGACGAGACGGACATGCTGATCGGTCTCGGCGTCGGCGCGGACGACTACCTCACCAAGCCGTTCTCCATGCGGGTGCTCTCGGCGCGGGTGCACGCGCTGCTGCGCCGCGTCGAACGAGCGGCCAGGACCGACGTGAGCGACGCCGGTACGAAGATCGTCCTCGGCGACCTCGAAATCGACGTCGAGCAGCGGCGGGTCACGCGCGCGGGCAACCAGGCCCAGCTGACGCCGATCGAGTTCGACCTCCTCGTCCACTTCGCGAAGCGCCCGAGGGCGGTGCAGCCGAGGGAACGCCTGCTCAGCGAGGTCTGGGACTGGGACGTCGCGGGCACCGGTTCGGGCACCCGCGCGGTCGACAGTCACATCAAGGCGCTGCGCCGCAAGCTGGGCGCCGACCTCATCCGCACCGTGCACGGCGTCGGCTACGCCCTGGAGGTGGGATCGTGAAGCTTCGCCCCCTGCTCGGCCGCGTCGTCGACGCGCTCCCGAGACCGCTGGACCCGGTCCGTTCCATCAAGCTCAAGCTCGCGATCCTGCTGGTGTCCTCGGGCGGTATCGCTTTCGCCTTCTTCAACTGGCAGATCGGCTGGCTGCCGCCGCGGACCACGATCGCCGCGATGGTGCTCGCCGTGGTGACCTCGCAGATCCTGGCGCACGGGATGACCAGGCCGCTGCGCGAGATGACCGCCGCCGCCCGCGCGATGGCCAAGGGCGACTACACCCGGCGGGTCCGGGCGACCGCCCGCGACGAGGTCGGGGAGCTGTCACACGCCTTCAACCAGATGGCCGCAGACCTGGACGCCTCGGATCAGCGGCGCCGGGAGCTGATCGCGAACGTCTCCCACGAACTCCGCACGCCGATCACCGCGCTGAACGGGGTGCTGGAGAACCTCGTCGACGGCGTCGCCGAACCCGATCCGGCGACGTTGAAGACCGCGCTGCAGCAGACTGAGCGGCTCGGCAGGCTGGTCTCGGAACTCCTCGATCTTTCGCGGATCGACGCGGGCGCGTTCCCGTTGCAGCTGGAGGAGTTCGATCTCGAACTGCTGCTGGAGGAGGTCGCCGCCGAAGCCGGGGTGACCGCCGCCGCGACCGGCCGTGGCGTGCGGTTCGCCGTCGACGTCCAGCCGCCCGGCGCGACGGCCGTCGCCGACCGCGGCCGGCTCTACCAGGTCGTGGTCAACCTGCTCGACAACGCCGTCCGGCACGGCCCGGCCGGGGGAGAGGTCCGGGTGCGGGCGGAGGCCCGCGAGACCGACGTCGTCATCGAGGTCGAAGACGAAGGCCCCGGGATCCCGCCGGGGGAGCGGGACAGCGTGTTCGAGCGGTTCACCCGCGGCGAGCGGGCGGGTGGCGGGGGCACCGGCCTCGGCCTCGCGATCGCGCGGTGGGTGGTCGACCTCCACGACGGCAGCATCGCGGTCGTCACCCCCGAGCACCGGCCGGGCTGTGTCATCCGCGTCGTGATCCCCGTTCCCTAGTCCCTGCCGCGTGTTTTCGGCGGCTCTGCGCACACTGCGATATGTGCTTTAGCAAACTGGAGGAGTGAGATGAGTGAAGACCAAGAAGACCGGCAGGCGCACGCGCCGCCCCCGGCGGCGACCGCCACGTTGCCGCCCGCGCCGCAGGTCCCGGTGCTGATGCGGCCCCGCGTGCCGCCCAAATCGACGATCGTCCCGCTTCCCGGCTCCGTCCTGCCCGCGGCGGTCGCGGCCGGGTTGATCGCCGCCTTCGCCATGCCGGACGAGCCCGGAGCCGGCTGGTTCGTGGCCGGGCTCGCGTTCGCGGTGGCCGTCTACTTCGCCGACAAGCGCGCCCGCGGCGACGCCGAACCGCATTTCCGTCTGGTCAACGCGGTATGGGCGGCGGCCGCGCTGGGCCTGCTCGCGGTCGGCATGGTCCGCGCGTCGGTGTGGCTGAACGTGTTGTGCGTGCTGGCCGCCCTCGTCGCCGGATCCCTCGCCGTGGTCGGGAAACGCACGGTGAACACGATCATCTACGACGTCTTCGCGGTCCCGATCGAAGCGCTGCTTTCGATCCCGTGGATCGGGCGCGGGCTCGTGAAGCTCGGCAAGAAGCAGGAAGGCCGCGCGAGGCCGAGGTTCCTGGTGCCGGTGCTGGCCAGCGCCTTTTTGCTGCTGGTGTTCGTGCCGCTGCTGCGGGGCGCGGACGCCGCGTTCGCGAACGTCGTCGACGCGGTGCTCCCCGAACTGAACCCCGGAACGTTCGTGCGCTGGGGATTCTTCTTCGTCGTGGCCGCGTCGGCCGTGACCGGCGCGTGTTACCTGCTGGCGGCGCCCCCGCTGCCGTCCGACAGTGCTGCTGTCGACACGCCGCGCAAACGCCTGGCGCACCGGCTCGAATGGACGTTGCCGCTGGGGGTGCTGGCGGCGCTGTTCACGAGCTTCGTCGTGGTCCGCCTGGTCGTGTTGTTCGGCGGCACCGAATACCTTCTGGCCACGAGCGGCCTGACGGCGGCCGAATACGCCAGGAGCGGGTTCTGGCAGCTCTCCGCCATCACCGTGCTGACCCTGCTGCTGGTCGCCGCCGCGCTGCGATGGGCGCCGAAGTCGTCGGCGGCCGATCGGGCCTGGCAGCGCGGCCTCCTCGGCGCGCTGAGCGTGCTCAGCCTGGTGCTGGTCGCCTCGGCGTTGAGTCGCATGTGGACATACCAGCAGGCGTACGGGTTCACCGTGCTGCGGCTGCTGGTCGAGGTCTGCGAACTCTGGATCGGGCTGATCTTCTTGCTGGTGCTCGTTTCCCTGCTCCCGCTGCGGTCGGCCTGGCTGCCGCGCGCGGCCATCGGAGCCGCCGTCGCGGCGCTGCTCGGACTGGCCGTCCTCGATCCGGAACGGTTCATCGCCGACCGCAACATCGACCGGCTCGCGCACGGCAAGACGCTCGACACCGGTTACCTCTCAAGGTTTTCCGCCGACGTCGTGCCGTCGGCCGACCGGCTTCCGGAGCCGCTGCGGTCCTGCGTGCTCAGGCCGGTCCTCAAGGGAATTTCGGAAGATGATTGGCGCGAATGGAACCTGAGCCGGTCCCTCGCGCGTCAGACCCCCGTTGCCGCGAAGGACGGGATCGGGTGCCGGTACCTGCCCCGTTCTTGAGTCGTGACACCACGGCCTTGATCGCCCTCGTGGGGGTGAGGGCGATCAAGGCCGCGGTGACCGGCCCCGCCGGGCCACCGAGGGGGAGGCCCGGCGGTCACCTCGACGGAGTCGGGAGCGGTCAGAAGGTGAAGACGCCTGCCGACTCGGCGTCGGCGACGCAACGGTTGGCGTAGGAAGTGCGGTAGGTGACCGGTTCGCCGCGCCACTTGCCGACCGCGGAGACGTCCACCGGGGCGTACTCGAGGGTGCAGGCCCGCGGTTCCGGGCGGAGCCGGTCGAACTCTCCGTCCACTTCGGACAGTTTGGCGCAGGCGCCACCGCGTCCCGGGTGAGACCCCCCGGTGGGTTCGCAGGTGAGCGAGACGGTGCCGATCCGGCCCCGGGTGTCGTGGCTGGTCAGCTGAAACGTGGATTCGGCGGGTTGCGCGGGGGCCATACAGGCCAGCGCGAGCACGCAGGCGCCGATCGGTTCGAAGAAAGCCATATCAACCCTATCGGCTGACGTGACCCGGTCACTGTGTTCCACGCTCGGGTGAGATTTGCTCACTCGGACGTGTGGTCGTCCGCTTTTCGAATGTCGTGGGCGAGCAAAGCGACATAAAGCGAGAGCATCGACTCCGGATCTTCGAGCCGTACCCCGAGGACCTGCTCGATCCTGGCCAGCTGCTGGTAATAGGCGGTGCGCGAGGTGTGCGCGGCGGCGGCCGCCGCCGACTTGTTGCCGCCGTGCTCGCAGTAATGCCTCAACGCCTGGACGAGTCTGCTGCCCTGTGCGGCGTCCCGGCTCAGCAGCGGGCCGAGCTCCCGCGCGGCGAACGCGGTGATCCGTTCGTCGCTCGCCAGCAGATGCAGCAGTCCGCGCAACCGGACGTCGTCGAGCCGGTGGACCATCCGTTCGACGTTTTCCGCGAGCGCCGCGGCGGCCACCTGCGCGGCTTCGACGAGCGTCCGGCGCGCGTCGGCGGGCCCGCCGCCCGTGGTCCCGACCGCGACCACGGCGGGCGCTCCGGCGCGGGCCTCGTGGACGTCGTTCGCCAGCCGTCTCAGTACCGCGTCGACCCCGGCCTCCGGCGACAGCGCGATCAGCGCGCGCACCTGGGTGTCGTCGGTGGCCACCAGCGCGGACACCTTGGCGTGCCGGGCGGCGAGCACGGTCGCCTCGGCGAGTTCCCGCAGCAGCACCGGAGTGGACTGCGCGGCCTTGGTGGTCACGGTGATCCGCGGCCGCACGGAGACCCCGACGAGCAGCCGTCCCGTCAGCGGGACACCCAGCGCCGAGGCCCGCGCGGTCAGTTCGGCGGGCGGCACCGGGTTGGCCAGCAGTTCGGTCAGGATCGCGCGGTGCGCCTGGCGTTCGAGGGAGTCGGTGTCCTTGGCGACCAGCCGGTGGACCGCGAGCGCGGACGCGGCGCGTTCGGCGACCACGACGTGCCGGTGCGGGGGCGGATCCCCGCAGACGACGACCAGCCGCCCCCAGTCGTGCCCGCGCGCGCCGACCACGGTGATCAGCCAGCCCGCGCCCGGGTGGTAACCGGTCCGCTCGCCGACCTGCACCGGCCGCGACCGGGACGGCCAGCCGGGCAGCAGTTCACCGGGGTCGGCCCCCGCCGTGTCGTAGGCGAGGACCTCGTGCGACAGCGTCTCCAGCACGACCGGATGTTCGGTGAGCCTCGCGACCTCGCGCAGGATGTCTCCCGGCTCGGCACCGGCGACCGTCAGCGCGGTGAAGGTCTCGTGGACCCGCTCCGCCGCGCGGAGTTCGTCGACCTGGGCGTCGACGATCAGCCCGTTCACCGCCTCGGTGACCGACACGAAGCGCGTCTCGCGCGAAAGGGTGATCAGCGGGACACCGTGCCGATCCGCGGCGTCGACCAGCGCGGGCGGCAGCTTCTCGCTCCAATGCCGGACGAGTTCGACGACGATCCCCGCCACTCCGACACCGGCCAGATCGGCGACGTACCGGGCGAGCGCGGCGCCGTCGTCGGGCAGCGCGACCCCGGTGGTGAGCACGAGTTCCCCGCCGCGCAGCAGCGGGGCGATGTCCGCGACCTCGGCGACGTGCGCCCAGCGGACCGGCGCGTCCAGCCCCGCCGCCCCCGCCACCACATGGGGCCTGCCCTGACGCAGCACCGGCAGCGCGAGCACCTCGGCGACGGTCGGGTACATCGGCCTCCCACTCGGTTCGGCAACGCTGGAGACAGACTGTACGGCCGGGACCGGGAGTCCGTACACGTTGCCGATGGCGTCGGTGTGGCGCGCGCGCCCAGACTCGACCGGGAGCAGGCACCCGGCGATCAGGAGGGCGGAACCCGTGACCGACCGCATCACCCACTGGATAGACGGCAAACCGTGCGAAGGCGTGGGCGAACGATCCGGGGACGTGTTCGATCCGGCCACCGGCCAGGTGCGGGCGAAGGTCGCCTTCGCCGCGCGGGACGACGTCGACGCCGCCGTCGCCGCCGCCTCCCGGGCGCTGCCGGGCTGGCGCGGGACGTCGCTGGCCGGGCGGACGCGAGTGCTGTTCGCCTTCCGTGAGCTGCTTTCGGCGCGGCGCCACGAGCTGGCGAAGATCGTCACGAGCGAGCACGGCAAGGTCGAATCCGACGCGGCGGGCGAAGTCGCGCGCGCGATCGAGAACGTCGAGTACGCCTGCGGTGCCGCGCAGCTGCTCAAGGGCGGATTCAGCGAGAACGCCTCCACCGGTGTCGACGTCTACTCGATCTCGCAGCCGCTGGGCGTGGTCGGCGTGATCTCGCCGTTCAACTTCCCGGCGATGGTCCCGCTGTGGTTCGTGCCGAACGCGCTCGCCTGCGGCAACACCGTCGTGCTCAAGCCGAGCGAGAAGGACCCGTCCGCGGCCGTTTTCATCGCGGAACTGTTCGCCGAGGCGGGCCTGCCCGACGGCGTCCTCAACGTCCTGCACGGCGACAAGGTGGCCGTCGACGGGTTGCTGGAACACCGCGACGTCAAGGCGATCTCGTTCGTCGGGTCGACGCCGATCGCGAAGTACGTCTACGAAACCGGGACCAGGCACGGGAAACGCGTGCAGGCGCTCGGCGGCGCGAAGAACCACATGGTCGTGCTCCCGGACGCGGACCTCGACCTCGCCGCCGACGCGGCCGTCTCGGCGGGCTTCGGCTCGGCGGGGGAGCGGTGCATGGCGGTGTCGGTCGTGGTCGCGGTCGACCCGGTCGGCGACGAACTGGTCGCGAAGATCGCCGAGCGGATCAAGCGGCTCCGCGTCGGCGACGGCATGCGGCCCACCTCGGAGATGGGGCCGCTCGTCACCGCCGCCCACCACGAACGCGTCGAGTCCTATGTCGGGGCGGGGGTCGACGCGGGCGCCCGGCTCGTCGTCGACGGCCGCGGCGTCGAGGTCGACGGCGAGGACGGCGGGTTCTGGCTCGGCCCGACGCTGTTCGACCACGTCACGCCGGAGATGTCGATCTACACCGACGAGATCTTCGGGCCGGTGCTGGCGGTCGCGCGGGCCGAGGGGTACGACGCCGCGCTGGAGCTGATCAACGGCAACCCCTACGGCAACGGCACCGCGATCTTCACCAACGACGGGCGCGCGGCGCGGCGGTTCCAGAACGAGGTCGAGGTCGGGATGGTCGGCGTGAACGTGCCGATCCCGGTGCCGGTCGGCTACTACTCGTTCGGCGGGTGGAAGGACTCGCTGTTCGGGGACAGCCACGCGTACGGGCCGGAGGGGTTCCACTTCTTCACGCGGACGAAGGTCGTCACGTCGCGGTGGCCGGACCCCTCGCAGGGCGGCGTGAACCTCGGCTTCCCCCGCAACAGCTGACGCTCGGGTCTCGTGAGTGGCTGGGACGGTTCTAACCGTCCCAGCCACTCACGAGGACGGACCGGGGCCACTCGCGAGGCCGCTCGGGTGGGTCGCGCCGCGCGTCAGAATCGGCCGCAGTTGCCGTTGCCGGCTTGCCCGGTGAACGCGCCCTTCAGCCACTCGGTGGCGTCGCCGGACGCGGTCGTCATACCCAGCGCGTGGGACAAGAACGGCGTGAAGGTCGTCAAGTCCTTCCACTGGACGTTGGCGCCCTTGCCGCACCAGTCCTTCGCCATCTGCTTGCCGACGGCGGCCGGGATGACGTCGTCCAGCGGGCTGTGTTCGACCATGACCGGCATGGCGGGCTTGATCGTGCCGATCCGGTTCTCCGCCACGATCGCGTCGAACGGCGGCTGGGTCAGGTAGGCGGACACCGGCTTGCCGTCCTTGGTCAGCGAGCTGGACTGCTTGTACATGAACTGGAGGACCGCGTTCATGGTGCAGGTCTGCCGGGCCCGCAGGAACAGCTCGGCACCGGCCTGGTTGGCCAGGTCCATCAACCTGGCCTCGGGGTAGGCCTGGTTGAGACCGATCAGGGCGTAACCGAGGAACCCGGCGTACATCCCGCCGTCGAGCGACTTCGACAGCACGGCCTTGTCCGCGGGCGGCGCGCCGGAGTAGACGCCTTTGATGTCCAGTTCGGGCGCGTAGGTGGCGGCCAGTTCGGCGGCGGCCGCGGCGGCACTGCCGCCCTCGGAGTAGCCGGCGATGCCCACCGGGCCCTTGGCGGGCAGGCCCGTTCCCGGCAGTCGCTGCGCGGCGCGGATGACGTCGAGCACGGTGTGCGCCTCGGACAACCGGACGACGTACGGGTGGTCGCCGCCGCCTTCCACCCACGGTCCGATGTAGTCGGTCTGTGCCACGGCGAACCCGGCGCCCAGCAACGCGTTGACGAAACCGCCTTGGAATCCGGAGATCAGGTCCGAGGCCCCCTCGCCCGCGAGGGTTTTCGAGGGAGCGCAGTCCGGCCCCATGCCGAAGGTGAAGGGCGCGTAGGCCACGATCGGCTGTTCGCCGGGACCGTTCCACGGCTTGTCCGGCACCAGAACGGTGCCGCTCACCGCGACTTGCTTGTTCTTGTTGTCCCGCGACAGATATTGGATCCGGGTCGCCTTCGCGCCGTTGTAGGTCGAGGGCTGCGACTTGACCACGTCACCGTTCTCGCCGGCGGGAAGTGGTGAAGAGGAGGTGTACACCGAATTCGTGTCCGCGCTCGCGACCGCAGTGCCCGCGGCGACTAAGGTCGCGGTCATGATGGCGATGAGGGTATGGCGAAAGGGAGAAGTCATCACTGCGCTCCACGCTGAGTCGGAAAGTGCGGCCGGTGGAAGAATGCCTAGATGGAAGCGCTTCCGTGCCCGCGCGGTCAATCGCCGTTCGTCGAATTGTCGCGGCGGTACGGCTGTCCGCCTCCGCGATTGTCAGGCGGAAAATGGATTTGTCATTACGGTCAGTGTGGAGAAACCGAATTCGCTCATGGTGGTCATGGCTTTCCGTCCGGTCGCCGGGGAATGGCCGGAGCGATCGCCGATTCCGGTTAGCATCGCCGTCATGTCAGAATCGAAGCGGTCGGCGATGCGGGTGGCCGATTCCGATCGCGAAAACGTCGCGCGACTGCTGTGCGAAGCCATGGGTGCGGGACGGATCACCGCCGGTGAACTGGAAACGAGGCTGGACGCCGTCTACGCGGCCAAGACCTTCGCGGAATTCGAACCCGTCGTCGCGGATCTGTCCCCCGGCGGCACGCTCGCCCTGTCCCACACCGGCGACGAGGAACAAGGCGGACGGCGCTCGTTCGCCGTCATGTCCGCCACCACGCGGCGGTTCGCCGGGCCACTGCCGCCGAACCATGTCAGCCGCGCGTTCTGGGGCAGCGTGCGCCTCGATCTGCGGCGGGCCCGGATCGACGGCGGACCTTGCACGATCAGGGCGGTGGCGGTCATGGGCGGCGTCAAGATCGTCGTTCCCGAGGACTTCGCGCTCGACGTCCGGGGCATCGGCCTGATGGGCGGTTTCGGCACCGGCCGCGGGACGGGGCGGCGGCGGCCGACGACGGGCGCGCCGGTGCTCCGCGTCACGGGTTTCGCCTGGTGGGGGTCCGTGAAGGTGATCCGAAGGCCCGTGGAGCCGCGGCGGCGCTCCCTTCGCGGACGCGGTTGACGGCCCCAAAGAAGTCCGGTGGCTCCCCGGGCACTTCGCCTTCCGTAAACTCGTTGTGAGGACGAGCCGAGGGAGGTGCGGGTGGCCAACGCGGAAGAACGCCGATTCGAAGTGCTGCGCGCGATCGTCGCCGATTACGTCTCCAACCAGGAGCCCGTCGGGTCCAAGGCGATCGTCGACAGACACAACCTCGGGGTGTCCAGCGCCACGGTGCGCAACGACATGGCGGCGCTGGAGGAAGAGGGCTACATCACACAGCCCCACACCAGTGCCGGCCGGATTCCCACCGACAAGGGATACCGCCTGTTCGTCGACCGGATCGCCGAGGTCAAACCGCTCAGCGCGGCCGAACGCCGGGCCATCACGGCCTTCCTCGACAGCGGCACCGACGTCGACGACGTCCTGCGCCGCTCCGTCCGGCTGCTCGCGCAGCTGACCAGGCAGGTCGCGGTCATCCAGTACCCGATGATGACCAACTCCGCCGTCCGCCACCTCGAAGTGGTGCCGCTCACCCCCGCGCGGCTGATGCTGGTGCTGATCACCGATTCCGGCCGCGTCGACCAGCGCACCGTCGACCTCGGGGACGTCATCACCGACGAGAACGTCGCCAGGCTGCGCACGGTGCTCAACGGGGCGCTGGCGGGCCGCCGTCTCTCCGAGGCCGCGGCGGCGGTCGCCGAACTGCCGGAGAAGTCGCCGGGTGAACTGCGCGACAGCCTCACCCGCGTCTGTACCGTGCTGGTGGAATCGCTGGTCGAACACCCCGAAGAGCGGCTGGTGCTCGGCGGCACGGCCAACCTCACCCGCAACGTTTCGGACTTCCCCGGATCGCTGCGGCAGGTGCTGGAGGCGCTCGAGGAGCAGGTCATCGTGCTCAAGCTGCTGGCGGCCGCCCGCAACCCCGGTGCGATCAGCGTGCGCATCGGTGAGGAAAATGAGGACGAGCAGATGCGCAGCACCTCGGTGGTGTCCATCGGCTACGGGATGGACGACATGCTGCTCGGCGGGCTGGGCGTCGTCGGGCCGACCAGGATGGACTACCCGAACACCATCGCCGCGGTGCGCGCGGTGGCGAACTACGTGGGGCAGATCCTCTCCGGCCGCTGAACGCGGCGTTGAGGTCTAAGTCAGAAGGAGAAGGCGAAGACGGTGGCGAGGGACTATTACGGCATTCTCGGGGTTGCGAAGAACGCGACGGATCAGGAGATCAAGCGCGCGTACCGCAAACTGGCCCGTGAACTGCACCCCGACGTCAACCCGTCGGAAGACGCTCAGCACCGCTTCGGCGAGGTGACCACCGCGTACGAGGTGCTGTCCGATCCGCAGAAGCGCAAGGTCGTCGACCTCGGCGGCGACCCGATGGACGGCGGCGCCCGCGGCGGCGGAGACCCGTTCTCGGGGTTCGGCGGCCTCGGCGACATCATGGACGCCTTCTTCGGCGCCGCCGGAGGTGGCGGCGGCCGCGGCCGTGGCCCGCGCAGCCGCGTGCAGCCCGGTTCCGACGCGCTCATCCGCCTCGGCCTCACCCTCGAGGAATGCGCCACCGGCGTCGACCGCGAGATCACCGTCGACACCGCCATCGTCTGCGACCTGTGCCGCGGCGCCGGCGCGGCCGAAGGCACCGGCACCAAGACGTGCGACACCTGCGGCGGCGCGGGCGAGGTCCAGTCCGTGCAGCGGTCCTTCCTCGGCCAGGTCGTCACGGCCCGTCCGTGCCCGGTTTGCCGGGGCTTCGGCGAGGTCATCCCCGACCCTTGCCGCCAGTGCGGCGGCGACGGCAGGGTCCGCGCCCGCCGCAACGTCACCGCCAAGATCCCGCCGGGCGTCGGCGACGGCATGCGCATCCGCCTCTCCGGCCAGGGCGAGGTCGGCCCCGGTGGCGGCCCCGCCGGCGACCTGTACGTCGAGATCGACGAGGCCCCCCACGAGGTGTTCGTCCGGCAGGGCAACGACCTGCACTGCAACTTCCGCATCCCGATGACCACCGCCGCCCTCGGCGCCACGGTGCCCATCGAGACGCTCATCGACGGCGACTACGAACTCGACATCGAGCCGGGCACCCAGCCCGCCACCGAACTCGTGCTCACCGCCAAGGGCATGCCGCGGCTGCGGTCCTCCGGCCGCGTCGACGGCCGCGGTGACCTGCACGTCCACATCGACGTCGTGGTGCCGACCAAACTCGACGACGCCCAGCGCGACCTCCTCGTCGAACTCGCCCAGCAACGCGGCGAAGACGTCCCTTCGCTCGCTTCGAACGGCTCCAAGCCCGGCGGGCTGTTCTCCAAGCTGCGCACCAAGAACCACCGGTAACCCGTGCCGGAGACGACACTCCCGGTCTTCCTCACCGCCGCGCTGCCCGGCTCCGGGCGCACCACGCTCGACGGTGAGGAAGCCCGGCACGCCGCCACCGTCCGCCGCCTGCGCGTCGGCGAACGTCTCGTGCTCTCAGACGGCGAAGGCGGCATGGCACGCTGCGTCGTCGAAGCCGTCCAGGCGGGCCGCGACGCGGCGCTCACCCTCGCCATCGAAGAACACTGGATCGAGGAACCGCCCGCCCTGCGCGTCATCGTCGCCCAGGCGCTCGCGAAGGGCGACCGCGGCGAACTCGCCGTCGAACTCGCCACCGAAGCCGGCGCCGATGCCATCGTCCCCTGGCGCGCCGCGCGCAGCGTCGCCCGCTGGGAAGAAGGAACCCGCGGCGACAAAGCCCTCAGCCGCTGGCGCACCACCGCCCGGGCCGCCGCCAAACAAGCCCGCCGCGCCCACGTCCCCGAAGTCGCCGAACCCGTCACCACCCGCGAACTCGCCGAACTCGCCCAGACCGTTTCCCGCGCGCTGGTCCTCGAATCCGGCATCACCACCCGCCTCACCGAGATCGAACTCCCGGCACAAGGCGACATCCTCCTCGTCGTCGGCCCCGAAGGCGGCATCACCGACGAAGAACTGAGTACCCTCACCGACGCCGGCGCGACCGCCATTCGGTTGGGCCCCACCGTTTTGCGCACCTCCACCGCCGCCGCCGTGGCACTCGGGGCGCTGGGGGTTCTCACGGAGCGCTGGAAGTGAAAAAACACCCCACTAATTTGCGGCGAGTTATGGCGCGATCACGCAAACAGCCGTTACTCTCGTCAACTGACGCGCAACACACGGTTTCGGCGCGCCACTGGGGATGAAGCCCAGTCGCGCGCGTGAATCCCCGCCGGGCACCTCCCCCCTCGGTCCGGCGGAGCCGCGGCGGCGGTGGAGCGACCCCCAGGCTCCACCGCGCCGCGGCATCTTCATTTCGGGGGCTTCGCAGGCTCCGCCCCGAAATTCGCTGCCGCGGCGCGGTTCCGCGTGTCGACCCGGGGGGCCGAGCCCCCCCGGACCCCCACGGTGCGGTCGGCGGGGGTTGGCGGGCGGAGCGGCAAAGCGAAGCGTGCGTAGGGGACCGAGCGTGCGTAGGTCTTCGGTACCGGCATAGGGCCTGGCGGCCCTCGCCTGGTGAGGTAGAGGCGCCTCGGTTGTGAGTCGTCCGTCTGATCACGCGTGGCGTCCGTTTCCGCACGTGTGTCGGCCATCCGCGCACGTACTCGGCGTGGGGATAGGGTGGGGGAATGAGTGACGCGGAGACGTTGTTCGAGCGGATCATCGCGGGGGAGATCCCGTCCGACAAGGTGTACGAGGACGCGACGACGTATGCGTTCCGGGACATAGCGCCGCAGGCCCGGGTGCATGTGCTCGTGGTGCCGAAGAAGCGCTACCGGAACGTGGCGGAGCTGGCGGCGGCGGATCCGCAGTTGCTGGCGGATGTCGCGCTTACGGCCCGCAAGGTGGCGGAGATCGAGGGGATCGCCGAGTCCGGTTACCGGGTGGTGTTCAACACCGACGGTGACGCCGGGCAGACCGTCTTCCACGTGCACGCGCACGTGCTCGGCGGCGAGCAGCTGGGGCATTTCGGGCGCTGAAGCGCGCGCCCCGCGGAAACCGGACTGCGTGCCGGCACCCGCAACCAGTAACATCGAACTCGTCACTGTCGTTGAAAATCGCAGCGTAAGCGCAGGAAGTAGGCCCGAGGCCACGTGGCCGGAACCGTACCGGGTGAAGCCGCCCGACCCGACGTTCCCGCGGACGTCATCCCGACGAAGACCGACGAGGCCGCGATCACCGAGGCGGCCCAGTCCCGATTCCCCATCCCCGACGCCGCCGCGCTCAGCCTGCTCGGCTCGAGGGACGAGAACCTCCGCGTCGCCGAGGAACTCCTCGCCGCCGACGTCCACGTCCGGGGCAACGAGGTCACCCTGACCGGCGCACCCGCCGACGTCGCCTTCGCGGAGCGTGTCTTCGCCGAACTCGTGACCATCGCCGGCCGCGGCCAGCAGGTCGACCCGGCCACCGTCCGCCGCACCGTCGGCATGCTCTCCACCGGTGACCACGAGTCACCGGCCGAAGTGCTGAGCATGAACATCATCTCCCGGCGCGGCAAGACGATCCGGCCCAAGACGCTCAACCAGAAGCGCTACGTCGACGCCATCGACAAGCACACGATCGTCTTCGGCATCGGCCCCGCCGGTACCGGCAAGACGTATCTCGCCATGGCGAAGGCCGTCCAGGCACTGCAGGCGAAGCAGGTCACGCGCATCGTGCTGACCCGTCCGGCGGTCGAAGCCGGTGAGCGCCTCGGCTACCTGCCGGGCACGCTCAACGAGAAGATCGACCCGTACCTGCGCCCGCTCTACGACGCGCTGCACGACATGGTCGAGCCCGAGTCGATCCCGCGGCTGATGCAGGCGGGCACCATCGAGATCGCGCCGCTGGCGTACATGCGCGGCCGCACCCTCAACGACGCCTTCATCATCCTCGACGAGGCGCAGAACACCACGCCGGAACAGATGAAGATGTTCCTCACCCGGCTCGGGTTCGGCGCCAAGATCGTCGTCACCGGCGACGTCACGCAGGTCGACCTCCCCACCGGCCAGAAGAGCGGCCTGCGGGTGGTCCGCGACATCCTCGAAGGTGTCGAGGACCTGCACTTCGCCCAGCTCACCAGCCAGGACGTGGTGCGGCACAAGCTCGTCGGCGACATCGTCGACGCGTACGAGAAGTGGCAGGCGCTGCAGGACAGCCAGGACAAGAGCAACGGCTGGAAAGGGCAACGGAGATGAGGATTGAGCGCGCGTTGCCCGAATCGACCAAGGCGCGCACTATCGGGGATGAGAAATGAGCATCGAGATCGCCAATGAATCGGGCGTGAACGTCGACGAGGCCTCCATCGTGTCGGCCGCCCGCTTCGCGCTCGACAAGATGGAGGTCAGCCCGCTCGCCGAGCTGTCCATCCTGCTCGTCACCCTCGAAGTGATGGAGGACCTGCACGAGCGGTGGATGGACCTGCCCGGTCCCACCGACGTGATGGCCTTCCCGATGGACGAGCTCGACTCGTCGCGCCGCCCCGACGCGCCGGACGCCTCGCCCGCGCTGCTCGGCGACATCGTGCTGTGCCCGGCGTTCGCGAAGGACCAGGCCAAGACGGCGGGTCACTCGCTGATGGACGAGCTGCACCTGCTCACCACGCACGGCGTGCTGCACCTGCTCGGCTACGACCACGCCGAACCGGCCGAGGAACGTGAGATGTTCGGCCTGCAGAAGCGGATCCTCGGCGAGTTCCAGGCGGCCGTGGCCGCGCTCAACAAGCGCGACGCGCAGCGGTCCGCGGACGACAGGCTCCTCGGAACCGCCGGCCTCGACGCCGTGCCCGCCGACGAACCACCGGCTTAGGCGGCGCCGAAATGGGTAGTCCCGCGGCCCTGCTGGTCATCGCCATCGCGCTGATCCTGCTCGCCGGGGTGTTCGCTGCCGCCGACGCGGCGGTCAGCACGGTCTCCAAGGCCCGTGCCGACGGTCTCGTCCGGCTCGGGCGTCCCGGCGCGCGTCAGCTTTCGCTGGTCATCGCCGAACGCCGCCGTCACATCAACCTGATCCTGCTGCTGCGGATGACCTGCGAGCTGACCGCCACCGTGCTGGTCACCGTCGACGTCCTCGGCTGGGTCCGGCCGCTGTGGCTCGCCGTGGTCGTCGCCGCCGGCGTGATGGTCGTGGTGAGCTACGTGCTCATCGGGGTCGGCCCGCGCACCCTCGGCCGCCAGCACCCGTACCGGATCGGCCTGGTCGTCGCGGGACCGGTACGCGTCCTCGGCTCGATCCTCGGCCCGCTCAGCAGGCTGCTGATCGTCCTCGGTAACGCCATCACCCCCGGCCGCGGCTTCCGCGAAGGCCCGTTCACCTCCGAAGTCGAACTGCGTGAACTGGTCGACCTCGCCCAGGAACGCGGCGTCGTCGAGGAATCCGAACGCGAGATGATCCATTCGGTGTTCGAGCTCGGTGACACCGTCGCGCGCGAGGTCATGGTGCCGCGGACGGAGATCGTCTGGATCGAGCACGACAAGACCGTGCGCCAGGCGCTCGCGCTGGCCCTGCGGACCGGGTTCACCCGGCTGCCGGTGATCGGCGACTCCGTCGACGACGTGGTGGGCGTGGTCAACATCAAGGACCTCATGCCCGCGTACATGGCCGAGGGCGGGTCGCAGCGCCAGGTCGAGGAGCTGATGAACCCGGCGAGCTTCGTGCCGGACTCGAAGCGGCTCGACGACCTGCTCAAGGAGATGCAGGTCTCCCACAACCACATGGCGATCGCCGTCGACGAGTACGGCGGCACCGCCGGCCTGCTCACCATCGAGGACATCCTCGAGGAGATCGTCGGCGAGATCACCGACGAATCCGACGCAGACGAACGTCCCGAGGTCGAAGAACTCGAAAACGGCGCGGTCCGCGTCTCGTCCCGGCTCTCGATCGACGACCTGGGCGAACTGTTCGGGATCGACCTCGAAGACCACGACGTGGAGACCGTGGGCGGGCTGCTCGCCGAGCGACTGGGTAGGGTCCCGCTGCCGGGGGCCGAAGCCGAGGTCGCCGGACTTCGGCTGTTCGCCGAAGGCGGTAAGGACCGGCGCGGTCGGATGCGGATCACCACGGTGGTCGTCCACCCCGCCGACGCGGACGCGGTGACCGACGCCGCCCAGGGCAGGCGCCGGACCCGGGTCCCGCAGCCCGATGAAAGTGACAGGAGTGTCGAACATGCCTGAGCTGGACGCCGAAGACCAGAAGCTGGTGACCCTGGCCAGGTCCGCGCGAGCCCGCACCCAGGCCGCCGAGGGCGCCGCGCTCCGCGACACCGACGGACGCACCTACGCGGCGAGCACGGTCGACCAGCCGTCGTTCAAGCTCACCGCGCTGCAGGCCGCCGTCGCCGCCGCCGTTTCGAGCGGAGCCGAAGGAATCGAGGCCGCCGTCGTCGTCAGCGGTGACGCACTCCTGAACGGCGCCTCGCTCCAGGCGGTGCGGGACATCGCCGAAGACGCCCCGGTCTATCTCGCGGATCCCAGCGGCAAGGTGCTGAGCTGATGGCCGAGCCGCATCGTTCCGGATTCGCCTGCTTCGTCGGACGGCCCAACGCGGGCAAGTCGACGCTGACCAACGCGCTCGTCGGCAGCAAGGTGGCGATCACCTCCAGCAAACCGCAGACCACCCGCCACGCCATCCGCGGCATCGTCCACCGCGACGACGCCCAGCTGGTGATCATCGACACGCCGGGGCTGCACCGGCCGAGAACCCTGCTCGGCGAGCGGCTCAACGACATCGTCCACTCGACATGGTCCGAAGTGGACGTTGTCGGGCTTTGCGTGCCCGCCAACGAAAAAGTCGGTCCCGGTGACCGGTTCATCGCCGCCGAGCTCAAGAAGATCGCCAAGCGCACCCCGGTGATCGGCGTCGTCACCAAAACGGACCTCGTGAAACCCGAGCAGGTCGCCGAGCAGTTGCTCGCCCTGCAGGAGGTCATGGAGTTCGCCGAGCTGATCCCGGTGTCCGCTGTGGACGGTTTCCAGGTCGGCGCGCTCTCGGATCTGCTGGTGCGGCACCTTCCCGAAGGCCCGCAGCTGTACCCGGGCGGCGAACTCACCGACGAACCCGAGCAGATCCTGGTCGCCGAGCTGATCCGCGAGGCGGCGCTGGAGGGTGTCCGGGACGAGCTCCCGCATTCGATCGCCGTCACCGTCGAGGAAATGCTGCCCCACGAGGGCAGGGACGACATGATCGACGTGCACGCGTTCCTTTATGTGGAACGACCGAGCCAGAAGGGCATCATCCTCGGGCACAAGGGTGAGCGGCTGAAGGACGTCGGCGCCCGCGCCCGGCAGCAGATCGAGGGGCTCCTTGGCTCGAAGGTCTACCTCGACCTGCACATCAAGGTCGCCAAAGAGTGGCAGCGCGACCCCCGTCAGTTGCGACGGCTGGGCTTCTGACTGAACGGAATGTCTCGATTCGGTCGCGGAGACCGGTTGATGATGTGGAACCGGACGGGTGACCTTAGAGTCTCAACCCTTGACTCCGGTGATCGCTGATCGGGCGGCGCGCCCGGGTCGCAGTTCCACATCTCATTCGTGAAGGGAAAGCGGTAAATGACCGACAACCAGGGCCTGCCCAACTACTCCGGCGACCCTCAGGGCGGTGGAGGCTTCAACAACCCCGGCCCGCCGCCCAACAACAACCTGGTGTGGGCCATCCTCACCACGATCCTGTGCTGCCTGCCCTTCGGTATCGTCGCCATCGTCAAGGCGAACCAGGTGAACACCCTCTGGGCGCAGGGCCAGCCCGCCGCGGCGCAGGAAGCTGCCGACGCGGCCAAGAAGTGGTCGATCATCGCGGCGATCGTCGGTGTCGTGCTCGCCATCCTGTACGTCATCCTCGTCGTCGTGCTCGGTGTCTTCGCGACCTCCGTCGACATGAACACCTACCGCTGATCGAGGCGATCGAGGGGGAGACCTCATGACCGACCAGTACCCGAACTACCCGCCTCCGGGCGGGCCACCGCCGCAGCAGCCGTACTACGGCGGCGTGCCGAACTACGGTCCGCCGCCGGACAACAACCTGGTGTGGGCCATTCTCTGCACGGTGTTGTGTTGCTTGCCGCTGGGTATCGTGGCGATCGTGAAGTCGAGCCAGGTGCAGACGTTGTGGTCGCAGGGCTTCCACGCCGAAGCCCAGAAGGCCGCCGACGACGCGAAGAAGTGGTCCATGTGGGGAGCGATCGCCACCGGCGTTCTCGTCCTGCTGTACATCATCTTCATCGTGGTGATGATCATCATCGGTGCTTCGGCGGCGAGCTACACGCCGTGACGTCGTCCGTCTACACGGGATTCCCGGCGCGCGGGTTCAAGGCGAAGGCCCGCGCGCTGGGACCACCCCTGGCCATCGCCGCCGGTGCGGGCCTCGGCTGCGTCGCCCTGTGGCTGGGCGATCCCACCACCCCTGGCGGACCGCTTCCGGTCTGTCCCACCAAGACCTTGCTGGGCATCGTCTGTCCCGGCTGCGGTGGCATGCGCATGGTCTACAGCGCGCTGCACGGGGACATTCCCGCCGCGCTGCACTACAACGCGGTGTCCTTTGTGGTCGTTCTGCTGCTCGTCTGGAGCACCGTCGCCTGGGCGGTCGGAAGACTTCGGGGCCGCGCGGTGAACAGCTGGCTGCACTGGCGCTGGACGCCGCTCGCGTTCGGTGTCGTGTTCGTCGTCTGGTTCGTCATCCGTAACCTGCCCTTCGCCCCGTTCACCTCGCTCTACGTGTGAGTGCCGGGCCGAGGCCCGGATCGTCGGTGGTACCGAGTACGCTCCCGCGCACCGGTCTGCTCGGTGTGTACCCATGCCGTACATTCACCCCGGGTCGCCGCACTAGGCCCCGTGCGCCAGGGGCGAGGAACCAGCGAGGGGATTTCGATGACCACTCCCTACGGCCAGCAGCCGCCGGGACAGCAGCCGCCGCCCGGATCCGGGCCCCCGCCGGGGGAGGGGCAGCAGTCACCGCAGCCGCAGCAGCCGTTCGGACAGCAGCCGTCGGGAGAACAGCCTTCGCCGTTCGGGCAACAGGCCCAGCAGTCGCAGCAAGGTGGCCAGCCTTCGCCGTTCGGACAACAGCAATCTGGTCAGCCTTCGCCCTTCGGGCAGCAAGCGCCCGCCGAGCAGCCTTCGCCGTTCGGGCAGCAGCAGTCGCAGCCGTTCGGCGCGCAGCCGCAGTCCCCGTTCGGCCAGCAGCCGGGGCAATCTTCGCCGTTCGGGCAGCAGGGCCAGCCCTCGCCGTTCGGTCAGGCCGCCCAGTTCGGCCCGCAGACCGACTACGCCCACTGGGGCCTGCGCGCGGCCGGGTCGCTGATCGACTTCGCGCCGATCTTCGTGCTCCCGCTCATCGGCGCCATCATCGCCACGAACGCGAATTCGCTCATCGGCGGCATCATCTCCGTCGTCGGCTACCTCGCCGGGATCGCCTGGACCGTCTACAACCGGTGGATCAAGATGGGCACCACCGGCCAGTCGCTCGGCAAGAAGATCCTGAAGATCAAACTCGTCCGCGAGAGTGACGGGCAGCCGATCGGCCCGCTGATGGCCTTCGTCCGGGACCTGTGCCACAACCTGGACGGCTGGGTCTGCGGTCTCGGTTACCTCTGGCCGCTGTGGGACGAGAAGAAGCAGACGTTCGCCGACAAGATCCTCAGCACCGTCGTCGTGCCGGGCGAAGCCGCCGCGCCCGCGTCGGCGCCCTTCGGCCAGGCGCCAGGGTTCCCCGAGCCGCCGCAGCCGGCTTCGTCGTCGTTCCCCGCGCCGCCCTCGCCGTTCGGCCAGCAGCCGCCGCCGCCGCAGCAGCAGCAGCCGTTCGGCGCGCCCCAGCAGCCCCAGCCGTTCGGACAGCAGCCGTCCCAGCCGTTCGGTCAGCAGCCGCAGGGAACCGCGGCGCCGTCCTCGGAGTCCCAGCCTGGACCGGCCCTGGGCGAGTCCGAGCCGACGCAGGTCCTTCGCCAGGGGCAGCAGCCTCAGCAGGCGCCGTCCGGGTTCGACGAAGCCGAGCCGACGCAGAAGATCACCCCGGAGCAGCTGAGGCAGCAGTTGCCCGGAGCGGATGGGCCGAACGGGCCCGGAACACCGCAGCAGTAAGGAACGACCGGCGGGATCCACCCGTCGGGAAGCACGACACAAGTGGGGAACCCGATGACGAACCCGTACGGCCAGCAGCCCGGCCCCGGCCAGCAGCCCTATGGTCAGCAGCCTCAGCCCGGATACGGACCCCCGTCCGGCGCCACGCCCGCGCCGTACGGACAGCCTTCCGGCGCGAACCCGATGCCGTACGGCCAGCCGGCGCCGTATGGCCAGCCCGCGCCGTACGGTCAGCCCGCGCCCTATGGCGCTCCGGGCGGCATGCCCGGTGGCGGCGACATCAACTCGATCCCGGACTACAAGGGCTGGGCGATCGGCTGCATCTTCCTCTGCTGGATCATCGCGATCTTCGCGATCATGAAGTCCAACGAGGTCAACACGTACAAGATGCAGGGCAACTACGCCGCCGCCATGGACGCGTCGAAGTCGACGAAGACCATGTGCATGATCGCCTCGATCATCGGCGGGGTCGGCTGCCTGTTCTCCATTCTCTGGATCGTCCTGGTCGCCGCGAGCATCTAGCCCGACCCGTAGCCGAAAGAACAACGAGGACCACTTTCATGACCAACCCCTACGGCCAGCAGCCCTACGGACAGCAGCCTGGCTATGGGCCGCCCTCCGGTGGCATGCCCGCTCCCTACGGGCAGCCCGCCCCGTACGGCCAGCCTTCCCCTTACGGCGCTCCGGGCGGTATGCCGGGCGGCGGTGGCGACATCAACGCCATCAAGGACTACAAGGGCTGGGCGATCGGCTGCATCTTCCTCTGCTGGATCATCGCGATCTTCGCGATCATGAAGTCCAACGAGGTCAACACGTACAAGATGCAGGGCAACTACGCCGCCGCCGCGGACGCGTCACGGTCGACACGGACCATGTGCATGATCGCGTCGATCATCGGCGGCCTCGGCTGCCTCTTCGCCATCGTGATGATCATCATCTCGATCGTCGCGGCCGCGTCCGTGCCGAGCTGCTACGGCCGCTACTGCTGATTCCGGGGCGCACCACCCCGATGTCGGTCCCGGGTGGGACGATGTCGGGGTGGTGAACCTCTATCGCGACACCGGAGTGGTGTTGCGGACGCACAAGCTGGGTGAGGCCGACCGGATCGTCACCCTGCTCACGCGGCGGCACGGCAAGGTCCGTGCGGTCGCGAAGGGCGTGCGTCGGACGTCATCGCGCTTCGGGGCCCGTCTGGAGCCGTTCGGGCACGTCGACGTGCAGTTCTACACCGGCCGCTCCCTCGACGTGATCACCCAGGTCGAGACGGTCGACGCCTTCGCGCTGCCCCTGGTGGCCGATTACCAGCGCTACACCGCCGCGAGCGCCATCGCCGAGACGGCGGACCGGTTGTCCGCCGAAGAGGGCGAGCCGGTGCTCAAGCTCTACATGCTCGTCGTCGGAGCCCTTCGCGCGCTCGCGGGCGGGGAGCGGGACAGTTCCCTCATCCTCGATGCCTTCTTCCTGCGGGCGATGGCGTACGCCGGCTGGGCGCCCGCGATCACCGAATGCGCCCGGTGCGGCCTGCCAGGACCGCACAAGGCGTTCAGCGTGTCGGCGGGCGGCTCGATGTGCCCGGATTGCCGGGTCCCCGGCTGTGTCCACCCCTCCCCGGAGGTGCTGACCCTGCTCGCGGCGCTCCTGCACGGCGAGTGGCCGGTGGCCGAGGCTTCGCAGCCGGTGCCGCGGCGGGACGCGTCCGGCCTGGTCGCGGCCCATCTGCAGTGGCATCTGGAGCGCCAGTTGCGGTCGCTGCCGCTGGTGGAGAGGCGTGCGCGGGAGACCAGCACGCAGGCGCAGTAGGGTCGCAGGCACAGGTTCGCTCGATCAGGAGGCTCGAAGGTGCTGCGCAGGGGACGCGAGAACAAGGCGTCACAATTCGAACTTCGCGCGCCGGAGCCGCATCCGTCCGGTGCCCGGCCGCCGGAGATCCCCCGGGAACTCCTCCCGAAGCATGTGGCGCTGGTGATGGACGGCAACGGCCGCTGGGCCAACCAGCGGGGACTGCCGCGGATCGAAGGCCACAAACGCGGGGAAGCGGTGATGATCGACGTCGCCAGCGGTGCCGTGGAGCTGGGCGTCAAATGGCTGTCGGTGTACGCGTTCTCCACCGAGAACTGGAAGCGGAGCCCGGAGGAGGTCCGCTTCCTGATGGGCTTCAACCGCGACACCATCCGCCGCCAGGTCGACTACCTCGGTTCGATCGGCGTCCGCATCCGCTGGGCGGGCCGCCGCCCCAAGCTGTGGGCGAGCGTCATCAAGGAACTGCAGGTCGCCGAGGAGAAGACCAAGCACAACACGGCGCTCAACATGACCATGTGCGTCAACTACGGCGGCCGCGCCGAGCTGGGTGACGCCATGCGGCGGATCGCCCAGGACGTCGCCGACGGGAAGCTGAACCCGGACAAGGTCACCGAGAAGACCATCGGGAAGTACCTGTACCAGCCCGACATGCCGGACGTGGACCTGTTCCTGCGGCCGTCGGGGGAGCAGCGCACGTCGAACTTCCTGCTCTGGCAGTCGGCCTACGCCGAGATGGTCTACCAGGACACGCTCTTCCCGGACTTCGACCGCACCCACCTGTGGCGGGCCTGCCTCGAGTTCGCGAAACGGGACCGCCGCTTCGGCGGGGCCGTCGACAAAGCCGACAAGGCTTCCGAAGGGACCGCATGACCACCGAAGCAGCGGACACGGCGGCGTTGCTGACGTCGGCACGGGAAGCCCTCGAGCGCTATCTCGAAGTCCACGTCGACGACGACGGCGCGCTGACCTTCTCGCACGCGGACGTCCCGTGCGTCATCCAGGCGACCCGGCTGGCCGAAGGGCTGACCGTGCTGAGCCTGACCTGCGTCGTCGCCTGGGACCTGCCGGACGACCCGGCGATCGCGGCCTCTGCGGCGGAACGCGCCGGACAGGGCCTGTTCGGGACGCTCGGCGTCGTGCGCTCGGAGAAGGGCATCGACATCACGCTGAGGTACGCGTTCCCGGCGGAGGGCATGGATCCCTCGCCGCTCGGAACGCTGCTCATGCTGGTCGTCTCGACGGCGTCGCAGCTGCGTTCGGACCTGCTGGGGACCGCTCCCGGGGAGTGACCGCCGGAACGCAGGGTCACCTGGCATCATCGCGCGCATGGAAACCATTTCCAGGAGCGCCCCGGAGCGAAAGCCCGCCCGGCGGTTCAAGATCACCTCGATCGAGGTGCTCTGCGCGATCCTGCTGATCGCGATCCTCGGGCAGAGCTGGCTCCAGCAGGTGTTCGACGTGCCCGCGCTGCGGACCGGCTCGACGGTGTTCGTCGCGGTCTGCGTGCAGGCGTTGCCGTTCCTGGTGCTCGGGGTGCTGATCAGCGGCGCGATCGCGGCGTTCGTGCCCGCGCGGGTGCTGGAGAAGGTGCTTCCTCGCCGGGCCGGCGCGGCGGTCGGTGTCGCGGGGCTGGCCGGGGTCGCGCTGCCGGGTTGTGAGTGCGCGTCGGTGCCCGTCGCGCGGCGGCTGATCGGACAGGGTGTCGCGCCCGCGGCCGCGCTGACGTTCCTGCTGGCCGCGCCCGCGGTGAACCCGGTGGTGCTGGTGGCCACCGCGGTGGCGTTCCCCGGGAACCCGGAGATGGTGTTCGCCCGGTTCGCCGGTTCGCTCGCCACGGCGATGGTGATGGGCTGGCTGTGGGCGAAGTGGGGGAAGCTCGACTGGATGGCGGAGCGCGCTTTGCGGCGTCTTCCCGAGGTCCAGCACGGTTCGCGCTGGAAGACCTTCGCCGAGACCGCGCGGGCGGACCTGGTCGAGGCGGGCGGGTTCCTCGTGCTCGGCGCGATGATCGCCGCCGCGATGAACGTCCTGGTGCCCGCCAAATGGTTCGGGGTACTGGGGGAGCAGATCGTGCTCGGGGTGCTGGTGATGGCCGTGCTCGCCGTCGTGCTGGCGCTGTGCAGTGAGGCCGACGCCTTCGTCGCCGCGTCGCTGACCGCGATGCCGCTGCTGCCGAAGCTGGTGTTCCTGGTGGTCGGGCCCGCGATCGACGTGAAGCTGTTCGCGCTCCAGACCGGTACCTTCGGCAAGTCGTTCGCGCTGCGGTTCGCGCCCGTGACGTTCGTCGTCGCGCTGTCCTGCGCCGTCGTCTCCGGCGTACTCATCCTCGGAGGTGGCGCGTGAAACGCGAGACCCAGAACATCCTCCTGATCCTGCTCGGCGGGGCGCTGCTCAAGATCACGATCAACGGCGACTACCTGCGCTACGTCAAACCCGCGCAACAGCCGTGGATCATCGCCGGCGGTGCGGTGATGGTCGCGCTGGGCGCGGTCGCGATCGTCCGTGACCTGCTGGCCGCGCGGGCCGCCGCCGTCGTGTCCGGGGACGTCCACGCGCACGACCACAACACCCGGTCGGCCTGGCTGCTGATGGTGCCGGTGCTGGCCGTGTTCCTGGTCGCGCCGCCCGCGCTGGGCGCCGATTCGGTGACGCGCACCGAGGCCAGGGCGCCGCAAAGCGCTTCGGCCAGCAACGCGGCCGCCTTCCCGCCGCTGCCCGCCGGGGACGTGGTCCCGTTGGAGGTCAACGAGTTCGTCAGCCGGGCGGGCTGGGACAAGAGCGGCAGCCTGAACGGGCGGACGGTGCGGCTGTCCGGGTTCGTGGTGCACAACGAGGGCAACACGATGCTGGCCAGGATGGTGATCGGCTGCTGCGCCGCCGACGCCTTCCCGATCACCGTGCGGATGGTGGGCGAGGGCGCGTCGGGATTCGGCGACGACACCTGGCTGGAGGTCACCGGGACGGTCGTGCCGGGGACCGCCGTGCGGGAGAACAGCTACATGCCGGACTTGACGCTCACCTCGGTGCGGCAGGTGCCGGCGCCGAAGGACCCCTACGAGTACTGACCGCGCCCCCTGCGGCGTGCGATGAAGGACGCTTTCATAGCAAAATTTGCTATGAAAGCGTCCTTCATCGCACTACTAGAGGGCGTCAGTGGTTCGAGCAGGTCCCGACGATCTCCACGGTGTGGCTGATGTCGGAGAAGCCGTGCTCCGAGGCGATCTTCTCGGCCCACCGCTCCACGGCCGGTCCCTCGACCTCGACGGTGCTGCCGCAGATCCGGCACACCAGGTGATGGTGGTGGTGAGACGAGCAGCGCCGGTAGATGGCCTCGCCGGTATCGGTGCGCAGGACGTCGATCTCGCCCGCCTCCGAGAGCGACTGCAGCGTCCGGTACACCGTGGTGAGCCCGATCCCGTCGCCGCGTTTGCGCAGCTCGTCGTGCAATTCCTGGGCGGAACGGAAGTCGTCGATCTCCTTGAGCAGCTCGACCACGGCGGCCCGCTGTTTCGTCGACCGGCGTCCCGGCACCGGCGCGGAACTGTTGGCCGTCGTCGGACTCATGCTCACTTCCCCTCTTGAACGTGGGCTACGGCGTCCACCACGATATGCGCAAGGTGATCGTCGACCAGCCGGTACACCACCTCACGGCCGCGTCGCTCACCCTGTACGACACCCGCGGTCTTCAGTACCCGCAGGTGCTGGCTGATCAGCGGCTGCGCGACATCGAGCGTGTCCACCAGTTCGTGGACGCACCGGTCCGCGTTACGCAGCTGCAGCACGATGGCGATGCGCACGGGTGCGGCGAGTGCCCGGAGCAGGTCGCCGGCGTCCGCGAGGACGGCGGGCGAGGCCGACACGGCGGGTTCGGCGGGGGGACGGGCCGACGAATGCGGTCCGGGGTCTTCCGAGAGGCCCGGGGCGGCCGAGTCCGGGGTCACCGTAGCCATCGCCGCCTCCATGTTCATGATTTCCGAAGTCATTGCCAGTAACAGTCCAGTCCATCTTAGTGTTCCCGTCCCGGGTGGTCTGTTCGCCGACCGGGCGACCACTCGGCGGCGGCGTTACTGCTCCATTCGGGTGACTTCGCGGAGAAATGGCCATTCCGCTTCGCATGTCGTCGCCGACGGTGCAAGGTTGTCGCGGAGCGTTTCGTCGCTTCTCGCTGACGACCGCGCTCTGAGAGCCCGAGAGGCAGTGGGGAGACATGACTCGTTTCGTGACGAAGCTGGCCGCCGCGGCGGCGGCCATCGCTTTGGCGTCGGTTCCGGGGCTCGCCTCGGCGCAGACGACGCAGGCCGTCGATGAGAAGACCGGTCCCGTGTCGTTCGCGAACGTGGCGTCGGTGCGCATCGGGAACCCGGGATCACTGATCACCGAGACCCAGCGTTCGCCGTTGACCCCCGGCCAGTCGAAACTCTCCCCGGACCGCACCGTCGTCCCGCGTGACGCCGGTGAGCGGACCACCCTCGGTGACCAATGGGCGATCAACCTTGGCCGTTACGGCGATCAGAGCCCCTTCCCGGCCGGGATCGCCAGCCGCGACCACAACGTGATCGCCGCGCTGCAGCAGACCACGGTCCCGACGGCGGTCGCGGAGAGCAACTACGCCCTCATCGACAACGGGCGCGGCGGCGCGAAGCCCATCGACAACACCGTGCTGGTGCTCGAAGGCGCGAAGAGCTCCGTCGACTGCTCCTCGCCTGGCAAGGCGACGTCGTCGACGAGCGTGGGCAAGATCTGGGTGCGGGACCAGAACGGTGACCTGAAGCCGTCCGGCGCTTCGGGTATCGACGTCAAGGGACTCAAGCTCGGCCCGCCGTCGACCGGCGGGATCGACAAGACGGCCAGCAAGGACAAGACCACCTCCGACCTGACCGTGTCGCGGGTGACCGCCTTCGACCAGCTCATCCGGCAGGACGGCTGGCGCGCCGGTGACGTGACCGCGGTGGCGGGCTGGAAGGTCGACGTCGTCACGCACGTGCGCGACGAGGAGGACAAGGATCTGCGCGAGGCCCGCACGACGATCGTGCTCGGCGGCGTGAGCTGCGGTATCCCGAGGAACTTCGTGGCGAAGCCCGCCGGCGGTACGGGACCCGGCGCCGCGCCCGCGCAGCCCGCGGTGCCGGGCACGGTGCCCGCGGGCGGTATCCCGCCGCAGACCGCGGACTCGACGCGGACCGTGGTCGGGCTCGCGCTGCTGGGCGGCGGCATCGTGATCGGCGCCGCGGCCATGCTGCTGCTCCGCCGTCGCAAGCCCGTGCCGGTGCGGGAGAAGTAGCGGCCCCGTGCGGTCCTGGCTGGCGGTACTGTCCGCCGTCGTCACCGCGCTCGCCATCTCAGCGGGCGTCGTCGTGCTGACCTGGATCCCGCCGGAACCGGTGGTCTCGTTCGCGGAACCCGCGGTCATGCCGGGCGAGGACGGCGCTCCCTTGGCGCTGCCCGCCGACAGTTCGAAACGGGGGCAGCGGCCCGGCACGATCCGCCTGCCCGAAGGCGGATCGGCGAAACTCGTCCGCTCCGAGGTCACCTCCCACGGTGTCCTCCCGATCCCGCGCGGCCTCGGCGGCGCGGCGTGGTGGGGTGCGCGGCTCGGCGCCGAAACGGGTACGTCGCTGATCTCCGGGCACGTCAACTGGGGCGGCGTCAAAGGGCCCTTCGACGAGCTGTGGCGGATGCACGAGGGCCAGGAGGTGGCCGTCAGCGACGCGGCGGGCGGCATCTGGGTCTATCGCGTGCGCGAGGTCGTCACCGTGCACAAGAACGACCTGCCCGCGCGGGCGGCGAAGCTGTTCGCGCAGAGCGGGCCGCACCGGCTGGTGCTGGTCACCTGCGGCGGCGACTACCTCGGGGGAACGGACGGCTACCGGGACAACCGGGTCATCGTCGCGACTCTCGTTTCCGGGCCGCCCGCCTGACTCCCGCATTTCGTCCTCTGAATGCGGTCCATGCGTGCGCAACTACCGCATTCAGAGGACGAAACGCGGGAAGTCGGTGCAACCTCTCTCGGCTCGCGTCGCGTGTCTAGCCACACCGGCCGCTCCGGCGGCTTGACGCGAGCAAGGAGTAATACCCGATGGTGGGACAGTTCGACGACGGTACGGCGAGCGAGGAGCGGCCGAAAAAGCGTTCCGGCCTGGGCTTGATCCTCGCCGGTGGCGCGACCTTCGTGGTGGCGGCCGTGGTCGCGGTGCTGGTTTTCACCGGAAAGAGTGATTCCGTCGTCGCGGCCGCCCAGGACCAGGTGACCACGTCGTCGGTGCAGACACCCCAGGCTCCGGCGGACACGGGACAGGCGCCCGGCACGGTCAGGCTCCCCGGCGGCGGCACGGCGAAACTGATCCGCAAGGAACTGACCGCGGACGGGACCCTCCCCATCCCCGAGGGTCTCGACGAAGCCACCTGGTGGGGCGCGAAACTGGGCGCCGGCCAGGGTGCTTCCGTGCTTTCCG
Organism: Amycolatopsis sp. NPDC043885; assembly: GCF_056435685.1. Taxonomy (NCBI): domain Bacteria; kingdom Bacillati; phylum Actinomycetota; class Actinomycetes; order Pseudonocardiales; family Pseudonocardiaceae; genus Amycolatopsis; species Amycolatopsis sp. NPDC043885. The sequence continues at coordinate 263,719 of NZ_JBWKEA010000009.1, forward strand.
GGCATGTGAACTGGAAGGGGAAGAAGGGCCCGTTCGACGAACTGTGGCGGCTCAAGACCGGCCAGCAGGTCGACCTCGTCGACACCGACGGCGGCAAGTGGGTCTACCAGATCGGCGAGATCGTCACCGTGCACAAGACGAAGCTGGCCGAGCAGGCGGAGAAGCTGTTCGGACCGGACGGGCCGCATCGGCTGGTGCTGGTCACCTGTGGTGGCGAGTACGTCGGCGGGACCGACGGTTACGAGGACAACCGCATCGTCACCGCCTCCTTGGTCAGCAGGCCCTGAGCGGTCCGACCTCGCCGGAGGTCGTGCGGGGACGGGCGGTTAGTCTTGTCCTTCTAGTCCATACCCGTCCCCGCATGCTTCGGAGCGTGGAGTGCCCGCCAACACCATTGAGACCGTCGTCAGCCTGTGCAAGCGTCGAGGCTTCGTTTTCCCGTGTGGAGAGATCTACGGCGGTACCAAGTCGGCGTGGGACTACGGGCCCCTCGGTGTCGAACTGAAGGACAACATCAAGCGCCAGTGGTGGAAGACCGTCGTGCAGAGCCGCGACGACGTCGTCGGCCTCGACTCCTCGGTCATCCTGCCGCGCCAGGTGTGGGTCGCGTCGGGTCACCTCGACGTCTTCACCGACCCGCTGATCGAATGTCTGTCCTGCCACAAGCGTTTCCGCGCCGACCAGCTGGCCGAGGACTTCTCCGCCCGCTCGGGCAAGGAGGTGTCCGAGGACGACCTGTCCGAGGTGCCGTGCCCGAACTGCGGCACCCGCGGGCAGTACACCGCGCCGCGTGACTTCAACATGATGCTCAAGACCTACCTCGGCCCGGTCGAGTCCGAGGAAGGCGTGCACTACCTCCGCCCGGAGACCGCGCAGGGCATCTTCATCAACTTCCTCAACGTGCAGACCGCGGCGCGCAAGAAGCCGCCGTTCGGCATCGGCCAGATCGGCAAATCGTTCCGGAACGAGATCACGCCGGGCAACTTCATCTTCCGCACGCGCGAGTTCGAGCAGATGGAGATGGAGTTCTTCGTCGAGCCGGGCGAGGACGAGACCTGGCACCAGTACTGGATCGACGCGCGCACCGAGTGGTACAAGGATCTCGGCATCAAGGCGGACAACCTCCGCCTTTACGAGCACCCGAAGGAAAAGCTCTCCCACTACTCGAAGCGCACCGTCGACATCGAGTACCGCTTCGCGTTCAACGCGGGCCAGGAATGGGGCGAGCTCGAAGGCATCGCGAACCGCACCGACTTCGATCTCACGACGCACTCGAACCACTCCGGCGTCGACCTGTCGTTCTTCGACCAGGCCACGAAGCAGCGGTTCCGCCCGTTCGTCATCGAGCCCGCGGCCGGTGTCGGCCGGTCGATGATGGCGTTCCTCGTCGACGCGTACCACGAGGAAGAGGTGCCGAACGCCAAGGGCAGCACCGACACCCGCGCGGTGCTCAAGCTGGACTACCGGCTCGCGCCGTTCAAGGTCGCCGTTCTCCCGTTGTCGCGCAACGCCGATCTCACGCCGAAGGCGCGCGACGTCGCGGCGGCGCTGCGCAAGCACTGGAACGCCGACTTCGACGACGCCGGCGCGATCGGCCGCCGCTACCGGCGCCAGGACGAGATCGGGACGCCGTACTGCGTCACCGTCGACTTCGACTCGCTCAACGACCACGCGGTGACCGTGCGGGAGCGCGACACCATGGCGCAGGAGCGGGTCGCGATCGACAAGCTGGAGTCGTACCTGGCGGGTCGGCTGATCGGCGCCTGACGCCCGTTCCTGGCGCGTGAAGGCCCCCTTCCCTCTGCTCAGCCGAGGGAAGGGGGCCTTCACGCGCTATACCCCTGACAACTGTCACCCTCAGGTCGTGACGCGCGGCCCACGCCCAGGCCGCCCGGTCGCGACAGGCTTGAGGCATGCGAGAACAAGACATCACCGCGGGGGCGGCGGTCCGGATTTCCGGTCTGCGTAAGCACTATGGCGACGTCCACGCCGTCGACGGCGTGGAACTGACGATCGCGCCGGGCGAGGTGGTCGCCCTCCTCGGCCCCAACGGCGCGGGCAAATCCACCACGGTCGACATGATCCTGGGCCTGAGCGTGCCCGACAGCGGTTCCGTGACCGTCTTCGGGCGTGAGCCGGGGGACGCGGTCGGCGACGGGATGATCGGCGCGATGCTGCAGGGCGGCGCCCTCGTCGAGGATCTCACGGTCGCCGAGACCGTCGGCACGGTCGCGGCGCTGCACCGCGAGCCGATGCCCGTGCGCGAGGCGTTGCGCCGCGCCGGGATCGATGACCTCGCGAACCGGCGCTCCACCAAGCTTTCCGGTGGGCAGAAGCAGCGCGTGCGGTTCGCCGTCGCGCTCGTGAGCGACCCCGATCTGCTGATCCTCGACGAGCCGACCGCCGCGATGGACGTCGGCACGCGCCGCGAGTTCTGGAAGTCCATGTACGAGTACACGAACTCGGGTCGCACGGTCCTGTTCGCGACCCATTATCTCGAAGAGGCCGAAGAGTTCGCCGACCGTGTCGTGCTGATGCGGTCGGGGCGGATCGTCGCGGACGGTTCGGTCGCGCAGGTCCGTGCGCTGGCCGGCGGGCACACGATCCGCGCGGTGGTGCCCGCGGCGGCTGAGCCGGTGATCGCGGGGCTGCCCGCGGTCACCGGTTTCGAACTCCGCGCCGGTCGCGCGGCGATCTCCAGTACCGATTCCGACACGACGTTGCGGGCGCTCCTGACCCACGTGCCCGGAGCGCACGACATCGAGATCAGCGCCGTCGGTCTCGAAGGCGCGTTCCTGTCCCTGACCACCGGCGAGGAAGCCGTCCGATGAACCCCACCTACCTCAAGACCGAGATCGTCCGTACTTTTCGTTCGACGCGGTTCGTACTTTTCGCCGTCGCCTTCCCGGTGCTGATGTTCCTGTTGCAGGCCAACGTTCTCGCCGGGGGCGAGGTGGACATCGCCGGCGTGATCATGGTCAACATGATGGCCTTCGGGGCCTTCTCCGCCGCCATGGCGAGTGGCGCGAAACTCGCCATCGAGCGGTCCACCGGCTGGCAGCGCCAGCTGCGGCTGACCCCGTTGACCGGAGCCGGTTACCTCGGCGGCAAGGCGCTCTCGGCGATGCTCGTCGCGCTCCCATCGCTGCTCGTCGTCCCGCTGGTCGGCGTCCTCTTCCAAAGCGTCCACCTCGACGCCGCCGGCTGGCTGCGGCTCGTGGCAGGTATCTGGCTCGGCGCGATCCCGCTGGTGCTGCTCGGCCTCCTGCTCGGCCAGTTCGGCACGCCGGAGTCGATGCAGCCGCTGAACATGATCGTCATGATGGGCATGGGGTTCCTCGGCGGCCTGTGGATCCCGATCGACGGGATGCCGTCGTGGATGGCCGACATCGCCCGGGTGACGCCGACGTACTGGCTGATCCAGCTGGTCCGCCCGGTCGTCACCGACCGGCTCACGGTGAGTCTCCCGGCCGCGCTCGGCGTGCTGGCGGCGTGGACCGCGGTCCTCGGGGCGCTCGTGATCAGGCGTTACCGTAAGGACAGTGCGCGGGTCTGAGAAGGGTGAACCGGTGAACGAGTACCCGGGCAGGGTGAAGACGGGTTTGGACGACCGGGAGAACTGGTGGTCGGACATGCCGCCGCGGACCGGACGGGGGCCCCGACCGGCGAAGTGGGCCGTACTGGGCACCGCCTTCGTCCTGCCGACCTTCATTCCCACGGTGGTCGAGCTGACCACCGGCGGGGTCACCGCGGAAACGCTGGTGGTCGTCGGTTTCCTGATCGCCTACGGCGCGTGTTATCTGCTGTTCCCGCTCGTCCTGCGGCCTTCCCGGCGGAAGACGACCTACGTCTTTTCGGTGGTGATGCTGCTCATCGGCCTCATCCTGGTCTTCCTGCACGACAACAACCCGTACATCCTGATCTACGCGACGTCGGTGCTGGCCTTCACGCTGCCGCCGGCGTGGGCGGTGATCCTGGACGGCGGCGCCCTGCTGCTGGTGCTGGCCGTCCACCTGGCCGTCGGGAAGGACGATTTCGGTGACTTGGTGGCGGTCCTCTCGATCACGGCGGCGATGTTCTTCATGGCGAACCTGGTCCGCGCGGTGCGGAAACTGGAGGCGGCCAACCAGGAGATCGCGGCGCTCGCGGTGGCGGGTGAACGCGAGCGCCTGGCGCGGGATCTGCACGATATCCTCGGCCACAGTCTCACCACCATCACGGTCAAGGCCGGGCTCGCCCGCCGGATCCTGGAGAGCGGCAAGGACGACTCCCGCGCGCTGCAGGAGATCCGCGAGGTCGAGGGGCTGACCCGCAGCGCGCTGTCGGACATCCGGGCCACGGTCTCCGAGTATCGCGAGGTGTCGCTGTCGGCCGAGGTCGCCGGGGCGCGGGCGGCGTTGCGGGCGGCCGAGATCGACGCGGATCTGCCGCACGCGGTGGACAACGTCGACCCCGCCCTGCAGCGTACTTTCGGCTACGTGCTGCGGGAAGCGGTCACCAACGTGATCCGGCATTCCGGGGCGAACCGGGTGAAAGTCCGCCTCGGCAAGACCTGGCTGGAAGTCGAGGACGACGGTGAGGGTGGTGACGCCGCGGCGGGGAACGGCCTGCGCGGGCTCACCGAACGGTTGGACGCGGTCGGCGGGACCTTGACCGCCACCACGCCACCTGGGGGAGGATGGCTCGTCCGGGCGGAGGTACCCGAATCCGCCTTGCGGAGCGGCGCGCTCGCGCCACTCTCCGAACCCGCTGGAGGCTGCGCGTGATCCGGGTCCTGCTCGCCGACGACCAGGCGATGGTGCGCGGGGCGTTGGCCACCGTGCTCGGCCTCGAAGCCGACATCGAGGTGGTCGCCCAGGTCGGCTCTGGCGACGAAGTGCTCCAGCGGGCGAAGGAGACCGCTCCGGACGTCGCGCTGCTCGACGTCCAGATGCCGGGCAAGGACGGTCTCGAAGCCGCGGCCGAGCTGCACGGCGCGCTTCCGCTGTGCCGGATCATCATCTGCACCACCTTCGGCAGGCCCGGCTATCTCTCGCGGGGGATGGCCGCGGGGGCCGCGGGGTTCGTGGTCAAGGACGCTCCGCCGGAGCAGCTCGTGGACGCCGTCCGCAGGGTTCACGGTGGCCTCCGCGTGGTCGATCCCGCGCTCGCCGCCGAATCCCTCGCCACCGGCGCGAGCCCGCTCACCGGGCGCGAACACGACGTCCTCAGGGCCGCCAAGTGCGGCAGCACGGTGGCCGACGTCGCCCGTGCGCTGCACCTTTCGGAAGGAACCGTGCGCAACCATCTTTCGGCCGCGATGGGCAAGACCGGGGCGCGGACCCGGGCCGAGGCGGTGCGGCTCGCGGAAGAGCACGGCTGGCTCTGAGATCGACTCCCCGCTCTGCGAGAATCACCCGCGTGAGTACCGCCGAACGGACGAAACCGACTCGCGCGAACTGGGTGCGCCGGATCGTGGCGGGATTCCTGCTGGTCGTCGTCGCGGTGATCGGCGGAACGGCGTTCCGGGTCTGGCAGGTCGCGCGAGAGGACGTGCGCGACCGGGCCGACGTCATCGTGGTGCTCGGCGCGGCCCAGTACAACGGCAGGCCGTCGGAGATCTTTCAGGCCCGGCTGGCCAAGGCGAAGACGCTGTACGACCAGGGCGTGGCGAAGGTGATCGTCACCGCGGGCGGCAAGAAGGCGGACGACAACTACACCGAAGCGCACGCGGGCGCGCAGTGGCTGCGCAAACGCGGCGTGCCCACATCGGCGACGCTGCCGGTCGGCGAGGGCAGCGACACCCTGCGGAGCCTCCGCGCGGTCGCCGAGCAGGTGCGGAAACGGGGCTGGAAGACCGCGGTGCTGGTCAGCGACCCGTGGCACTCCTTCCGCGCCCGGGTGATGGCCGACGACCTCGGGCTCGAGACCTGGACGTCGCCCACCCATCGCGGCCCGATCGTGCAGACCCGCGAGACGCAGGCGCGCTACATCGTCCGCGAGACCGGCGCGCTGCTGTACTACCGCCTCACGAAGTCGCCGGCGGACAGTCTGTTCGGTACCGGTGAGGTCTGACGCCCGATAAGTGTCGGTGACCACGTTTAGTCTGGTCGGGTGGACACCTACACCGAGGCCGACAGGGCGCGCCTGCTGCCGGAGCGGCCCAAGGGCGCGGCGTTGGAAGGCGCCGCGGACGGGCGGAGCGCCTTCGCCCGTGATCGCGCCCGAGTGCTGCACTCGGCCGCTCTGCGCCGTCTGGCGGGCAAGACCCAGGTGGTCGGCCCGGGTGAAGGGGCCGAGGTCAGCGGCGTGCCCCGTACGCGGCTGACGCATTCGCTGGAGGTCGCCCAGATCGGCAGGGGCATCGCGGACGAGCTGGGCGCCGATCCCGATCTGGTGGACACCGCCGGCCTCGCGCACGACATCGGGCATCCGCCGTTCGGGCACAACGGCGAGCGCGCGCTGAACGAGGTCGCCCAGCCGTGCGGTGGTTTCGAGGGCAACGCGCAGACGTTGCGGATCCTCACCAGGCTGGAGCCCAAGGTCCTGCTCGAAGGCGGGGTCGTGGGCGGGCTGAACCTCACCCGCGCCTGTCTCGACGCCTCGACGAAGTACCCGTGGCAACGGGAAGAAGGCAATCCGAAGTACGGCGTCTACGCCGACGACGCCGAGGTGTTCGCGTGGGTCCGGGAAGGCGCCCCAGAGCGCCGGACCTGCCTGGAAGCCCAGATCATGGACTGGTCCGACGACGTCGCGTATTCCGTGCACGACGTGGAAGACGGGGTGCTGGCGGGCCGGATCTCGTTGCGGGTGCTGGCCGACGCGGAGGAACGCGCGGCGGTGGCCGAGGCGGCGCGAAGGTTCTCGCACCAGTCGCGGTCCACTTTGGAGGGTGCGGCGAAGGAACTGCTCGATCTGCCGGTGGTCGCCGAGCTCAGCGAACCGGGGCTCGACGGATCGCTCAAGGCGCAGGTCGCGTTGAAACGGCTGACGAGCGAGCTGGTCGGCCGGTTCGCGACGGCGGTCGTCGGCGCGACACGGGAGGTGTACGGCGAAGGGCCGCTGAGCCGCTACGCCGCGCGGCTGGTCATCCCGGAGCAGGTCGCGGCCGAGGTCGCGTTGTTCAAGGCGCTCGCGCTGCGGTACGTGATGAGTGACAGGCGGCGCCTCGCGATGCAGGACGGCCAGCGGCAGACACTCGCCGAACTGGTCGAGGCGCTGTGCCGTCGCGCGCCCGACGCGCTGGACGGGCTGTTCCTTCCCGCGTGGGAGGCCGCCCCGGACGACGCGGCGCGCCTGCGCGTGGTCGTCGACCAGGTGGCGTCGCTCACGGACGCGCAGGCCTACGCGTGGCACGCCTGGCACACGGGCAGGCACGGCTGAGGCCTTCATCTACAGCAAAGGGTGGTGAAGGCCTCCTTGCCTACCCTGACGGTAGTGAAGGAGGCCTTCACTACCCGTTCGGTGCTCCCGATGTGGCATTGGAGGCGTTGAGCGTCCCCGATGCCACATCGGGGACACCGCTGTCCCGGCGTCGAAGCTGATGTTCTGAAGGCCCGCTTTGAGGTGTTCACCGTCTCAAAGGGGGCCTTCAGGGCACGACACCTTCGGCTTACCTCTTTAGAGAACCCGGATCGCCCAAGGCGGAACCTTCGGACAGGAGACGGGCGGGCCCGTCCACGGTACGGTCTGCGGCATGGGCGCTGTCGAAAGCCACCTCCGGTTTGGTCTGGACCTCTATCGGGTGCTGGCGAGCCGCGCGGAGAACGCGTGCTTCTCGCCGTACTCGATCGCGAGCGCGCTCGGCCTGGTGACGCAGGCCGCCAAGGGGAAGACCAGAGAAGAGCTGATCGCCCTGCTCGGCGACCCGGACGAGCTGGCCGACCTGCTGGGCAAGGCCTCGTCGCTGCTCGACGACGGCCCCGAACTCGCGGTCGCGAACACGCTCTGGGCCTGGGACGGGCTCCCGCTCGAGGGCTCCTTCCGCGAGGAACTCGCCACCTGGCCGGGCGGGAAGGTCGAGAGCGCCCCGTTCGGCGACGATCCGGAGGCCGCGCGACGGCTGATCAACGCCGACGTCGCCGAGGCCACCCGCGAACTGATCCCCGAACTGCTGAAGCCGGGGACCGTCGCGCCGGACACCGTCGCCGCGATCGTCAACGCCCTGTATCTCAAAACCGCCTGGACCAACCCGTTCTCGCGTGACAACACCGCGCCCGCGGACTTCCACGCGCCCTCCGGCACCCGTACGGTGCCGACGATGTGGCTCGAAAAGCGGCTCGACCACACCCACGAGGACGGCTGGCAGGTCGTCCGCCTCGGCGCCGAGGGTGGGGTGGAGGCGGTCGTCCTGCTTCCGGACGGCGATCTCGACGACGCCGAACTCGACGCGGGCAAGCTGGCGCGGCTGCTGGAGAACACGCGGTCCAAGACCATCGCCCTGTCGCTGCCGAAACTCGACCTCGACGTCGACAGCCCGCTGACGGCGAAACTCCAGGACCTCGGGGTGCGGACGATGTTCACCGCCGACGCCGACCTCACCGGGCTCGCCGACGACGACCGGCTCGAAGTGTCCGAGGTCCTCCACCAGTCCGTGCTCCGTATCGACGAACAAGGCCTCGAAGGCGCCGCCGCGACGGCGGTGCTGATGCGGCTGACGTCGCTCATCGTCGACGAACCCCTGGAAGTCGCCGTCGATCGGCCCTTCCTTCTGCTCGTCAGGCATGCCTCGACGGGTGTGATCTACTTTCTCGCCCGCGTTGTCGAGCCGTGAGGATGGTCAGTGAGTCTTTTCCAGGCTAAGTGGTCACCATCGGAAGTCCTCCGGGGGTCTCGACGGCCCAGCTTCCCGCTGGACGCACGGCCGTGAGACCCGAGTACAGCCCGGTACGAGGGCCCCACGGCCGCACGCCCAGCGAAAACCTGGATCCGCCGAATACCCCCGAAGGACTTCCGATGGCAACCACTGAGGCGGCGGAGGTGGAGGCCGAGAAGACTCCCACGAGACCCCGCCGGTTCGCCGCCACCGACGCCGCCATCATGGGCGGCTTCCTGCTGTTCGCCTTCCTGCTCTACAACGGGCTCTGGCTCGATCTCAAGGAGGGCTATCTCTGGAACAGCGCGTCGGACCAGAACCTGTGGGAGTGGTTCTTCTCCGTCACCGCGGACAACGTGCTGCACCTGAGGAATCCGCTCAGTTCGCATTTCCAGAACCATCCGCTCGGCGTGAACCTGATGGCCAACACGGCCATGCTCGGCATCGGCATCCCGCTTTCGCCGGTCACGCTCACCTTCGGCCCGACTGTCACCTGGGCCATCGCGCTCACCGGCGGTCTCGCCGGCACCGCGGCGGCCTGGTACTGGGTCTTCTCGCGGCATCTGGTCACCCACCGGGTCGGCGCGGCCATCGGCGGCGCGTTCGCCGGCTTCGCCCCGCCGATGATCTCGCACGGCAACGCGCACCCGAACTTCGTCGCGTGGTTCGTCCTGCCGTTCATCGCGCTGCTGGTCTTCAAGATCGCCCGCGGCGAACGGCCCGTCCGCAACGGGATCTTCCTCGGCCTGCTGGCGGCGTACCAGATCTTCCTCGGTGAGGAACCGCTGCTGATCTTCGCGATGGCGTTCGCGATCTTCGCCATCGCCTACTTCGCGACGAATTACCGCGAGTTCCCACCGATGGCGAAACCGCTGGGGATCGGCGTCGGCATCGGGGTCCTCGTGGCGCTCGTGCTGTGCGCTTTCCCGCTGTGGTGGCAGTTCTTCGGCCCGCAGAGCTATCAGGCGATCGAGCACGGCCCGGTCGGGAACGACACGGCCGCGTTCACCCGGTTCGCGACGCAGTCGGTCGCCGGGCAGCCGCAGGCCGCCGCGGACGTGTCGATGAACCGCACCGAGGAGAACGCCTTCTTCGGCTGGCCGTTGATCGTGCTGATGGTGGTCATCACCGCGTGGTTGTGGCGCGAGGTGTTCGCGCGGGCGCTGGCGATCTCGATGTTCGTGATGGCCTGGCTCTCGCTCGGTGTGCAGATCATCGTGGTGCACGAGGAGACCGGGATCCCGGGACCGTGGAAACTCTTCTCGGAACTGCCGCTGTTCGAATCGCTGCTGGAGTCGCGGCTCGCGATGGGCTGCATCCCGCTGATCGGCGCTCTGCTGGCGCTGGCGACCGAGCGCGTCTACGCGGTCGCGTCGAAACTCCCCGAAGTGCCGGGGGAGCGGCGATTCCCGTTGCGGCTGCTGTGGATCGGCGTCGTCATCGCGGTACTGCTGCCGATCGCGCCGACGCAGCTGATCGTGAAGGAACGGCCGCCGACACCGAGGTTCCTCGCCGACGGCACCTGGCGGAGCTATGTCGCGCCCGGCGGGACCGTGGTCCCCGTGCCGTTGCCGAGTTCCGGCGAATCCGAACCGCTGCACTGGCAGATCGACGCGGGCCTCGGCTATTCGATGCCGGAGGGCTACTTCGTCGGGCCGAGCGGTCCTGACGACAAACGCGGCCGCTACGGCGCCGTCCAGCGGCCGACGTCGATCATCTTCGACCAGATCAAGCAGACCGGGATACCGCCGACGATCACCGAGTCGCAGCGGGTGCAGGCGCTGGAGGATCTGCGGTACTGGAACGCCGACGTGCTCGTGCTGATCCCGCGCGAACACCAGGACGCCTTCCGGACCACCGTGGACCTGCTGCTGCGGAAGCCCGCCGAGTTCGTCGACGGTGTCTGGGTGTGGGACGTCCGGACGATCACTCCCTGAGGCCGTCGCGGCTCGCCGACCACCGCGAGCCCGCGAACGGTCCGTCCACGGAGATCGCCAGATGCGCGTTGACCCGGACCGTCCCGCTGCCGAGCCGTGCCGCGACTTCGGCGGCGTACTCCTCGTCCGCGCCCCACACCGATCCGCACAAGCCGGACGCCGTGGCGTTCGCCAGCCCGACCGCTTCGTCCACTGTGGAGCATCGGACCACCGGCAGCACCGGGCCGAAGAAGTACCCGGGTCCGTCGAGTGGCCCGCCGGTCACGATCCTCGCGCCGTCCGCCCGTGCCTCGCCGGTGAGACCGGTGACGCGGTCGTACCGCGGCCGGTTGTTCACCGGGCCGAGCTGTGTGCCGGGTGTCCGTCCGTCGCCGACCACGACCCGGGTCGCCACGGCCGCCAGCGCCTCGACGACGCCGTCGTGGACGGACCCGACGGCGTAGACCCGCTCGACCGCCACGCCGATCTGGCCGCAGTTGGCGAAGGCGCTCCAGAAGAGCCGTTCCGCGATGGCGGCCGGATCCGTGCCGGGGAGGACGATCGCGGGATCGTTGCCGCCCAGTTCCAGCGTCAGCCGTCGCCATTCCGGCGCGGACGCGGCGGCCATCCGCCTCCCGGTGTCCGCCGATCCGGTGAAGTCGACCTTCCGGATCCCGGGATGGGTGAGCAGACGCTCGCCGAGGGGGTCGTGTCCGGTGAGCACGGTCAGCACGCCCGGCGGCAGCACCTGCGCCAGCATCCGGCCGAGGTGCAGCGTGGTGAGCGGAGTGCGCGGCGACGGCTTGAGCACCACCGTGTTCCCGGCGGCGAACGCCGGCGCGAGTTTCGCGACGGCCGACTGCACAGGGAAGTTCCACGACGTGATCGCGGCGACCGGTCCTTCGCCGTCGGCCCGCGGTCCAGGCCGCAACCCGGCGAATTACCGGAACTGCGACGCCGCCCCGGCGAACTCGGCGTTGGCCTCGTGAAGCGGTTTCCCCTGCTCTTCGGAGAGCACGGGGGCCAGCACGGGCGCGGCCTCCTCGACGACGACCGCGCACGACGTCAGCGCCGCGCGCCGATCCGAGGCGTGCCAAGCGGGCCAGGCCTCGGCGGCGGCGCGTACCGCTTTGTCGACTTCGGCTGGCCCGCAGTCGGGGACGGCCGTGATCCGTTGTCCGGTGGCGGGATCCTCGACGGCGAGCATCGGTCCTCCTCGGTGGAAGGAAAAGTGCCGACTCGCCAGCGTACCTTCGATGATCGACTGGCGGTTCCGGCGAAAAGGCGAAAGACGGCCCTCCTGCCGCGTGGCGCGCGTCACCGGCGTCACTGTCACGTCCGCGCGGGCCGTCTCGTCCATTCGGTGATCGCAACCGCACGAGGAGGACACCATGCCGCGTATTCCCGCCGTGAAGACCGCCGAAGCCGGCTTCCTGCTGAAGCTGTTCTACAAGTTCGCCGGCAAGCGCTTCGGCGCCGTGCCCGAGCCGATGGCCGTCTACGCGCACCACCCGGCGCTGCTCCGGGCGAACGGCATGCACGAAATGATGGCGGAGAAGGCCAGCAAGACGCTGCCGTCGAACGTGCGCGAGCTGGCCGTGTACCGCGTCGCGACCCAGCTCGGCTGCTCGTGGTGCGTCGACTTCGGGACCATGCTGCAGCTGCACGAGGGCCTCGACATCGAACGGCTGAAGAACATCGACGACTACGCGAAGTCGCCCGCGTTCACCGACCAGGAACGGCTCGCGCTCGCGTACGCCGACGCGATGACCGCGAGCCCGGTGACCGTCACCGACGAGCAGGTCGCCGAGCTGGAACGGGAGTTCGGCCGCAAAGGCGTCATCGAGCTGACCTACCAGATCGGCCTCGAGAACATGCGTGCCCGGATGAACAGCGCGCTCGACATCACCGCGCAGGGCTTCACCTCGGGCGACGCCTGCAAGATCCCGCTTCCCTGAGACTCCCGCGTTTAGTCCTCTGAATGCGCCCAGGGCGCATTCAGAGGACTAAACGCGGTCAGGGGCCGACGCGGGTCCGCGCGGTGGTGAGCTTGTCCGGGTTCGCCATGTCGTAGATCGCGACGATCTTCCCGTCGCGGATGACGAACGCGTCGACGTGCTCGTCGAGCGCCCGGTACCGGTCCGAACCGGGCTGAGGCGGGAGGTAGACCCCGAGGTCGCCGTTGACCAGCGCGAACCTCGCCTGCTCCATCCCCGCCGGGTCGTACATTCGCATGAGGCCCTGGAACAGCCGGGTGACCTTGTCGAACCCGGCGACCGTGTGGATCGCCGTGCGGGCCTTGCCGCCGCCGTCGCCGACGAGGACGACGTCGGGATGCAGCACCTCGGCCACCGCCTGGATGTCGCCGGTGAGCATCGCGGTCATGAACTTCTCGATGATCTGCTGCTGTTCGACGAGCGCCGTCCGGGGCGGCGGATCGGCGTCGGCGACCGCGCGGCGGCCGCGGGAACCGTGCTGGCGCGCGGTTTCCGGTGTGCAGCCCAGGATCTCGGCGATCTCGCCGAACGGCACCGAAAACGCGTCGTGCAGAACGAACGCGACGCGTTGTTCCGGCGTCAGCCGGTCGAGGACCACCATCGCCGCCATGCGCATCCCGTCGTCGCGGACGGCGACGGTCAGCGGATCCTCCGACGACGGCGTGCCCAGCGGGCCGAGGACGGGTTCGGGCAGCCATTCGCCGACGTACCGCTCGCGGCGCACCACCGCGGACCGCAGCCGGTCGAGGCAGATACGGCTGACGACGGTGGTCAGCCAGCCCTTGTGGTCTTCGATGGCCGAGCGGCGTCGTTCGTCCAGGCCGCTCAGGCGCAGCCACGACTCTTGGACCGCGTCCTCGGCGTCGGACAGCGTGCCGGTCAGCCGGTAGGCGACCGACACCAGATGGGGGCGCAGCGCGGCGAAATTCCCGGCGAGTTCGTCCAGGGCGGTGCTCATTCCCCGAGTGTGCCGTACAGCGCTCGGGGAGCGGGAGGTCAGGCCGTGTCCGGTCAGTCACTTCGCGGTCTTCGCGCCCGGGCGGCCACTGACCTGGATCACGAAGCCCATCGAAGCGACTGACCGGACACGGCCTAGAGTGATGAGCGTGGCAGGACGGATTCGGGAGAGCGACATCGCGGAGGTGCGCGAGCGCAACCGGATCGACGAGGTCATCGGTGACTACGTGGCCCTCCGCAACGCCGGCGGCGGCAGCCTGAAAGGGCTTTGCCCGTTCCACAATGAGAAGACCCCGTCGTTCAATGTGCGCCCCACCCACGGCACCTTCCACTGCTTCGGCTGTGGCGAAGGCGGTGACGTGATCAAGTTCATCCAGAAGATGGACCTGATCTCGTTCGTGGAAGCCGTCGAGCGCCTCGCGGATCGCGTGGGGTTCCGGCTGACCTACGAAGGCGGCGGCGGAAGCGTCCAGCGTGATCGCGGCACCCGCTCCCGGCTGATCGAGGCGCACCGCGCCGCGCAGGAGTTCTACGCCGAGCAGTTGCTCACCCCGGACGCGCGGGCGGCGCGGGACTTCCTGTCCGAACGGGGTTTCGACGCGGCCGCCGCGCAGACGTTCGGCTGCGGGTACGCGCCCGCGGGCTGGGACAAGCTCACGAAACATCTGCTCAATCGCGGGTTCGAGGTCAAGGAACTGCTCACGGCCGGGCTGGCCAAGGAGGGGCAGCGCGGGCCGATGGACCGGTTCAACCGGCGGCTGCTCTGGCCCATCCGCGACGTCGGCAACGAGGTGGTCGGGTTCGGCGCGCGGCGCCTGTACGACGACGACCGCGTCTCGGCGAAGTACCTGAACACGGCGGAATCGCCGATCTACAAGAAGTCGCAGGTGATGTTCGGCCTCGACCTGGCCAAACGCGAGATCGCGAAGCGGCACCAGGTCGTCGTCGTCGAGGGCTACACCGACGTGATGGCGATGCACGCCGCCGGTGTCCCGACGGCCGTCGCGTCGTCGGGGACGGCGTTCGGCGAGGACCACATGAAGGTCCTCCGGCGGCTGATGATGGACGACGACGCCTTCCGCGGCGAAGTGATCTTCACCTTCGACGGTGACGAGGCGGGCCAGAAGGCGGCGCTGAAGGCGTTCGAGGGCGACCAGACCTTCGCGGGGCAGACCTACATCGCGGTCGCCCCCGACGGCATGGACCCCTGCGAGCTGCGGCTCGCCAAGGGCGACGCCGCGGTGCGCGACCTGGTCGCGCGGCGGATCCCGCTGTTCGAGTTCGCGATCAAGAGCATGCTCAAGGCGTTCGACCTCGACTCCGTCGACGGTCAGGTGGCGGCGCTGCAGAAGACCGTCCCGATGGTCGCGGGGATCAAGGACCGCGCCAGCCGCGACGGTTACGCGTCGAAGCTCGCGTGGTGGGTCGGCTGGCAGGACGCGGCGCAGGTGGTGAACCGGGTGCGCGGCAGCGCGGGGGCCACGGCGAAACGCTCCGCCACCGTCGAGGTCCGGCGGCCCGCTCCCTCCTCGGCGGCGGCCGCGGCCGAGGAGGACCTGCCCAGGCCCGCGCCCGGCGACCCGCGGTTCATCGCGCAGCGTGAGGCGCTCAAGGCGGCGCTGCAGCAACCGATGCTCGCCGGGGCCGAGTACGACTCGCTCCCCGAGGACGCTTTCACCCATCCGGTTTACGTCACCATCCACAAGGCGTTGCTGGCCGCCGGGGGAGCGGGCTCCGGGCTGACCGGACCCGCCCTGCTCGACGCCGCCGCCCCGCACTGCCCGCAGGGGACGGTGCGGCGAGTGCTCAGCGAGCTTTCGGTGGAACCGTTGCGCGCCAAGGGCGAGGTCGATTCGCGCTATATCTCCGCGCAACTCGCGGCGGTACAGGAGAGCCTCGTCGGCCGCCAGATCAACGAGATCAAGTCGAAGCTCCAGCGGCTTTCCCCGGTCGAGGCGCCGGACGACTACCGCGCCCTGTTCGGCGACCTCGTCGCGCTCGAGCAGTACCGGAAGGCGTTGAAGGAACAGGCCATCGGCGGATTGGACTGAGCATGGGCTGGCTGCGTCACCTGCTGGGTGACCGTGTCCCGGCGGATTTCGACGGCTCGCTCGACGACGGCGAGCACGTCGTCGGCGGCGCGGCGGTCGAGGGCGGCGGATACCTGCTGGTCACGGCGCTGGGCCTGTGGATACCGGGGCCGCGCCGGGTCGGCTGGCATCTGGTCGGCAAGGCCGCGTGGTCCGACGGCGTGCTGACCCTGACCGAGTCCGAGGAGACCGGGACCGCGGGGAACGCCGTGCTGCTGGCCGACAAGGCCCCGGTCCGGTTCCGGCTGCCCAAGCCCGGCAAGGTCCCGATCCTGGTGCGGCAGCGGGTCGACGGCTCGGTCCGGGGACGGCACCGCAAGGACCTCGGAACCGGGGGAGCGTGGTTCGTCGAGCGCAAGGTCCCCGGTCAGGACGGCACGGTGCTTCAGGTACGCCCCGATCCGGGCACCGACGTCGACGTCGTCAAGGCGATCGCCGAGGAAGCGGCCAGGAAGCTGGCGAAGCCCGGCGGCTAGCAGTACGCTCGTACTGTATCGCTGGGAGGCGCCATGTGGGATCCGGTCAAGTACCTCGACTACGCCGACCTGCGGGCCAGGCCGTTCCACGACCTCGTCGGGCGGATACCCGCCGACCAGCCCCGCCGGGTCGCCGACCTCGGCTGCGGACCCGGCAACCTGACCGCCGGCCTGGCGGAACGCTGGCCCGGCGCGATCATCGAGGCGAGCGACAGCTCACCGGAAATGGTCGAAGCCGCCCGTTCACGCGGCGTCGACGCGCGAGTGCTCGACGTCAACGACTGGGTGCCCGGACCGGACACCGACGTGGTCATCTCGAACGCCGTGCTCCAGTGGGTCCCGGAGCACCGCGACCTGCTCCGCCGCTGGGTGAGCCTCCTGCCGTCCGGGGCGACGCTCGCGTTCCAGGTCCCCGGCAACTTCGATGCCCCGTCGCATGCCCTGGTCCGCGCCCTCGCACGCACCGAGGAGTGGGCTCCGCGCCTCGCCGACGTCGTCCTGCGGGAGAACGAGGCCGTCGACAGCCCGCTCGGCTACGGGAACCTGCTGGCCGACGAGGGATGCGCGGTCGACGCCTGGGAGACGACGTATCTGCAGCGGCTGACCGGGGAGAACGCCGTACTCGAATGGATCAGCGGCACCTCGCTTCGGCCGGTCAAGGAGGCCCTGCCGGGGGAGGACTGGGACCACTTCCGGGCTCAGATCGCCCGGAAGCTGGACGAGGCCTACCCGCCGCGTCCCGACGGGACCACCTGGTTCGAGTTCCGGCGCGTCTTCGTGGTCGCCGTCGTGCCGTGAAAGGGGCCCTCCGCCAATGGCGAAGGGCCCCTTCGGTTCGTCTCGGGCACGGTCAGCGCTGAGGCCGCCCGAACCGCTCACCGACCTTGGCGCGAGCGACCCCGGCGGCGCCCTGCACCATGGGGTGGTCAGCGATCTTGCGGTAGGTCCGCACGATCTGCTCGTACCGCCCCCGGCCGGCCTTCGCGCCCAGCACGTAGCCCGCGGCCGCGCCCAGCAGGAACATCTTCATCCGAGTCCACGCCTCCGTTCAATCTTGCTCCAGCCGTCATTGTCCCTCAAAACGCGGGCTTGACGAGGTGATCCCCGAAGTGGGGGGTGGGTGCGCGGCCGCCGGGGGCATGGGCTAAAGTTCTCTCATCGGTCGGAGCGATCCGGCCGGTACGGAGCACAATCCCCTGTAGCTCAACTGGCAGAGCATTCGGCTGTTAACCGGAGGGTTCTTGGTTCGAGTCCAAGCGGGGGAGCACAGAGTTCCATCAGGAGAGCCCAGGCCACGCGGCCTGGGCTTCTTCGTGTTTGGGGTCCAGGTGCGGCGTGCTGAAGATCGTGGCTGTGGCGGTGCCCAGCGTGCTGCTCTCGGGTAGACGGCTTTCCGCGGAAAGCGGAGTCACCAAGGGCAAGCTTTCTGACCTGCGAGAACAGCCTTGAGTTGATCGGCGGGGCCGATCGTGCCCTGCGGGGGGCCGGTTCCGGATCACCGCCTCGGCGGTGGCGCGGTCGGCCATGTCGCCACCAGGTCGCCACCCTGAGCCGGGAGGTGATGAGCAGGACCGTGAGAACAGGTCCAGCTTCGCCCGCGGCCGTCCAGGAGCCGGGACTCGAGCGAAGACCTGCGACAGGCAGGTACATCGCGGGCCCCGGCGGCACGGCGCCGGTCGGCCCGGTGATCGTGATGACGGCAGTCGGCGCTCGCAACGTCCGTGCCGGGCCGAGCACGCCAGGACACCGAGCACGCGGTCGCGACCAGGAGCGCCGGCGGTGCCGCCAGGCCGAGCACCGAATGCCCCGCCCGGTTCATCAAGGACGGGGCGATCCCAATGCCATGTAGCTTAAGTTGATCTTGGATGGGGGTCTTGATCGTAAGCGGTGAGGATTGCCGCAGGTCACGCGCTCGGTTGCCCTGGCCGACAGGAGCCGACTGCGTTCACGAGGGGGTCGTGAGTGGCGTTTCGGGTTAGAACCCGAAACGCCACTCACGACCAACCCGACCCGCGACCAGGGCCGAAGGCGCCCTTCGTCGCATCAGGCGCAGCGAAGGGAGCCTTCACCTCACCCGTCAACATCGTCCAAGATCAACTTAAGCTACGTGACATTGGGGCGACCCCGGCGCCGCGGGCGAGCGACCACCACGATCATGACTCCGGTGACGATCGCACCGGTGCGCAGCAGGAACGTGACCGTGCGCGCGGCGGTCACCGGGGGGAAGTCGCCGACGGCGTCTTCGACCAGGGGACACAAGGGACAGGGCGTCTGGTTCGACAGGCGTTCGCACGGACCGCGTCACCTCGACACCTCGCACACGGACCTCTCCCTTGCGCAGTTTGGCGCAGTCGCTCGGCCAAACGAGGTGACCGGGTAGAGTTCGCCGTCGGCGGGTTCGCCTGTCGTCATGGGCGCACGGGTTAATCGCGAACAGTGTTCCTTCTTGCGGAATATTTCACATCGGTCAGTGACGACTATTCGCCATGCGGATATCTTTAGCTGTTCATGGAATTCTGCAATGCTACTGAGGTCATATTAAAAATTGGCCGATACGGGAGGAGTAATGCTGATGAAATGGCAAGTTCGCGGCCGTTCGACCGTCGCGCTCGCGGCTGGTTTCGCGCTCATGTCGGGCGGGTCGGCGCTGGTGGCGCCAGAGGCGGCGGCTGATCGCAAGGACCTGGGGGAAATCAGGGTGTGCAAACAGGTTCGCGGTTTCGAAGACGTGAAGGGGAAGTTCAGATTCATCATCCGTCAACCTGGCGAAGGAAAGATCGCGGAGTGGCTGTTGCGCGGCTGGGAGTGCCGCTCGGAGTCAAAGCTTGCTGTTGGCAGTTATCAGGTGAGGGAACGGGACATGCCCAAGAACTGCGAGGTCGTCAACATCAGGGTGCAGGGACCTTTCGAGCGCATCAATGTGAAGAGAGCTACCGCCGTGGTCAAGGTTGTGAAGGACAGGGTCACCACGGTCACCTTCGTCGACCACTGCCGGAAGGATTAGCCGCGGTCCGCGAGTTCCCGCCGGTGGGGACTCGCGGCATCACATGGTCGATGGACCGCGGTGCCAAGGCTGGTCCCCGCGGGGTCGAAGGCGGGGGAATTACCATCGGGTCCACTCCGAACCTGGGACGTCCGCCGCGGGACCGGAGTGGATCCGCGCGCGAGAGCCGGAGGTCAAAGATGTCTGCTGGCCGCTTCGACGTCGATGGACGAGTCCTCGCCGTGATCAGGTGGCCGTGACCACGTGTCTGCAAGGGTTTCAGCCTCTCCGGGGTGACCGGTTCCTCGTCGGTGCCATCAGCCGGCGGGGCCTCGTAGGGGAAAATGATCAAGAATCTGAATGCGCTGGCCGGATCCGTCTTGGTGCCTGGCCATTGGAATCGCAGCTCCAGGCAGTATCACCGTTTCCTGCATCCAACCAGGTATGCATTATTCTTGATGGGAAGCACTGGACCTTCTGTTGAACGACCGCCGGTAATACACTTCTCGAATGCGCAGCAGATCTCGAACCGTCGCCGTGGTCAGCGTAGCTGTCACACTGGCGATTGTCCTGGTGGTGATCTTCAAGCTCGGACGCGGGCCTCAGGAATCGTCCAGGGGCCTCGATCTGGCCCCGCATATCTCGTCCTTCGTCGCCGGACTTGATGCAGAACGGCCGTATCGGTCACCGAATGTGGCTGAACGCCGTGCTGGGGCCGATGGGTTCACCGCGCTCCTCGACCGCGGGGAGGCGACCGGATCCCGGCTTGACGAGCTGGGATTTTCCGTTCATGACGGTGTCGACTCGGCGACCGGCCGAGGTTACACGCTCGTGATGAACGAACCTGAATCCGAGCGTGCCTGGGGCGTCTACCTGATCGATCGTTCAGCACCTCCGTCGATCGTTGTCGAGGTACCGCATCCCAACTCGGACCTGCGCACCGAACAGATGGGATTGTCCTACTTCAGAATGGTCCCCGGTGCGGTGCTGCTGATGGCGGGAGCTCACCGGCGCGCCGGTACACAAGCAGATGTCGCGCATCGGGAGAATTCCATGTTTCACGCCATCGCCACGGAATTGGCCGAACGCGGGTACGGTCAAATTCAGCTCCACGGATTTCACGACTCGAGCCAACCCGGCAAGGATATCGTGCTCTCCACCGGGGCGGCCGAGGTCGATGACATGGCGTTGGGCGTGGCCGATCGGCTGACGGCGGCCGGATTCGCGCTGTGTCATGCCTGGACTGAATCGTGTCGCGGCCTCGAGGGTGACACCAATGTGCAGGGAAAGATGGCGGCTGCCAAACGCACGGCTTTCGTGCATATCGAGGTGAATAGCACAATTCGCGCCGACGAACGCGGCAGGGAGGCCGTTGTAAGCGCCCTTGTCGCCGCACGTACTGCGAGGTACTGAACGACGGACACCCCCTGCCCCAGGAGGACACCCGCGTGCCCCAACTGGCGGAGTGAGGGCGGCTGACGTCGTCGACGGGCCACGGAAGCAGGCCCGTGGCCTCGCTGAGTGCACCCGTACCACCTCGGTGTGTGACGGCGAGTAGTGGTCATTGTCGAGATTCCGCCGACGATTCCTGTAACCAGGGGCCAGAGAACCAGGTCATCATGCGTTGACGCAGTCGACCGACGGATGACAAAGGAGGGCGGACGTGCCGGGCGGATGAAGGCGATGCAGCCTGCAGTCGACGCCCGATCCATGTTCTCTGTGTTTTCTTGGAAACGAGGGTGTTATGCAGGCCCATTTGAATCCGCTGGCTGGTGGTGTTCTACGCAGCCGCTCGTGTCTGTTTCTGATAGTGCTCAGCCTCCTCCTCACCATGATCGTCGTAGGTGGAGCGTCGGCAGAGCAGTCCGCCGCCACTCGTGCGGACAGGCTCGCGAGTGGCGGCGAGCAGTCGCATCGCGTGACCTTGCTGACCGGTGACGTCGTCACCTACTTCGAACGTGCAGGTGGCCAAGCAGGAGTGTCGATCGAGCCGGCTCCTCGGCCCGGGGAGCCACCCATCTTTCAGACCAGGACCGATTCGGACGGCTTCTCTGTGATCCCCTCGGATGTGGAGCCTTACCTGGTATCCGGTGCGATCGACCCGGAGCTGTTCGACGTCAAGGAACTCGTCCGTCAGGGTTTGACCGATGCCAAGACCGGGAAGCTGCCGGTGATAGTGAGCTACGGGAATGACACACCTGCTGAGGTCGTCGCCCACCAGGCGGATGCCTTTCCCGCGAGCGACCGGACGCTGACCCTGCCCACCATCAACGCGGCGGCCGTGAAGGTCCGCCGCGCCGAGGCGGGAGCGTTCTGGCGGGCGTTGGTCGGCCAAGGTGGTAACCCAGAGGCGTTCAGTGGTGACGTGAAGATTCGCCTCGACCGCAGGGTCAGGGTGAACTTGGACGAGAGCGCGGCGCAGATCGGTGCTCCCCAGGCTTGGCGGGCAGGACTCGACGGCAGCGGCGTCACCGTTGCGGTGCTGGACACCGGTATCGACGCCGCGCACCCTGATCTGGCGGGCAGGATCGCGGGTTCGCGGAACTTCACCACGGACCCGGACACGAATGACGGGTACGGCCACGGCACGCATGTAGCCTCGATCATCGCCGGATCGGGCGCGGCGTCGGCGGGCAAGTATCGCGGCGTGGCCTCGGGGGTGAAGCTGCTCAACGCCAAGGTTCTCGACAGCGCGGGCTATGGCGAGGAATCACAGCTCATGGCCGGTATGGAGTGGGCGGCTCACTCCGGAGCACGAGTGATCAATCTGAGTCTCGGCGCGGGCCCTTCGGCCGGCGGTGACCCGCTCAGCGAGATGGCTGACAAGCTGACCGCGGCGACCGGTGCGCTCTTCGTGGCCGCCGCGGGCAACTCGGGCGGGATCGCCATGGTGGAGACTCCGGCGGCGGCGAGTACGGCGCTCGCGGTGGGCGCTGTGGACAAGGCGGACAGGCCGGCCCAATTCTCCAGCAAGGGGCCGCGGCTGACCGACGCGATGGTGAAACCCGAAATCGTCGCGCCGGGCGTGGACATCGCGGCTGCCCGCGCCGGCGGAACCGACATCGGGGAACCGGTGGGTGAGCGTTACACGCGGCTCTCCGGTACGTCCATGGCCACACCGCATGTCGCCGGAGCGGCGGCCATTCTCGCCCAGAAGCACCCGCAATGGCGGTCGAGCGAGCTGAAGGCGATGCTCACCTCGACGGGTAAGGACGTCGGTGTCCCCTGGTATGAGCAAGGCGCAGGCCGAGCCGACATTCCCAAGACACTGGCGAGCACGGTGCTCGCACCGTCGGCGATCTCCTTCGGACGCCTGCCCGGTTCGGCGGGTAGCGCGAAAGCGAAGCGTCCGGTGACCTACACCAACCTCTCCGACCGCGCCGTCACGGTTTCGCTCGAAGCTTCCGTAACGACGTGGAAAGGCGAGCCGGTGCCTGCCGGCATGGCCACGCTCGATTCCGACACCCTCGTCGTGCCCAGCGGCGGCAAGGCCACGGCCACGGTGACGATCGATCCCACCGTCGGCGGGGGATCAGGTGCGTATGGCGGTGTGGTCAGGGCGAAGGCCGCTGATGGCAAGGCTGACGTCAGGACACCGATCAGCTTCTACAAGGAGCCCGAAAAGGTCCCCTTGACCGTGAAGATGATCGACTCCCAGGGCAAAGCGCCTGGGGCGCAATCACTGACCGTCGTTCGTGACGACTACGACTGGAGCAATTGGAAGAACAACGATCCGTTCCTTCCGCCGGTCTACTCGGTGACGGTGAAGGGAGGCACCGGCACCATCTCAGTGCCGCATGGGCACTATTCGGTGACGGCCACGATCGCCGAGCGAAGGGGTCAGACGCGGCGTGCCAGCCTGCTTGTCGCGGCCGGCGTCCCTGTTCACAAGCCCAGCACCGTCGCCCTGGACGCGCGCGCCACAGTGCCGATGCAGATCCAGACCCAGGAACTCACCGACACTCGAGAGCGGTTCACCTCGGTACATCGCACCATCCCCGGCGCGCCGGTCGCTTTCGCGAGTGGTGTTCTCACGTCCGGAACCGGATGGAAGATGTTCGTCACACCGGCCACCCCGGCCGGGCATGGAACAGTGGGGTCACAGGACTATCTGACGCTAGGCCAGGCACTGGTCAGCCTGCGAGTCCGAACGCGGGCCGGCGAGCAGATCCTGCGTCCCGAGTACGATCCCGCCGCGGTCGCCGGCGAGTTCGTCGGCGAGCGGCAGGTGGCGGTGCCGGCTTCGATGGCAACGTCCGGCTTCGAACCCACCAAGGTCCTGGGCATGCTGACCGGTGGCAAGGTTCTGCTGTCACTGGACCGGCCGGAAAGCGACCGGCTTGAGCAGTTGATCCGCGGCGGTGATGCCGTCCTTCTGCTGAGCAGCCGGAACCAGCCGGAATACATGTACAACGTCTACTTCCGTGATCGGAACGGCGTGCCCGCGCAGCATGTCAACAAGGTCGATCGTCGGCGGATGTTGGCCATCGACACCCGCTATCACGGCGACCGCGCCGATCTGGTGTACCGGAAGAGGTGGTTCGCCTTGCCCACGGACGGCCCGTCCAGCATCGCGCTCAGCGGGACCCAGTTCCAGGGTCAGGGCAAATGGACGGAGTACGTCGGGCCCGCCGACGACACGGTGTTCTGGAAGCGGTACGTCACTCAGATGGCACCGGGTAAGGACGGCGTGCCGGACTTTTCGACAACCTTCACCATGATCGCGGAAAACATCTTCGCGAATGCCGGACACGCCCCAGAGGAAAGATGGTTCCAGTCACCGATTCGTGGTGGCGCGGCAGACCACAACCCAGGCGCCTTCCCCGTACTGTGCTCGCTGTGCCGCGGCGATAACGGAGAGTTCTTGCCTGCCGCCCAGTGGATGGATTCCACGCCGGGGCACTATAGCGAGCCCTGGCAGTCCGGGGAGTACATCAGTAAGGTCACCTTGCGTCAGGGTGGTGAAGAAATTCCTGCCATGCGGCGCCCGGATCTGCCCATCCCCCTCTTCCCGCTCGACAGACGAACGGGGATCTTCCGGCTCGATTCGGAGGAAACCGTGCCGGACCGTCCGGTGTTCGGCTGGCCGAACAAGGCGGTGCACCGCCTGACACCGCGGATCAGTACGGCATCGACGTTCAGGTCGGCTCCCCCGGAGGCAATCCCGCCCGGGTATGGCTGCCTCGACGACTGGCGGAAATGTAGCTACCAACCGCTCATCACCATTGGTTACCAGCTCGGGCTTGATCTGCTCAACCAGGCGCCGGCCGGCAAGCTCCATGTCTTCGACGTCACGGCTGGA
This sequence comes from Amycolatopsis sp. NPDC043885, assembly GCF_056435685.1. NCBI lineage: Bacteria > Bacillati > Actinomycetota > Actinomycetes > Pseudonocardiales > Pseudonocardiaceae > Amycolatopsis > Amycolatopsis sp. NPDC043885. The sequence continues at coordinate 288,234 of NZ_JBWKEA010000009.1, forward strand.
CACCATCACGGTGCAGAGGGAGCGGGCCGCATCAGCGAGTTTCGGCTCTGGTACTCGACGAATGACGGCGCCAAATGGGACCGAGCGGAGGTGGTTCGTTCTGCTGACGGCCGCTATTCGGTACGGATCACGCATCCGAGGCTCGGTGAGACATCGGGGTTCGTCTCGCTTCGTGCTGAAGCTTGGGACACAGCCGGGAATCGGATGAGTCAAACTCTCGAACGGGCGTACGCGCTTACGGAACACCCCGCTCCATAGCACCACTGTATCCGGTCGCCGCGCGATGGAGACGTGATCCTCCTCGCGCGGTGACCGGTGTGCTGAGACCCGGCGAACATCTAGAACTGGAACACCGGCCCAGTGCTGATGCGGAGAACGCACTGGTTCCGGTAGGTGTGGCTGAAATACACCGGCGTACCTCGCCACTCGCCCATCGCGGTGACCTTTATCGGAGCGTAAAGTCCGCTACAGGGCTTGCCGGGCTTACCGGGTAGCTTGTCAAGCTCACCACGGGCGACATCGATATCATGGCAGGCGCCGGTTCCGTAGGGATGGTTGCCGCCGGTCGGGTCGCAGTACAGGTAACGAGTGCGCGCGACCGACCCGGTCGGCTCGTCGGATACCTTCAGTTCCATTTGTATGAAATGCTTCGACCGTTGAGGCGGTGGTTCGGCCACGGTCGTGGCACCGGCGGTCCCGGTGTGTGCGATAAGGATCATGGCCAGCAAAGGCCAAAGAGCGTGTTTGTAGATCACTTCGAATCTTCGCCTTCTTCCCGTCCACGTGTTCACGCTTGACGATCGGATGACACTCGCGCAAGGGCATGCTGTCTCCAGTGCCTCGCCTCCACTATGTTTCGCGGTGCGTCGGCGGATCTCACGCGATTAACTCGGATGTCCTCCGCCGCTTGCACCGTACAGTCGAACGGGCGCGTGGAACGAGGGTCCTAAGGCCCTGGCCTTTTCGTTCAGGTAACGTTAGCGTTCCTTCATGAAGCGTTCCTGTCTTGTATGCGGACGCTCGTGGAACAAATACGTTGGCTGAAATTCTCTGTACGGGAGCGATCGTTGATGCAGGTCTGGGATCACCTTGACCTGAGGAGTGTTGCGGCGGTTGGGGGGACGTCATGACCGCCTCGCCCAGTACCTACTGGCGGGAGTCCGCCAAATTGCGCGGGTTTTTGATACGGGTAGCGGCGAGCAGATGTTCCCCGTCCGGCGATCCGGAAGACATCGTGCATGAGGCGCTCGTTCGCGGAGCCTGCTATTCCAGCCTCGATATGGAGCGCCTGCAGCAGTTTCTCGTCACCGTCGTGATCAGATTGTGCATCGACGAAAATCGCCGCACCGCGGTCGCTGTGCGAATGGCCAGGGACCGACGGTTGTTCCCAGCGAGTTCACAGGATCCTTCCGAGTCCGTATGCGACAGGGCTGAGGCGCACTGGCTCAGGCGCCGACTTGACAACTTTTCGCCGCGCGACCGGAAGTTGGTGTCGATGGTCACGGATGGCTTGCCCCCTGCGGAGATCGCGAAAGTGCTGCGTACCACCCCACAGGGAACGTACTCGGCGCTCTATCGAATTCGCCGTCGTATCAACAACTGCTACGAGTGCTAGAACCTGGATCGTATTCGCGAGCGCTTCGGCTGTGAATCTTCTTGAACGTAGTTCAAGCCGGCGTGGGACGAAACATCCTGTTGTGCCATTCGAGTGACGGTGCGACGCGCCCAGGTAGTGGTCACTGAGACGTTGGCAATTCACATCCTACTCAGAGGATGTAATCGAACCACACGATCGGGTGTTGTGTGAAATTTGGGGTCGCGCCAGTATTGCATCACGTTAAGCGTCGGTCACGCGCTGACGGCCAGTTGGGCGAGATTGGGGGATGATCGAAGCTTGGGCTCGTCACTCTGTGATGCAACACCTTCTTGCGGTTTGTCCCCATTGCGGGCGGTCCGGCTATTCCGGGCTTTGGCCGGCCGGGGGCGCGGTGTGCCTTGATAGCTACCTGGCGAGTGAGATCGATCGGCTGGAGAATGCCGGTTCCGCGCACGATGGCGAGGGTCGCGCCGGTGGACAAAAGGTTGTGATACATGGGATCAGCGGAAAACAATTCAGCTACTCGTGGCCGGTCGGAGCGGAGAGACATCACATCGACCGGGCAACGGCTATTGGCTCTTGTCACCGGGGCGACGGACGGTATCGGGGAAGCGGTGTCGCATCGCCTCGCCGGGATCGTCGACACACTGCTGGTACACGGTAAGTCGGCTTCTCTGCTGAGCGCACTCGCCGCGGAGCTGGCTCCGGCGCATCCCGGCACGAGTATCGTCCCGGTCTTGGCTGACCTGCGCTCCTTCGCTGACGTACGGCGTATGGCCGCCTCGATCCGGTCCACATTCGACCACATCGACATTCTCGTCAACAACGCCGCGACCGCGGGTCAGCACCCACGTGCGCTGACCGAGGATGGTAACGAGTCGATCTTCCAGGTGAACTATCTTTCTCCTGTGCTCTTGGTGGCCGAACTCTACGATCTGCTGCGGGCGGCCCGTTGTTGCCGTGTTGTCAACGTAGTCTGTGACATACATCGGCAGGCGAGGACGATAGGCCTGGGATGCGTAGACGGCCGGCGCTATCATCCCTTGCTCGCCTATGCGCAGTCGAAGTTCGCCTTGGCGGTGCACACCGCATCGCTGGCGTCGGCCTTCGCGGGAAGTCGATGCACGGCAGTTTGCCTTGACCCTGGCGTCACCGAGACCAAGTTGCGGCGAAAGTTGGTGGTGCTTCCGGGAGGCGTGGTTTCGGAAGCGGCCGACAACGTGCTGTACGCCGCCACGATGCGGACGATGCCACACGAGTTCTATTTGGAGGGAAAGGAGATCGTGCAGCCGGAACCCGAAATCCTGCGTGCTCCCGTTCAGCGGGCGCTCGAAGAGATGACCGAGGATGCACTCGGCAGGCGGCTTCCCTGGGGGGAAACAACTCAGGGGTGCTCTTCGGCCTGCTACTGACGAAACCAGTGTTTCTCTGAGGAAGTGCCGAGTGGAACAGTGCTGCTCCACATGTTCCACCCGGCATCCCTCCTCAGTCGCTGTACGCCAGCGACTATTCCACACTCCCAAGTGGCGATTCCGTCACCACTCCCTGCGTTGCCGTAGGTCCTATGATTCTGGATGAACACGCGAACCGTCAATCTCGACCGGTGGCGTATTCTGGCCAGTTTCGACTTCCCGCCAGTTTTGTCGTCGGATCGAGCTGGGGTAAGCGAGAGGATCGACTCATGCTTGAGATCGTAGGCTTGGACGCTGCCGCACAGACCGTATATGAGTTCCTCGTCGACAGCCCGCCGGTCACTTTCGAGGATATCCGTGATCAGACCGGGCTCGGCGGGGAGCAGCTTCGGCGGCTGTTGGACAGGCTGGAAGCCCTCGGTCTTGTCGCCCGCACGGAGAACAGACCGCCGGCGTTCATGACACCGGCTCCCGATGCCACGCTTGAAGTGCTGCTCCTCGAGCAACAGGAGCGGATCAAGCGTGCGCGGATCTATGCCGAGCAACTCTCGGCTCGCAATCTCCGCACCGCTGCCGGCTGGGAGCCCTCCGAACTGGTCGAGGTCGTCACCGGTGCGGACGCGGTCGCTCAGCGGGTCGAACAGTTTCTCCGCGGTACCAGCAATGAGATTCGCTTTATCGACAAGCATCCATACGTGGTGGCGCCCAAGGTTCTCGCTCCGGTCGAGGCACAGATGCTGGAACGGGGCGTCGTGTTCCGTGCGCTCTATGACACGGCCGGACTGGCGACACGTAGTTTGCAGACCGAGGTCGAACCTGCGATCGCGCGAGGAGAGCAGGCGAGGGTGCTTCCCGAGGCGCCGGTCAAACTGATCTTGTCGGATAACCGCCGTGCCATGCTGCCACTTCAGTCGGATCCGACAATGGTCGAGAGTGTCGTCATCGTTCATCCCTCGGCTCTGCTGGACGCACTCGGTGCGTTATTCGAGGTGCTATGGCGATCGGCGGCTCCGCTGTCGGCAGCGGAGCGGGGGGACATCTCCGCGGACTCGATCAGCGCCGAAGATCTCCGTCTCATCGGTTTGCTGACGGCCGGCCTTCCCGACCAGGCCATCGCGCGGCAACTCGGGTTGTCCTACCGCACGTTCCAGCGCAGACTGGTCTCCTTGATCGAATCACTGGGTGCCCGCACCCGATTTCAGGCCGGCCTTCAGGTTGCCTTCCGTGGTCTGGTTCCCAACCCGGTTGCGGACGACGGCACCCAGCGATCCACATCTCAAGCGCCAACGGATCGCTGAACCCCTCCGTGGTGAGGTTCAGGACCTGGCCGGCGCCACAGTGCGGAGAAAGTCGATCACCACCGGAGCGACGGTTTCCATGTCTTCGGTGTGTGGATAGTGCCCGGCCCCCTGGACCATCACGACGGTCGCCGGACCGCCGAGGCGGGTCGCGGTGTTCTGCGCCTCGGCGGCGGGATCCCGGAAGTCCGGATCATGGTCACCCATCAGAACGAGCGTGGGGCAGCTGACCTGGCTGAGTGCCTGCTCCGCAGAAGCCCGGCTGCTCCTGAGCATTTCCCTGGCTGCCGCGAACCGGCCAGGCTCGGCCATGTTCTCCGCCAGCTCCTGCCGGCGCTGCTCGAAGTTGGCCGGTTTCTCGAAGCCGAAAAGTTTGGGCCAGTAGGACATCCACAAGGTCTGTCCCAGCCGGGGCAAGTTCGCCAGCCGCATCATCGCCCTCTCGGCCGCGCCGAGCTGCACGTCACGGACGACGGCGCCGCTGAGAATCACCCCGGCGACCAGCTCGGGCGCCTTGCCGGCGGCGATGACGGCGGCGCCCCCGCTGAAGCCGTTTCCGAGTAGTGTCACGGTATCCGCATCATGCGCGCGGGCGACGGCGAGCAGGTCATCGGCGACGTCATCGGCCGAGTAGGACTGCCAGCCGACGCTCGAATCACCGTGCCCACGCAAGTCGACCGAGATCACCTTGAATCCGGCGGACGCCAGGTCGTCGGCGAGATAGGTGAAGGTACTCCTGAGATCGCCGAGGCTGGGGGAGCACACCACGAGTGGCCCTTCCCCGGTAACCGTGCAGGCGAGCCTTCCGTCGGGCCGTTCCACAAAACCGGTAGTGCTGCCGTTCATGAGAGCCTTTCGAAGAAGGTGCCGCCCGGCGCCCGAACCGGCAACCGGGCGGCACCATGGGGTCAACGCCTGTCGCGGATCAGCAACCGAGGGTCAGATACTGATCGAGGCGCAAGAGCTCCCCGGTCAGCTCTTCGGAGACGCATCCGCGGTCGAGGTGGACCGTCCCGACCAGCCCGCCCAGCCGTACCCCAAGGTCCACGCCGCTCGCGGTAACGGAATCCGGCCGCGGTGCCGCGGCGACGGTCGCAGGAGCCACGAAGGGGATGGCGATCGCGGCCGCGGTGATGAGCAGAACCGAGAAGATTCGACGCACGCTGGTGCCTACCTTTCTTTTTCGTTCAGGACGCAGCGATTCTTTCCAGGGTTTGTGGTAGGCCGGAAGATGCCAGGTGACTGGCTCCCTCCTGGCGGATGGCGCGAGGCCGAATGGGTGAATCCAGGAAGTTCGGCAGAGCCTCTCTTGACGGGCAAGGAAAGGTGTCGGGATAATGTCGCGAAAGCCGCTTTGGCGAGACATGCGTATTGAAAGTGACTGGCGCGATCATTGGGCTGATGCTTTGTTGTCTCCTCGATCACTGCTTCTGTAGTTGGAAGAAGACGTTGTTCAACAGCCTCTTCTTCAGCCAAGGGGTCCGATTCAATGACCGGTAGAACGTGGACCGCAGAAGTACCCTTACCGGGTCGGAAAAGGTGAACAGTTTTTCCTGGCGAAGCTGCAGCGAACGGGATCGCCGTAGACTCGGTTCTCGGATCCGCTGGAACTCCCTGGCCGCCAGCGTGAGTTCGTCCCGGCCCTTGGGCAGTGCTTCGGACAGGAGCGGTGCGAGTGTCATGGCATCGAACAAGGCATGGCTGACCCCTTGGCCCAAGATCGGCGAGAGGGTATGCGCGGCGTCACCGATGAGCAGCAGCCCCGGTCGGGACCACCGGGGCACGACGCTCGTGAAGATGTCCAGAACCGAGGTATCCGACCAGTTCCGGATGTTGTCTCGGACCAAGTCGGCGAGTTCGGGTGCGAGCTCGTCCAAGCGGGTGTGCAAACTCGTCAGACCGGCTCGTCGAAGGTTCCGGAGTCCGCCCTTGGGGATGTTGAAGCCGACTCGCATGAGGTCTGGATAGGTCGGGATGAACAAGCCGTGCCGACCACCGGCGATCCGGATGTGGTAGGTGTCCCTCGTCCAGTCCGCCGGGGCGGGAAGCTTCAGCCACACGACATCGCGCTCGAGCGGCTCCCGGCGGTACGTGAGGCCTGACATTTCGAGTATGTTGCTGTATCGACCGTCGGCGCCGACAGTCATTCGTGCGTGGATCTCTTGCTCGCCGGCCGGACCTCGGCTGCGGATACCCACGACGGCTCCATCGGATTCCACGAGGCCGATGGCCGAGGTATTCCGCAGCAAGGTGAAGCTGGCGTGGAGGCGGGCCTCATGCTCCATGATGGCCAGCAAGGTCGGCTGCGGTACATCCAGCGGGTGTCGATGGTGATGCGGAAAGTCGTCGAAATCGACTTCCAGAAGCGTTCGCCCGTGTTCGGCGAGCTTCATCTTCCGATTCACCAACGCGCCGGCGGCCGTGATGTTCTCCAGGATCCCGAGTCGGGCCAGCAATGATACGGCGTCGGGGGATACCGTTTCGCCTCGGAACGATCGGTTGAAATGACTGGTCTGCTCCACGACGGCGACGTCGCACCCGCGGCGAGCAAGCTCCAGGCCGAGGGCCATCCCTGCCGGTCCGCCGCCGACCACACAGACATCCACGGACAACTTATCCATTGAACCCCTTGAATAACGAGGCCGTATGACGGGCCGTACGAAAGCGAAGGAGGGAGTGGGCGATCCACAGCCTGGTCCGCAGCACGTGACCGGGTGAGCCATGGACGTCGTCGAACCGAATCGACTTGAACTTCGCGAGGTGCCGCTCGAGGAAGCGAGTGTCCGCGGAGGGGATGATTTCGTCGCGGAGGCTCACGACGGAATGGACCGGAGCCGTTACCCGGGTGAGCTCGTCGGGCCGCAGGGCAAAGGTGCCGAGACGTTCCGGGACGTCGCCTTCCGGGACCCCGAGGAGATGGGCAAGCGTTCGCTTCGTGGTTTCGGGCACCCCTGCCCACCAGGTGCGGTCCTGGAAGAAGGCCGACACCGGCGGGCCGACGGTCACCAGACCGCTCAGCCGCGGATCGTGTGCGGCGCAGCGCAACGCGAGGTGCCCGCTGAAGCTCATGGCGACCGCGTATACCTCGCGCACCGGGGCGATCTCGTTGATCCTGTTGAGCAGGCCGGAAAGCATCTGCCAGCTGTCATGATCGTAGGTCAACGGGTTTTCCCCCACGCCGGGCATTTCCGCGGCGACGGCGGCCATGCCGAGCTTCCTCGCCGTCGGAAGTGAGGGAGCCCATTGCTCCTTGACACTCACGATCCCGCCGATGAGCAGCAGCAGCGGGCGGGGCGCATCGGGGTCGAGGCCGGTGGCCCACACCGGCACGCGGTGCCCGGACAGTTCCAGTTCGAGCCGATCGATCCCTCCCCGGCTCGACCGCCATTGATCGAACTCGGCCACGCACCGGTGTGCGGCGCGCTCCTGCGCCGGGTTCGACGGATAGGGAAAACGCGCCAGGTTGTTCAGCTTGCAGGACTCGAGGTGACGTCCTGTTTCGGCCATCCGGTCGGCGGCGAGCGCCCATTCCCAGCACCAGGATCCCGGCCCGTCACCGTCGGTGTGGTCGATGCGTTCGAGTATTTCCCTGCACACTGCGCCGGGAAGCCCTTGCACTCGTGCGTGCAACCGGACGAGATCGCTCAGTTCGGCGAGATACGGCATCAGGGAATCGGCCCGCCGGCGTTCCGGCTCGTGAGTGTTTCGAGCCGGTTCTTGAGACTGCCGAGGACGTCGGCCGCCGTGGCACCGTCGATGATGCGGTGGTCGAAGGTGAGCGAGACCGGGAGGATCGGCATGACGCACATTCCTCCATCACGCACCGCCGGGCGGTCTGTGATCTTGCCCAGTCCGAAGGTCAGTGTGGTACCACCCGAGGAGAAGAACCGGGCCACCGGCCGGTGGCCCAAGGACGTGACCGCGACGGTCCCCATTCGCCGATGGCGGCTTCGCGGCCGATTGGCCCAGCCGAAGGCGACCCGTCCCACGGGCAACGGAAGCCGCTGCAAGGCACGAGCGCCGCGAAGTTCGGGGATCTCGTCGCTGGGCGTGTCCCGCAGGCGGTCCACAGTGTCCTGGATCGCGTCGATGCTCATGAGGTTGCTGTCGGGAATCACAACCGAAAGCGCCGCTCGCTGGTTGCCGATTCCCTTGTCGAGGGCCAGCTTCACATCGACGGAGCCGCGGTACACGATGCGAGGACGGAGACCGCCCGCGCAGGCGGCGTTCGCCGCGGGGTACTCGGCCACTGCGCGGCTGACGCCGTGCATCACGTAGCTCACCACGGAGTACTTGCGGTTCGCCGCATGTTTGTGCGCCAGCAGCTTCGTGGCGTCCACTTCGGTGTCGAGGTATACGGGGCTGGCCGCCCGGACGAATCGGAGGAAGTGCCAGGTATGCCGTCGCGCGGCGGGCAGGCACCGGATCGTCGTCATTTGGTCGCTCCCACCTGTGCGTGGAGGTCGGCCAGGCTGCGTGCTTCGAGAAAGCTGGTGGCGGACAGGAGCCGGCCGGTCGCGGCTTCGAACGCGGACAGCAGTTTCAGCAAGTGGAACGAATCCCACCGCGGCAACTGGTCGAAATCGGTCCGCAGATCGTCCTTGGTGAGGTACAGACCGCATTCCCTGCCCACGATCTCCAGGAATTCGTCGATACTCATTTGGCCGCCCGATCGCCGAGAAGTTCGTTCAGCCGCACGATGAGCTCGATGTGAGATGGGTTCGGCGGCACCGTGCTCAGGTCGTGCACGAACCCGGTATCGGCGTCTTCGCAGTCGGGATCGGCGATGAACCCGTTCAACGGATAGAAGTCCTTGACCGCGTCGTTCATCCCGGTCAGACGGAACGCGGCGGTGACCTTTGTGACCCCTGCCTGTGCCGCTTGGCGGAGGATCGCCCGCAGGCAGGCGGTCTCGACGTCCCGGGCCAGGACGCGGCAGGACAGGACAAAGTTGTCGATTCGAAGCTCCGGACCTCGTCGGCGCGTGAAGACCGCGCCGACCGTCCCGTATTCGCCGAAGCTGTCGGTGCAGCGGACCGCGATCACCTCGGTGTCCTGGCCCGCGATCAGGTCGAGCACGGCCGCGGTGTCCAGGCGGTCCGCCGTGAGATTGAACCTGTTGGTGCGCTGGGTCAGCTGTGCGACCCGCCCGGCGTTGCCGTGGCCGGCATGAAACAGTTCTACCGTGGTCCCAAGGCCGGCCAGGTACTCGGCTTTCGATTCGACCTGTTCGCGGAGTTGCACGCGTTTCCGCTCGGTCAGATAGCGCTGAACGCGGGTTCGGTCGGCCTGGGTGATCTCGTCGGTGACGAACCAGCGGTCGGCGAGAAGGCGGCGAACATGCAGCGCGGGCTCGTCGGCGTCGACCTCGATCACCGGGACACCGGGCAAGGCACCGCGAACCATGCCACGTTCGGCCGCCGAATCGTCGACGAAGACGAGGCTGCTCACGTCAATGCCCAGCTTGTCGGCGATCTCGGTCAGGTTGCCGGGTTTGGAACCCCAGTTGATGGCCATCGCCACGATGTCGTCCGCACGTAGCACCAGGTCTGGGTTCTGCTTGAACACCTCGAGGACCTTTTCCTCGTCGTTCTTGCTGCACACGGCGACCAGCACACCCTGGGAGCTGAGCTGTTTCACGGCCGCTTGGAAGGAGCGGAAGGCTTCACCCCGGAAACCCTCGCTGACTTCGATACCGTTCGGGCCGTCGTCGGCGAGGCTTCCACCCCACAACGTGCCATCGAGATCCACCACGAGGCACTTTCCGGTGCGCCCGGTGAGCGATCGCACCACATGGCCGATTTCCTTGGCATAGGCGGAAAAGAACTCGTCCGAGAAGTGGACGTTGGCGTAGCTGCTCGCCCGGGGGTCGGCGAGGACACCGGACTCGCCGAGCAGCGGTTCGGTGTCCACGACCAGCACCCCCGGCCGGTTCGTGGAGAACCTGAGCAGATGCGCGTTGAATTCCCGCCACGCGGCACCGAGCAGCGCACGCGAACGGTGGTCGATGAGCTGAGCGGCCCAGTACCAAGGCAGCGGAACCGTGTTGAAGACCAACGTGCCGGTGTGCCTGGTTTGATACGCGTCGGTGATCTCCTCGAGCGACGTGCTCAGCTGCCGCAGCGCGTACCGGACATCCGTCGGTGTCCAGGGAGTCCGGATCCGCCGGAACACCGCGTCGGCGTCCAGCAGACACACCGTGACATCGGGTTCGGTCGCGAACAGCTCGTTGTGCGTTTCCCGGAGTTCGATCGCGTACTGGCCGTAACCGCCGACCTGTATGCGCGGAATGAAACCATGCCGGGCCAGCTGTGCGCTCAACGGCGACACCAGCGGCCGGATGGTGGAGCTTCCGGTGATCGCCACGGTCGCCTCGGGAAGGTCGGGATGACGTCGGATCAGGGCATCGGGGTGCACTTGGGACAGCACGGTTCCGGCGCGAAGGAGGGCGGCTTCGTCCAAACCCGCCAGCAGCCCGGGCACCGCGGTGTAGCTGTCGATGAGTTCTCCGGTGGCGTGCAGGTGGCTGAGGCGGACGTCGCCGGGTGCCGGGCACCTGCCGAGCAACTGGGTCGTGGTGGCCGTCGTCACTTTCCCTCCACGGTGAATGCGCCTTTGATCCATTTGCTGGACTCGATCGCGATCGCGACCGCACGTTCGCCAGGCCGGATTCGGTCGTAGAGCAGATCGAGCTGGAAGAACGGTGTGGCGTTACCGGTGTTGCCGGTTTCCGCGACGCAACTGATCTCCGTCGCGTGACCAAGGGCGAGATCGGAGGTGATCCTGCTGGTCATGCGTCCTGACAATTGCGGAGGCAGCAGATAAGACATCGACTCCCGATCCCAGTCCGTCGAGGACAGGATCTCGTCGAGAGCTTCCTTGGCCAGCAGTGGTACTTGCTCCTCGATCGCCTTGTAGTCCTCTTCGAACGGCGGGTCTGGCTCGGACTGCGAACGGGCCAGATCTCCCGCACCGAACCAGCGCACGACTTGCCCGGGTGCGCGGCCGAGCCCGGTGAACCGGTTGAGCACCTGGCGCAGCACGATCGCCCCCGGCACGGCATCCGCCGTGACCACGACGGCGCCCGCACCATCGCCGAACAGGAGGTAGTTGACGAGTTCGGCGGTGGGCAGGCCCTGCATTTCCCGGTCGGCGACGAAGTGTTTCACGCTGACGTCGCCACCGATGACCAGTCCGAGACGGTGCTGGTCATCGAGTAGTCGTCGAGCGAGGTCCAACGCTTGCACGGCACCGGCACAGCCGGACTGGAGCTGGTACGTGGAGACGTGATTGACGCAGAGCCGGCTGGCGATCAGGTTCACGGTCGCGGGCATCAGTGTGTCGGGAGTGGCCGTGGCCAGAATGACGAAGTCCAGTTCTTCGGGTTCAAGACCCGCTCTGGCGAGCGCCTGAGCACCGGCTTGCGCACCGAGATCCGCCAGCGTGTGCGTAGGCTTGCCGGTTTCCAGGTCGATCGCGAAGTGCCGCTTCCTGGTTCCGATGAACATTTCGATCCACTCGGCGCTGATGCCGAGTTTCTTGGCCATGACCTCGTTGTCGATCGCGTCGCCGGGCAAGGCCGTTCCGGTGGACACGATGTGTGCCGCGGGCAATGGTCGTTCCTCTCTAGGAAGCGTTGTGCCGCGAGGAGATGTACGAGACAACGTCCCTCACGGTTTCGAGCTGGGGGAGTTCGGAAAGATCCATCGACCCGTCGAGGGGAAGGATCGTCGTGAGCCGGTCGCTCAACCGGATCAGGGTGAGCGAGTCATACCCGAGGTCGTCGAGCAGCCGGGCGTCCATCGCCAGGTCGGCCGTCGCGTACCCACCGACCTCCGCCAGCGCCGCGAGCGTTCGCTCGACGATCGATTCGGAGGCAGGGGCGGGGGCAGGGGCAGGGGCCGTCGCGCCACCTTCGATGTTCGCGCGCCGGGTGGTCGTGACGGGTAAAGGAAGGGATTGATCGTCGAAAAGGTATGGCGGCAGCCGCCAAGGCACCTGCTGTTGTTTGGTGTACAGCCGCTGCCAGCGCGGGGTGTGCCCATCGCGATACAACGAGGCCAGTACCTGGGCGACCTCGTGGCCGGTGGCCGCCTCGCCGGGGCACGGCGTGAGGATGGCCATCTCATGGCCGGGATCGGCGCGCCGGATGAGGTCGGAGGCGACCGACGTGGGACCGATCTCGATCAGGTGGGTCGGCGTAAGTGCACGTACCGCGCCGAGTGCGGCATCGAACCGGACCGGGGCGGTGACCTGCTCGACCCAGTAGGCGGAGCCCAGCTCATCGTCTGTGACGAGACGGCCGTGCACGGTCGACGCGATCGGGACGGCCGGACGATGAGCGGTGATACCGTCGGCGGTCCTGCTGAACTCGGTCACCATCGGCCCCATCAGTGGCGAATGCAAGGCAGGCGCGCCGAGCACCGGCTTCGTGACGATGCCGGCTTCACTGAGCGTGCCGCTGAGCCGGGTGATGGCGTCGGCGTCACCTCCGATGATCAAGTCGCGAGGGCCGTTGAACGCGGCGATCGCGACATGCGGCTCGGCATCGACGTGCGGTTGCACTTGAGCGGCCGTCGCCTCGATGGCGACCATGGCGCCGTAGTCGGTCAATTTCTGGACCGATGCGGCGAGCGCCACGACGATCTTGCAGGCGGCGGATAGCGACAGCACCCCCGCGAGGCTTGCGGCGGCGTACTCGCCGATGCCATACCCGAGCATCGCCTCCGGCCACACGCCGAGGTCCCGGAGGGTGGCGCCCAGCGCATACCCGACCGCGAACAATGCGGGCTGGGCCAGCCCGGGGTTGTGAATGGAGGCGCCGTCGGGGCACATGTCGTCAATGACCACGGAGGCTATCGACCGGCCGAAATACGGACGCATGGCCGAGTCGACCTCATCGAACCGATCGCGGTAAGCGGGAAGGTTGTCGTACAGTGCGCGGGTCATCCGGGGGTATTGGGCGCCGGGGCCGGTGAACAGGAAGATCACCTTCGGAGTGGCATACCCGCTGCCGACCGGCATTCGAGGATCGCCGATCTGCGAGCGCAGGTCGGCTTTGAGTTTCTCACGATTCCAGGCGGGCAAGGCCCACCTGTGCTTGAGGGAGGTCTTCACGAGGTTGGTGCTGTGGCAGATCTGAGGCAGACGTTCCGACGGCTCGCGATCGATCACCTCGGCGAGGGCGGCGATGTTGCGCCGCAGCGCCTTGAGAGTGCCGGCCGAGACGGTCAGCACACCCGCACCACCTCGTTCCGGCCGGCGGTCCGCGACCGGGGGAGTCGCCAATACCAGATGAGAATTGGTACCGCCCAAGCCGAAACTGCTCACCGCGCCGCGAACCGTGCCCTCGGCGGGCAACCGCATCGGCAGCCGGGCCAGCCACAGGCCGTGCTGGTCCAAGCGCAGATCGGCGTTCTCGTCGTCGCTGTGCCTGCTTGGCGGCAGTATTCGACGATCCAAGGCGAGGCAAGTCTTGATCAACCCCGCGACGCCGGCCGCTCCTTCCGTATGGCCTATGTTCCCCTTCACGGAACCGAGCGCGCAAGGTTGTTCCCGTTCACCCGCGTGCACAGCGCCGAGAGCCTGGACTTCGATCATGTCGCCGAGCGTGGTGCCTGTTCCGTGTGCCTCGACGAAACTGACTTCGCCGGGCCTTACTCCGGCGCGGGCGTACGCGTTACCGATGACCTGTTGCTGTGACCATCGGTTCGGTGCCGTCACGCCATTGCTTCGGCCGTCGTGACTGACCGCGGACCCTTCGATGACCGCGTAGATGGGCTGCTTGTGGGCGATCGCGTCACTCAGCCGACGCAGCACGACCACGCCTACCCCCTCGCCCCGGCCGATCCCATCGGCGTGAGCGCTGAACGGCTTGCACTCCCCGTCCGCCGCGGACAGACCCGCCTGCGTGTAGAAGATCGAAAGCGCGGGAGTCAGGATGATGTTGACGCCGGCCGCGATCGCGAGGTCGCAGTCGCCGGCGGACAACGCGGCGATAGCGAGGTGTACGGCCACGAGGGACGACGAGCAGGCCGTGTCCACCGCCACGCTCGGCCCCTTGAGATCGAGGTGGTAGGAAATACGGTTCGCCGCCATGTGGTAGCCGTTGCCCGTGCCCCGTTGCGGGGTTATCTCCGCGTAGTCCGCCATGTGCAGCATGGCCCATTCACTGGACATGATTCCGACGTGGACACTCGTCCGGCTGCCTGCCAACGACGCCGGGTCGATGGCGGCGTCCTCGATCGCACGCCAGCTCGTCTGGAGCAGGAGGCGCTGCTGAGGGTCCATTTCGCGCGCGTCATGCGGTGAGATACCGAAGAACTCGTGATCGAAGGACGCCGGGTCGCTGAGAAAGCCTGCCATCGTGGTGTTCATGGTTCCCGGTTTACCTTCGGCTGAATAGAACGCCTCAGCGTCCCATCGGTCGGAGGGAATCCTGGTGATTCCATGATCACCTTTGAGCAGCATATCCCAGAATGCGTTCTTGTCAGGCGCTCCAGGGAATCGGCAATCGATGCCGACCACGGCCACGGGACTGATCGGTCCTGCTCCCCATGTCATCGCGGCGCCGCCAACTGGGTGCGCAGGTACTCGGACATCGCGGTCACGGTCGGGTAGTCCCACGCCAGCGTCGGTTCGACCGGTACGCCGAAGTGGTCTTCGATTTCTCCGCACAAGGTGAGCGCGTACACCGAAGTGAGTCCGTACTCGGCGAGCGGACGGGCTATGTCGATACGGTCCGGCTCCATCGCGAGATAGCTCGCGACCTTCTGGATGAGCCACCTGGCTATTTCGTTTGCGGGCATGATCTTGTCCTTGTCGTGGGGGAGGGCGGTTCGCCACTCAACGAGGCAGCGTTCGGCGGACGGGGTCTTCGTCGAGGCAGAAGCTGGTCTCTTCGGCCGCGCGGGTGAGCAGCTCGGTGAACAGCTCGTCGTCCAGTTCACTCGCGCCGGGCGGGGTTCCGGGCATGAGCCGGCCGAGCAGCCGTCGCAGAGCGACCCGGATCCAAGCCGAGCCGGCCAGTACACGCCGATCTCTGTTGTGCCGCCAGATGCCCAGGCATGCGGTCGCTGCCAGCAAGATCGCATAGCGTTCCGACAGCGTTCCGCCGTCCGTATTGTTCGCCGGGTCCAGCTGCCAAACGTGGGCTCGGCTGACGTGGGTCGCGAGGTGGTCCAACTCGGTGAGCAGGAGGGTGGCGATGGTCGAGAGGTCCGTGGTCGTCCTCGTCTCACCACGCAACTCGCCCAGCCAGGGCTCAAGGCAGGCGAGCAGGGGATCGCCCTGCGCGCGCGTCGGATGCGGGTTGTGCTCGAGCGGGGGCAGCGTCGTGTCCGGGGTGAAGATGGACATCGATTCGGCCGAACTCGAGGGATGGCGCTGCGCGTGGGCAAAGGCGGGCAGGTGCGCCGCGATGGTGATCTCATCGGGCGTGTGGTCCGGGTAGACCAAGCTCAGGGATGGAAGATCACGGAAATGTTTGCCGAAGATCGCATGTTCCCCCTCGCGAAGGTAATACCTCGCGCCGAGGACCACTGACAACTCGTTCATCGCGTTTTCGATCAACAGCGGGACCAGATACCGAGTAGCCGCCGCGTAGGCCCGGGAATGGCCCGGTAGTAGATGCAGGGCCCGGGCCGCCGTAGTGACGAGGCAATCGGCGACCAGCAAATCGGCGAACGCGCCGGCGATGGTCGCTTTGGCATGGGGCATGTCGCTGACGGCCCGGCCGTAGAGCCGGCGGTGAAGCGCGAAACGCAACACGGTGAAAAGACTGGCGTCGAGCATGCCGAGAGACAGTCCCGTGGTCAGACAGCCGCCGATCTCGGAAGAGCGACGCGAGAGACTGGCGCCGATGCCCGACCAGCCGATGAGGCTGTCCCGCGGGACGGGGCACATGCTGAACTCCAGTCCACCGAGATGACAATCTCGCAGCCCGAGGGTGCGGACCCTGGGTGATCTCCGTCGGCTCTCGTCGGGCAGCGCCGTCAAGTCGACGAGCAGGAGCGACCTCGAGCGCTGATTCTGGGTGTAGGCCGTTCGCGCGATGACGACAGCGCTGTCGGCACGGTCGGAATTGAAGACGAGACCGGCGTGTCCGTCGAGGACGTACCGGTCGCCTCGCTCACGAGCCGTGAGCTCGAGTGCGGCCGGGTCCGGGTACATTCCCGGTGACCCATGGGCCAGGCAGACCTTGCTCCCGCCCAAGATCCTCTCGGCAAGGGCATTCTGCTGCTGGGCGTTGTCCGTCGCGAGCCACACGTTGAGAGACGCCAGCAGTGTCGGCACCCCGTAGCCGATGCCCAGGGCGGCGTCACGCCGGAACACCGGTCGCAAACGTCTGATGAATTCGTCCGCGGTGCCCAGCCTGCCACCCAGCCGCGGTGGCACGAACTCGGCATTGAGGGACAAGCAATCGAGGAGTTCCTCGCCGGCTTCGAAGACCTCGCCTCGTTCGTCCGCTTCGATGATGGCATTGTGTCCGAGCGGGTTTCCGGGCAGATACGGATCTCCGAACTCGGTCTCGAGATCCACTGTCATGACAGCTTGCCGTAACTGCTCGGGGTCCCCGCGGTCGTCGCCTCGGCGAGCTGAAAACCGAAGAGCGACGGAAGTCGCTCGTCCTTCACCTGGTCGGCCAAGACGTCGAAGAGCACGTCGAACGGCGGGGTGGCGACGGCGCCGTGCCGGTCGCCGGTCGCGGCCAGGATCCGGTATAGCGCTGCATGAAGCCAGACACCGTTACGCCACAGCAGATCTTCGGCCTGCCTCGGACGTCCCGTGGGACGCCGTACCGGTACTTCTCGATGGTTTCGCAACCACAGTTCGATCGCTACCGCGCCGGCGAAATAGAGGGCGGAACGCTTGGCGACAGCGAAGAGGCGGTTCGAGATGTCCGTTCCGGACAAAGGTTCCTCGGCGATGTCCATCCACAGTTCGTCCAATGCCTCGCCCAGCCGTTTTGCCGTTGCGGCGAGTGGTATGAGCAATGGGTTGTCGTTCGCGAGCGCGGCGATCTTCGAAATCGACGATTCCGCCGCGAGCAGAAAGCTCGCTCCGTTTCGCGGTATCAGAGCCAGCCTGTCGAGTTTGGCCGGTGGTGTCGGCCGGGACAGCTCGCAGCATGCCGCGAGCCCTTCGTGGTCCGGAGCGAGCCGCTTGTCGCGCGCCCGGGAAAGGAGTGGGAACATGCTGATCAGCGAATGCAGGTTGACCACGGTGTTGCCGTCGAACAGTGAGACGACGCGATGGTCGCGTTCGACCTTGCCGAGGCTGCCCCGGCGCTGGTCGTCCTGGTGAAGCGCGGCCGGTCCCATGAAGTGCCGCAGGCGCGCGATCGCCGCCTCCGTGCGGGTGGGGACGAGGTACTTCGTGACGGCGGCGATCACAGCGAGTTCGGAGGTGAGCGTGTGGACGGAGCGAACGGCCACGACGGAAAGCGCTTCCGCCAGCAGATGATCCGCGTACGCGAGTGCTATGGTCCTCCTCGCTCGCCGGAGATCGATGACGGTGCGGCCATCCCGGCTACTGTTCTCCAAGAAGTCGATGGCGATCCGGAGCGCGTGATCGCTGCTGCCGAGGGACAGTGCGGAACACAACGTCCGGGTGACCTGTAGCCCCTTGAGGACGTTCTCCAGCCCGGAGCCCTCGGTGCCGATCAGCGCATCCGCCGGAACTTCGGCGTCACAGAACACGATTCCACTGACATCAGCGCACCGATTGCCCAGCGTGCGAACTTTCGGCAGATATCGGTAGCTGCCGGGCAGCGTGGATTTGTCGACGAGGAAGAGACTGAAACCCCGCGGCCCACCCAGAGAATCGGTCCGCGCCAGTACGCACATCACGCCACACCTGGTCGCGTTGTTGATCGGCCACTTCTCACCCCGCAACCGGTATGAGGAACCCGACTTCTCCGCGACCAGTTCGCCGCCGGCCAGGTCGCTCCCGTGATCCCGCTCGGTGAGGCCCCAGGACACCGGGACGCCGGCGGTGATCATGCGGCCGAGGGAAGTCGATTGGGATCGGTTCCCGGCAATCCAGACGCAAACGGCACCGAGGTAGGTCTTGGCGTGCGCGACGGCGACTCCCATGTCCCGCCTCGCCAGCATCCGCACCAAATGCGCGGTGGTTTCATAGCTGGTGAGCAGGCCGCCGTGGTGCGCGGGAACGTAGTACCGGCCCAGACCGAGTTCGTCCAAGTACCGGCAGACACCATGCGGGAATTCGCCGGAGTGGTCTAGCGCGGCAAGCTGGGCATAGCCGAATTCCTGACCCTGGTCCTCGGGGTTTCCGAGGACCGGCTCCAAACGCTGTATGGGCTCCCAAGGCCGGTACTTCATCGACCCACCTTCGAGTCGGCGAAGGTCACGGTGGTCGAGGACGCCGGATGGGACTTCAGCTGCCCGGAGAGGAACTTCTCCCGCATCAGCCGTCGTTGCACCTTGCCACTGGTCGTCTTCGCGATCGCGCCGGAGCGCACTATGACCACGTGGGCCAACTGGACGTCCAGGTCGGCTCGCACTTTGCGCCGCACCAGCGCGGCGAGTTCGTCGGCACTGGCCTCCCGCAACCGCGCCGCGCTCACTTCGTGTACGAGAACCACTTGATCCCAGCGCTCGCCGATGGCGAAGGCGGCGGCCCTTCCCTTGCCCAGCGCGGGATGGGCCAGGTGGGCTGTTCGCTCGATGTCCCACGGGTAGAGGTTGCGGCCGTTGACGATCAGCAGCTCCTTGAGCCTGCCGGTCACATAGAGTTCGCCGCCGTCCAGCACGCCGAGGTCTCCGGTACGGAGGAAGGGGTAGTCACCGTCGGCGGCCGTCGCACGGAACGTCTGCACACTCTCCATCGGCTGGTTCCAGTATCCCGCCGCCACACTGCCGCCGCGTACCCAGACCTCACCCACTTGACCGTCCGGCAAGGGCCTCCGGGTCAGCGGGTCGACGATTCGGACCGTGACCCCCGATGGCGTTCCACAGCTCACCAGAACACTGCTGTTCGCCGACGAATCCGCGTCCTTCAGTTCGTTTCGTTCCAGCGCTTGGGCGTCCACCGCGCGGGTCACCATTCCCCGGCCCTTGGTACCTGTGACGAAGAGAGTCGACTCGGCGAGCCCGTAGCACGGAAGGATCGCGCGTTCATCCAGTCCGGCGGGCCGGAACCGCTCGATGAAGGCCTTCAGTGAGTCGTGCCGCACGGGCTCGGATCCGTTGCAGAGCACACGCAGTGAAGACAGATCCAGTTCGGCGAGTTGATCGTCGGTGACCCTGTCCGTAGCCAACCTGAAGGCGAAGTCCGGTGCGACACTCACGGTGCCGCGGTAGCGGCTGACCGCCCACAACCACCGGTGTGGACGCATCAGGAACGTCATCGGGGACATGAACTGCGTAGTTCCACCCAAGTAGAGCGGATGCAGCAGCTGCCCGATCAAACCCATGTCGTGGAAGTGCGGAAGCCAGCCCACCAGCGAGTCATCCCGGCCCGTGCCCAGTGACTGCTGGATGAGGTGCTGGTTGCTCATCAGGTTCCCCTGAGTGACCACGACTCCCTTGGGCCGATCGGTCGAGCCCGACGTGTACTGGAGGAACGCGGTCGTCTGCCAGGTCAGTTTGACGGGGAACCACGCACGCGGCGAGGCCGCGGGAAGCATGTCCGTCGCGGCGTGACGCATCCGGCGGGGCAGGACGTGGTGATCAAGCCAGTCGCGAATGGTCGCCGCGTAGCTGCTTTCGGTGAGAATCACGCTCGCTTGAGCATCGTGCGCGAGGGCCCGGGAACGAGCAGCGCCATTCCCGCCTGATGCGGTAAGCGGCGCGGGTACCGCGATGACGCCGGCGTAGAGGCATCCCAGAAAGCCGATAACGAACTCTGGTCCAGGCGGGAACAGCAGGATCGCTCGCTCACCCGGTTCGGTGTTCTCCCGCAGCCAGATCGCGACACGCCTGGCCCTCGAATCGAGATCGCGATATGTCACGCTCTCTTCGGTCATGCCGGTCCCTGACTCCCGGAGAAAGACGAGCGCACGCTTGTCGGCGTTTTCGGCAACCCGGTTGCGGAACAAAGTGACAAAATCGAGTCCGTCGCTCAACAGGAGACCTTTCCATCATTGCGTGGTGTTTCGCGCCCGGTTCGGGTGCCGTAGAGCACAGACCGTGGCTTCGGGCCGTCACAGTCTGCTGTTCGCCGCAGAATCGAAAAAGAGGCCATCCCAGTGGCCCCTGGTCACGGGTGGCGGCGTGGAGTTATAAGGGGTAAGGCAAACGTGGCGTGGTCGGCGCGGGGTGGTCGTGAGTGGCGTTTCGGGTTCTAACCCGAAACGCCACTCCCGAACCTCTTCCAACCCGCACATGTTGACATCAACCGGAC
>NZ_JBWKEA010000010.1:0-98369 GCF_056435685.1 Amycolatopsis sp. NPDC043885
TAATGTGTTGTCGAGTTGACTGGTACTAATAGGCCGAGGACTTGCCCACGAAGATGTTACGCATCCACTCTACAGCTCTGAAACACCACACAACCACCAGCAGTATCGGTGGGTAGTGGTTGTTTCATAGTGTTTCGGTGGTTATAGCGTCAGGGAAACGCCCGGTCCCATTCCGAACCCGGAAGCTAAGCCTGACAGCGCCGATGGTACTGCAACCGAAGGGTTGTGGGAGAGTAGGACACCGCCGGACTAACTTCAGGACAGGGTCCTGACCAGGGTTGAGAACCCCAACAGGTTCTCCCCGGTCAGGGCCCTGTCTCTTTTCATGTCCATGGACCGACTAGAATGGTCCGTTGGCTCACCTGACGGGTGGGCGCAAGTGTCGAAACTTTTCAATAGTGGCAGGAGGCCAGGTGTCCGAGTTCGGTCGACGTGACTCAGATGATGGCGCGTCCGGCCGGTCGGGTCGCCGGGACGACAGTCCCCGCGGAGGCCGGTCTGACGCGCAGCGAGGTGACCGGCGCGGTTCCGCCGGCGGCAGGCAGGACCGGGGCGGCCGCGATGGCGGCTACCAGGGCCGCCCGCGCAGGGACGATCGCGGCGCCCGCGGTTCCGGTGGCAGCTACGCCGGCAAGCCCGCGCGCGGCGGCGACGGCTCCCGTGACCAGCGCTCCGGTGGCAGCCGGTTCACAGGTCAGGGACGCGACGAGAGCCGTCCGCGCTACAACAACGACGACCGTCGTGGCCCTGGTGCCGGCGACCGTCGTGACGACCGGTCCGGTGGCCGCGACAACGATCGTCGCGGCGGCTTCCGCACCGACGACCGGCGCGACAGCCGCGACTACAAGGGCGGCGACCGCGGCGGTTACCGCTCGGACAACCGTGGTGGCGACAACCGTGGCGGTTACCGCTCGGACAACCGGGGTAGCGACAACCGTGGCGGTTACCGGTCCGACAGCCGTGGCGGCGACCGCGGTGGATACCGCGGCGGCGACAACCGTGACAACCGCGGCAGTGACAATCGCGGCGGTGACCGTGGGGGCTACCGGTCCGAGAACCGGGGTGGCGACCGCGGTGGTTACCGCTCGTCCGACAGCCGTCCCGAGCGTAGCTACGACAACCGCTCCGACAACCGCTCCGACAATCGGTCGGACAGCCGTTCGGACAACCGTTCCGAGGGCCGGTACGAGAAGCGCTCCGACAGCCGCCCGGCTCGTTCCGGCTACGGCTCGGACAACCGCGGCCGTTCCGACGACCGCCCGTCCGGCAACCGTTACGAAGGACGCCCCCAGGGAAAGTCCTACGGCGACCGTGACAATCGGGGTGGCGGTGACGACCGGCGTCCGTCCTATCGCGATGACCGCGGTGGCTCCCGTTCCGGCGGCTACAGCGGCGACCGCCGTCCCAGCGGTGGTGGCTACGAGCGCAAGAGCTTCGGCGACCGCGACAAGCGCGGTGACGACAAGCGCGGTGCCTACCGTCCGTCCGGCGACCGTCCCGACCGCCGCTCGTCCGACCGGCCGGAGAAGCGGTACGACGACAAGCGCGGCGGCTTCGACCGCAAGCGCGACGACCGTCCCCAGCGTGACCGTTCCGAAGGCCGCAAGGACTTCCGTTCGTCTCCGCGCACCGAGGACAGGCCTGTCGACGACGAGACCTTGGCGCGTGAGCTGCTCGAGGCTCCCGAGCTGCCCGAAGGTATCGAGTTCTCCGACCTCGACGAAGAAGTCCGCCGGGAACTCCGCACCCTGCCCAAGGCACTCGCGGAAACCGTCGGCAAGCACCTGGTCGCGGCCGGTGGCCTCGTCGACGAGGATCCCGAAGCCGCCATGGAGCACGCCAAGTACGCGAAGGCCAAGGCGTCGCGGGTCCCGATCGTCCGTGAGGCGCTCGGCCTGGTCGCCTACCACGCGGGCAACTGGTCCGAGGCGCTGTCCGAGCTGCGGGCCGTCCGCCGGATGACCCGGGCCGACGACCACATCGCGATCATCGCCGACGCCGAGCGTGCCATCGGTCGCCCGGAGCGGGCCCTCGACCTCGCGAAGGAGGTCGACAAGGAGCGCCTGTCCAAAGCGACCCAGATCGAGCTCGCGATCGTCGCGGCCGGCGCGCGGCGTGACCTCGGTCAGCTGGACGCCGCCGTCGTCTCCCTGCAGGGTGACGACCTCAAGGCGGAGAAGCGCGACCCGTGGAGCGCCCGGCTGTTCTACGCCTACGCCGACAACCTCGCCGCCGCGGACCGCAAGGACGAGGCGATCCGCTGGTTCCTGAACGCGGCAGAGGCCGACGAGGAGGACGAGACCGACGCCGCCGAGCGCGCCGCGGAGCTCACGAATGGCTGACGCCCTGTCGGCCGGGTACGACGCGGTCCTGTTCGACCTCGACGGCACGGTCTATCACGGCAGCACCGTGGTCCCGGGCGCACCGGAAGCGCTCCGGGCACTTCGGGACCACGGCACGGCCGTCCGTTGGGTGACCAACAACGCCTCCAAGGCACCCGCGGAGGTCTCCGCACACCTGGAGGCACTCGGACTGCCCGCCACCCCCGAAGAGGTCCACACGAGCTCTCAGGCCGCCGCCGCCCTGCTGGGTGAGCGGCTGCCTCAGGGCGCGGTGGTTCTCGTCGTGGGCACGGACTCGCTGGCAGCCCAGATCGAGTCCGTCGGCCTGAAGACGATCCGGGAAGCCGGTCCGGACGTGGCCGCTGTGGTGCAAGGGCACTCGCCGCAGAACACCTGGGCCGCTCTCGCGGAGGCGTGCCTCGCCATCCGCGCGGGCGCGCTGTGGGTGGCGACCAACGTCGACGCGACCCTGCCCAGCGAACGCGGACTGCTCCCGGGCAACGGGTCGATGGTGGCCGCGTTGCGCACCGCCACCGGCGTCGAACCGCTGGTGGCCGGCAAGCCCGCGCCGGGGCTGTTCACGACGGCGGCACGGGACGCGGGTGCGGAGCGTGCCCTCGTCGTGGGCGACAGGCTGGACACCGACATCGAGGGCGCCGTCGCGGCGGGGATCGACGCGCTCTGCGTCCTGACCGGCGTCGCCGACGCGGCATCCCTGATCTCGGCGAGGCCCGAGGAGCGTCCGCGCTACCTCGCGTGGGACCTGTCCGGATTGGGTAGCCGCGCGGACCTTCTCGAAATCGGGCCCAAGGACGGCTGGCGCGTCACCGCACAGGGTGACGTGCTCGAAGCCGACGGTGATGGCGACTCCCTCGACCTGTTGCGCGCGTTGTGCGCGGCGGCCTGGGACTCGGGGATCACCGAGGTCCGTGGTGTGGGCGACACCGCCCGCGCCGCGCTCGCCGAGCTGCGCCTCGGCTGACCAGCGCTGCTAACTTGGTGGGGTGCAAGACCACTTCCACCCCGTGCCGCGACCGCCGGTGCCGGGCCCTCCGCCGGTGCCCGGGCCACCGGCGGTCCAGGCCGATCAGTTCGCGCAGCAGGACACGGATCCCCGAGCCGGGATCGACGAAGCCGTGGCGGGTCTCGACGACCTCGCCGCGCTTCCGCTCTCGGAGCACGTCGACCGGTTCGAGGCCGTGCACACCGAGCTGACGGTGGCGCTGTCCACCATCGACAAGGTCTGACCGCGTGCCCAAACGCGCCCGCCTGGACGCGGAGCTCGTCCGGCGGGGACTCGCCCGTTCCCGGGAGCAGGCGTCGGCGCTGATCGCCGAAGGCAAGGTCACCGTGCGCGGCATGGTGGCCACCAAACCCGCGACTGGGGTCGAGTCCGGCGCGCCGATCGTGGTGCGCGACGGCGACGACCCCGGCTGGGCCTCGCGTGGCGCGCACAAGTTGCTCGGCGCGCTCGAAGCTTTCACCCCGCAAGGTCTTTCCACCGAGGGAAAACGCTGTCTCGACGCGGGCGCCTCGACCGGTGGCTTCACCGATGTCCTGCTGCGCAACGGCGCCGCCACGGTGATCGCCGCCGACGTCGGCCGCGGCCTGCTGGACTGGCGCCTGCGCACCGACGACCGCGTGGTCGTCCTGGACAAGACGAACGTGCGCAACCTGACCCCGGAAGACCTCGGCGGGCAGGTCGACCTCGTGGTCGGGGATCTCTCGTTCATCTCGCTCAAACTCGTGCTGCCCGCGCTGGCCGCCTGCGCGCGGGACGGCGCGGATCTGGTGCCGATGGTGAAACCGCAGTTCGAGGTGGGCAAGGACCGGCTCGGCAGCGGCGGCGTCGTCCGGGACCCGGAGCTGCGCGCCGAATCGGTGCTCGGTGTGCTCGCCGAGGCCGAAAAACTGGATCTGAGCCTGCGCGGCGTCGTGGCGAGCCCGCTTCCCGGGCCGTCGGGGAACGTCGAATACTTCGTCTGGCTTACCCGTGGGGCGGGGGAGACCGACGGCACCGACGCCGAGCGGCTCGTCCGGACCGCAGTCCTGGAGGGACCCCAATGAGCGATCGCGAGGTGCTGCTGGTCGTGCACCCGGACCGGGACGCGACCCGGGACGCGGCACGCGAGGTTTCGGCCCGTTTCGCCAAGGCGGGTGTGCGGCTCCGGGTACTCGACGAAGACGTCCGGGAGATGCTGGAAGCCGACGGCGGGATCGGCGCGCCGTGCACGGTCATGGCGCCGGAGCAGGACCCGGCCGCCGGCACCGAGCTGGTGTTCGTGCTCGGCGGCGACGGCACCCTGCTGCGGGCAGCGGAACTGGCGAGGCCGAACGGCGTTCCGGTCCTCGGCGTGAACCTCGGCCGGGTCGGCTTCCTGGCGGAGGCCGATTCGGACAAGCTCGCCGACACCGTCCAGCGTGCCGTCGACGGCGACTACCAGGTCGAAGAGCGGATGACCGTCGATGTCGTCGTGACCGTCGACGGTGAGGAGACCGTCAACACCTGGGCGCTCAACGAGGCCAGCGTCGAGAAGAGCTCGCGTGAGCGCGTGCTGGACGCCCTCATCGAGGTCGACGGAAGGCCCGTGTCGTCCTTCGGCTGCGACGGCGTCCTGTGCGCCACCCCGACCGGCTCGACGGCGTACGCGTTCTCCGCGGGCGGGCCGATCATCTGGCCGGACGTCCAGGCCCTGCTGGTGGTCCCGAGCAACGCGCACGCGATGTTCTCCCGGCCGCTGGTCGTCTCGCGGGACTCGGAGATCACCGTCGCCATCGATCCGGACGGTTCGCCCGCCGTCCTGACCTGCGACGGATCGC
Organism: Amycolatopsis sp. NPDC043885; assembly: GCF_056435685.1. NCBI lineage: Bacteria > Bacillati > Actinomycetota > Actinomycetes > Pseudonocardiales > Pseudonocardiaceae > Amycolatopsis > Amycolatopsis sp. NPDC043885. The sequence goes on from NZ_JBWKEA010000010.1 coordinate 5,163, forward strand.
GGACCTTCGATCTTCCCGCCGGTGCGGCCGTGCGGGTCACCTGCGGCCGGGTGCCGGTGCGCCTGGTCCGGTTGTGGGAAGGCCCGTTCACCGACCGGTTGGTACACAAGTTCTCGTTGCCGATCAAGGGCTGGCGGGAGCGGCACGCTCGCTGACGGATGTCAGGAAAGGGTCGTTCAGGACGTTTTTTGTCTTGAACGACCCTTTCCTGACGTGCCGGGTGCGGGAATGGTCGGGGTGGGCCGCTACGGTGGGCGTCGTGCTGGCCGAGATGCGCATCCAGGGCCTCGGAGTCATCGAGGACGCCCTGCTGGAACTGCACGCGGGCTTCACCGTCGTCACCGGTGAGACGGGTGCGGGCAAGACCATGGTCGTCAGCGGGTTGCACCTGCTCTCCGGCGGCCGAGCCGAAGTGTCCAAGGTGCGGACGGGAATGCTGAAGGCCTTCGTGGAAGGCCGCTTCGAGCTGGGCGGTGCCGAGGGCGCCACCCGGATCGTCACCGACGCCGGGGCGGAGGTCGACGAGGACGGCAGTGTCATCGCGCTGCGCGCGGTCTCGGTCGACGGCCGGTCCCGTGCCCACCTCGGCGGCCGTTCGGTGCCGGTCGGGGTACTGGCCGATCTGTCCGAGCAGCTGATCGCCGTCCACGGGCAGAACGATCAGCTGCGGCTGCTGCGGCCCGCCGAGCAGCGCGCGGTGATCGACCGGTTCGCCGGTGAAGCCGTCACCGAACCGCTCGAGCGGTACCGCGCGGTCCGGGACGAGTGGCTCGCCGTCGTCGCCGAACTGACCGAGCGTTCCACCCGCTCCCGCGAGATGGCGCAGCAGGCCGACCTGTTGCGCCACGGCCTCGCCGAGATCGACGCCGTCGCGCCGGAACCGGGCGAGGACACGGAACTCACCGAGCAGATCAAGCGGCTCGCCGCGGTCGACGAACTGCGGGCGGCGGCCAGCGCGGCGCACGCCGCCGTCGCCGGTTCGGCGGACGGGGATCCGGACGCGCCCGGCGCGCTGGGGCTGATCGGGGAGGCGAGCCGCCATCTGACCGGTTCCGAAGACGCCGTGCTGCGTGAACTCGGGCCCCGGTTGGACGAGGCGTCGGTGCTGCTGTCCGAAGTGGGCACCGAGCTGGGCAGCTACCTCGAAACGCTCGACGCCGACCCGGCGTTGCTGGAGAAGGTGCTCGCGCGCCAGGCGGACCTGAAGCGGCTCACGCGCAAATACGCGGCAGACGTGGACGGCGTGCTCGCCTGGGCCGACGACGCCCGCCGCCGGATGTCCACGATGGACACCTCCGAAGAGGCGTTGGCCGAGCTGGCCAAGCGCCGCGACGAACTCGCCGTCACGCTGGCGGAACACGCGCTCACGCTGTCGGAGGCGCGGGTCGAGGCCGCCGCCGAACTCGCCGAGGCGATCACCGCCGAGATGTCCGGGCTCGCCATGGGGCAGGCCGAGATCGAGATCACCGTCGAGCGGCGCGCGGTCGACGAGAGCGACGCGCACGCGGTGAAGGTCGGCGGCAGGCTCGTGCACGCCGGGCCCGACGGCGTCGACGACGTCGAGTTGCTGCTGCGGGCGCACAACGGCGCCCCGCCGCTCCCGGTGCACAAGGCCGCTTCCGGTGGTGAGCTTTCCCGCGTGATGCTGGCGATCGAGGTCGTCCTCGCGCACGCGGACACCGTGCAGACACTGGTGTTCGACGAGGTCGACGCCGGGGTCGGCGGCCGGGCCGCGGTCGAGATCGGCAGGCGGCTCGCGCGGCTGGCGCGCAGTCACCAGGTCCTGGTGGTCACGCATCTGCCGCAGGTGGCCGCGTTCGCCGATCAGCATCTGGTGGTGGACAAGGGCACCAGCGGCGGAGTGACCCGCAGCGGCGTGCGCGTGCTCGAACAGTCGGAGCGTGTCGTCGAGCTCGCCCGCATGCTCGCCGGAATGGAAAGCACCGAGACCGGCCGGGCACACGCGGAAGAACTGCTCGCCGTCGCCGAGGCCGACAAGAGCGCGCCGGACAAGCCCAAGGCCCGTCGCGGTGGGAAGCGAAAGAAGACGAAGTAGCCTCTGCCTGAGCGAGTCCGTGAAGGCCTCCTTCCCTACCTTCAGGGTGGGGAAGGAGGCCTTCACTACCACTGGGCTTAAACCACTCAGGTGCGGTTGCGAAAGCCACTTTCGCAACGCGCCTCCGTGAGGCCGTAGCCGAACCAGTGTGGGTTAATCGGCGTGTTTCCATCGGCGTGGCGGACGCAGAAGGCCGCGCGAATTTGTCACTATCGGTCGCATGAAGCTCACCGGCTTGCTCTCGCGTAACCAAGAGACCCTCCCCGGGATCACCGGCGTCGCCAGGGTCGACCGGCGTACGCGCGAGCTGCTCCGCCGGCTGAGCCCCGGCGACATCGTCGTCCTCGACCAGCTCGACCTCGACCGGTCGACGGCCGATGCCTTGGTGGAGGCCGAAGTCGCGGCGGTGGTGAACGCCTCGCCCTCGATCTCCGGCCGTTTCCCCAACCTGGGCCCGGAGATCCTGCTCGAGGCCGGGATCCCGCTCGTCGATTCGGTCGGCGGTGAACTGCTGCGCAAGGTGAAGGACGGCACGAAACTCCGCCTGCACGAAGGCGTCGTCTACATCGGAGAGCGGCAGCTCGGCTCGGGTGTCCAGCAGACGCGGGAAAGCGTCGCGGACCAGATGATCGAGGCCAAGGCCGGGATGTCCACCCAGCTCGAGGCGTTCTCCGCGAACACGATCGAATTCCTCCGCCGGGAACGCAGCCTCATCCTCGACGGTGTCGGTGTCCCGGAGATCCGGGTGCCGCTCAAGGACCGGCACGCCCTCGTGGTCGCGGGCGGCAACGGGCACGCCGAAGACCTCAAGAAGCTGAAGAAGTACATCGCCGAGCACCGGCCGGTGCTGATCGGTGTCGACGCCGGGGCCGACACGCTGCGCGCGCAGGGATATCAGCCGGACGTCATCGTCGGCGACCCGCACGGGATCGGCGCCGAGACCCTGCGCAGCGGTGGCGAGGTCGTGGTCCCGGCGCAGCCGGACGGGCACGCGCCGGGTGTCGAGCGCATCCAGGACCTCGGGATCGGCGCGGTCACCTTCCCGGCGACGGGTAACGCCGAGGATCTGGCTCTGCTGCTGGCCGACGCGCACGAGGCGAGCCTGGTGGTCACCGTCGGTTTCCAGGCGACGCTGCGGGAGTTCCTCGACCACGGCCGGTCCGGCTCGAACCCGTCGACGTTCCTCACCCGGCTCAAACTCGGCACGAAACTGGTCGACGGCAAGGCGGTCGCGACCCTGCACCGCAGCCGGGTGTCCATCGGCGCCATCGTCCTGCTGGTCGTCGCGACCCTGGTGGCCGTCGCGGCCGCACTGCTGGTGTCCGACGTGGGTTCGGTCTACCTCGACTGGATCCGCGACACCTGGAACTCGTTCATCGCCTGGGGCAAGGGACTCTTCACGTGATTTCACTGCGGTACCACATCGTTTCCATCGCCGCCTGCTTCCTGGCGCTCGCCCTCGGGGTGGTGCTCGGGTCCACGGCACTGAACGGTGCCCTGCTTTCGGGTCTCGCCGGCCAGAAGGAGGATCTGGGTTCCCAGGTCGCGGATCTGGAGGCGCAGCGCAACACGCTCAACGCCAGGCTCGGCGACGCAGACGCGTTCGCCGGCGCGATGGGGCCGAAGGTCGTCGCCGGGCAGCTGGACAAGCGTTCGGTGGTGCTGGTGACCACAGAGGACGCGAAGCCCGCGGACCGCGACGCGCTCAAGCAGCTCGTCGGCCAGGCGGGTGCCGCCGTCACCGGGGAGATCCAGCTGACCGAGGCGTTCTCCGACCCGATGCGCTCCGATCAGCTGCGTGACGTCGTCTCGCGGCTCCAGCCCGCCGGTGTCCAGTTCCCGACCGCGGGCGACCCCGGCACCCTCGCCGGCGCTCTGCTCGGCTCGGTCGCGTTGCTGAACAAGGACAACGCGCAGCCGCAGTCCACGCCGGTGGAGCTGGCGGCCGCGCTCGGCGGGCTCACCGACGGCGGTTTCCTCAAGACCGGCGGAGACGTGAAGCCCGCGCAGCTCGCGATCGTGCTCACCGGTTCCAAGTACACCGGGGACGGCGCCGGTGACCGTGCGTCGACCATCGCGCGGTTCGCCGCGCAGCTGGACCGTTCCGGCGCGGGCACCGTCTTGGCGGGCGACGCGGGATCCGCCGACGGCACCGGCGCGATCGGCGTCGTCCGCGCCGACACCTCGTCGACCTCGATCCTGTCCACTGTGGACAACGCGGAGACCGCGGCCGGCCGGGTCACCACGATCTTGGCGCTGCGCGAGCAGCTCGAAGGCGGCGCGGGCCGCTACGGCATCGCGGGCAATGCCCAGGCTCCGGCCCCCGGTATCGCGGCCGACGGCAACTAGCCCCCTTTCGCGTTTAGTCCTCTGAATGCGGTACTTGCGTGTGCAACTACCGCATTCAGAGGACTAAACGCGGGGCCAGAGGCGGGTTTTCGGGAGTGGGCGGGCGTAGGAGCCGGCCCGGCTGGTCTTGAGGTTCAGCGCCACCAGGGATTCGGCCAGCCGGACCGCGGCCGCGACGCCGTCGATCACCGGGATGTCCAGCATCGCCGAGATCCGGCGATCGAGGCCGGTCATCCCCGCGCAGCCGAGGACGAGGACCTCCGCACCCGCGTCGCGGGCGCGCCGTCCGGCGGTCAGCAGTGCCGATTCCGTCCGGCGTTCGTCGGTCAGTTCGAGCACCCCGAGCCCGGCACCGAGGACGCCGACGCAGTTCTGCGCGACGCCCGCGGCGTGCAGGCTGTCTTCGATGAGCCCGCACGTCCGGTCCAATGTGGTCACGACGCCGTAGCGTCTTCCCAGCAGGCAGGCCAGATGCGCGGCGGCCTCGGTGATGTCGACGACGGGGACGTCGAGCAGCTCCCGCGCGCCTTCCCTGCCGTGCTCACCGAAACCGGCCATCACGAGCGCGTCGAACGGCTCGTCCAGCCCGTTGAGAAGGTCGAGGACGGCCGCGGCGCTCAGGAAGCTGTCCAGCCAGCCCTCGGCGGATTCCGGGCCCCACAACGGGGTTCTGGCCAGGATCTCGGTGCCGTGACTCGCCGCGGCGCGGGCGCCCGCCTCGATCTCCTTGGTCATCGCCTCGGTGGTGTTGCAGTTGGTGACCAGGATCCGCATCACGCGACCCGTTGCTTGCGCGACACCACGAAATAGAGGGCCGCGGCGGAAGCGGTACCGATGAACCACGAGTACGGCGCGGCCGGGGCGAAGAACGGCACCAGGGCGATGATCGCGGACAGCGCCGCGGTGGGCAGGAAGGTGACCATCGCGCGTGGGTTGAATCCGCGCTTGTAGTGGTACGGCGAACCGGGTCCGGCCACGAACAGCTTGTCCACGTCGATCCGGCCGCGTTTCACCAGGTAGTAGTCGACGATCATGATGCCGAACAGCGGGCCGAGGAAGGCGCCGAGACCGCCGAGGAAGTAGTTGACCACCGCGGGCGACGAGTACAGCTTCCACGGCAGCACGCACAACGCCGCCACCGCGCTGATCATCCCGCCGAGGGTGAAGGTGATTCGTTTCGGCCAGATGTTGGCCAGGTCGTAGGCGGGGGAGACGAAGTTCGCGACGATGTTCACACCCATGGTGGCGATCGCGAAGGTCAGCGCGCCGATGATCAGCACGGGCGTGTTGTCGATGCGGGCCAGCAGTTCGGCGGGGTCGGTGATGGCTTCACCGAACACCTGGAGGCTGCCCGCGGTCACGAGCACCGACAGCAGCGCGAACGCCGTCGAGTTGATCGGCAGTCCCCAGAAGTTGCCGCGCCGTACCGTTTTCTGGTTCGGGGCGAACCGCGAGAAGTCGCAGAAGTTGAGCATCAGGGTGCCGTAGATGGACAGGATCAGCCCGACGGCGCCGAACCATTGCCGTACCTGCTCCCCTGTGGACAGTGCCTTCGGGTTGCTGGTCAAGGAGATGTTCCAGTCGGCGGCGGCCAGGATCCACACGGCGAGCGCGATCATCACGACCCAGATGCCGGGACCGCACCAGTCCTGGAACTTGCGCACGGCTTCCATACCGCGGGTGAGCACCAGCGCCTGCGCGAGCCAGAGTGCGATGAAACAGATCCAGCCGAGGGCGTGCAGGCCGAGGAAACCCACCTCGGTCCACGGTTTCAGACCCGGATCGATCGCGAGCACGAGCAGCGTGATGGCCACGGACGCGAGGTAGGTCTGGATGCCGTACCAGAAGATCGCGATGATCGCGCGGATGAGCGCGGGCAGGTTCGCGCCGAAGGTGCCGAAACTGATGCGGGCGACCACGGGGAAGGGGACGCCGGTCTTCTGGCCGATCCGGCCCATCAGGTTCATGCCGAAGTAGATGAGCACGAAACCGGTCAGCAGCGCGGTGAACACCTGCCAGGCCGAGAGCCCGAGGACGAACAGGCCCGCCGCGAAGGTGTAATTGCCGAGGTTGTGCACGTCCGACATCCACAGCGCGAAGATGTCGTAGACCTTCCAGCGGCGTTCTTTCGCCGGGGCGAGATCTTCGTTCCAGAGCCGGGGATCGGCGTTCTCGGTGGTAGGCGCTTCGGACCGGGTTGCTGGGGCGGCGGTCATGCGGGCCTCCGATCGACGGGGACATCCGGTCGATTTGGTATCCCAAAATTTGGCATCCCAAATATCACCCCGCGGTGGCCCGCCGTCAAGGTTTCTGCCGATAAACTCGGGTTACGAGCTGTTACGGCAGTATTGAACGAGGGGGTCGGGTGGCCGAGGAAGGACCGCGTCAGCCGCTGGCCGCGACCCGGCAGCGGGTCCGCGACGAGCTGCGTGAACGTATCCTCGCCGGACGGCTGAAGCCGGGGGACAGGCTGGTCGAACGCGAGCTCGCCGAGGACCTCGGAGTTTCGCGGGTCCCGGTGCGCGAGGCCATCCGCAGCCTGGAGGCCGAGGGCTTCCTCGCCGTCCAGTCGCCGCGGCGCATCGTCGTGCGCCAGCTGGCCAAGGCCGACGTCGAGGAGCTGTTCGACGTCCGTGAGGCACTCGAAGGACTCGCTGCCGGACTGGCCGCCGAACGGGCGGGCAAAGCGGAACTCCGCGCGCTCGAACGGCTGCTCACCGACGCCGCCCGCGCGACCGAAAGTGGTGACCCGGCCCGGATCACTCTGCTCAACACCCGCTTCCACGACCAGATCGTCGCGCTCGCCGGCAACGGGCTGCTGCACGAGATCCTCCGCCCGCTGGAAGGCAGGCTGCGCTGGCTGACCAGCCAGAACGAGCACTGGGGCGAACTGCTCGACGAGCACCGCCGTCTCTACGACGCGATCGTTTCGGGCGACGCCGACCGCGCGCGGGCCCACGCCGTCGAGCATGTGCGGGTGAACCGGGCGGTCACGCTGAAGGCGCTGTTCCCCGAAGATGACGGAGAACGCTCCGCCGGGTGAACCGGACATGTCAGACTCGCGTCATGATCACCGACGAACAACGGGCCGCCCGCACCGCGCGGGCGGTGGCCGCCGCGGTTTCCGCGGGACGCGACCTCGGCATCACCGTCACCGAACCCGAGGTCCTGTACGACGTTTTCTCCGTCATCGTGCGGCTGGCGCCTTCGCCGGTCGTCGTGCGCGTGCCGACCGTGCTGCCGCGCACGACCACGCTGGAGACACAGCTGACCGACCAGCGGCGCGAACTCGCCGTCGCCACCTGGCTCGGCGAGAAGGGGCTTCCGGTCGTCAAGCCGAGCCCGCTGGTACCGGCGGAACCCGTGCAGCGCGACGGTTTCTCGATGACTTTTTGGGAACTGATCGAGTTCGTCGAGGACGCGAACCTTGCCGTGGAGCACTCGGCCAAGCTCGTCGCGAAGCTGCACGCCACGCTCCGTGACTATCCCGGCGACCTGGCGTTCCTGAACGGGCTCGACCCGTTCATCCCCGACGGCCTCGCCCAGCTCGAAGGCAGGCCGGAGCTGCTCGACCCCGCCGACCTCGACCGCGCCCGCCGCGAATGGGAGGTCTTCCGGTCGCTGCTGGAATCGGAGGAGGCCTTCGCCAAGGCGTTCCCCGGTGCCACCGTGCAACCGGTGCACGGTGACTCGCCGGGCTACAACCTGATCGTCACCACCGAAGGCGAGCTCTACTCCGACTTCGAACTGGTGAACCGCGGCCCGATCGAACGCGACCTCGCGTTCAACGGTCCCGAAGGCATCGAGGCCTACAACGCCGCCGCCGTCGGACTCGGCCTGCGCGAGGTCGACGAAGGCGCGCTGCGAACCTTCGAGGCGGTGGGCCTGCTTCAGGTGGTCGCGTGCCTGTCGATGGCGCCCGAGCTGCCGATGCTGGTGGACGGTCTCAAGCCGATGATCGACCAGTGGCGGGGAACCCCCTTCGCCGGAGGGCTCGGCTAGCCGAGCATCGAAGTCCAGGCTTCGGCGAATCCGGGGAAGGTCTTCCCGACCGTCCCCGGGTTCTCCACTTCGACCCCTTCGACCTTCAGGCCGAGCACCGCCGCCGCCATCACCAGCCGGTGGTCGTCGTAGGTGCGGAACTTCCCGCCGTGCAGCGGCGCCGGCGTGATCCGCAGCCCGTCCTCGGTCTCGCGGACGTCGGCGCCGAGCGACGACAGTTCGGTGGCGAGCGCGGTCAGCCGGTCGGTCTCGTGGCCGCGAAGATGCGCCACCCCGGAGATGACCGACGGTCCCTCGGCGAAGCACAGCAGCGCCGCGATCACCGGCGTCAGCTCGCCGACGTCGTGCAGGTCCAGTTCGACGCCGGGAATCGCGCCGCTGCCGGTGACCGTCAGGCCCGCCGCGTCGAGTTCGGCGGTGGCGCCGAGAACGGGCGCCAGGCTGCGCAGCCAGTCCCCGGGCTGCGTCGTCCGCTGCGGCCAGCCCGCGATGCGCACTGTGCCGCCGGTCGCGATCGCGGCGGCGACGAACGGCGCCGCCGTCGAAAGATCCGGCTCGACGACGTACTCGGGGCACGAAAGCCGTGTCGGCGCGACGTGGAACTCGGCGCCCTCGCGGTCCACAGTGGCCCCGAACCGGCGGAGCATCTCGACGGTCATCGCGATATGCGGCTCGCTCGGCACCTGGCCGCCCACGAGGCGCACGGTGACACCCTGCTGGAACGACGGCCCAGCGAGCAGCAGTGCGGACAGGAACTGGCTCGACGCCGAGGCGTCCAGGTCGACCCTGCCGCCCCGCAAGCCGCCTTCGCCGTGGACGGTGAAGGGCGGCGCCTCGCGGCGGTCGTCGTCGATGCGGGCGCCGAGTTCGCGAAGTGCCTTCAGCAGCGGCCCGATGGGACGGCGGCGGATGGCCTCGTCGCCGTCGAACAGCGCCGGGCCGGTTCCCAGCGCGGCGAGCGCGGGGGTGAACCTGGCGACCGTGCCCGCGTTGCCGAGCTCCACCCGGACGGTCTCGTCGGGATGGACGCGGCCGGGGCCGAGCGGGTGCACGAGGTAGCCGCCGATGCTGCCCTGCGAGTGGGCGCCGAGCGCGTAGATGGCGCCGAGCATCAGGCGCGCGTCCCGGGAGTCGAGCGGGGTCCGCACCCGCGTCGGCGCGCTGGCGAGCGCGGCGAGGACGTAGGCCCGGTTGGTGATCGACTTCGAACCGGGGACACGGATGTCCGCGTCGAGCGGGCCTTCCGCGACCGGTGCGGTCCAGGTGTCGTGCGCGTCTGTCACGCCGCGAGAGTAGCGGTTTTCCACTCCAACGGACGCTTGCGGCGTGGCCGGTGAGCGCTTCGGCGGGCGTGCGATAAGGTGGAAGCCCGTGGGACTTCAGTCGCGGGCTACCAAGTATGTCTTTGTCACCGGAGGCGTTGCCTCCTCTCTGGGTAAGGGACTCACGGCTTCCAGCCTGGGTCAGCTCCTTACCGCACGTGGGCTCCGGGTCACGATGCAGAAGCTGGATCCGTACCTCAACGTCGATCCGGGCACGATGAACCCGTTCCAGCACGGTGAGGTGTTCGTCACCGACGACGGCGCCGAGACCGATCTGGACATCGGGCACTACGAGCGTTTTCTCGACCGGGCTCTCGACGGCAAGGCGAACGTCACCACCGGGCAGGTGTACTCCGAGGTCATCGCCAAGGAGCGCCGCGGTGAGTACCTCGGCGACACCGTGCAGGTCATCCCGCACATCACCGACGAGATCAAGGCGAGGATCACCGCCGCGGCGGGCGCCGACGAGGACGGGAACAGCCCGGACGTCGTGATCACCGAGGTCGGCGGCACCGTGGGCGACATCGAGTCGCTGCCGTTCCTGGAGGCCTGCCGTCAGGTCCGCCACGACGTCGGCCGCGACCAGTGCTTCTTCCTCCACGTCTCCCTGGTCCCGTACCTCGCCCCCTCGGGCGAGCTGAAGACCAAGCCGACCCAGCACTCGGTCGCCGCATTGCGCAACATCGGTATCCAGCCCGACGCGCTCGTCTGCCGCGCCGACCGTGAGCTGCCGGAGGACCTCAAGCGCAAGATCGGCCTGATGTGCGACGTCGACACCGAAGCCGTCATCGCCTGCCCCGACGCGCCGTCGATCTACGACATCCCGAAGGTGCTGCACCGTGAGGCGCTCGACGCCTACGTGGTGCGCCGCCTCGGGCTGCCGTTCCGCGACGTCGACTGGACCGTGTGGGGCGACCTGCTCGACCGCGTGCACAACCCGTCGGAGACGGTGCGGGTCGCGCTCGTCGGCAAGTACATCGACCTGCCGGACGCGTACCTGTCGGTCACCGAGGCGCTGCGCGCGGGCGGGTTCGCCCACCGCGCCAAGGTCCAGATCTCCTGGGTCCCCTCTGACTCCTGCGAGACCCCGGCCGGCGCGGCCGCGGCGCTGTCCGATGTGGACGGCGTGCTGGTGCCGGGCGGCTTCGGCGTCCGTGGCATCGAGGGCAAGGTCGGCGCCATCGCCTACGCCCGCACCCACGGGCTGCCGCTGCTGGGCCTGTGCCTCGGCCTGCAGTGCATGGTGATCGACGCGGCGCGGAACCTGGCGGGTATCAAGGACGCGAACTCGGCCGAGTTCGAGGACGGCCCGAACCCGGTCATCTCGACGATGGCCGACCAGCGTGACGTCGTCGCCGGCGAGCGCGACATGGGCGGCACCATGCGGCTCGGCGCCTACGTCGCCAAGCTCAAGCCGGGCTCGCAGGTCGCGAAGGCGTACGGCAGCACCGAGGTCTCCGAGCGGCATCGTCACCGCTACGAGGTCAACAACGCTTACCGCAAGCGCCTTTCCGACGCCGGTCTGGTGTTCTCGGGTACCTCGCCCGACGACCACCTGGTCGAGTTCGTGGAGCTGCCCGCCGACAAGCACCCGTTCTTCGTCGGCACCCAGGCGCACCCGGAGCTCAAGAGCCGTCCGACCCGCCCGCACCCGCTGTTCAGCGCGTTCGTGAAGGCCGTCGTCGACCGCAAGGTCGCCGAGCGGCTGCCGGTCGAGCTGCCCGAGGCCCCTCAGACGGTGGCCCGGTGACCGAGCCAGGCAAGCACGAATTCACCGTCGCGTCCACAAAGGACGTCCACATCGGACGTGTCGTGGGGCTGCGGGTCGACGAGGTCGTGATGCCCGGCGGCGGCACCGCCCGTCGTGAGGTCGTCGAGCACCTCGGCGCGGTCGCCGTCGTCGCGCTCGACGAGGACGGCGCGGTCACGCTGATCCACCAGTACCGTCATCCGATCGGGCGGCGGCTGTGGGAACTGCCCGCCGGGCTGATCGACAAGGCGGGGGAGGACCCCGTCGGCGCGGCCCAACGCGAGCTGGTCGAGGAGGTCGGGCTCAGCGCCGAGCGCTGGGAGACCCTGGTCGACGTCGCGGCGTCGCCCGGCTTCACCGACGAGGTCGTCCGCGTCTACCTCGCCCGCGACCTGTCCGAAGTGGACAGGGAGGTCCTTGGCGACGAGGAGGCGGACCTCGTCATGCGGAAGTTCCCGCTCGCCGAGGCGGTCCGGATGGCGCTGGCCGGTGAGCTGGTGAACGGGTCGACCGTCGGTGGCGTGCTCGCCGCGCACGCGGTGCTTTCGGGGGCGGCTTCGTCGCGGCCCGCCGACGCGCCTTGGGAGGACAGGCCGACGAAGTTCGCTTCACGCGGTCTCTAGCGCTCGTGAGTGGTAAGGACGGTTAGAACCGTCCTTACCACTCACGAGGCGTTCAGTCCCGGAGACGGCGGCCCTGCGCGTCGGTGCCGCCGTTCGCCAGCAGCACGATCCCGTCGACGATCGGCCAGACCACCCCGACGCCGCAGGTGACCACCACGACCGCCAGCTGCCCCAGAGCGAGTCCGACATGGCCGGTGTAGAAGCGCCCGATCCCGAACGGCAGCACGATCTGCAGTACCCCGGCGGCGACCTTCGACTTCGGTGAGTACGGCGCGACCGCGGCGGGCTGCTGGTACACGGGCACGAACGGCGGCGGGTCGAACCGCGGCGCCAGGTACGCCGGATGCGGCGCGGGAAGGTCCTGGAACAGCGGCCGGAGTTCGCCGAACGTCACGGCCTCGTACGCGGCGAGGACGCGGCCCTCGTACTCGTCCGGCGTGATCCTTCCCTGGCTGTAGTGGTCGGCGAGCAGCCGCGCCGCCTCCTCGCGCTCGGCTGTGCCGGCGCGCATTTCGTCCGGGTCCGGTTGCTGGGACATGCTCCCAAGGTAGCCCGTTTCACACCCGCGACGCGGTACGCGCGGCGAACCCCCGAACGGGTCGCGGTCGTCCTAGAGTGTCCGTGTGTCACGGGCAGGCGGTACCGGAGTCGCCCAGGTGGTCGCCGCTTACCTCGACCATCTGGTGGTCGAGCGCGGAACCGCGAGGAACACCCTCGACAGCTACTCCCGCGACCTGCGCCGGTACACCGCGTACCTCGGCGCCGCCGACGTCGAGCGCTTCAGCGACGTCACCTCTGCGCACATCACCTCCTTCGGCGCGGCGCTGCGCGAAGGCGACGAAGAGCATCAGCCGCTGGCAGCGTCCTCGGCGGCCCGCGCGCTGGTCGCGGTGCGGGGGCTGCACAAGTTCGCGCACGCCGACGGCATCACCGAGAACGATCCGGCCCGCGAGGTCCGCCCGCCCGCCGCGGCCAAACGGCTGCCCAAGGCGCTGCCGGTGGACGACGTGCTGAAGCTGCTGGAAACCCCGCCGCCCGAGGGCGAACGCCCCCTGCGGGACCGGGCGCTGCTGGAACTTCTCTACTCCACCGGCGCGCGGATCTCCGAGGCCGTGGGGCTCGACGTCGACGACATCGACGACGCCGAACGGACCGTGCTGCTCGACGGCAAGGGCGGCAAGCAGCGCATCGTGCCGATCGGCCGTCCCGCGCTGGAAGCGGTGCACGCGTACCTCGTCCGCGCGCGGCCGGCGCTCGCCACCCACGGCAGGGGGACGCCGGCGATGTTCCTGAACGCCCGCGGCTCCCGGCTTTCCCGGCAGAGCGCGTGGCAGGTTCTCAAGGACACCGCGGAATCGGCGGGGATCACGGCGGGCGTCTCCCCGCACACGCTGCGCCATTCCTTCGCCACGCACCTTCTCGAAGGCGGCGCCGACGTCCGCGTCGTGCAGGAACTCCTCGGCCACGCTTCGGTGACCACCACCCAGGTGTACACGCTGGTCACGGTCAACACACTCCGCGAGGTTTATGCGACAGCACATCCCCGCGCGCTCGGCTAGAACGGGGCCTAATCGACCCGGTCGGTCCCGGCGTGCCTCGTTGGCTCGACTCACGGATCGCGCATAGGCTGCCGAGGATCCTGCCGAAGAGGAGCTTTCGCGTTATGTCGACACCGAACGAGCCGGCGAAGCCGTCCGCGTCCGCCGGTTCGGCTGCCGCGAGCCTCAGCCAGGTGACCATCGCAACCCCCGCCGAACACGACGGCGACGAACCGTCGGAGGACACGATCTCTTCCCGCGGCCGCAAGGCCAAGCGCGCCAAAGAAACCAAGCAGCAAGAACTCGAGAGGGACGCTATCGGCCCCACCGGCCGTCCGTTCCGCGAGATCCCCGATCCGCCGCCGCTGGACCGGCATGGTCCCGCACTGGTGATGGCCATGTGCAACCAGAAGGGCGGGGTCGGCAAGACCACCTCGACCATCAACCTCGGCGCGGCGCTGGCCGAATGCGGCCGCCGGGTACTGCTGGTCGACTTCGATCCCCAGGGCGCGCTCTCGGTCGGCCTCGGCATTCAGCCGCACGAGCTGGACCAGACGGTCTACAACGTCATCATGGAGCGCTCGGTCAGCATCACCGACGTCATCCGGAAGACCCGGGTGGACGGTGTCGACCTGCTGCCGAGCAACATCGACCTGTCCGCGGCCGAGGTCCAGTTGGTCGCAGAGGTAGGGCGCGAACACACTTTGTTACGGGTCCTTCGTCCGGTCATGAACGACTACGACTATGTTCTTGTCGACTGCCAGCCCTCGCTAGGCCTGCTGACGGTGAACGCACTGACCGCCGCGGACGGTGTGATCATCCCGCTGGAGTGCGAGTTCTTCAGTCTGCGAGGCGTAGCGCTCCTGATCGACACCATCGAGAAGGTGCAGGAACGCCTCAACCCCAAACTGGACATCACCGGGATTCTCGCCACCATGTACGACCCGAGAACCCTGCACTCGAAGGAGGTCATGGCGAGAGTGGTGGAGGCATTCGGCGACACCGTGTTCGACACGGTGATCAACCGCACCGTGCGGTTCCCCGAGACGACGGTCGCGGGCGAGCCGATCACGACCTGGGCTCCCAAATCAGCGGGCGCGGCGGCCTATCGCGCGCTTGCCCGTGAGGTGATCGCTCGGTGAGCAGGCGAGCTTCCCTGCCCGGAGCGTCCGAACTTTTCAGGATCACCTCCAGCCCCGCGCTCGATCTGCCGCCCGCGCCCGAACAGCCCGCCCCCGCGCAGGGGAACGGCAACGGGAACGAGACGGGGAACGCGCACAAGGAACAGCTGACCCGTGCCGCGCGCAGCGGGTCCGGGCGGACCAAGCACGACGCGAAGATCACCGTCTACGTCTCCGGCGACGAACTGCTGGCGATGGAGCAGGCCAGGCTGAACCTCCGGGCGAAGCACGGCCTCGTACTCGATCGCGGCAGGCTGGTCCGCGAGGCGGTGGCCGTGCTGCTGGCCGACTTCGACGCGGCGGGCGAGGACTCGGTCCTCGTCCAGCGTCTGCGGGCGGGCAGCGAGGACGGGAAAGAGACCGAGAGCTGATGGACGACCCGGCCGCGGCTGCTCCCAGCGGCTCAGAGCCGGTCGAGCGGACAGAGGCAGACGAGACCCCCGCCGTGCACGAGACCGTGCACGGCGGGATGGTCCCCGAAGGACTGGCCAGTGAAGAGCTGAGCACGTCCAAGTTCAAGGTGAACCTGTCGAACTTCCAGGGCCCCTTCGATCTGCTGCTCCAGCTGATCTCGCAGCACCAGCTCGACGTCACCGAAGTCGCGTTGCACCAGGTCACGGACGATTTCATCGCCTACACCCGTGCGCTCGGCACGGAGTGGAACCTGGACGAGACGACCGAGTTCCTGGTCATCGCGGCGACCCTGCTCGACCTCAAGGCGGCCCGGCTGCTGCCCGCCGCCGAGGTGGAGAGCGAAGACGACCTCGCCCTGCTCGAAGCACGGGACCTGCTGTTCGCGCGCGTGTTGCAGTATCGGGCGTACAAGCAGGTCGCGGCGCTGTTCGGTGAGCTGGAGGCCGGCGCGCTGCGGCGGTATCCGCGGTCGGTCGCGCTCGAAGACCGGTACATGGGGCTGCTGCCCGAGGTGATGCTCGGCGTCGACCCGGCGAAGTTCGCCGAGATCGCCGTCGCGGTCTTCCGGCCGAAGCCGCCGCCGACGGTGTCGATCGCGCACATCCACATGGGCCGGGTCTCGGTGCGCGAACACGCCGCGCTGCTCCGGCTCAAGCTGGCGGAACGAGGCGAAGCGACCTTC
Organism: Amycolatopsis sp. NPDC043885; assembly: GCF_056435685.1. Classification (NCBI taxonomy): domain Bacteria; kingdom Bacillati; phylum Actinomycetota; class Actinomycetes; order Pseudonocardiales; family Pseudonocardiaceae; genus Amycolatopsis; species Amycolatopsis sp. NPDC043885. Next base: position 21,080 of record NZ_JBWKEA010000010.1, read on the forward strand.
GGTGAGCTGGTCGAAGACTGCGAGCACACCGTCGAGATCGTGGCGCGGTTCCTCGCGCTGCTGGAGCTGTACCGGGAGGCCTCGGTCCAGTTCGAACAGCTGGAGGCGCTCGCCGAACTGCACGTGCGCTGGACCGGCGGGTCCGTGGAGGAGGCGTCGGTGGCGGCCGAGCACGATCGCGCCGCCGCTGAGGACGAGGAGTACGGGTGAGCCCCGAAGAGACCGAGAAGACCGAAGAGACCCCGGAGGCCGAAGCGACCCCGGAGACGGCCGAGGCCCCTGCCGTCGAGCCGGAGGCCGAGACGGAGCCGCCTGCCGACGAAGGTCTCGTCGCGGCGGGCGACGGCGACTACCCCGACGTCACCTCCGACGAGGCGCTCGAAGCGGCGCTCGAGGCGTTGCTGCTGGTCGTCGACTCGCCGATCAACGAGGAATCGCTCGCCGACACGGTCGGCCAGCCGGTGTCGCGGGTGACCGTGGCGCTGCGCACGATGGCGCAGAAGTTCACCGAGCGGACCAGCGGAATCGACCTGCGCCGAGTCGGCGAAGGGTGGCGGTTCTACACTAGGGACGTCTATGCCCCGTTCGTGGAGAAGCTTCTGCTCGACGGCCAGCGTTCCAAGCTGACGCGAGCCGCACTGGAGAGCCTCGCCGTGATCGCCTATCGGCAGCCGGTGACCAGGGCCAGGGTCGCCGCCGTCCGAGGGGTGAACGTGGACGGGGTGATCAGGACGCTGCTGGCACGCGGCTTGATCGAGGAGATGGGGACCGACCCCGAAACCACAGGCACGCTGTACGTGACGACCGAGCTGTTCCTGGAGCGACTGGGCCTCTCGTCCCTGGCCGACCTTCCGCCCATCGCTCCGTTGCTACCCGAAGTGGACACCATCGATGACATCTGATCCGCATCCCGACGGCATTCGGCTGCAGAAGGTCCTTTCGCAGGCAGGCGTCGCCTCGCGGCGCGCGGCCGAGGACCTGATCGTGCGCGGTCGCGTGAGCGTGGACGGCAAGGTGGTCACCGAACTCGGCCGCCGGGTCGATCCGGACAACTCCGTGATCCACGTCGACGGCACCCGCGTCCAGGTCCGCGAGGACCTCGTCTACCTCCTGCTGAACAAGCCCAAGGGCGTGCACAGCACGATGAACGACGACCGCGGCCGTCCGTGCGTCGGCGACTACCTGCGCGGCCGGTACGAGGAGACGCCCGGCATCGTGCACGTCGGCAGGCTCGACGAGAACACCGAAGGACTCCTGCTGCTCACCAACGACGGCGACCTCGGCCACCGGCTGATGCACCCGTCGTTCCGCGTGCTGAAGACCTACTTCGCCGAGGTCGAGGGCATCGTCCCGCGCGGGCTCGGCAAGGAACTGCGGGCGGGTTTCGAGCTGCCGGACGGCATCGTCAAGGTCGACCAGTTCCGGGTCAAGGACATGCTGGCCGGGCGCACCCAGATCGAGCTGGTCATCCACGAAGGACGCAAGCACATCGTGCGGCGGCTGATGGCGGCCACCGGGCACCCCGTGCGCAAACTGGTCCGGACCGCGCTGGGCGACGTCCAGCTCGGTGCCCAGCGGTCGGGTTCGATCCGGCGGCTGAACCGCGGTGAGGTCGGCTCGCTGTACCGGGCTGTCGATCTGTAGAACTTTCCGCTCTACTGCACAAGTGATCTCCGCGTTTAGCTCTTCCTGATGGGCTTTCAGCCGACGGGGAAGGGCTCAACCGTGAAAACAGTTGTGCTGGCAGGGATCTTGGCGGTCGCCGCGGCCGTGGTCGCGGCACCGCAGGCCGCGGCGAAACCGCGGAGCAGCGAACCGGTCTACGACTTCGCCCAGGCCGTCCGCGAGACGGCCTGGGTGGACATCGGGCTCGACGGGGACGGCGACGGCCGTTCGGACCGGGTCGCCGCGGACATCATCCGGCCGAAGGAACCGGCGGCGCAGGGCAAGAAGGTCCCGGTCATCATGGACGCGAGCCCGTACTACTCGTGCTGCGGGCGGGGCAACGAGAGCGAGCTCAAGACCTACGACTCGGCGGGCAGGCCGGTCGGCTTCCCGCTCTACTACGACAACTTCTTCGTCCCGCGCGGGTACGCCGTGGTCCTGGTGGATCTGGCCGGTACCAACAAGTCCCGCGGCTGCACCGACATCGGCGGGCCGTCGGACGTCAATTCGGCGCGCAAGGTCGTCGACTGGTTGAACGGCCGCGCGAACGGCTACACGACGGCGACCGGCCCGGCCAGGACGAACGCGACCTGGTCGACGGGCGCGGTCGGCATGATCGGGAAGTCCTACGACGGCACGGTGGCCAACGGCGTCGCCGCGACCGGCGTCGACGGGCTCAAGACCATCGTGCCGATCGGCGCCATCAGCTCCTGGTACGACTATTACCGCTCCGACGGCGCGAACCTGCGCCAGGGCAGCCCGGCGGGGTTGGCGCAGACCGTGTCCCGGCGCAACGGTGGGCAGAACTGCGGTGCGGCGAACCAGAAGCTCACCGCGGGAGCGACCTCGAACGGCGACTACAACGCGTTCTGGCTCGACCGGGACTACGTGCAGAGCGCTTCGAAGGTGAAGGCGAGCGTGCTCGCTTCGCACGGCCTTGGTGACTTGAACGTCAAGACGATCAACTTCGGGCAGTGGTGGGAAGCGCTGAACGTCGAGCGCAAGATCTGGCTGACGCAGGCCGGCCACGTCGATCCCTTCGACTACCGGCGGTCGGCGTGGGTCGACACCCTGCACAAGTGGTTCGACCACTATCTGCTCGGCGTGGACAACGGTATCGAGAAGGCACCGGGCGCGAGCGTGGAACGCGAGCCCGACGTCTGGGTGGACCAGCCGGCATGGCCCGCGGGCAGCGCCGTCACCCTGCGACCCGCGTCCGGCAGCACCCCGGGGGTCGGCACGCTCGGCACGACCGCGGGGACGGGAACGGTGTCGTTCACGGACTCCTCCGGTCAGTCCTCGAACACCTGGGCCGCGAAGCCGACGGAGACTTCGACCGGGCGCGTGCTTTTCAGCACCGGCGCGCTGGCGAAGGACCTTCACGTGTCCGGAACGGCGAAGGTGACTGTGACCGCGACGCCGTCGACGTCCACGGCGCGGCTCTCGGCGGTCCTCGTCGACTACGGCCCGGCGACGATCCGGAACTACACGGGACCGAAGGAAGGCATCAAGAACGAGCTGACCCAGTCGTGCTGGGGCGCGAGCGCGCCCGGTAACGACGCCTGCTACCTGAACACGAGCACCGACGCCGTCTCGGTGGGGCTGAACATCATCAGCCGGGGGTGGGCGGATCTGGCCAACCACCGTTCGCTGAGCCAGGAATCGCCGCTGACGCCGGGGCAGCCGTACACGATGACGTTCCGGCTGGCGAGTACGGATCACGTCGTCCCGCAAGGACATCAGCTCGCGCTGATCATCGGCGGGACGGACGGCTCGTTCATCTCGGGACCGGCGCAGTACCCGAAGATCACGGTGGATCTGGGCAAGACCTCGCTGGCGCTGCCTGTCGTGGGCTCGGGTCCGTCGGCGGTTCCGGCGGCGCTTCCGGTGGCTCCGGTGGGGATCGCTCCCGCCACCGTTTCGGGGCTTGAGCGCGGCTAGGCGAATGCCATGAAAGGTCCTTTCCTTGCGAAATTTGCAAGGAAAGGACCTTTCATGGCATCAGCGTGCGGCGGTCACGACCCATACGCCGCCGGGGATCCGCACCCCCTGCGGGGTCTCGAACTCGCCGAGTGCGTCGCGGACCTGATCGCGGAGTCCGGAGATGGAGGCCGCGTCCACGTTCCGCAGGTTGTGCTGGGTCGGGGCCATCGAGAAGACGAAGTCCGTCGCGTCGTCGGCGTCCACCCCGAAGCCCATGTCCGCGTCCACCGGCCTGATCTCGATGTCGCGGAAGCCCGCCGCCGTGAGCACTTCGGTGATCCGCTCGGGCGTCAGCAGCGAACCCATCCCGCGTGCGGCGGGGGAGGGCTCGCGGAGGTAGGGCGCGAGCGCCGCCGTCGCCCGTGCGTAGGCGCTGTCGACGTCGCCTGACCGTGGTCCCACGAAGGCCAGCCGCCCGGCCGGTGCCATCGCATCGTGAAGATGCGCGAACGCCGCGACCAGGTCGGCGAAGAACATCACGCCACCCCGGCTGATGACGACGTCGAAGCCGGGCCCGTCGAACGGGTGCACCTGCGCGTCTCCCTGCTCGAACGCGACGTTGGTGATTCCTTCGGCCGCCGCGTCCAGGCGAGCCCTTTCCAGCTGTGGTGCCGAAAGGTCGATGCCCAGCGCGTGCCCGCTTCCGGCCTTCTTCGCGGCCAGCCGGGTGGTGAGTCCGGCGCCGCAGCCCACATCCAGGACGGCGTGACCGTCACCGATGTCCGCCGCGTCGAAGAGCGGCGCGTCGAAGGCTTCCATCATCCCGTTGTAGCGATCCGGGCGATCCGCCCAGAGCCTGCCCTCCCAGCCGTTCCACGCTTCGGCCTGTTGCTGATTGACGATCGCCGTCATCCCTGGCACCCCATCCGCGTCGTTACTAGAGTCGGACTCTAGTGATTGACTCTAGAGATAGACTCCAGTCATGAGTGGTGTCAAGGGCGCCCGATCCGAACGGGCGGCGGAAACCCGGCGGCGGATCATCACGGCCGCCACGGAGCTCTTCCTCGCCGACGGGTACGGCGCGACCACGCTTCAGCAGGTCGCGGACCGTGCGGGCGTGGCGGTCCAGACCATCTACTTCACCTTCCGCAACAAGCCGACGCTGCTGAAGGAACTGGTCGACGTCGCGATCGCCGGCGACGACGGTCCACTGGCGACGATGGAGCGGCCGTGGTTCGCGCGGGTGACGGACGCGCCGGACGCGCGTGGGGCGCTCAACGCGCTCGTCACCGGCAGCCGCGCCGTGCTCGAACGGGTCGCCGCCGTCACCGACATGGTCCGCACCGCGACCGCGGCTCATCCCGAGCTGCGCGAATTATGGCCGGATCAAGAGGATCCGCGCCACGTCGTGCACGCGACGGCGGCGAAGGCTCTGATGGGGAAGCCGGGTGCTGTCACCGGTCTCGCCGTCGACAGGGTGGCGGATGTCCTCTACGCGCTCCTCAGTCCGGAGATGTTCCTGATCCTCACCCGTGACCGTGCTTGGCCGCTGGACGTGTGGGAGCGCTGGGTGGAGGACACGCTGGCCGCGCAGTTGCTCGAGCGGGCCTAGACGAATGCCATGAAAGGTCCTTTCCTTGCAAAATTTGCAAGGAAAGGACCTTTCATGGCGCGTGGGGGCGGGGTCAGCCGGTCTGCGAGGCCGGGCTCTTCGAACCGAAGGGCTTCCGCTGCAGTGCCCGCGCCACCGGTTCGACGATGCGCGCGGCCGTCGGGCCGAGGATCGCCATCAGGAGCACGTACGCCGTCGCGAGGGCCGCGAGCTCGCCGGTCACCGCGCCCGCCGCCACCGCCAGCCCGGCGATGACGATCGAGAACTCGCCTCGGGCGACCAACGCGGCTCCGGCACGAGCCCGGCCCATCTTCCCGATGCCTTGCCTCCGCGCGGCCCACCAGCCGGTGCCGACCTTCGTGAGCGTGGTCGCGACCGCCAGGACGACCGCCCAGCCGAGCACGGGCGGGATCGAAGCCGGGTTCGTGTTGAGCCCGAACACGACGAAGAACACGGCGGCGAAGAGATCTCGCAGCGGTTCGAGCATGTGCGTCGCGTTCTCCGCCGTCGACCCCGAGATCGCGATGCCGAGCAGGAACGCGCCGACCGCGGCCGACACCTGCATCGCCGAAGCCAGGCCGGCGACCAGCAGGGCCGCGCCGAGGACCTTGAGGAGGAACACCTCGCGGTCCGGGCTGTCCACCGCCGCGGAGACGTACCGGCCGAATTTCAGCGCGATCACCAGGACGACCGTGATCACCATCAGCGAGATCCCGACAGCCTTCAAGCCGCCGAGGAAGCTCACCCCGCCGAGCACCGCGGTGAGGATCGGCAGGTACAGCGCCATCACCAGGTCCTCGAACACCAGGATCGACAGCACCACCGGGGTTTCCCGGTTACCGAGCCTGCCGAGGTCGCCGAGCACCTTCGCGATGATCCCGGACGACGAGATGTAGGTGACGCCCGCCATGACGATCGCGCCGATCGGCCCCCAGCCGAGGATGAGCGCGACGATCGCGCCCGGCGCGGCGTTCAGCACGATGTCCACGAGACCCGCCACCCACGAGCGTTTCAGCCCGGTGAACAGCTCGGCCGCCGAGTACTCCAGGCCCAGCAGGAGCAGCAGCAGGACGACCCCGATCTCGCTGGCGAGGTGGGTGAAGTCGCCGATGTCGCCGAGCGGGATCAGCCCGCCCTGCCCGAAGCACAGGCCACCGATCAGGTACAGCGGGATCGGGGACATCCCGATCTTCCCGGCGAGGCGGCCCAACGCGCCCAGCCCGAAGAAGACCGCCCCGAGTTCGATCAAGGACAGTGCGGTGTGATCCATCGGCGATCAGCCGTACTTCAAGATCTTGACGGCGGCCTCGAGACCTTCGGACGTGCCGACCGCGACGAGGACGTCGCCCGCGGTGAGGTTGAAGTCCGGCGTGGGGGAGGGGTGGACCTGCCCGGCCCGCATCACCGCGACCACCGAGACGCTCGTGCGTGTCCGCATGGCGGTGTCGCCCAGCGTCCGGCCGTCGAACGGCGAGGACGCCTTGATCGGCAGCTGCTTGGTGTTGATACCGGGCAGGTCCCGGTGCTCTTCGGTCAGCTGGGCGACCAGCTGGGGCGCGCCGAGCAGGTTCGCCAGCGCGCCCGCTTCGTCGGTGGTGAGCGGAAGTGAGGCCAGGCAGGCGTCGGGATCGTCCGTTTTGGACACGATCAGCTCGACGTGTCCATCGCGATGGGTCACCACGCCGACGCGGCGGCCGTTGCGGGTGGCGAAGTCCTTGCGGACGCCTATTCCGGGGAGCGGGGTCACTTCGACGTTCACGTGAACAACAGTAACTCACCGTTCGTTTCGCGCGGGACGGATCAGGAACAGCGCCGAGATCCCGAGCATCAAGGCGCACGTCGCGCCATGGATGCCGAGGGCGGCGCCCATGGATCCGTTGTGGGTCAACACGATCAGCATGTCGCCGAACGGGATGAACGCCAGCGCGAGCATCGCCCAGCCCAGTGCGCGGGCGTTCCGGAACAGGAGCAGTGCGAGCACCACGAGCGCCGTGCCGATGTCGCGGACCCCCTTGACGGCGAGGATCGGGTCACCCTCGGACGGCATCACCGGCAGTCCGAATCCGCCCGTCTGGGACGCCGGGAAGAACACGTAACCGCTCCCGAAGTAGAGGACGAAGAGCACGAGGGCGGCGGACAGGACGTAAGCGATCTTGATTCTGGTCATGATCTCCGACTCCAAAAGCTAGCAGTGCTAGGAACGAGACGAACTTTAGCGCTAGCGCTGCTAGCTTGTCTAGCGGTGCTAGCATGTTCATATGGTCACCACCCCCCGGCGCGAGCGGGACCGCTCGCAACGTGAACAGCTGATCGTCACCACCGCCCGCGAGATCGCCGAAGAAGAAGGCTGGGACGCGGTCACCACACGTCGGCTGGCGGCGAAGATCGAGTACAGCCAGCCCGTGCTCTACAGCCATTTCTCCGGCAAGGGGGCGATCATGGCGGCCGCGGCGCTCGAGGGATGCACCGAAATGGCCGCCGACATGCGGAAGGGGGCAGGGGCGGCGGAGGGCTCGTGGGACGCGCTGCTGCGGCTGGCCGAGAACTACTTCGACTTCGCCGACCGCAAACCCGCGCTCTACGACGCGATCTTCACCCTCGCCAGCGAACTGAACTTCGCCAGCCCGGACAGTCCAGCGCCGTTGAAGGACGCGTTCGGCGCGCTGCTCGAAGTCGTGGGCCCGGTCTCCGGCGAATACGACCCCGGCCTCTACACCGAGACCTTTTGGGCGGCTTTGCACGGCCTGGTCACCCTCGAACGCAGCCGGCGGCTCCCGGCGCCCGCGCGCGCGGAGCGGATCGGCATGCTTGTCGACCGGTTCGCCGTGGGCGGCTGAGGCGTGTCGCGTGCCACCAGGCAGAATGGTCGTCGATCAGGTGAGCGACGAATGAGCTGAGGAGAGTTTCGGTGACGGGAGCCCTGCGTGGTGTGGTCGCGATGGACGGCCCGTCCGGAACCGGGAAATCCACGGTTTCGCGGAAGCTCGCGACGAAGCTCGGCGCCGGTTACCTCGACACGGGCGCGATGTACCGCATGGTCACCCTCGCCGTCCTTCGCGCCGGGGTCGACCCGGCCGACGCGGACGCGGTCGCCGACGTCGCCGTGAAGGCCGAACTCGGCATCGGGACCAGCCCCGACGAGGCGACCGTGACCCTGGCGGGCGAGGACGTCGCCGCCGAGATCCGCGGCGCGGACGTCACCACCGCGGTGTCGCCGGTTTCGGCCGTCCCGGCGGTCCGCGAACTGCTGGTCACCCGGCAGCGCGAGATCATCGCCGAGGTGCTCGGCCGCGTCGGCGGCATCGTGGTCGAGGGGCGCGACATCGGCACGGTCGTCTCGCCCGACGCCCCGCTCAAGATCTTCCTCACCGCTTCGGCCGAGGTCCGCGCCGCGCGGCGCAGCGCGCAGGACTCCGCGGCCGGTCGCGAGTCCACCGTGGATGTCGCGAAGGCGGCGGTGGAGCGGCGCGACCATCTCGACTCCACGCGGGCGGCGTCGCCCCTGCGCGCGGCCGAAGACGCCGTCGAGGTGGACACTTCGGCGCTCAACATCGACCAGGTGATCGTCGCGCTGGCCGAACTCGCCCTGCACCGTGGTCTTCTCGAAGGGTGCCCCGCCGAGGCCGCCAGATGAGCGCGAAGGGACTGCCCGAAGGCGCGAGCGGCCCGATCCACACCTTCGGCAGGGGGATCTCGAAGTTCATCGTCCGGCCCGCTTTCCGGGTCCGGGTCCACGGTGGCGAGCGGGTGCCGTCGTCGGGTCCGGTGGTGTTCATCGCCAACCACAGCTCGATGGTGGAACCGCAGCTGCTGTTCGGAATGTTGTCGCGCCGCACGGCGTTCCTGGTCAAGGAGGAACTCTTCCGGGGGTTCGTCGGCTGGTTCTTCCCGAAACTGGGCCAGATCCCGGTGAAACGGGGTGCGGTGGACCGCAAACCGCTGATGATGGCGGTCAAGGTGCTCGAGGACGGCGGTGCGGTGGGGATCTTCCCCGAGGGCACCCGCGGCCTCGGTGACGCCGAAAACTTCGAGCGCGGCGCGGCCTTCCTGGTCCGCGCCGGGAACGCGACCGTGGTTCCGGTCGCCACTCGGGGGACGTACAAACCCGCCGGCGCCAAGAGGCGTTGGCGGCCACGCGTCGACATCATGGTCGGCGAACCTTTCACTCCCGCGATCGGGAAGGGAAGGACAGGGCTGGAGGAGGGAACCGAGCGGCTTCGCATCGCGCTCGCGGACCTCGTGAAGGCACTGGACGAATGGCGCTTGGAGCACGGGCTCCGAGACACGCGACAGGATTGAGTACATGACAGAGCTAGACGGAGTCGGCGAGATCGACGGCTCCTGGTCCGACGAATCCGAATTCACCGCGCTCGACGCCCAGATCGCCGCGGGCGAGGCCGAGGAGGAGGCGCAGCTCGCGCAGCCGGTCCTCGCCGTCGTCGGCAGGCCGAACGTGGGCAAGTCGACCCTGGTCAACCGCATCCTCGGCCGCCGCGAGGCGGTCGTGCAGGACGTCCCCGGCGTGACCAGGGACCGCGTCGCCTACGACGCCTTCTGGGCGGGCCGCCGGTTCACGCTGGTGGACACGGGCGGCTGGGAGCCGGACGCGACCGGGCTCCAGGCCTCGGTCGCCGCGCAGGCCGAGATGGCGATGGCCACCGCCGACGCGGTCCTGCTGGTCATCGACGCCAGCGTCGGCGCGACGGCCACCGACGAGGCCGTCTCCAAGGTGCTGCGCCGGTCGAAGAAGCCGGTGCTGCTCGCCGCCAACAAGGTCGACGACGACCGTCTGCTCGCCGACACCGCGTCCCTGTGGTCGCTCGGCCTCGGCGAGCCGTACCCGGTCAGCGCGCTGCACGGCCGCAGCTCGGGCGACCTGCTCGACGCCATCGTCAAGGCGCTGCCGGAGATGCCGCGCGACGGTGACCGCGCCACCACCGGCCCGCGCCGGGTCGCGCTGGTCGGCAAGCCGAACGTGGGCAAGTCGAGCCTGCTCAACAAGCTGTCCGGCGAGGAGCGGTCCGTCGTGGACTCGGTCGCGGGCACCACTGTCGACCCGGTCGACTCGCTGGTCGAGCTGGACGGCGAGACCTGGCGGTTCGTCGACACGGCGGGCCTGCGCAAGCGGGTCAACTCGGCCAACGGGGCGGAGTACTACGCGTCGCTGCGGACCAAGACCGCGATCGACGCGGCCGAGGTCGCGATCGTGCTGCTGGACGCCGCCGAACCGCTTTCCGAGCAGGACCTGCGGGTGCTGACGATGGTCGTCGAGGCGGGCCGCGCCTGTGTGCTCGCCTTCAACAAATGGGACCTTGTCGACGAGGACCGCCGCCACGCCATGGTCCGTGAACTGGACCGCGGCCTGGTGCGGGTGCCGTGGGCGGACAAGGTCAACATCTCGGCGCTCACCGGCCGGTCCGTGCGCAAGCTCGCGCCCGCGCTGCGGACCGCGCTGAAGTCCTGGGACCAGCGCGTTCCCACCGGTCAGCTGAACGGCTGGCTCGCCGACCTCATCGCCGCGACCCCGCCCCCGGTACGCGGCGGCAAGCAGCCGAAGGTGCTGTTCGCGACCCAGGCCGGTATCCGGCCGCCGACACTGGTCCTGTTCACCACCGGCTTCCTCGAGGCGGGCTACCGGCGGTTCATCGAACGGAAGTTCCGTGAGCGTTTCGGTTTCGAAGGCAGCCCCGTACGGGTGAATGTCCGGGTACGGGAAAAGAAGCAAAGGCCCAAGGCAGGCGGAAAAGCGGCCGGAAAACCAGCGGGCAAACCAAAAGCGCGCTGATTTCTCACGATGTAGGTGAATATTTCACTGGGTGGACACGCCGATGACCTCGGGTTTCGGCGTGTCCCCCGGTGAGGTTCGACACTCTGCCGAGACCCTCCCGAGATATGCCGTTCACCTGCGGTAAAGTGAACGGTCTGCTAGCGGGCGCCTCATTCGGAGAGCGAGCCCGAATGACGCACTTCGCGAAAGGTGTGTGATGGGCTTGAGCGCCCATGGTTCTTTTCTGCCCAGCTCCGTCCTGCCCGTGGTGACTCGATGACCCTGACCGCCGATTCCCGTCCGATCGCCTGCGTCGCCGAAGTCACCGTCGCCCCGTCCCCGGCTCCCGTCGCCGACCGAGCCCTGTTCTGGTCCGGTCTCGGAGCCGGTGAGCGCACCCTGCTCGACATCCTCGCCGAGACCGCCGCCCGCCACCCCAACGCGGGCGCGATCGACGACGGCGAGACCACGCTGTCCTACCGCAAGCTCGTCGAGGAGATCGACGCCTACGGCCGCAAGCTGACCGCCAACGGTGTCGGCGTCGGCGACCGGGTGGGCGTCCGGATCTCTTCCGGCACCGCGGAGCTCTACGTCGCGATCCTCGCCATCCTGTCCGTCGGCGCCGCCTACGTGCCGGTCGACGCGGACGACCCGGACGAGCGCGCGGAACTGGTCTTCGGTGAGGCCGATGTCGCCGCCGTCGTCTCCGATGGCGGCGCGATCACCGTGCTCGGCTCGCCCGGTGGGGTCGAGGGCACTCCCGCACCGGCCGACGACGCTTGGATCATCTTCACCTCCGGCTCGACCGGGAAGCCGAAGGGCGTCGCCGTCTCGCACGCCTCGGCCGCCGCTTTCGTCGACGCCGAAGCGCGGCTGTTCCTCACCGAGGAGCCGATCGGCCCCGGCGACCGCGTGCTCGCCGGCCTGTCGGTCGCGTTCGACGCGTCGTGCGAAGAGATGTGGCTCGCCTGGCGCCACGGCGCCTGCCTGGTTCCGGCGCCGCGTTCGCTCGTGCGGACCGGCGTCGACCTCGGCCCGTGGCTGGTCGCGCAGGGCATCACCGTCGTCTCGACCGTGCCGACGCTGGCCGCGCTATGGCCCGCCGACGCGCTCGAGGACGTCCGCCTGCTGATCTTCGGCGGCGAGGCCTGCCCGCCGGAACTGGCCGAACGCGTCGCCGTCGAAGGGCGCGAAGTCTGGAACACCTACGGCCCGACCGAGGCCACCGTCGTCGCCTGCGCCGCGCAGATGACCGGAGAGGGGCCGGTCCGGATCGGCCTGCCGCTGGTGGGCTGGCAGCTCGCCGTCGTCAACGAGGCGGGCGAGCCGGTCGCGATGGGGGAGACCGGCGAACTGGTCATCGGCGGCGTCGGCCTGGCCCGGTATCTGGATCCGGAGAAGGACGCCGAGAAGTTCGCGCCGTTGCCCTCGCTGGGCTGGCGGCGCGCGTACCGCAGCGGTGACATGGTCCGCGCGGAGGCCGAGGGCCTGCTGTTCCTCGGCCGTCTCGACGAGCAGGTCAAGCTCGGCGGCCGCCGGATCGAACTCGGCGAGGTCGACGCCGCGCTCCAGGCGCTGCCCGGCGTGCAGGGCGCCGCGGCCGCGGTCCGCCGCACCAAGGCGGGAAACCAGGTGCTCGTCGGGTACGTCGTGCCCGCCGAAGGAGTCGAGTTCGACCACGACGAGGCGGCGACCCGGCTGCGTGAGCAGCTGCCCGCCGCGCTCGTGCCACTGCTGGCCCTGATCGACGACCTGCCGACGCGTACTTCCGGCAAGGTCGACCGCAACGCGCTGCCCTGGCCGCTGTCCACTGTGGACGCCGCGAAATCCGGTCTGTCGCCGACGGAGAGCTGGCTCGCCGAAGGCTGGGCGGAGATCCTGGGCGTCTCGGTCGACAACCCGAAGGCCGACTTCTTCACCAACGGCGGCGGAAGCCTGACCGCCGCGCAGCTGATCGCGCGGATCCGCACCCGGCATCCGCAGGTGTCGGTGAGCGACATCTACGCCAACCCGAAGCTCGGCGCGCTCGCGTCGATGCTGGACGCGCTGAGCGGGGAGAAGACCGAGCGCCGTGACATCGCGCCGACCCCGCGCAAGGCCGGGATCATCCAGTCGCTGCTGATGATCCCGCTGATGGGCCTGGTCGGCCTGCGCTGGACGACCATCGCCGCGACGCTGTCGAACGTGCTGTCGCTGGCCGGTTTCGCCTGGGCGCCGACGCTGCACTGGGCCTGGATCGCGGCCGCTTGGATCGCGCTGTTCAGCCCGGCCGGGAGGATCGCGATCTCGGCGACCGGCTCGCGGCTGCTGCTGCGCGGAGTCCGTCCCGGCAGCTACCCGCGCGGTGGGAGTGTCCACTTGCGACTGTGGGCCGCCGAGAAGCTCGCCGAGTTCAGCGGCGCGGACAGTGTCGCGGGCGCTTCCTGGATGACGACGTACGCCAAGGCCCTCGGCGCGCGGATCGGCAAGGACGTCGACCTGCATTCCCCGCCGCCGGTCACCGGCATGCTGAAACTCGGCCGCGGTGCCGCCATCGAACCCGAGGTCGACCTGACCGGGCACTGGGTGGACGGCGATCTCGTGCACATCGGCAAGATCCGGATCGGCGCCGACGCGCGGATCGGCGCGCGCAGCACGCTGTTCCCCGGCGCCCGGATCGGCAAGGGCGCGGAGATCGCGGCCGGGTCGACCGTCCGCGGCAACGTGCCCACCGGGCAGCGCTGGGCCGGTGCCCCCGCCGCCCGTGCCACGAAGGATTCGCTGAAGTGGCCGTCGAGCCGCCCGCCGCGCTCGCGGTTCTGGGCTTCGGTCTACGGCGCGACCTCGGTCGCTCTCGGTCTTCTGCCCGCTGTCGCCGCGCTTCCGGCGGTCGCGGTGCTCGGCTACGCGATAGCGGGGACGGGTTCGCTCGGCGTCGCCCTCGGGCAGGCGCTGCTGTTCACGCCGCTCGCGACCATCGCGTACTTCCTGTCCTACGCCCTGCTCGTGCTCGTCGGCGTCCGTTCGCTGAGCATCGGCATGGTCGAGGGTTACCACCCGGTGCACGGGCGTGCCGCGTGGCAGGTCTGGGCGACCGAACGGCTGATGGGCATGGCGCGGGAGGGACTGTTCCCCTTGTACGCCAGCCTGTTCACCCCGGTGTGGCTCCGGATGCTCGGGGCGAAGGTCGGCCGCAACGTCGAGGCGTCCACCGTCCTCGCGCTGCCGAAGATGACCCAGGTGGACAGTGGCGCGTTCCTCGCGGACGACACCATGGTCGCCACCTACGAACTCGGCCACGGCTGGCTGCACGTCGCGCCGGCGCGGATCGGCAAGCAGGCGTTCCTCGGCAACTCGGGGATGGCCGCGCCGGGACGTTCGGTGCCGAAACGCGGTCTGGTCGGTGTGCTGTCGTCGGCCCCGCTCAAGGCGAAGAAGGGCTCGTCGTACCTCGGGATGCCGCCGCTGCCGGTCCGCCGGTCGGTCGGCGAGGCCGACACGAGCCGCACGTACACGCCGCCGCTGCGGCTGAAGGCGGCGCGTGCGCTCGTCGAACTGTGCCGCATCGTGCCGGTGATGTGCGGTGTCGCCTTGACCGTGCTGGTGGCCGCCGGGATCTTCGCGCTGGCGGCGGCGTACGGCTTCCTGGTCGCGGTGCTGCTCGGCGGGCCGCTGCTGCTCGCCGCCGGTGCCGTCGCCGCGCTGACCGCCACCGCGATGAAGTGGCTGCTCGTCGGCCGGTTCCGCGCGGTCGACCATCCCTTGTGGAGTTCGTTCGTCTGGCGCAACGAACTCGCCGACACCTTCGTCGAGGCGCTCGCCGTGCCGTGGCTGATCGGTTCCCTCGGCGGCACGCCGCTGCTGCCGGCGTGGCTGCGGACCATGGGCGTCAAGATCGGCCGCGGCGTGTGGCTGGAGACGTACTGGCTGCCCGAGTCGGACCTGGTGAGCCTCGGCGACGGCGCGACGATCAATCGCGGCTGCGTCGTGCAGACGCACCTGTTCCACGACCGGATCATGACGATGTCGCCGGTGACCCTGGACGAGGGAGCGACGCTCGGGCCGCACGGTATCGTGCTGCCTGGCGCGAGCATCGGCGCGCGGACGACCGTCGGACCGGGCTCTCTGGTGACCCGGGGCGACGCGGTTCCCGCCGATTCGCGCTGGCTGGGCAATCCCATCTCGGCCTGGACGAAGTAGGAAGCGGGGTTCGTTCGCGGGTGATTTCGAAGGCCTCCGCACAGCCCTCGCCCGGCTCGGACATTTCCGGTGACTCCTATCTGCCCCGTCACGGTAACGGCGGTTACCGTGTCCGGCACTACGATCTGGAGCTGGACTACAAGATCGGTCCCAACCGGCTGTCGGCCTCCGCGGCCATCACCGCGGAGGCGACGCAGGCGCTGTCTCGGTTCACCTTGGACTTCGGCGAGTTCCGGATCAACCGCGTGCTGGTCAACGGGAAACCGGCCAAGTACACGCGGCGCGCGCACAAGCTGCAGGTGAAGCCGGCGAAGTCGCTGGCACTCGGCAGCGAGTTCGTGGTCGAGGTCCACTACGTCGGCAACCCGGGGCCGCTTCCCGGGCTGTGGGGCGACATCGGCTGGGACGAACTGACCGACGGCTCGCTCGTCGCGAGCCAGCCGGTCGGGGCGCCGTCGTGGTTCCCGTGCAACGACCATCCCTCGGACAAGGCGACCTATCGTGTCGCGCTGACGACGTCGTCGCCGTATCTCGTGGCCGTCACCGGGAACCTGGTGGAGCGGCACGAACGCGCGAGCACCACGAAGTGGGTCTTCGAACGACCCGAGCCGACGCCGACGTACCTGATGAGCGTCCAAATAGGACGATACGACGACGTCGAACTCGTCTCCGGTCCCCAGCCCGGCTGGTTCTCGCACCCCGCCGTCGAGGCCTTCCGGATCAACCTCGACGGCGGCTCTGTGGTCACCTCGGTCCCGCAACGGGCCGCCGTGCCGCCACGCCTGCGCCGGGCGTTCGCCCGTGATTTCGGGCGACAGGGCCGGATCATGGACTCGCTGCAACGACTGTTCGGGCCGTACCCCTTCGGCGAGTACGTCATCGTCGTCACCGACGACGACCTCGACGACCCGATCGAGGCACAGGGTATGTCGATCTTCGGCGCCAACCACGTCGACGGGCGGCGCACCCACGAACGACTCGTCGTGCACGAACTGGCGCATCAATGGTTCGGCAACAGCCTGACCGTCGCCGACTGGCGGCACATCTGGCTGAACGAAGGCTTCGCGACCTACGCGGAATGGCTCTGGTCCGAGGAATCCGGCGGGCAGAGCGCGCACGAGTGGGCGAAGACCTGGCACGCGCGGATGAAGGTGAAGCCCGCGGATCTGCGGCTCTCCGACCCCGGCGTGGCGCGGATGTTCGACGAGCGCGTGTACAAACGCGGCGGCCTTCTGTTGCACGCCTTGCGTTTGACCGTCGGCGACGCGGTGTTCTTCCCGCTGGTGAAGGCTTGGGCGACGGAGAACCGGCACGGTCTGGTGACCACCGCGGCTTTTGTGGCGCTTGCCGAACGCTTCGCTGGTCGCTCGCTGGCTGGGTTCTTCGACGCTTGGCTGGACGCTCCGGCGCTGCCTTCGCTTCCCTGACGCGCCTCGCGTGTCCTGAAGGCCCCCTTTGAGACGTCAGACGTCTCAAAGGGGGCCTTCAGGACATCCAGTCGGTTGTCCACAGTGGTGCTGGTGTGACGAGTTGTCCACAGATCGCCGGAAGGCACTGGTGAGACCTCGTCAGAGCACTGACGATCATGGGGTGAAAGCCGGAGCGTGGGCCGAAGATCCCGAGCGGCTCTACCAGCACAGCCGCGGCGGTGTCATCACCGTCGCTCAGCTCGTGGAGCTCGGTGTTCCCGCCAGAACCTGCTATCGGCGCTGTCAGCCGGGACGGCCTTGGCGCCTGTTGCTGCCGGGTGTAGTGCTGCTCGGCGGGGGTGAGCCCAACCACCGGCAGTTGATCGACGCCGCGTTGCTGTACGCCGGCCGGGAAGCGGTGGTCACCGGCGCGGCTGCCTGCCGTGGTCGTGGCCTGCGCACGGTGCCCGCCGGGCCGACGCGGGTGCATCTCCTGGTCCCGCACGAACAGAAGATCATCAGTTCGGGTTTCGTGATCGTCGAGCGCACGACACGGATGCCACGACCGCACTTTGAGGACGGCGTTCCGGTGGCGCCGCTCGCCCGCGCTGTTCTCGACCTGTGCCGAAGGCTCCGCTCGCCCAGGGCGGTTTCCGCCTTGCTCGCCGAGGCGGTGCAAGTCGGCCGGCTGAGCCCCGCGAAACTGTTGGAAGAACTCGACGCGGGAAGCAATCGGGGCTCGGCGATCCCGCGAGCCGCCCTCCAGCACATCGTCGCCGGAGCCCGGTCGGTCGCCGAAATCGACGCGATGAACGTCTGGCGGCTCTCCGGTCTGCCCGAACCGGTCTGGAACCAGCCGCTCCGGGACGGAAGCGGCGAGTACATCGCGACGCCCGACGGCTACTTCAAGAAGGTCCGGCTCGCTTGGGAGATCGATTCCTACGACTTCCACTTCGCGAAGGAGGCCTATGCGAAGACTTTGGACAGGAACGCCAGGTATGCCGCAGCAGGGATCGCTGTGCTCCAGACCCTGCCCAGCCGTCTCCGGACGGAGCCCGAGGAGGCCGCCGAAGAGCTTCGCGCGGCGTACGAGGCTCGGCAGTTGAACTCAACCCAGGTTGAGGATGCAGGCTTGGGACAAGCGAACATCCCCTGGGAGGAACGAAAGTGATTCTCGAGCTCGCCGAAGCGGGAGGCTGCCCGCGCGACCTCGTCGGTGGCAAAGCGGCGAATCTGGCGAAGATGACGGCGGCCGGTTTTCCTGTGCCGGAGGGTTTCTGCGTCACGACCGCCGCGTATCGGCAGGTGCTGGCCGACGGCGTAGGCGAGCTGGCCAGTGTGCCGCCCGACGACGCGGGAAGGTTGGCGAGCCGGTTGCGGGCCCATGTGCTGACCGTGCCGATCCCGAACCGGCTCGAAACCGCGATCGTCGAGGCGTACGAAAGGGTTTCGCGGGACGGGCCGGTCGCGGTGCGGTCTTCGTCGACCGCCGAGGATCTGCCGGACGCCAGTTTCGCGGGCCAGTACGACACTTTCCTCGGCATACAGGGCGCCGGAGAGGTGCTCGCCGCGGTGCGCCGTTGCTGGGCGTCGCTGTGGTCGGACCGGGCGGCGAGATACCGTGCGGCGCACGACACCGATCGCGCTCCCACCATCGCGGTGATCGTGCAGCGGCTGGTCGACGCCGAATGCGCCGGGGTGCTGTACACGGCGAATCCGGTGTCGGGCGAACGATCCGAAGTCATCGTCGACGCGGCTCCTGGACTGGGCGAAGCGGTCGTGTCCGGCGCGGTGACTCCGGACCACTATCGGCTGGGCGTCGAGGGCGAAATCATCGAGGGGCCGGGTGACGGCTGCCTGACGCCGTCGCGACTGGGTGCGCTCGCGGCGGTCGGCAGAAGGCTGGAGAAGCATTTCGGCGCGCCGCAGGACGTCGAGTGGGCGTTCGATGGCGAGGGTGAGCTGTGGCTGACCCAGTCACGGGACATCACCACCCTGTTCCCAGTACCGGAGAGCGAGGGGGAACTGCGCGCGTACTGGTCGGTCAACGTCTACCAGGGGATCAGCCGTCCCTTCACGCCGATGGGCGCGGCCATGATCCGGGAGCGTCAGCGGGGAATGGCGGGGTACATGACCGCGCTCGGCTTCTCCGACGAGATCACCGATGTGGACGGGTGGCTGTACTGGGACATCACCGACGGCGTGCGGAGCCCGGCGAAGCGGCCGAAGATGGCCGCGTTCGCCGACAGCCTCGCGGCGCCATCGGGTCGGATCGTCGAGCGACTCGGTCGTGATCGCCGGTTCCCGTCGGTGCCTCCGGGCCACGATGTCCCGCCGAAGAACCCGCGCCGCCGCTGGGAACGGATGGTCCTCGCGTGGCTGTGGCCGGATAAGGCCCGCGCCAAGGTCGTCCGCGACGCAGAACGGCGGATCGCGGCCTTCTCGGGGCCGGCCGAGGCGACCGCGGAAGAACGTTTGTCCTTTGTGGAATCGGTCCGGCGTGACGTTTGCCGGATCGAGGCGAATCTCCCTCGCGACGCCAACACCGCCGGGGCGACCGGCGGGCAGCTGGCCGTGCGGCTCCTGCGCGGCCACGTGGACGAGTCCGAGGTGGCCGCCGTCTTCCGGGGTGTCCCGCACAATCCGACCACCGAGATGGATCTGGCGCTGTGGCGCGTGGGGGAGGCGATCCGACGCGACGAGGAGGCCTTCCGGCTCTTGCTGGAGACCGCGCCCGACGAGCTCGCCGTCAAACAGCTCGCCGGGACGCTGCCGGAGGTGATCCAGCAAGGTGTCACCGCGTTCCTGACGGAATACGGCTGCCGCGCCACCTCGGAGATCGACTTCGGCGTTCCCCGCTGGACGGATGATCCCGAGCCGGTTTTCGCGATGCTGTCGAATCTGCTTCGCGCGGAAGGTGAGGAGCAGGACGCGGAAACCCGGTTCGCCCACGCGGCGGCGGCGGCCGAAGCGCGGATCGTCGAACTCACCCGTCGTCTCCCGGCGACCAAGCTGCACCGGGCGGTACTCGCGCGCTTCCTGCTCCACAGGTCGAGGCGGCTGCGGGGACTGCGCGAGTTCCCGAAGTTCTGCCTCATGCGCGGTTTCGCCGCACTCCGGACGCAGCTGCTCCTTGTCGGCGAGGAGATCGTCCGGTCGGAGCGGCTGGAACGGGCAGGCGACGTGATGTTCCTCGACCTCGCCGAAGTCAGGGAAGCCCTGGGCGGCAGGGATCTCCGAGCGACGGTGGCGCGGCGGCGGCAGCTGTGGGAGCGGGAATCCCGCAGGCCCAGGGTGCCGTCGGTCGTGCTTTCCGACGGTACCGTGCCCGCCCTCGAAGCCGATCCGGGCGGCGGTCTCACCGGACAGGCCGCGGCGGCCGGGGTGGTGACGGGCCGGGCGCGGGTGATCCACGATCCCGACGGGGCGTGGATCGAGCCGGGCGAGATCCTGGTCGCCGCGACGACGGACCCCGGGTGGACGCCGCTGTTCCTGACGGCGGCCGCGCTGGTGACCGAAACGGGTGGGATGATCTCGCACGGCACCACCGTGGCCAGGGAGCACGGGATCCCGGCCGTGGTCGGCGTTCCCGGCGCGACCGCGGTGATCACCACCGGGCAGGTGATCACCGTCGACGGTTCGGCGGGGACCATCAAGTTCGGCGAGGAGTCCCGGTGACGGCGGTGGCTTACGCGCTCACCGGCGCGTTCAACTTCCGCGACGCCGGCGGTGGGCCGATCCGGCGGGGGAGGCTGTTCCGCAGCGACACCCTGCAGGCGCTGACCTCGACCGACAAGGAGCTCCTGCTCGGGCGGTTCGGTATCGAAGGAGTCCTCGATCTTCGCTCCAGCGCCGAGACCGTCAGCGAGGGCCGTGCGGAGCTGCCCGGCGCCCACTACGTGAACGTGCCCCTCCAAGCCGTCCAAAGAGGACGATCGACCGCACTGGAGGAGATTTACGCCGACCATCTCCGGCGTGACGACAACCTCATGGTCGCCGTCGAGATCCTGGCGGTCCTGCTGTCCCGGCCCGTCGTGGTGCACTGCGCGTCGGGCAAGGACCGGACCGGGATCGTCACCGCCCTCGCGCTCGGCCTCGCCGGGGCGCCGCGGGAGATGATCGTCCGCGACTACCTGCGCAGCGCGTACAGCCTGCCCCGGGTGATCGCGCGGTTCCGGTCGCTCGGGTTGCCGGAGGAACTGTTCCGGTGCACCGAGGGCACGATCAACGTCTTGCTGGACACCGTCGAGGACGACTTCGGCGGATTCGCGGGCTGGGCGCGGCAACGTGGCGTGTCCGACGCTGCGGTCAGGGCGCTGCGCGCGAATTTACTCAGCAACAGATGAATTGTCCGATAAGACATCGGATGTATGTACCGCTGCGCGAGTGAAGGGGGTGGCCAAAGCTCGACTATTTCTGGAAACATGCCGGTCGCCAGGACTTGATCTGCGGTAAACGTAGTATGAATCTGGAGGCGACCCATGGCCGAGCTGTCCAGGCGATCGATGCTGAGGGTCGCGGCGGGGGCGGCCGCGCTCGGTGGCCTTTGGGCTCAGGGGGCTCCGCCGGCGCTCGCCGGGCAGGACGTCCATCGCCGGATCGTCGACGACGCGCGCATGCTCTGGAAGCGGATGCCGAAGAACTGGCAGGAGGGCCCGTTCCTCGCCAACGGCTTCCTCGGCGTGCAGTTCTACGCGGGCGCGCAGCCGAACGTCCTCAAGGTGATGCTCAGCCATTCTCAGGTCCAGGACCAGCGCGGGCAGTGGGAAGCGGGCATCGGGTACTCGCGGCTCCCGATCGGCTACCTCACCCTCACCTTCGAGGGCGCGATAACGGCGGTGGACTGGCACCTGGACCTGTACAACGCCGAACTCGGCGGCACGATCACCACCACCCGGGGTTCGGTGCGGTTCTCCGCGCTGGTCCACAACGACCAGGACCTCCTCCTCGTCTCGCTCACCGGGGAGGCGTCCGCGGAATGGGGGTTCACGCCGCTCGAATCGGCGACGACCAGGACGATCCGCAAACCGCCCGAGTACACGGCCAATCCCGTTCCGAAGCTGGCCAGTGCGGGCGGGACCCGGTATTGCGAGCAGCCGCTCCACGCGGGCGGCGGGTACACGACGGCGTGGCGTGAGCGGAC
This sequence comes from Amycolatopsis sp. NPDC043885, assembly GCF_056435685.1. Classification (NCBI taxonomy): domain Bacteria; kingdom Bacillati; phylum Actinomycetota; class Actinomycetes; order Pseudonocardiales; family Pseudonocardiaceae; genus Amycolatopsis; species Amycolatopsis sp. NPDC043885. Next base: position 42,778 of record NZ_JBWKEA010000010.1, read on the forward strand.
GATCGGCACGCGACGGCTCCTGGCGGCGACGGTCGCGTACGCGTTCCCCGAACCGACTCACACCGCCGAGGCGATCAGGAGGGTCGATCGAGCGTCGGCGGTGCATCCGGACGGCCTCGTCGCCGTCCATCGACGCTGGTGGAATGCCTTCTACCGCCGCAGTTTCGTCTCCGTTCCGGACAAGCGGGTCCAACGGTTCTACTGGATTCAGCTGTACAAGACCGCCTGCGCCACCCGCGCGAACGGACCGGTCGTCGCCGAATGGGGGCCGTGGTTCCCGGAGGTCGGCAACAGCTGGACGGCGGTGTGGTGGAACCTCAACGTCCAGGTCACGTATCCGATCGTCAACAGCAGCAACCATCCCGAACTCGACGCCGTCACCGCGACCTTCCGTCGTGACCACGCCAACCTCGAACTCTCGGTCCCTCCCGCGTACCGGGACGGTGACACGTACGCCCTCTCGCATCCGGGGGACTGGCGGCTGCGGCCCGGCGGCACCCGCGCGGTCGGGATCCCGGGGCCCGCCACCAAGAACGACCAGACCGGCAACCTGATCTGGGGCTTGCACAACGTGTGGCTCGCGTACCGGCACAGCATGGACGTCCGCGTCCTGCGCGACGTCCTGTATCCGACGCTCGCCAAGGCGCTCAACTACTATCGCCACTTCCTCGCCACCGGCCCGGACGGCGTCTTGCACCTGCCGATGACGAGGTCACCCGAGTACGCCGACGCGGCCGACTGCACCTATGACCTGTCGTTGATCCGCTGGGCCGCGCGGACACTCGTCGAATCGGCGGCCAAGCTGCGGATCGACGACCCGCGGGTACCGGCGTGGCGGGAGATCGGCGAGAAGCTGGTGCCGTACCACCAGGATCCCGCCCAGGGCGTGCTGATCGGCGATGGTGTCCCGCTGGCCGACTCGCATCGGCACTTCTCGCATCTTCTCTGGCTCTATCCGTTGCGGGAGAAACTCTGGGACCGTCCCGGTGACCGGGACATCATGCGCCGCACTTTCGCGCACTGGTCCAGTGCCCAGGCGAAATGGCACGGGTACAGTTTCGCGGCGGCGTCGTCGATGAGCTCCGTGATGGACGCGCCCGAGGAAGCCCTGCGGTACCTGAAGATCTTCCTCGACGGGACCGTCGTGGCCAACACGCAGCTGACACCGAACACGATGTACCGCGAGGGCGCGAACCTCGCCATCGAAAGTCCCATCACCGCCGCGCAGTCCATAGTGGACATGCTGTTGCAGGGCGATCACGGAGTGCTCAAGGTCTTCCCGTCGGTCTCGTCGACGTGGCCGGACGCGTCCTTCGAGAGCTTGCGCGCGGAGGGTGCCTTCCTCGTGGACGCTTCCCGCGCGAACGGCGCGACCGAATGGATCCGTGTCCACAGTGAGGCGGGGGAGCCGCTCACACTGCGGCACGGGATCCCCGGCGACATCGACGTCCGTGACGGGCGCGGACGGCGGCTTCCTTGGCGGCACGCGGGTCCCGGCGCGATCTCGATCCCACTCGGCCGCGGCGGGACGGCCGTCGTCACGCGACGCGGTACGCGTCCGGCGCTGGAGCCAAGGGACGTTCCTGGCGATCGTGGAACTCCGGCATGGGGGGTCTGAAGATGGACATCACACGCAGGACGATGCTCGGCGGGGCGCTGGCGGGCGTGGCGGCGGCCGGATTCGCGCCGCCGGTGTCTGCGGTGGAGAACGACTTCGCGCTCGGCGGCCTCGACTGGCCCGGCTTCCTCGGCACGGCGGACCTGATCTGGCGCCGCATGCCGAAGACCTGGTACGAAGGACCCTTCCTGGGCAACGGTTTCCTCGGCTCGGGCAGCTACGCCGAACCGGGCCGCAACGCCGTCCGCTTCACCGTCCAGCACAGCGAGGTGCAGGATCACCGGCCGGAATTCGGCTCGCTGTTCGGCCTCGCGCGCCTGCCGATCGGGTACTTCACCCTCGAACCGGTCGGCGCGATCACCGGGATCGACTGGCGAATGGACCTTTGGAACGCCGAACTCAGGGGCACGATCACCACGGCCGCAGGCAGTCTCGCGCTGCGCGCGATCGTCCACACCGGACAGTCGCTGCTGGCCGTCGAGATCGAGCCGTCCGAGGGGGAGCGCGGCTTCGAGTGGGTCTTCCACCCGGCCGAAGCGGTGAGCCCCAGAACGGATCCGAAGTTCGGTAAGCCGCCGCCCGCCGGGTATGTCGCCAACCCGCCCGCGAGCCTGGAAAGTAGCGGTGACACCAGGCTTTCCGTGCAGACGCTGCTGTCCGGCGGGGAGCACGTCACGGCGTGGCGCGAGGTCACCCGCGGATCGAAGCGGACGCTGTACACGTCCGTGGCATGGTCGTTCCCGAAGCGGACGGCCGCGCGAGAGGCGTTGAAGACGGTCCGCCGGGCAGAGCCGTTCTCCGCGTTGACGATCGGACATCGTCGCTGGTGGCACGACTACTATCGGCACGGTTTCCTGTCCGTTCCGGACACCCGGCTCCAGAGTTTCTACTGGATCCAGCTGTACAAGATCGCCTCCGCCGCGCGCCGCGAAGCGCCGGTGATGGCGACCTGCGGACCGTGGCTGGAGCCGACCCCGTGGCCCGCGACCTGGTGGAACCTGAACGTCCAGCTCGAGTACTGGCTCATCCACGGGTCCAATCACCTCGAACTGGACGCCGTGAGCCACGCGCTCGGCAAGTTCCGGGCGAACCTGACGAGCCAGGTCGCCGAGCCCTACCGACACGATTCTGCGGGCATCCCGCGCACGACCGACATGACCCTGCTCAACGGCGCGGTCGGTACGAACGCCGGGTTCCCGGTGGGCATCCCGGGTAAGGAGACGCCGACTCCGGAGGTCGGCAATCTCACCTGGGCGCTGCACAACGTCTGGCTGTCCTATCGGCACACGATGGACCGGCGCCTTTTGCGCGACACGCTGTTCCCGCTGCTGCGCAAGGCGATCAACTACTACCTTCATTTCCTGGCACCGGGGCCGGACGGGAAACTGCATCTGCCGGCGACGTTCTCCCCGGAGTACGGCGTGAACGCGCCGGACTGCAACTACGACCTCGCGCTGATCCGGTGGGGCTGCAAGATCCTGCTGGAGTCGGCGGCGGAACTGCGCGTCGACGACCCGCTCGCGGGGCGATGGCGGGAAGTGCCGGCCACGCTGGTCCCGTATCCGGCCGACGCCAACGGTTACATGATCGGCGCGGGTGTGCCGTTCGCGAAATCGCACCGGCACTACTCGCACCTGCTGCAGATCTACCCGTTGTACGAGATCACCTGGGAGCGGCCGGAGCACCGGCGGATCATCGAGACTTCGCTCGACCACTGGGTGGGCTTCGAAGGCGCGTTGCAGGGCTACACGTTCACCGGCGCCGCGTCGATGTCGGCGCAGATGCTGCGCGGCGAGAAGGCGGCGTTCTACCTCGATGAACTGCAGCGGCGCTACATCCAGCCGAACACGATGTACAAGGAATCCGGTCCGGTGATCGAGACGCCGCTTTCGGCCGCGCAGTCGCTGCACGACATGCTCGTGCAGAGCTGGGGCGGGGTGATCCGGCTGTTCCCGGCCGTGCCCGCCGCATGGGCGGACGCCGCGTTGCGCGACTTCCGCACGGAGGGCGCGTTCCTGCTCAGTGCCTCCCGGCAGGCCGGGAAGACACGCTGGGTCAAGGTCGCGAGCGAGGCGGGGGCGCCGTGCGTGCTGCGGACGGACATGGACGGGGAGCTGACCGTCCGCGACCGGTGGGGGCGGCCGAAACGCTGGCGGCGGCTACCGAACGGCGACGTCCACCTCGACCTGCGGCGTGGGGAGGAGGCCGTCGTGCATCGCGCGGGCGACCGGCCCGACCTCGAGATCCGGCCCGTCCCGGCGAACGGGAACAGCGCGTCATGGGGGATGCCGTGACGTCGTGAGCGGCGATACGCGAGAGTGTTCCTGTACTTCTTCCGGACGACAGGAGCACAGATGTCCCAGCCACCGCAGCCGGGCGAGCCCGAAGGTCAGGCGCCCGACCCCGGGGCTTCGCAGGGGCAGCATCCCCAGCAGCAGTATCAGCAGCCCTATCCGCAGCAGCCATACCAGCAGCAAGGCTGGTACGGCGCGCCGCAACAACAGCCGCCGCCGTCGTCGTCGAACAAGACGGCGCTTTGGGTAGGCCTGGGTGCGCTGGGACTCGTCGTGATCGTCGCCGTCGTGGCGATCACCGGCTTCGTGGCGCCGGGGTTCTTCCTGTCGGACTCGAAGGACAAGAGCACGGCCGCGTCGCCGTCCTCGTCGGCTCCGACGTCGAACTCCGAGGACACGGCGACGCAGAGTCCGGTGAACATCCCTTCGAGCAGGGTTCCGGTGCCGCAGCGCAGCACGCCGCTGGCGGATCCGACGGACTGCGCGTTCCCGGCGGATTCCTCCGGTCCCGTGCCGAAGAAGGTGAACCCGCCCGCGGCGGGCCCGACCCCGGCGTCCGGCACGATGGCCGTCACCCTCAAGACGACGGCGGGCGAAGTCGGGCTGTCGCTGGACCGCGGGCTCGCGCCGTGCACCGTGGCGAGCTTCCTCTCGCTGGCGCAGCAGGGTTACTTCGACGGCACCTCGTGTCACCGGCTCGGTACCACGGGACTGCAGATGCTCCAGTGCGGCGACCCGGAAGGCTCCGGAATGGGCGGGCCGGGATACACCGTTCCGGACGAGGTCTTCTCCGGACTCAAGTACGGGCGGGGCATTCTCGCCATGGCGAAGAAGCAGGCGCCGAACTCGGGCGGCAGCCAGTTCTTCATGGTCTTCGGTGAAGCGGAACTGCCGCCGGAGTACACCGTGTTCGGGAGCATCTCGGACGCCGGACTCCAGACCCTGGACAAGGTCGCGCGCGGCGGGGTGGACGACGAGAAGGGGCCGGGCGACGGGACCGGACCGCCGCGGATCCCGGTGACGTTCCAGTCGATCGCGGTGGGGTGACACGGTTTCCCGCCCCGGTCGTGAGTGGTGAGGACGGTTCTATTGAGGGGTAAGGCAAATGTGTCGGGTGCGGTGGGCGGTCCGCTCATGGCCGCCTTCGATCGTGTCGCGAAAGCCACGTCGACGGCGTAGCGAAGGGCCCCTTCCCTACCTTCAGAGTAGGCAAGGAGGCCTTCACCACCACCTGGGTCGATCACTTTGAACTGACGGTGCGAAAGTGGCTTTCGCAACACGCCACATTTGCCTTACCCCTCAATAACCGTCCTCACCACTCACGAGGTTTCAGCACCGGCAGGACGACCCGCTTCGTGCACTCAGCGGGATGGCGGGTACCGAACACCGAACCACTGCTCGGCGTCGTACTCCTCGAACCGCTCCACCTCAGTGAAACCGAGCTTCGCCGCGACGCGCATCGAGCGTTCGTTGGCAGTCTGTGTGCAGAGCACCACCGGTTCGCCGGGCAGCGCGTCGGCGAACCAGTCGAGCGCCGCCGCGCACGCCTCGGCGGCGCACCCGCGTCCCCACGCCTGCGGCAAGATCAGGTAACCGAGCTCGGTCTCCCCGGCATCCGGACGGATATGCCCCGGACGTTCCGCGTCACGCTGATCGAGCGTGATCATGCCGATCATCGATCCGTCGAGTTCGATGACGAAGAGCCCCGGGCGCCGGCCCGGCACGTCTGGTCTCGTGCGCTCGAGTTCGTCCCGCGGCCGAGCGCCACCGATGTAAGTGCCCACCTCCGGCGAGGCGAAGAGTTCGATGAACGCCGCACGGTCCCGGGCCTCGGACCCGCGGAGTACGAGCCGCTCGGTCTCGATCGGGGCAGGAGGCCAGGCGACCTGACCGAGCTTCGTCATGGGCGGCAACGTAGCGCACGCCGCTACTCCGGTGCCTGGAAGCCGCCGATCTCCTGCTCGAGCAGTTCGGCCAGTCGCAACGGGGTGCGGTCTTCGAACATCGGACCGATGAGCTGCACCCCGACCGGCAGGCCCTCGGGGGACCGGCCCGTGGGTATCGCGGTGGCGGGCAGGCCGGGCATGGTGGCCAGGCCAGCCCAGACGAGCTGATCGAAGTACGGGTACTCGACGCCGTCGATGGCGATGCGCCGTGCCATCGGATTGGGGTGGTGGTCGTGCGGGAACGCGGGCGTCGGCGTGATCGGGCACACCACGGCGTCGAACTGGGCGAACAGTCGCCGCCAACCATGGCGATGGACTTGCCGACGCTTGTCCGCCTCCATCCAGTCGCTATGGCTGAACAGCATGGCGCGCAGCCGTACGGCGTCAAGGCTCTGGTCGTCCGTGCCGGCCCGCAGCCGCTCGAGCGATTCGATGGGGAAACGCGCGACGGAGCCCGAAATCAGCAACTCCATGTAGAGCTTCGCGGCCTCGGTCAGATCGGGCAGCAGCGGACTGCGCCGTGCGACGCGGGCGCCACCGTCGACGAGCGCGTCGACCACCCGGTGCACGCCCGCTCGCACGGCGGACCCGGTCGGAATGAGCGGATGGTCGTCGAGGACCAAGACCCGGAAATCGCGGAGCCGCTCGTGGCGGGCGGGCGGCAGTGCCGAACGGTGCGCCACGCCGTGCGTCAACGGGTCCGGTCCGGCCATGACGTCGAGCAGGAGCGCGAGATCGCGGGCGGTGCGCGCCATCGGACCGACGACCGCGAGGTCGAAGTCGGCCGGGAAGGCAGGCTCGGACGGCGGGACCATGCCGCGGACGGCCGCCAGTCCGAGCGTCGGCTTGTGCGCGTAGACGCCGCAGAAATGCGCGGGGGTGCGCAGCGAGCCGGCGAGGTCGGAGCCGATGGACAGCGCGCCGAACCCGCACGCCAGTGCCGCCGCCGACCCGCCGGAGGACCCGCCCGGCGTCCGATCGTGGTCCCACGGGTTGACGGTGGTGCCGTAGATCTCGTTGAAGCTCTGGATGTCCTGCAACCCCAGCGGCACATTGGTCTTGCCGAGCACCACCGCGCCCGCGTCCTTGAGCCGCGACACCTGGACCGCGTCCTCGGCGGGCATGTGGTCCCGGTGCGGGGGCATGCCCCAGGTCGTGGGCAGCCCGGCCATGTTGTACGACTCCTTGACCGTCACCGGGACGCCGAGCAGCGGCCGGTCCTCACCCTGCGCCCGTGCCCGGTCGGCATGGTGCGCGGCGGCCCGCGCGCGGTCGAAGTCCGGCACGCAGATCGCGTTGATCACCTCGTCGTCGCGCTCGATCCGGGCGATCGCCTCGCCGGTCAGTTCCGCCGATGTCACCGCACCGGCGCGCAACGCGGCAATCATTTCTTCGGCCGTCTGAAAGGTCGATTCCATGAATTCGACGCTATCGGCGTGTCGTCGGGGGCACGAAATTCCGAGTCATGCAACAGAAAGGCCCGTTCGTGGACTCGTTCTGCGGCCGTAGGCGGATCGGCGCAGGTCACGGTGCTGAAAGTGGGCCGACTCCGCCTGTGCGGGCCATGAAATTCCGCCTTGTGCAACGGGATGGACGTCTCAATTCGCGTTGGCTGATCAGCGCTGAAGCGCTCAGTCTCCTATGTCGCGTCGAGTGCTTCCAGAAGGCGCGCGTATGACTCGTCTTCCCCGGCGCCGGTCGTGTCGAGCCGGATCGCGTGCGGGCGCTTGGCCAGATACTCATCAAGGTGACCGCGGATCCTGTCGATCAGGTCGGAATCGGGATCTTCCAGCACCGCCTGGAGCCGTGCCTCGACGGCGTTGATCGGACGTTTGTCGCGCACGCGTCGCAGATGCTCGCGGTCGTCGATGAGGAGGGCCACTTCGAGGTAAGTGGCTCCGGCCGCGCGGGCTGCCGCCTCGAAGGCCGGATCCGGATCGCGATCATGAACGGTCACCAGTTGCGGGAGAATCACGTCGTGTCCATGGCGCAGGTGCCGCGTGGCCAACTCCCGTCCGTGGCCCCGGGCGAGCTCCAAAGCCGCGAAGAAATTCTCCTGCCACCCGCCGATCAACCCCGCGAGTACATCCAGATCGAGCGCGAGCGTTCCGGGGTGTTCGTTGGCGTAGCGGCGGGCGAGAGTCGACTTTCCCACGCGTGAGAGGCCGTTGAGGTGGATCAGACGCGCCATGACGCGACCCTACGTCTTCGTCCGGCCGTACAGCGGACGTTCAGCCGTCGATCAGCGCTCGCCGCTCCAGCGCGGGTGGCCCGGCTGCGGCGCCATCGGGGTAGTCGACCGGACCCGGGTTCGGCGCGAAGCCGGCCTGGTGCCGAGACCGAGCAGGCCCTAAGAGACGAAGGCGGGTACACCTGGACAGCATGACCGATCGTGTTCCGTGGCAGGCCGACGAGTACCTCGATCTCGCCCGCAGAGCCTGCTTCGTCTGCGAAATTCTCGCCGGCAACGCCGAATATCCTCATCACGTCGCGTACCGGGACGCCGACGGCGTGGTCTTCGCCAGCCGTTTCCCCTCTGTGTTCGGGCATTTCCTCGTAGCCCCGGTCGAACATCGCGAACACGTGATCGGCGATTTCACCGTCGACGAGTACTTGGCCATCCAGCGACTCGTGCACCGCGCGGGCAGCGCCTTGAGTGCTCTGCTGTCGATCGAACGGCTGTACGTGCTGTCCTTGGGCAGTCAACAAGCCAACAGGCATGTCCACTGGCACCTCGCGCCTCTACCGCCTGGCGTCCCTTACGAGCAGCAGCAGACCGCGGTGTTCGACCCGTCGCGCGGCTACCTGGACATCCCCGAAGACGACCTGGCAGACCTCGCGCGCCGTCTCGGGAACCGCCTGACCGGTTGATCGCGAGGGGGGTGTGTGGAAATAGGGACACTCAACGTCTCTTTTTCCACACACCCGTCACGCAACGTGAACCAAGAAAAGCCCGGCTCAGAGCGGGTTGTGCGCCCCCAGTGGCGCGGTGCAGAACGGTCCGCCGACGTACTCCGCCGCGACCCCGGTCGGCGCGGGCAGGTCGGCCAGCTGGTCGGCGTAGGTCTCCGCGTTGTCGAGCGATTTGTAGCCCAGGGCCTCGGCTTCGGCGAGCGAGTAGACCCGGCGCGTGTTGTCCGAGACGCCCCAGATCAGCCGGTAGCCGGGGGAGGGGTAGCTCAGGCAGGCCTCGAAGAGGCGCGCGCCGTCGTCGGGGGAGAGCCAGGTCGTCAGGCCGCGCGGGCCGAGGACGAGCGGGCTTTCGAAGCAGGAGCCGATCCGGATGACGATCACGTCCATGCCGAACCGCGAGTGGTACAGGCTGCCGAGCGCTTCGATGGCCGCCTTGCTGACGCCGTAGTAGGTGTCGGGCCGGGGCGTGGAGTCGGCGGGGAGGCCGTGCTCGCCCGCTTCGTCGTTGCGGCGGAAGCCGACGGAATGGTTGCTGGAAGCCAGGATCACGCGCGGCACACCGGCGGCTCGCGCGGCTTCGAGGACGGTATGGGTGCCGTTGATGTTGACGTCGAGGGTGGCTTCCCACGAGTTCTCGCGGCTGTGCCCGCCCAGGTGGATCAACGCGTCGACACCGGCGCACGCCTCCGCCATCGCCTCCGGGTCGGTCACCGAGGCGGTGATCAGCTCGACGCTCTCGCCGGCCTCGGCTTCGGGCTGCGGAGCCAGGTCGAGCAGCCGCAGTACCCGGCCGGATCGGCGCAGCCGCGGCCGCATCAGGGTGCCGACGATGCCCGCCGAGCCGGTGATCAGGACGCGCTGGTCTGCCATGTGAACCCCTTGTCAGTGAAAGAAAGTAGGGAATGATCAGCGGATGCCGGCGCGACGCAGTTGCTGGCCGAGTTCCGCGGTGATTTCGGCGAGGAGTTCGCCGACGCGCTGGGCATCGGCGTCGGTGACCTCGGTGACCGGCATGGAGCAGCTGATCGCGTCGGTGCCGGGGATGCGGTATGGGATCACGGCCGCGACGCACCGGACGCCGAGGCTGCCTTCCTCGATTTCCGCCGCATAGCCGCGTTCGCGGGTCTTCGCGCATTCGGCGTGCAGCGCTTCGACGGTGGTGATGGTGTTCGGGGTGAGCGCCGACAGCTCTCCGGTCAGGAGCCCGTCGATCTCGGCGTGCGTCAGCTCGGCCAGCAACGCCTTCCCCAGCGCGGTCGCGTGGGTGGGCAGCGTGCGGCCGACCCGGGACACGAGATGCGTCGAGTGCCGTGACTCGCGCGTCTCCAGGTAGACGACGTCGGTGCCCTCGCGGCGCGCGAAATGCGCGGTGTAGCCGGTCTTCTCCCGGATCCGCTCCAGCGCCTCGGTCGCGTACGGGACGACCGGGTCGCGGTCCAGATAGGCCGTGCCGCAGATCAGCGCGCGGACACCGAGGCGGTAGCGGGCGGTGTTGGTGTCCACCTCCAGCCAGCCTGCTTCGAGCAGGGTGCGGAGCAGCCCGTGCAGGCTCGACCTGGGGAATCCGGTCCGCGCGTGGAGATCCGACAGCGAGAGCCAAACGTCGTTCGCGGCGAAGGTCTCGATGAGGTCGATCGCCCGCCGGGCCGATTTGACCCCGGCGGGTTCGGCGGCGGGCGCGCCGTTCGCCACTGTGACAGCGGCTTCCTGCTGTGGCATCCGCGCTCCTCCATCCGGCCGTTGACTTGTGACTCCGGCCATATTAGCGTCCCGAACAGCGTTCTTATGGATGAACATAATCACTATAACAGACTCCGTTCATGGATGTGAACAGGTCGGGCTGGGCCTTCGTGAACGCGGAGAGGAGTCAACGGTGCACGTACTCGACTGGGCGATGGTCTGCGCGTATTTCGCGTTGATGGTCGTGATCGGCTGGTGGTCGCACAAGCGGATCCACGATGTGAAGGACTTCTTCACCGCCGGGGGCCGAATGCCCTGGTGGCTGACCGGGATCTCGCATCACATGTCCGGCTACAGCGCGGTGCTGTTCGTGGCCTACGCGGGCGTGGCCTACACGAGCGGGATCACCGTCTACTTCTGGGGCATGGCCAGCATCGGCATCGGTGTCGGTATCGGGAGCTGGCTGTTCGCCGCACGGTGGAACAGGCTCCGGTCGAAGCTGGGGGTGGCGTCCCCGCTCGAGTACCTCGCGCGGCGGTTCAACGTCCCGACGCAACAGGCGCTCGCGTGGAGCGGCAGCCTGCTGAAGATCTTCGACATCGCGGCGAAGTGGTTCGCGATCGCCACGATCCTCAACGTCTTCGCCGGGGTGGACTACACCTGGGGCATCATCATCACCGGTTCGGTCACGCTGGTCTACTGCACCGTCGGCGGTCTCTGGGCCGACGCGCTCACCGACTTCGGCCAGTTCGTGATCCAGGCCATCGCGGCCATCGCCATGCTCTGGGTGGTGCTGGGCAAACTCGGCGGCGTCTCCGGTCTGTGGACGATGTGGGGCGACCTCCCGCCGAGCCACCTCAACCCGACCACGTCGAAGTTCACCACCGTAGTGCTACTCGTCTACGTGCTGGTGAAGACACTGGAGTACAACGGCGGTATGTGGAACCTGGCGCAGCGCTACATGGCCGCGCCGGATACGCACGCGGCACGCCGGGGCGCACGGCTCTCCTCGATCCTGTACCTGGTGTGGCCGCTGTTCATGATGTTCCCGATGTTCGCGGCACCGCTGCTGATCCCGAACATCGAGAACCCGGACAACGCCTACGCGATCATGACGACGACCTTCCTGCCGCCGGGCCTGATCGGGCTGGTGCTGGCAGGCATCTTCTCCCACACGATGGCGATGGTGTCGTCCGACGCGAACGCGATCTCCGCGGTCATCACCCGCGACATGCTGCCGGTGCTGATCAAGAAGACCCGGCGGTGGACCGAAGCGCAGGGTCTGCTGGCCGCCCGTATCACGACCGCGATCTTCATCGTGCTGACCATGGCGGTCGCCACGCAGGCCCCCAAACTCGGCGGTGTGCTCGGGATCGTGGTGCTCTGGGTCGCGGCCCTGATGGGCCCGATCTCGGTGCCGCTGCTGCTCGGCATGCTCCCGTGGTTCCGCCGGTCCGGCTCCCGCGCGGCGCTGATCTCGTGGGCGGGCGGTCTCATCGCCTACGCGATCGCCTACTACGGCTACAACGCCACCCTCGCGGTCACCGTGTCCACCCCGATCCTGGTCTCGCTGGGGCTGTTCATCGGGCTCGGCTACCTCATGCCCGAGCGCAAGGCCTCCACCGACGAGCTCATCGGCACGATCGACCGCGACGACGACGTCCTACCCCGCAAGTCGCAGGACGGCACCACCGTGCCCGCCTGACCGGGCCCGTACCCGGGACCATCCACAAAGAACGAAAGAGAAATCCATGGCACAGCCCAAGATCGAACTCGACGGCCTACTGGCGTTCCCCTTGACCCCCTTCACCGAGGGGCTGGAACTCGACCTCGACGCCTTCGCGGAAACCGTCGAGAGCCACGTGGCCGCCGGAGCCGGTGCGCTGTTCGTCGCCTGCGGTACGGGCGAATTCAGCTCGCTGTCCCCGGACGAGCACGCAGCGATCCTGCGCAAGGCTCGTGAGGTCGTCGCCGGGCGTGTGCCCGTGTGGGTCGGCGCGGGCGGAGGCGCGGCGTCGGCCCGTGCCGGGATCGCGGCGGCGGAGGCGGGTGGCGCGGACGGCGTCCTCCTCCTGCCGCCGTACCTGGTGACCGGCCCGCCGTCCGGTCTGGTGGACCACGTCCGGTACGCCGTCGGGGACTCCTCGATCCCGGTGATCGTCTACCACCGTTCCACCGGCGTGTTCACCCCGGACTCGGCCGTGGAACTGCTCGGCATCCCGTCGGTGGTCGGCATCAAGGACGGTTTCGGCGACGTCGAACTCATGAGCCGGATCATCACCACGATCCGCTCCGTCGGCACCGACCGGGCCCGGGATTTCCTGTTCTTCAACGGTCTTCCGACGGCGGAGGTCTCCGCGCGCGCCTACGCCGCGGTCGGCGTGGCGCGGTACTCCTCGGCAGTGCACTGCTTCGCCCCCGAGATCGCGGCCCGCTTCCACCGTGCGCTCGCGGAGAACGACGACGCCGTCATGGAGGCGCTGCTCGCCGGGTTCTACCTGCCGCTGGTGGCGCTGCGGGACGAAGGGAAGGGCTTCGCCGTGTCACTGGTCAAGGCCGCCGCGCGCCTGCGGGGTGACAAGGTCGGTTCGGTCCGGCCGCCGCTGGTCGAGCCCGCCGCGGACCAGATCGCCCGCCTGGAGAAGATCATCGACGACGGGTTCGCCGTCCTCAAGGCCGTCGAGGCCGGTGCCTGAAGATGAAGGTTCTCGACGTCGTCCTGACCCCGGTCGCCTTCGCCGACCCCCCGCTGCTCAACGCGATGGGCGTGCACGAGCCCTTCGCGCTGCGCGGTGTCGTCCAGCTGATCTGCGAGGACGGTGTGGTCGGCCTCGGCGAGTCCTACGGTGACCTCGCGTTCCTCGACCAGGTCCGGAAGGTGCTCCCGGAACTGAAGGGACATGACGTGTTCGACCTTCCCGGCCTCCGCCGGAAGGTCGCCACCACCCTCGGCGAAGTCGTCTTCGCCGACGCGCACGGGCTCACCGGCGGCTTCTCCGTCAGCAAGACCGTCGCCAGCGTGTACTCGCTGTTCGAGGTGGCCGCGCTCGACGCGCAGGGCCACTATCTCGGCAGGCCCGTGGTGGACCTGCTCGGCGGCAAGGCGCGCGACGCCGTCGACTTCTCCGCCTACCTGTTCTACAAGTTCGGCGCCCACATCGGTGCCGACGAGGACTCGTGGGGCGAGGTGACCACGCCGGAGGCGCTCGTCGGCGAGGCACGCCGCATGGTGGAGGAGTACGGCTTCGGCTCCATCAAGCTCAAGGGCGGCGCCTTCGAGCCCGACCAGGAGATGGACGGGATCCGCGCGCTCGCGAACGCGTTCCCGGACCACCCTCTCCGCATCGACCCGAACGCGGCGTGGACCGTCGAGACCGGGATCCGGGTCGCCGAAGAACTCGACGGCGTCCTGGAGTACCTCGAAGACCCGACGCCGGGCATCGAAGGCATGGCGCGGGTCGCGGAGAAGGCGAACATGCCGCTGGCCACGAACATGTGCGTCGTGCGCTTCGCGGACATCGAGCCGGCGTTCCGGCAGCGAGCGGTCGGCGTAATACTTTCGGACCATCATTACTGGGGTGGCCTGCGGGACACCCAAGCCCTGTCGACCACGGCGGAATGCTTCGACGTGGGGCTGTCCATGCATTCGAACAGTCATCTCGGGATCAGTCTGGCCGCTATGGTGCACGTGGCCGCGGCGACGCCGCACCTGACCTACGCCTGCGACACCCACTGGCCCTGGAAGACGGCCGACGTCATCGCCCCGGGTGCGCTGGAGTTCGTCGACGGTGCGGTCGCGGTGCCCGACAAGCCGGGGCTCGGGGTCGAACTCGACCCCGACGCGCTGGCGCGGGCCCATGAAGACTATGTCCGAAGTGGACAGACCAAACGGGATGACGTGACCTATATGCGGAAGTTCGTCGGAAGCTTCGAACCGAACACGGCACGGTGGTGACGAGGTGAAGGTCACCGGATACGCCTACCCCTGGGACGTCGTCGACGATCCCGGCTTCGTCGAGCGGGTACGGGAGCTCGGCGTCGACGAGGTCGCCGTCGCCGTGTCGTACCACAGCGCCCGCGCGGCGACGCCCTGGTCGCCCGAGCGCACCTCGGTCGTCGCGCGCCACGCGGCGCTGTACCGGCCGGTGCGCGAGGAGGCTTGGGGTGAGCTGAAGCCCGCCGAACCGGACTGGGTCGAAAGCCGCGACAGCGCGGGCGACGCCGTCCGGATGCTGAACGAGGCGGGTGTCCCGGCGGCCGCGTGGCTCGTGCTGACGCACAACTCCCAGCTGGGCACGGAGTTCCCGGATTTCACCGTGCGCAACTGTTTCGGCGAGCGGTACCCGTGGGCGCTGTGCCCCGGCCAGCCCGCGGTCCGCGAGTACGCGGCGAACGTGACTGCGGAAAGCCTCGCCGGGCTCGACTTCGCCACGGTCATCCTGGAGGCCTGCGGTCCGCTCGGCGCCGTGCACCAGCACCAGCACGAGAAGACCGACGGCGTCTGGTCGCCCGCGGTGGCCCGGCTGCTCTCGATCTGCTGCTGCGACGCGTGTCTCGACGCATGGGCCGCGGCGGGGCAGGACCCGGCGAAGGCGCTGGGCAAGCTGCGGGCCGAGGTCCGGCGGCTGATCGACAGCGGTGACCTCCGTACGACCGAGGACAAGATCCTGCCCACCCTGCGGCAGGTCCTGCTCGACACACGGCAGCGGGCGACCGACGCCCTCCGGCGCGAGGTGCTCGCGAAGATCCCGTCCGGGCCCCGGATCGTGCTGCACGGCGCGATGGACCCGTGGGTCACCGGCGCGCTGCCGGGGCTGACACCGTCGGCCCCGGACGACGTCGACGCGGTGGTGCTGCAGAACTGGGCACCCGGCAGGCCCAGCGTGGGCGCCGTCGCGGCGGCACGGGCGAAACTGCCGGAGAAGGTCGCCGTCGGCAGCTACATCACCGCGGTGGCGGCGAGCCCGGTACCCGACATCGAGGCCTACACCATCGAACTCGGCAAGGCAGGCGCCACCGAGCTGCACCTGTACCACCTCGGCCTCGCCGGCCCGGGGCGCTGGACGGATCTCATCGCCGCCGTCAGCGCCGCGCAAGAACTCTAGGAGACGCAAGAAAAATGAGCCAGGCAACGGATCCCGCCACGCTCGAACAGATCCTCGCGGCCGCCGCCGATGCGGCAGGCACGGCGGCGGCCGCGACCCCAGCCCAGCGCGCCGGATGGCTCAACGCGGCCGCGGACGCCCTCGACGCCGCCGCCGACGAGCTGATCGCGCTGGCCAACCGGGAGACCCATCTCCCGGCCTCGCCGCGACTGCAGGGCGAGCTGAAGCGCACGACGTTCCAGCTGCGCCTGTTCGGCGAAGTGCTGGCCGACGGCGCGTTCCTCGGCGCCACCGTCGACCACGCGGATGCCGCGTGGCCGATGGGGCCGCGGCCGGACATCCGGCGGCTGCTCACCCCGATCGGACCGGTGCTGGTGTTCGCCGCCAGCAACTTCCCGTTCGCGTTCAGTGTCGCGGGCGGGGACACCGCGTCGGCGCTGGCCGCCGGCTGCCCGGTCGTGCTCAAGGCGCACTCGGGGCACCCGCAGCTGTCCGTCCGCACCGGTGAGGTCCTGCGTGACGCGCTCGTCGGGGCCGGTGCGCCGGAAGGGATCTTCGCGGTCATCCACGGCCAGCAGAACGGCGTCACGGCGCTGAAGGACCCGAGGATCCAGGCGGCGTCGTTCACCGGTTCGGTGCCGGGCGGGCGCGCGCTGTTCGACATCGCGACCTCGCGGCCGTCGCCGATCCCGTTCTACGGTGAACTCGGCAGCGTCAACCCAGTCGTCGTCACGCGGGCCGCGATCGACGCGCGCGGTGAAGCGATCGCCAAGGGCTACGCGGGTTCGTTCACCCTCGGTGCCGGCCAGTTCTGCACCAAGCCGGGGCTGCTGTTCCTGCCCGAGGGGCACGGCCTCGAAGACACGCTGCGCGAGGCCGTCGCGGCGATCCCGGCGCAGCCGATGCTCAACGAGCGTATCGCGGCCGGATTCGCCGACGGGCTGGCGAAGCTGAGCGACGTCGCCGGTGTCGAGGTGCTGTCGGAATCCGTTGGCGCGGAAGGGATCTCGCACGGTGCGACCCTGCTCGCCACCACCGCCAAGGCCTTCCTGGCCGACGCCGACACCGTCCGCGAGGAATGCTTCGGCCCCGCGTCGCTGATCGTCACCTACGCAGATCAGGACGAACTGATCAGCCTGCTCGGCGTGATGGAACCCGGCCTCACCGCGACCATCCAGGGTGAAGAGTCCGATGTGGACTGGATCCGCCCGGTGCTCCCGTCGCTGACCCGGGTCGCCGGTCGTCTGCTGTGGAACGACTGGCCGACCGGGGTCACGGTCACCTGGGCACAGGAACACGGTGGTCCCTACCCGGCGACCACCGCGCCGACCAGCACCTCGGTCGGCACCGCCGCGATCGAGCGGTTCCTGCGACCGATCGCCTGGCAGGGCTTCCCCGACACGCTGCTGCCGGAACCGTTGCAGGAGAACAACCCGTGGGACCTGCCCCGCAGGATCGACGGGAAACGCCAGTAAACCTCGTGAGTGGTAAGGACGGTTAGAACCGTCCTTACCACTCACGAGACCCACCACCCGCCGCCGCCCTTGATCCCGTCTCGACCCCCTTGGGAGGCACCGTCATGTCCGGATTCGGTCACTTCGACAGGAGAACGGCTTTGAGGGGAGGCGCGGCCGCGGCCGCTTCGGTGGCGCTCACGACCGCTCTCGCGAGCCCTTCGTCAGCGCGGCCCGCGGCTCCGGGTTCGGCCCCCATCGTCACCGGCTATCGCGAACTGCAGATCGGGATCAACCGGCCCTCGGCGGAACGCACCGCCGCGCTGGCGAACCTGGACCGGGTCGCGAAGGCCTACCACGACAGCATGACGGTCGGCGGCGGTCCACTGTGGAAAGACCTTCCGCTCGGTCCCGGCAGCGAGTTCACGACGTCGATGTACGCGCGGCTCCGCGCGATCGCGGTCAACTGGGGGACCCCGGGAGGCGTGCTGGCAGGCGATCCCGCCGTGCTCGCCCGGATCAAGGGCGCGCTGGAACTGCTGTACACCAGCGATCAGTACAGCGAGAAGACCGCCGAGATCGGCAACTGGTACACCTACGAGATCGGCATCCCGCTCTACCTGCTGCACATCCTCGCGACGGTCGCCGACGAACTGACCGAGGACGAACTCGCCAAGTACCTGAAGCCGGTGCTGAAGTTCTCCGGCGATCCGAACCGCCGCACCAACAATCCGAGCGTCGTCGAGACCGGCGCCAACCGTGCGGACAAGTCGACGATCTCCATCGTCTCCGGCGCGATGCTCGGCGACGTCGAACGGATCAAGCGGGGCGTCGGCGCGTTCACCGACGTCGAAGGCGGGGGAGCGGCAAGTGTCATCGCCAAACTCCACCGCGCGGCGGGCGACGGTTTCCACACCGACGGCTCGTTCCTGCAGCACGACTCGGTGCCGTATCCCGGGCATTACGGGATCATCCTGCTCACCGCGGTCGCGTCCGCCATCCACGTCACCAAGGGCACGGAGTTCGCACTGCCCGCCGACGTGCGCGAGGCGACGTACGCGCTGGTCTCCGACACGTTCGCGCCATTCGTCTACGCGGGTGCGATGATGGAGTCGGTCCGCGGCCGGTTCCTTTCGAGGCAAGGGGAATCCGCGTACGACATCGGGCACCAGCTCACCGGCGCCGTGGTCCTGCTGGCGCGGTCGGCGAGCGGGAAGCGCAAGGAAGAGCTCGGTGGCCTCGCCGCGAAGTGGATCACCGAAGACACTTTCGCGCCGTACCTTGAAATTCCCGATCCCGAACGGTTCGCGCCGGGGCCGGACCTCGTCGGCATCCCCGGTATCGAGTTCGCGCAGGAGCTGCTGGCGACCGAGATCCGGCCGGCGCGGACGGTCGCGGCGCATCGCGTGTTCGGCCAGCAGGACCGGATGGTGCACATCACCGAAGGCTGGTCGGCCTCGCTCGGCGTCGCCTCGACCCGGATTTCGCGGTACGAGTCGATCAACTCGATGAACCTGCACGGCTGGTACGTCGGTGACGGTTCGCTGTATCTGTTCCTGCCCAAGGCGAAGGGACATTTCACCGACGCCTACTGGCCGACGGTCGACCCGCTGTTGCTCCCGGGCACCACCACCAAGACCGACCCGACCCCGAAACTGGAGTCGGTGCCGCTGACGAGCAAGGATCATTGCGGTGGTGTCCGCTGGGACGCGCGGCACGGCGCGCACGCCCTCGACTTCATCTCCCAAGACGGCACACTGACCGCGAAGAAGTCGTGGTTCTTCACGCCGTCGGGGGTGCTGTGCCTCGGCGCCGGGATCACCGACTCCTCCGGTGAGCGGATCCGCACCACGATCGAGAACCGCAACCTCGGCGAGAACGGCTCCGGTGTCCTGCTGGCCGATGGCCATCTCGTCGACGGCTCGGAGTCCTTGCGGCGCAAGCGATGGCTACATCTGGAGAAGGTCGGCGGCTACGTCCTGCTCGACGACGCCGAGGTCACCGCGCTGCGCGAGGACCGGACGGGGACCTGGCGCGACATCGACAAGGGCGCCAACACCAAGGGCACCACGGTGCCGTACACGCGGCGCTACCAGAAGCTGGTCATCGAACACGGGGCCAAGCCGTCGAACGCGAGCTACGCCTACGCTGTCCTTCCCACCGCGTCGGTGCTGGAGACGATCGCCTCGGCCTGGTCGTGGCGTGTGCGGTCCAACACCGCGACCGTGCAGGCCGTCCGGCTGTGGGACGCGACCCTGCTGGCGAACTTCTTCGCCGCGGGCTCCGTCGACGAGGTGTCGGTGTCCGGTCCGGCGTCGGTGGCGCTCGGCCGGACCCGCGACGGCTGGCGGATGGCCGTTTCGGACCCGACGCAGCGGCAGGACGTCCTGAGCGTGACCGTGCGGCGGAAGACCGTCGAGGTGCCGGTGAAGGACACCTTCGGCGCCACGCAGGTCGTCCGCGTTTAGGGGACTTAATGCGATGCGTCAGGTCGGCACCTGTGGGGATTCCCGGCCGCGGTCAATCTCAGGCTGGTCCGTGAAGGGCCCCTTACCTACCTTCAGGGTAGGTAAGGAGGCCTTCACGGCCGGACGCGCCCGCTCCTGCCTCTGACTCGATCGTGCCGACGATCCCCGGCCGACTGTCATTTAGGTCACGTTCTGACCTGAATGGTCCCTACGGTCATCTCATGACCGACATCGAGCAGTTCCGCATCGACATCCCGCAGTCCGATCTGGACGACCTGACCGACCGGCTGGCCCGCACCCGCTGGCCGTCGGCGCTGCCCGGTGCCGAGTGGAGCAGGGGCGTCCCGGTCGCGTACCTCAAGAACCTCGCCGAATACTGGCGAGACGGCTACGACTGGCGCGCGTACGAGAAGCGGCTCAACGACTTTCCGCAGTACACCACGACCATCGACGGACATCGGATCCACTTCCTGCACGTCCGCTCGCCGGAGCCGGACGCGATCCCGCTGATCATGACGCACAGCTGGCCGAATTCGATCGCCGAGTTCCTGAACGTCCTCGGACCGCTCACCGATCCGCGAGCCCACGGCCTCGACCCGTCGCGCGCCTTCCACGTCGTCGCGCCGTCCCTGCCGGGCTTCGGCTTCTCCCCGTTTCCCGAGCCGGCCGACGAGCGGCCGTGGGACATCGCGCGGGTGGCGCGGACCTGGGCGGAGCTGATGAGCCGTCTCGGCTACGAACGCTATGGCGCGCACGGGAACGACGCCGGAGCGCTGGTGACGCCCTGCCTCGCGGTGCACGTGCCCGAGCATGTCATCGGCTCGCACATCACCTCCGGACTCGGCGTGCCGACCGGCGATCCTGCCGAGTTCGAGGGGCTCACCGAACGGGATCAGGCGGATCTCGCGGGACTGTTGGAGCGCTTCGCGGGCGGCAGCGGATACGCGCCGTACCTGTCGAACCGGCCGCAGACGCTCAGTTTCGGCTTCCTCGATTCGCCGGTCGCGCAGCTGGCGTACCTGGTCGAACGGTTCAAGGAGTTCGACGGCTGGCCCGAAGGCGCGGCGCCCGCCGAGCCGATCGACCGCGACCTGCTGCTCACCAACGCGACGCTGTACTGGCTGACCGGGACTGGCGGCACCTCGCTGTGGCCGTACTACGAGGGAGCGGCCGCGATGCCGATCGACCAGACCGTGGTGCCGACCGGCGTCTCCCACGGCGGACCGTCCGCGCTGCGCACGATCGCCACCCGCAAGAACGACATCGTGCGCTGGGCGGATCACGAGAGCCCGAGCCATATGGTCGCGATGGCCGTCCCGGACGACGTGGTGACCGAACTCCGCGAATTCTTCGGAAACCTCGCGAAGTGATGTCGAGCGGTGGTCGTCGGCTCCGACCCAGGGACGAAGCTAAAGTGCGAGCGACCCCATGGAGGAACCTGATGACCACCTCGTTCGAGACCGTGACCTCGGCTGACGGCACCGCGATCGCCTTCGAGCGCACGGGACAGGGCGCGCCGGTGATCCTGGTCGGCGGCGCGTTCAACGACCGGACGACCGTCGCCGGCCTGGCCGCGACACTGGCCCCGCACTTCACCGTGATCGCCTACGACCGGCGAGGGCGGGGCGACAGCGGCGCGGGCGCGGTCTATTCGGTGGAACGCGAGGTCGAGGACCTTGCCGCGCTGGTCGAGCACGTCGGTGGTTCGGCGGCGGTGTTCGGGCACTCGTCGGGTGCCGTGCTGGGGCTGGAGGCGGCGGCCAGAGGCGTCGCCATGACAAGCCTCGCCGTGTACGAGCCGCCGTATGTCGTCGACGACAGCCGTACGCGGCCCGCGCCCGACCTCTTCGACCGCGTCCGGGCATTGATCGCCGACGGCGACCGCGACGGCGCGGCCGAGCTCTTCCTGGTCGAAGGGACGGCCACCCCGGCCGAGGTCGTGAAAGGGATGCGGGACGACGCGTTCTGGACGTGGTTCACCGGACTCGCCCACACACTGCCCTACGACCTCGCGCTCTGCGGTCCCGGAAACGTGCTGCCCGCGGAAAGGCTGGCGAAGATTTCGGTGCCCACGCTGGTCATCGACGGTGGGGAGAGCGACGCCTGGATGCGGGCGGGCAGCCGCGCGGTCGCCGACACGGTCCCCGGCGCGCGGTACGCCACCGTCGAGGGGCAGGACCACGGCGTCCTCCACCAGCCGGACAGCTTGCGCGATCTGCTCAGCGAGTTTTTCGGCTGACAGGCTCGGCCTGTTCGAGCAGTTCGGCCAGCGCGGTCAGTGGCGGGCTGACGTGGCCGGTCCGCCAGACGAGACCGAGCTGACTGGACGCTTCCAGGCCGCGGACCGGGACGTAGCGCAGATCGGTGCGGGTGTGCTGTTCCGTCAACGGACGGCACACCAGCATCGCGTGCATCCCGGACGCCGCCAGCGCCATTCCCTGCTGGACGGTCGTGATCCCCGCGGTCGAGGGAATCGGCGTTCCCGACGGAGTGGCGGGCGGGGTGCGCGCGGCCTTCCAGTAGCCGGGGCCGTCGCCGGCACGGTGGAGCAGGTCGAGTTTCGCGAGATCTTCCCGATCGATCGACTCGCGCTCCGCGATGGGGTGACCGGTTCCGACCATCACGTACTGGTCTTGCGGCGGGAACCGGAAGCCGACCGTGAGCTCGGGTTCGTGGACCGGGAGTTCGGCGATGACGGCGTCGATCTCGCCGTCGAGCACGGCGGTGAACGGTGAGCCGAGCGGGACGTCGTGGGTGTGCACGGCCACGCCGTGCCGATCGCGCAGCGCGCGGAAGATCGAAGTGACCTCCTCGTAGACCATGCCGGTGAACCCGACCCGCAGTTCTTCGACGGCGCCGCGCATCGCCCGCTCACGCGCGCGCTCGAAGGTGCGGAGCAGCGCGCGGTAGGCGGGCCGGATCTCCCTGACGAACTGCGCGCCGACGCGGGTGAGCCCGACCTTGCGGCTGGTGCGCTCGACCAGTCGCGCGCCGACCCGTGTCTCCAGCGTGGCGATGAGCTGGCTCACTCGCGATTGCGAGTAGCCGAGCCGCTCTGCCGTATGCCCGAAATGCAGTTCCTCCGCCAGTGTGAGCAGGCATTCGATCTGCTGCAGATGCGCTTGGTGCATGGTCGGAAGCGCGTCACCCATACTCGGACGATAACACCGGATCGATGAGCCTGACTCATCGATCGATGAGGAAAGCGTCGTTGTTCCGGGTGCCGCGCGGTGATGGGCTGGACGGCATGAGTTCCTTTGTCTCTCACCCGGATCCGGTCCTTCCGGAGCGGACTTCCCTGCCGCGATGGGCCGCCGTCGGCGTGCTGACGCTGAGCACGTTCCTGGTGGTGACCTCCGAGATGCTGCCGGTCGGGATGCTCACCCCGATGGCGGACGGTCTCGGTGTCTCCGCGGGCGCGACCGGTCTCAGCCTGACCGTCACCGGTCTGGTTTCGGCGGTCACCGCTCCCGTGGTGCCGCGGCTGCTCGGGGATCTCGACCGCCGCCGGGTGCTGGCCGCGGCCGTGGCGGTGCTGGCCGTCGGCAACGGGCTGACCGCGATCGCCGTCGATTTCGGGCTGCTCATGGTCGCGCGGATCGTGCTCGGTGTCGGTATGGGCGCGGTCTGGGGGATGGCTTCTGCCGTGGCCGTCAGGCTGGTCACGGCTCGCGACAGCGCACTGGCGGTTTCGTTCACCGTCGGGGGCGTCGCCGTCGCCTCGGTGCTCGGAGTGCCGTTGGGCACGTTCGTGGGGAACGCTTTCGGCTGGCGCGCGGCCTTCTGGTCGCTCGCGGTGTGCGCGTCGCTGCTCGTTCCCGCCTTGCTGCTGGCCTTGCCCGAGCTACGCCGTCCCGTGGTCGTCGAAGGGACCGGCACCGGACGGCACCGCTCGTTGTTCCGTCCCGCCGTGGTCACCGGCCTCGCCGTGGTGGTGCTGCTGGTGACCGCGCACTTCGCCGCGTACACCTATGTGCGTCCGGTCCTCGAAGAACTGCCCCGGATGCCGGCGGGCGCGATCGCGTCGCTGTTGCTCGTCTACGGTGTGTTCGGGCTGATCGGCAACTTCGTGGCCGGAGCCGCGGCCGGGCGCAGGCCTCGGCCGACCGTGCTGCTACTGGCGTCCGGTATCGCGGTCGCGCTCGGGCTTCTGGCGCTTTTCGGCGCCTCCACGCTCATCGCCTGGGTCGCGATCGCCCTCTGGGGGATGGCCTACGGCGGACTGTCGGTCGGCGCGCAACTGTGGATGACCGCCCTCGCGCCGGATCGCGTCGAGCACGTCACCGGTCTCTACGTCGGCGTGTTCACCGGTTCGATCGCCCTCGGCGCTTTCGTCGGCGGCCTGGTCGTCGAGGGGGCGGGTGTCGTGCCGTTGCTGTGGAGTACGGCGGCGCTCGCCCTGGTCTCCCTGCTGGTGGGTTCGGTGGGCAGGCCCATCGCGGCGTAGTGGTCTCGTGCGGCGCGGGTCTGCCCCAACCCGGCCAGCGCGCGGGCTTCCTGCAGCCGGTAGCCGATCCGCCTCGCCGTTTCCAGCGCGAGCCGGTGCTGCCCGAGGCCCGTCGTCGTCTCGCCGACCGCGAGGCAGGCGGTTCCGAGGCTGTTCGCCGCCATGGCCAGCAACAGCGGATGGTTGAGCCGGGTGAGGATCGCGCACGCGCGTCCGGCCTGCTCACGCGCGTCGCCCGGACGATGGGCGAGCAGCAGGGCGTCGGCGAGGTCGATCCGGCTCCACGCCTCGCCGAACAGGTACCCGAGCTCCCGCGATGAGTCGATCGAACGCTCGATGGTCGCGAAGGCTTCGTCGAAGTGGCCGAGCCGGGCGAGGACGAGGCCGAGCTGGGCCGAACTCAGGATCGTGCCGCGGTCGTCCTCGCGCAGCGCCACCGACCGCCGGGCCGACTCCAGCGCGTCGGCCAAGTCGCCGAGGACCTCCTGCGTGTTGCTGAGGTTGGTCCACAGCGTCGCGGCGGCGTCGGTGTTGCCGTCCGCGACAGCCAGGCCGTCCCGGTAGAACCGGATCGCTTCGGCGTAGTGGCCGAGCATGCTGTGCAGGGCGCCCGCCCGGGACAGCGCGATCGCTTCGGCCGCGCGATCGCCGGATCTCCGGACGACGTCCAGCCGCTCCATGGCGCAGTCCATCCCCTCGGTGAGCCGGCCGTTCTCCCAGAACGCCAGGATGAGGCTCGCCAGGCTCAGCTGGACCGCGTGCGGATCCCCGATCCGGCGGGCGGCGGCGACCCCGGTCCGCGCCACGGCGAGCAGCTCGTCGAGATACCCGCATTCCCGAAGGTTTTCCGTGGTGTCCTCGGCGATCCGCCAGGCGTACTCGTCGAGACCGGTGTCGAGCGCGTGGCGCGTCACCGCGACCAGGTTCGCCCGCTCCTCGCGGTACCAGCCGGGGCCGCCGCCGTCGCGATAGTGATCGAGCAGCCTGGTCATCGCCGGACCCGATTCCTCGTCGCGCGCGACGGTGCGGGCGTGCTCGGCGATCAGGTCGTGGAACGCGTAGCGGCCGAGCGCGGGCTGCCTGAGCAGGTGGGCGTCGAGCAGGTCCTCCAGCAGCCGTTCGGCCTCGTGCTCGCCGGTACCGGCCAGCGCGGCCGCCGCGGGTACCCCGATGTCGGTGCCGGGATTCCGCCCCAGCAAACGGAACATGCGCTGCTGCGCGGTGTCGAGCTCCCGATAGGACAGTGCGAACGCCGCGGCCACGTCGCGTCCGCCGACCTTCAGCTCGGCCAGCCTGTCGTGTTCGGATCCCAGCCGTTCGGCCAGGGTCTCCACGGTCCATCGCGGACGATTCTGCAACCGGGCCGCCGCGATCCGGATCGCCAGCGGCAGGTTCCCGCACAACGCGGCCACGCCCGAGCCGGGTCGTCCGGACGCCGCCGCGAACAGGGCGCCCGCCTGTTCGTCCGGCAGGACTTCGAGACTGATCGACGCGGCACCGTCGACCGCGGCCAGCCGGCGCCTGCTGGTGACCACGAGCGCGACCGTGGCGGAACCCGGCACCAATGGTCTCAGCTGTTCGGCGCTCGCGGCGTTGTCGAGCACCACGAGCAGTGACCGGCCCGCCGTTCGGGTGCGCCAGAGCTCGGCCCGCCGCTCCACGCCGCCGGGGAGCCTGCTCGCCGGGATGTCCAGCTGGCCGAGCAGGGCTTCGAGCGCGGCCTCGGGCGAGAGCGGTTCACGGGCGGGGGAATGCCCGTGCAGATCCACGAACAGCTGCCCGTCGGGGAAATCGGCGGCGAGCCGGTGCGCGACGTGGACGGCGAGCGAGGTCTTGCCGACGCCGGCCATCCCGTCGACGGCCACCGGGCGGCCGAGCCGGATGGTGTCGAGCAGACGGCCGATCTCGGCTTCCCTGCCGGTGAAATCCGGGACGTCGTAAGGGAGGAAGCACCGGGTCTTGCCGTACTCCGGCTCGTCGCGGAGGATCCGCTCGTAGAGTTCGCGCAGCTTCGGCCCGGGTTCGATCCCGAGTTCCTCCACCAGCCGCGTCCGCGCCTGCCGGTAGACGTTCAGCGAGTCGGCCTGCCTGCCCTGCTGGTGCAGCGCGCGCATGAGCAGCCCGGCGAACGGCTCCCGGAGCGGGTGGTCGGCGACCAGCGCCGTCAGTTCGGCGACGGTGTCCTCCCCGGCGGAGATCTCTTCGTCGAGGCAACGCTCCACAACGGACAGACGACGCTCGTCGAGTTCTTCGGCCTCGCCGCGCAGCGCCATACTGTCCACACCGGACAGAGCCGGGCCGTGCCAGCACCCGAGTGCTTCACGGAACTCGCCGCGCGAGACGTGCTCCTCGAACGTGCGCAGATCGAAGGGGCGCGGGCGCAGGACGAAGCCCGGGCCTTCGGCGGTCAGGACGTCGTCGTCGGCGCCCTCGGCGACGAGTGCGCGTTTCAGCGCGGTGGTGAGATTGCGGATCTGCCGGGTGGCCGTGGCGGGCGGATCCTCGTCCCAGACGACGTCCACCAGCCGGGAGACCGAGACGACGCGATCGGCGCCGAGCAGCAGCGCGGCCAGGATCCGCTCCTGCCGTGAGCCCGCCAGCTTCAGCGCCCGCGCGCCGCCGCGGACCTGCACCGGACCCAGTATCCGAAACTCCATCGCACCCCCTTCCGCGAGGTTAACCGGCCGCCCGCCCGCGCCGGTGCGGAAGTGATGCAGCTGTGATGCGCCGTCCGGCGAACCTGCTGAGGACGGAATACGGGACGTGATGAGGAGAACCCATGCGCAAGCGGTATTACGCGGCGTTGGCCGGGCTGGTCGTGGCCGCGGCGGGAATCGGCGTGCCCGCCGCGGCGGTGGCCAGTGACCAACGGGCGGAGACGGAGCGGCAGGTCTGTCAGCGCGCGTTCGACCGCGCGGTCTGGGAGGACATGGACAGCTTCAACAAACGCGACGAGGCCCGCTACCGGGCGATCATCCACCAGAACATGGTCACCATCGGCCGTAAGGGCCAGACGATCATCGGCTACGACGCCAACGTGGACCCGGTGGTCGATGTGCAGTTCAAGCTCCCGTACGAGTGGAGCATGCCGTGGACGGTGACCCACACCGTCGTCGAGGACTGCAAGATGGGCTACGCGATCCTCGACGCCTACTACAAGGCTCCGTCGCAGAACATCGACCGGCACTACACGATCAGCCTGACGCTGGTGCGTGAGCACGGCAAGTGGCTGGTCATCAAGGACACCGTGACCGACGTGCTGCCCTGAGGGAGGTCGTGAGTGGTAAGGACGGTTCTAACCGTCCTTACCACTCACGAGGTGACCCTAGGGTTTCCGGCCCACCCCGGCGTACGGCAACGCGTTGATCTCCGGGTCCTCGGACATGTCGCCGGCTCCCTGGGGGTTCCACATCGCGCAGCCGACGACGCCGGGCTCGACGACGTCGAATCCGTCGAAGAACGAAAGCACCTCGTCGTGGGTCCGGGGGATGGGGTCGTTCTGGGTGCTCTTGTACGCCTCGATGGCCTCGTCGAGGCCGCTCGAGTTCGCGTCGGCGGCGACGTGCGAGATGGCGAGGAAGCTGCCGTGGGCGATTCGCTCCCGATAGCGGGCCAGTATCGCGTGCGGATCCCATGAGTCCGGCACGAAATGCAGCAGCAGCAACATGAACAGGCCGACCGGCTGGTCGAGGTCCAGCAGTTCCTTCGTTTCGGGAGCGTCGAGGATGTCGTTGACGTCGCGGAGGTCGGCCTGGATCGCCGCGCACCGGTCGTTGCCGCGCAGCAGCAGTTTGGCGTGGGCCACGGCGACGGACTCGCGGTCGACGTAGACCACCCGGCAGGACGGGTCGATCCGCTGGACGATCTCGTGGAGGTTGCCGACGGTCGGGATGCCGGAGCCGATGTCGAGGAACTGCCGCACGCCCGCGTCCACCATGTGCAGCGCGGCGCGCCGGAGGAACGCCCGGTTGAGGCGGGCCGCGTCGCGGATCCCTGGCATGATCTTCAGGATCTGCTCGCCGAGAACACGGTCGGCCTGGAAGTTGTGGTCGCCGTTGAGCCAGTAGTCGTAGACTCGGGCGGGATTCGGCACGGTCGTGTCGACCTCGGGGGGTACCCAGCTCAGGTTCGAAGTCACCGTCGTCGCCGCCGTTCGGTTGGGATCCGTTGGGGCACAGGAGTCTAGCGGGCTCACGGGAACTGGCCGCCATCGTCCGATCGTGTGGATGTCCGACGGCGGAGCCGTCTTCGCGGCCTCGTGGCCCTAAAGTGGCTGGGTTCAGCGCCCAGTCACCGGGGAGACGAGCACGATGGCACCACCTCCGGACGTCGCCGTCGCACCAGGCCGGTGGCCGCTGCTGGGACATACCGTGCCGATGCTGCGTGATCCGGTGAAACTGTTGTCCTCACTGCGATCGCACGGCGACGTCGTGCGGCTCGACTTCGGCCCGATGCCGGTCTACCTGGTCACCACGCCGGAACTGGCCTGGCGGTTGCTCGCCGTCGACGCGGCGAAGTTCGACAAAGGCATCGTGTTCGACAAGATGCGGCCGTTGTTCGGCGACGGGCTCGCGACCTCCAACGGAGCCTTCAACCAGCGGCAACGACGGATGATGCTGCCCGCCTTCCAGCGAAGCCGTATCGCGCTCTACGCCGAGACGACGATGACGAAGGTCGCTGTAGACCTTGCGGACGCGTGGAAACCGGGCGAGGTGGTCGAATTCGACCGGCGCATGCAGGATCTCGCGCTGACCGTCTCCGGGCGCACGCTGTTCTCCACCGAACTCGGCGACGACGCGCTCACCGAGATCCAGCGGTCGATCCCGATCATGTTGAAGTACGTCATGGTCAGGGCGTTCTCGCCGAAGTTCGTGGAACGCCTGCCGATCCCGGCCAACCGCGAGTTCGACGCGGCGGCCGCACGCCTGCGGCGGGTCATCGGCGACGCCGTCGTCCGGGCGCGCGAGAAGGGCGGCGATCAGGGCGACCTGCTGTCGATGTTGTTGCTGGCCGAAGACGACGAGACCGGCGAGAAGATGACCGACCGTCAAGTAGAGGACGAGGTCATCACGATCCTCACCACCGGCGCCGAGACGACGGCCGTCGCGCTCGCGTGGTTCTTCCACGAAATCGGGGCGCGGCCGGAGATCGAGCGCCGCTTCCACGCGGAGGTCGACGAGGTGCTGGCAGGCGGGCCCGCGCGGTTCGAACACGTGCCGCGCCTGGTCTACACGCAGCGGATCATCAACGAGGTCGTCCGCCGCACCCCGCCGGTGATCCTGATGCGGCGGGCGCGCGAGGACGTCGAACTCGGCGGCGTGCGCGTCCCCGCCGGTACCGAGGTCGCGGTCAGCCAGCACACGCTGCACCGCGATCCGCGCTGGTTCCCCGATCCCGGCCGCTTCGATCCGGATCGCTGGGAGCCGGAGCGCGCCGCGGAGGTACCGAAGGGCGCGTTCATTCCCTTCGGCGCCGGAGCCCGGCTGTGCCCCGGACATCAGTTCGCACCCACCGAGATCGCGTTGGTGGCGGCGACGATCGGCGCCCGGTGGCGGATGGAACCGGTACCGGGTGTGAAGGTCTTTCCCAAGATCAAAGCGACGATGCAGCCGAACCGGTTGCCGATGATCGCGCGGCCGAGAACCTCGGGCTGACGGTGAGCGTCCGATCACCCCGTGTAGGGTTCATGCTCCTTCCGAGCGTCCCGATTCCGGAGAGGGTTCTGTGAGAATGCCGCTCAAACTGGCCACGGCGGTGGCCGCCTGCTGCGTGCTCCTCGGTGGTTTCCTGGTCGCGGCCCCGGCCGAAGCCGTCGACGTCCGCTGTTCCGATCTGGATCTGCCGGTCACCGGCCCGCTCGGCGAACCCGCCACGGTCCACGGCCGGCTCTGCCTGCCCGGCGGTCCGGCACCCGGCGCGGTGCAGTTGCTGGTGCACGGCGGTACCTACAACAGCGCCTACTGGGACCTGCCCTACGACCCGGATCGCTATTCGTACCAGCGGGACATGGCCAAGCACGGTTACGCGACCTTCGCCGCGGACCAGCTCGGTACGGGCGGGAGCAGCAAACCGCCCAGCCTTCCGCTCCTGCTGCCGGTGCTGGCGCGCTCGATGCACGAGGTGATCGGCCATCTGCGCGCGGGCCGGGTCGGCGGCACGCCGTTCGAGAAGGTCGTGATCGTCGGGCATTCGGTCGGTTCCGGCATCGTCGCGGCCGAGGCTTCGACGTATCAGGACGTGGACGGCGTGATCCTCACCGGAATGACGCATCTGCCATCGGTCCCCGCGCTGACCTTCGGGGTGCTCTTCGGCCTCCAGCCCGCGTTCACCGACGGGAAACTCGGTTCGCTCGGCAGCGATCCGCTGTATTTCACGACGAAACCGGGAGCACGTGCCGGACTGTTCTACGCGACGGAAAATGCCGACCCCCGGGTCATCGAAGCCGACGAGGCGACGAAGGATCAGGTTTCGGTCCCGGGAATGGGAACGGTCGCCGTGTTCGGGATCGTGCTGCCCGCGACGAAAGCGATCCGGGTGCCGGTTCTCCAGGCGGTCGGCTCGAAGGACATCCTGTTCTGCGGCCTTTTCGCGCTTCGGGACTGCTCGAGCGGCGAGACGCTGCGCCCGGCGGAAGCGCCGTTCTACCGGCCTGAGGCACAGCTTTCCACGTATGTTCTGTCCGGTGCCGGACATTCGCTGGCCTTACACCGCAACGCGTCCGAATATCGGGACGCCACCCGCGTTTGGCTGAGGGACAAGGTGGGAGTTGCAGTACCGTAGGGTGACCACCCGATTGGATGATCGGCGAACCGTGAGTACGGTTAGAGAATCGTGGAAGATGGTTCTCCACCACGGAATACGAAAGCGACCCCAGGACCGGCGGACGTGACTGCCCCACTTTCGGACGGCGAAGAGTTCCCCGTATCGCCGGACGCCCCGAAGAGAACTTCATCCTCCGCATCCCCGAAGCGGAAGAACACCGCGCCGACCCGCGCCACGCTGGCCCGCAAGTGGGCTTACCTGGTCACCGGTACGGCGTATCTTCCGTATACCCACGCGCAGATCGAAGAGCATTTCGCCGCTCTGCTGGACGAGGTCTTCGCGGCGGTGCTGAGCGAAGACGCCGAGCCCGCGCAGGCCGCCGAAGCCGGCGCGCGGCTCGTCGCGCTCAGATGCGTCGGCCCGGACAGCCTCCGTCGCACGATGGAGGTGCTCGGCAAGGGGCTCTTGCACGAGCCGGAGTTGCGGAGCGTGAAGTCGCTCCCCGAACGGGTACTGCAGGTGCTCGGCGCGCTCGCGGCCGGTTATGGCGAGGCGTTGCGCGAGAGCATCCAGACACAGCAAGAGGATCTGAGCCGCACCCTGGTCACGCTCGAACGCGAGACCCGGCGCGAACTGGTGCTGACCCAGGCACGTTTCGAACAGCTCTTCACCGGTTCGGCCACCGGCGTGGCCGTCACCAGGGTCGACGGCCGCGTCCAGCGGGTGAACCCCGCGTTCGCCGAAATGCTGAACCGGCCCGTCGCGGACCTGACCGGGCTCAACCTCTACGACCTCGTGCATCCGGACGACGCCGAGGGACTGCGCGAGGGCTACCGGAAGCTGCTCGAAGGCGAGAGCCAGCGGCTCGAGCTGTCGCGAAGACTCGTAGCCGAGGACGAGGAACCGACGTGGGCCGGTTTCTCCGGCGCTGTCATCCGCGACCCGGCTGGCGAGGCCCAGCAGCTGGTCACCCTGGTCGACGGGGACACGGACGTCTCGTTGCTGCAGCGGCAGCTGAGCCGTCAAGCCCTGCACGACCCGCTGACCGGCCTGCCGAACCGGCAGTGCTTCGGAACGCGCCTGGAACGGGCACTGCAGCACGCCGACCCGTCCTTCGGCGTCACCGTCTATCACCTCGACCTGGACGGTTTCTCCCTGATCGCGGGCGGGCTCGGCCAGAAACAGAGCGACGACCTGCTGAAGAACGTCGCCGCGAAGCTGCGGGCCGTCGTCGGCGGCGAGGACGCGCTCGTCGCCAGGATCGGCGGCGACGAATTCGGCATCCTCATCCAGAACACCGCGGCCAGCCCGGACGTCGCCACCGTCATCGGCATGATCAACCAGGAGCTCTCCGAACCGGTCTACCTCGAAAGCGGCAGCGGGGTGGCGGTCTCGGCCTGCGTCGGGGTCGTGCACCGGCCACCGAGAGACATCGCGCCGAACGAGCTGCTGCGCGTCTCCGGAATGACGCTGCGCCGGGCGCAGGCCAACGGCTACCGTCAGTGGGCGCTGTCCGATTCCGTTCTCGACATCAGGGAACGGCACGAGTTCGGCTTGGCCGTTTCCATGGCGGGTGCCTGGGAGACCGGCCAGATCGAGGTCGGCTTCCGGCCGCTGACCTGGCTGGCGGACAGCAGGCCGGCGGGTATCGAGGCGAGGCTCGCGTGGAACCACCCGCGCCACGGCCGGATCGGTCACGACACCTGCGCCCGCTTCGCCGACGAGACCGGTCTCATCACGCCACTGGGCGAATGGCTCATCCGCATCGCCTGCGAGGAGTCGGACGACAGGCTCCCGATGGTCGTGGGACTGACCCCGCACCAGGCCGCCGATCCCGATCTCGTCGGGTCGGTGCGGACCATCCTGACCGCGACCGGAGTCGGGCCGTCACGGTTGCGGCTGGGCTTCCCCGTCGGCGCGGTGCTCGCCGAACTCGGCGAGACGGTCGACAACCTGCATCTCCTCGCCGAGATCGGCGTGGACGCGGAACTGCAGGACTTCGGCGCGGCCGGTGACGTCGTCTGCCTCGTCGACGTACCCGTGCGGACGGTCCGGATCGCGGCCCGGCTGGCGGAGCGGCGGACGGAACCACTGGCGGAACGTTCGCTGCGGAACCTCATCGACACCGCGACCATGGCGGGCGCGACGGTGATCGCGGACGGGATCGACTCGACCGGCGACGCCGGATGGTGGCAGAACGCCGGTGCCCACATCGGAGCCGGAAGGTATTTCGGCTAGGCCGATCTCGTGTGCTCGGAGCCGTAACTCGCGTGCTTGGAGCCGTAACTCGTGAGTTCCGCCTCCAAGCACGTGAGTTCCGGGTTTGAGCACGCGAGTCACGATTTCGGTTAGGCCGTTTGCCGCAGCCGAAGGCGCTAAGTTACCCGAGGGTTGACGTTCGCGGGCGGATTGGGCAACATCCCAGGTCCTCACCCCGCACCTCGGAGGCATGCACATGCAGGTAGGCCCGAGGCGTGGCGGGCGTTTCAACGCGCCCGTCGTCGTCTTGAGCCTGTTGCTGGTGATCGCGCTCGGTGCCTGGTGGGGCGTGGACTATCTGCGGGCCCGGTTGGCGGGCAACGGTTGTGACGCCCTGACGCCGGTCGAGATCACCGCGGCGCCCGACGTGGCACCGGTGCTCACGCGGCTCGCGAAGACCGTGCCGCAGGAAGAATGCTTCAGTGTCAACGTGACCGCGCGCGAGTCGGCCGAAGTCGCCGATCTGCTCGGGACCACCGCTTCCGGCGGGCCCGACGTCTGGGTTCCCGAGTCGAGCACGATGTTGTCGCAGGCCAGGGACGCCGGCGCGTGGAACCTGCCGGAATCCGGTCAGTCGGTGGCGAATTCCCCGGTGGTGCTGGGACTTCCCGACGAAACCGCGCGGCGGTTCGGCTGGCCGGGGAAGGCGCCTTCCTGGCAGGAGATCCTCGACGGCTCCCCGGTCGGGATCCCGGACCCGGCGCGCGATCCGCTCGGCGTCGGCACCCTGCTCGCCCTGCGGAAGGTGACCGAGAAGGAGCCCGATCCGGCCGCGGCCTTCACCGCCGCCATGCGGAAGCTGAACCCCGCGCCGGGCCAGGCCCCGGCGGCTGCCCCGGCGACCGAACAGGCGGTACTCGCACGGAATCTGGTCGCCGCGTACCCCGGTGTCCCGGTGCAGGGGTTCGACTACCCGTATGTCGTGCTGCCCAAGGCATCCGAAGCGTCGCGGACCGCGGCGGAACGTTTTCTGCGGCTGCTGCTCGATCCGCTCGCCGGGAGCATCTTCGCCGACGAAGGATTCCGGGCGCCCAGCGGTCAGTTCGCCGTGCCGCGGGCGCAGGACAGCCGGACCGACCCGGCGCCGCATCCGCCGGGACCGCCGCCGGTGACCGACCTGTACGCCGCGCTGCAGGCCTGGGCCGGGACGAACCTGAGCGCCCGGGTCCAGGTGCTGCTCGACGTCTCCGGTTCGATGGCCGCCTCCGTGCCGGGTACGGGGAAGAGCCGGATGGAGCTCACCCTGCAGGCCGCGACGCAGGGGCTCGGGCTCTTCAAGCCCTCCACGGAGCTGGGGTTGTGGCTGTTCTCGACCAAATTGGACGGTGACAAGGACCATCGGATCCTGTTGCCGATGAAGACGATCGCCGAGCAGAAGTCGTCGGGCGGGGTCGAGCGGCTGCAAGCCGTGCGGCCGAAAGCCGGTGGCGCGACCGGGCTCTACGATTCGATCCTCGCCGCGTACCAGAACGCCAGGCAGAACTGGAAACCCGGCCGGATCAACCTGGTCGTCGTCCTCACCGACGGGCGCAACGAGGACAGCGAGACGATCGGGCTGCCGCGGCTGCTGGAGGAACTGGGCGAACTCCAGGACCCGAGGAAACCGCTGCCCGTCATCGGGATCGGCATCGGGCCGGATATCGACGCGTCCGAACTGCGGCGGGTTTCCACCGCCACCGGCGGGGATTCGTTCACCACCCCCGATCCGAGGAAGATCTCGGACGTCTTCTACCAGGCGTTGAGCAAGATCATGTGCCAGCCGCCGACCTGCAAGAATTGAGGCGACCCGTGGCTCTCCGGGGGAAAAGACCTTCGCCGGTCACCTTGGCCGCGTTCGCCGCCGGTGTGATTCCGTTCGTGCTGCACGCGTGGGCCGCCCTGCACGGCAGCCTCGCACAAGACGATTTCGTCATCACCTACCACGCCGCGAAGTCGGGCCCGTTCGACTTCGGCTACTTCTTCCAGGATTACCACGGCCATCTCGCGCCGGGCGGATTCCTGCTCGCCGACGTGCTGACCGCGTGGGCGCCCCTGAACTTCGCCGCGCTGATGGCGCCGGTCCTGGTGATGCAGGCGGCGTCCTCGGTGCTGTTGTGGGCGATACTCGTGCGCTGCTTCGGGCGCCGGTGGGGGATTCTCGTCCCGTTCACGATGTTCACGACGTCGACCTTGCTGCTCGTCCCGACGTTGTGGTGGGCGTACGCCATCCAGATCGCGCCCGTACTGCTGGCCGCCACCGCCGCCCTCCACGCGCACATGCGGTATCTCGCCGACGGCGGGCGCTGGGCGATCGCCACCATTGCCTGGACCGTGTTCGGGCTGGCCTTCTACGAGAAGGCCGTGTTCATCCCGGTGCTGATCGCCGGGATCACCGTGTTGCTCGGCATTTCCCTGCGCCGTCACCTCGTGCTGATGGGTGTCCTCGCCGCCGTCCTGGCGGGCTACGCCGTCGTTTTCCTGGCCTTGACCACGAGCCAGGTCGGGCAAGGCGGCGGTGCGGTCACCGTCGGCACGGTCGCGGACATGACGGGCCGGATGCTCGGTGACACCCTGATCCCCGGACTCGTGGGCGGGCCTTGGTCGGGCCCGGGGCCCGGGGCGACGTTCGCCGCTTCACCCGTGGCGGTGCGGATTCCACTGCTCCTCCTGGCCGTCGTGGTGCTGGTCGCCGGGATCCGCGTGGGCGGGCTCCGGGCCAAGAAGGCGTGGCTGCTGCTGGGGCTGGTGTTCGTGGCGGACATCGGGCTTTCGGCGGCCACCCGGCTCACCGAGGTCGGCCCGGAACTGGGCAGCGATCCCCGCTACGTCGCCGATCTGGCGCTCGTCGTCGTGCTGTGTCTCGCTTTCGCCTTCCTGGAACCGAGACCGCTCGACCGGCCTTCGGATATCGTGCCGTCCGCGGCGAAACGCCCGATCGCCCTGGCGCTGTGCCTCGCCCTGCTCGCGAGTTCCGCCGTGGGGTTCTCCCGGCTGGCGCCCGGACTGCGGTTCGACCACTCCCGTGAGTTCCTCGCCAACGCGCGGGCCTCGATCGAACGGGACCCCGATCTCGTGCTGTTCGACACGGCTGTGCCGAACGACGTCCTGCACGGCTGGTTCGGCGAAAACGCCCGCACGTCACGGGTGGTGGGGCTGATCCCGGGCTTCCTGTTCGACCAGCCGACGAGCCGGATGTCCCTTTTGGACGATGCGGGCACCGCGCGGACGATCACCGGTGTGGAACCGGTTTCCCGCGGCGTGCCCGGCCCGGTGGCGGGCTGCGGGTACACCGTCGGGGAACACTTGGTCCGCGTTCCGTTGGACACGCCGGTTCTCGGTCGCCACCTGCTGCGGATCGACTATTTCACCTCGGACGGCGGCGAAGGGTTCGTGGACCGCGACGGAATCCGCGTGCCGGTGTGGTTCCAGCCCGGCCTGCACACGATGTATCTGCCGATCGAGGGCCTGTTCGACAAGATCGGCTTTCAGTTGTCCGCCAAGGGTGCTCCCGTCTGTCTCGCGAAGGTCGACGTCGGCAAGCCGCTCACTCAGTAGGGGTCGTACGGGCTGTCGTGGCCGAAGACCCTGGCAACGGGCGCCAGCCGGAGCCGCAGCAGGACCTTGATCCCGACGTTGCGCAGGAACCACGGCATCTGGGCGAGCACGCGCAGCCTGTCCTTGAACGACGGTGGGGAGAGCCGGAACCGGGCCAGCGACGTCGCGCGGTCGAGATAGGTGTAGCGCCGTCCGAAGAGGACTTTCGCGATGGTGCCGAGGGTGACGCCGATCGACGAAAAACAGTCGTGGACCAGGATTTCCCGGCCATCGGCCAGGTTGGCCGACCAGCGCAGGTCGTCGGTGTAGGTCCAGTAGTCGTGTTTGCCGTCGATGTAGAGCAGCTGGATCGGACGGTCCCAGGTCGGGCGGAGTTTCGTGCTGTACTCCGCCACGAGCTCCACGACGTCCTCGACACCCGCCTTTCTCAGGTTCGCCTCGAACCGTTGGCGTGTCGGCGATCCGCCGAACAGGCGGCCGTCGACGAACGGGTCGACGGCGACCACCCGCGCGCCGACCGTGCGGGCGGCACTGGCGAGCACGATCGTCGAACGACCCTGGTGGCTGCCGATTTCGACGATCAGTTCGCCTTCGGACAGGTGGCGGGCCGCGTTCCACAAGGCCAGGCCCTGATCGCGGGTCATCCAGCCTTTGACCGGCTCGGCGAGCGACCACGCTTCTTCGAAACCGTCCGTCAGGGGTCTTTGCTTCTGCGTGATGACGCACCTGCTCAGGTCGCGGGGACGAATGGGTAGGCGCATAGTAGCCACGTTTCCGCCTAGTATCTACCGGATGGTAACCCCCGGGGCGCTCGTGAAACGGCCGAGCACGTGGATCGTGCTGGCGCTGACCGTGCTGTCCTTTGTGCAGCGTCCCGGCAGGACGACCTTCGACACGAAACTCGATCTCGCCGTGGATCCGCTCGCCTTCCTCGGCAGGGCGCTGCACCTGTGGAATCCCCAGGCGACGGCGGGGGAGTTGCAGAACCAGGCATACGGCTACCTGTTCCCGATGGGACCGTTCTTCGCGCTGTGCCAGGCGGTCGGGATCCCGGTGTGGATCGCGCAGCGGTTGTGGTGCGCGATCCTGCTCTCGGTCGCCTTCGGGGGCGCCCTGCTGGTGGCCCGCGCGCTGAAAATAGGGAACGAACGGACTCGGCTGATCGGAGCAGTCGGTTACGCCCTCGCGCCGAGGATGGTCACCGAAATCGGTTCGCTGTCCTCGGAAATGCTGCCGGCCGTCCTGCTGCCGTGGGTGCTGCTGCCGCTGATCCTCGCCGACCGCATCGGCTCGCCGCGCCGTGCCGCCGGGTTGTCCGCGCTCGCCGTGCTGTGCATGGGCGGGATCAACGGCGCGATGGTCGTGATGGCGCTCGTGCTCCCGGGGTTGTGGTTGCTGACCCGGAAATGGCGGAGCACACACGTCGCGCTGGTCATCTGGTGGTTCGTCTTCGTCGTCGGCGTGGTGCTGTGGTGGTTCCTGCCGCTGGTGCTGCTCGGCCAATACAGCCTGCCGTTCCTCGACTACATCGAATCCGCGACCAACACCACGGCGCCGATGTCGTTGTTCGAGGTGCTGCGCGGCACGAACCAGTGGGTCGCCTACGTCGTGCAGGGCACGCCGTGGTGGCCGTCGGGCTGGGCGCTGATCGACAATCCCGTGCTGATGGCGGCCACCGGGCTGGTGGCCGCGGTGGGGCTGCTCGGCCTCGCGCGGCGTGGCCTGCCCGAACGGCGTTTCCTGGTGCTCGGCGTCCTGACCGGGCTGACGCTGCTGACCGTCGGCTATGTCGGGACGCTCGACAGCCCGCTGGCGGAACCGGTGCGGCATCTGCTCGACGGCCCGCTCGCGCCGTTGCGGAACGTGCACAAGTTCGAACCGGTGCTGCGACTGCCGTTGATGCTGGCGTTCGTCCACGGCATCACGAGCGCCGCGCCCGCGCTGCGCCGGAATCTGCGGCCCGCGCTGGGCGCCTTGCTGGTCGTGGCGATGGCCGCACCGGTGTGGTTGCTGACGTTGCGGCCAGGACCGGGCTGGGACGAAGTGCCGGGATATTGGTACGACGCCATGGGCTACGTCGCCAAGACCGACGCGACGGCACGTACCCTGCTGCTGCCCGCGACCGGGTTCGGCGAGTACGACTGGGGCCGCACGGTGGACGAACCTGCGCAGGCCATCGCGGACAGTCCGTGGGCGGTGCGGAATCAGGTCCCGTTGGGCTCGGAAGGCAACACCCGCCTGATGGACTCCATCGACGCGGCGTTGGCCGACGGCAGAGGGGATCCCGGGCTCGCGGCGCTGCTCGCGCGATCGGGCTACCGGTTCCTGGTGCTGCGCGGCGACATCGACCGCGCCAAGGTCGGCGCGCCCGATTTCACGACGTTGCGCGCCGGGCTGGCCGGATCGCCGGGGATCGAGAAGTCTGCCCAATTCGGGCCGCTGGAGATCTTCGAGGTGAAGCGACCGGTGCCGCTCGTCACCGCGACGTCCGCGAAGGACGTCCCGACGGTGAGCGG
Organism: Amycolatopsis sp. NPDC043885; assembly: GCF_056435685.1. NCBI lineage: Bacteria > Bacillati > Actinomycetota > Actinomycetes > Pseudonocardiales > Pseudonocardiaceae > Amycolatopsis > Amycolatopsis sp. NPDC043885. The sequence continues at coordinate 81,774 of NZ_JBWKEA010000010.1, forward strand.
CGGCCCGGAGAACCTGCTGCCGCTGATGAACTCCGGGCAGCTCGACCCTGGGACACCCACGGTGCTGACCGGGGACGGCGGTTCGCCGACCGGGCCGAGGCTGGTCACCGACGGGCTGCGCCGCGCCGAACGCAACGTCGGCGGCGTGCGGGACAACCTGAGCCAGACCCTGACCGCCGGGGAATCCGCGCGGCAGCAACGAGCCGCCCTGGACGTGCTGCCGTTCCCCGGCGAGCAGCACCAGACCGTGGCCGCGTACCGGGGGATCCGTTCGGTCGACGCGTCGACGGCGGCTTCGTTCGCGGACGCGTTCGGCGGTTCGGACCCGAGCCATCAGCCGTTCGCCGCGCTGGACGGGGATCCACGCACCGCTTGGCATTCGTCGAGTTTCACCGGCCCGATCGGCGAGTGGCTCGAAGTCGAACTCGACACCCCGCGGCTGGTGAACTCGGTCGATCTCGCGATGGTCGACGACATCCGCGTCGGCTGGCCGCCGACCCGGATCCGGATCACCACGGACAACGGTTCCGTCGATCACCAGGTCGTCCGGGGCGCGGGGGCGCATACCTACCCGGCGCCCGCGGGGGTGACGCGCAAGGTGCGGATCACGTTGCTGTCGCTCGTGGTCGGCAGGCAGGACGGCAACGTCGGGATCTCGGAACTGAAGATCCCCGGCGTCGACCCGCAACGCGCGCTCGAAGTCCCCGCCGACCTCGGGCCTGGCCCTGCGCCGGGCTTCGCGTTCACCAGGGGCGCGCAACCGCGTTACGCGTGCGTGCCCGACGGAGGGCATGTCCGCTGCGATGCCAACGCGGGCCGCGACGGTGAAGAACCGGACGGGATCCGGCGGCTGTTCTCGACGACGTCGCCGAGCGCCTACGAGTTCGGCGGCACCGTGCTGCCCGCCGGCGGTGGCCGGTTCCCGGTGACCTTGCCCGGCGTGCAGGTATCGGCGACTTCGCAACTGGGCGGGGATCCCTCGGCGAGCGGATTCGCCGCGGTGGACGGGAATCCCGCGACCACGTGGCTGCCCGACGTCACCGACCTGCGGCCGACGTTGACCCTGGACTGGGCGAAACCCCAGACGATCTCGGGAATCCGCGTCGCCGCCGACACCGGCGCGCCCGCGCGGTTGGAACTGACCACACCGACGTCGAGCCGTTCGGTCGAACTCGACTCCTCCGGTGCCGCGACCTTCGCCCCTTTGGAAACCTCGCAGCTGAAGATCACGTTCGCCGGCCTCGACGACGACCAGCGGACGCGGAACTCGCTGGGTATCGGGAGCCTGTCCCTGACCGGTGTTGAACTTCCCGCCCCGGCAGCGGAATTCACCCTGCCCTGTGGATCGGGGCCGAACTTCCGCCTGGACGGCTTCGACTACGACACGTCCGTACGCGGCACCCTCGCCGACTTCGTCGCGCACCGGCCGCTGACGCTGTCCGCGTGCCCCGATTCGGCGGGCGGCGTCGACCTGGCGGCGGGCGGGCACGAACTGCGGACCGACCGGTCCGAGTCCTTTGTGGTCCAGGACCTGTGGCTCAAACCCGCCGGTCGTGCCGTTTCGCCCGCTACGCATCGTGCAGTCACCGTGGACTCCTGGGACGCGACGTCCCGGTCGGTCACCGTCGCGGGTGGTGACGAGTCCATTTTGGCCGTCCCGGAGAACGCGAACGCGGGCTGGACCGCCTCGCTGAACGGGACTCCGCTGGTGAAGACCCGCGTCGACGGCTGGCAGCAGGCGTGGATCCTGCCCGCCGGCTCCGGTGGCGTGGTGCAGCTGGAGTTCGCCCCGGACTGGAAGTACCGGTCGGGTCTGCTGATCGGCGCGGTCGCGATCCTGCTGGTGCTGATCGGTGCGCTCTGGCCCGCCCGCCGTCGACGTCTTTCGGTGGAGGCGGGCTCCGGGCGGGTGGTCCCGGTGGTCCTCATCGGACTGCTGGCCGTACTGGGCGGGATGCTGCCGATCGTGCTGCTGATCGCCGTCCTGCTCGCCCGCCAGTTCAGCGAACGCGCGCCACGATACCTCGCTGTCGGCGGCATGGTCGTGGGAACGATCGTCGCGGTGGTGGGGCGGCTGCTGGGGCACGGTCAGGAGTGGGCCTACGGTCCGGTGACCCAGGCTTCGCTGCTGCTGGCGGCGGCGGCGATGGTGGCGACTTGTGTGCCTTGGTTCGGTGGACGTTCACCTGAGACGGACGTCGGGCCGAGGTCGTAGGCGGGCACTGTCCAGTGCCGCCCGAAGTTCGGCCGCGACCCTGCCGGGCTCCGAACGCAGCCGTGAGGGCAGCGTCTGGAGTACGACGATCCCGGCCGCGGCATAGCGGGCGTTGCGGGCAAGCGTGTCCCGAAAGCCGGCATCTCCCGCGTGGTACCCGAGGGAATCGATTTCCCAGGCGAAGCCCAATTCGTCGCACCAGCCGTCCGGCTGGGCGATATAGGTGCCGTTCGCGTCGAAGATCTTGACGTTCCAGCGGCATTCGGGAAGGTCCGATCGTTGCCAGAGACGCCAGGCATCGGCTTCCGCGACCGACCGGGCACCGCCCAGGATCGGCGGGAGCATGCTTCTCAACGGCTCTGCGCCTGGCCGCCTGCCTTCGTCGAGTTCGTCCGCGAGCGCCCGCGGAAGGCAAAAGCCGCGCTGGACGGACTCGGCCATCATCGCCGTGACGGTGTCCTGATCCGGTGTCCTCCGCGCCGCGTCGATCACGGCTCGGGGTACTGGAGCTGTCGGGATGCCGGACCGTGGCCTGGGATTCGGGAGACGTCGTGACCGTTCGACGTGGACGAAGCCGCTGTTCGTGACCGAGCGTTCCGCCGGGACGAGAACGTGGACCTCCTCGGTGTCCGGGAGATTGCGCAGGCCATATCGCTCCAGGGCCCGTACACCGGTCAGGATCGAGCCGCTGCCGGAATGCGGCAGGGCGGCGTGGATCTGCTGTTCGTCGGTGGGCTCGCCGTTCTGGAGCAGCACGACGCCGGGCAGCAGCATCCGCCACGTCCCGCCGGGCTCGCAGCGTCGCGAGACCGTCCGGCGCGGCATGCCCACGGCTTCGAGTTCCTTCGCCGTGATCACCCGCGAACCGCTGGTGATCAGTGGGTGGCGAGCCCAGTCTCCCCTTCGCACGGGACCAGCATGGAGTCGATCACCGACATAACCCGGCGCCCGGCTTCGTGACCGGACCTTTGATGCGTGACTGTGTGGATTTTGGGACATCTGACGTCCCAAAATCCACACAGTGCCGGTCAGGCGCGACGCGACCGCAACTCCAGGACGGCACCGGACAGAGCCAGACCACCGGCGCAGCAGGCAGCGACGGTCACCACCTGAACAGCCGACGAGTGCAGCCAAGCGGTCACCAGCACCGTTTCCACCACGACGGTCGTCCACATCAGCACGGTCACCCGCCGGTCACCGGCGGCGAGGCGCGAAAAGAGCAGGATCTGCACCAGTGCGAGCATCGAGCCGGCGAGGGCGAACGGCCAGACCGGCATGGTGCTGGCGGCGTAGCCGGAGCCGCCGATGAAGGAGAGCAAGCGTGGGCCGGCGACCACCGAGACGAGGAGCACGACGGCGTCGAGGGCGGCGCAGACGGCCAGGGCGGCGGGCAGGATGCGGCGGCGGTCGTCGCCGTTCGCGAAGCGGGGGAGTACCAGGACGCCGACGGCTTGGGGGAGCCAGTAGGCGATCTTCGTGACGATCGCGCCGAGTGCGTATTCGCCGGCTTCGGTCGCGGGGAGGGTGTGGCGCGCCAGCACCAGGTCGAGGTTCACCAGCAGGACCAGCGCCAGCATCGCCTGCGCCGCGTGCAGGACTTCGCCCGCGTGCCAGCCCGCCTTCCGCGGTCGCTGCCGTCCACAGAGGACCCAGCCGCAGAAGATCACCAGGTACGAGCCGATCGCGGTACCGGCCAGCGCGCCGGTGGCGTCGCCGCCGATCAGCAGGCCGATCAGCGATCCGCCGACCTTGCCCGCGCCTTCGAGCGCCATGAGTCCGGCCAGGAGGGCGAAGCGGCCGCTGCCCTGCAAAAGGCCGTGGAAGAGGCCGAGCAGCGTCAGCGGGCCGAGTGTGACGGCGAGCAGCAGCGCGGGCACCACGGAATCCAGGTGCAGCACGAAGACCAGTACCGGCGCCAGGAGCAGGCCGATGGTCGTGACGATGGCACTCGTCGTGAGGCCGAGCGCGAGGAGTGTCCCACTGTCCTGCGGTTTGCGGGCGACCCGCAGCGCGACGACGGTTTGCAGACCCATCGCGGGGACGACGCCGATCACCAGCACCGCCAGCAGCGAGCTCAGCTCGCCGAAAGCGCTCGGCGCGAGCAGCCGGGCGGCGATGATGCTCAGCGCGTAGGCGCCGGCGTTGTTGGCCGCCAGCGCGAGCGAAACGAGGATCGCCGCGACACGCTTGTCGGTCCTGGTCTCTTCGACCTCGACGTCTACGCTCAACGGTGCTCCCATTACCGGCGAGTAATCGGGCGACCATAACCGCGATCGAGGCGGAAAGGGAAGAGCAGTTGGACGCACGGCGCGAACGTCTCGTCTTGGCCGCGGTGTCGGCCGGGCTGGCGTCGCTGGTGTTCCTGCCCGTGCTCGGACGCGGCTTCGTGCTGAGTTACGACATGGTGTTCGCCCAGCGTCAGTCGCTGATCCCGGACGCGCTCGGACTCGGTTCCGCCCTGCCGCGATCGGTTCCCGCGGACGCCGTGATCGCGCTCGCGACCGCGGTCGTCCCCGGCGACGTCGTCCAGAAAATCATTCTGCTGCTCTCGCTGTTCCTTGCGGCATACGGCGCAGGGCGGCTGGTCCCGACGGAGCAACTCGGTACGCGGATCGTCGCGGCCACCGGGTACGCGTGGACGGCCTATTTCGCGGAGCGGTTGTTCATCGGGCATTGGCCGCTGCTGCTCACGTACGCCTGTCTCCCGTGGATCGTGCGCGCCGCGCTTTCGCTGCGCCGGAACGAACCGAGGGCGCTCGCGGGACTGGTGCTCGCCTGTGCCCCCGCGGTGCTCACGCCACCCGGCGGCGTGCTGGCCGCGCTCACCGCGATCGCGCTGGCCGGACCGCGAAAACTCGGCCATACCCTCGGTCTCGCCTTCGTGTTCAATCTGCCGTGGCTCGTCCCGACCCTCCTGCACGACGGCGGCACGCTGTCCGATCCCGCGGGGGTGGCCGCCTTCAGCGCCCGCGCGGAAAGCTGGGGCCCGGCGATCCTGAGCGTGCTCGGGCTCGGCGGGATCTGGAACGGTGACGTCGTCCCCGGCAGCCGGGGCGCACCGATGGCCCCGGTGCTGATCCTCGTCACGGTCGCCGTGGCGCTGGCCGGGCTCCGCCCCCTCGAGCGAAAGTGGGGGACACCGCCGGCGAGAGCGTTGCTGCTGCTGGGAGTTCTCGGTGTCGTGCTCGCCGCGCTGGCGACACTGCCGTTCGGCGAGCCCGTGCTCTCCTGGGCGATGGGGCACGTCCCCGGCGCGGGACTGCTGCGGGACGCGCAGAAATGGGTGGCCTGGTGGGCGCTTCCGGTCGCGCTCGGGTTCGCGCTGGCGGTCGAAGCCGCCGCCGCGCGCCTGCGGACCGGGGCGGCGCGTGGGGCGCTCGTCGTGGCCGCCGCGCTCTTTCCCTTGCTCACCATGCCCGATCTCGCCTGGGGCGGCTGGGGAAGGCTCGAAGCGGTGCGCTACCCGGCGGACTGGAGCGAAGTGCACCGGGTGCTGGCGGAAGACGGCCGGCCCGGCGACGTCGTCACGCTGCCGCTGTCCACGTTCCGGAGTTTCGCCTGGAATGACCACCGGACACAGCTGGATCCGGCGCCGCGGGCACTGCCCGAGACCGTGCTCGTCGACGACACGTTGCGCGTCGGCGGCGAGGAGATCTCCGGCGAGGATTCCAGAATGGACCGTGTCCGTGCCGCGCGGTCGGCGGAAGACCTGTCATCGGCGGGAATCGGCTGGATCCTGGTCGAACACGGGACGCCGGGCCGGGTAGACCCGCGGTTGCTGACCGGCGCGGAACCGGTGTGGTCCGGTGACTGGCTCACGCTTTACCGCACTCCCGGTGAGCCCGCCGTGACCGGGACGCGATCGCCGATCCCCGTGGTGCTGGCAAACGGAGTAGCGCTGTTATCGATCGCGGCCGCACTGTTGTGCCTTAAGTTACCGGTGCGTACATTGAGCCGACGCAGGAATTCCCTGTCTCGGAAGGAGTAGGTCTTGGGCACCCTCATCGGCGCGGCAGCCGCCGTCATCATCGGGCTCGCGACGGCCGCGGGCGGGAGTTACGCGCTGACGAACACCGCGGATCCGGACGCCGCACCCCAGGTGCAGGCGAAGATCAAGGAGCAGTTCAACCCGAACTCGAGCCCCGAGCACGTCATTTACGGCAACCGCTGAGCCGGTGTCCGAGCTCGCTTCCGACCACGCCGGCCGGGTCGTCGGGCTCTACGGCGACCCCACCGTTTCCTGGAGCATCCTCCTGGAAGCGAGACTGTCTTCGGTGCTGACGCCGGAAAAGGCGCGGATGCGGCTGGCGGTCGCGGTCGAGGAACGGCCGTGGCTCGGAGCCGCTCCCGAAGTCGTGGCCGTTTCCGGCGAAGAACTTCCGGCGATCCGCGATCGATTCGCCGAGACCTCGTACGAACGCGGTGCGCCCTTGATCCGGGTCGCGGTCGGTGTCGACGAGCCCGTCGTGCTGATCGCCGCGCATCACGGCGCCCTCGACGGTCTCGGCCTGCTCGCCGTTCTCGGGCTGACCCTGGACATCCCGATCTCGTCCGCCGCCAAGGGAATCGGCGCACGCACGGCCGATCGATCCTTTCTCGTTTCCGCCTTCCAGCGCCTCGCGGAAGCACTTTTCGCTCCTCCGGCGAGAATCACCCCGGAACGGGCCGAAAGCCGCCCAGGAGACGTGTTCAGCGCGAGGATTCTCCCTCGCTCGCGGCTCGGGTCTTCGGCCTTCGCGGCGGCCGCCGCCAAGCTGACCGAGACGTGGAACGCCCGCCACGGCGAGGAAGCCATCAGGGTGGTGGCCGCGGTCGGCGCGTCCTGTCGAAGTGGAGCCGCGCCCGAACCCTTGCACGACAGCGCGTTCTTCCGGTTGCGACTCGGCGGGAAACCCACGGTCGCCGAAGTGGGCGCGCTGCTGGCCGCGCAGCCGCCGGAACCCGATTTTCCCGCCCGCAGCAGCAGAATCGCCCGGCTGGGCACCCGGCTGCTGGCGAGCAGGCTCGGTTCGACCTACCTGGTTTCCAATCTCGGCGTCGTTTCGGCGGCGGACGCGGTCACGTCGATCGCGTTCTATCCCGCCGCCAGCGGCCGCTCAGGCGTGGCGTTCGGTGCGGTGACCGTCGGCGAGACGAGTACCGTCACCGTGCGCGCACGCCGCAAGGACTTCGACGACGCCGCCACGGCCGACCTGGCCGACGGGATCGTGGAAGCCTTGCGGCGTCAGTGTCTGTAGGCGAACCCGCCGGTGATTCGACACAGCGGGTTCACGGCTAGGGTCACGTTCCGGACAAAACCTCAGCTCCGCCAACAGGCGTAAGGACCCTGGGATGGGGGATGGCCACCCCGGCCACGTCGCGCACGAGTGATTCGAAACGGTTCACGCTGTGTTCCCAGTCGAACAGGCTCGCCCAGGTGATGCCGGCCTTGCCCATTTCGGTCCGCCGCACCCGGTCGGCGAGCAGACCGTCGACCTGCGCGGTGAAATCGGCGAAGTCGTCGGCCAGCAGCCCGGTCTTGCCCTCCACGATGGATTCGGCCACCCCGCCCGCCGCCCGGTAGGCCACCGAGGGCACGCCGTGCGCGGCGGCCTCCATGATGACGATTCCCCAGCCTTCCTTGACCGACGGGCAGAGGTGCAGCCAGGACCGTTCCAGGATCTCGTGCTTCTCGTCCTCGTCCACCCAGCCGTGCAGCCGCACGCGGTCTTCGACGCCCCGGTCGCGGGCGTGTTTGCGCAAGACCTCTTCCCACGGTCCCTGGCCCACGATCTCCAGCTTCAGCGTCGGCCAGCGCCGGCTCAGTTCCGCGACGACGTCGATCGCGTGCTCGATCCGCTTGTGCGGCACCAGCCTGCTGACCGCGACCAGCGTCGGCTCGGTCTCGCGGACGGCCTTGCCGCGCGGGGGAGTGTCCAACCCGTTGGGTACCACGGTGATCCGCGAGCCTTCGATACCGAGTCCGGTCAGTTCGCCCTTGGTGATCTCGGAAACCGTGACGTAGCGGCAGTGCCGGAACAGCCACGGCGCCAGCCGCGACTCGATCCACCAGCCGATACGGCCCAGCGTCTCGCCGAGCGCGCTGATCCACTGTTCCTTGTGGACGTGGTGCACCAGCACGAGAACCGGGCAGCCGGCGACGAGCCTGGCGAAGAACGGCATCCCGTTCTGGACGTCGACGACGAGGTCGGCGTGCGCTTTACGGATCGCCCGGAGCGCATGGAGATAGACACCGAACTTGTTGCCACGGCGGCGGTAGCGGACACCGTCGCGCCATTCCCCGGCGTTCGCGCCCGGGTACGCGGCGCACTGGATCTCGACCCGGTATCCGGCTTTGGCGAGTCCCTCGGCCATCCGCTCGACGTACCGCTCGGAGCCGCCGCCCTCCGGATGCCCGGTGTCGCGCCAGTTGACGAGCAGCACACGTGGCCTTTCCATCGTGGTTCTCCCAACCTGTTAGCGACAATGCTAGGTTACCGGTGCGTACACGGTAGAGGAATCATTCTCGGAAAGCGATGGTTCGATGGTCGGTAATCGGTCGGTGACCCCAGCAACGATGCCTCATCGCGCCACTTTGCGCAGATCGGTGACGTTGTTCCGGGCCTTTCTCACCGAACAGACGGATCCGGACGGTTTCTACTCGGTGCTCGCCGGCGACTCGGTCCGTCAATTGGCGCGGCACACTCCGTTGAACGGACGGACCATCGTCGACGTCGGTGGCGGGCCCGGCTATTTCTCTGATGCGTTTCGCGCCGCCGGAGCCACGTACCTCGGCATAGATCCCGACGTCGGAGAGCTGACGGCGCGCGGAGAGGCAGGTGAGAACATGGTCCGCGGCAGCGGGACGAAACTGCCGGTGCGCACCGCGTCCGTGGACGTCTGCTATTCGTCGAACGTCCTCGAACACGTTTCCGAACCCGAGGTCATGCTGGCCGAGATGTGCCGGGTGACCAAACCCGGCGGCACGATTTTCGCCTCGTTCACGCCGTGGTATTCGCCGTGGGGCGGTCACGAGACGGCGCCGTGGCATTTCCTCGGCGGCCACTACGCCCGGCGGCGTTATCTCGAAAAGAACGGCAAGGAGCCGAAGAACAAATTCGGGGAGAGCCTTTTCGCCTTTTCCGCCGGCGCGGCCATCCGGTGGGGGAAGGCCGCGCCGCTCGCCGATCTTCAGGAGGTCTACCCGCGCTACCACCCCTCCTGGGCCCAGTGGATCGCGCACGTCCCCGGGATCCGGGAAGTCGCGTCGTGGAATCTGGTGATGGTGCTGCGCAAGCGTCAGTGACGTGAGGGGGCGGGGCGGCGCTTCACCAGCAGGAAGACCCCGAGCGCGAGGAAAGCCGCGCCGCCGATCCCGAGCACGATCGGCCCGGTGCTCCCGATGAAGTCCAGCTTGCCCTTGTTCTCGTCCACCTGCTTGACCATCGCGTCGACCGTCGCGTCGGTGAAGGCCAGCTTGCCGTCGAAGACCACCGTGGGCGTGGGATTCGCGGCCGACCGCAGTTCCTGGTGCGACCGCTGTTCCTGCTTGACCTGGATCCCCGTCACCGGCTCGATCCAGCTCGTGATGGTGCCCTGGTAGAACTGGCCCGCCTCGACGGAGCCGCCGGCGGCGCCGATGAGCGAGCCCGGCACCTTCTTCGTCGAGATCTTCGTGTCGGGGATTTCCTGGACGAACTTGTAGACCTCGACGCCCTTGATGTCCTCGACACCCTTGAACCGGGCCTGGACGGGGCGGCCGGTGTTGTCGTCGTAGACCTGGTAATCCTTCTGTTCGGTGCCGAAGGGGAACTTGAAGTTCAGGCCGGGCTGCGGCTTGTACTCCTGGACCTCCTCGGGCTTCTCGCCCTCTTTTTCGGGCTTCTCCTTGAGTTTGGTGACGAAGCTGCTGTTGGCCGAGCACTTCGCCTCCTGGTCGCCGCCCGGCGGGACGTACCCCTCCGCGGTGCGGCGGTCGAAGCAGACCTGGCGTTTGCTCGCGCTGACCACGGTCTGGTCGCTGGTGTCGACGACCGAGACGGCCATCAGCCACACGGCGACGTCCGTGCCCTCCCGCATCTCCGGCGGCGCGAAGTTCGCCACCACGCGGGCGGTCGCCTTCAGCTTGGCGTCGTCACGGATCTCCGTGACGGTCTTGCCGCCTTCGGTCTTCACCGCGAGCACCTTGGACGCGGTGCCTTCGAGGACCGACGTCGATTCCTGGTTCAGCGGCACCTTGGCGAGCTCGGGCTTCACGTAGGTCGGCAGCAACACCGCGCCGGCGACGGCGAACACCCCTAGTGCCAAGAAGATCAGGCTCAACGCTCGACGCAACGGTCCTCCTGGTGAGACCACGGAAAAATCCACATTACCCATCGGTAATCAGTCGCCAGATACTGGCTCCTGGGCCGGTCAGCGTCAAAGGTGTGACCGGCGGTCATAGGCACCGCGTGCGACCGGAAGGCGGTACGCGCGCCGCCATTCGGCGCAGGTAGCCAAACATGTTTGTTCCCGGGAACAACGTGAGCGGGACCACCATCGGACGACTTCCGGTGCGTGGAAAGGAACTCTGTGCCGCAGGACCTGAACGATCCCCGCGCGCTGGACATCGGCGCCTACTCGGATTCGATCACCGACGTCGAGCTCCGCGACGCGGTCGCCGACGTCGCCGCGCTGCTTTCGTTGCACGGCAACGTGATCCGTGATCTCGACGCCAGGAGATCACGGTGGCGCCCCGGGCGGCGGTCCCCGCATCCCGACATCGTCCTGTCGGCGGCCGGCAGGCGTCCACAGTGGACGAGATCGGCGAACCCCGAGGTGACCCTGCCGGTCGCCACGACCGCGCGCGGCCGGACCCTCGCGGTGCGGCTGACCGCGCGGCCCGGTCTCGGGCACACGCTGCTGGACCTCGCGAGGATCATCGACGCCGACATGGCGCCGGAGAGAAGGAGCTAGGCGTCCGCCAGCCGGACCGCCTCCAGTGCGACGTAGAGCTCACCGACGTCGACCGGGTCGGACAGATCGCGCCGGGTCAGTTCCTGCACCCGGCGCAGCCGGTACCGGACTGTGTTCGGATGGACGATCAGCCGGTCCGCGGCTTCCTTGGCCGAGCCGTGCCCGGCGAACCACGCGACCAGCGTGTCGAGCAGGACCTGCCGTTCCGGCTTGGGCAGCACCAGGAGCCCGGCCAGCACCGAGCGCAGGACGTCCCGCGACATCTCCGGCGCGCTCGCGACCAGCGTGGTGACCGGGGAGTCGCCGAAGACGGCGACGCCGGCGGCACCGGTGGTCAGTGAGCGGCGGGCGATCCGGGCGCGGTGTACCGCGTCCGGTATCTCGAGGAATCCGTTGAACGGCCTGCTCATCCCCACCGCCAGGGGCAGGGTGCCCAGTACGTCGCGCAGCCGCCGGACGTCCTCGACGCGGTCGATCACGACCAGGCCGACCTCGGCGCCGGGCCGCCAGGCCGATTTCCAGCGCCGGGCTCGCAGCAGGGCTTCGACGCCGGGCGGTTCGTCCGGTTCGATGGATTCGGTCACGACGGCGACGAAGGTGCCCGCCGCCGGGAGGTCGAGTTCCTTTGCGGCGTTCTCGAGCTCGGCCTGGGTGGCGAACCGGCCCTGCAGCAGGCCGTCCAGCAGGGCGAGCTTCTCCTGGGAGAGTTCGGCGGCGACCTCGCTGTACGCGGTGGTCAGCGCGTCGGAGTAGAGGTCGATGGTCTTCCACACGTTGGAGTTGATCTCCACCGTGCGGGCGGGGTTGATGAAGCCGGGGCCGGCCAGCTCCAGCAGGCGCTCGTAGACGAAGATCCCGCCGATCCGGAACGCGCGGAGCACGGACGGCAGCGGGATACCCTGCCTGGCCTGGGCCAGCCCGGTCTTGCGGGCCGCGTCGAGCGGGAGTCCCCGCCCCTCGACGAGCGCGGTCAGCGCCCGTTCGAGATTCGCGCGGCAGACCTTGCGCAACTCGTCCGGCGCGGTGCTGTCCACCTGGTGATAGAACTCGTCCTCGTCGCTGAGGAGCTGGGCGAGGCGATCACTGAATTCGGGCAGCCGGGTGAGCATCGCCTGCATGAGCACACGCTGCTCCCGGGGTGCGGGAGTAGCGAGAGCTTCGGTGCCCATCCGTCAACTCTAACCCGATCGAGTGGCCGCTTTTTATCACGATGCGACGAAAGGGTGGTTTCACGAGCTGAGCGCCGTTGACAACCTGCGGAGTGTGTCGCGGGCTTGCCGCAGCTCATCGGGGGTGACACCGCTGTCGTCGAGCACGGCGCGACGCCGGGATTCACTCGCGTCCCACAGGCGCTCCAGCAACCGTGTGCCCGCGGGCGTGATGGCGTACAGGGGCGAGCGGCGATGGGCGGGATTCGGCTCCGCGCGAAGCTGGCCCGCCTCGGTGAGGTCGTCCGCGACGCGTTGCACGGCTTGGCGGACCTGTCCGAGTCGCCGCGCTATGGCGGGGACGGCGAGCGGTTCCTCGGACACCGTACTGAGCACGTGCCAGCGGGCGACCGTGGTGCCCGGTCCGGTGGCCTCCCGCTCGCTGATCCGGCGGCTCAGGCCCGCCACTTCGTAGACGTCGGCGATCAGCAGCCGGTAGTCGCGGACGAGGCCGGTCAGATTTGACAGCATGCTGTCAAATCGTCATCCTGGCCCGTATGGACGTCACGGAACGGATCGCCGCCGTCTTCACCGCCCAGGGACCGCGTCCCGAACTCGCCGGACGGCTGGACGTGTTCGAGCCGCTGATCGGCGGCTGGGATCTCGTGGTGCACGACTACGCCGAGGACGGGAGTGTCCGGACCGTCGACGGTGAATGGCATTTCGGCTGGGCGCTCGACGGCCGTGCGCTGGCCGACGTGTGGATCAGTCCCGCCCGGGCGAGCAGGGGCGATGGGGTGGACGGGGAGTGGGGGATGAGCCTGCGCTTCTACGACGAGAAGATCGGCGCGTTCCGGTCGACCTGGCTCGGCCCCGGCAAGGGCTGGGTGATCCCGTTCCTCGGGAAGCCGACGGAGGACGGCTTCGAGATCGAAGCCGACACCGACGGTGTCCGGCGCCGGTGGATCTTCTCCGAGCTGACCGGCGAGAGTTTCTCCGGGTGGACGGAGGAAACGCTGCCGGACGAGGACCCCTTCGTCCGGCAGCGTTTCGAGGCCACTCGCGCGCTCAGTGGTTGATCTTGAACCACGGCTGCGACCAGCCGAGATAGGTGTAGTTCCACGCGTTCTTGATCTCCGAGATCGTGGTCTCGGTGAAGCTGCCGGGGCCGTGGATGTCGTTCGACAGGAACTTGCCGCCGCCGATGGAGATCATCGTGTGCCCGGTGCCGCCGTTGCTGAAGAACGCGAGCCCGCCCGCGGGGACCTGGGTGTCACCGGGGTGCTTGTACGAACCCGGGATCTGGGTCCAGTGCACGTAGGCGGTTTCCGAACCGCTCGCGGTCCAGCCGTAGGCCCACGCGTTGATCCGGTCGCACCAGCGGTAGTAGTTGGGATCGTTGTTCGTGTGCACGTGCGCCTTCGCCCACGCGACGGCTTCGGCGCAGGTCCGCGGGTTGCCGGTGCCCGCGGTGGAGCAGGAAAGGGTGCTGCCGGCACAGTCCGGGGCGACGCGGCCGTCCGAACCGGTGTAGACGTAGGCGTCGCTGATGTAGCCGCCCTTCGACGGCACGTAGTCCCAGATGTCGGTGGTGCCGTACTTCCCGGTCACGGTCGAGCCGTTCGTCTGGCAGTCGATCGTGACGGCGGTGCCGCTCGCGACGGTGCCGACCGAACTCGCGCTGGTGCTCGGGCTCGACCGCACGGTCACCGCCACCCCGGAGTCGGTGTTCACCGTGCCCGTCGCCGCGAGCGCCTCGCCCGCGCCGCCGAGCATGATCGCCCCGGCCAGGGCGATCGTGCCCACCGCGCCTCTGGCGATCCTCGATCGGATCTTCATCTCTGTCCTCCAGTGGTTTCCCCGAATAGGGGGACAGGATGGCGGATCCCCGTACAAGGCGCGTACAAGAAATCAACTGTCCGAAGTGGACGGTTCTATACCGGGACGAGCTCCGGTTCGGCGGCCTGACCGATGATCGGGACATCATTCGCGCAATGGGCGTTCCGCTCGGTGAGCAGTGTCCGAAGCCGCGCGAGCGCGCGGAACTGGGCCGCGCGGACCGCTCCCGCGCTCGGCAGGCCGAGCCGTTCGGCCGTCTCCTCGGCCGAAAGCCCGAACACGAACCGGAGCGCCAGCACCTGCCGGTGCGGCATCGGCAATCTCGCCAGCAGGACACCGGCCTGCAGCCGGTGTTCCAGGCGTTCGATCTCGTCCGGGTCGCGGCGGGTCCAGAGCGGCAGCCCGTCGCCGATCTCCGGGACGGAGGCGACCGGTTCGCGGGAACGGCGCCGGTGTAGATCGGCCACCTTGTGCCCGGCGATCCCGAGGGCGAACGCGAGGAACCGGTCCGGGCGGTACCGGTAGCGGGGCAAGGCGATCAGGACCGCCTGCAGTACCTCCTGTGCGCAGTCCTGTGCGTCGCAAGCGCCCGTTCCGGCGCTCCCGAGCCTGCTCGCGCAGTAGCGGAACACGTGTGGGCAAAGGAAACGGGTCAACTCCTGGATCGCGTCCGGATCACCGGCCACGGCCGCCCGGACCACTCTGCTGTCCGGGTTGGGCAGTCGTCCCGCCGTGGCGGCGGCACGGGAGTCCGCGGGGACCGTCGATGGCGCTACCTCGTCCAAGTCTGCACTCCTGGTTCAGGGGAACTGCCTGCCAAGGTGCGCCCGTCATCGGGGACTGGGACTTCGTGCGCGATGGTCCAGCTTGCCGCTCCCCGAGAGGGATGTCCACACGACGTGCCGGAAGTCATCCGAACCGCGCAATGTCTACTGTGGACACTGGTCGCGCGCCACCTTGAAGCAGGACAGTACTGGGGGATAGGCGGTGGTATCGGTGCTGAGGAGATCCGACGTCCAGACCAGGCAATGCGCGAGAACCCGGATCCGCTGGGCGAGATCGGCGTTCTCGCAGGCCTCGTCGATCTGGTCGGCGCAGGTGACCCGGTCGTCGCGGACGCTGGCGGCGATGGCGCGGACGATCGCGGCCACGCCGGGATCGAGCCGGTCCGGCCGGACCGCCATACCCGCGTGATCCCGCAGTCGCAGGGTGAACGGTTCACCGATCCGCAGCGACCGGCGGCGATCCTTGGCCGCCAAGGAGAACGTGTCGACCAGTCGTCCGACGACGTCGCCGAACGCCGGTGCGCGCCGGGTGGAGGAAGCGATGGACACCAGCGCGGTGGCGAGCCGGTCGGCTTCACCCGATCTGGTGAGCGAAAGGAGATCGCGGGCGACGATGTGCGCGCGTTTGGCAGTGAGTGTCATGTCGGGCCCCTCGTTCGTCGTGCCGATTCCCGTTACCCCGCGGTGCGAGCGCTAAACCCGAAGGCCCGCCGATTGGCGCTGGTGGGGGTGCGGGTTGCGCCGTTCGGCTCACGTCGCGGGTTCTGTAACGGTGAGAGACCGGGAGACGTCGCCTGGTGCGACCGGTCGTCGGCGGGCGGAGGGTCATGCTGTCGAGTCTTCTTCCCGGGCTGCGGGAGCTCCGGGCACCGCTCGCCGCGGGATACGTCTGACTTCTCGGCCTCTGGCTCGCCCTGCGGCCGGGCCTGCCTCCATCGGCTCAGGCTTCCGGCGACGAGGACTTCCGCGACAAGGTGCTGCCCCACATCCGAGGTCTCCAGGATGTCGCCCGCCGGGTGGGCGGGAACCGCCGGAGATCATCGCCGGTGCACGGACTGGTGAACACCGGCGCCGGGCCATGGACGACTACCTCCACCGGTGGCATCTCCTCGGAACCGTCGTGCGGCTCGACGTCGTGGGCGGCGGCCGAGCAGAATCTCGCGGCCGCGCTCGCCGTGGAACGGGGTCGTGCCCGGCTACTACGCCGGTTACCCGAACGCTCGGGCGCCGATGGAGACGCAAGGACGGATCGCGACCGTCGCGCCGAGCGAGTCCATGCCGAAACCGAAGTTCCAGCGACCGTCCACAAGGGACACCCTCCTTGAATCCGGTGCCCGGTTTGAGGCATTCGCGCGGGTTCGCGAGGGGGTCGTGAGTGCTAAAGGCGGTTATTGAGGGGAAGGGCGAATGTGGCGCGACCGAGCCTCTGCGGTGAAGGACCCCTTCACTGGCTTAAGGCAGAGGCGGCCTTCGTGGCCGTGGTTCTGGACTGGCCGACAGGAGCCGACCGCGCCCCCCTCCGAGTGTTCCACCAAGGACACTTTTCGCTGACTCAATGTCCGAGTGATGCCCAGATGGGCGATGTCACGAGGGGGTCGTGGGGGGGGGTTTTGGGTGGGAAACAAAAAAACACCCCCAAACCCCCCCCGAAACACCCCAACCACCCCCACCCGAG
>NZ_JBWKEA010000010.1:98379-308870 GCF_056435685.1 Amycolatopsis sp. NPDC043885
GTTTCGGGTTGATTCCCGGGTGGGCGGTGCCAAAGGGGGGTCGGGGGGGGTGTTTGGGGCGAAACCCAAAAACCCCCCCCACGACCCCTCGCCGAACCGTGCAAATCACCCAAGTCGGACACTGTCACCGCGGAAAAGTCCGTTATGAACAGTTGGAAGGTGCCTGGTCGGCGAGTCCCGCTCCTGCCGCCAACTCCGGCACGCCACGTTTGCCTTACCCCTCTATAGAACGATCATTATCACTCACGACCCTTTGTGGACACTGGCGGCGCGTCGCCTCTGCCTGGTAGCCGGCCTAGCGCGTGAGCAGGTCCCGCAGCGCCTTCACCACCTCCGCCGGTGATTCCTCGGCCATGAAGTGCCCCGACGTGACCGTCCGATGGTCCAAGTCGGTCGCCCACGCCTGCCAGAGCGCGACGGCGTCGTAGCCCAGTGCGGCGCCCCAATCCTGCTGGAGCACGGTGAGCGGCATCGTGAGCCGGTTGCCCGCCGCGCGATCCGCCTGGTCGTGCTCGACGTCGATGCCGGCCGACGCGCGGTAGTCGGCGACGATCGAGGTCACCGCGTTCCGTGACGCCTCCAGGTACGCGGCCCGGACGTCGGCCGGGATCGCGTCGCCGCGCTGGGTCCACGCGTCGAGGAAGTGACCGAAGAACGCGTCGGGAGCGGCGCCGATCAGCTGTTCGGGCAGTCCGGGCGGCTGGGCCATCAGGAAGAGGTGGAAGCCGACCGCGGCGGTGGTGCCGTGCAGGACGTCCCACATGTCCAGCGTCGGCAGCACGTCGAGGATCGCGAGATGGCTCACCTTGTCCGGGTGGTCGAGACCGGCGCGCAGCGCCACCAGCGCGCCCCGATCGTGCCCGGCGAGGGCGAACCGGTCGTGACCGAAGGCCTTCGCGACGGCGACGACATCGTCCGCCATCGACCGCTTCGAGTAGGTCTCGCCGGTGTCGGCGGGCTTGTCGCTTTCGCCGTATCCTCGCAGGTCAGGGCAGAGGACGGTGTGGTCGGCCGCCAGATCCGCCGCGACGTGCCGCCACATGAGGTGGGTCTCGGGGAAACCGTGCAGCAGCACGATCGGGCTGCCCGTGCCGGCGACGGCGACGTTGATCGCCACGCCGTCCGCGACGGGCACGCGCTGGTAGTCGAATCCGGTGATGCGCATGGGTACCTTCCTGGTCGTTCCGTGACGATCGCCAGCGTCCCCGGCTCGAATCAGCACCCGGTCAGCGGCGACCGAGCGGCCGGGGCACGATGATCACCGTCGGTGCAGCGAGGAGGTGACGATGCGGTTCGGGGTGCTCGGTCCGCTCGTGGCCGAGGACGCGCGGGGCGAAGCCGGGCTCAAGGGCCCGCGGCACCGCGCGGTGCTGGCCAGGCTGCTGATCGCCCGTGGCCGGGTCGTGCCGGTGGAACGCCTGGTCGACGACCTGTGGGAACGCCCGCCCGAGGGCGCGGTCGGCGCCGTCCAGACGTTCGTCGGTGCCCTGCGCCGCGCCCTCGAGCCGGATCGCGCGCCCCGTGAGCCCGCGCGGCTGCTCGTCACGGTCGCCCGCGGCTACGCCCTGCGCGCCGATTCCGTCGACGCGTGGGACTTCGAGACCGCCGTCGCAGCGGCCCGTGAACTGCTCGACGCCCGGCGGCCGGACGCGGCACTGTCGCAAGTGGACACAGCGCTCGCGCTCTGGCGCGGCCCCGCGTACGCAGAATTCGCCGAGGAGGGCTGGGCCGTCGGCGAAGTCTCCCGCTTGACCGAACTCCGTTCGCTGGCGGGAGAACTCCGTGCCGATGCGCTCCTCGCGCTCGGGCGCGCCGCCGAGGCGATCCCGGGGCTGAAAGGGCTGGTGCGTGCGCATCCGCTGAGGGAGAACGGTTCCCGGCTTCTGGCGCTCGCGCTCTATCGCGCCGGGAGGCAGGGTGACGCGCTGGCGGTGTTGCGCACGGCGCGCGAACACCTCGCCGACGAACTCGGCATCGATCCCGGCGCCGGCCTGCGGGAACTGGAGGCCGACATCCTCGCGCAAGCGCCTCGGCTGGAGCCGTCCGCGCCCAAGATCGCCGAGCGGCCACTGGTCGGGCGCGACGCGGAGCTGGCCGAGCTCGAAGAAGCCGTGACGCGGTCTCGGCTGGTGCTCGTCTCCGGCGACGCCGGGGTGGGGAAGACCGCGCTCGCCGAAGCGTTCTCCGCACGCCTCGCCGCGCGAGGCTGGACCACGGCGTGGGGAAGCGATCCCGACGACGAGGGCGCGCCGCCCGCCTACGCCTGGACCCGGATCCTGGCCACGCTCGCCGACGCCGGGTACGGCCCGGCGCCGACGGCGGAGCCGGGGACCGAAGACCCACTGGCCGCGCGCTGGCGGTGGCATCGCGCCGTCGCGGCTCATCTGTCCGCTGCCGCGCCGCTCCTGCTCGTCCTCGACGACCTGCACTGGGCGGGCGAAGAGACCTTGGCGCTGCTGACCTCGGTGCTGGCCGAACCGGTGTCGATCATCGCGACCTATCGCGGCACCGACCCACCCGCCCGGCTGACGGACTTCCTCGCCAGGGCCGCTCGCCACGAGCCGGCCCGGATCTATCTCGGCGGCCTGCCCGAGACCGAGGTCGCCGGCCTGGTCCGTGCCACGACCGGAGAAGAGATCGATCCGGAAACCGCCGCGGTACTCCATCGGCGCACCGGCGGGAACGCGTTCTTCGTCCGTGAACTCGCTCGCCTGCTGGCCACCGAAGGCGCGGCCGCCTTGGACGCGGTACCGCCAGGCGTCCGCGACGTCGTCCGCCACCGGGTGGACGCGCTGCCGGACGACGTCCGCGGCGTGGTGCGGCGGGCGGCGGTGATCGGGACGGACGTCGATCTGGACGTTCTCGAAACCCTGGTGGGGAAGACCGCGCTCGACGCCGCCGAGATCGCGGTCCGGCGCGGATTCCTGACCGAGCGGGCGCCGCGCCGGTTCCGGTTCGCGCACGCGCTCGTGCGGGACACGCTCTACCACGATCTCTCCCGTTCACGGCGCGCCCGCGAACACGGTGAGATCGCCGAGGCGCTGGAAGATCTCTGCCCGGACGAGGTCGACGCCCTGGCGCACCACTTCCTCCTGTCGGAGGAGCACGACGACCGTGCCGCGCGGTACGCGCAGGCCGCCGCCGAACGGGCCGAGAACCGTTTCGCGTCAACGGAAGCGGCACGCCTTTGGGACGCCGCACTCGCCGCGTACGACCGCTCCGGCGCCTCCGACACGGCGAAGCGGCTGGAGCTGATCATGGGCAAGGCCCGCGCTTCGGCGGTCGCCGGCGGGCTCGGCCAGTCGCGGCGACATCGAGCCGAAGCGTTGGAACTGGCGGAAAAGCTGGACGATCCACTGCTGACCGCACGGGTGATCGGTGCCTTCGACGTCCCCGCCAGCTGGACCGAAAGCGACGACAGGGAACTCGCTTCCCGGATCGCGGAAGCCGTCGAGCGCACCCTCGCCGCCTTGCCCGCCGAACACATGGCCGAGCGGTGCCGTCTGCTGGCGACCCTCGCCGTCGAGATGCGGAACGCGGGTGGACCGCGGGCACGCGAGGCGGCCCGGGAAGCCGAGGAGCTCGCCCGGCGGCTGGAAGATCCGGCTCTGCTGGCGTTCGCGCTCAACGCCCGGTTCCTGCAGTCCTTCGACCGCGCCGGTCTCGCCCCCGAGCGGGCCGCGATCGGCGCCGAACTGGTCGACCTCGCCGCGCGGCACGGACTTGTGACGTTCGAGGTGCTCGGGCACCTCGTGCTCCTGCAGGCGAAGAGCGCGCTCGCGGATTTCGCCGCCGCGGACCGGCACGCCGCGTCGGCGGACGAACTCGGCGAGCGATACGGTCTTCCGCTCGTCGGCGTGTTCACCCGGTGGCATCGCGCGATGCGGACCGCGATGACCGGTCCCGGTGGGGAAGCCGCCTACCGCGCCGCGGCGGCGGGTCTCGCGGGAACGGCCATGTCCGGTGTGGACAACGGGATCCTCGCGCTCGCGCTGTACTGCGACCGGATCCAGCGTGGTTTGCCGCCGGAAGCCTTGGAAGACGACTACGGCGCTTACGAAAGCTGGTGCCGCCCGGTGCTCCCGATCCCGGATTCGCCAAGAGACCTGCTGTTCGAGGCACGCACCTGTCTGCACGCCGTCGTCGCGCTCGAACTCGGTGACCGGACGACGATGGAACGCCTGTACGCCGAACTCCT
This sequence comes from Amycolatopsis sp. NPDC043885, assembly GCF_056435685.1. Classification (NCBI taxonomy): domain Bacteria; kingdom Bacillati; phylum Actinomycetota; class Actinomycetes; order Pseudonocardiales; family Pseudonocardiaceae; genus Amycolatopsis; species Amycolatopsis sp. NPDC043885. The sequence continues at coordinate 102,578 of NZ_JBWKEA010000010.1, forward strand.
GCCCGCCGAAGGGGAGATCGCCGGCGCCGGGAGCGGGATGCTCACCCTCCGCCCGGTCGCGTACTACCTCGGCGAGCTGGCCACCGCCCTCGGCCTGCGAGAAGCGGCCGCCGAGCACTATCGGAAGGTGCGGGAAATCGCGGTGAAGGCCGGTTCACCGCACTGGGGTTAGCTCACTGCTCGCGCATCGCGCGGCGGATCTCGGCCAGCTTGTCCTTGGCGGCCTTGTCGCGGTCGGCGATCTTCTTGTCGAGCGAAGCGACGTCTTCCTTGCCGCCGAGCCCGGCGAGCTCGGTCGAGCCCAGCGACGTCGTGTAGCGCTGCTCGATCCGGTCCCGCACGTGGTCGAACGAGGGCACGCCGCTCTCGCTGTAATCCGGCTCCGGGACCTCGACCGGCGCGGCCGGGGTCTCTTCGACGATCTCGGCGTCGAGGATCTCCGGCTTTTTGTCCGGGCTGTTCTCGGTCATCGTCCACTCCATCCTGCGTGCCACGGCACGGCTTCGGTCATCAACCCGAGCATGCCCGAAACCAGCCGCATCTGGTCGACCGTGCGGATGTCGGCTTCGACCAGCCGCGGCGAGCAGACCACGATCGCGAGCGCCTGCGCCCGTGAGAGCGCCACGTTGAGCCGGTTGCGGGAGAGCAGGAAGTCCAGGCCACGCGGCAGATCGACGGCCGACGACGAGGTCATGGTGGTGATCACCACCGGCGCCTCCTGCCCCTGGAACCGGTCCACGGTGCCCACCCTGACGCCGGGGTGCCCGGCCTGGTCCAGTGCGCGGGCCACGACCCTGGCCTGCAGGTTGTACGGCGCCACCACCAGGATGTCCTCGTCGCCGAGCGGCCGGGGCTCGCCGTGATCGGTCCAGGCGCGGCCGTGGAGTTCGGCGACGAGGGAGGTGACCGCCTCGGCCTCCTCGATCGACCGTGTCGTGTTGCCGTGGTGGTCGACCTCGGCGAGGTACAGGCCCGCTTCGACGCCGTCGATCGACCGCTCGGCCGCCGAGGGATGCGAGTGCAGGCGGCCCGCGTAGGACAGCCGCGACACCGGCGCGCAGACGGCCGGATGCATCCGGCGGGTCTCGTCGAGGAAGTACCCGAGCTCGGCCGGGATGATGTCCACCTCGTCGATCAGGTGTCCGAGCGCGGACGCTTCGGCGCCCGCGGGATGCGTACCCTGCACGACCTGCGGCAACTGCTGCGGATCGCCCAGCAGCAGGAGACTCTTGGCGCACATCGACACCGCGAGCGCGTCGGCGAGGGCGAACTGGCCCGCCTCGTCGATGATCAGCAGGTCGAACGGCTCTTCCCGGATCGCGGCGTTCGCGAACGTCCAAGCCGTCCCGCCGACCAGATGTCCGGTGTCGTGCTCCTCGCGCCATTTCACCAGCGCGGGATTGGTCTTCGGCTGCTCCCACGGCGCGGCTGGATCCGGGGTCCGCTTGGCGCGTTTGGCGCACGGCAGATCCGGCGCGTTCTTGAGCGCGGCCGACAGCACGTTCTCCACGGCCTTGTGACTGGTCGACGTGACGGCGATCGTCTTGCCCGCGCGCACGAGTTTCGCGATCAGCCTGCCCGCGAGGTACGTCTTGCCCGCGCCGGGCGGGCCCTGGACGGCGAGCGTGGAGCCGTCGAGCGCCTCGACGGCCTCGATCACCGTGGTCACCAGGTCCGGCCCGGGTTCGGGCAAGCCCCGGTCGTCGCGCAGCCGCGGCGTCGTACGCCGGAGGAGATCGACGCCGGGATGGGCGGGCAGCACCGGCAGCGTGTCGACGACGAGGCGGGCGAGATCCGCGACCGCGTCGTCCTTGGGGGAGGGACGGACCGGGCTCCCGGGCAATACCGCGACCGGCCGGTCGGCGGTGGTCTCGTCGGGCGGACAGCTCTCTTCCAGGGTCAGCTCGACGGCGGTGGCCGAGACGACCTTGGCGTCCCTCGCGGCCGCTCCGTACCGCAGGCGGACGTCGTCGCCGGGGGCGAAGGGATGCGGCCGGTCCGGGTCGCAGCGAAGCACGAGCGAGCGCTTCGCCTTCCGGACCCGGCCCGACGGCGGCACCCATTCCCCGGCCTCCAACGAGACCGGGACGGTGCAGGCGTTGTCGGTCTCCAGATCGCCGAGCGGGGCGGCCAGCTGGCGGAAGTACTCCCACCACGCCGGATTCGTCTCGCGGCGGTGGTAGCCGACGGACGCGGCCAGCAGCGCGCGGGCGCGATCCTCTCCGGTGAACTCGGCCGGATCGTCGGGAAGCCCGTCCAGCAGCGGATCGACCAGCGCGGCCAGCCGCGCGGCACGTTCGGCGCGTTTCTGGGCGGCGACGTCCTCCTCGGTTTGCCGGAGCAGCGCGTCCACATCGGACTCTTCCGGCGGCTCGGCGAGCGCGATCCCTTCCTCCACGCGGACTTTGTGGAGGAACTCGAAGAGCCGCAACGTGGAGACGCAGTCGTATTCGTTGTAGTCGCCGATCCCGCGCAGCACTTCGTCCGCGTGTTCGGTCTCACCGGAGGCGGTGAGTGCCAGGTATTCCTCGTAGGCCTCGATGCTCGAAACCGCGGTCTTGACGTCGCCGTCGCGGGCCTCGGGCATGTAGAGCGGTTCGAGGTACTTGATGGAGTACGACCGCTGCGAGACCCGGAGTGCCTTGCGCACCACGGAATACAGGTCCACCAGACCACCGCTGCGCAGCAGGTGGTCGACGGCGTCCTCGCGGGTCCCGTGCACGGCGGCGAGCCGCTTGATCGCGGTGACCTCGTACGGGGCGTAGTGGTAGACGTGCGAACCGGGATGCTCCGTGAGCCTCGCGGTGGCGAAGTCGACGAACTCCTCGAAGGCCCGTTTCTCCTGCGACCGGTTGTGCGCCCAGAACGACGTGAACTTCGTGCCCTCCTCGACGGTAACGGCGCCGAAGAGGTATTCGAGCCCCTCGCCCGCCAAGGCGTACGGGTCGCCTTCCATGTCGAAGAACACGTCGCCGGGCGCGGGTGGCGGGAGTTCGGCCAGCGCGTCCGGATCGATGACCTCGTAGGCGATCTGCCCGGTGGCGTCCTGCCTTACCTGGATCGCGGCCTGGGCGCGCAGCGTGGTGAACGACGTCGTCGAGATGTCGCGCGGCCGGTCTTCCGGAGCGGCGGCCGCGAGCGCGTCGATGGTGCCGAGGCCCGCGGCGACGAGTTTGCGCCGCTGGTCGCCGCGCATCCCCGCGACCAGCGAAAGATCGCGATCGGCCTCGCGGGCGCTCGCGCAGTGCGCGGCGTAGGAACAGCCGCCGCACGCGGGCCGCTCGTCGGCCCACAGCGGGACCGGCAGGGTCGGCGGCCGGTTCCGTCGCCGGGCGCGGAGCCGGTTTACCAGCGGGAGGAAGTCGTCGACGCGGAACGACCGCGTGCTGTGATCGCCCAGCAGCAGATGCATCCGAGGACCGGCGGGCCAGCCCGCCCGGCGCAACGCGTCGGCGTACGCGGTCAGCTGGACGACCGCGGCAGGCTTCGCGTGCCTGGCCAGCTTCGTGTCATAGACCTCGTAGCGGCCTTCGTCGTCCCGCATCAGAAAGTCGGCGCGGCCGGAGAACTCGCCGTCGTGGAAAACCGCCTGGTAGATCACCGGCGCGCCGGCCCGTAGCGCCTCTTCGGTGGCCTTCGCGGCGACGACCGGGTCGCGTTCGTCGATCTCGACGACGGCGCTCCGTTCGCCGCGCAGCTTGTCCAGCGTCGCGGCCTCGTGCGCGCGCCCGTGCGTGACCGCCAGCTGATCCGGCCCGGAGCCCGGCCGTGGCGCTCCCGGGAGGCCGGCGGCCAGCGCCTGGTTCAGGAGGCTGCGGTGCTCGCATTCGAGCAGGTCGGCGAGATCGGACGGGGTGTACATCGCCCGGGAGTCTCGCACGGACTCCCGGATGGACGGTCCCGGCGCGCCGGAGTCAGCCGGAGGTGTGGTCGAACTTCAGATGTGAGGTGATCCGGTAGCGGTCGCCCCGGTAGAGGGAGCGGGTGTACTCGATCACGCGGCCGCCCGCGTCGCGGGTGGTGCGCTCGAAGAGCAGCGCGGGGGAATGCTGCGGGACGCCGAGCAGGCCGGATTCGTCGGGGTCGGTGACGGTCGGCTCGATGATCTGCACGGCCGTCGCGGGAACGACCTCGTACCGGGTGCGGAGCAGTTCGTAGAACGAACCGGATTCGAAGCCCGCGGCCGTGATGTCCGGCACGAGATCCCGGGGGACCAGGATCCGTTCGATCGCCATCGGCGCGTCTTCGACCACGCGGACGCGGGTGACGGCCACCAGCGTGTGGCCGGGGGAGACCTCGAGGCGCTTGCCGAGCCGGGCGCCCGCCGGCGTGGTGGAGAACTCGATCACCCGGCTGGTCCAGTGCCCCTCGGCGGGTGGGGCGAACTGCTCGCCGCCGGTGGCGGGAACGAGGTCCTGGGAGATCTTGCGCGGAGCGGTGAAGGTGCCGCGGCCGTGCTCGCGGACCACGAGGCCGTCGCGCTCCAGTTCGTCTATCGCGGCTCGCAGGGTGGGGCGCGAGACGCCGATTTCACTGCTCAGCGCGCGTTCGGAAGGCAGGACCTCACCCGGCTGCCGCCGCTCGATGAGCTGGCGGAGCCGGTCCTTGACCTCTGTTCGCCGCATGACCACAGCCTACCCAGTGGTCAGCGTGAATTGGCTGGTGGACAAGTTGTCTAGACCTATTGACTTTACCACTTCGCGGGGAGACGGTGAAAGAAACTGACCAGTGGTAAAGGAGACGACGATGTCGACCTCAGGGAAGTTTCGCGTCGCCGCCGTCGCGGCGTTATCGGTCGCCGCACTGGCGGTGGCGCCGGGTGCCGCGGCCGGAGCGGCCGCTTGCGGGGCACTGTTCGACGATTTCCACTACGGCTCGCACACCGACGGGCTCCTCGGCCGGCACGGCTGGCAGGTGCGTTCCGGCGCCGGCGGCCCCGGCGTCGGCGGTGCGCGCTGGGCTCCGGAGGGCATCACCTTCCCGACGTCCGACGGGGACAAGGTGCTGCAGCTCGCCTCCACCACCGACGGCACGCCCGCGGGCACGACGCAAACCGAGATCATGCAACCCGACCGGCGGTTCTTCGAGGGGACCTACGCGGCCCGGATCCGCTTCTCCGACGCGCCGGTGTCAGGCCCGGACGGTGACCGGATCAACCAGACGTTCTTCACCATCAGCCCGCTCCGCTACGACAACGACCCGATCTACAGCGAGCTGGACTTCTCGGAGTACCTGCCGAACGGCGGCTGGGGCGAGGCGGGCCCGGTGAACTTCCAGACCAGCTGGCACACCTACACGCCGGATCCGTGGTACGCCGAGAACAAGAGCGACAGCCAGCGCCGCAGCATCGACGGCTGGCATTCCGTCGTCGCGACCGTGTCCGGCGGCCATGTGCGGTACTACATCGACGGCGCACTGGTGGCCGATCATGACCGCAGCGGGCCGTTCGACGTGTACCCGCGGCAGAACATGTCCCTGAACTTCAACCAGTGGTTCATCGATCTCACGCAGCACAGCGGCGGCACGAGTGCCTACCTCGAGCAGGTCGACTGGGTCTACTACGCGAAGAACGAGGTCCTGACGCCGCAGGCCGCCACCGAACGGGCCGCGTCGTACCGGTCCTCGGGCGTGCGGTTCGCCGACGATCTCGGTGGCTGTTAGATATGAGCCGTGGATCGGCTGACTGAGCGTTTCGAGGAGCATCGGACCAGGCTGCGTGCGGTGGCGTACCGGATGCTGGGTTCGGCCAGTGAGGCCGAAGACGCCGTCCAGGACACGTGGCTGCGGCTCAACCGCACCGACGCCGGGGAGATCGAGAACCTCGGCGGCTGGCTGACCACGGTGGTGGCGCGAGTGTGCCTGAACGTGCTGCGCTCGCGCGATCATCGTAGGGAAGAACCGCTCGACGAGCAGCTCGCCGAATCGGCCGACTTCTCGGCCGATCCCGCCGCCGACGCGGTACTGGCCGACTCGGTCGGCCTGGCGATGCTGGTCGTCCTGGACACGCTCGCGCCGGCCGAACGGCTCGCGTTCGTCCTGCACGACATGTTCGCGGTGCCGTTCGACGAAATCGCTCCGCTGATCGACCGCACCCCGGCCGCAGCCCGCCAACTCGCGAGCCGCGCCCGGCGCCGTGTCCAGGGCCGATCCGTCGCGACGGAACCGGACGTCGCACGACGGCGCCAGGTCGTCGACGCCTACCTGGCCGCGGCCCGCGGCGGCGACTTCGACGCACTCCTCCAACTCTTGCACCCCGACGTCGTCCTCCGCGCAGACAAGGCGGCGGGCCCCTCGCGCGCGCCGATCTTCCTGCGGGGAGCCGACACGGTGGCTCGTGGTGCGGCCGCCGCTTCGGTGCGGGCGGCGGTCACTCAGCTCGCGCTGGTGAACGGCGGCATGGGGCTCGTGATGGCCGACGAAGGACGGCCTTCGGTGGTCCTCGCGTTCGCTTTCGTGGACGGGAAGATCAGCGAGATCGACGTCATCGCGGATCGGGAACGGTTGCGGGGGCTGGACCTGGTGATGGTGGATTGACCCGGGTTGCGGTTCGGTCGCGAACGAGTACCGATGGCCCGCCCTGTGGCTTGAGTCGTTAACGGTTCCTCGTCGTGGTCCGCCTTCTTTTCAAGGCTCTTCGAGCCAGGACGAGGAGGGGACCATGTCGGAAGGAACTGCCCGGCGCCACAAAGTGCAGGAGAAGGAAACCTATCGGGACGCGTATCAGCGCGACCGGGACCGAGTGCTCTATTCATCCGCGTTTCGGCGGCTGGCCGGAGTGACTCAGGTCGCCGCGGTCAGTGAGCAATTGGTGCTGCACAACCGGCTCACGCACAGCTTGAAGGTCGCGCAGATGGGGCGAAGACTCGTGCAGCATCTGCGCGCTCAATCGGGCGTTTTCCCACCGGGATCGGATTTGAACGAGGATGTCGTCGAGACCGCGGGACTCGTGCACGACATCGGCCATCCGCCGTTCGGTCACGTCGCCGAGGAGGTCCTCAACCAGCGCCTCGCCCAGGTCGCGGGGCTGGAAGGCTTCGAAGGAAACGCGCAGTCCTTCCGAGTGGTGACGAAACCGGCCAGGCGGAAGGAGGAACACATGGGCCTCAACCTGACTCGGGCGACGCTGAACGCCATCCTCAAGTATCCGCGCCTCAAGCCGCGGGATTCGGCCAAGGCCACGACTTCGTGGATCGACCGTGGCTACGGCGAGAAATGGGGCGCCTATCAGACCGAACGGAAGGACTTCGAGTGGGCGAGAGACTTCAGCCGCGGTGAGTTGAGATCCGCGAACGCGATACTGATGGACTGGGCCGACGACATCAGCTACGCGACGCACGACCTCGAGGACTACTTCCGGGCCGGGCTGATCCCTTTGCACAATCTCGCGATCGACAACAACCGCATACTCAAGCATGGTCGCCGACGGTTGAAGAAGATCAACGGTTTCAACGAATATCGCTTCCGGGAGCAGATCGACGCGATCGTCGGCGAGTTCGGTGAAAGTCTCAAGTCGCAGTGCTGGGACACTCGCGAGAACCGGGTTCAAATGAACCTGATCACCAGCAAACATCTCACCAGGCTCGTGGACGCGGTCCGGCTCGTGGACGAAGCCCCCTACGTCGAAGTCGATGAAGAGTGTCAGTACCGGGTGGCCGCGCTGAAGGAGCTCACATGGTTCTACGTGATCGACAGGCCGCCGCTGGCCATCCAGCAGGAAGGTCAGAAGAGGATCATCGGTTCGCTCTTCGACCGGTTGCACATGTGTCTGGAGAAGTCGCCGAACAGCCCGAAGATCCCCATCCAGCTCCGCGTGATCTACCGCGACATCAAGCGTGACGATGAGGCGAAAGGGGCCTTCGATGACAACAAGGCGGCCCGGTGCGCCAGGGCCGTCACCGACTACATCTGCCTGCTCACCGAGGCACAAACGGTCGATCTTGGCGAACGGTTGGCGGGGCGGTCGCAGAGTTCGATGTTCGGTACCTGGTTCAACTGAACGTGGGCATGCCGAAGGGCCCGTCGCCGGTGGGGTCGGCGGGCTCTTCGGGTTCAGCGGTGGTTGTGGCGTGGCTTCTGTAGCGGGTCGAGGTATTGGGGTGGGATGAATTCGGGTCGTCCGTTGGTCATGTGGATTGTCCAGCCGGATTGTCCGTGGATGACCATGTGGTGATATCGGCAGAGTAGGCAGAGGTTGTCGAGGTCGGTGTCGCCGAGTTGGCCCCACGGCAGAATGTGGTGGGCTTCGCAGTGTTTGGGCCGTCGGTGGCATCCGGGGAAGGCGCAGCCGTGGTCGCGGAGGTTCAGTGCCCGGCGTTGGGCGGGGGTGACGCTGCGGGTGGCGCGGCCGATGTCGAGGGGTTCGCTTTCGGTGCCGAGGACGGCGGGGATGATTTTGGCGTCGCAGGCGAGCATGCGGGCGTGGCGTGCGGTGATCTGGGAGACCTCGTCCACGCAGGCGGATCCCAGTCCGGAGGTCAGGGTCTCCAGGGGGATGGTGACCACCACCGTCGTCCGATCCCCGGAGAGGGTGGGTGCTTTGTCGTTGGTCATGGCGTAGTGGATGGCGTCGAACAGGGCGTCGCCGTGGCGTTCGCCGGGGGTGCGGGGGTCGCGGTTGCCGTCTTCGTCGATGGGTCTTCGTTGTCCCCAGGTTTCGAACAACGCGTTGGCGCGGGCGCCGAATTCGGGGTCGAGGAGGCCGTTGAGTCGCCACCAGCCGTCGTCGCGTTTCCGGAGATGGACCTCACGCGACGGCGGCTTCAGGTCTTCGTCTTTGGGCTCGTTGCCGTCGGGATCCAGGTGCGCCATGAGTTCGGTGCCGCCGTTGACGATCTGCTGTGGCCCGGCGTGGCGGGCCAGGTTCACCAGGATCTGTTCCGCGCCGGATCGGTCTTCGGCGGATACGTCGGCGGGGATTTTCTTCAGTACTGCCAGGAGTGGGTCGAGTTGCTGGTGTCCGAGGTCCCCGTCGGCCGCGGCGGCTCCGGCGATGGGGGCGAAAGCGGGGGCGGGGGTGCCGTCCAGGTTCCGGCTTTCGTTCACCGCCAGCGCGCGGGCCACGGTGTCGCGAGCTTCTTTCGGGCTGATCCGGGCGGTTTCGGCGAACCAGCCCGCGGTCGAACCGTGCCCGAACAACTCCATCGGACCGCGGGACTCGATCTCGGCCAGGAACTGCCCGACCTCGGCCAAAGCCTGTCGTGCCACCGACAATCGCTCCACGACGCCGTGCGCGAGCTCGCGCGCACCGGCACGCCACAGCTCTTGTGGCGGTTCGAGGATTCGTTGGCTGGACACCCCGCAAGAATACCAGCGTTCGAACATGTGTGCGAATGTGAAAGGTGCTCCAGAATTGCATTCGCATTCTGTGGTGTGACGTGCCGGTGATTGCTAACTGGCCCCTCGGTCCGCGGCTCAGGTTTGATTCGCTTGAGCCCGGTCGGGGTCGTGGCCGACCCACTGTGACGCTGCTCTGCGCGAGTGGTCTGGTCAGGTCACGGGCGTGTTCTAACCGGCGGGCCTAGGGAAGAATGCTCGACCATGAGCTCGAGCAGAGCAGTGAGCTGGGAAGGCTTCTACAACACCAGAGATCTCGGCGGCTTGCCGACCAGGTCGGGCCATGCGACGCGCTACGGCGCCTTCTTCAGGGCGGCTGATCTTCGTTTTGTCACCGACGAGGGCTGGTCCCAGGCGCGACAATCCGGTGTCCGCACCATCGTCGACCTGCGCAATGCCGACGAGATCCGGCCCGCGACAGCAAAGTCCCCGACAGCGCTGGCGGGCTCGGCGCACTTCGCGGCCACCACCGCAGGCGCGACCACACCGACCGGCGTCGACCGCATCGAGGTACCCCTCGACGATGTCGAGGACGTCGAGTTCTGGCAGCACATCAACAGTGAGCAACTCAACGGCAGTCCGCTCTACTACCGTCCCTTCCTCGAACGGAAAGCCGGCCGCTGCGCCGCTGTCATGACCGCGCTCGCCCACTGCGGACCCGGCGGTGTCCTGTTCCACTGTGGCGCGGGCCGAGACCGCACCGGCCTGATCACCCTCCTGCTGTTGGCGCTGGCCGACGTCCGACCGGAGGCCATCGCAACGGACTACGACCTGTCCACCGAGGCCCTGAAAACCCTGTTCGCCGTGATGGGCACCGAGGACCAAGGACCGATCATCCAGTCCGTCCTCACCCATCGCGGCACCACGACCCAAGCCGCCATCCTCGGCACCCTCGAGGACCTCGACGTCGAGCACTATCTCCTCGCTGCCGGTGTCAGCAACACCGACCTCGACGGCATCCGCGGCAGACTCCTGGGATCACGCTCCCGCTGACACCGATCGAGAACGAGCCATCCCGCCACCCCCGAAACCCGCCTAAAGTGACCCAGGACGCCGCAGTCACTCCCGGGAGGCACGCATGTCGTTGTTGGCCCAGCTGAACACCGCGATCACCACGGGCACGATCGAGGTCGTCGACCTCACCGCCCCGTTGAGCGCGAGCACCCCGATCCTCCAGCTGCCGGAGCCGTTCGCGAACACGATCCCGTTCGGCCTGGAGGAGATCAGCCGGTACGACGAACGCGGGCCGCGCTGGTACTGGAACAACATCCACACCGGCGAGCACACCGGGACCCATCTCGACGTTCCCGTGCACTGGGTGTCGGGAAAGGACGGCCACGACGTCTCCGAGGTGCCGCTGCGCACGCTGGTCGCCCCGGCCGTGGTGCTCGACGCGACGGCCCGCGCGGCCGAGGATCCGGATTTCCTGCTCTCCACGGAAGACATCCGCGAGTGGGAACGTGAGAACGGGCCGCTGCCCGAAGGTGGTTGGCTGCTCTACCGCACGGGCTGGGACGCCCGTTCGCATGATCAGGAAGCCTTCCTCAACAACGACGAGAACGGTCCGCATTCGCCGGGCGTCTCCGCGGAATGCGCTCGCTGGCTCGCGGAGGAGGCGCCGATCACCGGGTTCGGGGTGGAGACCGTGGGCACCGACGCGGGGCAGGCGCTGGCACTCGAACCGGCCTTCCCCTGCCATGAACTCCTTCTGGGCGCGGGAAAACACGGCCTGACCCAGTTGCGGAACCTGGCGAGCCTGCCGCCCACCGGATCGCTGCTCGTCGTCAGCCCGCTCCCGATCGTCGGCGGTTCCGGCAGCCCCGCCAGGGTGTACGCGCTGGTCGAACGGGCATGAACGTCGCGGAGCTGGTCGGACGCACGCTGGCGGAACTCGGCGCGGGTGCCGCGTTCGGGGTGGTGGGCAGCGGCAATTTCGAGGCCACCAACGGATTACGTTCCGGCGGGGTGCGGTTCGTCGCCGCTCGGCACGAGGGCGGCGCGGCGAACATGGCCGACGCGTACGCGCGGATGAGCGGCCGCGTGTCGGTGCTGAGCCTCCATCAGGGGTGCGGGCTCACCAACGCGCTCACCGGGATCACCGAGGCCGCCAAGAGCCGGACACCGATGGTAGTCCTCGCCGGGGACACCGCGGCGTCGGCGGTGCTGTCGAACTTCCGGGTGGACCAGGACGCGCTCGCGGCCGCCGTCGGCGCCGTGCCGGAGCGCGTGCACGGCTCGGCCACCGCGGTCGCCGACACGGTCCGCGCCTACCGGACGGCGGTGCAACAGCGCCGCACCGTCCTGCTCAACCTGCCGCTCGACGTCCAGGCCCAAGAAGCGCCAGAAGCGGTCCCGGTCCCGAAGATTCCTGGCCCGGCGCCGATCCGGCCTAACGCCGAGGCGGTCGCGAAACTGGCGGACCTTCTCGTCGAAGCACGGCGGCCGGTATTCATCGCCGGCCGTGGTGCCCGGGCCGGTTCTGCACCGCTCAAAGAACTCGCGGAGGTTTCCGGGGCGCTGCTGGCGACTTCGGCGGTGGCGCACGGCCTCTTCCACGACGATCCCTACTCGATCGGGATCGCGGGCGGCTTTTCGTCGCCACAGGCGGCGGAACTCATCAGGGACGCAGACCTCGTGATCGGCTGGGGCTGCGCGCTGAACATGTGGACCACCCGGCACGGCACGCTCCTCGGCCCGGAGGCCCGGCTCGTCCAGGTCGACGTCGACCAGGCCGCGCTCGGCGCGCACCGGCCGATCGACCTCGGCGTCGTCGCCGACGTCGCCAGCACGGCCGTGGACGTTCACGCCGAACTCGAGAGGCGTGGCCACCGAAGGAGCCGCGAAGCCCTCAAAAGCACACGGTGGAACGACGTGCCGTATAACGACCTATCCGGCGACGGGAGGATCGATCCGCGCACGCTCAGCCGGCGTCTCGACGAGATCCTGCCCGCCGAACGCGTGGTCTCGATCGACTCCGGCAATTTCATGGGCTACCCGAGTGCGTACCTGTCCGTCCCCGACGAGAACGGCTTCTGCTTCACCCAGGCGTTCCAAAGCATCGGGCTCGGCCTCGGGACGGCGATCGGCGCGGCGCTGGCCCGTCCGGAGCGCCTGCCGGTAGTCGGGGTCGGTGACGGTGGCTTCCACATGGCCGTTTCCGAGCTGGAAACCGCCGTGCGACTGGGTATCCCGCTCGTCGTCATCGTCTACAACGACGCGGCGTATGGCGCTGAGATCCACCATTTCGGCGACGCGGACATGAGCACGGTCAGGTTCCCCGACACCGATATCGCGGCGATCGGACGAGGTTTCGGCTGCGCCGGGATCACCGTGCGGTCGGTCGAGGATCTGGCCGCCGTCACGGAATGGCTCGGCGGGCCACGGGACGCGCCGCTCGTCGTCGACGCCAAGATCGCCGACGACGGCGGCTCGTGGTGGCTCGCCGAAGCCTTCCGGCATTGAGCCCGCTAAACGCCCCAGTCCGGCCTCAAGGGCATGCCCGAGTCACCGTCCGGGCCGACCTTCACCCCGAGCACCTGGTGCAGTTCGATCTCTCGCCGCTCGAAGGCGAGACGGCACGCGGCCATGTACAGCGCCCAGACGCGGCTTCGCCCGGCGCCCGCTTCGGCGACGGCCGCGTCCCAGTTCGCGTCGAGGTTGGCGCACCACGCGCCGAGGGTGGTGGCGTAGTGCTCGCGGAGGTTCTCCGAATGCCGCACCTCCAGCCCGCTGTCGTGCATCGCGGTGGCGATCTCCCCGACGGACTCCAGCTCCCCGTCGGGGAAGACGTATCGGTCGATGAACCCGCGTGACCGGTGCGCGACGGAGGTGTCCGGGTTGGTGATGCAGTGGTTCAGCAGACGCCCGTGCGGCTTCAGTTTCCCGGCGAGGAAACGGAAGTACGACGGCAGGTTGCGGGCGCCGATATGCTCGGTGAGCCCGATCGACGACACCGCGTCGAAGCCCGTTTCTGTGACGTCGCGGTAGTCGAGATGCCGTACTTCGGCCTTGTCCGCGAGCCCCTTGGCCACGATGTCCTTCTGCGCCCATTGCGCCTGCTCACGCGAAAGGGTCACGCCCAGCGCCTCGACGCCGTAGTTCGCGACGGCGTGCTCCACCATCCCGCCCCAGCCGCAGCCGACGTCCAGCAGCCGCATCCCCGGCCGGAGGCCGAGTTTCCGGCACACCAGGTCGAATTTGTGTGCCTGCGCCTCTTCCAGTGACGCGTCGGCGGACGGATACGCGGCGCAGGTGTAGGCCATCGACGGCCCGAGCACCATTTCGTAGAACCGGTTCGAGACGTCGTAGTGGTTGGAGATCGCGTTGCTGTCCCGCGCTTTCGAGTGCCGCAGCCCGTCGACCGTGCGCTTGAGGCGGCTCGGCAGTTCCTCCGCGGGCGGGGCGACGCGGCGCAGATGCGTGGGACCGAGTTTGCGCAGCAGCCACAGCCGGTCGGCGGCGCTGAGCTGATCGACCTGGGAGACGAGCGCGCGCAACGCCGTGTAGAGATCGCCGTCGACGTCGAGCGCGCCGGCGACGTAGGCACGCGCGAGACCGAGGTCCCCTGGGGACGACATCAGGTACGTCAACGCCAGCGGCGACCGCACCTCGATCGACACGGGTGCGCCCGCGGGCCCGCTCGTGCTGCCGTCATAGGCGGTGATGGACACTTCGGTGCTCGGGCCGAGCAACCGCTCGAAGATCTCGCCGACGGTCGTCGTCTCAGCCATGGTCGTCTCTCTTCTCCAGTCCCGGGTCACCGCCGCCGCACGCATTTCGCGTACAGGTCGAGCAGGCGGCCGTCGGGGTCGTAGGCCGTCTTCAGTTTCCGGTAGGCGTCGCCGTTGTACAGCTGCCAGAACTCGTCCTCGGTATAGAAACTGTCGGAATACAGAGACTTCCGCCCGCCGAGCCGGGTCACTTCGGCCTCGATCAGCCGATTGTGCGTATCCGGCGCCTCGCCGGGGTCCAGCGGGACCGCGGACCAGAACCCGAAGTTGACGTACAGCGTTTCGGGGTCCATTTCGTACAGCGGCGAGTTCACGCCGCCCGGCCGTTGCTTCAGCGGGCAGATCCACACCGGGCTGATCGGGATCTCGCGGCGGAAGAAGTCCAGGAACTCCGCCGCCCGCGAGAGTGGTACTTCGATGTCCTGGACGATGGTCTCTTCAGGGGGAAGCCCGCGCAGCTTGAGCAGTTTCGCGGCGATCCCGAACCGGCGGTCGAGCGCCACGACCTTCCAATAGACCGAAGACCGCAGCAGCCGCCTTCCCAGCAGCAGCCTGGGGAGCCGGTGCTGCACGCCGAACGCCCGCGAGCACCAGAACCAGTCCGTGTCCCAGCGCCACAGGTAGTCGCGGACGCTCAGATGATCCGTCTCGCGGGAGCGGATCGACTTGTAGTAGATGTCGAGCCAGGTGTAGTCGCTGGTCGCGGGCGCCGAGGTGGTGAACGTGCCGAGCGTCAGGTACTGCTCGCCCGGCCCGAAGACCGTTCCGTCGACGAAGTCGGCCGACCCGTTACGACAGGCTTCGCCGAGTGCCGCGAAGTACTCCTCGGTGTCTTCGTAGCGGACGTGGTCGAGCCGCACATACGGTTTGACCGGCTCCAGTTCGATCTTCAGCCGCAGCGCGTAGCCGAGCGTCCCGTACGAGTTCGGGAAGCCGTGGAACAGGTCGCTGTGCTCGTTGTCCGGCCGCGCGACGACGATCCTGCCGTCACCGGTGAGCAACTCCATCTCCAGCACCGACTCGTGCACGAGCCCGTTGCGGAACGAGGACGACTCGATGCCGAGGCCGGTGACCGCGCCGCCGAGTGTGATCGTCTTGAGCTGCGGCACGACCAGCGGCATCAGCCCGTGGAGCAGGGTCGCGTCCACCAGTTGCTCGTAGGTGACCATGCCTTCGACGTCGGCCGTACGCGCCAAGGGATCGACGTCGAGGACATGCGTGAATCCCGAGACGTCCAGCCCCGGAGTGCTGGTCGCCTTCCGTGCCCGGAACAGGTTCGACGTCCGCTTCGCCAGCCGGATCGTGCCGTGGAGATCGGCGAGCTGCGCGCGGAGCGTTTCCGCCCGCGCTTCGTGTTCGGCGAACCGGACCAGCCGCGCCGTCTCCCGGATACCGCTGTCGCCGCTCGCCATCTGTTCATCGTGCCCCACGGAACCGCCTGGCGCAGCCCTTATTCGTGCCGGAGCCGGTGCAGCGGGACGGCGTCCGCCATGGCGGTGAAGCCCTTGTCACCGGGATGGAGGTGATCGCCGGAGTCGTACTCGGGTTTCATCCGCCGCGGATCGGCGGGGTCGCGGATCGCCGCGTCGAAGTCGATGTATCCGTCGAAGTGCCTGCTGGTCCGGATGAACCGGTTCACCGCCTGCCGGGTCTCTTCGAGCTGCGGAGTGTACGAACCCCAGCCCTTCCACGGCGTGATCGTCGCGCCCAGCACCCGCAGGCCGCGGTCGTGCGCCCTCGTCGCGATCTGTTTCAGCGCCGAGATGATCTTGTTCGGATCGGCCTGGTGCGGGGTCTGCTGGATGTCGTTGATGCCCTCGAACACGATCGCCGTCCGCACGCCGGACTGGTTCAGGACGTCCCGGTCGAGCCTGGCCAGCGCGTTGACCCCGTAGTTGCCGCCGTCGAGCAGCAGGCGGTTCCCGCTGATCCCGGCGTTGAGCACGCCGAGGCGCGCGCTGATCTTGTCGGCGAGCTGGTCGGGCCAGCGCAGGTTCGCGCCCCAGGTCGAATTCGCCCCGTCGGTGATCGAGTCGCCGATCGCCACGACGCTGCCCCGCAACCCGGTGCCGCGGACGTCCACACCGGACACGTAGTGCCAGACCGCGGTCTTCTCCGGGAACGCCGCCGCCGACTCGTCGGCCGCCTTGTCGCCGTTCCGGGTGAAGTACGAGTTCTGCATCGCGAGCGGATGGTAGGTGACCGGACCCGACGGCGTCGGGGTGTAGGTGGTCACCAGGAGGTCGCCGTCCCTCGGCACGGTCAGCGCCGCGCCGTCGCTGACGATGTCGGCGCCCGGCGGCACGGTGACCTCGCGATCTCCGCCGAAGGTCAGCGTGCGCATCGTGCCGGGCACGGCCTGCGGGGTGTCCGGGCCCGCGGCGACCGCGACGGTCACGCGGCCGAACAGCACCGGAGTCCGGCCGAAGGCGTTGGACAGCCGCACGCGGACCTCGTGCCCGCCGGCGCTGGTGTGGACGATGTTGCGGATCGAGAAGTTCGGGTAGCCGTTGTCGGTCCCGGCCACCCCGGCCGCGGGCGCCGCCGCCCAGGTGCCCACCCAGCCGCTGCCGGCAGGGCTCCGCACTTGGGCTGCCGCGGCACCCGGCATCAAGCCCAGCACCAGGATTCCCGCGATGGCGAGATACTTCACGCGCATGTCGGTTCCGCCTCCACCCAGTCGGCTCCACTCATCGTCAAGGAATCACCGACAACCGGTCAACGCCCTGGACAGGACAGGTTTCTGTCGGAGGGGGCGGTTAGCCTGAACGCCATGACACCTGCCGCTCTCCGGAAGATCTGCCTCGGCTTCCCCGGCGCCCGGGAGGAGTTCCCCTTCGGCGAGGACATCAGCGTGTTCAAAGTCGCGGGCAAGATCTTCGCGCTCGGCCCGCTCAAGGCGAAGCCGCTGCGGATCAGCCTCAAATGCGAGCCGGATCTGGCGGTCCGGCTGCGTGCCGAGCATCCGGCCATCGTCCCCGGCTACCACCTGAACAAACGGCACTGGAACACCGTCGAGCTGGACGGCTCGCTGACCGACGACTTCGTACGGGAGCTGACCGAGGACTCCTACGACCTCGTCGTCGCGGGCCTGCCGAAACGAGAACAGGAGAAACTGAACTGGGTCGCGCTCAGCCAGGAATGAGCGCCGGGGTTTCATCCGGATTTCATCCGACCGTGCTCGTCCGGCCTCCTACCGTGGGCGGAGACGGGTGCCGCCCGCCGCACGATGACGCGCTCAGCGGGACTTCCTAGGCTGATGCCGTGCTGGAGATCTTGCGGGACCGGTTCCGGGCACGGGTGCAGGCGAGTCTCACCCGGGCCGGGCTGACCCTGCCGTGGTGGGGGGCGTTGTGCGCGAGCGCCGTGAGCTTCGTGTTCACGGTGGTCGCGTTGGTGCAACGGGACGCCCTGCTACCGCCCGAGCCGATCGCGCTGGCCGGTCTGATCGTGATCGCGCCGTCGGTGATCTGGGTGGTCACCGACTGGATCATGCCGTGGGTGCGGATGACGGCGCTGATCATCGCCGCCTCGGTGCTGCTCATCGAGCCCGTGCTGCCGGATTTCGCGCCGTTGCTGCTGCTGGTCGCGGCCACCGAAGCGGGCAGTGTCCTGCGGACGACGTGGGGCATCGCCCTCGTCACCATCGTGGGCGAAGCGGTCTTGGTCGTGGCGGGGATCTGGGGCGGGCTGATCGGCGGGCCGGTGTACATGGTCGCGATCCTGCTCGGCCTCAGCGGCGGGCTCATGGTCCGCTGGTACACCAGGGTGCTCGACGCCGAACGCGGCAACCGTGACGCTTCCCGTGACAAGGCCCTGCTCGCCGAACGCCAGCGGATCGCGCGTGAGGTGCACGACGTCGTCGGCCATTCGCTCAGCATCACGCTGCTGCATCTGACCGGCGCCCGGCACGCGCTGCAGCAGGACCGCGACGTCGACGAGGCGATCGAAGCGCTCACCGAAGCCGAACAGGTGGGACGGGCCGCGATGGCCGACATCCGCCGCACGGTCGGTCTGCTCGCCGATTCCCCGTCCGGCAGCGCCCCGCTGCCGGGGGTGGAGGACATCGCGACGCTGGTGGAACGCACTCGCAGCGCCGGACTGGCGGTGCGCTATACACAGGAAGGCGACCTCGGCCGGGTAGGCGCCTCGGAAGGATTGGGCCTCTACCGGATCGTGCAGGAATCACTTGTCAACGTCGTCAAGCATGCCCCCGGCGCGACCGCGGAGGTCCGGCTGAACGCCGGCCGTTCGGGGTTGAAGCTCATCGTCAGCAACACCCTCCCCGCGACCGTCCGGCGCGCGGCGGAGGACGGTTCGGGACTGGCGGGGATGGCCGTCCGCGCGGCCCAGCTCGGCGCCGATCTCAGTGCCGGGCCCAGCGGCAGGCAGTGGATCGTGCAGGTCACCGTGCCGGGCGGCAAGCCGTGACCGCCGCCGAGATCCAGGTGCTGCTGGTCGACGACCAGGAGCTGGTCCGGTCCGGGCTGCGGCGCATCCTGCGGCGCCGCGACGGGTTCGTCATCGCGGGGGAATGCGGCGACGGTTCGGAAGTTCCGGCGGCGCTGGCCGCGCACGAGGTCGACGTCATCGTGATGGACCTGCGGATGAAGAACGTCGGCGGCGTCGAGGCGACCAGGCGGCTGCGGCGGTCCGGCGGGCATCCGCCGGTGCTCGCGCTGACCACCTTCGACGACGACAACCTCTTGGCCGACGCGCTGCGGGCGGGCGCGGCCGGGTACGTCCTCAAGGATTCCCCGGCCGAGGACCTGATCCGGGCCGTGCGGGCGGTCGCCGCGGGTGACGCGTGGCTCGACCCCGGTGTCACCGGGCGGGTGCTCGCCGCGTACCGGCAGGCCGCCGGGAACGGCAGTGGCGGACGCTCACCGGAGCTGCTGACCCCGAGGGAGCAGGACGTGCTCAGGGCGATCGGCCGCGGGCTGACCAACGCGGAGATCGCCGCGACGCTTGTCATTTCGGAGGTGACCGTGAAAAGCCATATCGGCCGGATCTTCACCAAACTCCAGTTGCGGGACCGGGCGGCGGCGATCGTGTACGCGTTCGACCACGGGATCGTGGTGCCGGGCTGATGCGCAACGATGGGGGGATCATGCCGGACTCGCGACTTCGCTTCGAACTGCTCGGCCCGTTGCGGGCCTGGCACGGGGAGACCCGGCTGGATCTGGGGCCGGTCCGGCAGCAGGCCGTGCTGGCCGCGCTGCTGCTGCGCCCGGACGTGACCGTCAGCCACTACGAACTCACCGACGGGCTCTGGGAAAAGCCGCCGGAGTCCAACGTGCTGCCGGTGTACGTCCGGCGGCTGCGGCAATGCCTGGACACCTCGGGCCAGAAGCCGCGGGACTCGGTGATCGTGTCCGATCGCGGTGGCTACCGGTTCGCCAGCGGCGGGGTCCGGTTGGACGTGGTCCGGCTGGAGGAGGTCGCCGCCGTCGCGGCCGCCGCCGAGGAGTCGGGCGACCTCGTCGCCGCGGTGGACACCTTCGCCGACGCGCTCCGGCTGTTCCACGGCGAGCCGCTGACGGGGCTGCCCGGCGCGTTCGTCCAAGGCGAGCGGCGACGGCTGGAGGAACGCAGACTTCTGTTGCTGCGCCGGAAACTGCGGGCCCAGCTGAAACTCGGGCGGTTCGACGAGGTGATCGGCGAGCTGTCGGCGCTGGTGTCCGCCGACCCGCCGAGCGAGCCGCTGGCCGCGTTGCTGATGCGGGCGCTCTACGGCGGCGGGCGGCAGGCGGAGGCGCTGGAGGTGTTCACCGACGTCCGCGAGCGGCTGATCGAGCAGCTCGGCGTCGAGCCGGGTGAGGAGCTGCGGCAGGTGCAGGATGCGGTGCTGCGCGGCGACGAGACGCTGCTCGGTGTCGCGCCGCGCCGCGAGCCGTCTCGCCGGATCCGCAACGAACTGCCCGCCGTCAACGGCGAACTCGTCGGCAGGGACCGGGAACTCGCGCTGCTCGTCGAAGAGGGGGATCCGGAGTCGGTCTCGGTCGACGCCGTCGACGGTGTCCCCGGTGCCGGGAAGACCACCCTCGCGGTGCGTGCGGCCCACCGGCTCCGTGAGTCCTATCCGGACGGTGCGTTGTTCGTGGATCTCCACGGTTACACCGAAGGCCGTGAGCCGGTGGCGCCGGAGCGCGCGCTGCGGCGGTTGCTCCGCGCGGTCGGGGTCGAGGACGGGGCGATGCCGGACGATCTCGACGAACTGGCCGCGTCGTGGCGGGCGGCGACCGCGCAGCTGCGGTTGCTGCTGGTGCTCGACAACGCCGAGTCCGCCGGGCAGGTGCGGCCGCTGCTGCCGTCCGGGCCGGGCAGCCGCGTGCTGGTGACCAGCCGTCGTCGTCTGTCCGGTTTGGACGCCGACCGCCGTATTTCCCTCGGCGCGCTGGGCCTCGATGCGGCCGAGCGGCTGCTCAGCCGCATCGTGGGGGCGCCGAGGGCGGAAGGGGAGCGGTTCGCCGTGCGCGCGCTCGCCGGGCTGTGCGGTCGGCTGCCGCTCGCGCTGCGGATCGCGGGTGCCCGGTTGCAGAACCGTCCGATGTGGACGTTCAAGGATCTGGTCGACCGGATGTCGGACGACGAGCGCAGGCTCGGCGAACTGACGGCCGAGGATCGCAGTGTCGAGGTGGCGCTGCGTCTGTCGTACGACCAGCTGCGGCCCGCCGAGCAGACCGCGTTCAGCGTGCTCGGTCTGTCGCCGACGACCGAATTCGACCGGCTGTCGGTCGCCGCCCTGCTGGACTGCTCGCCCGCCGAAGCCGAGCGGCGGCTGGAAAGCCTGGTCGACGCCAGCCTCGTGCAGGAGCCCGCGAGCGGACGCTACCGACTGCACGATCTGGTGGCGGTCTATGCCCGGCGGCTCGCCGGGGAGATGCCCGAAGGCGCCGCCGAAGCGGCTCGGAAACGGGTGTACGGGCTCTACCTCAGTGCCGCTCGACGGGCGAGTGAGTGGGGTGTCGCGCGATTCCCGGTGGAGACCGGAGGACCGTTCACCGGGCAGCGTGACGCTTCCGCCTGGCTCGACGCGGCCGGCGACCTGCCGGAGGTCGTGTCACAAGCGGCCGAAGCCGGGCTGGCCGACCTCGCCTGCTCGGTCGCCGAGGGCCTGGTCGACTATCTCGCGCGTCAGCAGCGGTACCACGAATGCCGGACGGCGTTGCAGGTCGCGCTGCCGCTCGCGGAACAGGCCGAAGACGAACGCCTGGTCTCGTCGTTGCGGTTCTGCCTGGGCTACGCCTATGCCATGCAAGGGCAACTCGACCGGGCTCGTGGCTGGTTCGACGACGCGCTGCGGGCGGGCCAGGCATCGGGCGACCGCGGAGTGGAGGCGCGGGCGCTCGGCGGGCTCACCATGGCGGATCTGATCGCCGGGCGGCACGATCTCGCCATTTCCGGGATGCGGCGGGTGATGATCCTCGCCGAGGAGGTGGGGGACCGCTGGCTCGCCGAACGGTCGCTGTCCGCCCTGGGGTATCTCGCCTACCTGCAGGGCGAGCACGAAGAGGCGCTCGTCCACCTCGGCCGCGCTCGTGAGCTGAGCGAGGAGATCGGCAGTCCGGGGATGCTGGCCAGGGTGCTGTGCCACTGTGGCACCGTCCGGCTGGAGACCGGCAGGTTCGCCGAAGCCGCGCTGGATCTCCGGCGCTCCGTCGAACTCGCCGAGGAGACCACGGACGGGCTGCTGACCGCGACCGCTCTCGCCCGCCTGGGCGCCGCGGAACTGGAGCTGGGGAACCTCGACGCGGCGTTCGAACTCCAGCGGCGGGCGCTGACGGCGGTCACCGAGGAGACGATCGTCGGGATGGAGTCCGAAATCCGCAACCGGCTCGGCCGCACCCATCTCGCCGCGGGTGATCCGGTGGCGGCCAGGGAACACTTCGAGTGGGTGCTCACCACCATCGGACCCGACGGCGATTCCCTCCAGCGCACTCTCGCGCTGGAAGGTCTGGACCTCACCAGACAGTCGGTACGCCGCCGTTGATGATCGTGAAGCGGTGCCCCGCCATGCTCGTCCGCCAGCGCGCGAAGTAGGCGTCGGCCGCGTCGGCCAGGTGCACCCCGGCGCGGACCTCGTGGACGACGCAGGCCCATTCCGCGCCGTCGCACAGCACCAGTTCCCGCGGTGCCCCGCGCTTGCGGAGCACGGAAGAGCAGAGGGCGCCGCGCCTGCCGACGTTGCCGTCGTCGAGGCAGCGACGGAGGTCTTCGACGGCGTGGGCGGCCGTCTCGAACAGCGTCCACCGGTACTTCGGCGACGGGCGGCCGTCGGCCCACGGCGTGGAGAACGCGGCCCAGCTCCAGCCCGGTCCGACGAGCCGGTCCCGTTCCCCGGGACTCGACGAGTCGTCCCTGGGCAGCACCATGTTGTAGGGGGTCCGGCTCGCCGGGCTCATGCACGTCTCCTCGTGGACCACCGGTCCGCGGCCGCGGATCCGTGCCCGGAACCGTAAAGCGGAGCCATGAAATCCCGATGAAACGAGACCTGACCGATCGGTACTCGGACCCGCGTGACCTGCTGGCGTGGCCGGTCACCAAGGTGGTGAAGGCCTCCTTCCCTACCCTCAAGGTAGGCAAGGAGGCCTTCACGGACCCAGCCCCCCGGGATCAACCGCAGGCACTGAGACACCCTTGGTTCTAACCGTCATTACCACTCACGAGCTCTGCGGTACGACGGTCAACTTCCGTCCATTGAGCGGCTGTGGCTCGCGGGCGTTGCCGTCGCCGAACAGCCCCCGGAACCGCGCGATCGTCGACGGCGAGACGGTCTGCTCGGACATCAGGAACCACTGCACGCCTTCGGAGAACGGCGCCGTGGTGAGCGAGCCTTCATACCGGAGTGTGCTCCTGTTCCGCGGCAGGAGCGTGTTGAGGTCGAAGTCCGCCAGCGCCACCGGTTCGCCGCATTCCGGTGCGAGCGTCGCCAGGACGCGATCCACCGGCGACCCGGCGCCCGCGCGCAGGGGAACGCCGATCACCAGCAGTTTCCCGGCGGCGCCGCGGTGCACGAAATGCATTTCCAACGGATCGGCGCGGCCCTGGAAACGGTGCTCCGACGGAGTGTGGAAATGGAACTGTTCGAGTTCGTAGCGGACCCCGGCAAGCGTGACGTGCCCGGTGCCCGGCCGGACCACGGCCTCTTCGGTTTCTTCGTGATTCCTCGTGCCGCAGCCGTTGGTGTCCGAGGTGTCCTTCCGGATGTATTCGAGGTCGAGATCCGAATGGCCGTAGGAGATCTCCAGCCTCGGCTGAGCGGGATCGAACCTGATGGCGCCAGGGGAGATGTCGACCGGGCTCTGCCACGGCTGACGCGATTGGGCGGTACCGCCCGCGGCGAGCAGGAATCCGGTGAGGACGAGGGGAACGACGAATGCGGTAAGGCGCCTGCGCGTCACGCTCTGAACCTTTCGAGGACCCGGACGAACTATGATCATCCGGGCAAATTCGGCCGCACCCGATGTAGTGGCACGGACGAGAAGAACACATCTTTTTCCTGTGCCGAAGAACGCGCAAGCCCCCTGATCGGGCCAATTTCCGACATATTCTCTCCTTTCGTGCGAAACGGAATGTGATTCGTGTCGGCGTTCCCCGAGATGGTCACTGTGCGCATCTGGCCGGACACCCGTAGTCTTTGGCAAGTGTCGATCTTGTCTGTGCTTCTCGCTCTGGTGACCCTTTTTCCCGCCGTGGACCCGGTTTCGCGAACCGGTGCCTGTGCGGGAACCGAAGGGGTGACCGTCGCGGTCGGCATGGCGGCCGGAGTGCTCGTGCGATGCGTGCCCGGCTCACCCGGTGACGCGCGGACCGCGCTCGAGCGTTCCGGGCTCGCGGTACGGCTGGGGAGCGGAACCGGACCGTATGGGGATTCTCGCTACGTCTGCGCCATCGAAGGTCTTCCTGGCGACGATGCCTGTGCCGGTCATCGGCGGGGCGCGCCGTTCTGGAAGGTGTGGCGCGTCGGGCTGGATCCCGTCGCGTGGCGCGAATCCGGCACCCAGGGCGGGCCCGGCGCGGTGCGGGTCTGCCCCGGTGGGCTCGTCGGGTTCGGTTTCGGGACTTCGCAACCGGCGGTGGCGCCGCAGCAGGTCGTGACCACGCCCGGCTGGCTCCCGCCCCGGTGCTGAAGGATCAGTTCGCCGGGACGATGAGCGAGGCCATCACCTTCGGGATCAGCTCGCTGACGAACCGGCCGTCGGCGGGGAGTTCGCTGCCGTCCAGCAGGTAGTTCTGCAGTCCTTGCTCGTAAAGGGCGACCAGGACGAGCACCGCGTCGTCCGCGGAGATCGTCAGCCGCCTGCCGATCCGGTCGAGCGTGCCGACCAGGATCGCGCCCAGTTCGGTGTGGAAATGCCGGAACGCCGCGCCGATCCGGTCGCGGATCTCCGGCTGTCGCAGGCCCTGCGTGCGGAATTCCGCGCACAGCAGGTACCAGTCCTTGTCCGCGTTGAGCGCGACCATGAACAGTTCGGCGATCCGCCCGAGGGTGGGGGAGAGGTCTTCGTGCGCGCCGACGGCGGCCTCGCCGAGCACGCTCTCGGTGGCCTCGCGGAACCGTTCGAGCCGGAGGGTGTTCTCCTCCTGGAACAAGGCAAGGAAGAGGTCTTCCTTCGAGCTGAAGTTCGAGTAGAAGGCGCCGCGGGTGAAGCCGGCGCGTTCGCAGATCAGCTCGACCGGGGTGTCCCGGATGCCGCGTTCGGAGAAGGCCTCGTATGCCGCGTCGATCAGCCGTCGGCGGGTATCCGCCCGGCGCCTGGTCATGGTGGCGCCCCGCTCCTCGGTCATCTCGCCATTCTTTCGCATCGGCCCGGTTCACCCGGCTGTGGGACAGGATACATCGTGAATCGGATACACCGTGCATTACGATACGTCATGTATCCAACGACTGCCGGGAGCCGATCGTGTCGTCATTCCTCTACCGCCTCGGCAGGCTGGCCGCTCGCGGACGCGTGCTGGTCACCGCGTTATGGCTGGTCATGCTGTGTGTCGCCGGCGGCGCGGCGTTGCTGTTCGGCCAGGGGACCGACGACACGTTCGCGATCCCGGGCTCGGAGTCCCAAGAGGCACTCGACCACCTCGGCCGGGTTTTCCCGCAGGTGAGCGGGACTTCGGCACAGTTGGTCGTGCTCGTTCCCGAAGGGCAGCGGGCGGATGCCGCCGTCGTGCGCGACTCCGTCTCCGCCGCGGTGCCCGAGCTGAGCGGGGCCCCACAGGTCGCGACGGTGGTGAACCCCTTCGACCCGAACGTGCACGACGCGGTATCCAAGGACGGCCGCGCCGCGTTGGTCACCGTGCAGCTCGACGTCGGGCTCGCCGACATCCAGCCGTCGACGAGGACCGCCCTCGCCGGTATCGCGCAGGACCTGGAGAGCCGGATCGGCCACGGCACCGAGGTGCTCACCGGCGGCGACGCGTTCTCCGACAAGGTGCCGAAGCTCAGCCCCACCGAGGGGATCGGTCTCGTCATCGCGCTCGTGGTGCTGCTGATGGTGTTCGGTTCGTTCATCGCGGCCGGAATGCCTTTGCTGACGGCGATCCTCGGCGTCGGGGTCTCGGTGGCGCTGGTCTACGCGGCGACCTCGGTGGCGACCGTGTCCTCCACGGCGCCGATGCTCGCGGTCATGCTCGGGCTCGCCGTCGGCATCGACTACGCGCTCTTCCTGCTTTCCCGGCACCGGGATCAGCTCGCCGAGGGACTCGAAGTCGAAGAGTCCATCGCGAGGGCGACCGCCACCGCGGGATCCGCGGTCATCTTCGCCGGGCTCACCGTGGTGATCGCCCTGCTGGGCCTGTTCGTCGCGGGGATCCCGTTCCTGACCACGATGGGTGTCGCGGCGGCGGGCGGTGTCGCCGTCGCGGTGATCGTGGCCATCACGCTCATCCCCGCGCTGCTGGCGTTCGCCGGCGAGCGGTTGCGGCCCAAGAAACCGCGCAAGGCACGGAAGACCAAGAAGAAGCCGCGTTTCAGCCTCCGCTGGGTCCGGCTCGCCACGAAATCGCCGTGGGTGACGATCGCGCTGATCGTCGGGGTGCTCGCGGTCGCGTCGGCGCCCGCGCTGGATCTCCGGCTCGCCTTGCCGGACAACGGAACCGACGAGGACGGCACGCCTGCCCGCGTCGCCTACGACGTAGTCGCCGAGCATTTCGGGCCCGGCTTCAACGGCCCGCTGGTCGTCACCGCGGACATCCTGTCGACCACCGACCCGATCGGGATCACCAACGGTATCGCCGACGACATCCGCGGGGTGCTCGGCGTCGCCGTCGTCCCGCTCGCCACGCCGAACCCCAAGGGCGACACCGCCATCATCCAGGTCGTGCCGACGACCGGCGCGTACGACGAGGCGACCGACGACCTCGTCGAACGACTGCGCGCGATGGAAGGGCAGTTCAAGGAACGGTACGGCGTGCAGACCGCGGTCACCGGGTTCACCGCGGTCGGCATCGACGTGTCCACGCAGCTCGGTGACGCGTTGCTGCCGTTCGGCATCCTGGTCGTCGGGCTTTCGCTGGTGCTGCTGGCGATGGTGTTCCGCTCGATCCTCGTCCCGCTCAAAGCCACCTTCGGGTACCTGCTGTCGATCGGCGCCGCGTTCGGCGCCACGTCGTTCGTGTTCGGGCAAGGACATCTGGCCGAGGCGCTCGGGGTGACCCGCACCGGCAGTGTGATCAGCTTCCTGCCGATCATCCTGATGGGTGTCCTTTTCGGACTCGCCATGGACTACGAAGTGTTCCTGGTGTCCCGGATCCGCGAGGACTACGTCCACCACGGCGACGCGCACAAGGCGATCGAGACGGGGTTCGTGTCCGCGTCGAGGGTCGTGACCGCGGCGGCGGTGATCATGCTGGGCGTGTTCGCCGCGTTCGTGCCCGACGGCAGCGCCACGATCAAACCGATCGCGTTCAGCCTCGCCGTCGGGGTGTTCGTGGACGCCTTCCTCGTGCGGATGACCCTCGTCCCGGCGATCCTCGCGCTGCTGGGCCCGCGCGCCTGGGGGCTGCCGCCGTGGCTGGACCGCAAACTCCCGGTGTTCGACGCCGAGGGCGACGGTCTCGTCCACGAACTGCGGCTCGCCGACTGGCCCGCGCCCGGCTCGGCCGAAGTGATCAGCGCCGCCGGTCTCCGCGTCGACGACGACCGCGGGCGCACCGTCTTCCGCGACGTCGAACTGCACCTCGGCCCGGGGGAGATCCTCGCCGTGCACGGTTCCGGCCCGGCGGGCAAGAGCGCCCTGCTCTACGCGCTGGCCGGCCGTGTCCCGCACGTTCGCGGTGACCTGAAGGTCCTCGGCCGGGTGCTGCCACAGCACGCGCACGCGGTCCGGCGGAAAGTCGCTTTCATCGCCTGCGAGGAGACCGACGACCCGGCCGGGGAGGTCCGCCGCGCGCTCGACGACGGCGTCGGCCTCGTCTTCCTCGACGACCTGGACACCGTCGTCGCCACCGCGCAGCGCGCCGGGTTGCGAGCGGCGTTCGCGAGCAGGGCCGCGACGTTCGCCGTGTCCTGCCAGAGCCTCGCGATCGTGCGGGATCTGCTGCCCACCACCGCCGTCGCGGGCCTCGCCATGGCGCCCGCCCCCGTCCCCGCCGAGGTCCGCTGATGCCCCGCTTCTTCACCGGCTCCGCCCGTGCCGCCGCCTTCGGCCCGCTGACCTGGAAGACCTGGCTCGGGATCGTGCTCGTCCCGGTGATCGTCGCACTCGGTCTGACGTGGGCGTTCTGGTCGCCCGACGGCGACCATGGCGCGGCCAAGGCCGCCGTGGTCAACAACGACGAGCCGGTGACCGTGAACGGCCAGGTGATCCCGCTCGGCCGCGAGCTGGCCGGAAATCTCGTGCATGGCGAGGATTCCGCGTACACCTGGGTGCTCACCGACGCCGAGGACGCGAAGGAAGGCATCTCGGACGGGACGTATTCGGCGGTCGTCACCATCCCGCCGGACTTCTCCGCGCAGGCCACGTCGACGGCCGGGAAGCCGCTCGACGCGAAGCAGGCGATCATGCGCGTCGAGACGTCACAGCGCACCGGCCTCGTCGACCCGGTGGCGAGCCGGGAAGTCGCGAACGCGACGCTCACCGCGCTGAACCGTCAGATCGTCGAGACCTATGTGGACAATCTGTACGTCGGATTCTCGTCGATTCACCAGCAGCTCGTGGCCGCGGCCGACGGCGGCGATCAGCTCGTCGTCGGGCTGCGCCAGTTGTCCGACGGAACCGGGAAACTGGCCGCGGGAGCGGGAGAACTCGCCGGTGGGGCGGGAAAGCTCAGCGGTGCGGCCGGTCAGCTGGCGGACGGCGCCCGTAAGCTCGCGAACGGCACCGGGCAGCTCGCCGACGGCTCCGGACAGTTGTCGTCGGGGCTGACCCAGGCGGAGAAGGACACCGCGCAACTGCCCCGGCTGACCAGAGAACTGGCCGACGGGGCGCAGCAGGTCGCGAACGGCAACAAGCAGCTGGCCGACAAGATCTCGCCGCTGGCGGACAAGGTCGTGCGGATCATCGACGCGCTGCCCACGGCGGGCGATTCGGCGCGGAAGTTCGCCGAGCTGGCGCAGAAATGCGAGCAGGACACCAAGTTCTGCGCCGATCTGAAGGCCGCTTCGGAAAAGCTCACGGCCGATGCCGCGATCCTCGACGGCAAACGCGCCGAGATCCGCGACGCCGTCGTGCAGACGAAGAAGGCGGTGCAAGACCTTTCGGCGGGCTCCCAGAAGGTCGCCGACGGCAACAAGCAGCTCGCGGACAGGTCGAAGGACCTCGCCGGCGGCATCGGCACCGCGGCCGCCGGTGCGCGGAAACTCGACGCCGGCGTCAAGGCCGCCGACTCGGGTGCGCGGCAGCTCGCCGACGGGTCCGGTCAGCTCGCCGGTGGCGCGACCACCCTGTCGACCGGCGCGGGTGAACTCGCCACCGGTGCCCGCACCGCCGCCGATGGCGCCGAGCGCGCCGAATCCGGCGCGTCCGAGTTGGCCAAGGGCCTCAACGACGGCCGGGGCAAGGTGCCCGACTACACCCAGGCCGAACGCGATCACCTCAAACAGGTCGCCGCCACGCCCGCGATCGCCGACACGGCGGGCTCGGGAACGTTCGGCGAAGGCGTGGTGGCGCTGATCCTCGTGCTGGCGCTGTGGGTGTGCGCGCTGGCGACGTACCAGGTGATCCAGGCGGTGCCGCCGAGCGTGCTCACCACCCGCGAACCGAGCTGGCGGATCATCCTCGCCGCGGCCGTCCCCGGTGCGACGCTGGCGGTGCTGACCGCCTTGATCCTGACCGGGGT
Organism: Amycolatopsis sp. NPDC043885; assembly: GCF_056435685.1. Taxonomy (NCBI): domain Bacteria; kingdom Bacillati; phylum Actinomycetota; class Actinomycetes; order Pseudonocardiales; family Pseudonocardiaceae; genus Amycolatopsis; species Amycolatopsis sp. NPDC043885. The sequence continues at coordinate 131,920 of NZ_JBWKEA010000010.1, forward strand.
GTTCTGGGCGTTCCTCGGCCTGAGTTTCGGAAAGGCCGTGACCCTGCTGGTGCTCCTTGTCCTCGCGGCGGGGACGTTCACCGTGGTGAACCAAGCGCTGGTGGCGATCTTCAAACGCCCTGGCCGTTTCGCCGCCCTCGCGATTCTCGTGCTCACTGTCGGCGCTTCGCTGATTTCGACCGTGCCCGGCTTCTTCGGGACCGTGCTGGGGATCCTGCCGACCAACGGCGCGCTGGTCGCGCTGCGATCGCTGCTGACGGGGACGGACGGCCTGGCGTCGGGGATCGTGCAGCTGGTGGTGTGGCTGGGAATCGGGACGCTGGCGATGATCCTGGTGACGGACCGGCGGCGCTCCTTGCCGGGCAGGGAGCTTCGGCTGGCGTAGGCCGTCATTACCGGCGCCCGTGCCCGCCTTCATGTACTCGGCAAGGTGTGAAGGTCGAGTTTCCTCGGCTGAGCCGAGGGAAGGGGGCCTTCACGCGCAGCCGCTGACCCGAATCGCCGCTCACGACCCCTGTGCCGAGACGCCACTCAGCCTTACCCCTACCCCGTATGTGCCGCTTGACGAGCGAACCAGACCTCCTCCAGTATGAACACGTGTTCATGAACGCACGTTCATAACGGAGGAGGTTCTGGTATGTCCGGCATCGTCAACACCGCGCAGTCGGAGGCGTGGAACGGGTACGAGGGACGGCACTGGGCCGAGCACGACGAGCGCTACGACGCGGTGAACAGCGGGTTCAACGAATTCCTGTTCGACGCCGCCGGAATCGGCGAGCGCGACCGGGTGCTCGACATCGGCTGCGGCAACGGGCAGGTCACCCGGCTCGCCGCCGTCCGCGCTCCGCTCGGGGGCGCGACCGGGATCGACCTGTCCGCGCCGATGCTCGCCACGGCGCGGGCGCGCGCGGAGGCCGAAGGTGTCGCGAACGTGGTGTTCGAGCAGGGCGACGTCCAGGTCTTCCCGTTCGGGGACGGGGTTTTCGACGTCGCGCTCAGCCGGTTCGCGGTGACGTTCTTCGCCGATCCGGTCGCCGCTTTCGCGAACGTCCGCCGGGCGCTGAAACCGGGCGGCAGGCTCGCCTTTCTGTGCATGACCGCGCTCGCCGGAACCGATCTCGGTGCGGTTTTCGGCGCACTGGCGCCGTTTCTGCCGACCCCGACCGGCGAGGACGGCACGGGCCCGACGGCGTTCGCAGACCCGGCGCGGGTTCGCTCGGTGCTGACCGGCGCCGGGTTCCGCGATGTCGCCTGCGACCGTGTCGAGGCGGACCAGGTGTGGGGAAGGGATGTTCCCGACGCGGCCGGGTTCATCGCGGACTGGGGGCCGGTCAAGTACCACCTCGATCTGGCCGGCGCCGAAGCGGCGAAGCGGGCGCGGGAGGCGCTTTCGGTCGCGCTGCGGCCCTTCGAGGGTTCCGGCGGTGTCCGGTTGCGCGGCGCCGCCTGGCTGGTCAGGGCGAAATCCTGATGTCACCGCGAAAAGCGGCCGCCCTGCGCCGGGCGGAAGACGGCCGGAGCCTGCGCGAGCACCTGATCGGCACCGCCGCGGACCTGATTTCCGCGCAAGGCACCGCGGAACTCACGGTGCGGGCGATCGCGCGTGCGGCTGAAGTCGCCGATGGCGTGCTGTACAACCATTTCGCCGACAAGGAGGAGTTGCTCGCCGACGCATTGGCCGAACACGTACGGAGAGTAGAAGCCGGACTCGGCGAGCTGCCCGAGCCCGGTTCGGCTACGGTCGAGGCCAATCTCCGTGCCCAGCTGGCGTACGGGTTGGCTCTGCACAAGGAGATCCTGCCCGCGTTCGCCGGGCTGCTGGCCCGTCCCGTCGTGCTCGCGCGGTTCGGGGAACGGACAGGCGACGGCGAGACCTGGCGCGATCGTCTCGCCGGATACCTGCGGGCGGAAAGGGAACTGGGCAGGCTGGACGGCGATGTCGGCGCGGCGGCGGCGATGCTGGTCGGTGTCTGCCACGAAACAGTGCTCTCCGCTCTGCTTCCGCACGGCCCCTCGGTGACCGGTTCACCGGAGGTGGAAGCCGTGGTCAAGACGGTGCTGGAGGGTATCGCGGCCCGATGATCGGAGTGTCGGGTCCGACACGGGTTGATCGGCGGGCGTTCTGGGTAACCCGGATGTGCGACTTCAGCAGGGAGGCCGCGCGCGACGGGGAAGGGTGGCTCCATGATCAGTATCGCGGAGCATCCGGTGCCGGGAACCTGGGTGCTTGACCTGCGAGCCACGACGCCACGGGCGTTGCCGGACATGCGTGCCTGGGTGGTCAGATGCCTTCCCGATCTCGGCGAGAAGCATCTCGACGACGTCCTGCTGGCGGCGACGGAACTCGTCGCCAACGCGTACGTGCACGGGGGTGGCGCGCGCCACATCCAGTTGTGGCGTGGCGTGACACCCTGCGCGGTGCGCATCGAGGTCGCGGACGTCAGTGTCGAGCAACCCCGGGCGCGGTGTTCGCAGATCGAGGATCCCCGCGGCCGCGGGCTGCTCGTCGTCGACGGGGTGGCGGTGCAGTGGGGCGTCCGGCGCGAGCCGGTGCGGGGCGGGAAGATCGTCTGGGCGCACATCCGGTGCGACGGCCGTTGTCCGGAAGCGCCCCCGCGCGTGCGCACGAGGCGCTCCCGGAACTGACCGGACTCAGGCCGCGCGGCGTGCGGTGAGCAGGCCGAGCGCGGAGATGGCCGCGAAGCCGAACAACAGCCACCTCGCCGACGTGACCACCGAAGTGCCGCCGAAGTTGACCAGCAGACCGGCGACCGCCGCGCCGAACGCGGTCGACATCGTCAGGATCGTCGCGATCGCGGCCGCCGCTTGCCCGCCCTCGCCGTCCGGGGCGGAGGTCATCGCCGCGACGGACAGATGAGGCATCGCGATGCCGATTCCGGTGCCACCGAGGAAGAGCACCGGCAGCCAGGCGAGTACGACGGGTAGCGACGGCTGCTCGGTCTGCAGCAGCCCCAGCAGCGCGAACCCGGCGGCGAGACAGACGGGCCCGGCCGGCACGAGCCGCCGTGTCTTGCGCGACGAAGCGCTGGCGAGCTGGCTCACCGACCAGCCCAAGGACAGCGCGGCGGCGAAGAATCCCGCCGCCGCGGGCGGAAGCCCGCCCAGCCGCTGGCCGAACAGCGGCAAGAACGTCTCCACCGCGACACCGGACGCCAGCACCATGATGGTCAGGTAGATCCACCGCAGCCGTGAGCCCCGCCGGTACACCGAACCGGGCAGGACACTGGCCGCCGCACGGTTTTCCGTCACCAGGAACGCGCCAACGAGTGCGAGACCCAGCGCGATGAAGGCCGCCATCGCGAGGACGTCGGACAGGATCCCGGCCACGCTCACCGCCCCGGCGGAGCCGACGATCAGGGCCAGCGAAGCGACCGGGACCGGCGGCGACTGTGCCGGGGGTCCGACGGCGGGAAGCGCCCGGGGCACGAAGATCGCCAGCACTCCCGCGGCCACGGTGAGGATCGCGAACGCCGACCGCCATGAACCGAACTGTGCCGAGAAACCGCCGAGCGCGGGGCCCGCGAAGTTCCCCACCCCGAACATCGCGGAGATCAGGGCGCTGCCCCGGCTCCACAGCCGTGGCGGTAACGCCGAATGGATCAGGGCGAAGCCCAGCCCGGTCAGCAGGCCGGCGCCGAGTCCCTGTGCCCCGCGGCCGATCAGGAGGACCGGCATCGACGGGCTCGCCGCGCACAGGACCGAGCCCGCGGCGAAGACACCGAAACCGAGCAGATAGGAAGCCTTACCGCCGAAGCGGGACAGGGCCCGGGCCACCAGCATGGTCGCGACTACCTGGGCGACCAGGAACGCCGTCATGGTCCAGGCGTACAGCGTCCGCCCGCCGATGTCCTGGACGGCGGTCGGCAGGAGGCTCGCCGCCACGTAGATGGTGATCGCGCCGACGAGCACACCACCCGCCAATACCGCCGCGGTGCTCGTATGGCGGCCCAGTTCCCGCCACGATCCGACTTCTTGCCCGGTGCTCACGCGGTTCTCCTCGTTGTCGAAAGGATTGCGCTTCGCATCCTGTCGGCGCGGGGAGCCCCGGTAATCGGACAAATCAGACGTGAAACAGGTCACATTTTCGCGCGGCCTTCGATGGCGGCGCGGGCGGCCTCTACCGACTTCCGGACGACGACTTCCGTGGAGTAACCCTGTTTCGTGAAGACGCCATCGAGATAGAACGTGCCGTAGCCGTGCGCCTGCGTGAACAGCTGCTCCATCAGTTCGAGCCCGTCCTGCGGCCGGTCCGCGACGGTCAGGCAGAGCATGACGAACTGGTCGGTCAGGCGGCGGGTCTGCTCGTGCAGGGTGGCGTGCTCGGGACCCTGGAGGCCGTCCGAGTAGATGATGTTCATCCCTGCCCGGCGTTCGATGAGGTATTCCGTGTACGCGCCGGCGGCCGCGGCGAGTGCGGCGACGGGGTCGCTCTCGGCCTCGATGGCTTCTTGCACCCTGTCGGCCAGCTGGCAGGCGACGGTGGCCGCGATCGCGGCCAGCAGGCTCTCCTTGTCCGGGAAGTGTCGATAGGGCGCCCCCGGGCTGACTTTCGCGCGCCTGGCGACCTCGGCGACCGAGAACGCGCCGAGCCCCTGTTCGGCGATCAGGTCCAGCGAGACCCGCACGAGTTCGGCGCGGAGGTCGCCGTGATGGTACTTGCCGCCCATGTCGTGGATCACACCGTCCCGGTCGCGGAATATGTAAGAGCCCTCTTACGCTCGTTGTAAGTGACCTCTTACATGGTCTCACTGTTTCTCGGAGGGTTTCATGACGACGACCACGCACGCCATCGCCGCGCCGTCCCCGGGCGCCGCTCTGTCGCCGACGACGATCGAGCGTCGCGACCTGCGTCCGGACGACGTGCTGATCGACATCGCGTACGCGGGGATCTGCCACAGCGACATCCACCAGGTGAAGGAGGACTGGGGCAGCGCGATCTTCCCGATGGTCCCCGGTCACGAGATCGCCGGCGTCGTCGCGGCGGTCGGCTCCGGTGTGACGAAGTACCGGGTCGGCGACCGCGTCGGGGTCGGTTGCATGGTCGATTCCTGTGGCGAGTGCGAATACTGTCTCGCGGGCACCGAGCAGTTCTGCGTCAAGGGGAACATCCAGACGTACAACGGTGTCGGGTTCGACGGCGAGAACACCTACGGCGGTTACAGCAGGCAGATCGTCGTGAAGGACGCCTTCGTCTGCCGTATCCCGGAAGGGATCGGCCTCGACGTCGCCGCTCCGCTGCTGTGCGCGGGCATCACCACCTACTCCCCGCTGAACCGCTGGGGCGCCGGGCCGGGAAAGAAGGTCGCCGTCGTCGGCCTCGGCGGGCTCGGCCACATGGCGGTCAAGATCGCGGCCGCCATGGGCGCCGAGGTCACCGTGCTCAGCCAGAGCCTGAAGAAGCAGGAAGACGGCCTGAAGCTGGGTGCGAAGTACTACTTCGCGACCGGTGACGCGTCGACGTTCAAGACGCTGCGCGGCCGTTTCGACCTGATCCTCAACACCGTTTCCGCGACGCTGCCCGTCGATTCCTACCTCGGCATGCTGCGGGTCGGCGGGGCGATGGTGAACGTCGGTGCGCCCGGCGAACCGTTGTCCTACAACGCCTTCTCGCTGCTCGGCGGGAACAGGGTGCTCGCCGGTTCGATGATCGGCGGAATCGCCGAGACCCAGGAGATGCTCGACTTCTGCGCCGAGCACGGGATCGGCGCGGAGATCGAGACGATCTCGGCCGACCAGGTGAACGTGGCCTACGACCGGGTCGAGAACAGCGACGTCCGGTACCGGTTCGTCATCGACGCGGCGACCATCGGCGCCTGATCCGCCCAACCGGCTCGTGAGTGGTAAGGACGGTTCTAACCGTCCTTACCACTCACGAGTGGCCGCGGGCTCACATCAGCAACAGGGGCAGGGTGTTCATCGCCGTGTGCGCGGCGATCGGCGCCCACAGGTTGCGGTAGCGCGACCACAGATAGCCGGCGAACAGGCCGAAGAACCCTTGGAAGGCCACGATCGCGCCCAGGGTGAGCGGGAGTGAGCCCTGTCCGTGCGTCGGCAGGTGCAACCAGGCGAACAACAGGGCCGACAGCAGGATTCCCGGCCACCGCCCGAAAAGCGCCTCCAGCCGGGTCTGCAGCATGCCGCGGAAGAAGACCTCTTCGAGGACGTTCGCGGTGAAGAAGGTCAGCGTGGCGCCGACGGCCAGGTATACCGGATCCGGGTAGTCCTCCGCGGTGGGGAGCGGCGGCGCGAGCGGGCCGAGGACGGAGAGCCAGCCGAACACGAGCACCGCCGGAATCGGCGCGAGCCATCGCCAGGTCTGCTGGGGCAGCCACGTCAGCCGGAACGGATCGGGTTCCCCTCGCGTACGCAGGAGAAGCAGCGGCAGCACCAAGAACACGAACGGCTTGGCGAGCGCCCAGATGTCGCGGACCAGCGCCTGTTGACCCGCGGCCGAAACCAGGAACAACGCCGGCGACCACAGGAAAGCGATGAGCGCCAAGGCCGTCGCCTGCTTCCGGAGTCTGCCCCGGTCGGTCGCGTCGGGGAGCAGTTTCGGCGCGTGGAGCGGGATCCCGTGGGTCAGCAGAATCCCGGCCAGCGCCGGAATCAGGGCTCCGGCAAGGGAAAGCGCCTTGTCCGAATCCGCGGACGGCTTGATCGTGCCGTGCCCGGTCGCCAGCAGCAGCGCGGGTGCGGCCACGAACACCGCGAGCCCGCCGAAGAGGATTCCCCAGGCGCGTACCGGTTTTTCTGTCACCGGGACAGGATCTTCGAAGCCGCGCGAGTCCGCGTCATCACTTCGGAGGACTTCAGCCGACCGCGATGACCTTTTCCAGGCTGCGCAGGCACAACGTGAGCGCCTCGTGCTTCGGCGTCTTCTCACGCACCAGTTCCCACGCCGTGTAGAGCAGGCTCCAGAGCAGTTGCAGCAACCACTCCTTCGTCATCGCCGGATCGATCGAGCCCTCGGCGTGCCCGCGTTCGATGAGCCGCAGCAGGCGACGGTCGTCGTCGCTCTCCTCCGCCCATTCCGGCCGGGTCACCAGATCCGGCATGGTGAACAGCAACTGGAAGATGTCGGCGTGCTCGAAGTACTCCTGGCACAGCCGGGCGAGCACCGCCGGGACCGGGCCGTCGTCGAGCCGGACCCGTTCGGTGCTCTGGGAGATCTTGTCCAGCGCGTCGTGACTGATGGCGTCGATCAGGTCCGAACGCTCCGCGAAGTACCGGTGCACCGTGGTGCGCCCGACGTTCGCCGCCGCCGCGATGTCGGCCAGCGTGGCGCTCGGTTGCTTGGTCAACGTCTCGATGGCCGCGTCCAGGATCGCGCGCCGGGTCCTCGCCCGGACACCCGTCTCGGTGACCACACCCTCACTCATGGCCGGTACCGTACCTCGCTCCCGATATGGAACTCGTTTGACGATTTTAGAACACTCGTGTTCCATTGAGAACCATGAACACTCCACGATTGAAGGTGCTGTGGTCGTTCGCGCGACCGCACAAGGGGGCACTCGCGATCGGCCTGGTCCTCGCCCTGCTCGGTTCGGCGGCCGGTCTCGCCACCCCCATGGTCACGAAGTGGGTGCTCGACTCACTCGGTTCGTCGGCGTCGCTGGCGGGCCCCGTGCTGGCGTTGGCGGGCCTGATGGTGGTCGGCGCGGTGATCTGGCTGGGGCAATGGATCCTGCTCGGCACCGTCGGCGAGCGGGTGGTGCTGAAGGCGCGGGAATCGATGGTGCGGCGGTTCTTCCGCGCGACGATCCCGGCGATCACGAAGCGGCCGACGGGGGAATTGATCACCCGCGTCACCTCGGACACGGTGCTCCTGCGCGAGGCGGCGTCGTCCAGCGTGATCGGCCTGATCAACGGCGTGGTGATGCTCGTCGGCACCCTGGTGCTGATGAGCGTGCTCGACCCGGTGCTGCTGGCGACGACGGTGGCGGCCGTGCTCGTGGTGATCGCGTTGTTCACGTGGCTCATGCCGGCCATCGCGAAGGAACAGGAGAAGGCGCAGGACCGCGTAGGCCGTCTCGGCGGCGTCCTCGAAGGCGCGCTGCGGGCGATCCGCACGGTGAAGGCCAGCCGCGCCGAAGCCCGGCAGTCCGAGCGGATCCTGGTCGACGCGGAAGCCGCCGCCGCGCACGGTGTCCGCGCGGTGCGGCGGGAGGCCGTCGCCTGGGTGGTGGCCTGGACGGGGATCCAGGCCGCAACGCTGGTGATCCTCGGCCTCGGCGCCTGGCGGGTCGGCGCGGGCCTGCTCGAGGTGTCGAGCCTCATCGCGTTCCTGCTGTACGCGTTCGCGCTGATGGAGCCGATCACCGAACTGAGCCAGAACATGACCGCGTTGCAGGCGGGGATCGCCGCGGCCGGGCGGATCCGGGAGATGGACGCGCTCGAGGTGGAAGAGGACCGGGCGCCCGCCCGGACGGAGCCGTCGGGCGAGCAGGGCGGCCCGGTACTGGAACTGCGCGGGGTGACCGCGGGCTACGGCGGCGACCCGGCGCTGCGGCAAGTGTCGCTGAAGATCCCGAGGCGCGGGCACACCGCGATCGTCGGGCCGTCCGGCGCGGGCAAGACCACGATGCTGTCGCTGATCATGCGGTTCGTGCGGCCGGAGTCGGGTTCACTGCTGCTGGACGGACGCGAGTACGCGGACCTGCCGTACGCGGATGTGCGGACCCGGCTGGCCTACGTCGAGCAGGAGACGCCGATCGTGCCGGGGACGATCCGGGAGAACCTGCTCTTCACCCACCCCGACGCGACCGAGGAAGAGGTGCGGCGGGCGCTCGAAGAGGTCCGGCTGAGCGACAAGATCGCCGCGCTCGACGACGGACTGGACACGCCGCTTTCGTCGACCTCGGTATCCGGCGGGGAACGGCAGCGGATCGCGCTGGCCAGGGCGATCCTGCGCACGCCGGACGTGGTGCTGCTGGACGAGGCGACCGCGCAGGTCGACGGCCGGACCGAGAGCGCGATCCACGACTGCATCCGGCGGCTGGCCCGCGAGGGCGCCGTGGTCACCGTGGCGCACCGGCTGTCCACGGTGATCGACGCGGACACCATCGTGGTGATGGAGGAAGGCCGCGTCCGGGCGAGCGGTAGTCATGAGCACCTGCTCGCCACCGACACGCTGTACCGGGAGCTGGTGGAGGCGCTGCGGATCGCGGGGGAGGGCGCCCCTGTCCCCGGCTGATCGGGTTCAGGCGGAGACGGCGCGGACACCCGGCGGCATCTCGCGGTTGATCTCGTCGAGCCGGGTGGCGACGGTGCGGCAGGATTCGCAGCCCGCCAGATGCGCGGCGATCAGGTCCGCCCGGCGGCCCGGCACACCGCCGCGGAGCCACGCGCCCATCCGGCGCCGCGCCTCCTGGCAGCACGGCGTTCCCGTTTCGGGGACCTGCGCCTGCAAGAAGGCCTGTCGGAGTCCTTCGCGGGCACGCAGGGCCAGGACGGAGGCGCCGTTGGGCGAGACTCCCAACAGCGGAGCGACCACCTTCGGCGAGTCGCCTTCGGCTTCGGTCCGCCAAAGCACTGTCCGCCAGCGGCCCGGGAGTGCGCAATAGGCGGTCCAGGCCAGCCGGGCGTTCGAGCGGAGGATGAGGAGTTCCTCCGCGCCGATCGTCCCGGCGGCCTCTTCGACCGCCGGGGTCGTGCCGTACAGCTCGACCCGCTTGTGGTGGTGGCTCCATTTGGCCGCGAGATTCCGGATGGTGACCGCGAGATAGGGGCGGAGGTTCTCCCGCGGGCCGCCGCCGTCGCGGATGACGCTCAGGACCCGCACGAAGGCTTCGGCCACGAGGTCGTCCCGTTCGGCGGGCTCGGAGACCCAGCCCGCGGCGATCCGGCGCAGCGGCTCGGCGTGCCGCCGGAAAAGGGTCTCGCCGGCGGCGATGTCACCGGCGCGGAAGGCGTCGAGCAGCGTGGCGTCCGCCGTGGTGTCGACGTCTTCCCTCATCGCGGTCTCCCGGACGGGCCGATCTGCATACCCGAAGTAACGGGTACGGCAGTGTACCGGTTAACCGGCCGCCGATAAACTCCGGGGGATGACGCCTGAAGCCGACGCGCCGAGGCCGGACGGCCGCGCGGCGCGCTGGGCGGGACAGCGTGAGCGCCGTCGACGGGAGTTCGTCGACGCGGCGCTGCGCGCGATCGCCGCGCACGGTCCGGAGGTCTCCACCGAGCAGATCGCCGACGAGGCGGGGGTGGCGAGAACCCGGGTGTACAAGCATTTCGACGATGCCGCCGACCTGCAGCGCGCGATCGCCGACCGCGCCGTCCGCCTCATCACCGCCGAACTGGCCCCGCTGTGGGACCCCAGCGGGACTCCGATGCAGCTGATCACCATCGCGGTGGGCGCGCATACCGGCTGGCTCGCCGAACACGGGAACCTCTACCGCTATCTCGCCAGGCATTCCCAGGCCGGGCGGCGCGGCGACGCCATCACCGACGTCAAAACGGCGATCGCCCGGCAGCTCACCATCCTGTTCGAGCACTACCTCGACACCTTCGACCTCGACGGCCGGATCGCCGAACCGCTCGCCTTCGGGCTGGTCGGCCTCGTCGACGCGAGTGCCGCGCGCTGGCTGGAGAACCCGGGTGGCATCGAGTTGCCGGAGCTCGCGGCCCTGCTGGTGCGATGGATCTGGCGGGTCATCGACGACACGCTCCGTGAACGCGGGATCGAACTCGATCCCCACTCGCCGCTGCTGGTGCCGGGTACCTGAGCGCTCAGGATGTGGAAGCGGGAATGAAAGCCCGCCGTCCGCTGTCGGAGCGGTCATGGTCACCCCTTTCGACGACCCGGCCTGGGCTTCGCTGACCGGGCCGCACGCCCACTTCGCGGAGCGCTTCGGACAGGTGCTGCGCTATCAGGTCGACGTCGCGCCCTTCTACGCCCTGCCGCCCGAGCCGGACGACGGCATGTGGGTTGATGTCGCCGTGCTGGCGGGTCCCGGCCAGACGGTCACCGTCCACAACGCGCTGCCCGTCCCGGTGGACTGGGAAGTCCTCGGCAGGATCGCCGGAGTCCGGCTGGTCGACGTCGCGCTCGAAGCCGCCGAAGATCCCGAAGCCGTCGTACTGGGGCCGGACGACGTCCCGGAGATGCTCGACTTCGTGGAGCGGACCAAGCCGGGACCGTTCCGGAAACGGACCATCGAATTGGGGACATATCTGGGCATCCGGCGCGACGGCGAGCTGGTCGCGATGGCGGGGGAGCGGATGCACCCACCCGGCTGGACCGAGATCAGCGCGGTCTGCACCGATCCGGCGTATCGCGGCCAAGGGCTGGCGACCCGGCTCATCCGCGCGGCGGCGGCGAACACCTCGGCGATCCGGCTTTACCGGTCGATCGGTTTCGAGGTGATGCCGCGGCCGGACTTCGTGTCGGTCCGGGTGCCGGGCTCCTTGTGAAGACCCGCTAACGAGGGATTTCAGAAACTCGCGATGGACTGAACAGCACGGGCGGGCCAGACTTCGCGCCATGAAGGCATTGGTCAAAGCCGACCGAGCACCCGGGCTGGAACTCACCGACGTGCCGGACCCCGCCGTCGGCCCCGGCGACGTCGCCGTCCGTGTGCTGCGCGCCGGGATCTGCGGCACCGATCTGCACATCGACTCCTGGGACGACTGGGCGGCGCGCACCATCGCCGCGCCGCTGGTCATCGGGCACGAGTTCGTCGGCGAGGTGGTCGAGATCGGCCGCTCGGTGACGACGGTCAAGGTGGGCGACCTGGTCAGCGGCGAGGGGCACCTGGTCTGCGGAAGCTGCCGCAACTGCAAGGCCGGGCGGCGCCACCTGTGCGCCAGGACCAAGGGCCTCGGCGTGCACACCGACGGCGCGTTCGCGCAGTACGCCGTCCTGCCCGAGCAGAACGCCTGGGTGCACCGCACCAAGGTCGACCTCGACATCGCCGCGATCTTCGACCCGCTCGGCAACGCCGTGCACACCGCGCTGTCCTTCCCCGTCATCGGCGAGGACGTGCTGGTCACCGGCGCCGGCCCGATCGGCATCATGGCCGCCGCCATCGCGCGCCACGCGGGCGCGCGCAACGTGGTCGTCACCGACGTCAGCGAGCACCGGCTGGAGCTGGCCCGCAAGGTCGGCGTCGATCTCGCGCTGGACGTCTCCTCCGCGACGATCGCCGACGCGCAGAAGCGGCTCGGCATGGCCGAGGGCTTCGACGTCGGTATGGAGATGAGCGGGCGGCCCGAGGCGCTGCGCGACATGATCGCGAACATGTCGCACGGCGGGCGCGTGGCACTGCTCGGCCTCCCCGCTTCCGACGTGTCGGTCGACATCGCGTCCGTGGTGCTCAAGATGATCCAGCTCAAGGGGATCTACGGGCGCGAGATGTTCGAGACGTGGTACTCGATGTCCGTCCTGCTGCAGGCCGGGCTGGACATCTCGCCGGTGATCACCCACCGGTTCGGCTACACCGAACACGAGAAGGCGTTCGCGACGGCCAGGGAAGGCCGCTGCGGCAAGGTCATTCTGGACTGGACGGAGAACTGATGTACGGCGCGATGCGCGACGACCTCAAGGCCGGGCTCGCCGAGATCCGGGAAGCCGGGCTGTACAAGGGCGAGCGGGTGATCCAGGGACCGCAACGGGCTTCGGTCAGCGTCGGCGACGGCGACGTCCTCAACTTCTGCGCCAACAACTACCTCGGCCTCGCCGACCACCCCAAGCTGATCAAGGCCGCGCAAGAGGCGCTGGACCGCTGGGGCTTCGGCATGGCGTCGGTGCGGTTCATCTGCGGGACCCAGCAGCCGCACAAGGAGCTCGAAGCGAAGCTGTCGGAGTTCCTCGGCACCGAGGACACGATCCTCTACAGCTCCTGTTTCGACGCCAACGCGGGGCTCTTCGAGACGCTGCTGACGGACCAGGACGTCATCATCTCCGACGAGCTCAACCACGCGTCGATCATCGACGGCGTCCGGCTGTGCAAGGCGAAGCGGATGCGCTACCGCAACCGTGACGTCGCGGATCTGGAAGCCCGGCTCAAGGAGGCGTCCGGCGCGCGGTACCGGATGATCGCCACGGACGGCGTGTTCTCGATGGACGGCTATCTAGCGCCGCTCGACGAGATCTGTGAGCTGGCCGAGCGCTACGACGCGCTGGTGATGGTCGACGACTCGCACGCCGTCGGTTTCACCGGGCCGACCGGTCGCGGCACGCCCGAGCTGTTCGGCGTCCAGGACAAGGTCGACGTGCTGACCGGCACCCTCGGCAAGGCGCTGGGCGGCGCGAGCGGCGGTTACACCTCGGGTCGTGCGGAAATCGTCGAGATGCTCCGGCAGCGTTCGCGGCCGTACCTGTTCTCGAACTCGCTGGCGCCGTCGATCACCGCGGCCGCGCTCGCCACGCTGGAGCTGCTGGACGAGTCGGGTGAACTGCTGGGCAAGCTGCGCGCCAACACGGAGCTGTTCCGGCGACGGATGACCGAGGCCGGTTTCGACCTGCTCCCGGGCGAGCACCCGATCATCCCGGTGATGATCGGCGACGCCGCCAAGGCGGGCAAGATGGCGGATCTGCTGCTCGACCAGGGCATCTACGTGATCGGGTTCTCCTACCCGGTGGTGCCGCACGGCAAGGCCCGGATCCGGACGCAGATGTCGGCGGCGCACTCGGCCGACGACGTCAACCGGGCCGTCGACGCGTTCGTGACGGCAAGGTCCATGATGGACGAATGATCGATCCGCGACGGCTGCGCGTACTGCGCGCCCTCGCCGACCACGGCACCGTGACGGCGGCGGGCCAGGCGCTGCACCTGACGCCGTCCGCGGTCTCCCAGCAGCTGGCCGCACTCGAAGCCGAGTGCGGCCAGCAGCTGCTTCGCCGCCGGGGCAGGCGGGTTTCGCTGACCCCGGCGGGTGAACTGATGGTGGTGCACGCCAACGCCGTCGCCGCCGAACTGGAACGGGCGCGGGCGACGCTGGCCGCGCTCGATTCCGGCGTACAGGGCCTGGTGCGGCTGGCGAGTTTCGCCTCCGCCATCACGATGGTCGTGGCGCCGGCGATCGCCTCGCTGCGTGCCGGGTCGCCAGGGGTCACCATGCAGGTGCAGGACGTCGAGGGGCACGCGAGCATCCCGCTGCTGCTCGACGGCGAGGTCGATCTGGCGATCACCGAGGAGTATCGGCTCTCGCCACGGACGGATGAAAGCAGGCTCACCCGGTTCCCCCTGTACGTGGAGCCCTTCGACGTCGTGCTGCCCACAGCGCACCGGCTCGCGGAAGCGTCCGAAGTGGACATCGACGAACTCGCCGACGACGAGTGGATCGCGCCGAAACCCGGAAATCCGTGCCGTGACGTGCTGATGATCGTCTGCGCCAACCCGGCGATCCGGCACGTGTCCGACGACTTCCACGCGATCACCACCCTGGTCGCCGCGGGCGAGGGCGTGGCACTGGTGCCGCGCAACGCTTTCGCCGCCGTGCCCGGCGCTGTCGCCGTCCCGTTGCGCGGCGAGCCGCCGCTGCGCCGCGTGTTCGCCGCCGTCCGGCGGGGGAGCGCGGACCACCCGCTGCTCAAGACCGTGCTCGCCGCGCTGCTGGACGCGGCGCCTGGCCATGCGAATGCGGACCGGGGTGGTCGCACTTAGGATCTTGGCACTTGCCGTCAACGGAAAGACAGGGTGCGGATGCTCCAGATCGATGGCCTCACCTGGATCGTCACGATCGGGCTGGTGCTCGGGCTTCTGGCACTCGATCTCATCCTCGCGGCCGTGCGGCCGCACAAGGTCGGCTTCGGCGAAGCGGTGGCCTGGTCGATCGGCTACATCCTGGTCGCGGTGGCGTTCGGTGTCTGGCTGACGCTCGCGCACGGTGGGGACTTCGGGCAGCAGTACTTCGCGGGCTACATCGTGGAGAAGAGCCTGTCGGTCGACAACCTCTTCGTCTTCGTGATCATCATGAGCACCTTCGCGGTACCCGAGGAACACCAGCACAAGGTGCTCACGTTCGGCATCGTCGTCGCGCTGATCATGCGCGCGATCTTCATCGCGCTCGGCGCCACGCTGCTTTCCTTGTTCTCCTTCATGTTCCTGCTGTTCGGGCTGTTGCTGATCTATACCGGCATCCAGCTGTTCCGGCATCGCGACGAGGATCCGGACGTCGAGAACAACGTGGTGGTGCGGTCCGCGCGCCGTCTCCTGCCGCTGTCCACCGAATACGACGGCGGCAAGCTGCTCACTCGCCTGGACGGGAAACGGGTGGGCACGCCGCTGGTCGTGGTGCTGCTCGCGATCGGCGGGATCGATCTGCTGTTCGCGCTGGACTCGATCCCCGCGGTCTTCGGCGTCACCGACGAGCCGTACCTGGTCTTCGCGGCCAACGCCTTCGCTCTGCTGGGCCTGCGGGCGCTGTACTTCCTGGTGAAGGGCCTGCTCGATCGCCTCGTGTACCTGTCGGCCGGGCTCGCGGTGATCCTCGGGTTCATCGGGATCAAGCTGATCCTGCACTGGGCACACGTGGACATCGACGAGAGCGTTCCGGAGATCTCGACGCCGGTCAGCCTCGCGGTGATCATCGGCATCCTCGTGGTGGTGACGGTGGCGAGTCTGCTCAAGACTCGCAAGGATCCCTCCGCCAAGGCGCATCCGGGCTCGTTGCGCGGCTCCCGCCCCGAAGAGGACTAGCGCCAGCCGCGTTCGAGGAGGTCGAAGATCCTCTCGACGTCCTCCCGCGGATCCGGGCGGCCCCTGGTGAGCGCCGGGATGTCCAGCACGAAACGCGCGAGCGCGCGGCAGGCGATGTCGTCGAAGCCCACGCCGGTCTCTTCGGCGATGGCGGCGCCGAGGGCCGCGGCGTGCCGGGTCCACATGCGCTCGCCGTACTCCTGCAGCGCAGGGGTGCCGTTCACCAGCGCGGTGAACTCGGCGTACTGGGGATGCGTCGTGATCGGAAGCCACGTCGCGAGCACGTACTCGCGCAGTCCCTCGACGATGCTCTGGCCCTTTTCGCGCTCCCGGACGGCGGCGACCAAGCGTGCTTCGCGGTCCTGCGACTCGTCGAAGACCAGCGCCTCCTTGCCGGGGAAGTGCTTGAACAGCGTCGTCGTCGAGACGTCGGCCGCCTCGGCGATGTCGCGGATGCTCACCTGGTCGTAGCCCCGCTCCAGGAACAACTTCAGCGCGGCGTCCGCCAGCGCTTGGCGGGTGGCCGCCTTCTTGCGTTCACGCCGTCCTGGTGTCTCCATGAGCGCACCCTACCGCATGAGTTGTCACGGTCAATAAGTTGCCTCATTGCACTTTTTAACTCGTTCTGCTTTTCTGGGCTTATGACGATCAGCATCATCGGAGCGGGCCCTGGTGGGTTGACCTGCGCCCGCATCCTGCAGAAACACGGCGTCCCCGTGACGGTCTACGACCGCGATCCGCATCCCCGGGCCCGCAACCAGGGCGGCACCCTCGACCTCCACGCGGACGACGGGCAGCTGGCCCTGCGTGAAGCCGGCCTGCTCGACGAGTTCTTCGCCCTCGCCCGCCCGGAAGGGCAGGAGATGCGCAAACTGGATCCCGCCGGACGTCTCCTGGAGCATCACGTTCCTGCCGAAGGGGAGATGTTCAAACCGGAGATCGACCGCGGTCAGCTGCGCGGCCTCCTGCTCGACTCGCTGGAGCCGGGCACCGTCCACTGGGGACGGACCCTGGATCGGGTCGAGGCTCCCGGGCGCTTGCTGTTCACGGACGGAACGGCGGTCGAGACGGATCTGGTCATCGGTGCCGACGGCGCGTGGTCACGGGTCCGCCCGGCGGTTTCGGCCGCCGTGCCCGAATACGCCGGGATCACCTTCCTGGAGGCGTGGTTCGACGACGTCGAGAACGCGCACCCCGAACTCGCCGAACTCGTCGGCAAGGGCAGCGCGATGGCGGCCGACGGCGAGCGGTGCCTTTTCGCCCAGCGCAACAGCGGGGACCACATCCGGGTCTACATCATCCAGCGGCTGCCCGCGGACTGGATCGGGACGACCTCGGATGTCCGCGGCCGGCTGCTCGAGGAGTTTTCCGACTGGTCGCCGTCGATGCTGCGGATGATCACCGACAACGACGGGCCGTACGTCGATCGCCCGTTGTATGTCCTGCCCGTTCCGCACATGTGGGAGCACACGTCATGGGTGACCTTGCTCGGCGATGCCGCTCACCTGATGCCGCCGCTCGGTGTCGGCGTCAATCTGGCCATGGTCGACGCTTGTGAACTCGCCCTCGCGCTGGCTGGTTCTGCCTCTGTCGGCGAGGGTGTTGCTCTTTACGAGAAGACCATGTTGCCGCGATCGGAGGAAGTCGCGCGGCGGTTGGAGAACGGTGCTCAGGGGTTGCTCGATGTCGATTAGTGCTGGTGTGTAAGGGAAAACTCCTGGGTTTGGGAACTTTCGGTCGGTTGGCGTTCTTTATGGTTGCTCCCTGAGGGTCACGCCCGAGAACGCTTGGGGGCGAATACTTTCGGTTCATGTCGGCCGGGTCGGCGCTGCTGCTCTTCGTGGGGATATCCTGTTGTCGAAGCCCGGAGATTCGTGCGGCGGTTGGAGATTAACGTTGTCGTTTAACGGAAACTCTCGCCGGTCCGAAATTGTCGGTGGTCGGTTGTAGCTTCTGTGTGTGGACACGCGCAACGCCACTGTGGCGCTACTCAAGGAAATCACTGCTTCTGATGTGTTGAAGGAGGTCAATGCGGCGCTGGATTCTATGGAGGATAAGGATGCTGTCGACGCTGCTGTCGCGGCCTCGGAGGGGATCGCGCGGTTGGAGGCGGTCCGGTTCCGCGCGTTGGCGCAGCTGAACCGGCACCGCGACGGGGCGTCGAGTGTGGTGCAGGAGGTCGCGTTCGCTCTGTCCGTTGTGGACGGTCACGCAGGCGCCTTGGTGTCCACGGCGGCGGCGTTGACCACCCGCCTGCCCCGAACACTCGGACTGCTGGACCGGGGACAAGTGGGTGGTTATGGGGCGATGAAGGTCGCGACCGCGACCGCGTGGCTGTCGGACGACGACGCCCGCGCGGTGGACGAGGTACTGGAAGACCGGCTGCCCGGCCGGAATTCCGAGCAGATCCGGAAGGCGGCGAACCACGCGGCGATGCTGGCCGACCGTGACGGCGCCGCCCGACGCGCGGAACGCCACCGTGCCGGGCGCCGGTTGTCGATCCGGCACGGCGAGACCGGGGTCGCCTCGATCGAGGTCGACGACGGCCCGGTGGAGAAAGTCGCCGCCGCCTACACCCGGATCGATCGCGAGGCACGCGCGCTCAAGACCGGAGGCGAGACCCGCACCCTGGATCAACTGCGCGCCGATGTCGCCTTGGACCTGCTGTTGGGTGGGCAGGGCGGGAAGAGTGAACGGTGCGAGGTGTTCCTCTACCTGGACCTCAACACCTACCTCGGGATCAACGAGGATCCCGCCGAACTGGCCGGACACGGCCACATCCCGGCGTCGTTGGCGCGGCAGATCGCGTCCGGGCCGGACACGGTCCTGCGGCGGATCATCACCGACCCGCTCTCGGGGCAGGTCCTGGATTTGGGTCGGGACCGGTATCGGCCGACGGCGGGGTTGGGTGAGTTCGTGCGGGTACGGGACCGGGAATGCCGAAGACCGGGCTGCCACCGTGTCGCCCAGGCCTGCGACCTCGACCATTCGGTGCCGTGGCAGCACGGTGGCCACACGAGTGATACTGAGCTGGTCGATCTGTGCCGCCGCGACCACCGCCTCAAGGACGAACCCGGTTGGGTCTATCGGCTGGCCGAGGACGGCACCCTCACCGTCACCACACCTACGGGGCACAGGTACGACAGCACGCCACCACCACTGCACGAACCCCGCATCGAGGAACCACCACCGTTCTGAACCGTCGCCGAAAAACGGCAACGTGTACACAACGAGCGGCGCCGGGCCTGGTCGCCGAAATACGACGACGGTTGAGCGCGCGGACGGGACTCCGTACGGATCGGTGCCACGGCAACTGTCGCTGTGGTACTCACGCTTCCAGCTGGGGAGTCGCTGTGACCGCTCGTCGCCGGAATTCGGCAACGCACGGGCCGCGGGGGCGAGATTCCGCGAGAATCGGCGCGATGCCGACGGTCCTGCGGGACCCATAGCGTCGCAACTCTCCAGCTGAGGAACCCTGCAACTGCCGTCGCCGGAATTCGGCCACGGCCTGTTCGGGCGGCGGCTTCCCGTGCAGATTTGCGGAACAGTGCGCTGCCGCAAACCCCAGTCGCTCCTGCGTCTCTTGCGGAGATCTGTGGCCCATTGCCGGAATTCGGCTACGGCTCATCGCAAGAGGCGAGACTCCCTACTCGCCCCGAAACGGCAACCGTCGTCGCTGCGGTACCCATCCCGCCGCGAGCACCCCGGCAGTGTTCCCACTCAAGGGTTCGCGGAACGGTGACCGCGGAAGCCCCACCAAACCGCCTACCTCACAACAGAATCCCGTGCAGGCACCACGTCGATCTCCAGAGAAGAGTCACGCGAAGGTTCCCGCACCACCAGAGTCGCCACGAAGGTCAGCGCGATCGGTTCCGAGAGTCCGCCGAAGACCGCGGTCGCCAGGGCGTGCGGCAGTCCGACTCCCAGCGCGCGGACGTTGGTGGGGAACATCTCCGCCTTGATGATGGCCGACAAAGCGGTGTAGCCGCTGAGGAAGACCATGGCGGTGATCATGAGCAGGAAGGCGACCCACGGATTCCCTGTCCTGCCCACGAGCGTCATGATCGGGACGGTCAGCAGCATGCCGCCGACGGAGAAGCCGAACATGACCGGGCGGCGGCCCCATCGGTCGGAAAGGGCGCCGGCGACGGGCTGCATGAAGATGAACAGGAACAGGGCGGCGAAACCGATGAGTGAGGCGGTCGGCTTGGGGATTCCCGCCGTGTTCACCATGTACTTCTGCAGGTAGCTGGTGAAGGTGTAGAACGCCACCGTGCCGCCGCGGGAAGGCGAGCCGGCAGTTGCGGTGCGCTGGAAGTGCTCCGATTCCACCATGCTTCGGCGGAGGTACATCACCACGAGCCCGGCGAGCGCGCCGAGCACGAACGGGACCCGCCAGCCCCACGCGTACATCTGCGCTTCGGTGAGCAGCGACTGCATCACGATCATCACCAGCAGGGCCGAAAGCTGCCCGACGGTGATCGAGACGTACTGGAAGCTCGAGTAGAACCCGCGTCGCCGCGGAGTGGCGATCTCGGACAGGTAGGTCGCGCTCGAACCGAACTCGCCGCCCACCGAGAGACCTTGCGCGAGCCTGGCGACCACGAGGATCACGGGCGCGAGGATACCGATCGACGAATAGCCGGGAGTAAGAGCGATGGCCAGCGAGCCGAAGCTCATCAGCGTCACGGACGGGGGCAGCGCGGCCCGGCGGCCGAACTTGTCCGCGTAGAGGCTGGGCCGTCAGGTTTCCCTCGGGGAAGAAGCTGGCCGCGAAGTAGATGCTGAACGAGGCGTAGACGAACCAGTCGTACCACTCGACCAGGTTGCCGAGGCAGCCGCGGACCACGTTCGCGACGACGCCGGGTTTCTTGTGCGGCAAGGGAAGCTCCTTCGCTCCGGGAGCGCCGACCATCATGAGCTGTGATCCCTGCGGTTGAGAAATAGAAATCCGCGATGGGCACGTACCCGGTCGGCATGGTCTACCCGAGGAAGTCGCTCACCAGCTCGCTCGATTCGGGACGGCACTCGTCGAAGTAGGCGTGGCGCGCCCCGGCGAAGAGATGCATCCGCGCGTCGGGGATCCGCTCCGTCAACAGCGGCGCGTTCGCCACGGGTGCGAGCAGATCGTCGTCACCGTGCAGGACCAGCGTGGGCGCGGTGATCTCGGGAAGCACATCCCAGGCGTCGTGCGTGTTGCTCGCGACCAGATGTCCGCGCACCGCGTGCGGCGGCATGCCGTGCGCGCCCAGCACCCGGTACGGACCGGGATTGGCCGCTCGCCAGACGGGTGTGTACATCAGGTTCTCCAGCGTCTCCCGTGCTTCCAGGGAAGACCGCCGGGCCAAGGCCAACCGCACGTCGTTCGACCGCTCGACACCGTGCGTGCCACCGGGCGAGGTGCAGCCGAGCACGAGCCGCCGTACCCGATCGGGATACCGCGCGGCGACCCACTGGGCGACGCGGCCACCCATCGAGGTGCCGTAGACATCGGCTTCACCGACTCCGAGTTCGTCGAGGACCGCGATCACGTCGTCCGCGAAACCCGTTGTGGAGTAAGCGGAATCGGGTGCGTCGCTGCCACCTGTACCGCGGTAGTCCATGGTGATCGTGCTCGGGAAGTCTTCGCGCGTGCGATCCCACCACGTGTGGTCGTTCGCCTGCCCGGCCAGCAGCACGAGCGGCCTGCCCGTGCCGTGCCACTGATAGGCCAGCCGGGTGCCGTCGGCGGCGACGGCGTGGCCGGTGCGGGGGAGCGTGCTCATTCTTCTCCTGTTCGGTCTTCCCAGAGCCGTGCCGAGGGCCAGTCGCCCTCCCGCACGGTCCGGTGGATCTGCCGGACCAGCGCCCGCGCGACGGCGTCGACGGCGGGTGTGACGCGCCCCGTCCTGGGCGTACCGAGGACGACGGTGCGCCAGACCTCCGGTTCGCACACCGGAGCCGCGCTCAGGGTTCCGTCCGCGACGTCCGCCGCGATGCCGATGCCGGGCAGGATCGTCCAGCCGTGCCCGCCGAGCACGAGGCGTTTCTGCAGTGTCATGGCGTTGGTCTGCACGGTGACCTCCGCCTCGGCGCCCGCCTCGCGGGCCGCGCCGTCGATGAGGGTGCGCAGCGCGTGCCCCTCGGAGGGCATCACCAGCGGATGCGCGGCCACTTCGGCGAACGGGACGGGCTGTGCGGGATCGAGCCCGGCCGACGGGGGAGCGACCGCCCACAGCCGTTCGCGGACCAGCGGACGGACGTTGAGCGACGGTGTACTGGTCAGGTTGTGGAGCAGGCTCAGGTCGACGTCGCCGTCGTCGATCCACCGCTGGAGATGCCCGGAGTACGCGGTGAGCAGCCGCAGTTCGATCCCCGGATGCTCGCGGAACACGTCCGTGGTGAGCGGCGCGGCGAGCCGTTCGGCGGCGCTCTCCAGCAGGCCGACCGTGACGATCCCGGTGACCACCCCGGGTTTCGGGGCCAGCTCGGCACGGGCCCGGTCGAGTTCGGTGAGCGCCCGCCGGGCACGTTCGACGAGTGTCGCGCCCGCCTCGGTGGGGCGCATCCCGTGGCGGGTCCGCTCGAACAACGGCACCCCGAGTTCCTGTTCCAGGGTGCGGATCTGCCGGGTGACGGCGGGCTGGACAAGGTGCAGCAACTCGGCCGCGCGGGTCACGCTGCCGAGCTCGGCGACTGTCACCAACGCCTTGAGCTGCTTGAAATCCACCTTCACCCCTGCTCATCGCGGTCCGGTATGCGGCCATCATGATTCGGTATTTCACATACCGTCTCATCAACGCTCATGATAGCCATATGACCGAGGAAGAGACCGCCATCGTCGCGCTCGTGGCCGAGTTCGTGGATCGCGAGGTCCGGCCCGTCGCGCGGGAGCTCGACCACACGAACACCTATCCCGAGAAGCTCATCGACCAGATGAAGGCGATGGGCGTCTTCGGGCTGGCCGTGCCCGAGCCCTGGGGCGAGACCCAGGTCTCCGCCCAGTGCTACGCGCTGGTGACGGAGGAGCTCTCGCGCGGCTGGATGAGCCTCGCCGGCGCGATGGGCGGACACACCGTCGTCGCGAAGCTCCTTGCCACGTATGGCACTCAGGAGCAAAAGGACACCTATCTGCCGAAGCTGGCGACGGGTGAGATCCGGGCGACGATGGCGCTCACCGAACCCGGTGGCGGCTCGGATCTGCAGGCACTCCGCACCACGGCGCGGCGCGAGGGCGACGAGTACGTGGTCAACGGCAGCAAGACATGGATCACCAACGCGCGCCGGTCCCAGCTGGTCGCGTTGCTGTGCAAGACCGACCCCGCCGCCGAACCCGCGCACAAGGGGATCTCGATCCTCTTGGTGGAGAAGGGGCCGGGCTTCGAGGTCTCACGGGATCTGCCCAAGCTCGGTTACAAGGGTGTCGAGAGCTGCGAGCTCTCGTTCGACGACTTCCGCGCGCCGGTCACGGCACTGCTCGGCGGGGTGGAGGGACGCGGATTCGGCCAGATGATGCGGGGCCTGGAGATCGGCCGGATCCAGGTCGCCTGCCGGGCACTCGGCGTCGGCCGGGCGGCGCTGGAGGATTCCCTGCGCTACGCCCAGGAACGCGAGAGCTTCGGCAAACCGATCTGGCAGCACCAGTCGATCGGCAACCATCTCGCGGACATGGCGACCAAACTCGAGGCCGCCCGCCAGCTGACGCACCACGCGGCGCGACGCTACGACTCGGGTGAACGCTCGGACATGGAGGCGGGGATGGCGAAGCTGTTCGCCTCCGAGGCCGCGATGGAGATCGCGCTCGACGCGGTCCGCATCCACGGTGGCTACGGCTACTCGACGGAGTTCGACGTCGAGCGGTACTTCCGTGACGCGCCACTGATGATCGTCGGCGAGGGCACCAACGAGATCCAGCGCGGCGTGATCGCACGTCAGCTGATCGAACGGCACCGCATCCCGTCCTGAACACCGAGGAAGGCAGTGTGCGCCAACCACTCGAGGGAATCACCGTCGTCGCGCTGGAGCAGGCCGTCGCCGCTCCGTTCGCCTCCAGTCAGCTCGCCGGCCTCGGCGCGCGCGTCATCAAGATGGAACGCCGCGGCGTCGGCGACTTCGCCCGCGACTACGACCACACCGTGCACGGACAGTCGAGCTACTTCGTCTGGCTCAACCGGGGCAAGGAAAGCATCGAACTCGACATCAAGGAGCCGGCGGACCGGGCGCTGCTCGGCGCGATGATCGGCAGGTCGGACGTGTTCCTGCAGAACCTCGCGCCCGGCGTGGTGGAACGGCTCGGCCTCGACGCCGGGACGCTGCGCGCGGAACGTCCGGAACTGATCCACTGTTCGATCTCCGGCCACGGCCCGGAAGGTCCATATCGGACGAAGAAGGCCTACGATCTGCTGGTGCAGTGTGAAACCGGGCTCGTGATGTCCACCGGCACCCCGGAGACACCGGCCAAGGCGGGGATCTCGATCGCCGACATCGCCACCGGGATGTACGCCTACAGCGGCGTCCTCACCGCGCTGTACGACCGCGAGCGCACCGGCGAGGGAGCGAGCCTGCACGTCGCGATGATCGACTCGCTCGGTGAATGGATGAGCCAGCCCGCCTATTTCTCCCGTTACGGCCAGGAACCACCGCGGCGCACGGCGGCGGCGCATCCGTCGATCTCGCCGTATGGCCCGTATCGCACCGGTGACGACAGGGTCTTCCTGAGTGTCCAAAGTGAACGGGAGTGGATCGTGCTGTGCCGGGACGTTCTGGGACGGGAGGCACTCGTCGAAGATCCGCGCTTCCGGACCAACGACGACCGCGTCGGCAACGACGGCGAGCTCACCACGATCCTGGAGGAGACCTTCACCGGCCTGACCGCGGACGAGGTCGGGGACCTCCTGGAACGCGCCGGGATCGCCAACGCCCGGCTGCGGTCGCCGGAGCAGTTCACCCGCCATCCACAGCCGGCCGCGAGGAATCGGTGGCGCGCGGTGGAAACCCCCGCCGGAACGCTGGAGGCGCTGCTCCCGCCGGTCGAGGTCGCGGGACGGGAACCGGTCATGGGGCCGGTGCCCGTCGACCACCGGTCGCACGAGGCGTTGCGGTACGCGCGGTCGGCGCTCGTCGTCGCAGCCGCGGCCGCGGAGGGCGGCTCCGATCGACGGTGTCACCACGGCACTCGACGACGAGGCCGCGCTCGCCGCGGATATCGGCCACGCCAGAACCCTCGGGTACACCGGGAAGCTCTGCGTGCATCCGCGCCAGGTCGCCGCCGCGAATCGTGGGCTGGGCCCCGTCGGACAGCGAGATCGAGTGGGCGCGGGACGTGCTCGCGCACGCCGGAGACGGCTCGGTGGCCGTGGCGGGCGGCCAGATGGTCGACAAGCCGGTCGAAGCACGGGCAGGGCCATCCTCGATCGCGCGGATGGTCCGTTCCGACCAGCCGGATGACGCCGATGTGCACCTGGTAGTGCCCGCCGGGTGGCGGTAACGTTCCGGCGGCTGACTTTTCGTTATAAGCGAACGGAAAGAAGACGTGATCCCATGTACGAACCGGTACTGACGGAGTTCGCGACCACCGATCCGGAGCAGGCGTGTGCCCTGATCGCCGAGGCCTACCGTGACAACCGGTTGCGGGTCCGGGGCAGCGTCGAAAACTACCGATTCGAGCACAACCGGTGTGATGTGGGGGACGTGCAGATCGACCTCCTGCACAACACGCTGACCACCGAGATCGTCATCCAGCCGCTGGGCAAAGTGGTGCTCCTGCGTGTGCTGGGCGGTGAAGTGCAGGTAGAGGACAGTTTCGGCGACCGAAGGCTGGCCGCCGGCGACGTATTCGTCGCCTCGCACCCCGGCAGCGGTTACCGGACGGGAATGCACGGCTCGCGGTTGCAGATAACCAGTATTGACCTGTCGCTGTTCACCGGGATCGATCCAGCGCAGGACGGCGCGGCGATCGAGCGGTTGCGCTACGAGCCGGTGAGCCTGGAGAAGGCGCAGCGATGGCGCCGGACTGTCGAGTACATGACCGGGCTGTTCTCCGAACCGGACGTGGAGAACGGCCCGCTGGTGCTCGGCGCGGCGGGCAGGCTGATGGCCGCCATGGCACTGGACACCTTCACCGCGGGCACGGGCGACGGTCGTCCTTGTGACCGCCGGGACGCCGTCCCGGACACCGTACGCCGCGGGATCGCCTTCCTGGAGGCGAATCCGGACCTCGACCTCGGCGTCGCCGACATCGCGCGCGCCTGCCGGGTCTCGGTGCGTGCCCTGCAATTGGCGTTCCGGCGACATCTGGACACCACCCCCATGGCCTATCTGCGCCGGGTCCGGCTGGACCGGGCCAGAGCCGAACTCCGCGACGCCGAGCCCGGCGGGGGCACGACGGTGACCGGTGTCGCGGCGAAATGGGGTTTCCTGGGCGGCAGCCGGTTCAGCGCGCAGTACCGTGCGGCCTTCGGCGAGTCGCCCAGTGACACTTTGCGTAAGCGGTGAAGTTCGTTTCCGTCGGTGCGGTTCTGCGTTTTCGCCGGTAGACCGCGACCGCCGGGGCCGGTTCAATGGAGTCCGGCCCACCGGCAGTGCCCAGCCCCCGCCTACTGGTGCGCCAAACCGGGCCGGCCGGCCGGTTTCCTAGCGAGGTGCGGCGATCCCGTCGTACATGACCCGGCGGACCGCCCGGCTCATCGCGGCCTGCCGCTCCGGTGACGGGTCCCGCAGCTCGGACAGGATCGACGCGAGGATCATGCCGTTGATCGCGCGGGCGGTGGAGTCGACGTCCAGGTCCTCGTGCAGATAGCCGAGGCGGACGCCGTGATGCAGGTAGCCGGCGGTCAGCTCGGCGGCGGTCTCGTAGAAGTCCAGCACCCGTTCCCGCATCTCGGCGTCGATACCCGCCGCTTCGAGCAGGAGGAAGCGCGCCATCCGCGGGTCGCCGCCGAAGATCCGGGCGAGCGCGTCGCCGATCCGCGCGCTCTGCCTGCGGTACTCGGCGAGACTGTTGACCGCGTCCGGCGCGTTGTCCGCGGCCAGCGCGCCGACCACCTTCTCGACCAGGTCCGTGATGACGTGGTCGACGATGTCCCGTTTGTTCTGGAAGTACCGGTAGAAGGTGCCGTGCCCGATGCCCAGCCGGGCGGCGATGTCGGCGATCCCCGTCGCGTGGTAGCCCCGTTCGGCGAAGCAGTCGAACGCGGTCTCCACGATCTCGCGCCGTAGTTCCTGCTTCTTCCGTGCGGCCCTGCTGACCGGGGTCTCCGTCGTCATCCCGCCAGCTTATTGCCCGGCGCGTTCAAATGACATACGGTTCCGGAAATGATACGTCATTCCGCGAGGGCGCTGGTGCTCGGCTGCGGCGGGACCCTGGGGTTCGCCTGGACGGCCGCGGTCCTCGACGCGCTGCACGCCAAGGCGGGCTGGGACCCGCGGGAGGCGGACGTCCTGGTCGGGACGTCGGCCGGGGCCGAGGCGGTGGCCATGCTCGGGGCGGGCATCCCGGCGAAGGCGATCCTCGACGCGGTGGCCGGCGCGCCCGGTGGAGACGCCGTCGTCGCCGCGCACGTCCGGCGGGTGCCGGACAGGCTTCCCCCGGTGCCGTCTCCTCGCTGGCCCGCGACCGGCCTGGTCCGGGCCGCGTTGCGGCGGGACGTCGACACGCTCGCCGGTCTCGCGGGTCTTCTGCCTCGGGGAAGGGGCGACGCGGGCTGGCTTCGCGAACTCGGGGACACGCTGGCGCCCGGCGGCTGGGTCCCGCATCCCGCGACCTGGCTGATGGCCGCGGACCTGACCGGGAAGCGAATCGCGCTCGGCTCCCCGGACGCACCGTCCGCTCGCCTCGGCGAGGCGATCGCCGCGTCGTGGGCGATCCCCGGCTGGTTCCCCCCGTCCGTTGTGGACGGACGGCCGCTGGTCGACGGGGGCACGGTCTCCCCGACCTCGGCCGATCTCCTGCTCGGCCACGACGTCGGCGATGTCGTGCTCATCGCGCCGATGAGCAGCGAGGGCGGAGCGCCGGCACGCGGTGCGGCCCGGCTGGAACGGCTGCTGCGGACGGCGATGACCAGGAGGGTCGACGACGAGGCGCGGCGGTTGCGCGCGGCCGGCGTCCGGGTGGTCCGGATCGAGCCGGGGCCTGCCGATCTCGCCGCCATGGGCGCGAACTTCATGAACGGACGGCGGCGGAAGCACGTGCTCACCACGGCATTGAGGACGGCGCCCGGCCTGGTCGCCGAAGCCTTCGAACGAGAAGGAGTACGCGCATGACCAAGTACCCGGACCTCGATCTTGACGGGGCGCATGTGGCGATCACCGGTGCGGGGCAGGGCATCGGCCGCGCGACCGCGGAACGCATGGCCGCGCTCGGCGCGCGTCTCCATCGGCGACCTCGACCTCGAAGCCGCGAAACGGACCGCCGCCGACATCGGCGGCACCGCCCATCACCTGGACGTCGCCGATCCGGGGTCGTTCGCCGCGTTCCTCGGCGAGGCCGAACAGGCGAACGGACCGCTCGCGGTGCTCGTCAACAACGCCGGGATCATGCCGAACGGTGGCTTCCTCGACCTCTCCGACGCACTGAACCGGGCGACCATGGAGGTCAACGTCTTCGGCGTCGTCCACGGTATGCGGCTGGCCCTGCCCGGCATGCTGGAACGCGGCCGCGGCCACATCGTCAACGTCGCGTCGCTGGCCGGGAAGTTCCCCGTCAAAGGCGCCGTGCTGCCGTCGGCGGTCGACACCGCACTCGCCTCCGGGCTCGACATGCGGCCGATCCCCAAGGTGAAACCGGGCCGGATCGCCGACGCCGTCGTGGCTTCCGTCCGCACGCGCGCGGCGGAGATCGCCGTGCCCGGCTACGTCGGCGCGCTCGCGACCCTCGCGGCCGTGACACCCGAACCGGCGCTCAACGCGTTCCGCCGGCTGATGCGGGACGACCGGGCGCTGCGCCCCGATTCACCGGAGCGGGACGGCTACCGCGCCCGCCTGGACCAGGACACCCACCGGGAGGAAAACGCATGAACGCGCAGTACGACGCCGTCGTCGTCGGGGCCGGTTTCGGCGGGATGGGCGCGGCGATCCAGCTCAACCGGCTCGGCTACGACAACCTGCTCATCCTCGAACGCGAGTCCGACCTCGGCGGCACCTGGCACGTGAACCGCTATCCCGGGCTGGCCGTCGACATCCCGTCGGCCACCTACTCGTATTCGTTCGAGCCGAATCCGCACTGGTCGCGTCTCTTCGCGCCGGGCGCGGAACTCAAGCGGTACGCCGAGCACGTCGCGGACAAATACCGGCTGAGGCGCTATATGCGTTTCGGTTCGGTGGTCACCGGCGCGGTCTGGGACGAGGCGAACGCGCACTGGACGGTCTCGCTCGCCGAGGGCGGGCCGGTCACCGCCAAGTATCTCCTCACCGCGACGGGTTTCCTTTCCCAGCCGAAGAAACCCGACATCGCCGGGATCGACACGTTCGGCGGCAAGATCATCCACACCACCGCCTGGGACGACGAGTACGACCTCGCGGGCAAGCGGGTCGCGGTGATCGGCACCGGCGCGACCGCGGTCCAAATGATCCCCGAGATCGCGAAGATCGCGCGCGAGCTCACCGTGTACCAGCGGACGCCGATCTGGGTGAGCCCCAAGCTGGACTTCCCGGTGCCCAAGGCGGTCCGGTGCGCGTTCGCCGCGGTCCCGTTCACCCAGCGGGCCGCCCGGCTGACCGGGACCGCGCTGCTGGAGTTGATGATGGTGTCCGGTGTCCTGCACTACAGGCAACTGCCGATGGCGAACCGGCTCGGCAAGCTGTGGTGCCAGGCGCATCTGCGCCGTCAGGTGCGGGATCCGCGGCTGCGCGCGGAACTGACGCCGCGCTATTCGTTCGGCTGCAAGCGCCCGACGTTCTCCAACGAGTACTACCCGGCCTTCACCAAGGACCACGTGCACCTGGAGACGACGTCGATCGCGAAGATCGACGAAACCGGGATCGAGACCGCCGACGGAGGGCGGCGGGAGATCGACGTCCTGGTGCTGGCGACCGGATTCGATCTGTGGGAGGCGAACTTCCCGGCGATCGAGATCATCGGGCGCGACGGCCGGAACCTCGGGAAATGGTGGCGGGAGAACCGTTTCCAGGCCTACGAGGGGGTGGCGATCCCCAAGTTCCCCAACTTCATCTCGCTCAACAGCCCGTATTCCTACTCGGGACTGTCCTATTTCACCACCATCGAGACACAGATGCGGCATATGGACCGGCTCTTCGGCGCCATGCGGCGGCGCGGCGCGACCGAGTTCGAGGTCACGCGGGAGGCCAACGACGCGTTCCTCGACCGGATGACCGAACGCCTCGGCGACTCGATCTTCACCCTCGGCGACTGCGCCCCGGCGAACAGCTACTACTTCAACCCGCACGGGGAGGCGACCCTGCTCCGCCCGTCCTCCACGTTGAACGCCATCAAGGAGGCCGGGAGCTTCCCGCTTGAGGACTACACCTTCGCCTGACCGTCCCTGCCGAGCAGCGTGCGCAGGACCTCGGCGGCGTGCGTCCACAGGACCGCGCCGCCGATGCCGGGGACGATCCGGAGGGTGGCATCGGGAAGGCGACCGGCGAGGGTGACCCCGTTGTCGGGAGAGTGGCTTCGGTCCTGTCCGCCGTACCAGAGATCGACGTGACCGGTGATCGAAGACAACGCGAACGGCCAGCGGCCCATGGCGAGGACGGTGTCGCGGGCGTACCCCGCCGGGCCCTGGCCGAACGCCTCGGCCATCGCCCGACGGTAGGCGGACTCGAACGACGGAGCGGTGTAGACCGCCAGATCGGCGTCCGGGGCGGAGCGCGTCACCAGGTTCCACATGGCGTCGGCGTCGAAACCGGTGAAGACGGCTTCCGCGCGGGCGGCATCGGAAGCGACCAGAGCGACCAGTCCCGCCAGCTCTTCGGGCAGCTTCCCGGTGAACTCCGGCCCGCTGATCTCGTCCGCGCCGGACACGATGGCGAGCGGACCGGCCGCTCCCGCCGCGGCGCAGGCGAAGGCGAACGGGGCACCCTGTGAGTTGGCGATCATCGGCGGGATCCCGAAACCCCGTTCGCCCGCGAGACAGGCGATGTCCGCGGCGAAATCGGCGAACGTGCGATCCGCCAGCGGGCTGGAAGAGCCGAGCCCCGGCCGGTCGACCGTGACCAGCCGGACGTTCAGCGACTCCACCACTCCGGCGGGCAGCCCCAGCCGACGGCTCGTCGCCGCGCCGGGGATCAGCAGCACGACTTCGCCGTCTAGGGGGCCCCACTCGGCCCAGCCGAGAACGCGTCCGTCGGGTAGTCCGGTTTCTCCCAGCCTGGCCGGGTCATCGATCCTGAAGTCCACGCCGCCATGATCACAGCAGGTCCACCGGTCACGCATCCGAAAAACGCGGAGGTGCCGGGACCCCGCGCGGTCCCGGCACCCTTGGCGCTTACTGCCTGCGGAGCCGCAGAGTGACGGCCGCGCCCGCGGCGGCGAGGAAGACAGCGCCGAGCGCGTACGGCCACCACGGCACCTCGGTGCCGCCCACGGGGGCGGCACCGTAACCGCCGGCGGCACCGGTGCGGTCGTAGGTCGAGCCGGGCAGCTTGTCGCCGTAGCGGCTCTGCAGGGCCTCGCGGTAGGCGGCGAGCGTCATCGTCTCGCCGGTCTTCGCCACCGACGAGCCGTCGAGGACGGTCACGGTGTCCCCGTCGACGGCGTACCAGGCGCCCGCCTGAGGTTCGCTCAGGAGGTAGCCCTTGCCCGCCCGCGCCGCGAGGCGCTTTTCGACGTCACCCGAGGCGACGTTGTAGACCGACCACCCCGAGCCTTCGCGCTGCGACCACACGGTCGCGGCGTCGCCGTTGCCCAGCGTGGCGGGTGTGGCGACGTAGGCGAGTTCGGCCGGGACGGAGGAAGTACCGGCGATGAAGGCGGCGGTCGGCTGGTAGACCGCGACCGGTGTCCGCGGATCCGCCTTGGCGGTCCTGGCTGCGACGGCCGTGTCCGCCTTGGCGGCGCCGGGGAACTGCGCGTTGGCGAGCCGTTGGGTGGTCGCGTCACTGGTGACCACTGTGGACACCGCGGCGAGGTCGGCGGCGGTGGGCGCGCCGCTGGGGGCGTCGGCGGCGGAGGCGTGGCCGCCGAGCGCCAGTGACAGTCCGAGGGCGAGGATCGTGGCGCCGAGGAAGGTTCGCTTCATGGTTTCAGTCCTTGATCCCGTAGACGGTGTGGGTCCAGGTGAACGAGTTGTTGGACCGGTAGGCGTTGTAGCTCATCTGGTTGTAGCGGGGGCTCGAGCCCCACGGGTCGCCGTAGTACACCGTCGTCGCGCCGTTGGTGTTGTCGTAGCCGTAGAGCACGTGCATATGCCCGCCGCCGTTGCGCCAGCCGATCCGGGTGCCGATCGGCTGCCGCGCGTCGACCTGGCTCTTGATGGAGGCGAAGCTCAGCGTCTGGCCGGACGAACTGTAGGTGCCGACGTTGCTGAACCCCAGCCAGCGGAACACCCGCTGCTGATCACTCAGGTAGCCCTGGTTGTTCGCGCAGTCCGTTCCGGACTCGTTGTGCGCGATCTGGCAGAACTTCGTCTGGGTGAGGGAATGCCCCCACCACGCGGCGATCGTGTTGCCACTGGCGTCCCAGCACCAGTTGCTCTTCTCCTGTGCCTGCATCCTGATCGGGATCGTGGTGGCCGCCGTGACGGCGGGCGCCGCGGAGGCGGGCGCCTGCAAGGCGACCAACGCGGCGACACCGGCGAAGGCGGTGGCCAGCCCGCGCCTGAATGAGGTCTTCACCGTCGGAACACTCCTAACTGGATGGTCGAACGCGAAGCAAGCGCGGGTGGCTACCCGTAAGGGACAGGTGGGGACTTCGGCTACCCGGCTGGGTGACCGTCCGGCGCGAGCAGGGGGTGAGCGCTGTGGCGAGGTGACAGAGGGGCACTGCGAATAGTCTGAGATTCACCCTCTGGTGGCCCCGTGGCAAGGTTCGCGGCAATACCTAAGGGTCCGTATTGCCGATGCGGATGCCGGTGTTACCGCAGGTCGGCGTCGCCCGTTCGAGTTAACGGTGCGGAGACGTCGTGACTCCCGTGGTGTGGACCAGCGGAAAGCGTGCGGACCCCGGTCACTGTTCGTGTTCCCGCCTTTCGGCGGGTGTCCGATCGGTAGGGTCCCGAGCATGCCGACGATCGGTGCGGCACCGGTGTTCGTGGCCCGCGACACCGAACTGGCCGAACTGGTGCGCGTCGCCTCGCGCCCGCCGTCGGTCGCCGTCATCGAGGGCGGACCGGGTGTGGGCCGCAGCCGTCTGCTCGAAGAACTGGTCGCCCATCCCGGGATCGCGTCGCGTGTGGTCTGGTCCGCTCGGTGCGGCTCCTTCGCGCGGCCGGGCCGGCTGGCGCCGTTGGTCGACGCGCTGCTCGCGAAGAGCGACGTCGCCGCCGCCCACGCGGCCGGTTTCTCGCCGGTGACGGGTGTCCTGCGACGGCTGATCCCCGAATGGTCCCCGTGGTTGCCGCCGTTCCCGGAGAACGCGGACGCCGAGACCGTCCGGCAGCAGGAGTTCCGCGCCGTGCGCGAAGTACTGACCGGCTGCGGTCCCGCGGTACTGGTACTCGACGACGTCCACTCCGCCGACGACGACACGTGGGAGTTCCTGCGCGGACTCGCGGCCTCCCCGGTGCCGCCGCTGAGTGTGGTGGTGAGCGTGGCTGCGTGCGGCCCGCGGCGATTGCCGCCGCTGGGTGAGACCACCGCGCATTTCTCGCTCGCCGCGTTCACCGTGGTCCAGGCGCGGACGCTGCTGGACGCGTCCTTCGGCCGCTGCGCACCGGATTTCGCCGAAGCCGCGCACCGGCGCACGTCCGGGATCGCCGTCGACCTGACGGCTTTGGTCCAGAGCGTCGGCGACACCGCCGAGTCGCTTACGGCGGACAGACTGGCGTCGGCGACCGTGCCGCCGCTCGTGCGGAGCCGGGTCTCCGGCCTGATGGCGGCGATCGGTCCTGCGGCGCAAGACGTCGTCCGCGCGGCCGCGGTGCTGGGATCGCCCGCCGGGGAACCGGATCTGGGTGCGGTCGCGGCACCGTCGACCGGGGAGATCTCCGGCGCGATCACCGAAGCGGTCGAGGCGGGACTGCTGCGTGACCTCGGCCGCGGCCGCTACGTCTCGGGGAGCCCGCTGATCGCCGAAGCGGTCTACGCGTTGCTTCCCGGACCTCAGCGGTGCGCGATGCACGGACGCGCCGCCGCCCGGCTCGCCGCGAGCGTCGAACCCCGCGCGTCCCTCATCGCCCGTCATGCGCGGTTGGCAGGTGACATCGCCGCGTGGACACAGTGGACCGGTGTGGCGGTCGACGACGCCATCGAAGACGGCCGGACGGAGGAAGCGAGCCGTCTGCTCGAAACGGCCTTGCGGGACACGGAACTCCCTCGGACCGCGCGCGAATCGTTCGCCGTCCGGCTCGGCAGGGAACTGCCGCGCAGTATCGCGCACGCCGGTACGGTCCGGCTCCTGCGGGAGATCCTGCGCGAATGGCCGCTGAGCAAGGCCGCGCGGGGCGAGATCCGGGTCCATCTCGGACAGGTGCTGATCAATCAGGTGGGCAAGGTCGAAGCGGGCAGGCTCGAGATCGAACTCGGCGCGGCCGACCTCGGCAGGCGGCAGGCGCTGCTCGCCAGGGGATTGGTCACCCTGGCGCTCCCGCATATCGGCACCGTCCCGGTGGAGGAGAACTTCCGCTGGCTCGACGAGGCCGTACAGGTGAGCAAGGGGGAACGCGACGCCGGGCTGCTCGCCGCGATCACGGCGAACCGGCTTTCGGCGCGGATGCAGATCGCCGATCCGGAGGCCTGGGACGAGATCGCCGACCTGCCACGGGCCCCGGAGTCGGCCGAGGTCTGCCGTCAGGTGGCCCGCACCTACATCAACCTGGCCGACGCGGTGGCGTGGAACGGGCATTACCCGGTGGCGCGGGCCTACCTCACGACGGCGCGTCGACTGATCCGTGACGACCACCAGCCGTATCTCGACGCGCTGGCCGACGGCACGGAACTACGGCTGGACCTCGCGATGGGGGAGTGGGCGAGCGTCGCGGAGAAGGCGCGGGCGATGCTGACGCGGGTCGACAAGGACGGTTCACTGGCGGCCGAGCCGCTGCTGGTGCTCGGCTGGTACGAGTACGGGCAGCACCGGCCGACGGCGGCACTGCGCAGTTTCGACGCGGCGTTCGCGCTTTCCGCGGGCAGCGTCCCGGTGCAGGCTTCGGCGTACGCGGGTCGCGTGGCGGTCCATCAGGCGGGCAAGGACCTCCAGGCGGCAAGGCGCCTCGCCGAATTCGGCCTGGAAACCGTGCGGCGCAAGAACAATTGGGTCTGGGCGGCCGAACTGATGCCGTTCGCCGTGCGCACCATGCTCGGGCTGGGGCAGCACGTCGAGGCGAGGGAGCTCCTCGCGGAGTACCGGCAGGGTATCGACGGCAAGGACGCACCGGTCGCGAACGCGTCGGCGCTGCTGTGCCGGGGCATGCTCACCCAGGCGCGTGGCGAGACGCTCGCCGCCGGTGATCTGCTGCTCGGTGCGGCGCAGGCCTACAGTGCGCTGCCTCTCCCGTATTTCGCCGCCTACGCCGACGAACTCGCGGCCGGATGTTTCTCCGAAGCTGGGGAGCGGGCGCGTGCCGTCGCGTCCTTCACCACCGCGGAGACGACGTACGCGAGCCTCGGTGCCGCCGTGGACGCGCTCCGCTGTCGTCGTTCGCTGCGGCGGTGCGATCCGGAGATGCCGCGGCGCGGCCGCAAGGGCTACGGCGAAGCGTTGTCGCCGAGGGAACTCGAAGTCGCCCGGCTCGCCGCCCAGAACCTCACGAACCGGGAGATCGGCGAGCGGTTGTTCCTGTCGCCGAGGACGGTCGAGATCCACGTCGGACGGGCGCTCCGGAAATTGGGCCTGCCTTCGCGCACCGTCCTGACCGAGGACCTGCTCGGCGACGGTTCTCCAACCATTCCTTAAGGGTCCGTATTCCGCGATTCGCTGGGTACGTCGGGAGAAACCGCAGGTGAGAGGCGGTTTCTTTAAATAGTGGGCCATCCGCCGCGCTCCACTGTTGTTCCGTTTCCGCCGCCGATCGACAGTTGTCGGGCAGTCGCGATTTCCCGGAAAGGAATCACCGTGAGCGGAAAACGGATCTTCGGCGTGGTCGCCCTGACCATGGCCGCCCTGGCGCCGGCGGCGGGCTTCGCCGGTGCGGCACCGGCCGATCCCCTGAGCGCCATCAGTCCCACCGATGCCGCGCCCCTGCCGGCGGGTGGCGTCCAGGGCCAGAGCATCGGCGGCACACCGGTGTCGGTGAAGGACTACCCGCACGTCATCGCCGCGCTGCGGGAAGGTGGCTCGCGACCGAAGGGGCAGAGCTGCTCCGGCTCCGTCATCGCGCCGCGGAAGGTCCTGGTCGCGGCCCACTGCAAGGAGCTGTCGGGTGAGAAGAGCGTCCTTTATGGACTCGACGACCTGAAGAGCGCGGGCGGCACCCAGCTGAAGGCCGTCGACTACAAGATCCACCCCAGGTTCACCCAGCCCTGGAACGGTTACGACGTCGCGGTGATCACCGTCGACGGCGACATCCCGGTCCCGCCCGGCGGCTACGCGAAGGTCGCCACGTCCGCAGACACCGGCCTGGAGGCGCCGGGCAAGGACGGGTTCAGCCTCGGGTACGGAAAGAAGGACATCAACGACTCCACGCAGGACGTCACGCTGCACAAGCTGACGTTGCCGATCGTGAACGCGAGCCAGTGCACCGGCGTGGAGAACGGCGTCGACCCGAAGACGATGATCTGCGCCGGTTACCCCGACGGCCGCAAGACCGTCCTGCCGGGCGACTCCGGCGGCCCGTTCGTCGTGAACGGGAAGGTTGTCGGGGTCACCTCGTGGAGCCGCAGCGACTTCCGCTGGTACAGCGTCTACAGCAGGCTCAACAACGAGATGGGGGACTGGGTCGCCGAGCAGATCGGCGGCGAACAGCCGGGTGACGCCTTCACTCTCGCGGCTTCGCCCTCGTCGGTGAAGGTCCTGCCGGGGAAGTACGTGTCGGCGAGTGTCACGAGCGAACCGGGCAAGAACGGCGCCGAGAGCGTCACCCTGTCGGCGTCGGGACTGCCCGAAGGTGCCAAGGCCACGTTCCAGCCCGCCACGATCAAGGCGGGTGAGGTGGCGAAGCTGACCATCGAGACCGCCGCCGGCACTCCGGAAAAGACTTATCAGGTCACGGTTTCCGGAAAGGGCACCACCGAGACGGCCACCGCGGGACTCTCGCTCACCGTCGGCGCGGGTGAACCTCCGGTCGGCGACCTGAAGGTGACCGTGAACCCGTCTTCGGGATCCGGCCGCGCGGGCTCGCTGGTGAGCGCGACGGTCACCGCGGCCGGGGGCACCGGCTCGATCACCTTGTCCGCCAGTGGATCCGGACTGCCGACCAACCCGTTCTTCTCGCCGCAGAGCGTGTCGAGCGGTGGCAGTTCGACCATGCAGGTCTTCGCGCCGTTCCAGCCGGGCACGTACCCGGTCACGGTGACCGCCAAGGACGGCAGTGGCAAGACCGCGACCACCACCTACACCCTCACCGTCCAGTGATCTTCACCGAAAAAGAGGGGAATTCCCATGCGTGACAAGACGAAAACCCTGCTGGCGCTCGGCCTGCTGAGCCCGTTGCTCGCCCTCGGCGCCGGAACGGCCGTCGCCGCCGAGGCCGAAGGTGTGGTGATCCCCGCCAAGGTGCACTACGGCGACCAGTACATCGTCGTCCTCCATGACGTCGCCGCGGCGGGACAGTCGGCTTCGGCCGATCTGGCCAAACGGTACGGCGGTGAGGTCCGTTCGGTCTGGACGTCGGCCATCCGCGGGTTCTCGGCCAAGAGCATGACCCCCGCGGAAGCGCGGAAGCTGGCCGCGGACCCGTCGGTCAAGGCGGTGTACGAAGACGGCACCGCGCGCGGCACCGGCACCCAGCAGAACCCGACCTGGGGCCTGGACCGGGTCGACCAGAAGAACCTCCCGCTCGACAAGGCCTACACGTATCCCAACGAGGGCGCGGGCGTCACGGCGTACGACCTCGACAGCGGCATCAACCCGTCGAATCCGGAGTACGAAGGGCGCGCCGGCCTCGGCAAGGATTTCATGGGTGGCGACGGCACGGACTGCAACGGACACGGCAGTCACACCGCGGGCACGATCGGCAGCAAGACCTACGGGGTCGCGAAGAAGGTCAAGATTGTCGGGTTGAAAGTATTGGGCTGCAACAACTCCGGTCCGGACTCGGGCATCATCGACGCCGTCGACTGGGTGACGGCGAACGCCAAGAAGCCCGCCGTGGCGAACATGAGCCTGACCATGGACGCCCCCGGGGTCGGGGACGACGCGGTGAAGCGGTCGATCGCGTCGGGTGTCGTCTACGGCGTGGCGGCGGGCAACGCCTCCACCGACGCCTGCAACACCAGCCCGGCCCGGGTGCCCGAGGCGATCACGGTCAACGCCTCGGACTCCTCGGACAACCGGTCTTCGTTCTCGAACTACGGAAGCTGCACCGACATCTTCGCCCCCGGTTCGAACATCACGTCGCTGAGCCCGAGCAGCGGCGGTTCGGCGGTGATGAACGGGACTTCGATGGCGACACCGCACGTCGTCGGCGCGGCCGCGCTCTACCTGTCGGCCAACCCCGGCGCCACTCCGCAACAGGTGCGGGACGCGCTGGTGAACGGCGCGACCGCGGGTGTCATCAAGAACGCGGGCAGCGGCTCGCCGAACAAGCTGCTGAACGTCTCGTCGATCGGCAGCGGTGGCCCCGGGCCGCAGTGCGGGGCCAAGTCGAACACCACGCCGGTGTCCATTCCGGACGCCGGGGCGGCGGTGACCAGTTCCGTGACCCAGGAAGGCTGTGACGGCAAGGCTTCCGCTTCGCTGCCGGTGAAGGTGGACATCTCGCACACCTACACCGCGGACCTCGTGCTCGACCTGATCGGGCCGAGTGGCAAGGCCTACCGGCTCAAGGAGTCGGGCGGAGTCGGTTCGGCCGACGGCGTGCACGAGA
This sequence comes from Amycolatopsis sp. NPDC043885, assembly GCF_056435685.1. Lineage (NCBI taxonomy): Bacteria > Bacillati > Actinomycetota > Actinomycetes > Pseudonocardiales > Pseudonocardiaceae > Amycolatopsis > Amycolatopsis sp. NPDC043885. Next base: position 170,639 of record NZ_JBWKEA010000010.1, read on the forward strand.
CCTTCACGGTCGACGCTTCCGGTGAGGCGGCCAACGGCACCTGGAAGCTGAGCGCGCAGGACGTCTACCGGTTCGACACCGGCTCGATCGACGGGTTCGCCATCACGTTCTGAACCTGCTGAGACTCGCCGGCAGGGCGGGAGGGAAAACACCGGTGGGGCCGCTTCGGCGGTCTCGCCGGTGTTCGTTCGTTTGGCGACATGGTCACAGCGCGATCGAAGGCAACCCCTTGGCAGCTTCCGGCCACCAGCCGAACCGTGTCTTGACACCAAACTAAGCCTACCCTTAGTTTCCCCCTATAACTTTCCTTGGCCGCGAAGGGGCGAAATGCCGAAGATCGGTGGCCGTCCGGCGATGATCGCGCGGGACGACATCCTGCGTGCCGGTCGCGAGCTCGGGATGCGCCGGCTCAGTGTCAAGGCGGTCGCGGTCCGGCTGGGGGTGACCGCGACCGCCCTGTACCGGCACGTCGACGGCCGGTGGGGCCTGGAGCGGCTGGTCGGCGAGAGCATCCTGGCCGAGCTGCGGCTCCGGGACGATCCCCGGCACGGCCTCGAACAGCATTTGCTGTCCTTCGCTCTGCAGATGCGGGCCTTCGTGCTGGACCATCCTGGCCTCGTCACCTACCTCCAGTTGCTGTTCCCACGCGGTGACGGCGGTCAGCGCCTGCTGAACACCGAGGTCGACGCCCTCGTCCGCCGGGGTTACGAGCCCGCCGCCGCGATCGTGCTCAGTGGCGCCGTCGCGTCGCTGACCATCGCGATGACCGCGTCCGAGGAGAACAGCATGGCCGCGGAGGAGGCCGACGGCGACGGGCTGGACCGGGAGCGGCAGGCCGTCCGCGACCGGTTGTCCCGCGACGACCGGCTCGCCGGGCCGTCCGCCGCGTTGCCGGAGGTACCGCGGCCCGAGTACGTGCGGCTGCTGCTGACCGCGTCGATTCGCGGGTTGATCGAGTCCTGCCCGCCGGGCAGGCCGGTCGCCGAGATGGTGGCCGATCTGGCGGCCACGGGGGAGGGTCTGTGATGGCGCGCGGGTTCCAGGGCGCGGTGATGCGGGGTTTCGGAGCCAGAGACCACGAAGCGACCGTCGTCGGGACAGAAGAGATCACGCCGCGTTTCGTGCGGATCCGGTTCGTCTCACCGACGTTGTTCGAGGACGTCGTCGTGGAGCCGACGGCCTGGCTCCGGTTCTGGTTCCCGGATCCGGAAGGCGGCACGACGGAGTTCCAACGCGCCTACACCCTCACCAAAGCCGATCCTGAAGCCGGCACTTTCGCCATCGACGTCGTCCTGCACGAGCCCGCCGGACCCGCCTCTCGGTGGCTGCGGGAAGCGCGGCCCGGAGCGAAGGTCCCGGTGATGTCACTGGGTTCCTCGTCCTTCTCGGTTCTCGCGGAACCTCCGGCCGGTTACCTGCTGATCGGCGACTCCGCCTCGATCCCCGCGATCAACGCGATCCTCGAGGTGGTCCCGGCCGAAATCCCGATCGAGCTGTACCTCGAAGAGCACGACGACACCGATCGCCTGATCCCGCTGGGGGAGCACGCGAGGCTGACCGTGCACTGGGTGCCACGTCTCGACGCGACCTCGCTGGCCGCGGCGATCGAGACGCGCGACTGGTCGGACTGGCAGGCATGGATCGCGACGGAAGCCGGTTCGTTCAAGCAGCTGAAGACGCGTTTGCGCGACACGTTCGGCTTTCCCAAATCCGAGGTGCACGGCCGGGCGTACTGGTACTACGGCCGAGCCATGGGCGCGTTCCGCGGGGAGAAGGAGGAACCGGCCGCCGAAGTCGTGAAACCCGTCAAGGAGGCGCCCAAGGGAGCATGGCGGGCACAGGCGGCCGGACGCCTGCTCGCGCCGGTGCGCAGGACGCTGATCTTCGCCGGCCTCTTGCAGGCCGTCGTGACGCTGATCGGTCTCGCGCCGTTCGTGCTGCTGGTCGAACTGGTCCGGCGGCTGCTCGCGGGCGGCGAATCGCTGTGGGCGATGGGCGTCGCGGCGCTGGTGCTGCTGGGCGTGGGAACACTGTTCGAATCCGCGGTCGTGCTCTGGCTGCACGCGGCCGACGCGCGTTTCGCCCGGGATCTGCGGCAGCGGCTCTTGGGCAAGCTCGCGCGGCTGCCGCTGGGCTGGTTCACCGCGCGCGGTTCGGGCACGGTCGCGAAACTCGTGCAGGGCGACACGCTTTCGCTGCACTATCTGGTCACGCACGCCGTTCCCGACGCGGTGGCGGCCGTCGTCGCGCCGGTCGCGGTGCTGGCCTATCTGTTCGCGGTGGACTGGCGGCTCGCGCTCGTCCTGCTCGTCCCGATTCTCGTCTACCTCGTCACCACGTCGATCATGGTCGTCCAATCGGGACCCAAGACCGGCCAGGCGATGCGCTGGGCGGAACGGATGGCGGGCGAGGCGGGCGCGTACCTGGAGGGGCAGCCGGTGATCCGTGTGTTCGGCGGCGCCGCGGCTTCGTCGTTCCGTCGGCGGCTCGACGAGTACATCGGTTTCCTCGGCGACTGGCAGCGTCCGTTCACCGGCAAGAAGACCATGCTGGACTTCGCCACCAGACCCGCGACCTTCCTGCTCCTGATCACCGGCGCCGGGACACTGAGGATCTCGGGTGGCGGCATGGAGCCGGTGACCCTGATCCCGTTCCTGCTGCTGGGCACCACCTTCGGCGCGCGGCTGCTGGGCATCGGGTACGGCCTCGGCGGTGTCCGCGAGGGGATGCTGGCCGCCCGCCGCGTCCAGGTCGTGCTCGACGAGCCGGAACTGTCCACAGTGGAACTCAAGGACCGGGACGGCGTCGAGCCGGGCACGGTGGAACTGGACCGCGTGGGTTTCGCCTACCGCACCGGCGTTCCCGTACTGGAGGACATCTCCCTGATCTTGCGGCCCGGCACGGTGACCGCGCTGGTCGGCCCGTCGGGAGCGGGGAAGTCGACCCTCGCCGCCCTGGTCGCGCGGTTCCACGACGTCACCGAGGGCGCGATCCTGGTCGGCGGCCGGGACGTCCGCGCCTTCACCGCCGACGAACTCTACGGCCGGGTGGGATTCGTCCTGCAGGATCCGCAGCTCGTCAAGGGGACCGTGCGGGAGAACATCGCCCTCGCCGTCCCCGGCGCCACCGAAGACCAGGTCGTCGCCGCGGCCCGCGACGCGCAGATCCACGAGCGGATCTTGCGGCTGCCGCAGGGTTACGACACCGTTCTCGGTGCCGGTTCCCAGCTGTCCGGCGGGGAACGCCAGCGGGTGGCCATCGCCCGCACGATCCTCGCCGACGCCCCCGTCCTCGTCCTCGACGAGGCGACCGCCTTCGCCGATCCCGAGTCGGAGTACCTCGTGCAACAAGCACTCGACCGGCTCACCGCGGGCCGGACCGTCCTCGTCATCGCCCATCGGCTGCACACCGTCACCGGTGCCGACCGGATCGTGGTCCTCGACCGCGGGCGAATCGCCGAAAGCGGGACCCACGAAGAACTTCTCGCTTCGGAAGGGCGGTACGCCCGCTTGTGGCAGGCCGGTGCCGGTGCGGGGGTGACCGCGTGATCCGCACACTGCTGGACCTGATCCCCGGCCCGAAACGCGCGGCGTTCCGGCGTTATGTCGTGCTCGCCGTGCTGTCGGTGCTCCTGCGCGCCGCCGGTGTCGTGCTGCTGGTTCCGTTGGTGGGCGCCTTGTTCGGTGCGGAACCCTCGGACGCGCTGCCCTGGCTGGGTGCGCTCGCGGCCTCCACCGCGGCGGGCTGGGCCGTCGACGCCGTCGTGGGGCGGCTCGGGTTCGAGCTCGGGTTCGGCGTGCTGGACCACGCCCAGCACGACGTCGCCGAGCATCTGACGAACGTCCGGCTGTCCTGGTTGGACAGTGAGCACACACAGACCGCCCGTCAGGCGATCGCCGCCACCGGACCCGATCTCGTCGGCCTGGCCGGCTACCTGCTCACCCCGCTCATCGGCGCGGTCCTCCTGCCGATCGCGATCGCGCTGGCCCTGCTGCCGATCGCCTGGCCGCTCGGCGTCGCCGCGCTGGCCGGGGTCCCGGTACTGCTGGGCGCGCTGTGGGCGACCGGGCGGATCACCCGGCGCGCCGACCGCGCTGCGGCCGACACGAACACCACACTGACGGAGCGGATCGTCGAGTTCGCCCGTACCCAGCAGACATTGCGCGCCGCCCGCCGTGTGGAACCCGCGCGCAGTCACGCCGGTGCCGCGCTCGCCGCGCACCATGGCGCGACCGTCCGGCTGCTGTGTCTGCAGATCCCGGGGCAGGTGCTGTTCGGCGTCGCCGGTCAGCTGGCGCTGGTCCTGCTCGCCGGGACGACCGTTCTCCTTGTCACACAAGGCGGTTTGAGCGTGCCCGAGGCCATCGCGCTGATCGTCGTGATCGCCCGGTATCTGGAACCGTTCACCGCGCTCGGCGATCTCGCGCCCGGTATCGAAACCGCCGCCACCGCACTCGGCCGCATCCGCACCGTGCTCATCGCACCGGTCGCCCCGTCGGGGGAGGCCGCGGCACCGGCCGAGGCTCCGCTGATCCGCTTCGAGAAGGTCGGGTTCCGGTACGCGGCCGGGACCGAGAACGTGCTGGAGGACTTCGACCTCACCCTCGAACCGGGGACGACGACCGCGATCGTCGGGCCGTCCGGCTCGGGCAAGAGCACCGTCCTCGCGCTGCTCGCCGGCCTGTACCAGACCACCAGCGGGCGAGTGCTCGCCGACGGAACCGACCTCGCCGGGTTGTCCGCGGCCGCCCGCCGGGATCTCGTCACCGTCGTCTTCCAGCAGCCGTATCTCTTCGACGGTTCGGTGCGCGACAACGTGCTCGCCGGGGATCCCTCGGCGAGCGACGAGAGGATCGCCGAGGTCGCCGGGCTCGCCAGGGTGGACGAACTGCTGGAGCACACGGCCGTCGGCGAGGCGGGCGGCGCGCTCTCCGGCGGTGAGCGGCAGCGGGTGTCCATCGCCCGCGCGTTGCTCAAACCGGCGCCGGTGCTGCTGGTCGACGAGGCCACGAGCGCGCTGGACACCGAAAACGAGGACGCCGTGGTCCGCTCGCTCAGCGCCGATCCCGTGCCGCGGACGCGAGTGATCGTCACCCACCGGATCGCCGGGATCCGGCACGCGGACCGGGTCCTGTTCCTGGAGGACGGGCGGATCGCCGAGGACGGCACCGTCGAAGAACTCCTTGCCGGACAAGGACGTTTCGCCGAATTCTGGCGGCGCCAGATCGACGCCACCGGCTGGAGGATCACCGCGAGATGACCCATACCCAAGGTGAGCCGGAATGGGTCGTCACCCGCGACGGCAGACGGCTTCACGCGATGGTGCACCCGGGGCCCGAGGGATCCACCGGGCCGACGGTCGTGTTCGAGGCGGGTGCCGCGGCCACCCGATCGTCGTGGGCGGCGGTCCAGCCGGAGGTCGCCCGGTACGCCCGTGCGATCGTCTACGACCGGTCCGGGCTCGGCCGCAGCGCCCCCGACCCCGGCGGTCGCACGCTGCGGCGGATGGCCGACGACCTCAACGACGTCCTCGATCATTTCGGCCAGGGGCCGTACGTCCTCGTCGGGCACAGCGCCGGCGGGCCGATCGTGCGGCAGGCCGCCGCCCGACGTCCGGAGCGGATCGCCGGGCTGGTGCTGGTCGATCCGACCGACGAAGCGGCGGACGTCCTCTTCGGCCGCGCCTTCCGCACCGGTGAACGCGTCATGCTCCGGCTCGGCGCCGTGCTCGCGCGGCTGGGCCTGCTCAAGTTCGTCTTCCGCGGCCTGCTGCGGGGGTCCCGGAAGACGTCCGCCGCGAGCTCGAACGGGAGGCCTTCACCATTGGGACGGTGCGGACCCAGCGGGAGCAGTCCCGCACCTTCCTCGACGAACTGGCCCTCTGGCGGCAGGATCCGCCGGTGCTCGGCGACATCCCGGTCACCGTGGTGTCCGGCGGACTCGGCGGTGGCGGCTTCTCCGCCGGCATGAGGGCGCGGACGAACGCCTCACACGCTCACCGGGTGAGCCTCTCGCCCGGCGGCAGGCACGTCATCGCGGAGCGGTCCGGCCACTACGTCCCGTTGACCGAGCCCGACGTGCTCGTCCGCGAAATCGTCAGGATGACGTGAGCGCCCGCCTGAGTTCTTCGTAGGTCGGGGCGAGCGCCCGGAGGGTCGCGGCGGCGCGTGCGTCGTCCTCGACGACGAGGTCGTACTGCAACGAGCCGATCAGCCGAGCCTGCGTGGCGAGGACGGCGGCGGCCTTTTCGCGGCCGACCCGGCGCAGGCACGCCGCGGCGTCGGCCGTCCGTCGAGCGCCGAGGCGCACGACGAAATGGATGAGCAGTCCCCGCAGGTCCGGGTCGCCGCCGGAGCCGATCCGGTCGGCGAGCGCGAGTGCCGCGTCGCCGTTGCCGAGCGTGCCGGGCGGGAGCCCGGTGTCGTTCTCCCCGCTGAGCCGCCTGACCGCCCTGGGAAGCGACGCCACGATCGCGGCCTCGTCTTCGACGAAGGTGTGCCGCACGAACTTCGTCCGCATCGTGTGCGGTTTGCCGTAAGCGACCGTTTCGGCGCGCCAGGCAGCGGCGAAATCCGCCCGCGGGATCCGCGCGTACGGGTAGCCCTGCGGGTCGTGGGCGGTGACGGACTCGTCGTCCGCGGCGAGCGCGACCAGGAAATGGTCGGCGCCGATCGGGCCGGTCATCCCCGGCTGGTGGCGCAGGTGCCCCATTTCGACCGGACCGAGCAGGACCGGGCCGTCGGCGAGGCTCTCGACGAGCCGGGCGAAGGCGGCATCCGGATCCGGCTCGCTCGCCGTTTCCGCGCGCCAGCCGAGGACGTCGAGGGCCTCGCCGATACCGAGATCGGGATCCCAGCCGAAGGCGTCGAAGAACGGCAACGAACCGCCGATCAGCTGCATGCCGAAGGGGCTGCCGGTCACGGTTTCGAGCACGTCGGCGCCCGGAGCCTCGGAGCCGAGCATCATCGCGAGGGAATGGGCGTAGCAATAAGGGCCGGAGCCGCGATAAGGGAGATCGATCACATGTTCGACAATGGCAGGTTTCGCGCGAAAACGCCACTCCTTGCCGCGTCCGTTGTGGACAGTGAATTCATCACCCGTCCGGGGGTTTCGGGGCCACTCAACGGGTTCTATCCCGGCGACACCGCCGATCCCGGTTGCCGTCGACGATCTTGCCGACCCAGGATGACCACCACTTGAGCTCGCAGTCCCCGCCGTCCTGACCTGGGTCGACGGGAGCGAGGGGTGAGGCGGAGGCGGCATGGCGGAACGTCGTGGGCGGAATCGGTGGCGCCGGGGCATAGCGGTGCTCACGGTGGCCGTCGTGGCCTTGCTGATGGGCGCCCCGCTGCCCGCGAACGCCCAGACCCAGCCACGCGGAGCGGGCACCGAACGGCCGATCGGGCCGGAGCCGGTGTACTCCGGGCTGGCGCACGGCGGTATCACGATGGCCGCCAACTCCGTCGTGCAGTGCGGCGTCGGCGTGGTCTGCAACGAGTCCGCGAGCAACGCGAGCGCGGTGTCGTGGATCAAGACCGACCCGGCCGCTCCCGGCAACACCGCCTCCGCGGCGAGCCTGAACGTCCCGGCCGGCGCGAAGGTGCTCAACGCCCGGCTGTACTGGCAGTTCAATCCGGTCGCCAGCAGCGGGACCTCCGGCGACGGGGCCCGGGGCAACCAGGTCTCCGTGAAGACCCCGGGCTCCAGCACCTACCAGCGGATCACCGCCGAAACCTACGACTGGTTCCCCGCGACCACGACGGGCGGCTCCCCGACCCTGTACGCCTACGGCGGCGCCGCCGACGTCACGAACCTCGTGACGGCCGCCGGGACCGGGCAGTACACGGTCGCTGACATCCAGGCCTGCCAGGGCCAGTCGGTCAGCCGGACGAATCTCGGCTGCTGGGGTGGCTGGTCGCTGGTGGTGGCCTACGAACTGCCCAGCGAGCCGTTGCGGTATCTACAGGTCTGGGACGGTATGCAGGTGGTCGCGGGTGGGAGCACCCCGAGCTCGGCCACCATCGCGCTGAGCGGTATCAAGGCGCCGACCTCGCGTCAGCCCAATGTCGAACTCGGCATCGTCGCGGGTGACGGGGACGCGCCCATCACCGGCGACTACCTCCAGGTCGGCCCGGACGCGTCCAGCCTGCAGACCATCGCGATGCCCGCGCCGGGCGGCGTGGCGACCAACAACGCCTTCAGTAGCCGCATCGACCGGGTCACGGCCACCGGTTCGGGTACGAACGTCACTTCACGCGAGCCCAACCCGGTGAACAACGTCGGCTACGACGCCCGCAGCATCGACATCACCGGCAAGGTCCCCGCGGGGACCACCGCGCTCCAGGTGAAGATCGGCACCGTCGGCGACGCGCTGTACCCGCAGACGATCTGGCTCGTCACCGACGCGCTCGAACCCGACCTCCAGATCACCAAGGCCAACGACCCGGTCGGCAACACCGACGACGATCCGCCGGGTTACGTCACCAAGGGCAGCGAGGTCACGTACACCTTCGACGTCGCCAACCGGCACGCCGACGGCAGTGTCACCGATCTCGACACCGCGACGAACGTGGTGCTCACCGACACCCTGCCCGACGGCGTCACGTTCGTGACCGGGTCGAATCCGGACTGTTCGGCGTCCGGGCAGCTGGTCACCTGCACCCTGCCGAACCTGAGGCCGGGGCAGTCGCAGAAGGTCGCCTTCAAGGTCAAGGTCGGTGCCTCGGTGCCGGACGGCACCAAACTCGACAACACCGGCAAGCTGACCTTCCGCGGCGAAGACACCGGACGGCCGCAGGAGCGTACGTCGAACACGGTGCGGAACACGGTCGCCTCACCGGGATACCAGCTGACGAAGACGGTCGACCTCGCCGAAGCGATCCCGGGCGACACCCTGACCTATCAGGTGGCCGTGCGGAACACCGGGGTGATCCCCGTGCCCGCGTTCACGGTGCGCGACACCTTGCCGCCGGGGACGACCTACGTGTCCTCCACGCCGTCGAAGGGCACCGCGTCCGGTACCGGGCCGATCGAGTGGGCCGTGAACGGCCTCGCCGTCGGAGAGACGGCCACGTTGACCGTGCGTGTGAAGGTCGAAGAGGCCGCCATCGGCAAGGAGCTGGTGAACCGCGCGACCGTTCCGATCGGGCCGCCGCCGGTCGTCCCGCCGGACAACCGCTGCCCGGACGATCCCGCGGCCGCGTGCGCGAAGACCAAGGTGCCGCCGCCGTCGTACACGGTGACGAAGACCGCGGACAAGGAATCCGCGAACCCCGGCGACGTCGTGCGCTACAAGGTCACCGTCGCCAACACCGGAAAGGTGACCGCGGCGGATCTCAAGGTCGTGGATGATCTGACCGGGGTGCTGGACGACGCGGTCTACCAGGACGACGCCACCGCGTCGCCAGGTTCGGTGTCCTATGCGGAGCCGAGGCTGACCTGGACCGGTACTCTCGCGGCGGGGCAGAGTGCCGAGTTCACCTACACGGTGAAGGTCAAGAGCCCGAACACCGGCGACAATCGGCTGACGAACGTGGTGACGTCGGAGACTCCTGGTGGAAATTGCCCGTCGGGTTCGACCGATCCGAAGTGTGGGACCACGACGCCGGTGTCCGGGCTGTTGATCGAGAAGTCGGTGGACAAGCAGTCGGCGAATCCGGGCGATGTCGTGAAGTACACGGTCACGGTGCGGAATACGGGCCAGACGAAGCTGAGCGGTGCGACGTTCACCGACGATCTCACGCAGGTGCTGGATGACGCGGATTACCAGGGCGATGGTGCGGCGACGATCGGTGGTGTGTCGTATGCGGCGCCGAAGTTGACATGGACCGGTGACTTGGAAGTCGGTGCGACGTCGACGGTCACGTACACGGTGAAGGTCAAGAGCCCGAACACGGGCGACAATGTGCTCAGGAACGCGGTGTCGTCGGAGACGCCAGGTGGTAACTGTCCGCCGGGTTCGACGGATCCGAAGTGTGGGACCACGACGCCGGTGTCGGGTCTGTTGATTGAGAAGTCGGTGGACAAGCAGTCGGCGAATCCGGGCGATGTGGTGAAGTACACGGTGACCGTGCGGAACACGGGGCAGACGAAGATCTCCGGTGCGACGTTCACCGATGACCTCACGCAGGTGCTCGATGACGCGGACTATCAGAACGATGGTGCGGCGACGGTCGGTGGTGTCACCTATGCGGCGCCGAAGCTGACGTGGACCGGTGACCTGGAAGTCGGTGCCACGTCTGTGGTGACGTATACGGTGAAGGTCAAGAACCCGAACCCCGGCGACAAGAAACTGTCCAATGTGGTCACGTCGGAGACTCCAGGCGGAAATTGCCCGCCGGGTTCGACGGATCCGAAGTGTGGGACCACGACGCCGGTTTCCGGGCTGTTGATCGAGAAGTCGGTGGACAAGCAGTCGGCGAATCCCGGTGACGTCGTGAAGTACACGGTGACGGTCAAGAACACTGGGCAGACGAAGCTGGCCGGCGCGACCTTCACCGATGACCTCACGCAGGTGCTGGACGACGCGGTCTACCAGAACGATGGCGCGGCGACGATCGGTGGTGTCACCTATGCGGCGCCGAACCTGACGTGGACCGGCGATCTCGAAGTCGGTGCCACGTCTGTGGTGACGTATACGGTGAAGGTCAAGAATCCCAACCCCGGCGACAATGTGCTCAGGAACGCGGTGTCGTCGGAAACTCCAGGCGGGAACTGTCCGCCGGGTTCGACCGACCCGAAGTGCGGGACCACGACTCCAGTGTCGGGTCTGCTGATCGAGAAGACCGTGGACAAGCAGTCGGTGAATCCGGGCGATGTCGTGAAGTACACGGTGACGGTCAAGAACACTGGGCAGACGAAGCTGAGCGGTGCGACCTTCACCGATGACCTCACGCAGGTTCTCGACGACGCGGACTACCAGAACGACGGTGCCGCGACGATCGGTGGTGTCACCTATGCGGCGCCGAACCTGACGTGGACCGGCGATCTCGAAATCGGCGCCACGTCTGTGGTGACGTACACGGTGAAGGTCAAGAATCCCGTCCCGGGCGACAAGAAACTCATCAACACGGTCACGTCGGAGACACCGGGCGGGAACTGTCCGCCGGGTTCGACCGACCCGAAGTGCGGTACCACGACTCCGGTGTCAGGGCTGCTGATCGAGAAGACGGTCGACAAGCAGTCGGCGAATCCCGGTGACGTCGTGAAGTACACGGTCACGGTCACCAACACCGGTCAGACGAAGCTGACCGGCGCGACGTTCACCGATGACCTCACGCAGGTTCTCGACGACGCGGACTACCAGAACGACGGTGCCGTGACGATCGGTGGACTGTCGTACGCGGCACCGAAGCTGACCTGGACCGGTGACCTCGGCGTCGGCGAGACGGCCACGGTCACGTACACGGTCAAGGTCAAGAACCCGAACACTGGCGACAACCGGCTCAAGAACGTGGTGACGTCGGAGACGCCGGGCGGGAACTGCCCGCCGGGCTCCACGGATCCGGACTGCGGCACGGAAACCCCCGTTTCGGGCGTGGAGATCAAGAAAACGGTCGACAAGCAGTCGGCGAACCCCGGCGACGTCGTGAAGTACACGGTCACGGTCACCAACACCGGTCAGACGAAGCTGACCGGCGCGACGTTCACCGACGACCTGACCCAGGTGCTCGACGACGCCGTTTACCGGAACGATGGAGCGGCGACGGTCGGTGGTGTGTCGTATGCGGCGCCGAAGTTGACGTGGATCGGCGACCTGGAGATCGGGCAGACCTCGACCGTCACCTACACGGTCCAGGTGAAGAATCCGGGCGACGGCGACAAGAAGCTCGTCAACGCCGTCACGTCCGAGACCCCGGGCGGGAACTGCCCGCCGGGCTCGACCGATCCGGATTGTGGCACGACCACCCCGATCTCCGGACTGCTCATCAAGAAGACCGCCGACAAGAAGTCGGTCGACCCCGGCGACACGGTGAAGTACACGATCACCGTCACCAACACCGGGCAGACCAAGCAGGACGCGGCCACCTTCACCGACGACATGACCGAAGTCCTGGACGACGCCGACTACCAGAACGACGGTGCGGCGACCATCGGCGGCGTCACGTACGCGGCGCCGAAGCTGACGTGGACCGGCTCGCTGGAGATCGGGCAGACCTCGACCGTCACCTACACGGTCAAGATCAAGAACCCGAACCCCGGCGACAAGAAACTGTCCAATGTGGTCACTTCGGACACGCCGGGTAACAACTGCCCGCCGGATTCGACCGACCCGAACTGTGTCGCGGACGTGCCGTCCCGCGAACTGACGGTCAAGAAGACGTCGGACAAGCAGACCGCGAATCCGGGTGACGTCGTCACGTACACCGTCGTCGTCACCAACACCGGCAAGGTCGACCTGGTCGGCGAGGACGCCGCACGGGTCACGGACGACCTGTCCGAGGTGCTCGACGACGCCGACTACGCCGACGACGCCGCGGCGGCCCCGGTCGCCGGGACGTTCGCCTTCACCGCGCCGAACCTGGTGTGGGCAGGCGATCTCCCGGTGGGTGCTTCGACGACGCTGAAGTATTCGGTGAAGGTGAAGAACCCCGTGACCGGCGACCATGAACTGCGGAACACCGTCAGCACCAACACCCCGGGCACCTGCCCACCGCAGTCCGACGACCCGGCGTGCTCGACCGTCACCCCGGTGCCCGGCATCTCGCTGGAGAAGAAGGCGGACAAGGCCACGGCGAACCCGGGCGACGTCGTGAAGTACACGGTGACCGTGCGCAACACCGGCAAGACGAAGCTGACCGGTGCGACGTTCACCGACGACCTCACCGAGGTCCTCGACGACGCGGTGTTCCAGAAGGACGGTGCGGCGACGATCGGTTCGGTGACCTACGAGGAACCGAAGCTGACCTGGACCGGCGATCTGGAGATCGGGCAGACGGCGACGGTCACGTACAGCGTCAAGGTGACCAAGACCGACGGCGACGGCAAGCTGACCAACGTCATCACCACCGACACTCCGGGTGGCAACTGCCCGCCGGGCAGCAAGGATCCGAAGTGCGGCACGACGACACCGCTGTCCAGCCTGAAGATCAAGAAGACCGTCGACAAGGCGGAGGCGAAACCGGGCGAGGTCGTGACCTACACCGTCACGGTGGAGAACACCGGGCAGGCCACAGTGGACGACGCGACGTTCACCGACGATCTGACCCAGGTGCTGGACGACGCCACGTTCGACGGCACGGCGAAGGCCAGTACGGGAGCGGTCACCTATTCCGCGCCGAAGCTCACGTGGAAGGGCGAGCTCAAGCCGGGGGAGAAGGCCACCGTCACCTACGCCGTCACCGTGCGGAAGCCGGCGACCGGTGACCACCGCCTCCGCAACGTCGTCACATCGGACACCCCGGGCGGCAACTGCCCGCCGGGTTCGGCGAACCCCGACTGCGGCACCGACACCCGGGTGCCGCCGACGCCGCAGCCGCCGGACAAACCGAACCCTCAGCCGCCGACGACCCCGCGTCCGCCCGGGCTGGCCGTGACCGGCTCACCGGTGAAGACGATGACGGTGCTGGCGCTGGGCATGCTGGCCATCGGCGCGCTGCTGCTCCTCGCCGGACGGAGGCGCCGGGAGTCCTAGGAACGGGCGATTCGGTCTGGGAGTACAGGCGTGGTGTGCGCAACGGCGTGACTCGCGTGCTCAGGCACGGAACTCGCGTGCCTGGATGCCGCACTCGAGTGTTCCGCCGCTGAGCACGCGAGTTCCGGCTTCGATCACGCGAGTTCCGGCTTCGATCACGACCCGCCCGGACCGAGCCACCGTCCTAAACGGCGCGCGGCACCGCGATCAGCGCTTCCACCTCGACGACCAGTTCCGGCTTCGCCAGTGCCGCGACCACGATCAGCGACTGGGCGGGCCAGTCCGCTTCCGGATACCAGCGGGTGAAGGTCTCCCGCATCGCGGTGCGGAACCCGGCGAGGTGCTCGGTGCCGGAAAGCATGCTGAACACCTTGACCAGATGTTCCGGTCCGGCGCCCGCGGCTTCGAGAAGCCGTTCGAGGTTGGCGAGCAACGCCCGGGTCTGGGACTCGGCGTCGGGCCCGGCGAGTTCGCCGTCGGGCCCGACGCCGATCTGGCCGGACACGACGACGAGTTCGTGATCGGCGGGAACGCGGACGAGATGGCTGTACGGGCCGATCGGCGCCGCCACGGTCTCCGGATTCCAGCGCTGGATCATCGGTCCCCTTCTCGTCAACGGAAGAATTCGTCACCAAAAATAGCGAAGACCGATGATTCCGCGCCGCGGCGGGAGTCTCACCTCCGGACAACGACGACTGGAGGGACTCCGGATGACGGATTCAGGAACGAAGACCGAGATCTGGCCGCTGATCCACGCCGAGCGGGCGGCGCTGGCGAACGACCTGGCGGAGCTCACCGAGGAGCAGTGGAGAACACCGTCGCTGTGCGCGGGGCTGACGGTGCGTGAAGTGCTCGCGCATGTCACTTCGGCCGCGAGCCTCACCCCGCTGCGGTGGATGGCGGGCGTGATCCGCTGCCGGTGGGATTTCGACAAGCAGGTCGCCATGCGGCTGGCCGAGCAGATGGGGGACGACGGCGCCGAGACACTGGAGCGGTTCCGCGGCGTCGTCACCAGCACGACGAAACCGCCCTTGCCGAAGAGGGCCATGCTCGGCGAGACGATCGTGCACGGCGAGGACATCCGGCGTCCGCTCGGCATCCGCCGCGATCACCCGATCGACGTCCTCACCACGCTGGCCGAGTACTACCGGGGTTCGGACCTGGTGGTGATGGCGAAGGGACGCATCGGCGGGCTGCGGCTGGAAGCCACCGATGGTCCCTTCGCCACCGGGACCGGTCCGCTCGTCTCAGGCCCGACCTTGGCGCTGATCATGGCCATGACCGGACGGGCGGCCCACCTCGCCGAACTCGACGGCGGCGGGGTCCCGATCCTGCGGAAGCGTGTCCTTTCTCAGGACTGAGACTCGAGGGGCAGGCCCGCGCCGGCCCAGTCCTCGATGCCCTCCCGGTACTTGCGGACGTCTGTGTAGCCGAGGGCGGTGAGCCGGTCGGCGACCTGGCCGCTGTTCGGGCAGCCGGGGTTCGAGCAGTAGGTGACGATGGCGGCGCCGCGATCGGGCAGCACGGTCGCGGCGTGCGCGTCAACGTCGGCGAGGACCAGGGGAACGGCGCCGGGCAGATGCTGCTTGGCGTAGTACTCGCCACCCAGGGCGTCGACCACCGTCACGGTCTTCGCGTCGATCGCGGCCTTCAATTCGTCACGGGTGATGAGTGCGGTCATGTCGCTACCTCCAGTTAATCGGACTATAGTCCGGATGTGCCTCACGACCATAACGGACCGCAGTCCGCTTCTGCAACCTCGCTGGAACTCCTGCGCACGCCGCCGCCCAAGGAGCGCGCCGACGCCGCCCGCAACCGGGCCGCGATCCTGGACGCGGCGGCGGCCTTGTTCGCCGAGCACGGCGTCGAAGCGGTGTCGATGGATCAGGTGGCGGCGGCCGCCGGGGTGGGCAAGGGCACGCTCTTCCGCCGCTTCGGTGACAAGGCGGGGCTGGCCGTCGCCCTGCTGGACGCGCGGGAACGCCTGCTCCAGGAGGGAATCCTGCACGGCCCGCCCCCGCTGGGACCCGGCGCGCCGCCGGTCGAACGGCTCGTCGCCTTCGCCGAGGCCTACGTCGACTACGTGCTCGAACACCTGCCGCTGGTGCGGATGTCGGAGACCGCCGTGCCGGGGGCGCGCTACCGCATCGGGGCCTACCGGTTCTGGCACCGGCATGTCGCGCTTCTGCTCGACGGCACGCCCGACCCCGAGCACGCCGCGCACGCCCTGCTGGCCCCGCTCGCGGCCGAGCATCTGACCGCGTTGCTGCCGGAGCTGGGGGAGGACCGCGTCCGCGCCGGGATCGCGCGCCTGTGGCGGCAGGCCGGATCCCAGTAGGGTGTCGGCGAGACCTGGGAGTGTGTCGATGACGGTGGAGAGCGGGAGGTACCGGACGGCCAGGCAGGCCGTGCCGGCGCTGCTCGCCGCCGTGCTGACCGCGCTCGGTCTCTTCCTCGCGCTCCACACGGGCGGTTCCGCTTCGGCGGACGAGCCGCGCGGGGCGGACGCGACGGTCGGCTCCTCGGTCTCCAAGGCCGTCGCGCCGGTGCGCGCCGCGGGCAGGCTCGCCGCCGAACCCGCCCTGCTGGGAGTGCACGGTCACGGTGACCTGCCTCTCTTCGGCACCGTCCCGCACGGGCCGGCGTCCACGACGCTGCTCCGCCTGAGCGAACTCCACGAAGACGTCACCCCGCCCTCGCGCGCGGCGAACCGCCTCGCGCTGGGGGATCGAGCTCCTCCTTTCCCGGCAGCCGTCTGAAGCTGACGGGCGCGCGGTCCGCGCGTGCCCGAACCGGGAAACCCTTGAGGAGAGAACTTCGTGCCGCGCGAAACCGCGCGGCGAGGCATGACCGGGCGAGCCGTCGTCTCGCTGGTCGTCCTCGCCGCGACCGTGTACCTGTTGCTGACCACCGCCCCGCGCCTGGGGCTCGATCTGCGTGGTGGCACGCAGATCGTGCTGGAGACCAAGGATTCGCCCACCGTCACCGCCGACGCCCAGACCACCGACCGGACGCTCGAGGTGCTGCGCCGCCGGGTCGACGCACTGGGTGTCGCCGAGCCGATGCTGGCCCGCTCCGGCGACAACCGGATCATCGTCGAACTGCCCGGCGTGCGGGATCCGCGCGAGGCCGTCGAGGTGATCGGCCGCACCGCGCAACTGTCCTTCCATCCCGTGCTCGCCGCCGGCGCCGCCCCTGGCGATTCCAAGGTCCTCAACGACGAGAGCGGGCAGCCGATCACGCTGGGACCCGCCGCGCTGACCGGTGAAGGCGTCGACGAGGCACTCTCGTCGATCGATTCGCAGGGCGGCGGCGGATGGCTCGTTTCGGTCGACTTCAAAGGGGACGCCGGCCGTGCCTGGGAGCGGCTGACCGGCCAGGCCGCCTGCTCGCCACCCGGCGATCCCGCCCGCCGGGTGGCGATCGCGCTCGACGACAAGGTGATCTCGTCGCCGCAGGTGAGCCCGCAGGTCGCCTGCGGGGTCGGGATCGTCGGCGGGAGCACGCAGATCACCGGGCGGTTCTCACCCGCCGAAGCCAAGGATCTGGCGCTGCTGATCAACGCGGGCGCGCTGCCGACACCGGTCGAGATCATCGAGCAGCGGACCGTCGGGCCCACGCTCGGCGCGGCCGCCATCGACGCCAGTGCCCGTGCCGCCGTGATCGGCCTGGCGCTGACCGCGCTGTTCCTCCTCGCGGTGTATCGCCTGGCCGGGCTGATCGCCGTGGGCGCACTCGTGGCGTACGCCGCCGTGTCCTACGCCGCGCTGCTCGCCGTCGGCGCGACACTGACCTTGCCGGGTCTCGCCGGGTTCGTCCTGGCGATCGGCATGGCCGTCGACGCGACCGTGCTCGTCTTCGAAAGGGCGAGAGAAGAACACTCCGTCAAACACGGAGGTTCCCTGCCGCGGTCGGTCAGCCGCGGGTTCAGCGGGGCTTTGTCGGCGATCGTCGATTCGAACGTGACCACCCTGCTCGCCGCGGGACTGCTGTTCTGGCTGGCGTCCGGGCCGGTACGCGGATTCGGGGTGACGCTGTCCATCGGTGTCGTCGTGGCGTTGTTCATCTCGCTCGTGCTCACGCGTTTGCTGCTGCACCTCACGATGCGGGGCGTGGTCGCGCGCAAACCACGGCTGTCCGGCCTCACCCACGAGGGCCGGGTCCGGCGGTGGGTGAACCGCCGCGATCCCGGGTTCCTCGGGAAGCCCCGGCGCTGGCTGATGGTCGCGGGCGCGGTCGTCATCGCCGCGATCGCGGGACTGTTCGTGGCGGGACCGAACCTCGGCGTCGAGTTCACCGGTGGCAGGGTCATCGAATACAGCACCTCGGCGCCCGCCGACGTCGAGCGGGTCCGGGACGCGGTCTCCGACGCCGGATTCCCCCGCGCCGTCGTGCAGACATCCGGGGAGAAGGACATCTCCGTCCGCACCGAGCCGATCGACGAGGATGCCACCGAACGGATCCGGGCCGCCGTCGCCGGGGTCGCGGGCGACGCCACCGAGATCCGCGACGAGCAGATCGGCCCGAGCCTCGGCGCCGAACTGCGCACCAAGGCGGTGATCGCGCTCGGCCTCGCGGTGCTGGCGCAGCTGATCTACCTGGCGGTGCGGTTCGACTGGCGGCTCGGCGTGGCCACGGTGGCCGCGCTCGCGCAGGACGTCCTGATCATCCTCGGGATCTTCGCCTGGCTGGGCAAGTCCATGGACGGTGTCTTCCTCGCCGCGCTGCTGACGGTGATCGGCTATTCGGTCAACGACTCGGTGGTGGTCTTCGACCGGGTGCGGGAGGTACGGGGGCAACGCCGCAAGGAGCCGTTCTCGCGGGTCGTCGGCACGGCGGTTCTGCAGACGCTGCCGCGGACGATCAACACCGGGATCGGGGTGCTGTTCGTCCTCGGGGCGCTGCTGTTCCTCGGGGACGGGTCGCTGGCCGACTTCGCCCTCGCGCTCCTGCTCGGTCTCGTCGCCGGCACAGTGTCCACAGTGGCCACTGCCGGTCCCGTCGCGATCCTGCTCGACAAGCGGTGGCCAGGAGCCGGACGTCCCGTCCGGAAGGCGTCGCCCGCACGACAGCGGGACGACAACGGCGCGGTGGTGTGATCGACGTTCCTTTGTGGACCGCCGCACTCGGTCCGGCCTCTAAGCTCGTTCCCGGTGGCAGGGGAGTCCACCGGGAACGAGGGGCGGGAGATGATCCAGAGCGTGCTCGTCGGCGCGGTCGTCGTGCTGGCTTGGACGATGACGGCGGCCAGGCTGGAACGGTGGCAGATCACCGCGCCGATGGCGATGGTGGCGGCCGGGCTGGCGATCGGGTTCAGCACCCGCAACGATCTCGGCAACGGGCTCAACACCGAGATCGCGCTCAACGCGGCGGAACTGATCCTCGCGCTGCTGCTGTTCGTGGACGCCACCGCGGTCAAGGGCGGCTATCTCGGCCACGACGCCAAGACCGCGGTGCGGCTGCTGCTGATCGCGCTGCCGCTGACGACCCTGATCGTCATGGGTGTCGGCCTGCTGGCGCTGCCGGGCCTCGGCTGGGCGGCGGTCCTGCTGATCGCCTGCATCGTCGCCCCGACGGATTTCGCCCCGGCGACGTCCGTGGTGCACGACGTCCGGGTGCCCGAACGCGTGCGGCATCTGCTGAACGTCGAGAGCGGCTACAACGACGGCGTCGTCGCCCCGGTGTTCATCTTCGCGCTCACCCTCGCGGGGAGCCACCACCAGGCGGACACGCCGGGCGAGGCGCTGCAGACCGCGATCCCGGCGGCGTTGCTGGCCGTGCTGGCGGGCTCCGTCATCGGTGCGGTGGCCGCGGTGGCGATGAACGTGACGGCCAAGCACGGCTGGTCGACCCGGCATTCCGCGCGGGTCGCGGCCGTCGCCCTGCCGCTGCTGACCTACACCGCCGCCGTCGCGATCGGCGGCAACGGCTTCGTCGCCGCGTTCATCTGCGGGATCGCCTACAAGACCGCGCGGCACCCCGGCGAAGACGAAGTCGGGCTCGCCGAGGACGTCAGTTCGCTGTGCGGGCTGCTCATGTGGTTCGTCTTCGGCAGTACCGCGGTGCTGGTGCTGTCCTTCGGCCTCACGTGGGGCATCGTGCTCGTCAGTGTCGTCGCGCTGACCGTCGCGCGGCTGATCCCGGTGCTGCTCACCTTGCTGCGGACGGACTTCCGGTGGCGGGACCGGATGACCATCGGCCTGCTGGCCCCGCGCGGCGCGGCGTCGATCGTGTTCGGCCTGCTCGCCTTCAACTCACTCGACGGGGACGCGGCGGACGTCGCGTTGAGCGTCATGGCGGTGACCGTGCTGCTGAGCGTCGCCGCGCACGGTTTCGGGGCCTCGGCGTTCCTGAACCGCAAGTCGAAGAGGACGTGACCGGCTAGGACGGTCAGGGTCAACGGCGCCTTCACGTACGGCAAAGGTGTCCCGAAAGCCACTTTCGGGACGTCAGATGTCCCGAAAGTGGCTTTCGCGACACGCCTTGTCGGCGTACATGGGCACGTCTTCGACGATCGTCTTGGACGCCCCGTTCACGTCGAAGATGAGCATTCCCGGCTTGGACGCCGTCGGCGGGATGTTCTTGATACCGCTGATCTTCTCGACGGCGAACGTGTGCTTCTTGTAGTTGAGCCCCTTGACCGCGGCCTTGACCGTGATCGTCCGGCCGCTGAAGCTGATGGAACGACGTCTGGCGTGGATGTGCACGAACCCTCCTCAGGGCGCGGCTCAGTTGCCCGCCGTCTCGACGTCGTCCACGGTCAGATCGTGCGGTGCGGCGCTGTTCCACAACGCCTCCGCCTCGCCGAGGAAGGTCCGGTACGCCGCGCCGTCCGCGGGCTGCAGCACGAACTTCGGCTCACCCGCGGCCTGGTAGGTGTAGTACTCGGCGAACAATGCCGAGCCGGTGACGATGACTCCCGTGGCGACGGGGTGCGCGACGAGCCGGACCGTGAGGTCGCCGCCGGTCGAGCGTTTCAGCTCGGCCAGCACCCGCAGCGTGTGGAGGACACGCTCCCGCGCGCTTTCCGGAGACCGCACGGCGTAGTAGCGGGAGGCCGCGGTGCCGATCGCGGGTGAATGCGGGTCGATCAGCACGAACCGGATCTTGGCGCCGGCCCGCAACCGTTCTTCGAGTTTGCCGTAACTGTTGTTCACCAGGGTGTTGCGGGCCATCCCGGTGACCAGGAGTTCGCTCGCGCCTTCGATCGCCTCGGCGAGTGCGGGGCCGAAGTCCTCGCTGAACACCGGACGGCGCGCCCGCGCGACCTGGTCCGTGGGAGACAGCGGCCAGGGCGTGCCGTCCTCCCACAGCCGTTCCGCCCCGTCGGCGAAGTGCCGGTACCAGGGAGCGTCCTTCGGTCCCACTGTGAACACCGGCGCGGCCTCACCGCTCGGCCGGTATTCGTAGTGCTGTACGCAGATCAGTCCCCGTTTGCCGGAGACGTCGAGACAATTGAAACCCGCGGACGGGATCCGCGACGACACCCGGATCTCCAGTCTGCCGCCGGTCCTGCTCTTCAAGGAGGTCAGCTCGTCCAGGGTCGCCAGGATCCGCTGCCGCAGCCGCCCCTGCCCGAGGCTCTGGGAGATGCGGCGATCGGCGATGGCTACGAGCTCTTCGTCGGTCGGATCCAGCACCAGTACCCGGATCCGTCCGCCCGATTCGAGGATCGACCGGATGTCACCGCGCATACCCTGCACGGTCCTGGTCATCGAATGGCCGATCAGCAGGATGTCGAACGCCGCCGCACGCCGGGAGATGAGATCCGCGGGGAACTCCGGTTCGAAGAACGACGCCGGACCGCCTCGGTTGGAGTCGCGGACCTGTTCGGTCAGCCGCCGCGAGCGGATCTGGGAGAAGGCGAGCAGTGCCAGCAGCGCCGTCACCACGGACGAAAGCGTTTTGACGTCCGAGATCCCGGTCGCGCCCAGGACGGTGAACGCCAGTGCGACGGTGCCCAGTACGTACAGATCCAGGTTGTCGTCGGTGATCACGCGCGCCAGCGATCGCCGGATCCGTCCACGCTCCGCCACTGAACCCCCTCGTCGTCGGTTCCGTGGTGACAGTATCGGCCGGAGCCCTGGCGTGTCCTGGATTCCTGACATCGATGGCATCGCCGAACCAAGCGATACGAAGCCATTTGGCTCATTCGTTTGTCTGGTCCAGTCCAGTTATGTCTACTAACGTAGAGGGATGGAGCTGGAACTGCGCCACCTGCGCATCATGTGCGCGATCGCCGAACTCGGGAGTATCACCAAGGCGGCGAACACGCTCGGAATGGCGCAGCCTGCACTGACAGCACAACTGAAGCGCATCGAACGGACCCTCGGCGGAAAGCTGTTCCTGCGCGACCACACGGGCACCCGGCCGACCGCGCTCGGCCTCCTCGTCCTCGACAGGGCGAAGATGGTGCTCCCCGCCGTGTCGTCGCTGCACGACGAGGCGGCGCGGCTCGCCCAGCACGCCGGCACCGGGGAGCCGGTGACCCTGCGGCTCGGCTCGGCGACGGGGCCGATGCTGGGGGCGCTCCTGCAGCGCCTCGGCACCACCCATCCCGACATCCATGTCGCCACGCATACATCGTGGTCGGCCAACAAACTCGCGGACATGACCGCCGAGGGCGCGCTGGACTTCGCCTTCGTCGGCGTCTGCGGTGACGCCGCGCCACCGCCGGAGCCCGGTCTCCGCTGGCGGACGCTCGCGCATCATCCGGTGTTCGTGCTGATGTCGGCGCGGGACGAGCGCGCGCAGCGGCCCGAGGTCGAACTCGGCGCGCTCGCGAACGAACGGTGGTGCGCGACGCCGGGCGACGGATGCTTCGGCGACTGTTTCGCCTCCGCGTGCGCGAGATCGGGGTTCACGCCGCGTTCGTTGTACGAAACCGATGTGCTGACCTGCATCGAGATGGTCGAATCAGGGCACGCGGTGGTGCTGTGCCAGCCGCTGTTCCACGAGATCCCGGGCATCGTCGCGGTCCCGATCGCGGGGAACCCGCTGAGCTGGCGGAATCTCGTCGGCTGGTCGGAGCGGGGGGAGATGGGTCCCTTCGCCGCGGAGATGATCGCCCTGTCCCGCGCGGTGTACGGCGAACTGATCGACCGGCGGCCGACCTACTCGAAGTACCTGGAGTTGAACCCGGGGTACGGCGTGGACTACACGGACGCCGGGATGCGCTGACCTGCGCGGAAGCGGTTGAAAGGTCCAGTCCACTGGGTGGATATGACCTAAATGGTATGTACCATTCGTAGCAGGTGCCTCGTACGGTCTGGACGAGATCTTCTTCCGGAACGCGGTGAGGAAACGCCTGAAATGAACCGAAAGATCGTAGCGGCCGCCGCGGCGGCCCTGACCGGCGCGGGCCTGGTCACGGCCATCGCGCTGACGCCGAGCGCCAGCGCCGGCCAGAACGGGCCTGTGGCCGACCAGGTCCAGTCGGAGATCGTCGCCGCCTTGGCGCGCGACCTGAAGATCAGCCCGGACCAGGCAAGGACCCGCCTCGCCGGCGAGCAGAAGGCGGCTCGCGCCGACAGCGACCTCAAGTCCCGCCTCGGCTCGTCCTACGCCGGATCCTGGCTGGACTCGGCCGGGACCACGCTGACCGTCGCGGTCACCGACGCGGCGCTGGAGGGTGTCGTCCGTGCTGCGGGCGCGACCCCGAAGACGGTCGCGCGGAGTGCCGCGCAGCTCGACGCGGCGAAGCTGTCGTTGGACGCCAAGGGAACCACCGCTCCGAAGACCGTGCCCGGCTGGTACGTCGACGCCACCACGAACTCGATCGTGGTGCTGGCCAACGCCGGTGGCGAGTCGGCCGCGAAATCGTGGGCGACCGCGGCCGGCGTGGGTGCCGACGCGGTGCGGGTCGAGACCAGTACCGAAAGCCCGGTTCCGCTGATCGACGTCATCGGCGGCAACGCGTACACCTTCGGCTCGGGCCGGTGCTCGATCGGTTTCTCGGTCGAAGGCGGCTTCGTGACCGCGGGACACTGCGGAACCACGGGAACGCGGACCTCGAACCCGGGCGGAAGCGTCGCGGGCTCCAGCTTCCCCGGCAACGACTACGGGTGGGTCCGCGTGGACGCGGGCAACACCCCGCGTCCGCTGGTCAACCGCTACCCGGGCACCGTTCCGGTGGCGGGTTCGCAGGAGGCCGCGATCGGCGCGTCGGTCTGCCGTTCCGGTTCCACGACGGGCTGGCACTGCGGCACCATCCAGCAGAAGAACGCGTCGGTGAACTACCCGCAGGGCACCGTTTCCGGCCTCACCCGGACCAACGCCTGCGCCGAGCCGGGCGACTCCGGTGGTTCGTGGCTCGCGGGCGACCAGGCCCAGGGCGTGACCTCGGGTGGCTCCGGCAACTGCAGCTCGGGCGGCACGTTCTACTTCCAGCCGATCTCGGAGATCCTGAGCGTTTACAACCTGCGCCTGGTGACCTCGGGTTCGAACCCGCCCTCCAGCACGACGCCGACCACCACGACGTCGAACAACCCGCCCGGTGGAACCTGGGCGGCGGGCACCACCTACGCCGTCGGCGCGACGGTGACTTACGGCGGTGCCACCTACCGGGCCCTGCAGGGCCACACCGCACAGGCAGGTTGGGAGCCGCCGAACGTCCCAGCGCTTTGGGCGCGCGCCTGACCGCCTAGCCGTCCGGGCCACACGCAGGGGTGCGCCCGGACCGACCGCCCCCGACGTCGTCCGTGCGTCGGGGGCGGTCCCTCTTTGCGCTGAGGTGGTCGTGAGTGGCGATTCGGGTTATTGAGGGGAAAAGCAACTGTGGCGTGTTGCGAAGCTACTTTCGCGCTGTCAGCTGAAGTGATCGACCCAGGTGGTGGTGAAGGCCTCCTTGCCTACCCTGAGGGTAGGGAAGGGGGCCTTCGCTACGTCGTCGACATGGCCTGGGGCGTGTGTCGCGAAAGCCACTTTCGCGGCGTGTGATGTCCCGAAAGTGGCTTTCGCGACACGATCGAAGGCGGCCATGAGCGGACCGCCCACCGCACCCGACACATTTGCCTCACCCCTCAATAGAACTCGAATCGCCACTCACGACCGGGTCAGTGCAGGACTTTCAGACCCACCACACAGGCCACGATCCCCACGATCAGCAGGATCCGGGCCACTGAAACGGTTTCCGCGCCCGACCACATGCCGTACGCGACGGTGAGCGAAGCCCCGATCCCGACCCAGACCGCGTAGGCGGTGCCGACGGGGAGATCCTTCATCGCGTACGCGAGACCCACCATGCTGGCGACCAGCGTCACGCCGAAGATCACCGACGGTACCGGCCGCGACAACCCTTCGGATTTGCCGAGGGCGGTGGCCCACACGGCTTCCAGCACACCCGAAACGATCAGGACAAGCCACGACATGACGCGCTCCCAGAGTGCCGTCTTGTCGCTGGCCGGGTACGGCACCCACTCGTCCGGGGACCTCAATCACGAGGTTCCGCGACCAGGATGGCACACCGCCGCGCGGAGCGCCCGCGGGTTTGACGAGGGTCACCACCCGGACGCGCCACTGTGGACGGTCAGGTCAGCACCTTGGGCGCCGACCAGGCGAGCAAACCCAGCTCCAGCACCGAGAATCCGATCAGCGCCCATGCACTCGGCAGCCAGACCAGCGCGATTCCGACGAGAAGGACGGGCAGGACCAGCCCGGCGTAGGCGGCCAGGAACAGGGCCGCGAGAACCTCGCCGCGCACCGGTGGCTCGGCGAGGGCGGCGACGGTGGCCACCGACGCGCGGAAGCCCAGCCCGACGCCGGCGCCCGCCACGAACCCGCCCGCGAGGAAGAGCCACAGCTGGGACGAGGTGACCGCGACCGGCAACGCCACCAGACCGGCCACCATCAGCCCGAGGCCGAGCCGTAGCTGGGTCTTCCTGGCCAGTCCGGCGAAGACCACCTGCGCGCCGGCGGCCGCGAGGAATACGGAGAACGACGCGAGACCAGCGAGCATCCGCGAACTCTCGTGCATGCCCTGCGCCAGCAACGTCGGCGTCAGTGCCATGAACAACCCGGTGATCGCGAAGGCTGCGAAGGCGCCGATCGCCGCGCCGAAGAAGGCAGGTCGCGCGCTCGACGGCAGTGAGACGCGCTGCGGCCGGTACGCAGGTCGCTCTTCGGCGCGCTCCACCGTCTCCGGAACCAGCGCGACGGCGATCGCGGCGGCGAGCAACAGAACCAGGAAGAACACGAACGGCGTGGTGAGCGGCTCGGCCGAATAGCTCGCGAACACGCCGCCGAACAACGGCCCGAGCGCCAGCCCGCCCATGTTGACCACGGTCGCGATCAGCCCAGCGCGGCCGTGGTCCTCGCGCGGGCGGGCGACAGCGCGCAGTTCGGACAGGTGCGCGGTGGCGGTCGCGGTCAGCGCGCCGATCCCCGCCCCGCCGACGAGCCTGGCCAGGATCAGGCCGGGAACGTCCGGCCACGCCAGGAAAAGCGTCGCGGAAAGCGCCTGGGTCAAGGTCGCGGCGAGGATCACCCGCCGCCGTCCCAGCCAGTCGCTGACATGGCCGGCGAGGTAGAGGCTGCCCATCACGCCGACCGCGTAGGCGGCGAAGACGATGGTGACGACGTAGGTCGGGAAGCCGTCACGTTGCTGGTAGAGCACGTAGAGCGGGGTGGGAACGGTGGAGAAGGCGAGTGAGGCGGCATAGGCGGCCGCGATGACCCAGAAACCGCGGCCGTGGCTGATCCGCCGGAGCGCGGGACGGGGGAGGGCGACGCTGTTCAGCATGCCTCCACTGTGAATCGCCGGATCATCCAAGTCCAACGAACAATACTGGTCACAGTTATCGGTGAATGCGATAATCCGCGACCGTGGAGACCCGTCAGCTCGAATGTTTCGTCGCCGTCGCCGAGGAACTCAGTTTCACGCGCGCGGCCCGGCGCCTGTACGCGGTGCAGTCCACCGTCTCGGCGACGATTCAGGCGCTCGAAAGCGAACTGGGCGTCAAGCTGTTCGACCGTTCGACGCGGCGGGTCGCGCTCTCTACGGCGGGCAAGGTGTTCCTTCCCGAGGCCAAGGCCGCGCTGGAGGCGCTCGAAAGGGCACGCGAGGTGGTCGCCGACGCCTCCGCCGGCCTGCGCGGCAGCCTCCGTATCGGCACTTTGACCAGCGTCGGGGACCTCGACCTGCCCGATCTGCTCGGCGCGTTCCATCGGCGGTACCCGCTGGTCGACCTGCACGTTTCGGTGTCGATCACCGGGTCCACCGGGCTGGCCGAGGACCTGCGCCATGGCAGGCTCGACATCGCCCTGCTCGGCCTGCCCGAATCCGACCTCGCCGGGCTCGACACCAAAATGCTCGGCTCGGCGCCGTTCGTCGTCGTGCTTCCCGACGCTCACCCGTTGTGCGATCGGCGGTCGCTGACCTTGGCGGACCTCGCGGACGAGTCGTTCGTGGACAATCCGCGCGGCTTCGGCAACCGGGTCGCCCTGGATCGCGCGTTCGAGGCGCTCGGGACGCCGAGACGGGTCGTCGTCGAGGTCGCCGACCTGCGCGCCGTGCCCGCCTATGTGGCGGCGGGGCTCGGTGTCGCCGTCGTTCCCGATCTTCGCCTGCTGGCAGGGGTCCGGACGATCCCGCTCGACGAACCGGGGCTCGCCTGGCCGCTGACCATCGCCACCAGGGGAGAGCGGCCGCCCGGCCGGGTCGCCCGGCTGTTGCTCGACCTGATCGACGAAGCGGAGTTCTCCCTCGTGCTCCCGGCCCGGCCCTGAGTTCAGCCCGTCAGCAACGTGCGGGTCGTCCTGGCGACCAGGTCGACGGTGCGCGGCGGTGGCGCCTCGCCGCGGTCGAGGTGCCGCCTCACCGCCGCGTAGGGAAGGTCGACGAGGGCCAGCATCAGTTCGTCGGTGCTCCGGCCGGTCAACGGGCGCAGCCGCCGCAGGACCCTGGTGATCGCCGCATCGAGGCGGCGGTTGGCGTCGTCGACGCGAGCGCGATCTTCGGTGCTCCAGTCGTCGACGCCGAGCGCTCTGTCGCCACCGTAGAGCAGCTTCCCCTCGGCGGGATGGGCTCGGCACCAGTGGACGACCTGTGCGGCCGCCTCGATGGCGGCTTCGGTGACCGGTTCCCGTTCGAGTGCTTCGAGGTAGCCCTGCTGGAAGCGGCTCACCGTGCGGAGCCAGACGGCGGCGAGCAGCGCCGGTCGTCCGGGGAAGCGGTGGTAGATCGACCCGCTCGGCGCGCCGACCTCGCGGGCGACGGCCGACATGGTCACCCCGGCGACCCCTTCGGTGGCGAAGATCCGCACGGCGGCGTCGAGGAAGTCGTCGGCGGTGTGCCGCGGTGGCCGTCCCATTTTCAGAGACTATCCTCTACTATGGTTTTAGGGGAAGATCTCTAGAACGGGGAGGCGCGATGCGCGTGTGGAACAGGCATCACCGGATCGTCGACGTGGCACAGGAGCGTGCCGGCGCGCTGATCGACACTCTGTCCACGGACGGAGACAGGCTCTGGCCCGTCGACACGTGGCCGCCGTTGCGGTTCGACCGGCCACTCGGGGTGGGGGCCGACGGCGGGCACGGACCGGTGCGGTACCACGTGGAGTCCTACGATCCCGGAAGGTCCGTGCGGTTCAGGTTCAGCGCGCCCCGCGGCTTCGACGGGTTCCACGAATTCACCCTGCGTGCGACGGAAACGGGGGAGACCGAACTCGCGCACCTCATGGTGCTGCGGCTTCGGCACCCGGCTTGGTTCACCTATCCGCTGCTGTGGCGGCCGATGCACGACGCGCTGCTGGAAGACTGTCTCGACCGTGCCGAACGTGAACTCACCGGCACGGTCGCGAAGCCCGCGCGATGGAGCCTTTACGTCCGGCTCTTGCGGAGCCTGATCTCCGGCAAGAGGCCCTTTCGCTTGAGTGCGACCAAAGTGCCGCCGACGAGCACGACGGCGATCAAGTAACCGAGCGCCAAGGACACGGCGCCGCCGTTCGCGGGTGGGAGCAGAACACCGAACACCGCGCTGACGACGGCGAGGATCCGGCGGCCGCGGTCGGTCGTCAGGCTCACGGCCAGCAGGGCGACCGTCCACAAGAGATACCAGGGCTGGACGACCGGCCCGAGGACCAGCATCGCGGCGAAGGTCAGCCCCGCGGCGTAGAGCGGGTGCAGCTTCTCACGGTAGGTGAGCCACAACAGCCTGGCGCCCACGGCGAGCCCGAGGATCGCGCCGATCAGGGAGAACACCTTGATCGCGCCGTCGGTCAGGTCGGCCTCGAAGATCTTGCCCAGCCCGCCGACGAGGAAGCCGAGTTCGTTGGTGGGGGCCATCCAGCTGTGGACCTGGCCGGAAACCCCGGACAGCACGCGCACCCAGCCGAAGCCGAGCCCGCTGCCGAGTGAGATCGCCACCGTGACGGCGGCGAATCCGGCGGGCAGCCCGAGCGCCACCGCCGCCCGGCCGGCGGGAGTGGCCCGGCGGAACAGATCGACGCCGACGAACAGCAAGCCGGCGACGGCCACGATCTTGATGTTCGCGGCGGCGCTCACCGCGATCACCCCGGCCGCGATCAGTGCGGGCCGGGCCACGCCGGTCTTCGCCGCGCCCATGAGGACGAGTTCCAGCCCGGCGACCATCAGGCCGACCATGAGCCCGTCGTTGTGGACACCCGCCACGACGTGCCACAGCACGAGCGGGTTGAGCAGCGCCAGCCACAGCGCGATCGACGGCGAGACCCCGACACGGCGGGCGAGCCGGGGGAGCGCCCACGCCATCAGCACGATTCCGATCAGCCCGAGCAGCCGGTGCAGCAGCACCGTCGGCACGAAGGCGTCCCCGGCGACGTGGGCGATCGTGCGGGCCAGCGCGACGAACGCGGGACCGTAGGGTGCGGGCGTGTCCCGCCAGTAGTGGCTGACCGCCATCGTCACCGGCGAATCGGCGCCGAGCGCCTCGGCGGGCCCCACGAGATAGGTGTCGAATCCCTTGGCCGCGATCAGGCCCTGTGCCAGATAGCTGTTGATGTCGCCGCTGAACAGCGGGCGCGCGACCAGCAGCGGCGCGCACCACGACACCGCGATCCAGTACAGCCGCCGCTCGGGCAGCCCTGCGGCGAGCCGTCCGATGCCGAGCCAGGAGAGTACGAGGGTGGCCATCCCGGCGACGCCCAGCGCCACCACCAGCACCGAGGGGAGGCCGATCCCGGACGTGACCAGCACCAGCACGGCGATTCCGAGGAAACCCGCCCAGTGCAACGCCGAGATGTTCAGCCCGGTCTTCTCCGGCGCGGGCAAGACGTTCTGCATGCGGCCAAACTACTCCAAGTGCGGAATCCGGTTCCGCCGATCGCACGGTAAACCGGCATGGACGCTTCGGGGCCGCGTCCGCCGGGTACTCCACGCCGTGGAGAGGCGGTGGTGAGCGTGAAGAAGCGCTGGGTGCGTCTCGGGGCGTTCGCGCTGGTCGGGCTCCTGATCGTCGCGGCGGCACTGCGGATCACCGGGCTGCTGCCGAAGCTCGATCCGTTCGGGACGTCCACTGTGGACCGTTCGCAACCCGCGGTGCTCCAGGCGGTCCGGGATCTGAGCCGGTATCACGCGGCGGCCGGTGACTACCAGGTCGTCGTCGACATCGAGAAGGACGTCGAGTGGGTGCCCGCGAGCATCGCCGGGGAACGTACCCTGTTCGTCGCGGCGGGCTCTGTCGACGCGTACGTCGATTTCGGCCCGCTGGTGGAGTATTCGCTGACCGTGTCCGAGGACCGGCGGTCGGTCGAGGTGCGGCTGCCCGAGCCGAAGCTCGCGAAACCCACCTTGGACCACGAACGCAGCTACGTCTTCGGTCAGGAGCGCGGCTTGATCGACCGGCTCGGCGCGCTGGTTTCCGCGCAGGACCAGCGGCCGTTCTACCTCGCCGCGGAGAAACGCATCGGTGAGGCCGCGCAACACTCCGGCCTGCTCGAACGCGCCAAGGCCAACACGAAGGTGATGCTCACGCGGCTACTGCGGGCGCTGGGCTTCCAGGTCACCTTCGCGGCGGAACCGGCCACCTGACCCCGTTCGCCCGCTTTGTCCGGTGTTTCGGCTGGTGAGCGAGGTGGTACGGCTTCCACATGAACGCAAACCCGGTGCCGGAGCGGATCGCGGAAGTCTGGGGAGAACGGACGCCCTACCGGCGTGGGGACACTTGGCCCCGCAGAACGGACTCGCATCTGGAAGCAGGTGTCGGGGAATCCGATGTGGACCGATGGGTCCAGTCGGCCTGCGTGTTGTGCAGCAACGGATGCGCGTGCGACATCGCGGTGAAGGACGGCCGGATGGTCGGTGTCCGCGGCCGCGAGACCGACCTCGTCAACCACGGCAGGATGGGTCCCAAGGGCCTCTACGGATCGTGGCAGTGGAACGGCAAGGACCGGCTGACCCGGCCGTTGATCCGTCGCGACGGTGAACTGGTGGAAGCCGGTTGGGATACCGCGATGGACCTGATCGTGCGGCGCTCCACGGAACTGCTGGACGAGGCCGGGCCGTTGTCGCACGGGTTCTACACCAGCGGCCAGCTGTTCCTGGAGGAGTACTACACGCTCGGCGTCATCGGCAAAGCCGGCCTCGGCACACCGCATATGGACGGCAACACCCGGCTGTGCACGGCGACCTCCGCCGCCGCGATGAAGGAGAGTTTCGGTTCCGACGGCCAGCCCGGGACGTACGCCGACATCGACCACTGCGACGCGCTCTTCCTGTTCGGCCACAACATGGCCGAGACGCAGACGGTGTTGTGGAGCCGTGTCCTCGACCGGCTCGCCGGGCCGGAGCCGCCCGTGGTCGTCGTGGTCGATCCGAGGCGGACGAAGGTCGCCGAGGCGGCGGTGGAATCCGGTGGTCTCCACCTCGCCCCACTGCCCGGCACCAACCAGGCACTGATGAACGGCCTGGTCCGCGAGCTGATCGTGAACGAACGGGTCGACGAGGACTACGTTTCCGCGCACACCCTCGGTTTCCCCGAACTCGAAAAGACCGTCGAGCCGTACACCCCCGGTCACGTCGGCGAGATCTGCGGGATCGACCCGGACGCGCTGGTGCGGGCCGCGAAGATCTTCGGCACGGCCGAGCGGGTGCTGTCGACCGTGCTGCAGGGCTTCTATCAGTCGCATCAGGCGACGGCGGCGGCCTGCCAGGTCAACAACCTGCATCTGCTGCGGGGGATGATCGGCAGGCCGGGCGGCGGCGTGCTGCAGATGAACGGCCAGCCCACCGCGCAGAACACGCGCGAATGCGGCGCCGACGGCGACCTTCCCGGGTTCCGCAACTGGGAGAATCCCGGGCACGTCCGGCAGCTGGCCGAGCTGTGGAACGTCGATCCGATGACCATCCCGCACTGGTCGCCGCCGACGCACGCCATGCAGATCTGGCGGTACGCGGAGCAGGGTTCGATCCGGTTCCTCTGGATCTCGGCCACCAATCCGGCCGTCTCCATGCCGGAATTGCCGCGTATCCGGGAGATCCTCGGCAAGGAGGATCTGTTCGTCGTGGTGCAGGACGGTTTCCGGACCGAGACGGCCGAGTTCGCCGACGTCGTGCTCCCCGCCGCGCTCTGGGGCGAGAAACAGGGGACCTTCACCAACGCCAACCGGACGGTGCACCTTTCGGAGAAGGCGGTCGACCCGCCCGGGGAGGCCCGCGCCGATCTGGACATCTTCCTCGACTACGCGCGGCGGATGGACTTCCGCGATCGTGACGGCGACCCGCTGATCGGCTGGCGGACCCCGAGGAGGCCTTCCGCGCCTGGCAGGAGTGCAGCCGGGGCCGGTTGTGCGACTACAGCGGGCTGTCGTACGGCAAACTCCGCGGCGGCAGCGGGATCCAATGGCCTTGCGACCAAGAGCACCCGGACGGGACCGAACGGCTCTACGCGGACGGCGTGTTCACCACGAAGACGGACGCGTGCGAGGACTACGGCCACGACCTGCTCACCGGCGGGACGGTATCGGCTCGGGAACACAAAGCCTCGCGCCCGGACGGGCGCGCTTTCCTCAAGGCCGCCGAATACACGCCTCCGCCGGAGGAACCCGGCCAGCGATATCCGTTCGTCTGCACGACCGGGCGCACGGTGTACCACTTCCACACCCGCACCAAGACCGGACGCGCCCCGAAACTCCGGCGGGCCGCACCGGAGCCCTGGGCGGAACTCGCCGCGGCCGACGCCGCCGTACTCGGGGTCACGGACGGAGATCTCGTCCGGGTCGAGTCGGCGAGGGGCGGTGTCGAGGTGCCGGCGCGGATCGGCCGGGTCCGTCCCGGCGTCGTGTTCCTGCCGTTCCACTACGGCTATTGGGACACCGGCGGTGAAGATCGTCCGCGCGCCGCCAACGAGCAGACCATGACCGAATGGGATCCGGTGTCCAAACAGCCGTTGTTCAAGATCGGTGCCGTCCGCGTCCGCAAGGTGGAGGGCTGACTCATGCATCTCGCCACCTATCTGGGGCTTCTGCACAGCTCGCTGACCACGCTCGCCGACGCCTTCCGGCAGGTCGGCCGAGGCCACGGTGAGGAACCCGACGTCCGGCAGACGTGCCTGCTGCTCGCCGGGCGGATCGACCGGCAGACCGAGGCGCTCGCCCCGATCGTCGAGCGCTACGGCGAAGACCGCGAGCAGGAGCCTGAGCGGCTCCACGCCGCGGGCCTGGAAGGCACCCGCGGCGGCGGCGTCGGCCTGCTCCGGGACCTGCAAGACCTCTACGCCCTGTCTTCGTTCACCGACATCACCTGGACGGTGGTCGGTCAGGCGGCGCAGGGTCTCCGAGACCGGGAGCTGCTCGATCTGGTCGAGAATCACGAACAGGAGACCGCGCGGCAACTGACCTGGCTTCGTACGCGGATGAAGCAAAGCGCACCCCAGGCACTCATCGCCGCACACTGATTCCGCGTCCGTGCGGTGCTTACCCCGCCGGTCTTGACCGGACGGGCTCGTGCTGGTGGGCTGGCGAAGTCGACTGGGAGGCGCGATGGTGACGAAGCCGAGGGACAGCCTGACCTACAGCGAACCGATCGCGACCGGGGAGGTCACGATCGACACCGCCCCCGAGCAGGTGTACCGGCTCGTCAGCGATCCGGTCTCGATGTCGGAGTGCACCGAAGAGCTCCGCAAGGCACGCTGGATCCGCGGCGCGACCGAGGCGCGCGTCGGGAACTGGTTCGCCGGCAGCAACCGCAACGGATGGCGGCGCTGGGTGACCCACGCCGAGATCACCGAGGCCGAACCCGGCCGCCGGTTCGCCTACCGGGTGCGGACCCCGTTCTTCGTGCCGATTTCCCGGTGGGAGTACGAAATCGTCCCGGAAGGCGACGGCACCCGGCTCGCCGTGGCGAACTGGTTGCTCGTGCCGCCGTGGTTCGTCCCGTTCGCCATCCTCATCACCGGCGAGCCCGATCGGGCCGGGACCAACCGGGCCAACATCGCCGCCACGCTGGAGCGGGTGAAGGCCCGGCTCGAGGGCCGTGAGTGGCACCGCTAGCGGGTCGTGAGTGGCGATTCGGGTTCTATAGGGGGTAAGGCAAACGTGGCGTGCCGGAGTTGGCGGCAGGAGCGGGGCTCGCCGAAGGGACACCTTCCTGACTGTCCATAAGGGACTTTTTCCGCGGTGGCAGTGCCCGAGTTGAGTGATTTGTGCGGTTTGGAGAGGGGGTCGTGAGTGGCGTTTCGGGTTAGAACCCTACTTGCCACTCACGACCACGGTGACCCAGTCGGTACCGGTGCGCCGGCCTCACCCGTTCTCGAAGTTCTGCATCCCCCGGTGCTCCAGTTTGCGCATCACCGGGCCGGACAGCAGCCCGTGCACGAGCACCGAAACCGCGATCGTCAGCGCAGTGACCCGCCACAGCGAGTCGGCCATCGGGAAATCGCCGTGCCCCAGCGCGTAGGCGAGGTAGTAGAGACTGCCGATCCCGCGGATACCGAAGAACGCGATCGCCACCGCGGCCGGTCGGGTGGTGGAGTCGCCGCCGAGCAGGGCGAGGCCGCCGAACAACGGGCGGACGATGCCCACGGCCGCGACCGCCACCAGGACTTCGACGAGTTTCAGCCCGTCCAGTAGCCCGTCGCCCAGTGCGACGCCGAGACCGAGCAAGGCCAGCGCGACGAAGAGCCGTTCCAGCTGATCGCCGAATTCGTGCAGCACCTCGTGATACTCGTGCGAACGCTCGCTGGCGCGGATGGTCGCGGCCGCGGTGAACACCGCGACGAAGCCGATGCCGCCCAGCCATTCGCAGAGCGCGAAGGGGAGGAACGCGATGGCCAGCACTACCAGCCCGTCGGAGTATTCGCCCAGGCGCAGCCTGTCGTGCCGCACCCGGAACATCAGCCAGGACAGCAGACGGCCACACGCCAAGCCGACCAGTACGGCGACCGCGAGCGGGACGACGACTTCGGTCAGCAGCCAGGGAACCGGCGACGTGGTCGCCGTCCCGGCCCAGACGAGGGCCAGCAGCACGAACGGCATCGCCAGTCCGTCGTTCAGCCCGGCTTCCGAGGTCAGGGTGAACCTGATTTCGTTGTCCGAGCCCCGGCCGTCGTCGGTATGCGGGGCGGGCACCTGGACGTCGCTCGCCAGCACCGGGTCGGTCGGCGACAGCACGGCGCCCAGCAGCAGCGCGGCGGCGGGGGACAGGGCGAGCGCCCACCAGCCGAGCAGGGCGACCGCGCAGACCGACAGCGGAAGCGTGATCGCCAGCAGCCGCCAGGTCGAGTTCCACGACCGCCAGCCGAACGGCCGGTCGGATTTCAACCCCGCGCCGACCAGTGACACCAGCACGCCGAGCTCGGTGATCACTTCGACCGCGCCCACCTGCGACCGTGGGTCGAGCACCCCCTGGCCATAGGGGTGTCCGAACGGGAGCAGCCCGAAAACGAGCCCGCCGACCAGGAGGACCAATGGCATCGAAAGCGCGCGTTCGTGCAACAGGTTCGGCAGCACGGCGGCACACAGCGCCAGAACGCCTGCCCCGGCGAGCAAGATCTCCATTCGCGCGGAGTACCCGGCCTGCTCCTCCGGCAACCGGGCGGGGTTCAGCCGCCCACTTCAAGTCCTTTGTGGACTGTCAGGGTGACACCCGCGGCCAGCCGGTACGGCCGGGTGTCCACAATGGCGCCGAGCAGCCGTCGCAGCCGGGAGACCTCGGCGCGGACGGTGACGAGGTGTTCGGCGTCGCCGTAGAGCGCCCGGCTGAGCGCCTCGGCCGAAAGCCCGGACAGGCCCGCCGTGTTGAGGTGTACCAGGATCTCCGCGTGCCGGGGCGTCACCGTGCGGACCCAGCCGACGTCGCCCGACGCCATCCGCAGCATCGGCGCGTGGCCGAGTTCGAGGTCCAGCCGGACGCGGCGCGCGGTGTCGGCAGGGCGGACGAGCCAGCCTTCGGCCAGCCGTTCGGGCAGGCAGGCGCCGAGTCCCGGCACGGCGAGGATCTGTCCTTCCGCCGGCGCGGCGATCCGCGCGCCGGAGGCGACGCCGGCGGAGTGGGCCACCCAGCCGTCGTCGTCCACCAGCAGTACCGGGCCGCCGACGCCGGTCACCACCGGTTCGGCGGTCCGGCGCAACCGGTCGAGACCCTGCTGATGGTGCCGCCAGAGTTCGGATTCGACCAGGCGCCGCCCGGTCTCCACCAACGCGCCGATCGCCGGGTGCAGCGTCAGCGCGGGACCGCTGACGTCGATCACGCCGAGGAGTTCGCCGGTGCGCGGATCGTGCACCGGCGAGGCGGTGCAGTACCAGGGATGCTGGCCCTGTTCGAAGTGTTCACCGGCGAGCAGTTCCACGGGCGAGGCCTCGGCGAGCGCGGTGCCGATCGCGTTGGTGCCGACCCTGCTCTCGGTCCAGACGGCACCTTCGGTGAAGCCCAAGGTGTCGGCCCGGCGCCGTACGGCGGGCGATCCCACCCTCCAGAGGATGATCCCCTCGGCGTCTGTCACCACCAGAAGCATGTTCGCGGTGTCGGCCGTCGCGCCGACCACCTGTCCGAGGTCTTCCACCACCAGCCGCAGCGGGGAGGCGCGGCGACGCGGCCGACCTCGTCGAGCGGCACCGAATCCCGGGTGTTCACCCCGTCGGCGGCGAGCCCGAGGCTCAGCATCCGTGACCACGACCGCGACACCAGCGGCCGCGGCCGGACCCGCGGACGGCCGCCGCCGATCACGGCTTCGTGCATGCGGATCAGGTCCCGGGCGTGCATCGGCAGGTCGACGCCGGGCGGGACCGAGCTGTACAAGCTCACCGGCCACCTCCGCACCATCGCGTCGATTGACCAGCATAGGACCGCCCGCCGAGGCGCGCCAAGGAGCCGGAGGTGCAACACGCTGCAACCTTTGCCGCCGTACTCGCCCGAGGCGTGTGATCGGGGTAACAGCCGAACGCCGAAGTTCAGGAGTGGCCATGACACAGACGGTGGACCGGATCGAGGCGACGGGCTCGCCACAGGCTCGGGTGGACGCCTGGCTGAGCCGGTTCGAATCGGCCCTCGCCGCCCGCGACGTCGAAGCCGTCGCCGCGCTTTTCGCCATCGACAGTTACTGGCGTGACCTGGTCGCCTTCACCTGGACGATCAAGACGGTCGAAGGCCGTGACGAGGTGGCCGGAATGCTCGGCGCGTGCCTCGACCGGATCGACCCGTCCGGGTTTCGTACGACCGAGACGCCGACCGAAGCCGACGGCGTGACCGAAGCGTGGCTCGAATTCGAAACCGCGACCGGACGCGGGAAGGGGCACTTGAGGCTGAAGGACGAGGGCGCCTGGACGCTGCTGACGAGTTTGCGCGAGCTCAAAGGTTTCGAGGAACGTCGCAACGAGCAGCGGCCGAAGGGTGTCGAGCACGGCGTCGTACGCGGCCGGAAGTCCTGGGCCGAGAAGCGCGAGGAGGAACAGACCCGGCTCGGCTACGAGCAGCAGCCGTACGTCGTCGTCATCGGCGGCGGCCAGGGCGGGATCGCGCTCGGCGCCAGGCTGCGGCAGCTCGACGTGCCCACGCTGGTCCTGGAGCGCAACGAGCGGCCGGGCGATTCATGGCGCAAGCGGTACAAGAACCTCTGCCTGCACGACCCGGTCTGGTACGACCACCTGCCGTACCTGCCGTTCCCGGACAACTGGCCGGTGTTCGCGCCCAAGGACAAGATCGCCGACTGGCTCGAGATGTACACGCGGCTCATGGAAGTGCCGTACTGGACCGGCACCGCGGTCACCTCGGCGTCCTGGGACGAGGAACAGCGGCAGTGGCTCGTGACCGTGGTCCGCGAGGGCGAGGAACTGGTGCTCACGCCACGGCACGTCGTGTTCGCGACCGGAATGTCGGGCAAGCCGAATCTCCCGTCGTTCCCCGGGATGGACGTGTTCGAGGGCGATCAGCATCATTCGTCCCAGCACCCCGGCCCGGATTCCTACGCGGGCAAGCAGGCCGTCGTGGTCGGCTCCAACAACTCCGCGCACGACATCTGCGCGGCACTGTGGGAACACGGCGCGGACGTCACCATGGTGCAGCGGTCCTCCACGCATGTGGTGAAGTCGGATTCGTTGATGGAGCTGGGACTCGGCGACCTGTACTCGGAACGCGCGGTGCGGTCGGGGATCACCACCGACAAGGCGGACATGATCTTCGCGTCGATCCCGTACCGGATCATGCCGCAGTTCCAGATCCCGGTGTACGACGCGATCCGTGAGCGGGACAAGGACTTCTACGCGCGGCTGGAAGCGGCCGGGTTCCAGCACGACTGGGGCGACGACGGATCCGGCCTGTTCCTGAAGTACCTGCGCCGCGGCTCCGGCTACTACATCGACGTCGGCGCGTCGGAACTGGTCGCCGACGGGAAGATCAAACTGGCCCACGGGCAGGTCGACCATCTGACCCGTGACGCGGTGGTGCTGTCCGACGGCACGGAACTGAAGGCGGACCTCGTCGTCTACGCCACCGGCTACGGCTCGATGAACGGCTGGGTCGCCGACCTGGTCGGGCAGGAGACCGCGGACCTCGTCGGCAAGTGCTGGGGTCTGGGCTCCGGGACCACGAAGGACCCCGGGCCGTGGGAGGGGGAGCAGCGCAACATGTGGAAGCCCACGCAGAAGGAAGGCCTGTGGTTCCACGGCGGGAACCTGCATCAGTCGCGCCACTACTCGCTTTACCTCGCGCTGCAACTGAAAGCGCGTTACGAGGGCATCCCGACACCGGTGTACGGCCTCCAGGAGGTGCACCACAAGGCGTGAGGAGCATCGAAGCTTCGGTAACCGGGATGCCGGGCCGTCCCGGTACCGGAGGGCACCGCCTCCGGATCCCGGGCGGTAGGCGACGTCGGGCACCGTCCCCAGACCCTGGGCGGTTCCCGGCGTCGTATCCGTGTTCAGCCGATCCGGGCCGCCTTCGCGTAGCGGCGGGCCAGAACGGCGAAGGCGTCCTGGAGTTCGGGAGGCCCGACGACCTCGATGTCGGCGTCGAAGCGGCCGATACGCGCCGCGAGCCCGGCCCACGACCACGACCCCAGCAGCAGACGGCACCGATCCGGCCCGAGTTCTTCGACGACACCGTCGCGGACGTAGTGGGACACGGTGGCCGCGGGAAGGTCGAGGACGACTTCGCCGCGGCACGGCCACTCGCCGGACTCGGACGCACCACGGAAGCGGCTCGCGACGAAGGTGGCGACATCGGGGACCGGGAGTTCACGTGGTGTGAACCGCGGACCGGTCGGGGTGCGCGGGGAGATCCGGTCGGCCCGGAAGGTGCGCCAGTCCGCGCGATCCAGATCCCACGCGACGAGATACCAGCGGCCATGCCAGGTGACGAGGTGATGCGGTTCCGCCCGGCGCGGCGCGTCCGCGTAGTCGAACCGCAGGACCTCGCGGGCGTGCACGGCCGCGCCGAGCGCGAGCAGGACGTCGCCGTCGACGCGGGGGCTCGACCGGCTCGCGGGCGATTCGACGGCCGTGACCCGCAGGGTGTCGATCCGGCGCCGCAGCCGGGAGGGCATCACCTGCCGGACGGTGTGCAGTGCCCGCATCGCCGCTTCCTCGATCCCCGCGCCGCTGGTGGTGGCGATCTGGAGCGCGACGGCCAGCGCGACCGCCTGATCGTCGTCGAACAGGAGCGGCGGCAGTTCGGTCCCCGCGTCGAGCCGGTACCCGCCGTCGGGGCCTTTGATGGTCGCGATGGGGTAGCCGAGTTCGCGCAACCTGTCGACGTCGCGCCGTACGGTGCGCGGGCTGATGTCCAGCCGCTCGGCCAGTAGCGCTCCCGGCCAGTCACGGCGGGCCTGCAGCAACGACAGCATCGAGAGCAGGCGCGCGGAGGTTTTCGGCATGTTTCCATGATGCCCCGAGAAGCGGCCACAACCTGTCCTCTACCCCTGAGAGAGTCGTCATGTGCCAGAAAACGACAACTCGGAGGGCCCGATGACCGCCACCATCCTCGACGCCGAGCGCGCCGACCTGCTC
Organism: Amycolatopsis sp. NPDC043885; assembly: GCF_056435685.1. Taxonomy (NCBI): domain Bacteria; kingdom Bacillati; phylum Actinomycetota; class Actinomycetes; order Pseudonocardiales; family Pseudonocardiaceae; genus Amycolatopsis; species Amycolatopsis sp. NPDC043885. The sequence goes on from NZ_JBWKEA010000010.1 coordinate 210,683, forward strand.
GAAGCCCTCGACACCGTTCGCGCCGCCCTGACCGCCACCGTCCAGGGGCTCACGGACGAGCAGCTCGACGCGCATCCGACGATCAGCGAACTGAGCCTCGGCGGCCTGATCAAACACGTCGCTTCGATCGAGGAGATGTGGCTGCGCTTCGCGGTCGACGGCCCGTCCGCGATGACCTACGACCTGCCGGAAGGCGTCACCTGGGCCGACCTCGGCGCCGGTACCGCCCGCGAGTTCCCGCAGTGGGCGATCGACCACCGGAACAACTTCAGGATGCTGCCCGGCGACACGCTCGCGGGAATCCTCGCGCGCTACGAGCAGGTGGCCGCGCGGACGAGGGAGATCGTCTCGTCGATCCCGGATCTTTCCGCGACCCACCCGCTGCCGGAGGCGCCCTGGAACCCGCCGGGCGCGGTGCGCAGCGTGCGCCGCGTGCTGACGCACGTCATCGCCGAGACCGCGCAACACGCCGGCCACGCCGACATCCTGCGGGAGAGCATCGACGGCCAGAAGTCGACCTGACTCTCGTGGCCGGGTTTTCTTGAGGGGATAAGGCAAAGGTGAGCATGGGCCTCACCAAAGCCACGGCGGCGTAGTGAAGGCCTCCTTTCCTACCTTCAGAGTAGGGAAGGAGGCCTTCGCTACCGTCTGGGCTGGCCACTTTCGCAACCCCGTCTCCTTGCCCAACCCCTCGAGATGACCGGCCTTCATGTACTTGTGGCGAGCAACCTCGCCACTCACGAGGGGGCATAGCTCGCTCACAGCTTCCTGCCGTAGGGTCCCCGCCCGTCGGTGGCCGGTGATCTTGGTGGTGGTTGTGTGCGGGAGACGGAGCGGCGGTTCCGCCCGGAAATCCAGGGGCTGCGGGCACTCGCGTGTGTTCTGGTGGTCGTCTATCACGTGTGGCTCGGCCGGATCTCCGGTGGCGTCGACGCGTTCTTCCTGATCTCCGGGTTCCTTGTCACCGGCCAGCTCTACCGGGCGGCGGTGCGCGGGAGGATCGAGTACCGGCCGATGTGGGGCCGGATGATCAAGCGGTTGTTCCCGGCCGCGCTCACCGTGCTGCTGCTGGTCGTCGCGGTGAGCCTGGTGCTGCTGCCGCAGAATCGCTGGTTCCAGACGATCAAGGAGGTCGTCGCTTCCGCGCTGTACCTGGAGAACTGGCAGTTGGCGGCGGATTCCACGGACTATTTCGCGCAGCACGACTCGGCCAGTGTGGTCCAGCATTTCTGGTCGTTGTCGATCCAGGGGCAGTTCTACGTGGTTTGGCCGTTGCTGGTCGGCCTGGTGCTGCTGGTCGCCAGGCGGACACGGCGCAACGTCCGGTCGATGCTTCTCGGTGTGCTCGGCGCGGTGTTCGTGGGTTCGCTGGCGTATTCGGTGTGGTTGACCGCGGTCGACCAGCCGTTGGCGTACTTTGATTCGCTGACGCGGGTGTGGGAGTTCGCGCTCGGCGGGCTGCTCGCGCTGGTGCTCGACCGGGTTTCGGTGCCCCGGCCGGCGCGGGTCGTGTTCGGCTGGGCCGGGGTCGCGGGTCTCGTTTCCTGCGGCCTGGTGCTTCAGGTCGGCACGGTCTTCCCCGGGTATCTCGCGCTCTGGCCGACGCTTTCCGCGGCGCTGGTGATCCTCGCGGGCGACACCGCGTTCAAAGCCGGCGCCGATCGTTTCCTCAGCAGCCGCCCGTTGAAGTACCTGGGCGACCTGAGTTATGCGCTCTACCTCTGGCATTGGCCGGTCCTGGTATTCTACCTCGTCGCCCGTGACCGTGAGGAGGTGGGCCTGCGCGGCGGCGCGGTGATCATCGCGCTCTCGTTCGCTCTCGCCGTGCTCACCCATCACCTGGTCGAAAAACCGGTCCGCGTGTCCGCGATCGGGACCGCGACCGGTTGGGGCGCCTACCGATTCGGCGCCGCGACGCTCGCGGCCGTGCTCGCCGCGGCAGGCGCGTGGCAGTGGGTGAGCGTGAGCCAGGCGGAGCGCTACTCGATCGCGGTCGACGACCCCGATCACCCCGGCGCGCTCGCGCACACCGAAGGATTCACCTACTGGGGCGCCGCCGACGCCGCGCTCGTCCCGTCGTTCGTCGCGGTGTCCGAAGACTGGGCCGGGATCGACCCCGCCCGCTGCGGCACTTCCCCGCGCAACGCCGACCTCGAGGTCTGCACCTCGCAGACCTCCGGGCATCCCACTCGCCGGATCGTGGTCACCGGCGACTCCCACGCCGGGCAGTTCCTCGGTGCCCTCCTCCCGATCGCCGAAAAGAAGAACTGGGAGGTCACCTCGATCCTCCGCGGCGGCTGCCCGTTCTCCACCGACTCCGACACCGTGCCGGGGGACCAGTCCTGCATCGACTGGAACGCCGCCGTGGTGGACGAGATCGTCACCACCCGCCCCGACGCGGTGATGACGATCGGCACCAGGGACGTGAAACCCGGCGTCGAGGAACGAGTGCCGTCCGGCTACGTCGCGCAGTGGCGCAAGGTCGACGACGCGGGCATCCCGGTGCTCGCGGTGCGGGACAACCCGCGCTTCGGCCAGTCGCCGTCGGCGTGTGTCGAAGTCCGCGGTGTCACGGCGCCTGAATGCGCGACTCCACGGTCAGAGCTCTACGCTGCCCAGCCGCCGTACGAAACAGTTCCGGATCTCCCGCCGAACGTGCGGTTCGTCGACTTCAGCGACTACTTCTGCACGGCCGAGGTCTGCCCGCCGGTGATCGGCAACGTGCTCGTCTATCTCGACGACAACCACGTCAGCGGTACCTACATGTCGACCATGTCGGCCATCGCGGAGAAGGCGATCACCGAGGCGCTCGGCTGGGCGGACGACCACGCGGAGGAACCGCCGCCGGGCGGGTGATCCAGACAACAAATCGCCGCTGGATTGCGTGATGCTGCACTGACTCGACGGTATACCAGTTTTCTGTGCAACGATTTGCCCTTATCGGTGCATCGAAACGGTGGATATCGTCGTCGGTATGAAGGTCGCCGTCCATCAGGGCTCGTCCGCCGAGCTGCCGTCCGCCGTCGCGGCGTCGGGCGCCGATCTCGTGATCGCCGCCGAGATGATCACCACCGGCTACCACATCGGCGCCCGTTCCCACGAACTCGCCGAACCGGCAGACGGTCCGACGGCGGAGCGGATGTCCACGCTGGCAAGGGAAAGCGGTATCGCACTGGCCTACGGGTACCCCGAGTCCGCCGACGGCCGCGTGTACAACAGCGTCCAGCTGATCGGCCCCGGCGGACAACGTCTGGCGAACTACCGCAAGACGCATCTGTTCGGCGACATCGACCGTGACTGGTTCGAACCGGGCACCGAGGCGGTCGTGCAGGCGGACCTCGGCGGTCTCCGCGTCGGCCTGCTGATCTGCTACGACGTCGAGTTCCCCGAACTGGTGCGGGCGCACGCGCTGGCGGGGACCGAACTGCTCGTGGTGCCGACCGCGCTGATGAGCCCCTACGAACTGGTCGCCGACACGCTGGTGCCCGCCCGTGCCTACGAGAGCCAGCTGTTCGTCGCCTACGCGAATCGTTGCGACACCGAACAGGAACTGAACTACTGCGGCCGTTCCTGCGTCGTCGCCCCGACCGGCGAAGTGCTCGCTCGCGCGGGCGCCGGTCCGGAGCTGATCGGCGCCGAAGTCACCCGTGACGCGCTCGCCGCGTCGCGTCTGGAGAACACCCACCTGGCCGACCGAAGGCCCGATCTGTACCGAGGACTTTCCGCATGACCTCCGCCCTCCCGACCGCGATCCACCACGACGAATCCACGGGCCGTCCGATCACCATGTTCGGCCCCGATTTCCCGTTCGCCTACGACGATTTCCTCGCCGACCCCGCCGGGCTCGGCTCGCTCCCCGCCGAGCGCCACGGCACCGAGGTGGCGGTGATCGGCGGCGGCCTCTCCGGCATCGTCACCGCGTACGAGCTGATGAAGCTCGGCCTGCGCCCGGTCGTGTACGAGATCGCCGAGATCGGCGGCCGCCTGCGCACGGTGAACTTCCCCGGCTGCCCGGACGACGTCGTCGCGGAGATGGGCGCGATGCGCTTCCCGCCGGCGTCGACCGCGCTCTTCCACTACATCGACAAGGTCGGCCTGGAGACGACACCGTTCCCGAACCCGCTGGCTGCGGGAACGCCGAGCACCGTCGTCGATCTCAAGGGGGAGAGCCACTACGCGCGCACCGCGGACGAACTTCCCGCCGTCTTCGGCAAGGTCGCGGCCGCCTGGGACAGCACACTGTCCGAGCAGGCCGCGTTCACCGAGATGCAGAAGGCGATCCGCGAACGCGACGTTAAGACGATCAAGCGGCTGTGGAACGAACTCGTGCCGAAGCTGGACAATCAGACCTTCTACGGCTTCCTCTGCGACTCGCCCGCGTTCGCGTCCTTCCGCGACCGTGAGATCTTCGGACAGGTCGGCTTCGGGACCGGCGGCTGGGACACCGACTTCCCGAACTCCATCCTGGAGATCCTGCGGGTGGTCTACACCGGTGCCGACGACGAGCACCGCAGTATCGTCGGCGGGAGCAGGCAGCTCCCGTTGCGGCTGTGGGAACACGCGCCCGAGGACATCGCGTTCTGGCCCGTGGGAACGAGTTTGAGCTCGCTGCACGGCGGGAGCCCGAACCCCGGCGTCGCCCGGCTGCACCGCACCGCGCCGAACAACATCACCGTGACCGACACCGAGGGCCGCATCCGCACCTACCCGGCGGCGGTGTTCACCGCGCAGAGCTGGATGCTGCTGTCGAAGATCGAATGCGACGAGGCGCTGTTCCCGATCGACCACTGGACGGCGATCGAGCGCACGCACTACATGGAGTCCTCGAAGGTCTTCGTCCCGGTCGACCGGCCCTTCTGGCTGGACAAGGACCCGGCGACCGGCCGCGACACGATGAGCATGACGCTCACCGACCGCATGCCGCGCGGCACGTACCTGCTCGGCGACGACCCGGACGCGCCCGCGGTGATCTGCCTGTCCTACACCTGGGCCGACGACTCGCTGAAGTGGCTGCCGCTCTCGGTCTCCGAGCGGGTCGAGGTGATGCTGCAGTCACTGAAGGAGATCTATCCGGGCGTCGACGTCCGGCGGCACATCATCGGCGACCCGGTGACCGTGTCGTGGGAGGCCGAGCCGCATTTCATGGGCGCGTTCAAGGCCAACCTGCCCGGCCACTACCGGTACCAGCACCGGCTGTTCACCCATTTCAAGCAGGACCGGCTGGAGGAGCGCCACCGCGGTCTCTTCCTGGCGGGCGACGACATCTCGTGGACCGCCGGCTGGGCCGAAGGCGCCGTCCAGACGGCGCTCAACGCGGTGTGGGGCGTCCTGCACCACTTCGGTGGCGAGACGGACCCGGCGAACCCGGGACCGGGTGACGTCTACGACGAGATCGCGCCGGTCGAACTGCCCGACTGAGCGCGGCGGTTTACCAGCCACGCCGTGCCCGCCGCGATGAGGGCACCGAGGACCGCGCCGATGGTGTTCATCAGCCAGTCGTTGGTGTCGCAGGCACGGCCGATCGCGGGCACGAGCGCCTGGAGCGTCTCGATCACGGCGGACAGCACCGAACCCGCCGCGAGCATCGTCACCGGTCGCCGGGACGCCAGCGCGGCGAAACAGACCGGCGGGAGGAACAGCGCGACGTTGGCCAGGAGTTCGACCGCTCCCAGCGTGGGCACGGAGAACTGGACGGTGCACAGGACCTCGTCGATCGTGTGCACTGTCGGCACCAAGGTCAGCGCGAAGACCGGGAGCGAGGACACCCCGGCGAGCGCCCACAGGATCCGTCGCCTGTCCACGAACAGACGGCCGAGGACGGCGCAGACGAGCGCGACCAGCAGGATCGCCACCGGCACGAGGGCGGAGTGGTCGAGCAGGAAGTTCGTGATCATGGCGGGCCGATCCTACGGGCCGGTGAACTCGACCTCCGCCGACGGCACCACGCGCACCCGCCCGCCGGGATGGATCGCCGTGCTCAGAAGCAGGTTGTGCCGGGCGATGACCTGTTCGGCCGTCAGGCCCGTGGTGGGATCCCCGTCGGCGGACGGCGCGTGGCCGTCGGCGACCAGCACGACGTCCAGGCCATGGCTCTGCGCGGCCCTGGCGGTCGCGTCGACGCAGTAGTCGGTGGCCAGCCCGGTCAGCACCACGGTGTCGACGCCCCGGTCGACCAGCAGTCCCCGCCAGGCCGGTGCGGTAGAAGGAGTCGGTCGCCGTCTTGTCGATCACCAGGTCGACCGGTTCGAGACCGAGCAGCGCGCTGACCCGGGTGCCGGGCGACGCGGGATCGAAGTCGGTGCCGGGGGCGCCGATCTGCCGCAGCGCGATCACCGGAACGCCGTTCTCACGGGCTCGCCGGGCGAGTCCGGCGAGCCCGGCCGCCAGTTCCTCGCCGCGCCAGACCAGGGGAACGAGCATTTCCTGCATGTCGACGATCAGCAGCGCGGCCCTCATACGCGGCAGCCTAGGGCAGCGCGGCGGGCGACTCGGCCTCCGGGATGAGCAGCCGCGGCGTTCCGGTGCCGTCGGCGGGGACCGACCAGACGTCGGAGTGTCCTGGCGTGCGGGGGAGGGCATAGGCGACGGTGCGGCCGTCGAGCCAGGCGGGCTGGTCGTCGACGCTCCGGGTCTCGGCCAGCGCGGTCACGGTGCCGTTCGCGAGGTCGAGCACCGAGAGCCGCCAGCCCTTCGCGGGGTCGCCGTCGACGGCGGACTTGTAGGCGATGCGGGTCTCGTCGGGGGAGAGGGACGGGCATTCGACGTTGTCCCGCACGGTCCGCACGGTCCGGGCCGTCGAGTCGCCTTCGACGAGGTACCGGTGGGAGCCGGTCGACATGGTGGCGTAGAACCGGTTCGGCTGCCGGGTGAAGGTGACGCCCCAGAAGTTGACGTCGGCCGCCTTGTACGGCTTGCCCCCCACTGTCACGGCGAAGTCCTCGAGCGTGCCCTCGACGTCGCCGGTGGTGAGGTCGAGGGTGCCGGCGCGAGTGGAGAACCGGCCGCCGTTGTAGGAGTCGCCGGTGACGAACACCGTCCACGCCAGCCGCTTCCCGTCTGCCGAGACCCGCGCCCGGTTGGGCACCCCGACCAGCGGGATCTCCTGCGTCACCGCGAGACGGCGGTCGAGCACGGCCAGCTGGTAGGTGGTCAGCCCGGTTTCCGGCCGCAGGCAGATCCCGGTGCCGCCCGCCGCGTGGAGCCGGCCGCAGGACACGGTCGACACCGCCCGTGCCCCGCCGGGATCTGCCGCGCTGACACTGGACACGTGCCCGCGGTCGGCGTCGGCGGTGCTGCGGAACAGCAACCGCGGGCCTTCGAGCGTGACGGCGTCGCTGGTGCCCGCCGACGCGGCGTCCTGGTTGCGCGCGCCCGCCGCCCCGACGTAGATCACGGCGGCCGCGGCCAGCGTGAGTGTTCCGGTGACGGCGATCAGGACGCGGGTGCGGGTGTTCACGGTCGTGCCTTCCTGCGGGGAGCCAAAGAACTATTGAGGTGTCCGGGTTCACTCGGCCGTGAAGGCCTCCTTCGCTACGACTCCGCCGGGTTCATGGCGTGCCTCATGGTCAAGACGGGTCGCGGGCGCCCCGCGGGCGCGTCCACAGTGGACACGCCCGCGAAGTTCACCCGATCACCGCCAGACGCTCGTGATCGGCGGCTTGTTCGCCGCGTTGGCGATGCCCGGCAGGCCGAACGCCGCCTCGATCGTGCGGAGGATCGAGTAGTGGTTGATGGATTCGCTGTAGCTGCCCGGCTTCACGTGGGCACCGACGAACGTGGTGAAGATCTGGTTCACCGACGTCCCGCTGTCCTCGTCGAAATTGACGATGAGCAGGCTGTTGTGCGTCTTCGCCCACTGCGCGTAGGCGTCGAGGTTCTTCTTCAGCCATTTGTCACCGGTGTCGACCGGGCAGTCGTGCATGTCGCTGCACAGGTCCGGGGTCACGAAAGCGACGTCCGGCAGCTTGGTGAAGTCGCTCGGGAACGACGAGAACCGTTTGTTCGCCGACGACGGCACATTGCCGAAGCTGACCCAGCTGTTGTGCTTGCGTGCGTATTTTCCCTTCGTGCAGCCGGTGTAGCCGTCGGAAGGCATGCTTTCGGCATAACCGACGAACTTCTTGCCGATCCCCGCCAGCTGGGAAGCGAGATTCTCCTTGTTCCCGAGATCCTGGCATTTGTTGCTGTCGACACCGTGCGTCGAGCCCGCGAACTGGGCGATGTAGTTCGGCTGGCTCGGGTGCGTCGTCCCGTACGCCTTGGTGAACTTGGCTCCCTGCGAGGCGAGTTGGTTGAAGTACGGTGCTTTCGAGCTGCCGCTGATCTCCTTGTAGTCCTTGTTTTCGAACATCACGAGAACGATGTGGTCGAATTGGGGCACCGCCGCCGCAGCGGGCGTGCCCGCGGCGGCGGGTGTGTCCTGATGGGACACCACCAGCGCCGTGGCCAGCCCGGTCGCGGCCACGGCCGCGACCGCGATCCGTTTCCAGAACATTGAAACCTCCTGGGGAAAAGGTTGAAACTTTGACGACCGACCGTGGGGTTCAGCGGCGCTCCGCAGGCGTCGACAGAGTCGAGACATCAGATGTCTCAGGTGCATTTAAACGGCAGGGGGGTCCTTGGCCCATCAAGATCGCCTGACTGGAGCAGTCGGCGGGAGCGGAACGCCTCAAAACCGGCATTGCTTGACATGAAACCATGTAAACCGGGCGTTCACCTTGTGTTCGGGCGCGCGAACCGATCAACTTATGGCAACTCGCTGATTCAGCCGGTTGACAGTGGCGGTGCCATTGCCCCGGCTTCATGGTGCACTCATCCGACCATTGGTTAAGCTGGTCGGTGTGAAGCCCTTTTCGCCGAGACCGGCCGGATACACGATCGAAGAACTCTCCACGATCGTCGGCATGTCGGCGCGCAATATCCGGGCCCATCAGACGAGGGGCCTGCTCGCCCCGCCGGTGCGGCACGGCAGGTCCGCCTACTACGGCCCGGCCCACCTGCGGCGGCTGCGGCGGATCACGATGCTGCAGAAACAGGGCTTCAACCTGGTGTCCATCGCCGCGATGCTCGGAACGACCACAGTGGACGGCGTCGAGCGGCTGGACGCGGCGATGGCCGACATCGCCCGTGACCAGCCCTCCGTCGTCCGTTGCCTGGAGCGGCACGGCGTGCTCGGGCGGGACGATGCGGGAACGCCGTCCGTCGTGCGCCCGTCGGTTTCGCGCGCGGTGGCGGAGCTCGCCGGAGCCGGGGTGCCGCCCGCCGCTGCGCTGCGGTTCCTCGGGCAGTTCATGGACCGGGTCGCGCCGCTGGCGTGCGAGCAACTGGCCGCGCTCAAAGCCCAGACCGGCGGTATGTCGGCAGCTTCCTGGGCCTGCTTCACCGAGCTCCTGGTAAGCGCTTTCAGGGCGACCGTGGAGAACGCGGCCGAAGTCACTTTCGCAGACGGGGAGCCAGCGACACGGCCGCCGAGGTGACCGCCGCCGTCGCGACGTCGAGGCTCGTGCCGTCGGCGAAAGCGGACAGCATGACGACGATGTAGCGGTCGCCTTCACCGACGAGCCCGGTCGTGTGCGCGTCCACCGAACCCCGGCCGGCCGCCCAGCCCTGCTTCACAGCCCACGGCAGGCCGGGGAAGGCCGAGGGGATGCCGAAATGCTGGTCGAACCCGTCCGCGGCGGTGCGCGTCGCCTCCCGGAGCGGTTTGAGCACCACGTTCCGTTTGGCCTTCGGCAGGGCGAGGATGTGGCGGTAGACCGCGGCGACGTCGTCCGCTGTGGACAGTGTGTCGCCCCAGCGGCCCGGGTCGGCGGGCGGGGTGGTGTTCTTCAGGCCCGCGGCGGCCATTGTCCTGGTGACGATCGCCGGCCCGCCGTTTCTGGTCCAGAGGGTGTTGGCGACGGCGTCGTCGCTTTTCGCCAGCATCCGGTGGATGTGGGATTCGTCGGTCCTGCTCGCCTTGCGGGTGACGGCGTCCAGCGCGATGAACAGTTTCACGACCGACGCCGTGCGGAATCTTTCCGAGCCCCGGTCGCCGATCACCTGCTCGTCCGACGTGCGGTCGAAGACCACGGTGGCGTCGCGTCGTTCGGGGGCCGGAAGGCTTTCCGTGCCGACGCGGAAGACCACGTAGCCGAGGATCGCGGCGATCGCCAGGAAGACGATCAGGATCGTCACGCGAAGGCGTGTTCGCCGGTTCGTGCCCGGCACCGCGATGGGCGTGGTTCGTTGGTCGAGCATGCTGCCGATGTTCAGAGGCGATCATCGTGGCCCCGTCTCGTTCATGTCATGACTCCGTAACAGCGGCCGACTACATGGAAGGCGCTTTCTCGCTTCGGGAAATGGGCCGGGAAAACGGGCGTCCACATCGGCCGATCGGCCGATGTGGACCCCTCGTCCGGTGGATGTGCCTGCTCAGGAACGCTGCACCATGATCTGATCGACCAGGGTGCCGTCGGCGCTGATCGCCCGGACGTCCATTTTGGGCGGTGTGGTGCCCGTACCCGCGATGACGTCGACCGCGACCAGGCTGTAGCCGCGGAACCGGACACGGGACCAGGTGACCTTCTTGGTGCGATCCTGGCCGTCCCGTTCCGAGTACTTCATCTGGACCGGAGTGTCGTTGGCGGTCTCATGGCCCAGGTAGGTGTCCGGCGCCGGGAATTCGGAGACGCTTCCGCCTCCGCCGCCCGCGGTGATGTAGGTCGTTCCGTCCTTGACCGGGTCGGTCGTCCCTCGCGACGGCACCTTCTTGACCGGCTGCATGGAACCGTCCAAGGAACTTCGGGCATAGGGGATGTTTGCGCCGATCTCGCGTGATCAGAGACGTAACTCGCGTGCTTGGAGACGTAACTCGTGAGATCCGCCTTCAATCACGTGAGTTCCGTGTCTGATCACGCGAGTCACGGATTCCGGGCCGTGACCGGCGGTCAGACCAGTTCGGAGGAGACGACCGAGGTCAGCCCGCGCAGCCTCTCCAGCAGCGGCTCGACCTCATCGGCGTCGATCAGGACCGCGCAGGTCATGGTGCTTTCGCGGACCCCGTCGCGGACATCGACGGACAGGTCGTGGACCAGGCAGCCGAGCGCCTCGACCAGGCCGGGGATCTGCTCGACGCCGCCGACGAAGTAGGTCGCGATCCGGCGGCGGACCAGCATGGACGAGCGAGGTGCGGGGATCTGGAACGAAACAGCGGACATCGTGGACTCCAAGGGCGGGAAACGTACAGGCCATGGAGGGCCAGGTCCCGGGAGATGCCCCGTATCGAGGGGTCGCCGGAATGCGCGCCGGCGACCTGGTTCAGCCGGCGCGCTTGACTACGAGTCGAGTCCAGCGGCGCACGGCGACAGGGTAGCACGTCACGAGAGGCGCAGCCGGGAGCCTTGCTCGCGGACGTGCGCGGCGGAGCCGCAGTCGAGGTCCAGCTGCCGCTGCCGTTCGGCCACGAACGCCCGGCCGAGGCCGGTGCGGTCCGAAGTGGACAGCGTGCGCCGGAGGTCGTTCAGCAACCCGCGTTCCTCCACGCGAATATGCGCGTCCACAGAATTCTCCAGTACCACCAAGGCCTTCTCGGGGTCGGTGGATTCGAGCACGGTCAGAAGCTCGTCCGCGAGCCCGCTCTCCGTCGCATCGGGACGGACGATCCGTTCGGTCGCGGTGGCATGGGCGACCAGCGCCGCCGAGAGCTCCGCGATCAGCGCCGGACGGTCGGCCTCGTCGTTACGGAGATCCCGGAACAGCTGTTCGATCCGGCGGTGATCGGCCAGGACGACCTCGACCAGGTCGGAGCCCGGGGGAGCGGCGGTCGGACCCGGGCGCATCCAGCCGAACGTCAGTTCCACGGCCTGGCGCCAGTGCGAGTATTCGCTGTCGCGGCGGGCGGGGTCCATCGTCGGCAGCCACTGTCCGGCACGGTGCCAGTTCCGGCGGAGGCCTTCCAGATCCGGCCAGTACCCGACCGACAACCCGGCCGCGTACGCCGCGCCCAGCGAAACCGTCTCGGCGACCATCGGGCGCACCACCGGCACGTCGAGGACGTCGGCGACGAACTGCATCAGCAGGTTGTCGGCGGTCATGCCGCCGTCGACCTTGAGTGTCGACAGCGCGAGCCCCGAATCGGCGTTCATCGCGTCGACGACCTCACGGGTCTGCCAGCCCGTCGCCTCCAGGACGGCCCTGGCCAGGTGCCCCTTGGTGATGTACGAGGTCAGCCCGGCGATCACGCCGCGCGCCTCGCTGTGCCAGTGCGGCGCGAACAGGCCCGAGAACGCGGGCACGATGTAGCAGCCGCCGTTGTCCTCGACCGTCCGCGCCAGTGTCTCGATCTCGGGAGCGCTGCCGATCAGTTCGAGCCCGTCGCGGAACCACTGCACCAGCGATCCGGTGACGGCGATCGACCCTTCGAGGGCGTACACGGCGGGCTCGTCGCCGATCTTGAACCCGACGGTGGTCAGCATGCCGTGGGTCGAAAGCACGGGCGTCGGACCGGTGTTGAGCAGCAGGAAGCTGCCCGTGCCGTACGTGCACTTCGCCTCGCCGGGCGCGAAGCAGGTCTGGCCGAACAACGCCGCCTGCTGGTCGCCGAGCGCCGCCGCGATCCGGATCCCCGGCACCACCCGTGACGTCGTCCCGTACACCTCGGTCGACGGCCGGATCCGCGGCAGCATCGCGCGCGGGACGTCGAAGAACTCCAGCAGTTCGTCGTCCCACGACAGCGTCCGCAGGTTCATCAGCATGGTGCGCGAGGCGTTGGTGACGTCGGTGACGTGCACGCCGCCGTCGGGCCCGCCGGTCAGGTTCCAGATCAACCAGCTCTCGACCGTCCCGAACAGCACGTCGCCCCGCTCGGCGCGTTCCCGCAGGCCAGGGGTCCTTTCCAGCATCCACCGAATACGCGGTGCGGAGAAGTACGTGGCCAGCGGCAGCCCGCACAGCCGCCGGACGCGGTCGGCGCCCGGCTCGCGGGCGAGTTGTTCGAGCATCGAGTCGGTGCGGGTGTCCTGCCAGACGATCGCGCGGCCGACCGGGTTGCCGGTGTGCCGGTCCCACAGCACCGTCGTCTCGCGCTGGTTCGCGATGCCGAGGCCGACCACCTGCGCCGGTTCGACGCCGGCGTCGGCCAGTGCCTGCGGCACGATCCGGCCGACGTTGCGCCAGATCTCGGTCGCGTCGTGCTCGACCCAGCCCGGCCGGGGGAAGTGCTGCTGGTGTTCGCGCTGCGCGACCGACACCAGCCTGCCGCGCGCGTCGAACAGGATGCACCGCGTCGAGGTGGTGCCCTGGTCGATCGACATCACGTAGCGCTGGACCACGCGAGCACCTCCATCACCATCGGGACGCGCCGAGATCGCGGGAGACCGCCCGTGCCGCGTCGCGCACGTGGCCGAGCAGCCGCGGGATCGGGCTGCCGTCGGCTTCACAGATCCGTTCCGTCGCGCCGGACACCCCGATCGCGCCGACCACGATGCCGCCGTGGCCGCGGATCGGCGCCGCGATCCCGGCCTCGCCGGTGATCATCTCGCCGTTCTCGCTCGCCCAGCCCGCCTCGCGCACCTTGCCACAGGCGCGTTTGATCGCGGTCTGGGTGACCAGGGTCCGGCGGGTGTAGGCCTCCGGCTCGCCGGTGCGCAACGATGCCACGAGACCGGTGTCGTAGGCCAGAAGTACTTTTCCGAGCGCGGTCGCGTGCAACGGCAGAAGCGTGCCGACGTCGAGGGTCTGAAGGCTGTCGTCGGGCCGGAACACGTGGTGCACCACCAAGACGCGGCCTTCCAGCGGTGCGCCGATCCGGACCGCTTCACCGCTGCGCGCGGCCAGCGCGTCGGCCCAGTTGATCGCGCGCGACCGGAGTTCGTTGACGTCGAGGTAGCTCGTCCCGAGATGCAGCAGTGCCGCGCCCAGTTGGTATTTCCCGGTGTCCCGGTCTTGTTCGACAAAGCCGACCCCTTGCAGGGTGCGCAGGATCCCGTGCGCGGTTCCCTTGGCGAGTTCGAGGGAATCGGCGATCTCGCCGACGCCGAGACGCCCCGAACCGCGCGCCAGCAACCGCAGGATCGCGGCGGCGCGCTCGATGGACTGGATCGGACCGGGCACGGCTCAACCGTAGCCCGACCGGCCCTGATTCGACAATGTCGAACATCGTCTCCGGGCGTTCGACAATGCCGACCGGTGTCCGTTGACCCCGGGTTTCCGCGAACTTAACTTCGGCCTCAACAGGGCAACGGTGTCCTTTGTGGAGGAAGCAATGGTGCGAAACCTCAAAGCTCGCGGACTGGCGGGCGAACTGGCGGCGGAGTTCGTCGGGACGATGATCCTCATCCTGTTCGGCTGCGGGGTGGTGGCTCAAGTCGTCGCCGCGGGCATCGGGGACCACGACAGCATCGCGTGGGCCTGGGGTATCGGTGTCACGCTCGGTATCTACGTGGCTTCACGGATCAGCGGCGCGCATCTGAACCCCGCCATCACCGTGGCGCTCGCGGTGTTCAAGGGTTTCTCGTGGCGCAAGGTCGCCCCGTACGCCTTGGCGCAGACCGCCGGCGCGTTCCTGGGCGCGCTGCTGGTGCGCTGGAACTACACCGAGGTGCTCAACGCGGCCGACCCCGGCCTGACGATCAAGACCCAGGGTGTGTTCTCCACTCTTCCGGGTAACGGAACCCTGCCGGTGGGTGACTGGGGCGCCTTCCGGGACCAGATCATCGGAACGGCCATCCTCGCTTTGGTGATCTTCGCCATCACCGACCTCCGCAACACCGCGCCCGCCGCGAACCTCGCCCCGGTCGTCGTCGGCTTCCTGGTGGTCGCGATCGGCATGGCCTGGGGTACCAACGCCGGCTACGCGATCAACCCGGCCCGCGACTTCGGCCCGCGGCTGATGTCCTGGCTCACCGGTTACGACACCGCGTTCACCGATCAATACGGCTATCCGTACTGGTGGATCCCCATCGTGGCGCCGGTCATCGGCGCGGTCATCGGCGGCGCGATCTACAAGTTCTTCATCGAGCGTTACCTGCCCGCCGACCCGGCACCGGAAGCCTTGCCCGCCAAGGACATCGAGCGCGTTTCCTAGGGAGAGAAACCATGTCTGACTACATCGGCGCCGTCGACCAGGGCACCACCAGTACGCGGTTCATGATCTTCGACCACGGCGGCAACGAGATCGCCCGCCACCAGCTCGAGCACGAGCAGATCCTGCCGAAGCCGGGCTGGGTCGAGCACGACGCCACCGAGATCTGGGAGCGGACCCGTTCGGTCATCGCCACCGCGCTCAACAAGGCGAAGCTGACCGCCGCCGATCTCGCGTCGCTCGGCATCACCAACCAGCGTGAGACCACGGTGGTGTGGAACCGCCGGACCGGGCGGCCCTACTGCAACGCCATCGTGTGGCAGGACACCCGCACCGACCGGATCGCGTCGGCGCTCGAGCGCGAGGGCAAGGGCGACGTCATCCGGCGGAAGGCCGGTCTGCCGCCCGCCACCTACTTCTCCGGCGGCAAGCTGCAGTGGATCCTGGAGAACGTCGAGGGCGTCCGCGAAGACGCCGAAAAGGGTGACGCGCTCTTCGGCACCACCGACACCTGGCTCATCTGGAACCTCACCGGCGGGCCCGACGGCGGCGTGCACGTGACCGACCCGACCAACGCGTCGCGCACCATGCTCATGGACCTGGAAACGCTGGAGTGGGACGACGAACTGCTGTCGTTCTTCGGCGTCCCCAAGCAGATGCTGCCGTCGATCGCGCCGTCGTCGAACAACGGCCGCTTCGGCGTCACCCGTGCGGACGGCCCGCTCGGCGGCGAGGTCGCCATCACCGGCGTGCTCGGCGACCAGCAGGCGGCGACCGTCGGCCAGGTGTGTTTCCGCCCCGGTGAGGCCAAGAACACCTACGGCACCGGCAACTTCCTGCTGCTGAACACCGGGCACGAGGTCGTGCGCTCGAAGCACGGGCTGCTCACGACGCTGGCCTATCAGTTCGGCGACGAGAAGCCGGTGTACGCCCTGGAGGGCTCGATCGCCGTCACGGGTTCCGCCGTGCAGTGGCTGCGCGACCAGCTGGGCATCATCAGCGGCGCGTCCCAGAGCGAGAGCCTCGCCCGCCAGGTCGAAGACAACGGTGGCGTGTACTTCGTCCCCGCGTTCTCCGGGCTTTTCGCGCCGTACTGGCGATCCGACGCGCGCGGCGCGATCGTCGGCCTCACCAGGGCCACCACCAACGCGCATCTCGCGCGGGCGACCCTCGAAGCGATCTGCTACCAGACCCGCGATGTCGTCGAGGCCATGCAGAACGACTCGGGCGTCACGCTCGACGTGTTGCGTGTGGACGGTGGCGTGACCGCGAACGAACTGTGCATGCAGCTGCAGGCCGACATCCTCGGTGTGCCGGTGTCGAAGCCGGTCGTCGCGGAGACCACCGCGCTCGGCGCCGCCTACGCGGCAGGGCTCGCCGTCGGGTTCTGGAAGAGCACCGACGAACTGGAACAGAACTGGAACGAGGACAAGCGCTGGGAGCCGTCGTGGACGGACGAACAGCGTGTCGAGGGCTACGCGGGCTGGCAGAAGGCCGTCGGCCGCACGCTCGACTGGGTCGAGGTCGAGTGAGCCCGATGAACAGGAGGAACAGAGTGACACCCGTACCGCTTTCCCCGGTCTACCGGGCCGAGACGCTGCGCAAGCTCGCTCGCGAGGAGATCGACGTACTCGTCGTCGGCGGGGGAGTGACCGGTGCCGGCGTCGCGCTCGACGCGGCGTCGCGCGGGCTCTCCGTCGCGCTCGTCGAGGCCCGTGACTTCGCCGCGGGAACCTCCAGCCGGTCGTCGAAGCTGATCCACGGCGGGCTGCGTTACCTGGAGAACCTGGACTTCAAGCTGGTCCGCGAGGCGCTGAAGGAACGGAGCCTGCTGCTGCAGACGCTGGCGCCGCACCTGGTCCGGCCGGTGAAGTTCCTCGTGCCGCTCAAGCACCGCGTCTGGGAACGCGGCTACATCGGCGCGGGTGTCACGCTCTACGACACCCTCGGCGGAGCGCGGGCCTTGCCGCGGCACCGGCACCTGTCCAAGCGCGGTGCGGGCAAGGTCGCTCCCGGCCTCGCGGACGACGCCCTGATCGGCGCCATCCAGTACTACGACGCGCAGGTCGACGACGCACGCCACACGATGATGATCGCGCGCACCGCGGCGGAACAGGGTGCTTCCGTCCTCACCCGCGCCCGGGTCACGTCGCTGATCCGTGACGGCGAACGCGTCGTCGGCGCCAAGGTCGTCGACCGCGAGAGCGGCGCGGAGATCGAGGTCCGGGCGAAGACGGTCGTCGCGGCCACCGGCGTGTGGAGCGACGACATGGCGGAAGCGGCGGGCATCCCCGCGCCGTTCACCGTGCGCGCGTCGAAGGGCATCCACCTCGTGGTCCCGCGCGAGAAGATCGACCTGGACACCGGGCTGATCCTGCGCACCGAGAAGAGTGTTCTGTTCGTCATCCCGTGGGGGCGGCACTGGATCGTCGGCACCACCGACACCGAATGGGACCTCGACCGCGAACACCCGGCGGCCAGCCAGGCGGACGTCGACTACGTGCTCGACCACCTCAACGCGGTCCTGCGCACGCCGATCACGGCAGACGACATCGAAGGCGTGTACGCGGGGCTTCGGCCGCTGCTGGCCGCGAAGGCGACGTCGACGACGAAGCTGTCGCGGGAGCACGCCGTGGCGCATCCGGTGCCGGGTCTGGTGATCGTGGCCGGCGGCAAGTACACGACGTACCGCGTGATGGCCGCCGACGCCGTCGACGTCGCGGTGGAGGACCTCGGCCGTCCCGCGCCGTCGTCATGGACCGAGCGGCTGCCGATCGTCGGAGCGACGGGCTACCACGAGATGTGGGGCGCGCGGCACTCGCTCGCCCAGCGTGCGGGCCTGCCGATCGGCCGCATCGAGCACTTGCTCCAGCGCTACGGCACCGCCGTGGAGGACATTCTGGAGTCGATCTCGGAACGTCCCGAACTGGGCGAAGCGATCCCGGGGACAACGGAGTACCTGAAGGCGGAGGTCGTCTACGCCGTTTCGCACGAGGGCGCTCTGCATCTGGAGGACGTCCTGACACGGCGCACGCGAATCTCCATCGAGGAGCGGGACCGCGGTGTGACGGCGGCGCCGGTGGTGGCGGAGCTGATGGCGCCGCTGCTGGGCTGGGACTCGCACAGGCAGGAGCGCGAGGTCACCAACTACCTCGCGCGGGTCGAGGCGGAGCGCTCCGCCCAGGCCCAGCCGGACGACGAAGCGGCGAACGCCAGCCGTCTCGCGGCTCCGGCGCTGCTGCCGAGCTGATCCGAAGCGCGTGAAGGCCCCCTTCCCCTTGGGTTCAGCCAAGGGGCCTTCACGCGCTGTGCCGCTACTTGAGCCAGTCGGGGTAGCGGGTCTCGGCGATGCGGGCGCCGTCCTTCGTGGTGAGGACGTCGCCCTTGACGGCGGCGAACATGCCCGCGGTCTCGTCGACGGTCACCGGACGCGTGTCTCCCTTGGCGGACAACGTGATCCGGCCCAGCTCGTCCAGCGGGTAGACATCCGGGCCGCCCACGTCGAGGGTGCCGTTCAGCGGCTTCCCGGCCGACACCTCGGAAACGGCGGCGGCGACGTCCGCCGCGGCGATCGGCTGGATCGGCGTACTGGGCAGGCGGACCGCGGTCTCGTCGGAGGTCCAGGACAGAACCGCGTCGACGAATTCCATGAACTGGGTGGCGCGGACGATCGAGTAGGGGAGGCCGCTCTCCTTGAGAATGTCCTCCTGCAGCGTCTTCGCGCGGTAGTAGTCGAGCTCGGGCACCTGGTCGACGCCGACGATCGACAGGATCACGAAGTGCCCGGTGCCCGCCTTCTTCGCGGCCGCGACGAGGTTGTCCATCGACGTCCGGAAGAACGCGGGGGAGGCGTCGTCGAAGGTCGGCGAGTTCGTGAGGTTGACGACCACGTCGGCGCCGTCGAGCGCGCTGTCCAGCCCTTGGCCGGTGAGCAGGTCGACCCCGGTGGACGGCGAATGCGGCACCGCCTCGTGCCCCGCCTCCTTCAGGTCGCGCACGACCTGCGAACCGATCAGCCCGGTCCCGCCGATGATCGCGAATTTCATGGCCCAGTGCCCTTCGTCGGTGGCGTCCGTAACCCGGACACCTCATGTCCGAGATAATACTCGGACAGATTGTGTCCGAGTCAAGAGGCGGGTTAGAGTCATCCGGGTGAAGATGTCCGGTGGGGTGGAGTGGGCCCTGCACTGCTGTGTCGTGCTGACCTCGGTCGACGAACCCGCGCCCGCCGCGCGCCTGGCGCAGCTGCACGACGTCTCGCCGAGTTATCTCGCGAAGCAGCTTCAGGCGCTTTCCCGGGCCGGCCTCATCCGGTCGGTGCAGGGGAAGGCCGGCGGCTACGTCCTCACCCGGCCGCCTTCGGAGATCACGGTGCTTGACGTCGTCGAAGCCATCGACGGGCCTGGGCCGGCCTTCGTCTGCACCGAGATCCGGCAGCGCGGCCCGATGGCGACGCCGCCCGAGGCGTGCACGACGCCGTGCGCCATCAGCCGCGCGATGGCGAACGCCGAAATCCAGTGGCGGGCGGCGTTGCGCGCCGTCACCATCGCCGATCTGGCCGACGACGTCAGGGGCGACTACGGTCCGGGCGCGCTCGCCGGGATCGGCGCGTGGTTCAAGGCCGCCGAGGGGTAGCGAGCGTGCCGGTCCGGGTGGTCGTGAGTGGCGATTCGGGCTAGAACCCGAATCGCCACTCACGACCACGGTAGGCCAACGCTCACCGTCGCCTTCGTTTTCCTCAAGTGGTCCGGGGCATCAGCGCGGTGGCGACCATGGTCGCCACCACTACCAGCACCGCCGCGAGCGAGAACGCCTGCGCCACGGAATGGCTCAGCGCGCAGCCGGCCACCGCGCGGACGCTCGCCCGGTCGCTGGCGAGACGGCCGGACACGTCCTGGTCAAGCTCACCTCGGGTGGCACGGAGATCGTGACGATCGCGCACACGCCGAGACACGAGCAGAGCGCCATGCTGCTGCACGACATCCCGCGCACCGCGAGCGTCACGGCGGTGTCCGCGCATTTCATCCTGCACACCTACCTCGGCGGCCCGACGGCGTGGCGCGGGCGGGTCGCCGCGTTGACGGAGGAGCAGCAGGAGGCGTTGCGGCCGCCGGAATCCGTCACCGAGGAAGTTCCGCTGACCGCGGCGGACCACGCGCTGATCGCCGCCCTCCGGCAGGACGGCCGAGCGAGTATCGCGGATCTCGCCGCGGCGGCGGGACTGGCGCCGGCGACCGCGGCCCGTCGCCTGGCGGATCTGCGCGCACGGGGCGCGCTCTTCTTCGACGTCGAGATCAGCGCGGCCCTGTACGGCGTGACCACGCAGGCGTTCCTGTGGATGGCCGTCGCGCCGGCGGACCTCGACGAGGTGGCGACGACGCTGGCCACTCACGAGGAGCTCGCCGTCGTCGTCGCCACGACCGGGCCCACCAACCTGGCCGCGCAGGCGCTGTGCCCGGATCCCGCCGCGCTACACCGCTACCTCACGCACTGGCTGGGCGCGCTGCGCGCGATCCGCACGGTGCACACGGCGCCGGTGCTGGAGATCGTGAAGGCGGTCGGACCGCTCACGGCTTGAACCGGTCGGCGTGCTCGGCGACCCATTGCGCGAACGTGCGGGCAGGGCGTCCGGTCACCTTCTCGATCGTGTCGACCACGGTGCGCGCCTCCACCGGCGGATCGCTGTGCCAGCCGATGACGTATTCGGCGTCCGCGACCGAGACGCCCTCGGCCAGCAGCCGGTCGATCGCCTGCTGTCGCGTGATCCGCTCCAGCGCGATGTCGTGGCCGAGCGCGGAGGAGAGGATGGCGATCCGTTCGCTCGTGGTCAGCGCTTCCGGGCCCGTGAGGTTGTAGACCTTGCCGGAGTGCCCGTCCTCCACGAGTGCGGTGGCGGCGACGGCGCCGATGTCGCCCTCGTGCACCACAGCGCTCGGGAGGTCGAACGGCTCACGGACCACCTTCCCGGTGCGGATGGAGTCGGTCCAGGTCAGGGCGTTGGACATGAACTCCTGCGGCTCGAGCCGCGTCCACTCCACCCCGGACTCGGCCATGGCCTGTTCCGTCGGCCCGACGTAGCCGCCCCAGACGATGGTCATGCGCCGCACTCCCGCGGCCACGGCGCGTTTGACCAGATCGGCGCCGACGTCGGCGAGCCCGGCCGTCACGGTGATGTGCAGGCGGGTGACGCCCTCGAAGGCATCGGTGAGTGTTTCGGGCGCGGTGTGCGTGCCCTCCACCAGTTCGACGCCTGCCGGAAGCCGTGCCCCGGCGGGGTTCCTGGTGAGTGCCCGGACGCGTTCCCCGCGGCGGACGAGTTCGGCCACCACGTGGCGGCCGGTGTTCCCGGTGGCGCCGGTTACCAAGACGGTCATGAGTGATTCCCTTCGTTTCCAGCGAAGGTAAAAGCTCAAGTAATGTGGAGGTCAAGCGGACCGATCAGGAATCGAGAAGCGTCGGTGCCCACGGGATCCCTAGCGTCTTCGCCATCAGGCAAGACGACTCCAGGAGGTTCTCGTGAGCAAGCGGATCCGGACGTTCCACCGGTGGACGTCCCTCGTCTTCGTCGCCACCGTCATCGTGTGCTTCGTGGTCGTGGCACAGGGCGACCCGGCCCAGTGGGTGCTCTACACGCCACTGCCGCCGCTCTTCCTGCTGATGTTCAGCGGTCTCTACCTGTTCGCGCTGCCGTATACCGCCAAGTGGCGGAACCGGCGGCGCGTGGCCGGGTGACTCGCCCAATCTTAGTTCATGGCAAAAATTAACACTCGGTGTACCGGCCCGAAACTCTTGACGCGGCCGCCGGGTCCGGTGAGGATCGGCCGGTCCCCGCCTCCCGCAGAATGGACCAGACCATGGCAAGACGTTCTCGTGCGCGCCGAAGTCCGCTGATCGCCTTGATGAGTCTCACGCTGCTCGGCGGGGCCGTGGTGGCCACGCCCGCGGCCGTCGCCGCCGAACAGCCCGTGATCGGGAAGCCCGCGTTCGACCGGGACGGTTGCGCCCGGATCGAGAAGAGCCTGCCGACGTTCGCCGACTGGCCGAAGGTCGAGAGCCGGTTCAAGGGCAAGGGCGGTGACGAGCAGCGGATCGCCCGGATCCTCCAAGAGATGACCCTTGAGGAGAAGGTCGGGCAGATGACGCAGCCCGAGATCGCGGCGATCACCCCCGACGAGGTCCGGCAGTACTCGATCGGTTCGGTCCTCAATGGCGGCGGTTCGTGGCCTAACAAGGACAAGCACGCCTCCCAGCAGGACTGGCTCAAGCTCGCGGACGCCTACTGGGAAGCCGCGAAGGGCAGCCGGACGAAGATCCCGGTGATCTGGGGCATCGACGCCGTGCACGGCAACAACAACGTGTACGGCGCCACCGTCTTCCCGCACAACATCGGTCTCGGCGCGGCGCACGACCCGTGCCTGGTGCGCGACATCTCCGCGGCGACGGCCCGGCAGATCCGTGCCACCGGCCAGGACTGGGCCTTCGCGCCGACGCTGGCCGTGGTGAAGGACGACCGCTGGGGCCGCACCTACGAAGGATTCTCCGAGGATCCGCGGATCACCAGGGCCTACGGCTACGAGGCGATCAACGGTCTCCAGGACGGCTCGACCAAGCGCATCGGCTACAACGGCGTGATCGGTACCGCCAAGCACTTCATCGGGGACGGCGGCACTCTGAAGGGTCAGGACCAGGGCGTCAACCCGTCGTCCGAAGCCGAGATGATCAACGTCCACGGCCAGGGCTACTACGGCGCGCTCGCGGCGGGTTCCCAGACCGTGATGGTGTCGTTCAACAGCTGGACCAACGCCGAACTCGGTATCGACGAGGGCAAGCTGCACGGCAGCGACAAGGCGCTGAACCAGATCCTCAAGGGCAAGATGGGCTTCGACGGCCTCGTCGTGTCCGACTGGAACGGCATCGGCCAGGTTCCCGGCTGCACCAACGCTTCCTGTCCGCAGGCGATCAACGCCGGCATCGACATCGTGATGGTGCCGAACGACTGGAAGGCGTTCATCGCCAACACCGTCGCCCAGGTCAACGGTGGGCAGATCCCGCTTTCGCGAATCGACGACGCGGTGGCCAGGATCCTGCGCGTCAAGCTGCGCTCGGGGCTGTACGAGGCGCAGAAGCCGTCGGACCGGTCCTACGCCAACTCCGACGAGGCGCTGAAGGAGACTTGGCTGGCGCGCGACGCCGTCCGTTCGTCGCAGACGTTGCTGAAGAACAACGGCAACGTGCTGCCGCTGAAGCCGAAGTCGAAGGTCCTCGTGGTCGGCAAGAGCGCGGACAGCATTCAGAACCAGACCGGTGGCTGGACGCTGAGCTGGCAGGGGACCGGCAACACCAACGCCGACTTCCCGAACGCCACGTCGATCCTCGCCGGGCTCAAGCAGCAGTTGGGCGACGTCAACGTCACCTTCGACGAGAAGGGTGACACGGACCCGAAGGGCTACGACGCCGTCATCGCCGTCATCGGTGAGACCCCGTACGCGGAAGGCGTCGGCGACCTGACTCGCAAGACACTGGAGGCGTCGAAGCTCTACCCCGAGGACCTGGCCGTTCTGGACAAGGTCCGAGGGAAGGGCGCTCCTGTCGTCACCGTCTACGTCGGCGGCCGCCCGCTGTACATGAACAAGGAGATCAACCGCTCCGACGCGTTCGTCGCGGCCTGGCTGCCCGGCACCGAAGGCGGCGGCGTCGCCGACGTCCTGCTCAAGGGCGGCTTCAAGGGCAAGCTGCCGTATTCGTGGCCGAAGAGCGCCTGCCAGACGCCGCTGAACGCGGGCTCGGCGGAGTACGACCCGCTGTTCGAACTCGGTTACGGCCTCAAGGCCGGCCAGCGCGTCACCGTCGGTCAGCTGGACGAGACGGCCGGACCCGCGACGTGCGGCTCGACCGGTGGCGGCGGCACGGCGACCGAGGATCTCGAGGTATTCAACCGTACCGATGTCGCGCCGTACAAGGGTTTCATCGGCTCGGCGGAGAACTGGGGCGGTACTGAGATCGGCCCCGACGGCGCCGCTTCACACGCTGAGATCGGCGTCGTGCAGTCGGACGTGAACGTGCAGCAAGACGGGCTCAAGTCGACCTGGACCGGCACCGGGCCTGCCCAGCTCTACTTCCAGAACCCGGCCGGTACCAACGATTTGCGGGGCTATCTCAACGCTGACGCGGCGCTGGAGTTCGACACGATCGTGCACGAGGCGCCCGCCAACCGGACGGTGATCAGCATGCACTGCGTCTACCCGTGCTTCTCCGAGGTGAACGCGACCAAGCTCTTCACCGATCTGGCGGGGGCGCCGAAGTCGACGGTGAAGATCCCGGTGTCGTGCTTCGCCAACGGCCTGGATCTGGAGAACGTCAACACACCGTTCCTGGTGTACACCGACGGCAGGTTCTCGGCTTCGTTCGCCAACGTGCGGTGGGTGCCCAAAGGGGCACAGGACCCTGATGCGAGGCCTTGCTCGAGTCTGAGCTGATTTTCGCCGCGAGGGTTCCGGCGCGGCATGATGCGAAGGCCACTTTCGCAACCTTCAAGGTTGCGAAAGTGGCCTTCGCGTCGTCGGGGAGCGGTCGGCGCAGGGGGTAGTAAGTGCCGAACCGGGCTGGAGTCAAGGTGGCTCAGGTACCTACGTGGATTCCGGCTGAGGTTGATGTCAGGCCGGTGAGGAGCCGCTGGCACAGGGTCGTCCATGAAGGATTCGGGACGCTCAAAGTCCCAAATCCTTCATGGACACGGGACAGCCCAGCTCCCCCGACATGATGAACCGAAGTACGAGGCACCTGGTCCACCAGAACCCGAATCGCCACTCACGACTCTCGCGGCGCGGCCGACGCGAGGCCGCTGATCAATGGCTCCAGGGGGGTGAAGTCCCGCTCGGGGTCGGAAACTGGGCGTGGTCGTCCCCCGTCTGGGGCCGTGTACTGCGCGAAACGAGGACCAGGCCGCGTTGCTGCGTCCCGGTTAGCACGTCGCCGCGCTCCGCGAGGTGATTGAGGAGACCTGGAGATCTCGGCGGCCGAACGGCACTTCATCGCGGTGGCTCCCGCGCTCGTTGCGGGGTGGAGCGAGCCGCGTGTATAAAGTGAAACGACTGTTCAAAATGTAACGATCGTTCAAGTTGTGGGGGGCGCCGTGCCAGGCCAGTATCGGGAGCTGTTCTCCGCGAAGGGCTCTCTCGCCTTCTCCGCCGCCGGCCTGGTCGCCAGGGTCCCGATCCCGATGATGGGGATCGGGATCATCACGATGCTGGCGCAGACGCGGGGCGACTACGGGCTCGCCGGTCTGGTTTCGGCGACGTTCACGCTGTCCATGGCGCTGCTCGGGCCACAGGTCTCGAGGCTGGTGGATCGCCGGGGACAGAGCCGGATCCTGTTGCCCGTGACTGGGATCAGCGTGATGGCGCTCGGCGCGCTCCTGCTCTGCGCCCGCTTCGGGGCACCGGTCTGGACGCTGTACGCGTCCGCGATCCTCGCCGGGTTCATGCCCAGTATGGCGGCTATGGTCCGGGCCCGGTGGTCGCGGTTGTACCGAGGCTCACCTCGGCTGCACACCGCCTTCGCGTTGGAATCGGTGGTCGACGAACTGACTTTCGTCATCGGGCCCGCGCTGTCGGTGGCGCTGTGCACCACTGTCTTCCCCGAGGCAGGACCGCTGGTCGCCGTGGTCTTCCTCGCCATCGGAGTGCTGCTGTTCGTCGCGCAGCGCGAGACCGAACCGCCCGTTCTGCCGCCGAGCGGATCGGCCGGGAGTTCGGCGATCCGGCTGGGCGCCGTGCGGGTGCTCGTGCTGACGCTGGTGGCGGGCGGCGTCATCGTCGGCACGGTCGACGTCGTCAGTGTGGCGTTCGCCCGGCACGTCGGGTCGCCGTCGGCCGCGGGGGTCGTCGTTTCGGTCTACGCGGTGGGCTCCGCGATCTCCGGACTGGTCTTCGGGACGCTCAAACCGGCCATGACGCCGCCTCGGCTGCTCCTGATCGGCACCGCGGGCACGGCCGCGAGCGTGGTGCCGTTGCTGGTCGTGGATGGCGTCGTGAGTCTGTGCGCGGTGGTGTTCGTCGCCGGATTGTTCTTCTCTCCCACGATGATCGTCGTCATGGGGATGATCGAGAAGGTCGTCCCGGCGGAGAAGCTGACCGAGGGGATGACGTGGGCGATCACCGGCCTCAGCATCGGTGTCGCGCTCGGCGCCGCCGTGTCGGGCGAGGTCGTCGACCGGTTCGGGGCGGACGGCGGGTTCGCCGTGGCGGTCGTCGCCGGTGGCTTGATCATCCTGATCGCGCTGCTCTCGTATCCTCTGCTGAGCAGGAGGACCGCGATCAGTGAGGAGGCGGCACGCTGAACGAGCCGAGCACCGACGGCCGCCTCGCCAAAGGCGAGCAACGCAAACGGGAACTGATCGAGGCCACGCTGCGCATCGTCGCGAGGGACGGAGTATCGGGGGTCAGCCACCGTACCGTCGCCCGCGAGGCGGGTTTGCCCGCGACAGCGGCCGCGTACCACTTCCGGGGGATCGAAGACCTGCTGACAGCCGCGCTCACCCAGTGCATGGACGAGGACTCCGAACGGATGCGGATGCTCGCCGCCGAAGCCGACGGGGGCGAGGACGCACTGCGGAGGTTCGGCGCCTTGATGGCCGAAGTGGTCGCCAAGCCAGGGCATTTGCTGGCGGAGTACGAGCTGTATCTCTTGGCGGCGAGGGAGCCGAAGCTCCGCGAGTCGACCGATCGCTGGATGGCGGCCCTGGCGGACTTCGCCCGCCGCTACACCACCGATCCGGTGCGGGTCGAGATGGTGGTGGGGCTGGTGGACGGGGTGCTGCTGCAGGGATTGCTGCGCGACGAGCCGCCGACGGCGGAACGGTTCGAGGCCATCCTGCGGACCGCGTTGCCCTCGTGAGCGCGTTGCGAAAGCCACTTCCGCAACGTCAGGGCAGGCCTGGGGTGTCCGTGAAGGCCTCCTTCCCTACCTTCAGGGTAGGTAAGGAGGCCTTCACGGACTTTCGGGCGCCTCAGGTGGTCGCGGGTGGCGACCAGGTCAGCCGCGGATCCGTCTGGACGAAGCTGCCCAGCAGGTGATCGATCCGCGTCAGCGCGTCGAGGTCCAGCACCACGCCTGCCGCCTTCGCGTTCTCGGTCACCTGGGCGGCGGTGCTCGCGCCGGTCACCACAGAGGCGACGGTGTTGTGCTGCAACGTCCACGCGAGCGCCAGCTGAGCCATGGTCAACCCGGCCTCGTCGGCGACGCCGCGCAGCATGCCGACGCGTTCGAGGAGGTCCGGCAGGAGTAACGGCCGCGCCTCGACCGCCTTCGCGGCCCGAGAGCCCGGCGGGATCTCACCCGGCCGGTACTTGCCGGTCAGCACACCCTGCGCGAGGGGGACCGACGCGAACTGCCCGATCCCGGAGCGTTCGCACACCGGCATCACCTGGGCTTCGGCGACCCGCCAGAGCATCGAGTAGTGCGGCTGGTTCGCGACGAGCGGGACGCCGTGCCGCTCGGCGATCGGCCGCGCCTCCAGCAGTTGTTCCGCCGTCCATTCCGCCGTGCCCGCGTAGAGGATCTTCCCCTGCCGCACCAGATCCGACAGCGCGAGGAACGTCTCTTCCAGCGGCGTGCGGTAGTCGAACCGCAGCAACTGGTAGACGTCGATGTAGTCGGTGCGCAGCCGCCGGAGCGAGCCGTGCAGCGACGTGACCAGGTGTTTGCGGCTGAGGCCCGCGTCGTTGACCCCCGGGCCTTCCGGCCAGAAGACGCCGGTGCACAGGACGAGATCGTCGCGGCGGGCGTGGCTCAGCGCCGCGGCGAGGTTCTCCTCGGCGGCACCGCCGTCCCAGGCCGAGGCGGTGTGAAACGTCGTGACGCCCGCGTCGAGCGCGGCCTGCACGCATTCCGCGCCGTCGTGGTGGGTGAGCCAGTTGCCGTAGGAGATCTCACTGACGGACAGCCCGCTCGCGCCGAGCCTGCGGTACTCCATGGTCACCTCTTCCGCGCGCCGGTTTCGAGGATGGTGCGGTCGATCCATTCGTCGAGACCGGCGGCCTTGCGCGCGTAGGTCTCCCGCACCGATTCGTGCGGCAGGATCAGGAACTCCTCCGACGCCAGCCCGTGCACGACGGACTCCGCGACGTCCTCCGGTTCCAGCAGGGGCGCGGCGGCGGCGATCGCGAGCGCGGCGGGGTGCCCGGCCGCGATCCCGGGTTCCAGCAGCGCGGTCCGCACGCCGAGCGGGCACAGCGCGCTGACCCGCACCCCCCGCGGACGGTAGGTGATGGCCAGCCATTCGGCGAGCCCGACGGCCGCGTGCTTGGTCACCGAATACGGCGCGTCACCGGGGGTGCCCAGCAGGCCCGCGCCCGACGCCGTGATCAGCAGGTAGCCGTGCCCTCGGCTCAACATCCCGGGAAGCGCGACCTGTGCGGCGTGCACGTGCTGCATGACGTTGATCGCCCACGACCGCGTCCACTGTTCGTCCGCGGCGTGCACGCCGGTCCCGAACGCGGCGCCCGCGTTGGAACAGAAGAGGTCCACCGCGCCGAACGCCGAGCGGGCGTCGGTCACCAGCATCTTCAAGTCCTCTTTGGACGACGCGTCGGCGTGGCGCGCGATCGCGGCGCCGCCCGCGGCGGTGATCCCGGCGACGACCTCCTCCGCGGCGTCGAGATCGAGATCGGAGACCACCACCCCGGCGGCGCCCTCGGCGGCGAACCGCCTGGCCATGGCGGCGCCGATACCGTGTGCCGCGCCGGTCAGCACGACGACTCGTCCTGTTACTTCCACATGCGCTCCATGGTTATCGATTCTGCTTTCGGTGACAATTCTTCTGTTTTGTCATATCGGTGAGCAACGCGTTGCCAAAACATGCGACGCGGGTGATAAAAGTGCAGGTCAGAGGCTTGTTTCGTGGGTGCCGACATATTTGTTTCCGGCGTCGGACTTTAGCACGCGTTCCCTTGTTTTCCGAGTTTTCGCACGAGACTATTGCGCTCTCTGCGGCAAGTAGGTTATTTCTTGGGAATCCCGCTGAAAGATCGCCGAACCCGGCGAGGTTCGACCAGCCCAGCCGAACAGGAGGTCCGCCGGTGAGTCATGCGACGGCGCGCACGCGGGTACTCGGCGTCAACCCGCTCGGACGTCCCGATCCCGGACTGGCGGCCGCCGTCGCCAGGGGTGGCGGTCTCGGGATCGTGGATATCGGGTCCACAATGGACTGTGGCTTTCCGTTCGGCGTCCGGATCCCCGCGGGACGTCACGTGCGGGACGAAGAGGTGCGGGAAAGCGGCGCGGGGCTCGTGCTGCTGGCCGAGGGGGCGGTCTGGCAGGGCAGGGCCGACCTCCCCGTGCTGGCCGAGGTGACCGGTGTCGAGCAGGCCGTCCGGATACTCGACACCGGCGCCTCCGGTCTGGTGGCGAGGGGAGCCGAAGCGGGCGGCTCGGATCTCACCACGTTCGTCCTGCTGCAGCGGTTGCTGGCGCGGTTCGGCGACGGTGTCCCGGTGTGGGCGTACGGGGGCATCGGGCCGAGGACGGCGGTGGCCGCGATCGCCGGCGGCGCCGCGGGCGTGGTGCTCGACGGGCTCGGCCTGTTCCCGGAGGCCGACGTGCCCGCCGCGGAGCGCACCGAACTGGCCAGGGCCGACGACGGGCTCACCGCGCTGTTCGCGAATCGCTTCGAGGACGCGGAAAGCGCTGTCCGCTCGGTCGTGCGCTCGCTCGCGGCGCCGGCGGTGATCCCCGCGGACCAAGGCGAACGGCTGTGCCGCACGTTGGGGACCCGCCTGCCGGTCGTGCAGGGCCCGATGACGCGGGTGAGCGACCAGCCCGGGTTCGCCGCCGCCGTCGCCGCGAACGACGGCTTCCCGTTCGTCGCGGTCGCCACCGCGAACGGCGCCAAGACCGCCGAACTGCTCGGCCGGACCGCCGGCGCCCTCGGTGAACGACCGTGGGGAGCGGGCATCCTCGGGTTCGTTCCGGAGGCCCTGCGCGCCGAACAGCTCGCGGCGATCCGCGCGGCGCGCCCACGATGCGTGCTGATCGCGGGCGGGAAACCCGCGCAGGCCAAGACACTGGAGGCCGACGGCATCGCGACCTTCCTGCACGTGCCATCGCCGATCCTCCTGCGGCAGTTCCTCGACGCCGGGATCCGCCGGTTCGTCTTCGAGGGCGCCGAGTGCGGCGGGCATATCGGCCCGCGGTCGAGCTTCGTGCTGTGGGAGCAGCAGCTGGACGTCCTGCGCGAACACGGCGCCGACGACGTCGAGGTCCTGTTCGCGGGTGGGATCCACGACGCCCGGTCCGCCGCGATGGTGTCGGCGATGGCGGAGCCGCTCACGGGCATCGGCATCCTGATGGGCACCGCGTACCTGTTCACCGGAGAAGCCGTGACTCATGGCGCCATCACCGGGACCTTCCAGGACCGCGTGCTCGACGCCGGGTCCACGGTCACCCTGGAGACCGCGCCCGGACACCTGACCCGCTGCCTGCCCAGTCCGTACACCGACGAGTTCGCCGCGCTGAAGGCCGGGCTCCGCGCGGACGGCGTCCCGCCGCAGGAGGTCTGGCAGCGGCTGGAGGAGCTGAACACCGGACGGCTGCGGATCGCGAGCAAGGGCATCCGGCGGGAAGGCGACGCGCTCGTCGAGGTCGACACCCTCTGCCAGCTCGCCGAGGGCATGTACATGGCTGGGCAGGTGACGGTCCTGCGCGAGCGGTGTACCGACATCGCCGCCCTGCACCGGGAAGTCACCGAAGGCGCGGCGAAACTGCTCGCCGCCCGCGTTCCCGCCGAGGAGTCCGTTGTGGACGGTGACATCGCGATCGTCGGGATGGCCTGTGTGTTCCCGGGGGCACCCGACCTCCCGGCCTTCTGGTCCAACGTCCTGCACGGTGCGGACGCCGTCACCGAGGTGCCGGTTCACCGCTGGGACACCGATGTCTACGCGGACCAGTCGACGTCGAAATGGGGCGGTTTCCTGCCTCCGGTGGACTTCGACCCGCTCGCCTACGGCATCCCGCCCAAGTCGATGGGCAGCATCGACCCGGCCCAGCTCGTGTCCCTGCGAACCGCGCGCCGCGCCCTCGAAGACGCCGGCTACGGTGAAGGCGGCTTCGACCGCGAGCGCACCAGCGTCATCTTCGGCGCCGAAGCCGGGGGAGACCTGGCGAACGCAGGAGTCCTGCGCGCGCTGCTCCCCAGCTACCTCGAAGACGTCCCGGAGGAACTCCTCGCCCAGCTGCCGGAACTGACCGAAGACTCGTTCCCCGGCACCCTCGCCAACGTCATCTCCGGCCGGATCGCCAACCGGCTCGACCTCGGCGGCGCCAATTACACCGTGGACGCCGCGTGTGGCTCTTCGCTGGCCGCGCTGGACCTCGCGGTGAAGGAGCTGCGGGCGGGGACGAGTTCGATGGTCCTGTGCGGAGCGGTCGATCTGCACAACGGCGTCAACGACTACCTCATGTTCACCTCGGCGGGTGCCCTGTCGCCGACCGGCCGGTGCCGTCCGTTCGACGCGGCGGCGGACGGGATCGCCCTCGGCGAGGGCGTCGCGTGCCTCGTGCTCAAGCGGCGGTCCGACGCCGAACGCGACGGCGACCGTGTCTACGCCGTGGTCAAGGGCGTCGGCGCCGCCAGTGACGGCAAGGCGCTCGGCCTCACCGCGCCGCGTCCCGAGGGACAGCGGCGAGCCCTCGCCCGCGCCTACAGTGACGCCGGTGTGTCCCCGGCGGACGTCTCGCTGGTCGAGGCGCACGGTACGGGCACGGTCGTCGGCGACGCCACCGAACTGACCACGCTCACCGAGTTCTTCCTCGCCGCGGGTGCCGAACCGGGCACGTGCGCGCTGGGTTCGGTGAAGAGCCAGATCGGGCACACGAAATGCGCCGCGGGACTGGCGGGCCTGATGAAGGCGGCGCTGGCGCTGTGGCACGAGGTCGTGCCGCCCACATTGCACCTGAGCAGGCCGAACCCCGCCTGGGACGCCGAGAGCAGTCCCTTCACCTTCTCCACCGGCGCCCGGCCGACGCCGGTTCCGCGCGGACGCGAGTTCGCCGGAGTGAGCGCGTTCGGGTTCGGTGGGACCAATTTCCACGCGGTGCTCGCCGCCCCCGGAGTGCCGCCGGGGCGGCGGCACGGCCCGCGTGACTGGGACGCCGAGCTGGTCCTGCTCCGCGGCACCGACGTGGACGCCGCCCGCGCCACCCTGCGTGATCTGCTGGCGGCCAACGAAGGCCGTCCGCTCCGGGAGATCGCCGCCCTCGCCGCCGAGCGGGGCGGATCGGGGCCGGTGCGGCTCGCGGTCGTCGCGAGTGACGTCGCGGAACTGCGTGAGGCCGCCGAGAACGGTGGAGGTCTTGCCGCGGAGAGCACCGAACCCGGTGCGGTCGCCTTCCTGTTCCCCGGCCAAGGCAGCCAGCGGACGGGAATGCTGGCGGACCTGTTCGTGCACTTCCCCGAACTGGCCGACGTCCTGAGGCTCGCTCCCGACGTCGCCGCGACGGCTTTCCCGCCGCGCGCGTTCACCGAAGACGCCCGCGCCGCGCAGGACGAAGCGCTCAAGGACACGCGTATCGCACAGCCCGCGCTCGGGCTCGTCGAGTCGGCCGTCTGCCGGCTGCTCGCCGACCTCGGCGTCCGGCCGGATCTGCTGGCGGGGCACAGCTACGGCGAACTGACCGCGCTGTCGGTCGCGGGCGCCTTCGACACGCCGACCTTGGTGGCGCTCAGCCGGGCCAGGGCCCGTTCGATCGCCGAAGTCGCGGGCGCGGACCCGGGCGCGATGGCCGCGGTGAAGGCATCCAGCGAGGAACTGGCCACCGCACTCGACCACCCGGACGTCGTACTGGCCAACCACAACGCGCCGGGGCAGACCGTCCTTTCCGGACCGACGGCCGCCATCGAGGAGTCGGTCCGCGAACTGCGCGCCCAGGGGATCGGCGCGAAGCGGATCCCGGTCGCCTGCGCCTTCCACAGCCCGCTGGTGGCCGGGGCGAGCGACGTGTTCGCCGTCGATCTCGACAATGCCGAGATCGGCGAGCCGGGTCCGCCGGTGTGGTCGAACCGCACCGCCCGGCCGTACGAAGCCGGGGCGGTCCGCGCCGAGCTCGCGGCACAGATCGGCTCGCCGGTGCGGTTCGTCGAACTGATCGAGGACATGTACGCGGCAGGCGCGCGCACATTCGTGGAGGCGGGCCCCGGGCAGGTGCTTTCCCGGCTGGCCAAGGACATCCTCGGCGACCGGCCGCATACCGTGATCGCGTGCGACCCCGGCGGGCCGGGGCTGCGCGGGTTCCTCACCGCGCTCGCGCGACTGGCTCTCACCGGTGTCGATGTGCGCATCGAACGGCTCTTCCGCGGCCGTGTCCGTGTCGGTCCGCTTCCCAAGCCCGTTTGGACCGTGGACGGCCAGACCGTCCGCGCGCCAGGCGGCGAGGTCCCCGCCCATGGGCTCGTGCCCGCCCGACGAATCCCGAGGACGACCATGAACCAGCCCGCGCCCGGACGTGACCAGGCCGTCGTCGAATTCCTCCGCACCAGCCGCGAGCTGCTGGCGGCGCAACGGGACGTGATGCTGGGGTACCTCGGCACCGCGCCGCTCGCCCCCGCTCCGGTGCGGGCTCCGGTCGTGCCGGCGTTGCTCCCGCCGGTCGAGGCCCCGGCCGTCGTGCACACGCCGGTCGCCGAGCCGGAACCGGTCGCGGAGGCCGCGGTCACGGACGTCCTGGCCACCGTGATCGGCGCGATCAGCGAACGCACCGGCTATCCGGCCGAGATGATCGACGCCGATCTCGACCTGGAAGCGGATCTCTCCATCGACTCGATCAAACGCACCGAGATCGCGGGCTCGTTGCTCGCGAAGCTGGGTCTCACCGGCCGGGTGCACGACGACGCCCAAGATCAGCTCAGCCGTGATCGGACGGCGAGCGCGCTGGCCGCACGGCTGCGGAAGTGGCTCGAACCGGCGGCACCGGTCGTCGCGACACCGGTTCCCGCCGAGACACCCGTCGGAACCGCTCCCGGCCGGTACCTGCTCGACCGCGTGTCCGCGCCGCTCGGCACGCCCGACCTCGCCAAGGTGACCGGCAGATCGATCGCGGTGAGCGCCGAGCCCGGCCAGGAGGAACTGGCCGAATCGGTCCGCGCGGTGTTCGCCGACGCGGGTGCCCTGCCGGGGGAGCGGGACGAGGCCGACGTCGTCGTCGTGCTGAATCCGTTGTCGGACGCCGAGGAACCCGTCGCGGCGCAGGTGTTCGGCCTGCTCAAGAGCGCCAAGGGCGCGGTGGTCGTGGTGGCGAGGCCAGGTGCCGCGCACACCGCCGGGCTGCGTGGTCTCGTTCGCGCGGCGGCGCGGGAGCGGAGCGAGCCGACCAGACTGGTCGAGGTGGAGTCCACAGTGGACCTCGGGCGGATCGTGCTGGAAGAGGCGATCGCCGACGGTCCGGTGGCCGTTCGCTACGACACCGCGGGACGCGCGGCGTTCGAGCCTTCCGCGGGCTCGCTCGGTTCGATCGCGTATGCGGGCGCCGGTCCCGGCGGGGGCGAGGTCAAGGCGCTCGGCCTCGACGCGGATTCGGTGCTGTTGCTGGTCGGCGGCGCCCGCGGGATCACCGCGCGGGCGGCGGTCGCGCTGGCGGCGAGCGGATGCCGGATCGAACTGGCGGGCCGCACACCGTGGCCCGCCGAACCCGGCGACGAGGACCTTCCCGATGACGCGCCGGGGATGCGCTCGGCCTTGGCCGCGCGTGGCGGCTCGCTCGCGGACATCGAACGCCGGGTGCGCACCGTCCTGGCCCAGCGCGAGATCGCGCGGACGCTCGACCAGATCCGGGCGGCGGGCGGTATCGCCGCCTACCGGTCGCTCGACGTACGCGACGCCGCCGCCGTCCGGCAGGTGGTCAAGGATCTGCACACCCGCTACGGGCGGATCGACGGCGTCGTCCACGCGGCCGGCGTGATCGACGACAAGCTGATGGCCGACAAGGACGAGCACTCGTTCCGCACGGTCTACGGGACCAAAGTGGACGGTGCGCGGGCGTTGCTCGACGCGCTGGAGCATTTCGGTGTGCGGCCCGGGTTCGTGACCTTCTTCGGCAGTATCGCCGCGGTACTGGGAAACCGGGGGCAGACCGACTACGCGGCGGCGAACGACGCGCTCGAAACTCTCGGCGAGCAGTGGGCGGAACGTACCGGCTGCCGGGCGCTGACCGTCCACTGGGGACCGTGGGCGCCCTCGGACGATCACGCGGGCATGGTCTCGCCCGAGCTGGCGCGCGAGTACGAGCGCCGCGAGGTGGCGTTGATCGACCCGGACGAGGGTACCGCCGCGCTCCTGCGTGAGCTGGCCTACGGTCCGGCCGACGTCCGCTCGGTGCTGTACACGGCGTCGCTGTGGTGAACCAGGAGCCGGTCGCGATCGTCGGGATGGGCGTGTTCCTGCCCGGCGCGTCCACTGTGGACGAATATTGGCGGAACATCGAGTCGGGCACCGACGCGATCACCGAGATCCCGCCGCACCGCTGGGATCCGAGTTTCCACGACGGAGACGGCCGCACCCCGGATCGCACCTACGGAAGGCGCGGCGGGTTCGTCGCCGACAGCCTGGACTTCGACGCGACGGCGCTCGGCATCGCCCCCAGCAGCGTCGCCGGGATGGAGCCGGACCAGCTCGTCGCGCTGGCCGTGGCCGCTTCCGCGGTCGACGACGCCGGTGGCCTGCGACGGCTCGGAGACCTCGAACGCGTGGGCGTGATCCTCGGCAGGGGCGGCTACCTCTCGCCCGGGCTCCAGCGGTTCGACCAGCGGGTCCGGTCGGTCCGCCAGATCACCGGCGCCGTCCGGGAGCTGCTGCCGTCGGCGCGTCCGGAGATGCTGGACCGGCTCCGGGACGCTCTGCTGGAACCGCTCGGCGAGTTCCGGCCGGACACCGCGATCGGGCTGGTGCCGAACCTCGCCGCGTCGCGGGTCGCCAACCGCCTGGACCTCGGCGGCCCCGCGTACACGGTGGACGCGGCCTGCGCGTCGTCGCTGCTCGCCGTGGACCAGGCGATCGGCGAACTCGCCCGGCGCCGCTGCGACGTCGTGCTGGCCGGCGGCGTGCACCACTGCCACGACGACACGCTCTGGTCGATGTTCACCCAGCTCGGCGCCCTCTCGCCGAGCCAGCGGATCAGCCCGTTCTCGCGGGACGCGGACGGGCTGCTGATCGGCGAAGGCACCGCGATCGTCGTGCTGAAGCGGTTTTACGACGCGCGCCGCGACGGCGACCGGGTCTACGCGGTGCTGCGTGGTTCGGGGACGTCGAGCGACGGGAAGGGCGCGAGCCTGCTCAGCCCGGCCGTCGCCGGTCAGACGCTGGCGCTGCGCCGCGCGTGGGCGTCGGCGGGCCTCGATCCCACCGCGCCCGGCGCGCTCGGCCTGTTGGAGGCGCACGGAACCGCGACACCGGCCGGGGACGCGGCCGAACTGGCCACCCTCGCCGAGGTGTTCGGCCCGCCGGACGGACCTCGCGCCGCGATCGGCGCGGTGAAGGCGATGATCGGCCACACCATGCCGACCGCCGGGGCCGCCGGGCTGGTCAAGGCGGCGCTCGCCCTGCACCACGCGATCCTGCCGCCGACCCTGAACTGCGCCGATCCGAGCCCCCTTCTGGACAAAACGCGATTCCGTACCTTGACCACCGCCGAGCGCTGGCGTTCGGGGGACGTCCCGCGCCGGGCGGCGGTCAACGCCTTCGGTTTCGGCGGCGTCAACGCGCACGTGGTGCTGGAGGAGGCCGACCCGGCGCCCGTGCGGCCGCGCCGGGCCAAGGTGACCGGGGAACCCGAGCGCGTCCTGCTGCTCGCGGCGCACACTCCCGGGGAACTGCGCGCCCTGCTCGCCCGCCCGGAGCCGGAATCCGGTGGGCACGGCCCGTGCCGGATCGGGATCGTCCGGCCCGACGAGAAGCGGCTCGAAGTCGCGCGGAGGGTGCTCGCCAAGGTCACGGCCGAGGGCGGGTCCTGGCACGGCCCCAACGACATCTGGTGCACGACCGCGCCCCTGCTGGACCAGGCCGGGGCGAAGACCGCTTTCGTCTACCCAGGGCTGGAGGCGGACGCGGAACCACGGTGCGACGACGTCGCCAGGCACTTCGGATCGGACCGTCCGGAGTGGTCGACGGCGAGTGTGCTTTCGCGGGCTACGAGCGTGTCCCAGGTCGGGTTGCTGCTCGACGCCGCGCTGAGGCGGCTCGCCATCAAGCCCGATCTGCTCGCCGGGCACAGCGTCGGCGAATGGACCGCGATGCAGGCGGCGGGCATGTACCCGGGACAGTCCACAGAGGACATGCTGAACCGGTACTGGCCGCAGGGGTTCACCCTGCCGGACGCCGAGTTCCTCGTGCTGGGCTGCTCCGCGGAGCGTGCCGAGGCGCTGCTCGCGGCCGAACCGGAGCTGATGATCTCGCACGAGAACGCGCCACGGCAGACGATCGTCTGCGGTGACCCGGCCGCCGCCGCCCGGCTAGCCAAGCTGTGCACGCAGCATGGCATCGTCGCCAGGACACTGCCGTTCCGGTCGGGATTCCACACGCCGCTGATGCGGTCCCGGCTCGGCCCGTTCACCCGGCTCGCCGCGGAACTGGACCTGAAACCGCCGCGGATCCCGGTCTGGTCGGCGACCACGGCGCGGCCGTATCCCGCGGACCCGGTGGAGGTCCGCGAGCTTTACCTGGCACACCTGGTGCGCAAGGTCCGGTTCCGGGAACTCGTCGACGCGCTCTACGCCGACGGCGCGCGGGTCTTCGTGCAGGCGGGCGCCGGTCAGCTCGGCTCGTTCGTGTCGGACACGCTGGGCTCGCGGCCGCATCTGGTCATCCCGGCGTCGTCCGGTACGAGGCCGGGCCTCGCGCAGTTGCGCAGGGTCGCCACCGCGGTCTGGGTGGAGGGCGGACGCCCGGCGTTCGAGGCGCTGGAGCCGCGTCGCACCCGGATCGACACGGCGGGCACGCTGCTCTCGGTCGAGGGTGACTTCAAAGGCATGTTCGACGGCGCGGTTCCCGAGCTGGTCCACGGCGTGCCGGACGCGATCGTCGCGGAGTTCACCGCGCTGCTCGCCGAGACCAGGGAGGCCGCCGCGAGTGTCGCCAACGCCGCGGCGCGGCGCACCTTCGAGTCCGCTGTGGACGTGTCGCTGACGACGATGCCGTACCTGGTGGACCATCGGTTCTTCCGTCAGCGCGAGGGCTGGCCCGACGAAGCAGACTTCCGTCCCACCGTGCCGGCGACGACGCTGGTCGACCTGGCCTGCCGGGAAGCGGAACGGGCCTGGCCGGGTACGGTCGCGACCGGGGTGAGCAACGCGGCGTTCTCCCGGTGGCTGATCGCCGCCCCCGCCGTACGCGTGCCGCTTTCGATGACCCGCGAGGATGATCGGATCAGTGTCCAAATAGGACCCCACGCCAGTATGGACGTCCATCTCGAACAACGGTATCCGACGGCCCCCCGGCCGTCCCCGCCGCCGGGACCGGAAACCGCGCCGCCGCTGAGCGCCGCCGAGATCTACACCCGCCGCGAGATGTTCCACGGCCCCGCGTACCAAGGGCTCGACAGGCTCATCGGCCTCGGCGAACGGCATATCCGCGGCGACCTCGTCGTGCCGACGGCGCCCGGCGCGCTGCTGGACAACGTCGGCCAGTTGCTGGGCTGCTGGCTGATGGCCACGAAGGCGGACGCGCTGCTGGCGTTCCCGACGTCGATGGGCCGGATCACCTGGTACGCGCCGGAACCGGCGCCGGGCACCCGGCTGCGGTGCGTGGTGCGGGTCCGGCTGCCGCGGCCGGACGTGCTGGAGATGGACGCGGAACTCGTGCTGGACGGCGCCGTGCTGGCCAGGATCGAGCAGTGGCGGGACATCCGGTTCCCGTGCGACCGGCCTGCCCACCGGGTCTACGCCTTCCCGGACCGGAACCGGCTTTCCGAGGACCACCACGGCGGCTGGACGCTGGTCACCGACCGGTGGCCGAGCCCGGCGGCGCGGGACATCTACGCCGGCATCTACCTGGGCACGGAGGAACGTGCCGAGTTCGCCGCCTGCGCGCCCCGGCGGCAGCGCGGCTGGCTGCTGGAACGGATCGCGATCAAGGACGCGGTCCGCGCGAAACTCGGCCTGGGCGGCGTGTACCCGGCGGAACTCCGCGTGAGCGCCGACGGGACCAGGGTGACCGGGCTCCACGGCCGGACGGTGCCACCGCTGGAGGTGGCCGTCGCGACCACGGGAGAGGTCGCGGTCGCCCTCGTCCGCGAACCGGCCGCGACGCCGCCCAGGATCGCGATCCGGGCGGAAGGTGAGCTGGCCGGGCTGGCCGAGGAAATCGGTATCGGGGCGGAATTCGCCGGAATCCCCGGGCATGTGGTGGCCTGGAACCGCGGGTAAGAACAGGGAGCAGAGCATGACGATCGAACAGCAGAGCCCGACGTCGGTCTTCGGCACCGTGGCGGAGTTGCTGCGAGAACTGGTCGGGGACACCGACGTCCTCGGCATCGAGATCACCCCGAAGACCACCTTCCACGAGGATCTGCAGCTGGAGAGCATCGACCTGGTGACCTTCGCGAGCATCCTCGCCGAGTTCTTCGGCGCGGACGTCAACCTCGCGGAGTTCCTGGCGGAGAAGGACCTCGACGACGTGATCGAACTCCGCGTCTGCGACATCGCCGACTACGTGGCCGCCCGCCTCGGCGAACGGGGGTGAGGCGGTGCCGACGATGACCGTCAACGGGCTGCGCACCAACGTGCAGCTCGTGCCCGGCGGGGGTTCGGAGACCGTGGTGTTCCTGCACGGAATGGGCACCGACAGCCTCGCGAGCTTCTACCTCACGCTCGCGCCGCCGGTCGCCGCCGCCGGGGTGGACGTGATCAGCTACGACCTGCGCGGGCACGGCAAGACAGAACGCCCGGAGCGCGGGTACACGATCGCGGACTTCGTCGCCGACCTCGACGACCTGCTCGATCAGCTCGACCTCGACCGGCCGGTTCACCTGGTGGGCAACAGTTTCGGCGGCACCCTCGCCTACAGCTACGCCGTGGCGAAACCGGAACGGGTGCGCAGCATCGTGTGCATCGAGTCGGAGCCCGCCACCGAACTGTGGGCGGGCAAGATGGCGCAGATCCTCGAACACACCGTGCGTTTCTTGAAGGTCGAGGAAAGCTTCGACTGGATCGAGGCCAACTACAGCGCGCATCACCGGCGGCTGGCGCGGATGGCGGCCGAGCGGATCATGTCCACGTCCATGGCCGAGGAGGTCCCGCTCGGTCCGCTGCTGACTCTCGACCAGGTGGCGGGGATCGGCTGCCCGGTACTGTCCATTTTGGGCAGTCACGGTTATCAGGCCGACGACCTCACCGCGTTGACGTCCCTGTTGCCCCGTGGCGAACTGCACGTGTTCGAGGGGCAGGGCCATTCGGTGCTCGTCGAGCAGCACCGGGAAGTCCGGGAGCTGCTGCTGAACTGGATCTCGCGGCACGGGAGGCCACGCGGATGAGATTCCTGCTGGTCGTCCCGCCGCTCACCGGGCACGTGGCGCCGTTGCGCGCGGTGGCCGCCGAGCTGGTGGACCGTGGTCACGACGTCGCCTGGTGCGGTCCGGAACCCACGACGTCCGAGCTGACCCGGGCGGGCCGGGTGTACGCGGCCGCCGACGCGCTGGAGTTCGCCGTCGAGCGCCGCCCCGAGGGCCTGCGCGGGTTCGCGGCGCTGAAATACCTTTGGGAGCAGTACCTGGTTCCGCTGGCGGACGCGATGGTGCCCGGGGTCGAGAAGGCGGTGGCCGCGTTCCGGCCCGACGTCGTGCTCGCCGACCAGCAGGCGTTCGCCGGTGCTCTCGTGGCGAGCCGTCACGCCCTGCCGTGGGTGACGTCCGCGTCGACGTCCACCGAACTCGGGGACCCGCTGGGCGCCATGCCGAAGATCGTCGCCTGGGTCGAGGGCCTGCAGGAAGGCCTGCGAGGGCGGCACGAAGTGTCCTGCGGGGACCTGCGTTTCTCGCCGGATCTCATCCTGGCTTTCACCACCGTG
The DNA here is from genome assembly GCF_056435685.1 of Amycolatopsis sp. NPDC043885. Lineage (NCBI taxonomy): Bacteria > Bacillati > Actinomycetota > Actinomycetes > Pseudonocardiales > Pseudonocardiaceae > Amycolatopsis > Amycolatopsis sp. NPDC043885. The sequence continues at coordinate 251,789 of NZ_JBWKEA010000010.1, forward strand.
TCCCTGACCGGCCCGATCGCCGACGTGGGCGCGGTCCGGTTCGTCGGCCCGGCGCTGGCCCCCGCGCCCCCGGTGGGCTTCTCGTGGGACCGGCTCGACGGACGTCCGCTCGTCCTGGCCACCCTCGGCACCGCCAACGCCGCTCTCGGCCGCCGCTTCCTGTCCGAATGCGTCGACGCCCTCGCCGGGATGCCGGAAGTCCAAGGTCTCGTCGTCGACCCCACCGGCGAGCTGCTCAGCGACGAAGTGCTGGTGGTCAAGCGGATCCCGCAGGCGGACGTGGTGCGGAAGGCGGCGGCGGTGATCTGCCACGGCGGACACAACACCGTCAGCGAGACTCTCGCTTCGGGGCTGCCGCTGGTGATCGCGCCGATCCGGGACGATCAGTCGATGCTGGCGCAGCAGGTCGAGGCCGCCGGCGCCGGGTTGCGGCTGCGCTTCGACCGCGTGAAGGCACCCGACATCCGCGACACGGTCACCGAGGTGCTCACCGAGCCCGCCTACGCCGCCGCGGCCGCGCGGGTGCAGGCCTCGTTCGCGGCGGCCGGGGGAGTCGTGGCGGCCGCGGACCACCTGGAAGCCTTGCCGCGCTGAGCGGGACTCGCGTGCTTGGCGCCGGATCTCGCGTGCTTGGCGCCGGATCTCGCGAGTTACGCCTTCAAGCACGCGAGTTCCGTCTCCAAGCACGCGAGATCCGGCTTCAAGCACGCGAGTGCGGGGTTCAGGCGATCGGGGTGACGCCTCGCGGCGACCGGAACGTCCTCGCCGCGATCCAACCGCCGCCCGCGGCCGCCACGGCGGCGATCGCCAGCGAAATGGGGATCGACCAGCCCGAAGGGCGTCCGAGCGCGAGTGCCCGGGTCGCATCGATCGCGTAGGTCAGCGGGTTGAGCGCCGAGACCACTCGCAGCCACGTCGGCATAGTCTCGAGCGGCATGTACGCGCTGGAGGAGAACATCAGCGGGAACATGACCACAAAGGACGCCATCTGCAGCGTTTCGGCCTTGCGCAACCAGGTCGTGATGGCGACGAAGATCCAGCTCAGGCACCAGCCGACGACGAGCGTGAGCACAAGGGCGGCGGTGATGCCGAAGACGCCGCCGGTCGGCCGGAACCCCAGCAGGACCACGCTGGCGAGCGCGGTCACCAGCAGTTGCACGCCGAGCCGGGCGGAATCCGAGATGGTGCGCGCCACCAGGACGGCCGAAAGGCTGATGGGCATGCAGCGGAGACGTCCGGTGAATCCACTGTAGATCTCCGCGAGCAGGCCCGCCCCCGAACTCATCGCCGTCGTCATCGCGATGTTCACCAGCGTCGCCGGGACGAGGAAGTTCACGTAGCCCTGGTAAGCCGCGACACCGGGCAGCGTGCTGACCCCGTTGAAGACCTGGCTGAACAGCAGGAGGAGCACGATCGGTTGCAGCAGCCCGAAGAACACGAGCCGCCGGTCGCCGAACGCCGTCTTCAGCGAACGTGCGGCGAGCACCCGGACCTGGGTGGCGAAGGTGCTCGGCGGCCAGGTCGACGGGTCACCCAGCACCGGCGGGGACGGCGCGCGATGCCGTGCCTCGGTCATGACGTGACCGCCGGATTCCGGTGCAGCGAAAGGTAGACGTCGTCGAGCGTCGGCTCGGCGACGGTAAGGTCCTTCATCGGCGCCCCCGCCGCGTCGAGCGCGCGCACCAGCACCGTGATGTCGGCGGGCCCGGACAACGCGACACCGAGCACCAGCCCGGAGGCCGACGTCGTGCAGCTCATGCCGAGCCGGTGCACCGCGGCCAGTGCCCGGCGGGCGGCGAGGTCGGTGCCGAAGGTCAGGGTCGCGGTCCGTTCCCCGAGCCTGGCCTTCAGCTCCGACGGCCGCCCGGCAACGGTGACGTGCCCCAGCCCCAGCACGATGACGTGATCCGCCAGCCTGTCCGCCTCCTCGAGGTACTGCGTGGTGAGCACGACGGTGGTGCCGCGCGCGGCGAGCCGTTCGACGCCGTCCCAGAGCCCCGCGCGGCTGAGCGGGTCGAGGCCGGTCGTCGGTTCGTCGAGGAAGAGGACGTCGGGGGAGCCGACGAGCCCGGCGGCGAGGTCGAGCCGCCGCCGCATGCCGCCGGAGTACGTCCGCGCGGGCCGGTCGGCCGCGTCGTCGAGGCCGAACATGGCGAGCAGTTCGGCCGCGCGAGCCCTGGCCTGATGCCGGTTGGCGCCCAGCAGCCGGGCGACGAGTTCGAGATTGCCGCGCCCGGAGAGCGCGTCGTCGACCGCCGCGAACTGGCCGGTGACCCCGATCCGCCGCCGGACGTGATGCCCGGCGCGCACGACGTCGAAACCGCAGACCTTGGCGCTGCCGCCGTCCGGTTTGACGCGCGTGCTGAGGATGTCGATCAACGTCGTCTTGCCCGCGCCGTTGTGGCCGAGCACCGCGAGCACGGTGCCACGGCCGACCCGGAGACTGACGCCGGCGAGGGCCGTCACTTCACCGTAGTGCTTGGCGAGGCCGGTCACCTCGATGGCAGCCTGCTCCATTCGCCGAACGTAGCCGGGGTTTCGGTGCGGCCGCAAGCTTTTGGGCTCGTGAGTGGCAAGGACGGTTAGAACCGTCATTACCACTCACGAGACCCGACGCAAAACAGTTACGCCCATTACAATCTTTTCCTGTCGCGGACCCTCCATTCCCGAATTACTTGTCCCTCTGGCATTCCGTCAGTAGCGTGCAGCACCAGTTGGCCGTTCGGCCGGACAAGTCGAAATGAGGAAGCCCGTATGTCAGTGCTGACCGGGCGCGTTCTGCGCGCCTTCCTGCTCCCGGCGGTGCTGGGGCTGGGGGCGCTTTCCTTGGCTTCCGCCTCCGCAGATCCCGCCAGGACACAGCAGACACCGGAAGCCTTCGCGCAGGAACCCGCCGTCGCGCAAGCCGGATTGACGTTCGGTTTCTACGTCGGCGACGACCAACAGCCCACGACCAGCCGCGTCGCGAAACTCGGTTCGGACATCACCTTCCCGCAGGGCCGGTTCGACGGCAAGATCCTCGGTTTCAGCGACACCTCGCCGATCACCGGCAAGCTCGCCATCCCGCCGACTTCGAGTTATTTCGTGTCCTTCCGGTTCATGCCCGCCACCGGCGATGTCGCGCTCATCCCGGACGGCGACGCGACCGGTGTGGTCGACGTGGACACCGGCGCCACAGGCGACTGCAAGGAGGTCGGCACCAACATCTGCGCGCATACCGATGTCACGAACAAGGTGTTCATCAAACTCTCGAACGTCAAAGTGGACGGCAAGGTCCTCGACGTCGGACCGAACTGCCGGACCGCGCAATCGGTCGCGGTGAACATCAAGGCCCTGGTGCCGCTCGCGGTCCCCGCCCCGCCGGTGAAGGTCACGAGCACCTTCACGACACCGGGGTTCACCGGATGCGGGGTGCGTGAGGATCTGAGCCCGTTGCTGACCGGGCTGGTGTCCGGTCCTGGAAACACCCTGGTCACCAACCTCAGGCTGCGATGCGTCGGCGATGGCCCGCCCCCCAACGGATGTGGAGCCTGACGATGGCCAATCCAGTCGCCCTGCTCGCCCGCGCGCCGGAGAAGGCCGCCGCGGGCCTGCGCGAGTTCGGCCGCATGTGCGCCATGGGGATCGACGTCGTCCTCGCGATGTTCCGCCGCCCAGTGCAGGTCCGCGAGTTCATCCAGCAGTTCTGGTTCATCGCGAGTGTGTCGATCACCCCCGCGATCCTCGTGTCGATCCCGTTCGGCGCGGTCATCTCGCTGCAACTGGGTTCGCTCACGAGCCAGATCGGCGCACAGCAGTTCAACGGCGCCGCGAGCGTCCTCGCGGTGGTGCAGCAGGCCAGCCCGATCGTGACCACGCTGATCATCGCGGGAGCGGGCGGTTCGGCGATCTGCGCGGATCTGGGCGCCCGCTCCATCCGCGAGGAGATCGACGCGATGGAGGTGCTCGGCGTCTCGCCGATCCACCGGCTGATCGTGCCCCGTGTGCAGGCGGCCATCGGCGTTTCGGTGCTGCTGAACGGTTTGGTCAGCGTCGTCGGCGTGCTCGGCGGCTACTTCTTCAACGTCATCGTGCAGGGCGGGACGCCGGGCGCGTACCTCGCGAGTTTCAACGCGCTCGCCCAGCTGCCCGACCTCGTGGTCAGCTCGATCAAGGCGTTCATCTTCGGTTTCCTCGCCGGCGTCGTCGCCGCCTACCGGGGCCTGAACCCCAAGGGCGGCCCCAAAGGCGTGGGCGACGTCGTCAACCAGTCGGTGGTGATCACGTTCCTGCTCCTGTTCTTCGTCAACACGATCCTGACCGCGCTGTACCTGCAGCTCGTCCCGGCGAAGGGAACCTGATCCCGTGACCAGCGTCCCCGAACGGGCCCGCGAGGCGTTCAAACGCCCCGGCAACAGTCTTTTCGAGCTGGGCGACCAGTTGCTGTTCTACATCCGCGCGCTCGCGGCGATCCCGATGGCGGTCACCCGCTACTTCCGGGAAGTGGTACGCCTGCTCGCCGAAGTGACCTTCGGCAGCGGGGCCCTCGCGGTGATCGGCGGGACCGTCGGAGTGATGGTCGGTCTGTGCGTGTTCACCGGGATCACGGTGGGGCTGCAGGGTTTCAGCGCGCTGAACCAGATCAACATCTCCGCGATGACCGGCTTCCTCACCGCGTACTTCAACACCCGCGAGATCGCTCCGCTGTCGGCGGGGCTCGCGTTGTCCGCGACCGTCGGCGCCGGGTTCACCGCACAACTGGGCGCCATGCGGATCTCCGAAGAGATCGACGCACTCGAAGTGATGGCCGTGCGCAGCATGCCCTACCTCGTCACCACCCGGATCGTGGCCGGATTCATCGCGATCATCCCGCTGTACGTGATCGGCCTGTTGATCTCCTATCTCGGCTCGCGGGTGACCACGGTCGTCTTCTTCGGACAGTCCGGCGGAACCTACGACCACTACTTCTCCCTGTTCCTGCCGCCTGAAGACGTGCTGTGGTCGTTCGCCAAGGTCCTCGTCTTCAGCGTCGGCGTCATCCTCACGCACTGCTTCTACGGCTATCGCGCCGCCGGCGGCCCTGCGGGCGTCGGGGTCGCGGTCGGTCGCGCCGTGCGGACGTCGATCGTGCTGATCAGCGTGCTGGATCTGTTCCTCAGCCTGGCGATCTGGGGCGCCACCACGACCGTGAAGGTGTCCGGATGAGCGCGCGCGCCCGGACGCAGGCGGCGGGGGTGGTCTTCCTCGTCATCCTGGTGCTGCTCGGCTGGCTCGCCGTCGCCATCTTCAACAAGGACTTCGACCGCGCGGAACTGGTCACGCTCAAAACCGACAGGGTCGGCAACCAGCTGGCCCCGCCCGCCGAGGTCAAGGTCCGCGGCGTCCCGTTCGGCGAGGTCAGGGCGGTGCGGGGCACCGCGGAAGGCGCGGAGATCGATCTCGCCCTCGATCCGGCGAAGATCGATCAGCTGCCGCGCAACGTCTCGGCGCGGTTGCTGCCGAAGACGGTGTTCGGCGAGCGTTACGTCAACCTCGTGCTCCCGGAGCGGCCCGCGGGAGGTTCGCTGCGCGACGGCGACGTCATCGGCCAGGACCGGTCTTCCAACGCGATCGAGCTGGAACGCGTCCTCGGCGATCTGCTGCCGCTGCTGCGTGCGGTGCAGCCGCAGAAACTGAACAGTTCGCTGGGCGCGATCTCGCTCGCGCTCGACAACCGTGGGAAGTCCTTGGGGGACAGCATCGTCCAGCTCAACGACCTCCTTAACCAGGTGAACCCGCTGATGCCGCAGTTCAAGGCCGACATCAGCGGTCTCGCCGACGTGGCGGATCTGTACACCGGTGCCGCGCCGGACATCCTCAAGGCGCTCTCGGATCTCTCCACCACCGCGAAGACCATTGTGGACACTCGGGCGGACCTCGACAAGCTGTACGCCAGCGTCACCACCGCGAGCGGCGACCTGAACAAGTTCCTGGTGCAGAACAAGGACAACATCATCGGCGTCAGCGTGAAGAGCAGGCCGACACTCGAGCTGCTTTCCCGATATTCGCCCGAGTTCCCTTGCCTGTTCGACGCGGTGAACCGCCTCAAGCCGGTGATGGAGAAGGCTTTGGGCAAGGGAACCGGGGAGCCGGGACTGCACGTGACGTTGTCCGTCCACGATCCGCGCGACAAATACGTGCCGGGCCGGGACGATCCGCGGTTCGACCAGAAGGGCGGGCCGCGCTGCTACGGCGGCGGCGGGACTTCGGCGGCGGTGGCGTTCGCCGCCGATGGGGACCTCGGCCCGGCCAATTCGAAGGGGGAGCGGGGGCTGGTCGCCGAGATGCTGGCGCCGTCGCTCGGGATGAAGCCGGCCGAGGTCCCGGACTGGAGCAGCGTGCTCGTGGGCCCGGCCTTGCGTGGTACGGAGGTGACCGTCCGATGAGGGGTATCGCGGGGCCGGCGATCAAAGGCCTGGTCTTCTTCGTGATCACCGTGGTGGCGACCGGGATCCTGGCCATCACCATCGCCAACTCCGGGGTCGGCACGACGGTCGGCTACACCGCGAGGTTCACCGACGCCACGTCGGTCAACCCCGGTGACGAGGTCCGGATGTCCGGTGTCCGCATCGGCCAGGTGGATTCGGTCGGGGTGGTCGAGCGTCGGCTGGCGGACGTGCGGTTCTCGGTCGAGAACAAACGCCGCCTCACCGCCGGGGCCACGGTCACCATCAGGTACCGCAACCTCGTCGGCCAGCGATATCTCTCGATCGATCCCGGCCCGGACGGGCCGGCGGTGCTCGACGACGGCGCGTTGATCCCGCCGGAGCGGACGCATCCCGCGCTGGATCTGACGGCGTTGTTCAACGGATTCAAGCCGCTGTTCCAGGCACTTTCGCCGAGTGACGTCAACCAGCTGTCGTTCGAGATCGTCCAGGTGCTGCAGGGCGAGGGGAGCACCGTCGACAGCCTGCTCGAACACACCGCGTCCCTCACGAACACCCTGGCGGGCAAGGACGAGGTGATCGGCCAGGTGGTCGGGAACCTCAACACGGTGCTCGACACGCTCAACTCCCAGGGCGACCAGTTCGACAAACTCGTCGACGTCACCGCGCAGCTGGTCTCCGGGCTCGCCGGCGACGCGAAACCCATCGGGCAGGCGATCGGCGGGCTCGGCGAGCTCACCACCGCCACCGCGGATCTGCTCCAGGACGGCCGCGCGCCGTTGAAGGACAGCATCAACACCCTCGGCGACCTCTCGAAGAATCTCGCCGACAACACCCCGGTGTTCGAGCAGTTCCTGGCGAACCTCCCGAAGAAGCTGGACCGCATGGGCTCGATGGTCTCGTACGGCTCGTGGTTCAACTTCTACCTGTGCTCGGTGAAATCGGACGCACCGCCCGCCCCGGGCGGCCCGCCGGTCGGGATCCCGCTGACCCAGGGACGGTGCCGGTGAAAGCGCCGAGGATCAAACCGTTCCGCAGCCGCAACCCGATCGTCGTCGGCGCCGTCACGGCGCTGCTGATGGCGGTGGCGGGCTCGGCCACCTTCTTCTCCGACGATCTCCCGCTGGTCGGCGGCGGAACCACGTACGCGGCCGAATTCACCGAAGCCGCCGGTCTCAAACGCAACGACGAGGTCCGCGTGGCCGGGGTCAAGGTCGGCGAGGTCTCCGACGTCCTGCTGGACGGTGGCCGGGTCAAGGTCCTGTTCCGGGTCAGGGACACCTGGATCGGCAACCGCACCACCGCCGCGATCAAGATCAAGACCCTGCTGGGGCAGAAGAACCTGGTCCTCGACCCGGTCGGCAACGCGGAACTCGATCCGGACGAGCCGATCCCGGTGCAGCGCACGAGTTCCCCGTACGACGTCACCACGGTGTTCAACGACCTCGCGAACACGGTGGGAGCGATCGACACCGACCAGCTGGCGAAGGCGTTCGGGACCCTGTCGGAAACGCTCGGCGCCTCCACCCCGCAGGAGGTCCGGACCGCGTTCGACGGCATCACCGCGCTGTCCAAGACGCTCGCATCTCGCGACCAGGAGCTGGTGAAGCTGTTCGAGAACACGAACAAGGTGTCGAAGACGCTCGGGGACCGCTCGCAGCAGATCGAGGCGTTGATCCGCGACGGGAACACTCTCCTCACGGAGCTGAACGCGCGCAAGGACGCCATCGCGAAGCTGTTCAGCGGGGTGAAGAACCTGTCGATCCAGCTCAAGGGACTGGTGGCGGACAACCAGAAGACGCTCGGCCCGGCGCTCGACCAGCTCGATCGGGTCGCCACCGTGCTGCTGCGGAACCAGGACAAGCTCAACGAGAGCCTGCGGCTGGCCGGGCCCTTCTACCGCCTGCTCGGCAACGCGGTCGGCAACGGCCGCTGGATCGACACCTACATCTGCGGACTCGTCCCGACCGGCGGCACACCGGGCAGCTGCATGCCTTCGAGGAAGGGGGGACGCTGATGGGGCGCCACTTCACGTTGTCGGATCTCGGGGCGCAGGCCCGGCGGCGGGCCTGGGTACGGAGGCTCGCGCTCGCCGTCGTCGCCGGGCTCCTCGTGACGGCGGCCTGGCCGCTGCTGACCAGGCAGGCCGACCGTGTCCTGACCGGGTTCTTCACCGCGACCGTCGGGGTGTACCCGAACACCGAGGTGCGGGTGCTCGGTGTCCCGATCGGTTCGGTGACCAAAGTCGAACCGCGCGGCACGAACGTCGAGGTGACCATGACGGTCCGGCCCGATGTCAAGCTGCCCGCCGACGTCGGCGCCGTCGTGATCACGCCGAGCCTGGTCGCCGACCGGTACGTCCAGCTCACCCCGGTGTACGTCGGCGGGCCGGAACTGGCCGACGACGGGCGGATCCCGCCCGAGCGCACCGTCACCCCGGTCGAGGTCGATGAACTCCTGGGCAGCCTCAACCAGCTGATGACCGCGCTGGGGCCGAAGGGCGCCAACCGGGACGGCGCGGTCAGCGACGTCCTGACCAAGGCCGCGGAGTACCTCGACGGCAACGGCGGCAAGCTCGGCGAAGCGATCAAGAACCTCGGCGAGTTCGCCAGGACCGCGAGCGATTCCAAGGACGACCTGTTCAACTCGGTCGACAACATCAGCAAGTTCACCGCGATGCTCGCTTCGAACGACGACAAGGTGAAACAGGCGATCCAGCAGATCTCCTCGCTCAGCAAGATCCTTGCCGATCAGCGGGACCAGTTCTCCGGCGCGATGACCGAACTGACCGAAGCGCTCAGCGTGGTGCAGGGCTTCATCAAGGACAACCGGGGCAAGGTCAAGTCCGATGTGGACAAACTCGCCGAGATCACCAAGCTGCTCAGTCAGCAGAAGGCGTCGCTGAGCGAAGCACTCGACGCCGCGCCGAACGCGCTGGCGAACGTGCTCGGCGCGTACAACCAGGGCGCGGGAACGCTGGACGGCCGAGGGAACCTCACCGAATTCTCGGGGGCGAAATGAAAAGCAGGACACTATCTGCCGTCCTGGTCCTCGTGCTGGCCGCCACCGGCTGCAGCGGCGGTGTCGACGTCTACGACATCCCGCTGCCGGGCGGGGCCGCGCTGGGCGAGCGCCCGATCCACGTCACGGCGAGCTTCACGAACGTGCTGGACCTCGTGCCCCAGTCCGGGGTGAAGGTCAACGACGTCCCGGTCGGTCAGGTGCGGACCGTCGAGCTGGCGCCGGACGGCCGAAGCGCGGTGGTCGGCCTGCTCATCAACGGGGACGTGAACCTGCCTGCCAACTCCGTCGCACGGCTGCGGCAGGCGAGCATCCTCGGCGAGAAGTTCGTCGAGCTCGCGCCGCCTCCCGAGGGGACCCCGAGCGGGCGGCTGGTCGACGGCGCGGTGATCCCGCTGGCCAGTTCTTCGCTGACCCCGGAGATCGAGGAGGTATTCGGTGCGCTTTCCCTGCTGCTCAACGGTGGTGGCGTCGCGCAGGTGCAGAACATCACCCGTGAACTCAACGACGCGCTCGGCGGCAAGGAAAGCGCGGCACGCAGCCTGCTGTCCAATTTGGACACGTTCGTACGCGGCCTCGACGAACACAAGGCCGAGATCACTCGCGCCATCGAGAGCGTCAACAAGCTCGCGGCGACGCTGAACGCGAACACCGAGGAGATCAAGGCGACGCTGAACGGGCTCACCCCCGGCATCGAGGTGCTGAACCAGCAGCGTCAGGCGCTGGTCGGGATGCTCAAATCGCTGGACGGGCTGACCTCGGTCGCGGTCGATACGGTGAACCGCAGCAAGGACGACCTCGTCGCCGACCTCAAGGCGCTCGAACCGTTGCTGCGGAAGCTGGCCGACTCCGGGGACAAACTGCCGAAGGCGATGGAGATGATCTTCACCTTCCCATTTCCCGACGCCGCGCTCGAAGCCATCCGCGGTGACTACCTGAACACGTTCCTGACCTTCAAGAACAGTGGTGGCCGCTGATGCTGACCAAGTTCGTCCGCGTCCAGCTGGTGGTCTTCGTGACCATCGCGGTCCTCGGCGTCGCGTACGTGGGCGCGACGTACGCGGGCCTGGACAAACTGGTGCTCGATCGCGGGTACACCGTCAAAGTGCGGCTCGCCACCGGTGGCGGCATCTTCACCAACGCCGAAGTCACCTACCGGGGCGTGCCGATCGGCCGGGTCGGTGAACTGCGGCTGACGGCCTCCGGGATGGAGGTCGATCTCGAAATCGAGCCAGGCGGCCCGGAAGTGCCCGCGGACACCGAAGCCGTCGTCGCCAACCGATCCGCCGTCGGCGAGCAGTACGTCGATCTGCGGCCGCGCCGCGGCGACGGCGCCATGCTGCGCGACGGTTCGGTGATCGCCGAGGCGGACACGAAGATCCCGCTGCCGGTGGACATCGTCCTGTCCAGTGTGGACTCTTTCGCCAATTCGGTGCCGAAGCCCGCCCTGCGGACCGTGGTCGACGAGCTGTACAACGCGACGTCCGACGCCGGCCCGGCGCTGGACCAGCTCGTCGGGCGGGGGATCGAGTTCGTGCAGGAGGCGAGCGCGCATGTCGGCCCGCTGACCCGGCTCGTGACCGACGCGCAGACCGTGCTCGACACCCAGGTCTCGCAGGCGGACGCGATCCGCTCGTTCGGTGCCAACGCGAAACTGCTCGCCGCGACCTTGAAGAGCTCCGACGGCGATCTGCGGCGGCTGATCCCGGCCGTCCCCGCGGCCGCGAACGAGGTCAGCACGCTTCTGCGGGAGACCGGCCCCAGCCTCGGCATCCTGCTGGCCAACCTGCTGACCACCGCGGACGTGCTGGAAACGCGCCAGGACGGCCTCGAACAACTGCTGGTCACCGCGCCGAAAGCGGTCGCCGCGGGGCACGCGATCATGGGACCCGACGGCGCGCACGTCGGTCTCTCGCTGACGTTCTTCGATCCGCCGCCGTGCGTCACCGGTTACGGGACCGCCTACCGCGACGGACTCGACACTTCGCCGCGTCCGTTGAACACCGCGGCGCGCTGTGCCCTGCCCAAGGGCAACCCCACGAACGTGCGCGGCTCGCAGAACGTGCCGGGAAGGTGAAGGCCATGACTCGAATCGCCGCGTTCCTCGCCGCGATCGCCACGGCTTTGGCGGCTTGGTTCGGCTACTCGTGGTGGGAAGCGAGCCACGACGAAGGTGTCGCGCGGGCGACGGTTCGCGAGGAGGCGTTGCAGGTGGGCAGACAGGCCGTCGCCGCTCTGACCACTTTGGACTACCGGCAGGCGGAGCAGGGCTACCAGAACTGGCTGAACCTGTCCGGCGGCGCGTTGCACGACGAACTGGCGCGCGACCGTGAAGGCGGTCTCGGCCGGATCGGCCAGGCGAAGACCGTGACCACCGGCCGGGTCGTCGACGCCGCGGTGACCGAAGTGGACAGTGGCGGTGGAACGGCCGAGGTGATCGCTTCGGTCGAACTCGAGGTGCGGCCCGAAGGCGGGGAAGCGGTGACCAAGCACAACCGGTTCCGCGCCGGCCTGAACCGGACACCGGACGGGTGGCGGGTCACGTCGCTCGGCCAGGTGCCGGTGACCGACACCGGAAAGCCCTGACGGAGGACGGGATGACCACGAAACGAGCCGTCAAACCGGCGCGGCGCGCGGTGAAGGTCGCCGGGAAGATGGGCGGTGGCACAAAGGTACTCGAACCTGCGGAAGCCTCGGAGGAGGCTCCGGCCGATCCTCCCGCCGTCGCTCCGGTGCGGCGGCGGGGTGCGCTGGTGTTCGGCGCGGTCGCGCTGGTGATGGCGGCTCTGGCGGGGTGGTTCGCCATCGAGGCGCGGGACGCCACGGCGGTGCTGGCGCACAACACGGCGCTGACCGACGTCGCCACCACCGCGGAGGTGAGCGATCAGATCGGCAAGGCGCTCGGCACGGTCTTCTCCTACCGCTACGACGACCCCGCCAAGAGCGAGCAAGCCGCGAAAGAGGTCCTCACCGGGCCGGCGCTGGGGCAGTACGACCAGCTGTTCGCGCAGGTCCGGGGGCTCGCGGCGGAGCAGAAACTGGTCGTGACCTCGACCGCGGTGGTCTCGGGAGTGAAGGTCCTCGACGGGGACCGGGCGTCGCTGCTGGTGTTCCTGGACCAGACCGGCGTGCGCGGGGACGGGCAACGCAGTACCGGTGCGGCTCAGCTGAGCGTCAGCGCGGAACGGGCCGAGGGGAAGTGGCGGGTGACCGCCCTGGCGGCCGCCTGACTTGAGCGGTCGCCGGTCCGTGAAGGCCTCCTTCCCTACTCTCAAGGTAGGGAAGGAGGCCTTCACGGGCTTTCGCCTCAAGAAGGGGCCGCCCGAAGGGTCAGGATCCCGGCAAAGTCGGCTATCCGCGGGTCAAGCGGGTGCCGGATGGGACACTGTCGGTGTGACCGTGTCTGCTTCGGGCGTTTTGTGATGGGGTCGTGAGTGGCAAAGAGGGTTATAGAGGGGTAAGTCAAACGTGGCGTGCCGGAGTTGGCGGCAGGAGCGGACTTGCCGAAGAGACACCTTCCTGACTGTCCATAAGGGACGTTTTCCGTGGTGTCAGTGCCCGAGTTGAGCGATTTGTGCGATTTGGCGAGGGGGTCGTGAGTGGCAAAGAGGGTTAGAACCCTACTTGCCACTCACGACCCCCTTGCCAAAGCGGGCATATGGCCTTGAAACAGACATTTCGTCACCGGAAAGCGTCCCCTGTGGACACTCAGAGCGCAGCTGACTCCTGTCGGCCAGTCCAGAACCACACCGGGAAGGGCCGCCTCTCCGCCTTGACCCAGCGAAGGGGTCCTTCACCGCAGAGGCTCGGTCACGCCACATTTGACTTACCCCTCAATGGAACCCTCTTCGTCACTCACGACCCCGCTCGAAAACCGTACAGATGCGCTCAAACGGACGTCCACCTGTCAGCTGGCGTCCTTGTGGACACCGTCCGTTCAAGCCCCCTGCCGTCGGCCCCGTTCGAATCACCAAGAGCGACACCGAGCAGCGTTTACGCGACTTTGCCGAGCCCCTGACCCTGAGCCTAGGGAAGGAGGCCCTCACGGGCTTTCGTGGTCCTGCTGGGTGCCGTGCCTGGAGGAGGGTTGCGAAAGCCACTCTCTTTCGCAATCTCCGGCCGCCGTCGGGCTCACGACCGCCCGGCGATCATGTCCCGAAAGCGGCTTTCGCGACACCACCCTCCAGAACCCAAAGGCCTGTTGCGCCTGAAGCCCCTTCCCTCGGCTCAGCCGAGGAAGAGGGCTTCACGTACTTTCCTCGGCCGAGCCGGGTGTCCCCAATGCCACATTGGGGACACCCGAGCGGTCCGCCGCAAAGCCTCAAGAAGGGGCCGCCCGAAGGGCCAGGATCATCTCGAACCGTCGCTCAGGGTCCCGCAGCCCGTCCGCGAACAGCGCCTCCAGCTCTTGGGCACGGGACCGCACCGTCTGCGGATGCACGGCGAGCCGTTCCGCCACCTCGCGGACGTTCCCGCAGGTCTCCAGCCACGCCAGCAGCGTTCCCGCCAGCCGCGAATGCTGCTTCCCGGTCAACCCGGCCAGCGGCCCGAGGCGTTCCCGGACCAGCTCGGCGGCCAGAAACGGCTCCTTGAGCAGCCACAGGCGGGAAAGATGGTCGACGCACCACGTCACGGGCTCGTCGGCGAGCGCGCCGGAGTCGACGAGCCGCAGGGCCTCGCGTGCGGCCCGCAGCGAACGTGCCGCGAAAACGGGTGGGACGGCGGGGCCGATCGCGGCCCGCCAGCCGGTCAGTTCTTCGGCGAACCGGTCCCGTTCGTCCGGTTCGGGGGCGGGGAGCAGAAGACAGGGCGAGGCGCTCTCGAAGTCGGCCAGCGCGGTCGGCGCGGCCGCCGGTGCTTCGTCCGACGGCCGGTCGAGAGCGACGGCGACGAGCAGATCCGGTAGTTGCCAGCGGGCCAGGTCGGCGGCGTGTTTGACGACGTCCGGCGGTGACGGTGGCTCGGCGAGCAGGAGTTCCATCAAACGGTGCCGCCGGCGCTCCAGTGCGCCGGCGGCCTTCTCTCGTGCCTCCGCATGGCCCTCGACCGAGAGCGCCGACAGTTCGTCGATATAGGCGAAGATGGCTTCCGCGAGCAGGCACAGTGTCGCCGAAGGAACTCCCGCGCGTCGGCCCGCTTCGGCCACCCGGCGCCAGGTCACCCTGGCGCCGACGCGGTACGCCGCCTGGAGGACGTCGACGTTGCGGCCCTGGTGGAACTCCTGGACGCCCAGGCTCAGGAATACGCTCCGGCGGTCCTCCGACGGCGCTTCCGGGTTCCCGATCCGCTCCACGAACTGCAGGAACGCCATCTGGACGCCGGTCTTGAGCGCCTTCCCGAACGCGCCGTCCAGCGGCCGCGCGTAGTCGGGGATGGTCCGCTGGATCTCGCGGACCACCTCCCCGGCCACGTCGGCCAGCACCGGTCTGAACACCGTCGCCAGCTCTCTCGGCAGCAACGCCCAGAGCTGGACCGGGCGCCCGCTCGGCCCACCCGGCCGGGCAGGCGTGAGCAGCGGACCGTACGTCGCCTCGACCCCGCTGCGGGCGTCCTGCGGTCGGGTCACCTCGTCACCTCGTTGTGAGTGGGAAACGCTTATCTGTCAGTCCTCGGCGAGCAAGGCCTCCGCGCGCAGGGCGATCTCCATGTCGAGCCGGTCGTCGGCGTTGTTCAACCGGTCGCCGAAGAGATCGATGAGCTGGTGCATGCGGTACCGGACGGTCTGCGGGTGGACCTTGAGTTTCTTCGCGATCTCCGGAGCGCTGCCCCGGGATTGCAGCCAGATCAGCAACGTCTCGCCGAGCCGCGCCCGCTGTTTGGGGGTGAGGTCGTCGAACGGGGCGAGGCTGCGCGTGCACAGTTCACGGACCAGGAACTCGTCCGCGAGCAGCCACAGGGTGGACAGATGATCGCTGTACCGCGTGACCGGATTGTCCGGAAGGACCCCTCGCTGGACCAGCCGCAGCGTGCGGCGCGCCCACAGCAGGGAGCGCGGCGCTTCGGTGAGCCGCACGGCCGGGCCGATCACCGCGCGCCAGCCGGGGAGCCGTTCGGCGAGATCCTTCAGATGCTTGTCCGGGTCGCCGGTGACCAGGCAGGGTTTGGGGCCTTCGAAGTCGACGAGGACGTCGGCGTCCAGGTCGGCGCTGTCGGGGTCAAGCGGGCCGAGCCGTCGCTCCAGCGCGACGACCGTGATCTCGGTCGGCAGCGCCCACTGCGCGTTGGCGGCGTGGGACGCGATCGACTGCGGTGAGGACGGGGGATCGGAGAGCATCAGTTCGAGCAGCCTGCGCCTGCGTCTGGCCCTGGTGCCCGCGGCCCGCTCCTGCGCGGCCGTGTAGCCCTCGATGGACAGTGCGGAAATCTCGTCCACGTAAGCGAAAATCGCTTCGGCCGCGGTGCACAGGAGATCGGCGTCCGCTCCGATCGCCTGCCCGAATTCCGAAACGTGCCGCCACGCGACGCGGCCGCCGACGCGGTAGGCCGTCTGGAGACAGTCGAGGCTGCGGCCCTCGTTGAATTCGACCTTCCCGAGGTTGCGGAACACCGCCGACCATTTGTCGAGCGGCGCCGTCCCCTGACCGACGGTGTCGAGGCAGTGCAGGATCGCCTGCCGGATACCCTGCGTGATCATCTGTCCGAACGCGCCTTCCAACGGCTGCGCGTACTCGGGGACGGCTCGTTGCACCTCCTGCAGGATGGCTCGTGCCAAGGGGTCGGCCCGCGGCCGGAACCGCTCGCCAAGGTCTCTGGGCAGTGACGCCCACAGTCCATTCGCACCGGTGCTGCGCACAGGTCGGTTCTCCACTGGGGTTCTCGGTGCCGGCGTGAAGGCGCGCGGTCGCTGGACCGGACCCGGTGGCTGGCGGAGCGGGGTGGCGGGGTGACGCACGCCGGGGTCGGGTCGTGCGGTCCGCAGATCGTGCCGCGAGAATCCGGTATCCAAGTCGGTCATGTTTTTTATCCTTGCTGGCAACAAAATCAGCCTCTTCAACGGTGAAGCCGATCCAGATTTTGTGGCTCACGCAACATAAAATCCGGCCGAGAGGACTGTCAACGGCTGGCGGGAGCTTGAGCGGCCACCTGGATGGACTACACCCGAACGGGTGGTCCGATCCGATGGTGGGTGACATTCAGGCAGGCCTGAGATGGCGTCCGGATGACAATTTTTCCGGGACGTTTTCGGGCGCTTCCGCCGCCTCGCTGGCGCGGATGAGCACCTCGACGACCTCGTCCAGGCTCAACCGGGCCGGAGCGGTCTCGGTGAGGAAGCGTTCGAGCTCGTCACCGAACCGGGCCGGGTCGGCCACATGTGGAAAGTGTTTCGCATTTTCGAACACCGTCAATCGGCTGTCCGGCAGCACTTCGGCGGTCTTGCGGCCGTGGGCGACCGGGATGAGCGGGTCGTGCGCTCCCCAGACGACGAGGGTGGGCACCTCCCGGGCGAGATAGAGCTTGTCGATCGCGCTCGCGCGCTGGCCCCGGAGGTCGATCAGGCTGCGCGCGATGAACAGGAACGCCCGACGCCTGCCCGGGGCGGCCAGTGACGCAAGGTGACGGGTCAGCTCTCGGGTCTCGGCGGAGAGCTTCCCGCCGAGCGCGCGGCCGGCGGCGGCGATCCCGCGAGCGATCGCGACGGTGACCGGATTGACCGCGACGGTGAGCGTCGCGTTGGCCCCCGGCAGCGCCGTCGCGCGCAGCACAGGGGTCACCTGCGGGCCGAGCCCGGCGCTGCCCACGAGCACCAGCCGGGCGCACATCTCGGGGAACTGGTAGGCGAACTGCATCGCGATCCCGCCGCCGAGGGAATGCCCGACGATGGTCGCGTGCCGGTTCCGGGTGAGCGCGAGGACGTCGCGGACCACACTGGCCATCGCGCCGAGGCCGTAATCGGCCCGAGGTGCGGCCGAATCACCGTGGCCCGGAAGATCGGGGGCGAGGACATGGCGCCCGAACCCGGTGTGCTCGAAGTGGTCGAGCAGCGGGACCCAGGTCTCGCTGCTGCCCGAGATGCCGTGCAGCAGTACGAGCGGTTCACCCGCAGCGTCCTTTGTGGACGGAACGTATTCCCGTAGCCGGATTTCCCGCCCGTGCAGGGTCAGTGTGCGCGCTTCGAGGGCCATGTCCCGCCTTTCCGTTGTCAGGCGTCAAAATAACGTGTAGAACGCCGGGTCCGTCAGCGTGTCGCCGGACACGTCCGGCAATTGCGACCCGGGTGACAAGAATGCCGGGGCCGACCCCGAGCCGGATGCCAAAACCGCGCGGGCGGGGCAATTGCGCATCGACATTTTCCCACCGTCCCGGTATTCAGGAAAGCGTCGGTAAACACCCGTAACGACGGAGAACGCGATGGCCTGCCGGGCGGACTTCCACGTCGATCAGCCGAGGGCGAAGCGTGCCCGCCGCGGCCTCCGCTGGGTGCTCCCCACCGTGCGGCCGCCGGAACGCAGGGTCCGGCGTGTCAGCTCCCTGGCGTCCCTTCGTCGCGGCGGTGGGCGCGCATGAGCCGCTGCGCGCGGAGCGCGAGTTGCATGTTCAGCCGGTCGTCGGCGTCTTTGAGACGGTCGCCGAACAGGTCCTCCAGCTGACGGAGGCGGTTCCGCACGGTCTGCGGATGCACGCCGAGCCGCTGCGCGATCTCCGGCGCGCCACCGCGCGTTTCCAGCCACGCCAGCAGGGTTTCGCTGAGCCGCTCCTGCTGTTTCCCGCTCAGCGAGGTGAACGGGTCGAGGCTCTGCTTGGCGAGTTCGGCACCGAGGAAGTCCTCGGCCAGCAGCCACAGTGTGGCGAGGTGATCCCGGCACCAGATGACCGGGCCGGGCGCGTCCTCACTGTTCAGCAGTAGCGCGCGGCGGGCGGTGCGGAGGGCGGCCGGGGCGTCGGCGAGCGGCACGACGGGGGAGACCGCCACCCGCCAGCCGTCCAGTGCGTCCTTCAGCGGGGCGAGATCGGTGTCCGGATCCGCGGTGAGTAGGTACGGCTCGGCCGTGTCGAGGTCGGCCAGCACGGTGGTGTCCAGGAGGTGGACCGGGAAGGCGGGGGCGCCGGGAGCGCGCTGGAGTGCCACCATGGCCGCGGCTCGCGGAACCCGCCAGCCTGCGCCGTCGGCGAGGCTGGCGATGCTGCACGCGGAACCTTCCGGCGCCTGGGCGATCAGTTCGAGCAGGCGACGGCGCCGGAGCGGGATCGCGTCCGCCGCCCTGGCCTCCGCCTCCTGATACCCCTCGATCGTCGTGGCGCACAGTTCGTCGACGTAGACGAAGACGGACTCGGCCGCGAGCGCGATGACGTCGAGGCCCACGCCGAGCCCGCGCACGATGGGCCGCATCGCCCGCCATGCCGCCCGTGCGCCGATGGTCACGCTGTCGTGCAACGGTTCCAGGCTGCGGCCCTCGGTGAATTCGATCCGCCCGCGCATACGGTAGAAGTCGATCCAGCGGTCGTGGGGCACGTCCGGATCGCCGATGCACTCGACGTAGTGGCGCACCGCCCGTTCGCAGGAGACGACCAGGACGCGGCCGAAGACCCCGCGCAACGGCTGCGAATACGCGGTGACCGAGCGCTGCACCTGTTTGACCATGGCGGCCGCGGCGTGACCGGTATACGGACGCAGTTCTTCGCCGAGCGAACGCGGCAGCGCCGCCAGCATGCCGAAACCGCGGTACTCGACCACCAAGACCACCCTTTGATTTTCTTCGAACCAGGAAGGGAAACATGAATCCGTTTGCATAATCGCGTCGGATCGACGGGAACGGTGCGGGCCGTTTGTACTGGATCGGCGGACGGCCTGTACCCCGAATGTGACGTTGAATTTGCAACGGAAAGTCGCGACGCTCAGCCACGTGACAACGGGCGGGCGTTTCGGTGTGACGTCTTTTGACACGGATGTGTCGGCGGTCCTACGCTCCGTGCATTCGAGTGCGCCGGTGGCGCGCGGACGAAAGGGATTGGGTGCCCGAAATCGTCGGCCTACTTCACAGCGGGGGATCGCACACGTGAGCTGGCAGTCCGTTGGCGTGTTGTGGGAACGCCTGCCGAGGGAACTCGGTGACGCCATCCGCCCGCGCATCCCGGCGATCGCCCGGCACTGTGTCGAAGGCGTGGTGTCCGAGGTGGGCGAATGCGCCGAAGTGTTCAGCGACGGCGAGGCCCGTGCCGCGGCCGTCGAGCTGACCAGGCGCAGTATCGAACGCGCCATCGACCGGGTCGGCGTCCCCGAACTCCTGCAGAACGACCTGCTGGCCGATTTCCGTGCCCAGGGCCGGATCGCGTTCCAGCAAGGGCTCAGCAGGGAGTCCGCGCAGGCGGCGTTCCGGGTCTCGAGCCGGGTGCTGTGGCGTTCGATCGCCGCGATCGGCCGCCAGCTCCAGCTGCCCGGCGACGTCCTCTACGGCGCGGCGGAATGTCTGTTCGGTGACGTCGTCGAAGTGACGATGGCGCTGACGGACGGGTACAACGCCGCCCAAGCCGAGGCGACGGGCCCCGCGGAGCAGCGGGCCAGGCTCTTCCGGCTGCTGACCGGTGGCTCCGGATACAGCCAGGCCGACGCCGGCGCGCTCGCCGTCGCCATCGGCTGGCGGATCCCCGAACGGATCACCGCGGTCGTCTTCACCGCGGCGCCCGGCGCGCCCTCGTTCCCGCCGGGCCTGCTGCCCGCGGCGGTCCCGGTGGACCTTGTCTCCGACGTTCCCGGCGCGCTCGTGGCTTGTCCGGAGGCCGACCTCGGCGGCCTGCGGGACCTGCCGTCCGGCTGGTCGGCGACGGTCGGGGTGTCCGTCCCGGTCGCGCAGGCCGCCGAGTCGTTCCGGATCGCGCGGCGCGCGTCCGAACTCACCCAGCGGGGCATGATCACGACGGTCGGCCCGGTGCTGTGGTGCGAAGAGCACATCACCACGCTGCTGTTGCTCGCCGACGAGTTCCTGCTCGACCGGCTGGCCGGCGAGGCGCTCGAACCCTTGTCGAGGCTGGCGCCGCGCCAGCACGACGAACTGGCGGCGACCCTGCTCACACAGGTGCAGACGCGGGGGAGCGCGCCCGAGATCGCCCGACGGCTCGCCGTGCATCCGCAGACGGTGCGGGCACGGCTGCGGCGGCTCACGGAGCTGTTCGGCGAACGGCTGGACGATCCGGATCAGCGGCTGCGGATCGAGCTGGCGCTGCGCGCGGAACGGTTGCGGCCCGCCGACGTCTGACGCGCTCCCGCCACCGGGAACACCCAGCGGCGGTAGCCCCACCAGCGGAACGCCGAACCCGCCGCGGTGCCCAGCACCATCCCGCTGACGAAGTCGGCGATCTCCTGGACGAGGAAACCGACTTCGGGCACCTCGAGCCGCAGGACGTAGCGCGAGATCAGCGGTGGGCACAGGTTGATCGTCACGGCGATCGCGTTCACGGTGAAGAACAGCGCCGCTTCCGGGAAGCCGCGTCTGCCGCCGCGGGTGTGGAACGCCCAGCGCCGGGACAGCAGATATGAGAAGGCGGTGGTCACGACGGTCGCGATCGCGAGCGCCGTGACCGGTTTCTCTTGCAGGACGGTGAGTTTCAGCCCGTAGTTGGCCCCGAGCGTGAGCCCGAACGCCGCGAGGCCGACGGTGGCGAACCGGAGCAGCTCACGCCGCTCGCCGGTCCGCGCACCATCGTCCACAAAGGATGCCGGGGCGGTTCTGAGCACCGCCCGGCTCAGCAGTTCGACGTCGCCGGGGTGCCCGTGACCCGGTCCTTGAGGAAGGCGAGCACGTCGGCGTTGCCGGTGTAGACCGCCGTGATGTGGTCGGTGTCGAAGGTCTTCCAGGTCGTCTTGACACCCGCGGCGCAGTAGGCCTTGCGCAGCGCCTCGGCCTGCGCGAACTGCACGAGCTGGTCCTGGGTGGCGTGGTAGAGGAATACCGGGACCTTCGGCGGAGTGCCGCCGAGCTTGTTCTCGTTGAGCCGCTTCACCCATTCCGGCCGCACGTAACCGGCGCTGGTCGTGTAGTCGGCGATCTTCTGATTCGCGTAGGTGGTGAGCAGCTCGAAGGTGCACGCGCTCTTCTGCATCTCCGCCAGCTTCACGCGGCCGTTGTCGCTGAGGAACGAATCCAGCTTCAGCTCGGGATAGGCGTGGTCGAGGCCGATCAGTGCGTAGGCGAAGACGCCGAAACCGAATTTTCCGTCGAGTTGCAGCGTGACCTGGACGAGGTCGGCGGGCACGCCGCCGGCGGCGACACCGACGAGGTTCAGCTCCGGCGCGTAGGCCGGTTGCAGTTCGCCGGCCCAGGCCGCCGCCCCGCCGCCCTGCGAGTACCCGCGGAAGAGCACCTTGGCGTCGGTGGACAGGTTCGCCTCCGGCAGGCGCTGCGCGGCGCGGACCGCGTCGATCATCGCCGGTCCTTCCGAACGCCCGACCACGTACGTCGTCTTCGGATCCTGGCGATAGCCTTCGTAGTCGGTGAGCGCGACGGCGAATCCGGCGTCGAGCGCGTCGTCGAGGCCGGATTGCTCGTAGAACGCGCCGATGTCGATCATCTTCGACGGCGTGCAGTGGAAGGCGGGGCCGTGCGTACCGGCGCCGAACGAGACGATCGGCGCCTTCGCCGGGTCCACGTTCTTCGGTACCAGCACGGTCCCGGTCACCGCGTCCGGCCGCCCGAGGGCGTCGGTCGACAGGTACATCACCTGCCACGCGTTGACGGAATCCTTACGCGGACCGGCTTTCGAGACACGCGAGCGGATGATGTCACCCGGTTTGCCCGCCGGGAGCGGGGACGGCGGGGTGTAGAACGAGTCGTCGGACGCCGACGGGGCGGCGGAGCTCGCCGGGCTCCCGCTCAGCACGGTCAGGAGACCGGCAGACAGGACGATCGCCAGGGCGACGGCGAGCGTCCGGCGGGACGGGCGGGGGAACGGGGTCGGCACGGCCGGGCCTCCAGAGGCGGTGGGCTGGGTGAGGGGCAGAGCGTCGCGAAAGCCACTTTCAGGACATCAGGTGTCCCGAAAGTGGCTTTCGCGACACCTGCCCCGGGCTTCGAGGGTGTCCGCTCAGGCGTTGCCGCCGTAGACCTGGCGGCAGGTCGTGGACTCGGCGAACGCGAGCTCCAGTTCGGGGTTGGCACGAAGGTGCTTGATCGGGCCTTCCGGCTCGCTCAATCCGCTCATCGTGCTGTCGGCGTCGGCGACCACCTTCTGCAGGCTCGCCTGGTCGGTGACCTTCGCGTCCTGCATCCGCGTCAGGGTGGCGGACACCTTCGATTTGGTCTCACCGAGCGTGGTGGTGGCCTTGTCCACAGCGGACTGTCCATCCGGGACCGGTGGCACACCGGCGTTCCGGATCCCGCCCGCCATGTCGTCGAGCGCGGCGGACAGCGAATTCAGGAAACCCACCATGGCGGTCTTGGTCCCCTGCGGGTCGGCGGGGTCGAACGCGGGTGGCTTGGACAGCTTCGCCGAGCCCGTCGCGACACCCGAGCACACCTTGTCCACCCAGGCGAGCGCGGCCGGGTCGGCGTGTCTGCCGGCGTCGGCGGGATCGTCGGACCCGCAGGCGCTCAACAGGACCGCCGCGGCGGTCGTGGAGACGGCGGCGAACGCGATTCGCGCTGCCATGCGGCGCATTCTTTTCATGGTTTCCCCGTCGAATTCGGCGAAAGAGAGCCTGCCCCGGCGCGACGAGCGGGATTCCGCACTGGTCGGCGGTGACCGGCTTGCTGAACCGCGAGGTTACTCACGAAAGATTCAGGCAGGCAAGGCGGCCGCGACACCGAAAAAGGTGATTGGCATGCGCGAGATAGTTTTCAGTGGTGAGATTGTCACTCTCGTCAGCGGTTCCGCGAGCGGTCTTACCTGGCTCTGAACTGGGGAAACCCATGTGCCGCTACTAGGAACCAGCCGGTTGTACCGTGCCCGCGTGACAATTTACCCGTGGCCGGTCAACTTTTCCGGTGGAGCACTTGATAGCGGTGTGGACGCGTCGTTAGTTTACTGTTCGGTTGCGATCCGTCAGACATCGTCGCTACCCGGAGAATTCTCTCGGGCCGATATTCATTGCTCTGGGGAATTGTACGCCGTTTCGTATCATCGTTGATACCACGGAAGGACGATCGTGAGTCACCGTAGAGGAACCAAGAAGGCGGTCGCCGCCGCCGCTGCCGGTGCCGTGGGGCTTGCCGCCGCGGTACTCGTGGTCGGGGCACAGTCCAGTGTCGCCGATCCGATCTCGCTCCCGCTCAACTACCACTGCGACCTGCCGCTCGTGGGGTCGCAGTCGCTGAAGGTGGTGATCAACACCGATCTTCCGCTGTCGGTCAAGACCGGTCAGCCGACCGGCACGTTCGACATCAAGGCCGTCTCCACGATCAACGCGGACACGGTCAGCGGGCTCAACCTGATCGGTGCGACCACGCTGGAAGGACAGGCCGTCGCGGCGGCGACCGTGGCGGCACCGGGGCTCAACCTCCCGGTCAACGTCCCGAACGACATCGCCAAGCAGAACATCCCCACCTCGGGCGAGATGACGGTCAACGCGGCGGGCAAGACGCCTTCGCTGACCTTCAACCAGCCCGGCGAAGCGAAGATCACCGTGGGTGACCTGCAGCTGAAGGTCACCCCGCGCAAGGCCGACGGTTCGGTCACCGGCATCACGCCGGACGGCACGATCGACGCGCCGTGCAAGCAGGATCCTGGCCAGAACAACACGCTGGCCACGATCAAGATCGGTGACGGCGGTGGCGGCACGACCACGCCCACCACCCCGACAACGCCCACCACTCCCACGACGCCGACCACCCCGACCACGCCGACGACCCCGCCCACTACCACCACCACGCCCGGTGGCGGCGGGATCAAGTACGCGTTCGGCATCAAGGGACAGACCGCGCTGAAGTCGCTCGGCAGCACGGCGGCGATCAACGGTGGCTTCGACGCGGACGTGGATCTCGCGTCGAAGACGTTCACCGGTGACCTGAAGCTCGACCCGTCGTCCACCCAGTTCAAGCTGTTCGGGTTCGTCGACGGCCGTTCGGAGATCAAGGTCGAGCAGGTCGGCAAGCAGACCGGTGAGCTCGTCGGCACCGGGTTCAAGGCGCACATCAAGTTCAACGTGTTCCTGCCGAGCGTGCAGGTCTTCGGGATCCCCATCAGCAGTGACCCCAAGTGCGGCACGGTCAGCCCGTCCACCAGCGAGATGACCACCGGTCCGGACTTCGACCTGCTCAAGGGCGGGAAGCTCACGGGCACCTACTCGCTGTCGGCCCTGCAGAACTGCGGTCAGCTGAACGACTGGATCAGCGCGTTCGCCAAGAGCGACGGCAACACGCTCGATCTGAACCTCACCAAGAAGTAAGTCAGGCAGCCGGTCCCCGTCGCGTTCCGTGACGGGGACCGGTGCCGTTTCCGTGCCGTCCAGGAAGGCGACCATGCCCCTTCGCATCAACGTCCGGATGCTGCTCGCGGCGGGCCTCACCGTCCTGCTCACGGCGGGCTGCCTGCTGTTCGTCGCCGTCCGCGGCGCGGCGGCCGGTACGCCCGTCGACAAGAAACTGTCGTTCACCTGCCCGTTCCCGCTGATCGGGCTGCAGAAGCTCGACGTGAACATCAAGGCCGACTTCGAGGTGCCGACGGCGCCCGGCGGTACGCTCACCACCTCCGGCCTGACCATCACCGTGACGGTGCCGGACAAGGCGGCGCGCGGCCTCAACCTCGTCGGCGCCACCACCATCGAAGGCACCGCGGCGGCCGGTGTGACACTGGTCAACGGCGACGCGAACCCGCTTCCCGTGCGCATCCCGCTGAACGTCGCCAAGACCGACGTCCCGCCGTCCGGCACGTTCAGCCCGGTGGCGACCGGCTCCGTGCCCACCATCACGCTGGCGAAACCGGGCAAGACGACGCTGACCGTCGGCGACTTCACCACTCGACTCACTCCGAAGAAGGCCGATGGCTCCTTTACCGGGCTGGGCTCCTTCACCTCGGACTGCACGCTCGACCCCGGCCAGGACCCGATCCTGCTCTCCTTCGATCTCGGCGAGAAGCCCGCGGGGCACCGGTTCACGATCGCCGGGAAGACCGGTATCAAGGCACTCGGTGCCGACGCGCCGCTGACCGGCGCCTTCGAGCTGAGCCCGACCGCGGCGACGGTGTTCAGTGGCGGCCCGGTGTTCGACAAGGCGCACGCCGATTTCCGGCTGTTCGGCTTCCTGCCGGGTTCGGCCGATCTGGAGTTCGTCGCCGACGGACCGCAGGGCGGCGATCTCGCCGGGACCGGTTTCGTCGCGAGATCCCGGTTCACCACCGTCCTCCCGCTGGTGACGCTCGTCGGCATGCCGGTCAGCACCGGGCCGGGCTGCCGGACGTCGGCCCCGTCGACGGCGGAACTGCGCACCGGCGACGGTTTCGCCATGGCGAAGGGCGGCGCGCTCAGCGGCACCTATTCGCTGGCGCCGCTGACCGGCTGTGGCGCGTTCACCTCCTACGTGAGCACACTCGTCCAGGGGGACGGCAACACCTTCGAACTCGCGCTGACCCCGCGCCAGGCCTAGTGGTACAGCTGGTCGTGAGTGGCGATTCGTGTTCTATTTGAGGGGTAAGGCAAATGCGGCGTGCTGCGTGCTGGAGGCCCGGCCTGCCGAGCTGATCGCGACCCCGCTGTCCACAAGGGACACGAAGACACCCCCTTGTGCCCGATTTGGGTGCTTTGTGCGGGGGTCGTGAGCGGCAATGATCGTTCTAACCGTCTTTGCCACTCACGACCCCGGCAAGAAGCGGACATCAGGACATCAATCGGGCACGCAATCGGCGTGAAGCGTCCCGGGTGGGCACTTCACGCCGGAGTCGGCCGGCGAGTCAGTCCGGAACCCTGTTGTCCAGGGCGGTGATCTCATCACGAAGCCGGCGAAGACGGCCCGCGTGACAGGATTCGATCACGCCACGTTTGCCCTTCCTCTCATTAGAACCCGAAACGCCACTCACGACCAGCTGTACCGAAGCCTGACTTGAGACGCCTGTTTCCACCACCACCGCAGTAGTCGGGCCGACGGCGGCGCCGGTTCCCGGCGGCGGTAATCTGCCTCGCGACACGACCCGGACACCTGTTCCGCCACCGAGGAACCACTGGTGAATCCTGGGAGTGCCACGAAATGACGATTTCCGCGCCGGAGGCCGCCGTCCGCACGGTGGAACTGACCGTGTCGGGGATGACCTGCGCCGCTTGTTCGGCGCGGGTGGAACGCACGCTGAACAAGCTGGACGGGGTGCGCGCGTCGGTGAACTACGCGACCGAGCGCGCCACCGTGCAGGTGCCCGCGGCGCTGGCTGACGACGTGCTCATCGAGCGGGTCCGCAAATCCGGCTACACGGCGGAGCTTCGCGGCGAAGAGGATCCCGACATCGGCTTCACCCGGGTCCGGGATCTCCGGCGACGGCTGGTCGTCGCCGCGCTGCTGGCGATCCCGCTGGGGAACCTCTCGATCACCCTCGCGTTGGTGCCGCGGCTGCGGTTCCCCGGCTGGGAACTGCTGTGCCTCGCCCTGGCCGTTCCCGTGGTGTTCTGGTCCGCGCTGCCGTTCCACCGTGCCACGCTGCGGAATCTCCGTCATCGGTCGTCCAGTATGGACACCTTGGTGTCGCTGGGCGTGCTCTCGTCGTTCGCGTGGTCGGCGTGGTCCGCCTTCGCGGGCGGCACGGAACCCGGGTACTGGATCGGCTTCGGCCCGACAGCGGCCGGCGCCGACGCGATCTACCTCGACGTCGCCGCCGGTGTGACCACCTTCCTGCTGGCGGGCCGGTATTTCGAGAGCCGGTCCAGGCGCAGTGCCGCCGGACTCCTGGCCGCGCTGGACGCCTTGGCCGCCAAGGACGTCCGGGTGCTGCGGGACGGTGTCGAGCGCATGGTCCCGGTCGGCGAACTGGCCGTCGGGGACCTGTTCGTGGTCAAGCCGGGGGAGTCGATCGCCGCCGACGGCGTCGTCCGCAGCGGACTGTCCACTGTGGATGTGAGTGCGGTGACCGGTGAGCCGGTGCCCGCGGAAGTCGCCACCGGGGACCGGGTCGTCGGTGCTTCGGTGAACCGGGACGGCAGGCTCGTCGTCCGCGCGACCGCGGTCGGCACGCATACGCAGCTGGCCCAGATGACCGCGCTGGCCGAACGCGCGCAGGCCCGCAAGGCCGCGGTGCAACGGCTGGTCGACCGGATCTGCGCGGTGTTCGTCCCCGCCGTGCTCGGCGTGGCGGTGGTGACGCTCGCGGCCTGGCTGCTCGGCGGGGCACCCGCCCGCGAAGGGTTCGCGGCGGCCGTCGCCGTCCTCATCATCGCCTGCCCGTGCGCGCTCGGGCTGGCGACGCCGACCGCGTTGATGGCCGGGGTCGGCCGCGGCGCTCAGCTCGGCATCCTCATCAAGGGGCCGGACGCGCTCGAGGCGAGCCGCACGGTGGACACCGTCGTACTGGACAAGACCGGCACCGTCACCACCGGGAAGATGACCGTCACCTCGGGCCGCCCCGCCGACGGGTTCACCCTCGGCGAGGTGCTGCGGTTCGCCGGGGCCGTGGAGGCCGGTTCGGAGCATGCGATCGCGGCGGCCGTGGTGACCGCGGCGCGGGCGGAACTGCCGGATCTGCCCCCGGTCGAAGGATTCGGCGCACTGCCAGGGCTCGGCGCGAAGGGCGAGGTCGAGGGGCACGAGGTCCTCGTCGGCAACGCGCGCTTGTTCGCCGACCGCGGGATCGCCGTCCCCGACGACTTCACGGCGGAGGACGGCACCACGGCGGTCCTCGTCGCGGTCGACGGCCGGATCGCCGGGCAGCTCGCGGTCCGGGACGTCGTGAAGCCGTCGGCACGAGCCGCTGTGGACGCCCTGCACGCGCTCGGCCTGCGGACCGTGCTGCTGACCGGCGACAACGAAGCCGCCGCCCGCGTGGTCGCGGACGAGATCGGCGTCTCCGACGTGCGTGCCGGAGTGCTGCCCGCGGAGAAGGCCGCGGTCATCGACGAACTGCGGGCCGGGGGAGCGCGGGTCGCGATGGTCGGCGACGGGATCAACGACGGCCCGGCGCTGGCCACCGCGGATCTCGGCATGGCGATGGCGCAGGGAAGCGACATCGCGGTGCGCTCGGCCGACATTGTGCTGGTCCGCGAAGATCTGCGCGTGGTCCCCGACGCCATCCGGCTCGCCGACCGCACCCTGCGGATCATCCGGGGGAACCTGGCCTGGGCGTTCGGGTACAACGTCGCCGCGATCCCGCTGGCCGCGCTCGGCCTGCTGAACCCGCTGATCGCCGGGGCGGCGATGTCGCTGTCCTCGGTGCTCGTCGTGTCCAACAGCCTCCGGCTCAAGGACTTCGGCCGGGCGGACCGACGCGCCGCGTGACACTTGCGGGTGGTTTTGTACCATCGCCCCTCGGGACAAGGGGGCCTTCGTGAAGCCGTTGAACACCGGCGAACCCACCGGCGTGGGGCGCTACCGGGTGTTCGCCGCGCTCGGCGAGGGCGGGATGGGCCGGGTGCTGCTCGGGATCTCCGCCGACGGGCGCCTGGTCGCGATCAAGCAGGTTCACCCGGGTTTCGCGCAGGACCCCGGCTTCCGCGAGCGGTTCCGCCGGGAGGTCGAAACGTCCCGTCTGGTGTCCGGCGCGTATACCGCACCGGTCATGGACGCCGACCCGAACGCGCCGACACCGTGGCTGGCGTCGGTGTTCGTGCCCGGCCCCGCACTGTCGGAGGCGGTCTCCGCCGCCGGCCCGCTGCCGCCGATGGCGGTCCGCCATCTCGCCGCCGGGCTTGCGCTGGCGCTGGGCGACATCCACCGTGCCGGGCTGATCCACCGCGATCTGAAGCCCAGCAACGTCATTCTCACCGGTGACGGCCCCAGGGTGATCGACTTCGGGATCGCGCGCGCCGTCGAAGGCGACTCCGAGCTCACGCACACCGGCGCCGTCATCGGTTCGCCCGGGTTCATGTCCCCGGAACAGGCCGAAGGGAAGCCGCTGACCCCGGCGAGCGACCTGTTCTCGTTCGGCGCGCTGCTGGTGATGGCCGTGACCGGACGCGGCCCCTTCACCGGGACGTCCACTCCGCACACCTTGTACAACGTCGTGCACCTCCAGCCCGACCTGCGGCAGTTGGCGCCGGAGCTGCGGCAGATCGTCGAGCCGTGCCTGGCGAAGAACCCGGCGGACCGGCCGTCACCCGCCTGGGTGCTGGAGCGGCTCGGCCCGATCCCGCCGACGACCAGCCCGTGGCCGCCGGTGGTGTCGCAGCTCATCGAGACACAGCAGGCCGAGGTCCGGCGGCTGCTGAACCCGCCGCCGCCGAAGCGATCCCGCCGCGGCCTGTACGCGGGACTGGCCGCGGCCGCCGTGGTGCTGCTGGCCGGTGGCACCGTCGCGGCGATCTCGCTGTCCGGGGACGATCCGCCTCCGGCCGCCATCGCGCCGAGTTCGTCACCGCAACCGGACGAACCGGTCGCCACCCCGGTCAATCAGGATCCGCTCGGCCCGGACAACCTGCGCCGGGTCGACCTGTGCAAGGTGCTCGCGGGCCGGGACGTGCCCGGGTTCGGCAAGCTGAGTACGGAGATCGACATCCAGTTCGACTCGTGCACGTACTCCTCGCCGTCGGGTAAGTGGCTGGAGCTGAGCGTCGGCGGCGACCTGGTCGAAGGCGAAGCCGGCGGCGAGCTGGAAGGGCTTCCGCTGCGCATCAAGGGGTCCGACGACGCGTGCGCGGTCGCCGTCCCGGTCAGCGGCCTGCCGAACACCAAGCTCAGCGTCGACGTGAACTCGGTGTCCACAAAGGACCAGGCGTGTTCGGTGGTCAAGGCGGCGCTCGCCGACGCGGTCAAACGGATCCGCGCCGGAGGCCACGAACGCGAACTCCCGGCGGGCACACTGGCTCCGCTGGACCCGTGTGCGCTGCTCGGCCCCGCGACCACGGACCGGCTGATCGGCCCGGTCGTCGAAACGATCCGCGAACACCTGCACCAATGCCGGTACGACGCGGCGGGCAGCGTCCGCCTGAGCTTCGTGCGCGCGTACCCGCCCGCGCAATCGAAGGACTCGTACTACACGGAGGCCGCCACCCTGGATCTCGGCGGCGCCAAGGTGTACCTGGCCAAGAAGGACGACGGCATCGCGCGCTCCACCTGCTCGCTGACCTGGCAGCACCGGTCCGTCAGCGATCGCGACGGGGAGAACGTCGAGCTGACGGTCGGGACCAGTGGTACGAAGATGACCGCCGACGAAGCCTGTGAAAAGGCGAAGGCCTTCGCCGGGGCACTGCTGCCGAAACTTCCGAAACCCTAGGGCTGACCAGTGAAACCGTTGAACCCCGGCGAACCCCGGCAGATCGGCCCGTACCGGATCATCGCCGAACTCGGTGAAGGCGGGATGGGCCGCGTCGTGCTCGGCCTCGCCCCGGACGGCAGGCTCGTCGCCGTCAAACAGCTGCACGCCCAGTTCGCGCACGATCCACGCTTCCGTGAACGGTTCCGGCGCGAGGTCGCCACATCGCGGTTGGTCTCCGGCGCCTACACGGCCGCGGTCATGGACGCCGACGCGGAAGCGGAAAGCCCGTGGCTCGCCTCGGTCTTCGTCACCGGACCGTCCTTGAAGGAGGCCGTGGACGGTGCCGGGCCGCTGCCCGTCGAGTCGGTGCGGCTGCTGGCGTCCGGGCTCGCCGCGGCGCTGACCGAGATCCACCGCGCCGGACTGATCCACCGGGATCTCAAGCCCAGCAACATCATCCTGACGAGTGACGGCCCCAGGGTGATCGACTTCGGTATCGCGCGGGTGGCGGAGGACGCGCAGGATCTCACTGGAACCGGCGCGATCATCGGTTCGCCCGCGTTCATGTCGCCGGAACAGGCGGGCAGTGGGCGGGTCACCGGCGCGAGCGACGTGTTCTCCCTCGGCGCGATCCTGGTCATGGCCGCGACCGGACGCGGCCCCTTCACCGGCCCGACCGCGCCGCAGACCCTGTATAACGTCGTGCACGCCGCGGCGGATTTCAGCGACGTCCCGGACGAGATCCGGCGGATCGCCGAGCCTTGTCTGGCCAAGGACCCCGCACGACGGCCGACTCCGGAACAGATTCTGGACTTCCTCGGCCCAGTGCCTCCGGGCGCGGCGCCCTGGCCGCCCGCCGTGCACGCCCGGATCCGGCAACAGGACGCAGAAGTACGCTCGGTGCTGGCCCTGCCCTTGCCGATCTGGCGCCCGCCGCCCAAGAAGATGGCGCCGCGGACGAAGAAGATCCTGTTCGGCTCGCTCGCCGCGGTCGTCCTGCTCGTCGTTTCGGGGATGGTCGCGCTAGGCCTCACCATCGCGGACTACGCCAAGCCGGAGAACCCCGGGACGACTTCGCTGTCGGCGACCGACGCGCTCGGCGCGGAACGCCTGCGCCTGGTGGATCCGTGCAAGGTGCTCGCGGGCCGGTTCGTGCAGGAGTTCGGCACCCTGAAACCGGAGACGGGCCCGATCTACCCGGCTCGCTGCAAGTACACCGGTCTCAAGGGCGTCGACTTCGAGCTGCGGCTCGGCGAAGGCGTGTCCACCAGCAGTCTCGACCGGACGGACCGCACGGCCGAAGGACTTCCGTTGCTGCGTAGCACGATCAGCGGCGGATGCGACTCGGTCGTCCAGCTGCCGACGGACCGGCGGCTCGGCGTCGTCGTCTCCCACCCCGGCCGGGAGGGTGATCCCTGCAAGGCCGCCGACGACATGCTGACCGCCGCGCTCACCCGGCTGCGCACGCACGAGGTCGACCGCGCGGGTGATCCGGCGAGCCTTCTCCCGCTCGATCCGTGCACGATCGCCGACCCGGCGGTGCTCGGCAAGACCATGCCCAACGCGCAGCCTGCCCCGCGGACGCTGCGGATCTGCGAGTGGGTGGGCGGCGGGGACACCCTGACCGTCGAATTGCAGCGAGGTTCCTACGCGCCGGAGGGTTCGCCGGTCGATCTCGGCAGCGGTGTCACCGGCGACATGCGGGAGTTCGGCGACTCGAACTGCGCCGTCACCTGGCGGCATCGCCCGCTGCCGGACCGCGAAGCCGAACACGTCGCGGTCCGCTTGCTGGCGCGTGAGGGGAGCGGAAGCCCTTGCGACCGGGCGAAGGAGATCGCGGGCTCGGTCGCCTCGCGGCTGCCGAAACCCTGAGCCACGCGGGTAGGCAACCCCCTGTGACAGCCCCGGAAACGGGGTCCGCTAAACTATCGTCAGTACGAACGAAACACCACGCGCGTTTAGCTCAGCGGGAGAGCGCTTCCCTGACACGGAAGAGGTCACTGGTTCAATCCCAGTATCGCGCACCAGGTTCGCTTCCCCGGCGGACCGAAGTTCGTACCGCGGGCGATTAGCTCAGGGGGAGAGCGCTTCGTTCACACCGAAGAGGTCACTGGTTCGATCCCAGTATCGCCCACCGTAGTGAAGGCCCCACCCGGCGAGGGTGGGGCCTTTCGCGTTGCGGTGGGCGTTGGGGTCTCGTGAGTGGTAAGGACGGTTCTAATACTCCAGCTGTAGATCGTGATCTTGGTGTCGTCGCTGGTAGTGGCTTGTTTTGGCTCGGTGCTGGTGTCGGCGGCGCCATTCCGACCAGCCCAGAACGTTGATCGTGGCGTAGGCCGGTTCGATGACGAGTTTGCTGTAGAGGTGCCTGATCTCGTTGCGTGTCAACGGGATCAGGCCCGGCGTGGTGTCGGCGCGGGCGTGAGCGGCAGCGACGGCGAGGAAAGCGTGCGCGAGCATCACCAGCGTGGTCCAGCGATACCAAGAGGTCCAGGTCCTCACCTGGTGCTGGTCGAGGCCGGTGAGTTCTTTGCCGGTCTGGAAGGCTTCCTCGATGGTCCAGCGTCGCCCCGCGATCCGGGCGAGCTCGGGCAGCGACGCCGGGTTCGGGCTGTAGCAGCGGTAGAACGCGGTCTCGCCGGTCCGCCGGTTCCGGCGCATCAAGACCCAGTGATGCCCGGATTTCCCGGCCGGGTTCAGTCGGATCCGTGTCCAGAGGTAGTAGCGATGTCCTTTCGCGCCGGGCCCGGCGGAGAGTTTCTGCCACGCTCGTTTCGGGAGCCGGCCGGCCAGCTCGTCGACGCGGACGTTGCCGCTCGGGCCGGGGACACGGTGGTCACAGGCCACGGCCAGCACATAGGCCTGTTCCCGGGTCTCGAGCGGGTCCCGCAGCCCGGTGCCGTCTTTGCCGTAGGCCTCGTCCCCGGTCACCCATTTCGCGGGCGTGCCCGCGTCCAACGCCCGGATGATCATCGACAAGGCCAGCGCCGACTTCGTAGCGAACCCGGTCCCGGCCGGGACACCCGCGCGTTCCCGCCGCACCGGGTCCTGCGACCAGCCTGCCGGGAGATAGAGCTCCCGATCGATCAGCGTGTGCCCACGCCGCGCCGAATAGGTGAGAAACACCGACATCTGCGAATTCTCGATCCGCCCCGCCGTGCCGGTGTACTGCCGCTGCACCCCGACCGTCTCGGTGCCTTTCTTCAGATCCCCGGTCTCGTCGATGACCAGCACCGCATCCGAATCGGCGAGGTGCTCCAGCACCCAGCCACGCAGGTCATCACGGACACCGTCGGCATCCCAGCTCGCCCGCGACAGCAGATGCTGCATCCCGTCCGGGGTCCGTTCCCCGACCCGCTCGGCGATCGTCCAGCAATTCACCCGCGACAACCCCGACAACAGGCCCGCCACGAACCGGCCCGCCCGCCGACGCGGCTCCACCCGCGCGAACCGGCCCGCAACACGACCTAAACCCTCACCCAGCAACGCCTGCCACCGCACAACGTCTACGCTGATAGCCGCGGCCACCACACGATCTTGAGTTGTCCTCACAAACACCCATGATCACTGCGGTGGCCGCACCCATCTCAGCGGGTCAACCAGCACCATCACGATCTACAGCTGGAGTACTAACCGTCCTTACCACTCACGAGACCCCAACGCCGTCAGTTCGGCCTCAGCGCAGCGATTCGATCATCGGCGTGAGCGTGTCCATGGTCGCGGCGAGGTCGGCCTTCGGGTCGGGGGAGTGGGCGAGCCAGACGGCGGCCTCGTTCATCGCGCCGGAAAGCAGGCGTACCAACGGTTCGACGGGCCGCTTCGCCAGGACACCCTCGGCCATCAGTTCGGTCAGCGCTTCGGCGAGGTGCCGGGCGGACGACTCCGCGTCCAGTTCGCGCCAATCCTGCCAGCCGACCACTGAAGGACCGTCCAGCAGCATGATCTGCTGAGTCACCGGATCGGTCGCCGCGGCGAGGAACGCGCGGCAGCCGGCGAGCAGTCCGGACCACGAGTCCGGCGCGGCGTCCGCGGCCCGTGCGATCTGCTCGCCGACGTCGTGCTGTACGACGCCGAGCACGTGCCGGAACAAGTCCGACTTGCTGCTGAAGTGGTGGTAGAGCGCGCCTTTGCTCACGCCCGCGGTCTGCGCGATGGTCTCCAGCCCCACCTTGCCGTACCCGTGCTCGGCGAACAGTCGCCGGGCAGTGGCGGTCAACGCCTCCATCGTCTCTTCGCGTTGCTGCTGCTTCGTGCGGGCCATGGCCGGAATCTTGACATACCGACCGTCGGTTGGCTAACTTCAGAGAAACAAACCGACGGTCGGTATTGTTCGCGAGCAAGGTGGCATCATGCGTCTGACCAGCTTCTACCCCGTTCTCATGACCGAGAAGATCACCGAGACACGGGACTTCTACTGCGACCACTTCGGCTTCGAGCCCACCTTCGAAGCCGACTGGTACGTCAGCCTCAAACGCGGCGAGTGGGAGCTGGCGATCCTCGCCCCCGGGCACGAGACCATTCCTGCCGGGGCAGGCAAACCCGTGCAGGGACTCTTGCTGAACTTCGAGGTCGAAGACGTCGACGCCGAGCACCGGCGGCTGGTCGAAGAGGCTGGACTGCCCGAGGCGCTTTCCCTGCGCAGCGAGGATTTCGGACAGCGGCACTTCATCGTCGCCGACCCCAACGGTGTGCTGATCGACGTCATCCAGGAGATCCCGCCGACCGGCGAGTTCGCCGAGCAGTTCACCGACGAGGCACGCCCGCGCTGACGACGACGGCCACCATGAACAGTCCACAAGCGACGGCCGCCGACACCTGTAGTCCTGTGGTGCAGGCGGCCTTCGCGGCATCGAGCAACTCGCCGGTCAAACGCGGAGTGAGACCGGCCGTGGCCGCTTCGGCTTGAGCGGGCCCCGACAAGGCCAGTTGCCGCGCCGGTTCCGGTACGCCGGAGGGGACGGCCAGGTGCCCCGCGTACACCGCGGCGGCCAGGGAACCGAACACCGTCGTCCCGAAGCCGGCGCCCAGTTCGTAGCCGGTCTTCTCCACGGCCGCGGCGCCGCCTGCCTGGTCCGCCGAGGTCGCCGAAAGGAGGGTGTCGGTGCTCGACGTGAGCGCTAGAGCCATCCCCAGGCCCAGTCCCGTCAGCCCGGCGCCGAGCAGCACCGGCGACGTGAGCGCGGCCGATCCCGCCGCGGGGACCAGCAACGACACCGCCGCCACGGTGAACCCGGCCGTGCGGACCCGGGCGTTGCCGAAGCGTCCCAGCAGCGACGGAGTCACGACACTGCCGACGGCCGAAGCGCTCAGCACCAGGAGCAACCGGCCCGCCGCCGCGGTGGGCGAAAGCCCGAGCACCACCTGCAGGTACTGGGCGAACAGCAGGCCGAGCCCGACGAGGGTGCTCATCACCAGCAGCACCCCGCCCACCGCGGCGCGCACTCCCGGCCGCCGGAACAGGGTGAGGTCCAGCAGCGGCGGTTCGGTCCGGCGCTGGCGGCGCAGAAACAGTCCGATGAGGACACATCCGGTCGCACCAGACGCGACGGCCGTGGGCCACGTACCCGGATGCCCGACGGCGAAAGCGATCCCGAGGACACCGCCCGCGGCGAGGGCGGCGCTGAGCGCGTCCCACGTACCCCGGCCCGGCGGATTCCGGGGGAGCCACCGCAACGCCAGCGCGACTGCCGCCAGGATCACCGGTGGATTCAGCAGGAACGTCGTCCGCCAGCCCCACGCCTCGACGAGCACCCCGCCGAGGATCGGCCCGAACACCGATCCGGTGCCCGCGATCCCGCTGCACACCGCGATCGCCGTGCGGCGATGCCGCTGGTCCGGGAACAGTTCGCGGAGCAGCGACATCGTCACCGGCATGATCATCGCGCCGCCACAGCCGAGCAACGCGCGGAACGCCAGCAGTGCCGGGACGTTCGGCGCGAACGCGCAGCCGAGCGACGCGATCCCGAACACGACGTACCCGGTAACCAGCACGCGTCGCCGTCCGTACCGGTCGCCGAGGGTGCCGAACGGCAGCAGCAGCGGCGCGGCGGTCAGCGGGTAGATCGCCACGATCCACACCTGAGCCGACGCGCCGGGCCGCAGCTGCCGGACGAGATCGGGCAACGCGACGTGCAGCACGGTCGCGTCGACCGCCACGAGGAAGAGCCCGGCGCCGAGTACCGCCAGCAGCGGCCAGGCGCGGTCGACCGCTCGCTCGGCCCGGGCCGTGGTCACAGGAGTCCCGTCAGATGCCTCGCCACGACATCGACGTGCGGCGGGTCGACGACCGACAGGTGGTGCGCCTCGACCGGCACGATCTCCAGCCCTGGGCACAATTCCGCCCAGCCCGCCGCGAGATCCGTGCGCGAGTACCGGGGCTCCATCGCCAGCCCGGCCGCGTACTGCTCGGTCGCCCGGTAGAGCACGACCCGTCCGTCGTAACGGCGGGGCGTGCCCCGTTCGGCCGCCAGCGTGTCCAAAAAGGACTGACGCTGGTGCCGGAGCACGCCGGGGCTGAGCAAGCCCGCCTCGGCGACCCGCCGCATGGTCAGCTCGATCTGCTCCTCTTCGGGCAACGGAGCCAACTCTTCGTGACCGAGCCGCACTTCGCGGCCGTAGGTGCCCTCGACATAGCCGGTGAACCGCAGGAACCGCCGGGCGGACGACGCACGCGGGTCGAGGTCCGGCTCCGGGAGCGGGAGCATGGTGTCGATCAGCGCGACGAACTCGACCTCTTCCCCTTCTTCGGCGAGCCGCGCGGCGACGCCGTAGGCCAGCGCCCCGCCGAACGACCAGCCCGCCAGCCGATACGGCCGGTCGCGACGCTGTTCCCGTACCAGCGGCAGCAACTGCTCGACACGGTCTTCGATACTGACCCCGGGAACGCGTTCGAAGCCGACGCATGGCACCGAGGTGGGCAGCCGGTCCAGCAGCGGCCGGTACACGGTGCAGGTGCTGCCGCCGGGGTGGAACAGCAGCAGCGGCGCGACTCCCGCTTCGCCGGGAGCGAGGACGTGCACCGGCCCCCGCTCCTCCCTCGTGTCGAGGACGGCGCGGGCGACATCGGCGATGGCCGCGAGCGAGTCGTGCCGTCGAAGTTCGGCGGCGGTGACAGGCGTGTCGAGTTCGGTGCTGAGCGCTTCGGCGAGCAGTTCGGCCAGCCTGTCCGGGGTGGCGGTCTCGGTCAGCCGAACCTGCGTGCCGCCCGCGTCGGTCCCGGTGTACTCCTGCCACAGACGCAGGACGAGGCGATCCGCCGCGTCCCAGGCGCGACCACGGGACGGCAATGGTTCCTCGTTCTCGCGGGGTGCGAGATCGCGGCTGAGATCGGCGAGAGTGGCGCCGCGGAGCACGCTGACGGCGTCGGGTTCCGTACCGAACTCCCGGCGGACGGCGTCGGAGATCCGTTTCGCCATCAGGGAGTCCAGCCCGAGTTCCACCAGCGGGACGTCGGCGTCGAGGCGATCGGGACGCAGTCCCATGACGGCGGCGACGATCTCGGTCAGCCGGTCGCCCCCGGCGATGCGCACCGGTTCGGGTTCCGGCGTGCGTGCCGCGAACGTCGGGGCTGCTTCGGCGGTGGTGTACCAGTGGCGTTCGTGCCGCCACGGCATCGACGGGACGTCGACCAACCGGGCACCGTCGTCCGGGTCGGCGGTGGTGATCCGGGTGCCCGCGCAGTACAACTCGGCCGCTGCGGTGCCCAGCGTGCGGACCTCGTCCTGGCCCCGGCGCAGGGTTCCCGTGACGACGGCGTCGTGGATCCCCTCGGCTTCGAGGGTTCTCGCCACCGAGCCCCGGAGGATCGGATGCGGCGACACCTCCAGGAAGACACGGTGCCCGTCCGCGGCGGCGGCCGCCACGGCCTGCCGGAACCGCACCGGACGGCGCAGGTGCGCGGCCCAGTACCCGGCGTCGAAGTCCGGCAACTCCCGCGGATCGGCCAGAACCGTGTCGTACCAAGGCACCGTCGGACGACGGCCGCCCAGTTCGACGAGCGCCTCCCGGAGCGCGGGCAGCACCGGATCGACACGGGCGGAATGCCCGGCGACCTCGACCGGCAGCCGCCGCGCGGTCAGCCCGGCGGCTTCGAGTTCCGCGACGAGCAGGTCGAGCACGGTCGCGTCCCCGGCCACGGTCAGCTGCCCCGGCGCGGATTCGACGGCGAGTTCGATGTCGGGGTACAGCTCCAGTTCCTCCGGCGCCAGTTCGACCGCCGCCATCGCGCCACCCGGGCCGAGGGTGCCCAGCAGTCGGGCACGGGTCGCGACCAGGTGGACGGCCTCGTCGGTGGTGAGCACGCCGCTCACCACGGCGGCGGCCGCGGAACCGAGCGAGTGCCCGACGACGGCCGATGGCCGGACCCCGAGTGCCTCCCACTGGCCGGCCAGCGCCACCTGCGTCCCGAAGATGGCCGTTTGGGTTTCGGGCAGGGACAGGGGATCCGCGCTGGTGAGCAACGCGCGAAGCGATCGGCCGGTGTGCTCGGTGAACAGGTCGTGCAGCTTGTCGACCTGCGCGGCGAACGCGGGTTCCGCGCGCAGCAGCCCTTCCCCCATCCCCGGCCACTGCGAGCCGTGACCGGAGAACACGAAGACCGGGCCGCCGGTGCTCACGGCGGTGCCGGTGACGGCGCCCGCGGGAAGCGGATCGGCGCCGGAACCGACGGCCCGCAGCAGTACCGCCAGTTCGGCGGTGTCGCCTGCCACGACGGCGGCACGGTGCGATCCGCCGTTGTCACGCCGGGACAACGTGTGGGTGATGTCGGCGAGGGAAAGCGACGGCGTGGAGTCCAGCCAGTCCGCCAGCTGCGCCGCCCGTTCGGTGAGGCGGTCGCGGGTGCGGGCGGACAGCAGTCCGATCCGGACGTCGGCCCGATCCGGCGCCGGTTCCAGCGGCGGCGCCTGTTCGAGGACGACGTGCGCGTTGGTCCCGCCGAACCCGAACGCGGACACTCCCGCCGTGGCACGGCCGGACCGGCGTGGCCACGGCGTCGGCTCGGTGACCACCTTCAGGCGCAGGTCGTCGAACGGGATGTGCGGATTGGGGGCGGTGAAATGCAGCTGTGGTGGCAATTCGTCCCTGGTCATCGCCAGGACGACCTTGATCAGCCCGGCGATCCCCGCGGCCGCCTCCGCGTGCGCGATGTTCGTCTTCACCGAGCCGATCAGCAGCGGGGCGTCGGCCGGGCGGTCCTTGCCGAGCACGGCGCCGAGCGAGCGGGCCTCGATCGGGTCACCGAGCAACGTGCCGGTGCCGTGCGCCTCGACGTAGTCCACAGTGGACGGATCGAGCCGGGCGCCGTGGTACGCCGTGCGCAGCATGTCTTGCTGGGCGACCGGGTTCGGCGCCGCCATACCCTGTGACCGGCCGTCGGAGTTGACCGCGGTGGAGCGGATCACCGCCAGCACCCGGTCGCCGTCGTACTCGGCGTCCGTCAGCCGCTTGAGCACGACGACACCGCAGCCCTCGGCACGCGCGATGCCGTCGGCGTCCGCGGCGAACGTCTTGCACCGCCCGTCCCCGGCGAGCAGGCCGGCGGCGGCGAACGCGGCGGTCGGACCGGGCAGCAGCATGAGGTTCACCCCGCCCGCCAGGGCCAGGTCCGCCTCGCCGTCGCGCAGCGCGCGCACCGCGTGGTGCACCGCGACCAGCGACGAGGAGCAGGCGGTGTCCACCGCCATGCTCGGCCCGCGCAGGTCGTAGACGTAGGAGAGCCGGTTGGCCGCGATACTCCCGGCGGCACCGGTCGCGGTCCAGAGGTCGACGCCACCGCCCGCCATCGTGAGATGCCCGTAGTCGTGGGTCGAGATCCCGGTGAACACGCCGGTCCGGCTGCCGCGCAGGGAGGCCGGGGCGATCCCGGCGTGTTCGAGCGCGGCCCAGGCGACCTCCAGCAGCATCCGCTGTTGCGGGTCCATTGTGGACGCCTCGCGCGGGGTGATGCCGAAGTGGTCGGCGTCGAAACCGGCCACGTCGTCGAGGAAGCCGCCGACGATCGGGGCCGCGTCGGCGTTCCAGCGGCCCGGCGGAGCGGTCCGGACGGCGTCCCGTCCGCTGCGCAGCAGATCCCAGAACTCGTCGAGGCCGTCCGCGCCCGGCCACCGGCAGCCGAGGCCGACGACGGCGATCGGGTCGGTCCGGCGGCGGTCCGTGCCCGTCTGCTCCGCCTCGGGCTCCGTGCCGCCGGTGAGCGAGCGGGCCAGGTGATCGATGGTCGGGCTCTCCCACAGCAGGGTGGCCGGGAGCGGGGTGCCGAGCAGATCTTCGAGGTCGGCGGCGATACCGACGGCCTGGCGGGAGGACAGGCCGTAGTCGCTGAGTGGGCGGTCGGCTTCGAGCCGGGCCGCGTCGACGCCGGTGTGCTCGGCGACGGTGTCGAGCAGCCAGCGGCGCAGCGCCGGGGCGTCGAACGTCGGGTTTCTCATCGCACCAAGGCCTTTCCGTAATCGCCGGCGAGGTAGCGGTCGCGGCAGGCGCTCCGCGCGATCTTGCCGCTGGAGGTCCGCGGGACCAGGCCCGCCGGGACGAGCACGACATCACGCAGGGCGAGGCCGTGCGCGTCGGAAACCAGCCGACGGATCGAGGCGGCGAGGGCTCGTTCGTCCTCCGTGGTCAGCGCGGTGTGACCGCGGTGCTCGGCGACGACCACCGCGGCTTCGGTGTCGGTGCCTTCGACGGCGAACGCGGCGACACTGCCGGGGCGGATGTCGCGGTCGGCCGAGGCGGCGGTCGCTTCGACGTCCTGCGGGTAGTGGTTACGGCCGTCGACGATGAGCAGGTCCTTGATCCGTCCCGCGATGTAGACCTCACCGTCGTGCCGGACGCCGAGGTCGCCGGTGCGCAGCCACGGACCAGCCGGAAGGTCCCCGTGGTCGCCCGTCAACCGGGCGCCGAAGGTTTCGGTGCTCTCCAACGGTTTCTGCCAGTAGCCGGTGCCGACGTTGGGTCCGTGGACCCAGATCTCGCCGACCGCGCCGTCTTCGAGCGCGACGCCGGTTTCCGGATCGACCAGCGCCACGTGCTGACCCACCGGGACACCGCAGGCGACGAGCCGGAGACCGGTATCCGCCTGCCGCGCCGTTCCCGCGCCCAGCGCGACGCGGTCGAACGTGGTGACACGCGGGGGAACACCGGGGCCAGTGGTGACGAAGACGGTCGCTTCGGCCAGCCCGTACGCGGGCCGCGTCTTGTCCGGGGTGTACCCGGCTTCGGCGAAGGTGTCATGGAACCGGTCGAGCACTCCGGGGTTGATCGGCTCCGCGCCGTTGACGATCGCGGCGACGCGGTCGAGGCGGAGCTTGGCGCGGTCCTCCTCGCGCACCCGGCTCGCGGCGTAGTGGAACGCGAAGTTCGGGGCGGCGCTCCAGCTCGCGTTGTGGTCGCCGAGCAACTCCAGCCAGCGCACCGGGCGCTCGATGAAGGCCAGCGGGTCCATCAGTACCGACCGCATGCCCATGGCCAGCGGCGTGATCAGGCCGAGGACGAGACCCATGTCGTGGAACAGCGGCAGCCACGACACCGTGGTCCCCGCCGGGTCGATCCCGAGTCCGTGCACCGCCTGGCTGACGTTGGCGAGCACGTTCGCGTGGGTCAGCACCACTCCCGCCGGGCTGCGGGTCGAACCGGACGTGTACTGCAGGTACGCCACGTCGTCCGGCGCCGGGGCCGGGGCGGGCCACGCGCGGCCGGGCCCGGCGGTGGGCTTGTCGGCCGCGACGACGGCGACGTCTTCGCCACCGGGCAGGCCCACCAGGAACTCGCGGACCGCGTCCACCGACGCGGACGTGGTGACGACCGCGGTGGGGGAGCAGTCGGTCAGCACCGCGGCGAGCCGTCCGGCGTGCCCGGGCAACCCGGGATCGAACAGCGGCACGGCGATCGCGCCCGCGGTGATCGCGCCGAGGAAGGCGACGACGTAATCGGCGCTCTGCGGGCACAGCACCGCCACCCGGTCACCGGGCCCGACGGGGAGAGCCGCCGCGACGGCGTCGACGCGTTCTTGGAGTTGCTTCCAGCTCAACGTCCGCCGTCGTCCGGCGCGATCGGCCGAGAAGTCGGCGAAGGTCAGCGCGGCCCGGTCGCCGTCGGTGTCCGCCCAGTGCCGGAGGCAGGCGGGGAGGGTGGGGCCGGCCGTGGCGGGCAGGTTTTCGGGGGCCAGGGACATGGCGTCTCCTCGGGGTTTTCAGGGGGGATTCAGCGGCCGAGCGGCCCTGCGGCGTGCCGCCAGGCGGCGACGGCGAGGGCGTCGAGATCGAGGCCGGTCGTTCCGGCGTCACGAAGCACGACCAAAACGTCGTCGGCGGCGATGGCGACGGTGCGCAGACGCAGTCCCGGCAGCTCGGGGGGCTGGCCGGGTAGTGTCAGGAGTTGTTGGTAGGAAAGGGTTTTCGCCCCCGGAACGGCGGGAGCGGGGTGGACGGTGACGGTCGACACCGCGGTACCGGCCGCGTCGTCGACCGTCACCTTCGAGCACCGTCCGGCCTGCGCGGCCCACGCCGCCAGATCGGGCGGGTTCGTCGTACGCGCGACGAGTTCGGAGACCTGCCCGCCGGGCACGGCGGACTGGAAGCCCTGGCCGGTGGCACCGGCGCCGACCAGCCTGCCGTGGACGACGTCCTCGCATCCGCCGACGTCGACCTTGCCGCTTCGCCCGCGGTCCGAGGTGGACAGTGCCGACGCCACGTCGAAACCGTCGCGCGCGGACGCGTCCGGGACGGTTTCCGGAGGTAGCAGGGCGGCGGGCGGAACAGTGGGGGAAGGCGGCGCGGGCGCGGCCTGAATCGATTCTCCGGGTGTGCCGGAAATGGTCAGCAATGCTGCTGCGGACAAGACGAGAGCGCGA
Source organism: Amycolatopsis sp. NPDC043885 (assembly GCF_056435685.1). Lineage (NCBI taxonomy): Bacteria > Bacillati > Actinomycetota > Actinomycetes > Pseudonocardiales > Pseudonocardiaceae > Amycolatopsis > Amycolatopsis sp. NPDC043885. The sequence continues at coordinate 295,310 of NZ_JBWKEA010000010.1, forward strand.
ATTCGGGCAGCCATGAATAGCCCTTTCGGAAGGGTCCTGATGGGGTCTGGTCCCTTCGGTGGGACGCGGGGCGCCGGGTCGCGTGAGGGGACGCCGAACCCGGGCGGCACGACGAAGGCTACGACGGGAAATCGAATACCGGAAGGTGTCAAGAGAACATAAATGTCCTTCGTGTACAGGGTGTGACCTGCGGGTTCCGGGATTTTCGCTGGTATGCGAGCCGGTCTGGTACTCCCGTGCCACAGTCCTTCACTGTCCGTGAGTGACGGGTCACCCTGATGGGGGAGGTGGGGGCATTTCTTGTTTCCCTGGCATTCATATTGTCCTCCCGGATTGTGGGCAGGACAATTGCCTGGAAGGGGTCCGTCCGCTTACCGTGTCGCCACCTCTGATTTTCTTTATCGGGTAATCGTCGTCACATTTTCGAATTCGATCGAACGACCGGGACAAAGGATTACGTATGCGCACTACTTCGAGGCGGCTGCGGGCCGTCGCGTCGCTGGCGGTCGCGATGTGCTTGCTACCGAGCGTCGCCGCCGCACCGGCGCGGGCCGAGAGCGGTGTCCCGGACGCCCGTGCCGACGACGGCTCGCACGTCGTCGCCCAGACCACTGTGGACGGTGACCCGCGGATGCTGGACCTCACCGTGCGCTCGGTCGGCGTCGGAAGCTACGCGATGGTCCGGCTGATCCTGCCGTCGCGGTGGGAAGCCGAACCGGAGCGGAAGTGGCCGGCGGTGTACCTGCTCGCCGGTGAGACGCGCCTCCAGGACTACCGCGGGTGGACCGCCAATACCGACATCCGGAAACTCGCCGACGACTCGGGTGCGCTCGTGGTGATGCCGGGTTCCGGTTCCGCCGGGTTCTTTTCCGACTGGTGGAATTACGGCAAGAACGTCGTGCTCAACCAGTGGGAGACGTTCACCGCGGTCGAGATCCCGCAGCTGATCGATCGCGGCTATCGCGGGGACGGGCGGCGGGTCGCGGCGGGGCTCTCGCTCGGCGGATACGGCGCGGTGGAACTCGCCGCCCGGCGGCCGGGAGTGTTCCGCTTCGCCGGGTCGTTCAGCGGCAATCTCAACCCCACCGGCCCGTACGGCGAGCTGCTGACCAGCGCGATCGTCGCCTCGGCCCGGCAGGATCCCGAAGCGCTCTGGGGCGACCGGAGGCGCGAGTCTTCCCGGTGGGACGCGCACGATCCGCTGGTGAACGCCGACCGCCTTCGCGGCACCGAGCTGTATCTGTCCACGGGCAATGGCCTGCCGGGGCCGTTCGACGGGAAGCTCCCGATCGACGTGCTGCCCGGCGCGATGCTGCTCGAATTCCTGTGCTCCGGCCAGACCACCGCGATGGCGGACCGGCTGAACCGGCTCGGCGTCCCGGTCATGACGGACTTCTACGGGCCGGGCACGCACCACTGGGCGTACTGGCAGGACCAGCTGCACAAGACCTGGCCGAGGATGCTTCGTGCGCTTTCCGCGCCGGTGAAGCAGGGGGAGGCGTCGTGACCCGTCCGTCCTTTGTGGTCACCGGGGCGTCGAGTGGGATCGGCCGAGCATGCGTGGCCGAACTCGTCCGGCGGGGCGCCCACGTCTGGGCCAGTGTGCGTACCGACGCGGACGAAACGGAACTCGCCCGTGTTCACGGCGGGGCCGTCACCGTACTGCGGATGGATCTCCGCGATCCGGCGTCGATCGCGGCGTGCGGTGAGAAGGTCGCGGCGGCGGGGCCGCTGCGTGGTCTGGTGAACAACGCCGGGATGGCCCGGCCGGGACCGCTGGAACACGTCCCGCTCGAAGACTTCCGGCAGCAGCTGGAGGTCAACGTCACCGGTCAGCTGGCCGTCACGCAGGCGATGCTGCCCGCGCTGCGCTCCGCGCCGGCCGCCAGGGTGGTGACGATCGGGTCGATGGGCGGGCGGATCGCCGGGCCGATGGTCGGGCCGTATCACGCGTCGAAGTTCGCCTTGGTCGGCTTGACCGACAGCCTGCGCGCCGAACTGGCCCCGTCCGGGATCGGCGTCGTCCTCGTCGAGCCCGGTGCCGTCGCCACGTCGATCTGGCCGCGCGCCCGCGCCGCAGCCGAAGAAGTGCGTGCCGCCCTGCCGGAAGCCGCGCGGGAGAGATATGCGGCGCAACTGGACGAGGCCGAACGCAGCGCGGAGCGGTCCGCGCGGAACGGTGTTCCGCCGGAGCGGGCGGCAAGGGTCGTCGTCCACGCGCTGACCGCCCGGCGGGTCGCGCCGCGGTACTTGGTCGGCAGGGACGCGCATATCGCGGCGATACTGGCGAAGCTGCCGTTCCGCCTCCGCTACCGGTTGACGGCGGCGAAGCGATGACCCGGCTCGTCGTGATCGTCGCTCCGGGTTCTCGCGGCGACGTCCAGCCGTGCATCGCCCTCGGGCGTGGTCTCGACGGCGACCGGGTCCGGGTGCTGGCGGCCGAGCGGTTCCGCACCTTGGTGACCGGGCACGGCCTGGATTTCGCGCCGCTCTCCGCCGACCCGAGCGAGATCCTCGGATCGGACGGCGGACGCGAATGGACCGAGGGGCGCACGTCCGCGACCTTCCTGCGTGGGCTGCGCGGTGCGTTGGCCCCGGTGATGGAGCGTCTGCTGGCCGACGTCCAGCCAGGAGCGGCGGGAGCGGACCTCGTCCTCGCCCCGACGCTCGGGTTCCTCGGCGCGCACCTGGGTGCCTCGCTCGGTGTCCCCGACGTCGAGCTGCACTACCAGCCCAGCGTGCCGACACGGGCGTTCGCGCATCCGCTGGTGCCGTGGGCGGCCAAGGCCGGGCCGTGCGGCAGGCGGTTGAGTTTCCGCGCTGTCGACGCCGCCGCCTGGCAGGTGCTGAGGCCGGAGGTGGACCGGTGGCGCGAGCGGTCGCTGGGGCTGCCCGCGGCCGGTCTCCGCGGACCCCGGCGATCGGAAACCCCGGTGCTGTGCGGTTTTTCCGACGCGGTCGTGCCGCGGCCGAAGGATTGGCCGTCGAGGGTGCACGTCACCGGATACTGGTTTCTCGAGGCGCCCGCCGCGTGGCGGCCGGACCCGCGACTGCGGGATTTCCTCGCGTCCGGGCCGCCTCCGGTGTACGTCGGCTTCGGCAGCATGCGGCCGTCGGAGGCGGAGCGGACGTTCGCCGCCGTCCGCACGGCGTTGCGCCGGGCGGGGTTGCGCGGCCTGCTCGGTACCGATGCCGCGTCCGGCGACGACGATCTGCTGACGGTCGGGGACGTCCCGCACGCGTGGCTGTTCCCGCGCACGGCGGCGGTGGTGCACCACGGCGGCGCGGGCACGACCGCGGCCGCGTTGCGCGCGGGGGTCCCGGCGCTGGTCTGCCCGGTGTTCTCCGACCAGCCCTACTGGGGAGACCGGGTGTTCCGGCTCGGTGCCGGGCCGCGACCGCTGCCGCTCCGGGACCTCACCGCGGACTCGCTGACCGCGCGGCTGCTGGAGCTGTCCGGCAACCTGCTGTTCCGCCGCGGTGCCCAGTACGTAGCCGGGCGGCTGCGGGACGAGGACGGGGTGGCGCGGGCGCGGAAGGTCCTGCGGGAACTCGGCTAGCGTTGCTCCGCGAGGTGGGTGGCGAGGCGGCTGAAGCAGGACTGCCAGCCTTCGACGTGGCTGTCGCGTTCCGCCACGGTCTCGAAGATCGCCTGGTGGAACGCCATTTCGGTCTTGCCGTCGAGGTCGGAGAGGACGACCGTGACGAGGGTGTCATGGCCGCGGGAGCCTTCCGGTTCCTCCCAGGCGAAGCTGAAGACGAGCCGCTCCGGCGGGACGATCTCGTGATAGACGCCCGACGCCCAGAGCTCGGTTTCGCCGTCGCTCATGCACGTGCGCCACTTGCCACCCTCGGTGAGGTTGACGGTGCAGGACTTGGTGGTGAACCCGACCGGGCCCCACCACTGGGCGAGATGGTCCGGATCGGTCCACACCCGGAAGACGAGCTCGCGGGGAGCGTCGAGGAGGCGGGTGATCGTCAGGTCGGTCATCGAAGTCTCTTCCACAGGGCAATCAACCACAAGGTTAATCAACGTACTGGTTGAACTCTAGTGGTCGTGTCAAGCGGTGAGGCGTGACTCGCGTGTCCAGACCCGTAACTCGCGTGCTTGAAGACGGAACTCGCGTGCTTGAAGACGGAACTCGCGTGTTTGGAGGCGTAACACGCCGGTGCCGTGTGTTCCGCCTCCAAGCACGCGAGTTACGGCTGGAAGCACGCGAGTTACGGCTTAGCGCACGTCGGGAATTCGCCGCGAGTGTCGGTGCCGGTCCGTACGGTCGCACTCATGACTCTGCGCTCAGCACTCTGGCTGCCGATCTTCGACGAACTGGCCGATCCGGTGATCATCGCGCGTCTCGCCGCAGAAGCCGAAGAAGCGGGCTGGCACGGCCTGTTCGTGTGGGACCACGTCCGATGGCATGAGCCGGTGCGGGCGATCGCCGATCCGTGGATCACCCTCGCCGCCGTCGCGTCCGCCACCGAGAACCTCGCCATCGGCCCGATGGTCACGCCGCTGGCCAGGCGCCGTCCGGTCAAGCTGGCGCGTGAAACGGCCACCCTCGACCAGCTGAGCGGCGGAAGGCTGATCCTCGGCGCGGGGCTCGGCAGTGACCGCTTCGGCGGCGAGTTCTCGAAGACCGGCGACGAAGTGGACGACCGCAAGCGCGGCGAGATGCTCGACGAGTCGCTCGAGATCCTCATCGCGGCCTGGTCGGGGGAGCCCGTGCGGCACCACGGCGTGCACTACACCGTCGACGACATCACCTTCCTGCCTCGGCCGGCGCGGCGGATTCCCGTGTGGCTGGCGGGCTTCCCTGGGAAGCCGAAGCCGATGCGCAGGGCCGCGCGGTACGACGGGTTCTTTCCGGTGCATCTGCCGCACGCGGACGAGTTCGCCGAGGTGGTCGAGACGATCACCGCGCTGCGCGAAGACGGCGAGAAGCCGTACGACTTCGCCATCGGCGTCCCCGTGGGCACGGATCTCGCGCCCTACGAACGAGCGGGCGCGACCTGGTGGATGGCCGAATTTCCCTGGGACGACCTGTCCGTCGACGCGGTGCGCGGGCGTGCTGAGGGAGGGCCCGGCTTGACCCGACCTTTAATAACTCTTTACCAAGTGCGATACTGGACCGGCGAGGGGAGTACTTCCCAAGGGTCTGCCCGGTCAATACGGACACTCCGCTGGTGTCCCCGGGAGACCGCCCCGCAGGGGTGAAGGAGACCTCGAACTTCGAGTTCGAGGAGGCTTCATGCCCGAGTCCGTGGCAACCGTGGGATCGCCGGGGTTGTGGGCGATCAGCATCGCCGTCCTGGTCGCGCTGCTCGTCGCCGATTTCGTGGTGACCCGCCGTCCCCACGAGGTGTCGATGCGGGAGGCCGTCGGCTGGTCGGTCTTCTACCTCGCGCTCCCGGTCGTGTTCGGGCTCTGGCTGTGGCTCGAGTTCGGTAGCGGCCAGGCGCTGGAGTTCATGACGGGTTTCGTCGTCGAAAAGTCCCTGTCGGTCGACAACCTGTTCGTCTTCATGCTGCTGCTCGCCGCCTTCGCGGTCCCCGCGGCCGTGCAGCAACGCGTGCTGCTGTACGGCATCGTGGGCGCGCTGGTGCTTCGCGGCGTGTTCATCGCGGCCGGTGCCGCGATGCTGTCGGCGGGCACCTGGGCGTTCCTCGTGTTCGGCGTGATCCTGTTCGTCTCGGCGGTCAAGATCCTGCGCGAGGCCATGTCCGGCGGCAAGGACGAGCTGGATCTTTCGCAGCTGCGGTCGGTCCGGCTGCTGCGACGGCTGATGCCGGTCACCGACGACTATCACGGCACCCGGCTCACCGTGCGTGAACACGGGCGCCGCGCGCTCACCCCGCTGGCGGTCGTGGTCGTCGCGGTGTTCGCCACCGACGTGGTGTTCGCGGTCGATTCGGTGCCCGCGGTCTACGGCATCACCGAAGACCCGTACCTCGTGTTCGCCACCAACGCCTTCGCGCTGATGGGCTTGCGTGCCTTGTACTTCGTGCTCCACTCGGCGCTGGCGAAGCTGGTCCACCTGAACCACGGCCTCGCCATCATCCTCGCCTTCATCGGGGTGAAGCTGGTCCTGCACTGGGCACACGGGATCTGGCCGTCGGTGCCGCAGGTCCCCACACCGGCGTCGCTGGGCGTGATCATCGCCGTCCTGGTCACGGTTTCGTTCACCAGTCTGTACGCGCGCCGCCGCGAAGCCGCCAGGACGGCACAGGAGTGAGCGATGATCACCGCACTCGTCGTCGGTTTCCTGGTCGACCTGGCGGTCGCCGCCCTCTTCCTCGCCGCGGTGTTCCTGGTCTTCGCGGCGATGCGGCCACCTCGGTGACCTCAGGGGAAGCGGATCACGGTGATGCCGGCCAGCACGAAGAACACGAGTACCACCAGGGTGCCGCTGTGCCCGCCTGACGAACTGGTCACCACCTGCTCGACGGCGCCGGTCAGCCGCACGCCGCAGTCGGCGACGACGGTATGCCTGCCCGCCTCGATCCGGGTGAACTCGACGGCCGCGGTGAAGGCGCCGGTGGCGTCGGCATAGGCGCCGCCGACGCGCTCGCCGTCCGACGTCAGCGTGACCCGCTCGCCAGGCGTGCACCCCTTGCCGGTCGCGGACAGTGCGTCGCCGGGCTTCACGATCGGCCGATCGAGGATCAGGTCGTCGGGGCCCGGCGGCGTGCTGCTGGACGAGGGGACGTCCGTCGTCGTCGGCGGGGGAGTGCCTGTTGTGGACGGTGGGGTCGTCGTGGACGGCGGCGTCGTCGTGGTGACCGGGGTGGTGGTGACCGGGGTGGTGGTCGTTCCGGGTCTGGTCGTGGTGGTCACCGGGACGGTCGGCTTCGTCGTCGGGGGCACCTTCGTCGTCGGTGGCGCCGTCGTCACGGTCCCGGTCACCCGGAAGGTCGCGTTTCCGGTCAACGGCTGACCGGTCCGCGCGTTCGTGCAGGTGCCCGTGACCGTGTGGCCGCCGGGTGTCGCGTTGCCCGGAACCGTCGCCCCGGTCTGTCCACTGGGGGCGCTGACCGACGTAATGGCCGTTTCTTCCCAGGTGAAAGAAATCGGGCCTTTGCACGGAGAGAAATTCCAGGAAATGGTGAACGAACTCCCGGCGGGGCCGCTCGAAGGTTTCAAACCAACCGTGGACTGATAAGGGGACTGCTGCGCGTTTCCCGCTCCCACCTGGGAAAGCAGGAACAACAACCCGGTCACGGTGCCGAATATCAGGCGAACCACGATACGCATTGGGACGTCCCTCTCCGGTAAGTACTCGCTGTAGCATTCCGGACCAGTCGGATAAGGAAAACAGGGGATGCGCAAAATGGGACGTGTCATCGCGGCAGGGGTTGCGTTGGGTCTGTGCGCGGTCCTCCTCGGCTCGCCACCGGCCGTCGCGGACAGTGGCGGACTCGACCTGGCGGTCACCTTCGACGACCGGCCGATCACCAACGCCACGGTCGTGATCGATCCGGCGAAGCAACTAGAACTCACCGTCACGGCGACCAACAGCGGCGGCACCGCCGTCAAGGTCCGTAGCGTGCGGGTGTCCGGAGTGGCGCTCGCCCTGACCTTCTTCGCCTACGACACCACGGCGCCGTTCGAAGTGCCCGCGCACAGTCGCGTCACCAGGACCTTCGTACTGGACATGGCCGACCTCTCCGGCCAGGCGATCGGGCTGCTCCCGTCGACGGTCGAACTGCTGGACGCCCGGCGCGGAACCCTCGGCGAGGCGACCACGGTCGCCGACATCCGCGGATCCTTCTGGTCCGTCTACGGCGCCTTCGGGCTCGCGATGCTCGTGCTCACCGTGCTGGCGTGGCTGACGGCCCTGCTCGCGCTCGCCCGCCATCGCCTCCCTGCCAACCGGTGGCGTCGCGGCCTGCGTTTCCTGCCCGCCGGCTTCGGCACCGGCCTCGTCGCCGTCGTCTCGCTGTCGGTCCTGCGGCTCGTCCCGCCGGAGCCCGCGATCGAGATCCCGGTGGTGCTCGGCGCCGCCGTCATCGCGTTCCTGCTCGGCTACCTGACCCCGCATCCCGCGCCGGGGCCCGCCGTCGACGAGACGGTCCGCTTTCCCGACTCCACCAAGGAATTCAACCGATGAGCGCACCCGCCGAGGTCGTCGCCGCGCTGCCGCAGTACGAGATCGGGCCGGCGATCGGCCAGGGCGGTATGGGGGTCGTCTTCGCCGGCGTCCATCGTTCGCTGCGCCGCGACGTCGCCATCAAACAGCTGCCGTGGGACGTGCTGAACCACGCCGCCAGCAGTGAGCTCTTCGACCGCGAAGCGCGTGTGCTGGCCAGCCTCGACCATCCGCACATCGTGCCCGTGTACGACTATGTCCGCACCGGCCGCGAGCATCTGATGGTGATGGAACGCCTCGACGGCGGCACCGTGTACAGCCGCTTCCGCAGCGGGGAGATCGGCGGGGAGCAGGCCTGCGCGATCGGGCTGGCGATGCTCGCCGGGCTCCACGCGGCGCACGAAGCGGGCGTGCTGCATCTGGACGTCAAGCCGAAGAACCTGCTCTTCACCACACAAGGCGTGATGAAGGTCGCCGACTTCGGCATCGCGAAGGTGATCAGCGAGGGCGCCACCCTTGTCACGCACGGCGGCGAGGTCCTCGGCACACCCGCCTACATCGCGCCCGAGCAGGCCATGGGCAACGCGCTGAGCCCGGCGGCAGACGTCTACTCGGCCGGCACGGTGCTCTACGAACTGCTGTCCGGGAAGCTGCCGTTCGACAACACCCGTGGCGCGATCAGCATGATGCGCCAGCACATGTTCACCGATCCGCGCCCGATCGACGGCGTGCCGTCGCCGATCGCCGGGGTCGTCATGCGCAGCCTCTCGCGCGAGCTCGACTCCCGGTATCGCGACGCGGAGACCTTCGCGGCCGACCTCGCCTCGGCCGCCACCGCCGTGTACGGACCGGGCTGGCTGGAACGCTCCCGCGTGCCGGTGCGGCACCTCACCCCTCGGGTGATCTCCGCGTTCGGCGCGCCGGTCCCGGCCGGAGACGGTCCGACAAGACCGGTGCACCGCCCCGCACCGGATCCGACACTGTCGGCGACCCGCGCGAGCTTCGAGCCCGAGTCCCGGTCCGGTGCGGTGCTCTGGTTCCGACTGGCCGCGGCGGCCGCCGCGATCGCGCTCGTGGTGCTCACGCTGCTCACCCCGGAACGCCTGCCGCACGAGGCCACGACACTGAAGATCGACGGTGTCGCCGCCTCGTCGGCGCCGGTGGACCTCAGCAAGACGTTCGCCGTGACGGGGGAGGGGCGCCCGGAACAGGTGACCCTCGCCCTTTCGGCCGCCGGGATCCCGCTCGGATCCGCGTCGGCGGTGCCGAAACCCGAGGGCGACGGCTTCCGTGCCGATCTCGCTTTTCCCGGGGTCACCCGCTGGATCGTCGGCGGAGCCGTCACCGCGACCTTGACGGCCGACGGCGTTCCGAGGACCTTCGCCGTCGTCACGCGGCAGCATCCGCTCGCGAGCGCGCTCGGCGCGGGCAGCCTGATCCTCGCCCTGTTCGCCTTGGCGTACCTGGAATCCGGGCTGCGGACCATCCGGAACGGTCACCGCTGGCGGGGCGCCCTCGTCGGCGGCCCGGTGCTCGGCCTGCTGTTCGGCGCGTCGGCGTGGCTGTGCGTGTCGGTCCTGCGAGTGCACGAGCCCGCGGTGCTGTTCGGTGTCGGCTGTTCGATCGCGGGCGCCGTGGCGACCGGTTTCGTGGTCGCGGCCGCCCGCGCCCGCCGCATGCGCTGACCCCGGGGGCGGGCTCACGACTTGCGGTGCTTGCCTTCGTCGTCGGTGACCTCGAACTGTTCCTTGCGTACCTTGCCGGACACGGTCTGGTCCTCGGTGACGGTCTCGGTCTTGAGCCTCGCCCGTTCCACCTCGACGGTTTCCTTGTTCACGACCGGTTTCTCGGCGTGGAGCACGACTTCCTGTTCGTCCTCGGCGATCTCGGCGCGCTCACCGCCCGGCTTCGTGATCGGCTCGCGTTCGATGCGCACCTCCTCGTGGCTGACCGGAACGGTGACCTGCTGCTCCTCGGTCACGACGTACTTGCGCAGCCGGACATGGCCGGTTTCGACCTGCTCGGTGCCGACGTTCAGCCGCTCCTCGGACCGGGTCATGGTGGGCTCGGCGTCCCGGTGCTTCCTGCCGGTGTCCGTTCCCGTGTCCATCCCTGCCCTGGTCCGGCCCGCGTCGCCCCGGCCCTGCGCCCGGTCGTCCATCCGGCCGTCCGGCGAGGTCCTCGGCATCGGCAGCCCGTAGTGCCGGTAGAGCTGCGCGCTTTCCTCCGCGGACAAGTGGCCGTCGGCCTCGATGCGGGGTGCGTCGGTGACCGCGTCCTTGTCGACGCGGACGTGGACGCCGTCCTGGTCCGCGTGCGCTCCGGACAGCGGGACGAAACTCTCCTTGGTGCCGAACAGGCCCGTCTTGACGGTGATCCATTCCGGCTGGCGCGTCGCGTCGGCGAGGTAGACGTTGCCCACCTTGCCGAGCTTGTTGCCGGTCGGGTCGACCACGGCACTGTCGATGAGTTCCTGCGGCTGCATGGTCTTCGCCATCGGTCCCGCTCCTCTCGGAAGATGCCTGCTGAGAAGCCCACCGTCGAACGGGCCGGTGATCATGGCAACCGTCGTGATGCCCCTGAGGGTGACCCCTGAAAGTGGGGGTTTGAAGCCGTGATCGCGGGCTAGGAGAGGCGTGTCGCCGCAGGTGAAAGGGGGTCTCCATGGGGTGACCGCTAGTCGTGGGGGATGGTGCGAACGTGTGGTCCCGAAAATCGGATGCGGCGCTCTCCGGACGTGACCTACCCTCGTGATCGTGATGCAGCAACTGCTGTTCCTCTGAGGAACGACGCCTCCACCGGTACCGCGAGCCGCGGTACCGGACTTCGTTCTTCCTGCTCATCACTTTCACCGGAGGCAGTTCCTTCATGTCATCCCCTCTTTCGCCCGCGCCTGTGCGCGCGGCGCACGTCCGCCTGTCCGGCGTCCACCTCTCCTTCGGGGGACGGCCCGTCCTGTCCGGGGTCGACCTCGTCGCCGCGGCCGGCGAACGTGTCGCCATCGTCGGGGAGAACGGTCGCGGCAAGACCACTCTTCTCCGGGTACTCGCCGGTGACCTGGCCGCCGACCGCGGCGAGGTGCATCGATCCGGTTCGGCCGGCGTCGCCGACCAGCAGATCCCGCTCGGGGCGACCGACACCGTCGGCGCGTTGATCGACCTCGAACTGGCCGCCGTCCGCGGCGCGCTGGCCCGGCTCGAGGCCGCCACCGAGGCGCTCAGCGACGGACGTTCCGGAGCCGAAGACGCGTTCGCCGCCGCGCTCGAAGAAGCCGAGGCCCTCGACGCGTGGGACGCCGACAGGCGTGTCGAAGTGTCCTTGGCGGCCTTGAACGCCGTCGACGACCGCGACCGTCCACTCGGGACACTGTCGGTCGGCCAGCGGCACCGGGTCCGGCTGGCCTGCCTGCTCGGTGCCGGGCACCCGGTCCTGCTGCTCGACGAGCCGACCAACCATCTCGACGCGGCGGGGCTCGACCATCTCACCGAGCGGTTGCGCGCGCATCCGGGCGTGATCGTCCTGGTCAGCCATGACCGGGCCCTGCTCGCGGACGTCGCCACCACGGTGATCGACCTCGATCCGTCGAGCGACGGACGGCCACGCGTCTACGGCGGCGGATACGCGGCCTATGTCGAGGCCCGGCGAGCCGAACGCGCCCGCTGGGAGTCGGCGCACGCCGAGCAGATCGCCGAGCGGCAACGGCTGGCCGACGACCTGTCCGCGGCGCGGAACCGGTTGCGTGACAACTGGCGGCCGCCCAAGGGCACCGGCAGGCACGTCCGCGCCACACGCGCGCCAGGGCTGGTCCGCGCGGTCCACCGGCGGCAGGAAGAACTGGCCGAGCACGTGGTCGCCGTTCCGCCGCCACCCGCCCGGTTCGCCATGCCCGAGCTACCGGCGCACGGAGGCGCGACGCTCCTGCGTGCCGCCGGGGTGACGGTGGCCGGACGGCTCGCGGGTCCGGTCGATCTGGTGCTGGAAAGCGGCGACCGGCTGGTCGTCACCGGCCGCAACGGCGCGGGCAAATCGACGCTCCTGTCCGTGCTGGCCGGGGAGCTGGAGCCCGGGACCGGCACGGTCACGCGTTCGCGGTCCGCGCGGATCGGCAGGCTGGGCCAGGAATCCGAGCTGCCGGCCAGGCGGACGGCGATGGAGCTGTACGACGAACAGCTCACCAGGGCCGGGATCCCCGGGCCGGGGCTGGGCGAGCTGGGCCTGCTCGCCGGCTACGACCGGCACCGGCCGGTGGCCGAACTGTCGGTCGGCGCCCGGCGTCGGCTGGACCTGGCACTGGTGCTGGCTCGCCGTCCGCACGTCGTGCTGCTGGACGAGCCGACCAACCACCTCTCCGCCGCACTCGTCGACGAGCTGACCGCCGCGCTCGAAACGACCCCGGCCGCGGTGGTGATCGCCACGCACGACCGGCAGTTGTCACGCGACACGGCGTCCTGGCCGAGGCTCGCGTTGTGACCGGTCAACCGCGGTGGGCGAGGGTGTAGCGCACGGTCTGCGCCAGCACCACACTCCCGTCGTGCTCGCGGAGCGGTTCGAGCTCCGCGAGCACGGCCTGGCGCACGGCGTCGAGGTGGTCTTCCGGGATCAGCTCCCAGAACATCCGCTGGCCGTGCGACCACGACCAGGTGATCCAGTGCCCGGGGTCGGCGAACTTCACCGGATAGACGCGTTCCACGGACGTGACACCGGTGAAACCCGCCGACTCCACGGCCTGGCCGAACCCTTCGATGGTGGCGAACAGTCCCGCCCTGACGGCCAGTGTCCAGGCCAGCTCCGGCGGAACGGACGGTTTGAACACCTCGCGCACGCCCGCCCACCGGGGATCGTCGGCGCCGAACGTGGTGACACCCAGTCGGCCGCCAGGTGCGAGGAGGCGATGCCAAGACCGCAGGCCGTCGACCGGATCAGGCAGGAAGAACACCACGAACGACGCGAGGACGGCATCGAAGGCGGCGTCGTCCAGCGTCGGTTCTTGGGCGTCCATAAGGGAAACCGAGGCGTTGGCACCACGTGCCTCGATATCCTTCGCGGTGCGCTCGACCATTTCCGCGGAAAGGTCGATCCCCAGCACCGATCCTTCCGGACCGACCTGCTCGGCCGCGCGGAACAGCACCGCACCCCGTCCGCAGCCGACATCCAGCACGCGCTCACCGGGAACGAGCCCGACCCGGTCGAGCAGTTCCGCGGCGAACGCGCCGAAGAAGTCGACGCCGAGCGCGTCGTAGGTCTCCGCCGTCCGATCGAACAGCCGCGCCATCGCCTGCCGGGTGTAAGCGCTCATGCCCAGGACGATGGCCCCGCGAAAACGGTGTTGTCAAACGGATGCGGGGGATTTATCAGTCTCGTGAGTGGTGAGGACGGTTCTATTGAGGGGAAGGGCGAATGTGGCGTGACCGAGCCTCTGCGGTGAAGGACCCCTTCACTGGCTCAAGGCAGAGGCGGCCTTCGCGGCCGTGGTT